>NZ_CP199880.1:0-91348 GCF_052751275.1 Stenotrophomonas muris | reverse complement strand
GGGAATGCTCGGTCATGGCTTCGGTCTCGGGAGGGGGCTGCCCGGGGTGGCAACCCTGCCCTGACGACGATATCGTGCAGAAAAAGCGGATAAAGCCCGCCACATTGACTTAACTTTCCAGAGCCAGCGAACAATGGACCGGATCGATCGCTTCCGCATCTTCACCCGGGTCGTGGAGTGCGCGAGCTTCACCCGCGCCGCCGACCAGCTCGGCCTGCCCCGTTCGACCGTCTCGGCGGCGATTGCCGAGCTGGAACAGCGGCTTGGCACCCGCCTGCTGCAGCGCTCGACCCGACGGGTATCCACCACCCATGACGGCGACGTGTTCCATGCCCGCTGCCTGCGCCTGATCGCGGAGGTTGAAGACGCCGAGTCGCTGTTCCGGCAGGACGACGCGCAACCGGCCGGTTTGCTGAAGATCGACGTACCCAGCCGCATCGGCCGTCGCATCATCGCCCCGGCGTTGCCGGATTTCTTCGCGCGCTACCCGCAGGTGGAACTGGACCTGGGCATGACCGACCGCGCGGTGAACCTGATCGAAGACGGCTGCGATGCGGTGCTGCGGGTCGGCCAGCTGGGCGATTCCAGCCTGGTGGCGCGCACGCTGGGCCAACTCGACTTCGTCAACGTGGCCGCGCCGGCCTACCTGCGCGAGCACGGCATGCCGCAGCACCCTGCCGACCTGCAGCAGCACCGCGCGGTGAACTACGCATCGCCGACCACGGCACGGGTGGAACCGTGGGAATGGCAGGATGGCGGCCAGCTGCGCACGCTGCCGATGCCCGGCTGGGTACGCGTGAACAGCGCCGAGGCCTCGATCGCGTGCTGCGTGGCGGGATTGGGGCTGTTGCAGATTCCGCGCTACGACGTGCAGGCCGAGCTGCAGTCAGGCGCATTGGTGGAGGTGATGCCGCAGTACGCGGCGCAGCCGCTGCCGGTGACCCTGCTGCAACCGCATCGGCAACACCGTGCACTGCGCGTGCAGGTGTTCGTCGAGTGGCTGCTGCCAGTGCTGCGGATCGGCCTGCAGCTGCAGTAGATCCACGCCATGCGCGGGTGCTTCTGTAGAGTCGAGCCATGCTCGACTCATCCCATCATCGCGCGAAGAGCGAAGAGCAGCCGAGCATGGCTCGGCTCTACAGAAAGCAGATCCCGCGAGCAGATCAGTCCACGCCATGCGTGGATGCATGCTGCAGTGCCAACCAAGGTTGGCACCTACCAGGGCAACGATCCGCTGCTGTAGATGCACGTCATGCGTGGGTGCTTCTGTAGAGTCGAGCCATGCTCGACTCATCCCATCATCGCGCATAGCGCAGCCGAGCATGGCTCGGCTCTACAGAAGGCAGATTCCGCGAGCAGATCCATCCACGCCATGCGTGGATGGGTGCAGCCGCAGATCCCGGGGCATTACGCCCCGGATTCGTCCGGCTTCACCCGGAACCACGCCGCGTACAACGCCGGCAGGAACACCAGCGTCAGCACCGTACCCACGATCAGACCACCCATGATCGAGATCGCCATCGAGCCATAGAACGCGCTGCGCGACAGCGGAATCATTGCCAGCACGGCCGCCAGCGCGGTCAGCACGATCGGGCGGAAGCGGCGCACCGTGGCATCGATGATCGAATGCCAGCGATCATGCCCGGCATCGATGTCCTGCTGGATCTGGTCGATCAGGATCACCGAGTTGCGCATGATCATGCCCGCCAGCGCGATCGTGCCCAGCAGCGCGACGAAGCCGAACGGCGCACGGAACAGCAGCAGGAACAGGGTCGCACCGATGATGCCCAGCGGCGCGGTCACCAGCACCATCGCCGCACGCGAGAAGCTGCGCAGCTGCAGCATCAGCAGCGTCGCCACCACCACCAGGAACAGCGGCATGCCGGCCTTGATCGAGTTCTGCCCGCGCGCCGAGTCCTCCACGGTGCCGCCGGTTTCCAGCAGGTAGCCGCTGGGCAGCTCGGCACGGATGCCATCCAGCGTGGGCACGATCTGGTGCACCACGTCCAGCGCCTGCATGCCATCGCTGATGTCGGCGCGCACGGTCACGGTCGGCAACCGGTTGCGGTGCCAGATGATGCCGTCCTCGAAGCCGTACTCCATCGTCGCCACCTGCGACAGCGTGATGCTGCCGCCGTTCGCGGTCGGCATCGACAGGCTGGACAGCAGCTCCAGCTGGTTGCGCTCATCGGCCGGCCCGCGCAGCAGCATCTCGATCTGGCGGTTGCCTTCGCGATACACGCTCACCGACTGGCCGGCCAGCGAACTGGCCAGGAACTGGCTGACCTGGGCGCTGCTCACGCCCAGCGCGCGGGCACGCTCCTGGTCGATCACCAGCCGCACCACCTTGCTCGGCTCGCTCCAGTCCAGGTTGACGTTCATCACGTGCGGGTTCTCACGCACCTTGGCCTCGACCTGGCGCGCGATCGCCTGCACCTTCTCGATGTGCTCGCCGGAGATGCGCATCTGCACCGGATAACCGACCGGCGGGCCGTTCTCCAGGCGGGTCACGCGCATCTGCACGTCCGGGAACTTCGGAATCACCTCGTGCAGCAGCCAGTCACGAGTGCTTTCGCGCGATTTGATGTCCTTGGCCAGCACCACGAACTGGGCGAAGTTGGTCGCCGGCAGCTGCTGGTCCAGCGGCAGGTAGAAGCGCGGCGAACCGGTACCCACATAGGACACATAGTTGGCGATGCCCTCGCGGCTGGACAGCAGCTTCTCCAGCTTCTCGGCCTGGGCCTGGGTCGAGCGCAGCGACGCCCCCTCGGCCAGCTCGATGTCCACCATCAGTTCCGGCCGGGTCGAGTCCGGGAAGAACTGCTGCGGCACGAAGCGGAACATCATCAGTGAGAACACGAACAGGGCGACGGTCGCGGCGATCACCCACCAGCGGCGGCGCAGGCAGGCGTCGAGGAAGCGCCGGAAGCTGCGGTAGAACGGGCGCTGGTAGGGATCGTGGTCGTGCCCATGCTGCGGCGGTGCGATCAGGTTGGCCAGCGCCGGATAGCGGTCGGCCCACTGCTGGCGCTTGGCCAGCCAACGCGCGGACAGGCTGCCGGGCTTCGGCGGCTGCGGATTGAACAGGTCCGGCAGCATCTTGTCGCCCAGGTACGGGATGAACAGCACCGCTGCGATCCATGACACTACCAGTGCGATGGTCACCACCTGGAACAGCGAACGGGTGTATTCACCGGTGCTCGATGCCGCCGTGGCGATCGGCAGGAAGCCGGCTGCCGTGATCAATGTGCCGGTCAGCATCGGGAACGCGGTCGATTCCCAGGCGAAGCTGGCCGCGCGCAGGCGATCAAAGCCCTGCTCCATCTTGGTGGCCATCATCTCCACCGCGATGATCGCATCGTCCACCAGCAGGCCCAGCGCCAGCACCAGTGCGCCCAGCGAAATCTTGTGCAGGCCGATGTCGAAGTAATGCATGACGAAGAAGGTCATCGCCAGCACCAGCGGAATGGTCACGCCCACCACCAGGCCGGTGCGCAGGCCCAGCGAGAAGAAACTGACCAGCAGCACGATCACCACCGCTTCGGTCAGCACCTGCACGAACTCGCCAACCGACTCCTCCACCGACTGCGGCTGGTCGGACACCTTGCGCAGCTGCATGCCGGCCGGCAGGGTCTTCTGAAGCCGCTCGAACTCGGCGTCGAGGTTGGCGCCCAGCTTGAGGATGTCACCGCCATCCTTCATCGCCACCGCCAGGCCGATCGCCTCTTCGCCCATGAAGCGCATCTTCGGCGACGCCGGATCGGCGAAGCCACGCTTGACCTCGGCAATGTCGCCCAGGTGCACGGTGCGGTCGCCAGCACGGATCGGGAACTGGCGGATGGCGTCGATGTCGTTGAACTGGCCCGTCACGCGCAGCTGCACGCGATCGGTGGCGGTCTCGAAGAAGCTGGTGCCGGTGATCGCATTCTGGTCGGCCAGCGCCTGCTGCACCTGCTGCATCGACACACCCAGCGTTGCCAGCCGGGTGTTGGACAGTTCGATCCACACCTTCTCGTCCTGCAGGCCGACCAGGTCGATCTTGCCGACATCGGGTACGCGCTGCAGTTCCAGCTGGATGCGGTCGGCGTAGTCGCGCATCACCGCGTAGTCGAAGCCCTTGCCGGTCAACGCATAGATGTTCCCGTAGGTGTCGCCGAACTCATCGTTGAAGAACGGGCCGACAATCTCGCGCGGCAGCGTCGCACGGATGTCGCCCACGCGCTTGCGAACCTGGTACCACAGGTCCGGGATCTGCTTGGAACGCAGGCTGTCGCGCGCCATGAAGATGACCTGCGATTCGCCGGGGCGCGAATAGGAGCGGATGAACTCGTACTCGCCGGTGTTCATCAGCGCCTTCTCGATCGGCTCGGTCACCTGCCGCGAGACCTGTTCGGCGGTGGCGCCCGGCCAAAGCGTGCGCACCACCATCGCCTTGAAGGTGAATGGCGGATCCTCGGACTGGCCCAGATGCTTGTACGACCATGCGCCGATCAGCGCGAAGGCAAGCATCGCGAACAGCACCAGCGGGCGGTTGGACAACGCCCACTCGGAAAGATTGAAGCGGCGCACCGGCTTACTCCTTGGCCTTGGCGGCAGCGGCCGGCGTGGCCGGCTTCAGCACCGGGCGGTTCTGGCGGTCCACGGCGATCACCGGCTGGCCGGCACGCAACAGGTGTCCGCCGGCAGCGACCACCCAGTCACCCGCATTCACGCCGGACAGCACCGGCACCGATTCGCTGCCATAGGCACCGGTGGTGACCGACGCGGCCTTCAGCGTGCTGTTGGCCGGATCGACCACCCACACGCTGGCGGCACCGTTGGCACCGCGCTGCAGCGCACCGAGCGGCAGCTGCAGGGTGCCGTGGCGGCCGGCGCTGCTGTAGACGCGCGCGCTCTGGCCCAGTTCGACATCGGCCAGCGCATCGGCGGGCAGGCTGACCCGGGTTGCATAGGTGCGTGCCTGTGGATCGGCGGCAGCGGCGATCTCGCGGATCGTGCCTGGCAGGCGCTGGCCAGGACGGTTCCACAGCTCCACCTCGACCGGCTGGCCCACCGCATAGTCGCGGATGGTGGCCTCGGGCAGGTCGATCAGCACTTCGCGCCCGCCATCGGCGGCCAGGTTGAAGATGGTCTGGCCGGCCGACACCACCTGCCCGGCTTCGGCCTCGCGGCTGGCGATCACGCCATCGGACGGCGCGCGCAGCTGTGCGTAGTCGGCCTGGTTGCGCAGCACATCGAGGTTGGCGCGGGCGGCGTTGGCCTGGCCCTGCGCGGCCTTGAAGGCGGCGGACTGCTGGTCCAGCTGCGAGCGGCTGACCAGCTGCTGGTCGGCCAGCACCTGGTAGCGCTTGAGGTCATCACGGGCACGCACCAGATCGGCTTCGGCCGCAGCAAGCTGCGCCTGCGAGGCGCGGGCCTGCAGCGCGAAGTCGGCCACGTCCAGCTCGGCCAGCACGTCGCCCTTCTTCACCCGTTGCCCGGCATCGACGTGGCGCTTGACCAGGTTGCCGCCAACGCGGAACGACAGTGGACTTTCCTGCCGCGCACGCACCGTGCCCGGGAACGCCGCCGGCGCCTGCCCGGCCTGCTCGCCAGGGTGAACCACCAGCACCGGAACGGCCGCCTGGGGCGCCTGTTCCTGTCCCGAACAGGCTGCCAGCGCAGCCATCCACACCATACCGCCCATCCAGCGCACGATCTTCATCGGTCAACGTCCTGAAAACGCAGGGTTGCAACTAAGGGGGGAGCCGCGACTGCCGGCCCAATTTAATAAACCGGCCGGTATAGTATAAATATCGAACCGCTTGGTCTAGTATTGTCGTGATGAGTTCTCACACTTCCCGCAAGCCGTCGGCCAAGCCCGCTGCCAAGGCCGCCGGACCCGGGCGCCCCAAGGACCTCGGCAAGCGCGCGGCGATCCTTGAAGCAGCCAAGACACTGTTCATCGAACAGGGCTATACCGGCGTGAGCATGGACACCATCGCCGCTCAGGCCGGCGTCTCGAAACTGACTGTGTACAGCCACTTCGGCGACAAGGAGACCCTGTTCTCCGAGGCCGTGCAGTCGAAGTGCATTGAAATGCTGCCCGATGCCCTGTTCGTGGCCGACGCGGACGGCCCGCTGCGCGACCAGCTGATCGGGATCGGTCTGGCCTTCTTCGAACTGATCACGTCCGATGCGGCGATCTCGATCCAGCGCATGATGATGGCGCCGGAGACCGACGAACGCCTGCGCGAGCTGTTCTGGAAGGCAGGACCGGAACGTACCTGCGAGGCCCTGGCTGACTTCCTGCGGGCACGCGCCGAGCGCGGCGAGCTGGAAATCACCGACTATTCGCTGGCTGGCGAGCAGTTCCTGACCCTGGTCAAGGGTGAAGTGCACATGCATATGATGTGCGGCATGCCACTGTCACCGGTGGAATGCGACCCTCTTGCCCACGTGACTGCCAGCATCGACTTCTTCCTGCGCGCCTATGCGCCGCGAGGGGTCGGGACGGCTGAATAACCAAAACTGAACGAACCGGAGGTCGCGATGACTTCCGGCACTGCGACCCCGGCCACCCGGCAGCTGATGCTCTGGGCGCGCCGCCGGCCTCCGGCACCGGTAAAATGGCCGGCCCACTGCGCTGGATTTGAACCTCATGACGATTGATTACGCCCACGCCCGCGAACTGATGGTGGAACAGCAGATCCGTCCCTGGGACGTGCTGGACATCAAGGTGCTCGACGTCCTGGCCCGCCTGCCGCGCGAGGCTTTTGTCGCCGATGCACACCGGGCACTGGCCTACGCCGACGTCGAACTGCCGATCGGCCATGGCCAGAAGATGATGAAGCCGGTCATCGAGGGCCGTACCCTGCAGGCGCTGGACCTGCAGCCGGGTGACGAAGTGCTGGAAATCGGCACCGGCAGCGGCTTCCTGTCGGCCTGCATCGGCGCGCTGGCGCGCGACGTGCTGAGCCTGGAAATCGACCCGGAGCTGGCCGCCGCCGCGCGCGCCCGCCTGGACGCGTCCGGCCTGGGCACCAACGTCCGCGTGGAAGTGGCCGACGCCCTGTCCTGGCAGACCGAACGCCGCTTTGACGTGATCTGTGTCACTGGTGCGGTCGACGTGGTGCCGTCACAGTTCGCCTCGTGGCTGCGTCCGGGTGGTCGCCTGTTCGTGATCCACGGCCGCTCGCCGGCGATGGAGGCCCTGCTGGTCAAGGCCGACGGCAGCAGCGAGTCCCTGTTCGAGACCGATATCGATTACCTGCGTGGTGCCGCCCCGGCCCCCCAGTTCCACCTCTGAGTCCAAGGAAGCCGCAATGATCCGCCGATCCCTCGCTGTTGCGCTGGCCACTGCCCTGCTGCCGTTGTCCGCCCATGCCGCCGACCTGCTGCAGGTCTACGAAATGGCGCGCAATGGCGATCCGCAGCTGTCCGCCGCCGAATCGACCCGGCTGTATGACAAGGAAGGCGCCGTGCAGGCGCGCGCCGCCCTGCTGCCGCAGATCAACGGCCAGGCCCAGCTGAACCGCACGCGCAGTGAGCCGAACGCCGACGCCAACTCCGGCTCGTTCACCAACAAGCGCCGCACCTACACGATCGACGGCAGCCAGACGCTGTTCAACTGGACCCAGATCAACAACCTGCGTTCGCAGCGCGAGCTGAGCAAGGCGGCGGACTTCACCCTCGATTCGGCCAACGACAGCCTGATCGTGCGCACCTCGGCGGCCTACTTCAACGTGCTGGTGGCGATCGAATCGCTGAATGCCGCACAGACCAATGAAGCGGCCGCGAAGAAGCAGTTCGACTTCGCCGACAAGCGCCTGGAAGTGGGCCTGGCGCCGATCACCGACGTGCACGAAGCACGCGCCCAGTACGACCAGGCGCGTGCCAACACCATCGTTGCGCAGAACACCCTGGCCGATAACTACCAGGCCCTGACCGAACTGACCGGCCAGCCGGTGACCAACCTGCGTGGGCTGCCGGCCGACTTCCGCCCGGAAGTGCCGGCCAACCGTGGCAACATCGATGAGCTGGTGCAGCAGGCCACCACCCAGAATCCGGCGCTGAAGGCGCAGGAACTGAAGGTCAGCGCCGCCGAGGCTGGCGTGCAGGCCGCCCGTGGCGGCCATTACCCGACCCTGTCGCTGGGCGGCAGCTGGGGCAAGAGCGCGACCTGGGGTGACAGCACTGGTTCCGGTTCGCTGTCGCCGGACGCCCGCACCAACAGCATCGGCCTGACCCTGAGCGTGCCGATCTTCTCCGGTGGTGCCACCCAGTCCGGCGTGCGCCAGGCGCTGGCCCAGCGTGACATCGCCCAGGACGGCTACGAGCAGCAGAAGCGCGCCCTGGACCGCAACACCCGCAATGCCTACCAGACCCTGGTACAGGGCATCAGCGAAGTGGAGGCCCGTCGCCTGGCCGTGGTCTCGGCACAGAGCGCGTACGACGCCTCGCAGGTCGGCCTGGAAGTCGGTACCCGTACCGTGCTGGACGTGATCCAGAACCAGCGCATCCTGTTCTCGGCGCAGCTGGACTACGCCCAGGCCCGCTACACCTTCCTGCAGAACCGCCTGCTGCTGAGCCAGTCGCTGGGTGCGCTGGACGTGGCCGAGCTGCAGGACGTCAACCGCCTGCTGACCCAGGACGCGGGCAATCCGGCAACGACCACGCACTGATCCGTCGCCCTGCCGGCAACAAAGAAGCCACCCGCAAGGGTGGCTTTTCTGCAGGCGGTGCATCCGCCCGCAGCTACCCGTTGCGTGGCCCCGCGAACCCTCAGCCCGGCCATGCCCGCAGGCGTTCCAACGCCGCAAGGACGCACAGCGCGGCCGCCAAGGGCGCCAGCATCGGCAGCACCAGTTCGCGACCGGTTGCGCCCTGCCTCATGTCATTCCGCCGCCGCAGCACCGCCAGGCACAGCGCCGCCATCACCAGCAGGGTTGCCGGACCCGGCAGCGCCGGCAGGGTGCCCAACGGCAGCCACAGCACCAGCATCACCGCCGGCAGTCCGACCGCCGCCACGATCACACCGCGGGAGCGTCCCACTGCATCACCCGCCCCTGGCCACAGCGATGTTGCCAGCCGCAAGGCCAGCATCAGCAGCACCAGCTGCAGGGCGGCCAGGCCCGTAGCCCCCGCCAGCGGCAACAACGGCAGCATCCACTCCAATTGCGGATGCATCTGCAGCGCCACCGACAGTGGCCGGGTACTGGCAAGCGCGGAAAACTCGACCAGCCCTGCCTGCAGTGCTGCCAGCACGATCAGCAGCAGCATCGCCAGCAACGAGACCAGCGCCAGCACTGCCGGTTGCCACATCGCGCCCTGGCGGCGCAACGCAGGAAAGCCCAGTGCCAAGCCGACGCTGGCAAATACCCCCAGCAGCGGCACCGCAGCCGCCAGCACCCCGCCCAGCCCGAAGCGATACGGCGCGGTCGCCGGTGGCAGCCAGGGGATCCAGTGCGCGTAATGCACATGACGTGCCGCCAGCGCCAGCAGCAACACCCCCGCACCGATCTTCACCGTCAACAGGGCGCAGGCCACCAGCACCACACGCCGTGGCGGCAGCAATGCCAGCGCGCCCAGCATCAGCAGGCCCACCGCCGCCGTGACCTGTTCCGGCAGCCAGTCGCAGGGCTGGAGGCCTTCGGCGGCCAGCACCGTGTGCAGATGGAGGGCCATGGACTGCGCCACGCCCGCCGTGGTCGCCACCAGCTCCAGCAGCAGGGCCATGCCCAACACGCCCGCCACCCGCGGCCCCCAGCTGGCAGCCAGCAGCCCGTGCAGGCCCTCGCCCGCCGGCAACCGCAGCACCAGATCCTGCAGGCAGCACAGCACCAGGCCGGCCCCCAGTGCAGCCAGCAACAGGCTGAGCACGATGGCGGGGCCTGCCTGTGCCGCCGTGTGCTGGCCCACCAGTGCGATCACGCTACCGCCCACCAACAGTGTCAACGCCACCACCGCCAGATGGTCCGTCCCCAGTCCGGCCCCACCCGTGCCGTCCCCGCCCCTGTCGCCGTCCATCGCAAGTTCCCTTGATATCCGCCCAAGCGCGGTCGACAGCAGGCTGGCAGCCTGCGTCGTCCTGCGGAATCAGAATCGGTGGAATGTGCGCAACGATGTGATGGCAGGCACGCTGCCAGCGGCAGGGTCGGTCCAGCAACGACAGAAAAATCGTCGCTAAGCAGAATTGATGAAGTTGATCACGACAATGCTCGTCAGCGCCGCTGACTCCGCGCTGCCGCGATCACTCGCGCGGTGGTGGCAGGTGCGGCGCCACCAGGGCAAGCGTGCGTTGCAGCGCGCCGCGGCCATTGCTGACCAGCGTGCATCCCGCCCGCGCCATGTCTTCGCGGGCCTGGGCATCGTCGAGCAGGTGCTGCAGCAGATCGCCCACCGCCTGCGCGTCCTCGCCGATCAGCAGCGCTCCGGCCTCGCGCATGCGCCGGGAAATTTCCGCGAAGTTGTGCAGGTGCGGGCCGGTCACCGCCGCCGTTCCCATCGCGGCCGGCTCCAGCAGGTTGTGACCACCGATGGCCTGCAGGCTGCCGCCGACGAAGGCGACCTGGGCGCAGGCATAGAACGGCATCAGCTCGCCAAGGGTGTCGATGACGAACACGTCTGTGGCCGCGTGTGGCCACTGGTCCACGCGGCGGGTCGCCACGCTCCAGCCCTGTTCGCGCGCCAGCGCTTCCACCTTCGGGAAACGCTCGGGATGTCGCGGTGCCCACAGCAGCAGCAGCTCCGGATGCCGCTGGCGCAGGCGCCGGTGCAGGTCGATCACCGCCTGCTCCTCGCCATCATGGGTACTGGCGGCGATCCATACCGGACGAGCGGCCGGTACCCGCGCGTGGAACTGTTCGACGAAACCCTGCACATCCGGCGTGGCGATGTCGAATTTCAGGTTGCCCAGCGCCTGCACCTGGCCGGGATCCGCCCCCAGCTGCACGAAGCGCTCGGCATCGTCCTGCGACTGCGCGGCCACGCAGGTGACGGTGCGCAGCGCGCGGCGGATCAGTGCCGCCAGCAACCGGTAGCCGCGCAGCGAACGCGCCGACAACCGGGCGTTGAGGATGTACACCGGAATGCCGCGGTCACGGCAGCCGAACAGCATGTTCGGCCACAGCTCGGTTTCCAGGATCAGCGCCAGGCTGGGCTGGAAATGGCCGAGGAAACGGTTGACGCTGCCCGGCACGTCATACGGCAGGTAGACATGGTCCAGGGCGTCGCCCCACAGCGCGCGTACGCGCTCGGAGCCGGTCGGGGTGATGGTGGTGATCACCCAGCGGATGTCCGGGCGCTGCTGGCGCAGGGCATTGACCAGCGGCGCGGCGGCATTGACCTCGCCCACCGAGACCGCGTGCAGCCAGACCCGCGGCTGCCCGGTCGGCTGCGGATAGGAGGCATAGCGTTCATCCCAGCGCCGGAAGTATTCACGAACCCGGAAACCGCGCCAGACCAGGTGGTACACGGTGATCGGCAGCAGGATGTAGAGCACGACCGAATACAGGCCGCGCAGGATCCATTCGACAGGGTCTTTGCGCATGCGGCAAGGATACGGGAGCCCCCGGGGAAAGACACGCGGCCGCCTTGGTAGAATGGCCCCATGTCAGATGCCTCCACCGCCGTCCGCCCATCGCTGCGCGATCCGCGCAACTGGCCGATGTTCGCCGCCATGTTCGGCGCCTTCGCCATCGCTCGCCTGCCGTGGATGCTGCAGCGCGCGCTGGGCCGGGGCGTCGGCTGGATCACCTGGCGCCTGCTCGGCAGCCGCCGCCGCGCCGCCGAAGTCAACCTGCAGCTGTGCTTCCCCGAGAAGGACGAAGCCTGGCGCCAGCGCCTGGTGCGCGACAGTTTCGATGCGCTGGGCGTGGGCGTGTTCGAGTGCATCCGCGCCTGGTGGGGCAGCATCGACCGCATCCGCCCGCAGGTACGGATCGAAGGCCTGGAACATCTGCGGCAGATGGAGGCTGAAGGCCGCGGCGTGCTGCTGGTCTCCGGCCACTTCATGACCCTGGAAATGTGCGGACGCCTGCTGTGCGACTACGTCGACCTGTCCGGCATGTACCGCAAGCACAAGAACCCGGTGTACGAGTGGGCGGTGAAGTTCGGCCGCCTGCGCTATGCCAAGGCGATGTTCGCCAACGAGGACATCCGCGCGACCGTGCGCCACCTGAAGAAGGGCGGCTTCCTCTGGTACGCGCCGGACCAGGACATGCGTGGCAAGGACACCGTGTTCGTGCCGTTCTTCGGCCACACCGCTTCGACCATCACCGCCACCCACCAGCTGGCAAGGATGACCGGTTGTGCAGTGATCCCGTACTTCCACCGCCGCGAAGGCGGGAAGTACGTGCTGAAGATCGGCGCACCGCTGGAGAATTTCCCCAGCGAGGACGTGGAAGCCGATACCACGCGGGTCAACCAGGCCATCGAAGAGATGGTGCGCGAAGCCCCCGACCAGTACCTGTGGATCCACCGCCGCTTCAAGCGCCAGCCCGGCGGCCGGAGTGATTTCTACAAATAGCCGGATGCGGTGGAAGGGCCGGCGTCCTCGCGGTAGTCGCCAACCTTGGTTGGCGCTGGATTGAACCGAGGCCGGTCCCGGGGAGCCCACCAAGGTTGGCGACTACTGCATCGGCGGAGATTCGTCCGATTCGCGGGCCAGCAGACTGCCGGCGAACAGGGCCGCCAGCAGCACGGTCAGGCCGCCCCAGAACGCAGAATAGAACGCCAGGTGCGTATTGAGCGGGAACACGGTAACCGCCAGCGCCAGCATCGCCGGGCGGGCGCGGTCACGCGCCGCCGGCGGTGCATAGCGCCAGGCCCGCCAGGCCTGCGCCACCGCCGCCAGCCACAGCAGCAGGCCCAGCACGCCGGTCTCGGCCAGGATTTCCAGCACGATCTGGTGGGCGTGCAATGCCGGTTGATTGCCCCACACGGCGGGGCCCTCGTCTGACACGCAGGCCGGATACGCATCGCGGAAGCCGCGCGCACCGACACCGTTGACCGGATGTTCCTCGATCATGCACACCGCCGCCGTCCAGATGCGCGCGCGCCCCGAAAGCGCCTCGTCAACGCCCTGCCCGTCTTCGTTCCATGCCTGTGCCGTGCGCGCAACACGCTCGCGCAGCTGCGGCACGCCCGCTGTCAGTGCGGCCGTACCCAGCGCTGCCACAAGGGCCAGCAGCAGCAGCCGCTTCCAGCCGAACTGGCGCAGGCCGCTGTAGGCCAGCACCAGCACAAAGGTGATCCACGAGGCGCGCGAACCGGCCAGCAGCAGCACGCATCCCAGTGCGGCGGCGGCCAGCAACCACCCCGCACTGCCGAAACGCCGCGCCATCGGCAGCAGCAGGAAGGGTGACAGGCTGGCCAGCACCTGGCCGAATTTCAGGTTGCAGGGCCCGAGCGCGCCACTGAGGCGGTCGGCCAGTGCGGCTTCGTCGGCCGGGCACAGCGCGTGGCCACTTACGGCCAGCTTCAGGTGATCCAGCGACCAGAACCATGGGCTGGTGCCGGCCAGCGCCTGTACCAACGCGTCCAGCGTCCACGCGCCGGTGATCAGCGCCAGGCCACCGAAGGTCAGCCGCCGCCGTTCCGGCGTGGCTACCGCGATCGCCACCAGCCACATGAAGGGCAGGTAGCGAAGTCCGGCGGCAGCCTTGGTCCACGAGGCCGCCGGATCGATCGCATCGATGGCCGAGAACGCCTGTGGCAGCCAGTAGCCGAGGAACAGGATCGAGGTCAGGGCCCACGCCGCCGTGCTCAACAGGTGCGGGCGGCGCTGCAGCCGGCGCATGACCATGCGCACGGCAGCATAGAGCGCGCCAAGGCCGAGCACGGTTTCGGCGATGCCTGGCAACGGCCACATCGCCACGTACGCCAGCACCCACCAGGGTGCCCAGCGCCCAGCGCGGTCGTCGCGCACGATGGCAGCGGGGTCAGCCGGCGAGATCGGCATAGAGGCGGAGGGTATCGCGCTGCATGGCCTGCAGGGTAAACGGGATACGGGTCGGCAAGGATGGCGGCTGCGCCAGCAGGGCCAGCGCACGTTCACCCAGCGCGCGCGCGTCGCCGAGCGGCACCGCGCCGCCGGGCTGCAGCTGCTGCAGCAGTTCGCCGACGCCACCGTGGTCCCAGCCCAGCACCGGGCGGCCGACCGACAGCGCCTCGACCACGGTGCGGCCAAAGGCTTCCGGCTTGTCCGACAGCTGCAGCACCAGATCGCTGGCGGCGTAGGCCAGGGCGATGCGTGCGGTAGGCGTGCTGATCTGTACGGCCTCGGCCACGCCCAGTGCCGCAGCCTGGCGGCGCAGATCGGCCACGTAGGCCTCGCGCCCGGGTTCCTCGGTACCCAGCATCCACAGCTGCGCAGGCACGCCGGCGGCACGCACGTCGGCCAGCAGCTGCAGCGCGTGGGCGTGGCCCTTCAGCCGGGTACCGCGCCCGGGCAACAGCAGCAGCGGGCCATCAACCTGCGCCAGCCAGGGATAATCGGCGGCCAGGGCCAGCCGCGGGCGACGGTCGGCACGTGCTACGCGTGGGAACTGGCCGACATCGACACCGCGGGGAATGACCTGCAGTTTTTCTTCCGGCACCGTCGGGTAGTGGCGTTGCACGAAGGCGCGCACGGTATTGGACACGCAGATCACGCGTTCGCCACTGGTCATCACCGCACTGTAGCGGCTGGGCGAATTCAACCCGTGCACGGTGGTCACCCAGTGCGGGCGCTGTGCGGCGGGCATGGCGCGGATCGCGTACAGGCCCAGCCAGGCCGGCAGCCGCGAACGGGCGTGCACGATGTCCGCACCGACCTCGGCAAACAGGCGGCGCAGGGTCGGCAGATGGCGCAGGGTCAGCAGCGACTTGCGGCCGATGTCCAGGGTGAGGTGCTCGGCACCGCTGTCCAGCAGCGGCTGCACCAGGCGGCCACCGGCGGACACCACCAGTGCACGGTGGCCGGCCGCGACCAGGGCAGCAGCGATTTCCAGGGTCGAGCGCTCGACACCGCCGGAGTGCAGCGCCGGCAGCAACTGCACCACGGTCAATCGGCGCATCGAAGGGGCCGCCGTTTAGTCGGCCAGCACGAACACGGAACCGCAGTACGGGCACTGCGCTTCACCGTTGGGCTCGTCTTCGATCGGCAGGTACACGCGCGGATGCGAGTTCCACAGCGCCATTTCCGGGGTCGGGCAGCTCAACGGCAGATCGCTGCGGTGCACGGTGTAGCGCTTCTCGGCGTTGGCGGGCGCGGTGGCGGTATGGCTCATGGCGGATGTCGGTGAACGGGTTGCGAGGCCTGTGATTCTAGCATCTGGGCCGCACCGACATTGCGCCACGACGGGCCTTTGCGCGCTCCCGCCGATGCCTCGCATCTCCCCGCCGCACGCCGGGCGGCGGCGGCGCCGGGGATTTCGCGGTCGTTCCGGCAGGTTCGCTCGCCAGAATCGACTCCAGCGATATTTCCCGCATTTGGATCGAACTAAATGGCACTTGCCAGCGCGCGACGGCTGTTGCAGGATCGGGCCAGGTCGCACCCCGACCCACCCAATCCAACCCGATCGCATGGCCCGCCCCCACCGGACCGGCATCGCCTCTTCCACTGCCAGCCTGGCGGGCGGAGCGATGCTGTCCGTGGTGTCCGCCGATGCGGGTTCTGCCCGCCGCCAGCCCTTCCGGGAGACCCTTGCATGACCCTGTCCGATCCGCGCCGCGCCCTGCTTCCACTCGCCCTGGCCCTGGCCTGTGCGACCACTGCGATGCCGGTGCTGGCACAGGGGCTGCAGACCTCGTTCGAGCCCGGCGAACCTGCCCCGACGCAGGCCGCGGGTGCACTTCAGGTCACGATCGGCAACGGCCCTGCGGCGCCTTACGCCGCCAAGCGCAACGCCGGCTACAGCGGCCTGCATGCACTGCGCTACAGCAGCGAAGGCGGCAGCGCGCGGCGCGAACTGTTCAAGGCCGACCTGCCCATCGAGGCTGATACCACGCTGTCGTGGCTGGTGCTGCCGGAGATCGTCGGCAAGGACACCGTCGCTTCGACCTATGTCTCGCTGGACCTGCTGCTGGACGATGGCAGCCGCGTGTCGGCCGGTGCGGCGCGCGACCAGCATGGGGTGGCGATCGGCGCACGCGCGCAGGGCGAATCGAAGACGCTGTACCCGCAACAGTGGGCGCGCAAGGCAGTGCGGCTGGGCGACGTACCCACGCTGAAGGGCCGCCGCGTGGTGGCGATCGAGCTGGAGGTGGCCAGTGCCGAGGGCGCGCCGGTCTCTGGCTGGATCGATGACGTGCGCCTGGACGCACAGCCGCGGCAGCGGCCACAGCGCGTCTCCGACTGGGTGCTGACCACCCGCGGCACCCAGGCCAATGGCACCTTCTCGCGCGGCAACAATTTCCCGGCCACGGCGGTGCCGCACGGCTTCAACTTCTGGACCCCGGTGACCGATGCCGGCGCACTGAACTGGCTGTACCGCTGGAACGAACAGAACGACGCACAGAACCGCCCGCAGCTGCAGGCGCTTGCGCTGAGCCACCAGCCCAGCCCGTGGATGGGTGACCGCCAGACCTTCCAGGTGATGCCCTCGGCCAGCCGTGGCGTGCCGGAGGCCGACCGCCGCAAGCGCGCGCTGTCGTTCGATCGCCGCCATGAAAGCGCGCGCCCCTACCGCTACGACGTGCGCTTCGACAACGGCATCGCTGCCGCCATCGCGCCGACCGATCATGCCGCGTTGTTCCGCTTCGACTTCCCCGAAGGCGGTGACGCCAACCTGCTGTTCGACAACGTCGATGCACGTGGTGGCCTGACTCTGGATGCCGCCACACAGACGCTGTCGGGCTACACCGATACGCGCAGCGGCCTCTCCAACGGCGCCAGCCGCATGTACGTGGTGGCCAGCTTCGACAAGCCCTGGCGCAGCAGCGGCCGCCTCGACACCGGGCGCCCGACCGGCTACATCAAGTTCGATGCCGGCAGCGAGCGGCGGGTGACGATGCGCATCGCCACCTCGCTGATCTCGGTGGAGCAGGCGCGGCACAACCTCGCACTGGAAATCGCCGCCGCCGATACGCTGGAGAGCGTGGCCGGCCGCGCACAGGACGCGTGGGACGCGCGCCTGGCCCGCTTCGACATCGGCGATGCCAGCGACGACCAGAAGACCACGCTGTACTCCAGCCTGTACCGGCTGTACCTGTACCCGAATTCCGGCCACGAGAACGTGGGCAGCGCCGCCGCACCGGAGTGGCGCTACGCCAACCAGGCCAGCGCCAGCGATGACAACACCGAAGGCAGCGCGACCCGCAGTTACGCCGGCGTGCGCGATGGCAAGGTGTTCGTCAACAACGGCTTCTGGGACACCTTCCGCACCACCTGGCCGGCCTATGCACTGTTCACGCCCGACGATGCCGGCCAGCTAGTGCAGGGCTTCATCGAGCAGTACCGCGCCGGCGGCTGGATCGCACGCTGGTCGTCGCCGGGCTATGCGGACCTGATGGTCGGTACCAGCTCGGACGTGGCCTTCGCCGATGCGTGGCTGAAGGGCATCGGCGGTTTCGATCCGGCCGAGGCCTACGCCGCCGCGCTGAAGAACGCGACCGTGGTCCCGCCCGACCGCCATGTCGGCCGCAAGGGCATGGACCGTTCGACCTTCCGTGGCTACGCCAGCGCGGACGTGCATGAAGGCATGTCGTGGACGATGGAAGGCGCACTCAATGATTTCGGCATCGCCAACATGGCCGACGCGCTGGCCAAGCGTGCGACCACGCCGGCCGCACGCGAGCGCTACAGCACCGAGGCCGACTACTTCCGCTATCGCGCCGCCAGCTACACGACGATGTTCGATCCGGCCGCCGGCTTCTTCCAGGGCCGCACTGCCGATGGCCAGTGGCGCGTGGACGCGAAGGACTACGACCCGCGCGTGTGGGGCCACGACTACACCGAGTCCAATGGCTGGACCTTCGCCTTCACCGCTGCCCACGATGGCGAAGGCCTGGCCGCGCTGTACGGTGGCCGCGACAAGCTGGCGGCGAAACTGGATGCCTTCTTCGCCACGCCGGAAACCGCAGACCCGGCACTGGCCGGTTCCTACGGCGGCACCATCCACGAGATGACCGAGGCGCGCGATGTGCGCATGGGCATGTACGCGCACAGCAACCAGCCGGCGCACCACATCCCGTGGATGTACCTGTACGCCGGGCAGCCGTGGAAGACCCAGCAGCACGTGCGCGAGATCCTGTCGCGGCTGTACGTCGGCAGCGAGATCGGCCAGGGCTATCCGGGCGACGAGGACAATGGCGAGACCTCGGCGTGGTACGTGCTGGCCTCGCTGGGCCTGTACCCGCTGCGCATGGGCGCCCCGGAGTATGTGATCGGTTCGCCGGCCTTCCGCCACGCGCGGGTGGAACTGCAGGGCGGCGCGGTGCTGACCGTGAACGCGGCCAACAATTCGCGAGAGAACGTCTACGTGCAGTCGCTGAAGATCAACGGCACGCCCTGGACGAAGACCTGGGTGCCGCACGAGCTGATCGCCAGGGGCGCGACGCTGGACTTCGTGATGGGCCCGCAGCCGTCGCGCTGGGGCAGCGGCGTGGATGACGTGCCGCGCTCGCTGACCGCCCGTGGCCAGCGCCCGCAGCTGCTGCACGACCTGCTCGGCAGCGGCGCGAAGGCAACACTGGCCGATGGCCGCGCCCTGCCGGCGCTGGTCGATGACGATGCGGCCACCACCGTCGGCCTGGGTGGCGGCGCGACCATCGCACTGACCGGCCTGAGCAATGGCACGCCGACGATGTATACGCTGACCAGCGGTGACGGCCGCATCCAGGGCGGCGAATGGACGCTGGAAGCGCGCAATGGCAACGGCCACTGGACCGTGCTCGACCAGCGCAGCGGCGAAGCCTTCGAGTCTGCCCGCCAGACCCGTCCGTTCCGCATCGCCAGACCCGGTCGTTACAGCGAGTACCGGCTGCGCCTGGCCGCGCCGGGCCGGCTGCCGCTGGCGGAGATCGAACTGTTGGCGCCCAGCGCCGTACAATGAGCCCTATGCGCTACCGTCTGTTGCCTCTGGCCCTTGTTGCCCTTTCCTTCTCCAGCTTCGGCCAGACCCAGGCCTTTGATGCGCAGCTGACCCGCGACGGCGTGACGCTGAACTACCAGGACGCCCGTGGCGCCCTGGCCGCGCCGCAGCGCAAGCGGGTGATCGATACGTTCTACTTCGCCTACCTGCGCGAACGTGCGGACTTCCACCCGGCCGCGCCATCGATGGTGCGCATCGTGATCGATCCGGCCTACACCGGGATCGCCTTCGTCGGTGACAAGGACCAGGCGGCAACGATCACCATCAATCCGGGTTGGCTGGCGCAGCACCCCAACGACATCGACCTGGTCACCCATGAGGCCATGCACATCGTGCAGGGCTATCCGGGCCATGGCGACGCACGGGTGCCGGGTTGGCTGGTGGAGGGCATCGCCGACTACGCACGCGACCGCTACGGCATGGACAATGCCGCCGCGGGCTGGTCGCTGCCGGGCAAGGTCGAGAAGGGTCAGAACTTCGACAGCGGCTACCGGGTCACCGGTGCGTTCCTGAAATGGGCCGACGCCGAACACCCGGGCCTGGTGCTGGCACTGGACACGGCCCTGCGCGATGGCCGCTATGCACCGGCGCTGTGGCAGAAGCACACCGGCAAGGCACTGCCCGCACTGTGGGCCCAGTACGCCAAGCCGCGGTCGGATGCACCGCCGCCGGCCCCTGCACGCCGCGGCAAGCGGCGCTGACTGGCTGGTCAACTGGGAATTGGGGCGACTGGGTAGAGTCGACTGTTAGTCGACTGACTTTCGTACAGCCCCCGAAAACCCCGCGCTTCGCGCGATAGTCGACCAACGGTCGACTCTACCTCGCTGCTTTCTACGCCTCAGCGCGACTGCACGAAACCGGCGTACAGCGCGAACAGCTGCTGGAAATATCGCCGCGTGACTCGATTACGCATGACACCCTCGCCCGTGAAAGTTGGTCGGGCCCAGGGTGGGAAGGCCGGTCCGGTACCTTCCCACGGCCGGGCCGCGTGGGCGTATTGGGCCGCAACGGCGTTGCAGGGAAATGACCGGGCGGCGTAGCGCGTGTGGCAGGTTCTGCGGCCGTTGCGGCAAATGAAAACACCGGGCAATGCCCGGTGTTTTCACTTGCGCCGACGTCCAGCCGCGCCAGCGCCATCATTCTCCCGACCAGGAGCCCCTTCTTGTTGAAGGGGCGCGCCGAAGGCGGGGGTAGAGGAAGAATGCGTGGGCAGCGGAAGTGGGAAAGAAGGCTTATGCCTTCTTTTCCGCTTCCAGCTGCTTGCGGATCTGCGCATCGACCGCCGCGATCGCGGTCATGTTCAGGATCCGGCGCGAAGTGGCGCTGGTGGTCAGGATATGCACCGGCTTGTTCACGCCCATCAGGATCGGGCCGATCGCCACGCCATCGGTGAACACGCGCACCAGGTTGTAGGCGATGTTGGCCGCTTCCAGGTTCGGCAGCACGAACAGGTTGGCGCGGCCCTGCAGGGTCGAGCCCGGCAGCAGCTTCTGGCGCAGCGCTTCATCCCATGCGGTGTCGCCTTGCATTTCGCCGTCCACGTTCAGGCGCGGGTTGCGCTTGAGCAGCAGCTCGCGCACCTGGCGCATCTTCAGCGCGTCCTTCGAATCGTGGCTGCCGAAGTTGGAGTGCGACAGCAGCGCGACCTTCGGCTCGATGCCGAACAACTTCATGCGGTAGGCCGCCTGCAGGGTCGCTTCGCACAGCTGCTCGGCGGTCGGGTCTTCCTGCACGTGGGTATCGACGAAGAAGAACACGCCCTGCTGGTTGATCACGCCGGTCATCGCCGAGGTCGAGGTGACCTTCGGCTCCAGCGGCAGCACGCTGCGCACGTAGCCCAGCTTCTTGTGGAAGCGGCCGACGATGCCGGTCAGCATCGCATCGGCTTCGCCGCGCGCCACCATCACTGCTGCGATCAGGGTCGGGCGCGAACGCATCAGGTTCTTCGCCGCGGCCACGGTCACGCCACGACGGCCGGTCAGGCCATGGTAGTACTGCCAGTATTCGTTGAAGCGCGGGTCATCGTTGATGTTGGTGACTTCAACGTTCTCGCCGATCTTCAGGCGCAGGCCGAGGCGTTCGATGCGCGACTCGATCACTTCCGGGCGGCCGATCAGGATCGGGTGCGCCAGTCCGTCATCGACCACGTTCTGCACCGCCTGCAGCACCACTTCCTCTTCGCCTTCGGCGTACACCACGCGCTGCTTGTCGCTGCGCGCGCGGTCGTAGACCGGCTTCATCATCAGGCTGGTGCGGTAGACGAACTGGGCCAGCTTGTCGCGGTAGGCGCCCATGTCGTCGATCGGGCGCGAGGCCACGCCCGAATCCATTGCGGCCTGGGCCACGGCGGCCGACAGCTCCACCAGCAGGCGACGGTCGAACGGACGCGGGATCAGGTATTCACGGCCGAAGCTCGGGGTGTCACCGCCATAGGCCGAGCCCATGTCGGTGGCGGCGCGGCGGGCCAGTGCAGCGATGGCACGCACGCAGGCGATCTTCATTTCCTCGTTGATCGCGGTGGCGCCCACGTCCAGCGCACCACGGAACAGGTACGGGAAGCACAGCACATTGTTGACCTGGTTCGGGTAGTCCGAACGGCCGGTGCCGATGATCGCGTCCGGACGGGCGGCGCGCGCCAGTTCCGGCATGATTTCCGGGGTCGGGTTGGCCAGTGCGAAGATCACCGGATCCGGCGCCATGGTCTTGACCATGTCGGCGGTCAGGATGCCCGGCGCCGACAGGCCCAGGAAGATGTCCGCGCCGTCGACGATCTCGGCCAGGGTGCGCTTGTCGGTGTCGCGCGCATAGCGCTGCTTTTCCGGATCCAGGTCGGTACGACCGGTGTGGATCACGCCCTCGCGGTCGAAGGCCAGGATGTTTTCCGGCTTCAGGCCCAGCTGCACCAGCATGTTCACGCAGGAAATGCCGGCCGCGCCCATGCCCGTGGTCGCCAGCTTCACGTCCTCGATCTTCTTGCCGGTGATCGCCATGGCGTTGAGCACCGCCGCGCCGACGATGATCGCCGTGCCGTGCTGGTCGTCATGGAACACCGGGATCTTCATGCGCTCGCGCAGCTTGCGCTCGACCACGAAGCATTCCGGCGCCTTGATGTCTTCCAGGTTGATGCCGCCGAAGGTCGGTTCCAGCGAGGCGATGATGTCGACCAGCTTGTCCGGGTCGGTCTCGTCGACTTCGATGTCGAACACATCGATGCCGGCGAACTTCTGGAACAGCACGCCCTTGCCTTCCATCACCGGCTTGCCGGCCAGCGCGCCGATGTTGCCCAGGCCCAGCACCGCGGTGCCGTTGGAGATCACCGCCACCAGGTTGCCGCGGGCAGTCAGCTCGCTGGCCTGCTGCGGGTCGGCCTTGATCGCTTCACAGGCGTACGCCACGCCCGGCGAATACGCCAGCGACAGGTCGCGCTGGGTCAGCATGGGCTTGGTAGCGGAAACCTTGATCTTTCCCGGCGGGGACATCCGGTGGTAATCGAGGGCGGCCTGTTTGAAATCTTCGTTGGACATCGATGTGGGTTACATGAATGGGCAGAAGGGACAGGGGATGATACCCCCGTTGGAGCGTCTGGACCTGTCGCTATCCTGTCGCAAGCATGCTGCGACCGCACAATTCCGTGCCGTATGCGACGGTACCGGGATGTCAGCTTCGGCGTTGCCCATGACAGCCATGGGACGCCCTGAAACGCCGCGGGGCCGTACCACTGTCGTGACCGGCCCCGCGGTACCACACACCTGGATCAGCCCTTGGCCGGCAGTGCCTCGGGCAGCGCATCGACCGGCGGCGGCAGTTCGCTTTCGCGGCCATCCAGCGCCAGCTTCAGGCGGTTGCGGTCCAGCGCGCCTTCCCAGCGCGAGACCACCACGGTGGCCACGGCATTGCCGATGAAGTTGGTCAGCGAGCGGCATTCGCTCATGAAGCGGTCCACGCCCAGGATCAGCGCCATGCCGGCCACCGGCACTTCCGGCACGACGGCCAGGGTGGCGGCCAGGGTGATGAAGCCCGCGCCGGTGACGCCGGCCGCGCCCTTGGAGCTGAGCATGGCGACCAGCAGCAGGGCGATCTGGTGGCCCAGGGTCAGTTCGGTGTTGGTGGCCTGGGCGATGAACAGCGCCGCCAGGGTCATGTAGATGTTGGTGCCGTCCAGGTTGAACGAGTAGCCGGTCGGGACCACCAGGCCCACCACCGACTTGCTGCAGCCGGCGCGTTCCATCTTCTCCATCAGCGACGGCAGCGCCGACTCCGACGACGAGGTGCCGAGCACCAGCAGCAGTTCGGCCTTCAGGTAGCGCGCCAGCTTGAACACCGAGAAGCCGCACAGGCGGCAGACCACGCCGAGGATCACCGCCACGAACAGGAAGGCGGTGAGGTAGAACGAGCCCACCAGCCAGGCCAGGTTGATCAGCGAGCCGACGCCGTACTTGCCGATGGTGAAGGCGATCGCACCGAAGGCGCCGATCGGGGCGGCCTTCATCAGGATGTGCACCAGCTTGAACACCGGAGCGACCAGCGCCTCCAGGAAGTTCAGCACCGGCTTGCCCTTCTCGCCCACCATCGCCAGCGCGATGCCGAACAGCACGGCCACGAACAGCACCTGCAGGATGTTGCCGTCGACGAACGCGCTGAGCAGCGTCTTCGGGATGATGTCCATCAGGAAGCCGACCAGGGTCAGGTCGTGCGACTTCTCGACGTAGCTGTGCACCGCGGTCTGGTCCAGCTCGGCCGGGTTGATGTTCATGCCGGCGCCGGGCTGCACCACGTGCGCCACGATCATGCCGACGATCAGCGCCAGCGTGGAGAAGAACAGGAAGTACGCCATCGCCTTGGCAAAGACCCGGCCCACCGTACGCAGGTGGGTCATGCTGGCGATGCCGGTGACGATGGTGAGGAAGATCACCGGCGCGATGATCATCTTCACCAGGTTGATGAAGGCATCACCGAGCGGCTTCATCTTCTCGCCGATCAACGGCTCGTAATGGCCGAGGATGGCGCCCAGGACGATCGCCACGATCACCTGGAAGTACAGCTGGCGATAGATCGGCAACGGCTTTGCAGGCACCGGTGCTGCGGTCGGGATGTGCATGGCGGACTCCGGAAGGGGCGTTTTCAGGCACGTACGGCCCCGGAGCTGCACGGGAACCGTTACCGTGGAAACTGATCGCAGGCCCTGTGCAGCACGCACAGGAGGTGCGACCAATGGACGCCTTTGTACGCGCCAGGCACGCCAGCGCAGATAACCTATTGGTACTAGCCTCCCGGTTCAGGTGGCACAGGTGCCTACACTGGCGCCGCACCGCCCGATCCTGGGGAGGCTGGTGGCCCGGGCTGAACGGCTGGGTGAGTCTTTGCGAAAGTTCCGGCCCTTGCGGCCGTTGATGTCCTGTCCACACGCAATCTGAGAGAGCCGCACCCAACATGCGCCCGAATCCCACCTTGCTGGCCCTGTCGCTGGCCGCCCTTCCCGCCTTCGCCTCGGCCGCCGATTTCGACAACTGGCCGACCAAGTACACCTTCGGTGATGGCACCGAGCTGGCGGCCACCGCCAACATCGCCTACGACTACAACGACTTCTCCTCGGCCAGTGGCCTCGAGGACGACGATGCCGTGCGCCGCAAGGAATTCGGCGCGACGCTGAAAAAGAAGGGCGTCTACGATGCGATGGTCTACTACGACTTCCAGGCCGATACCTGGCTGGACGTGTTCGTGCGCTTCGAGAGCAAGGCCTTCTTCGGCCGTGACGTCGGCCGCTTCCGCTTCGGCTACATGAAGACCCCGGTCGGCCTGGATGCGAACACCTCTTCGCGTGCCGGCAGCTTCCTGGAAACCTCGCTGCCGGTGCAGGCCTTCTACGAAGGCCGCCGCACCGGCGTGGAGTGGGTGCTGGAGCGCCCGCAGTACCTGCTGCAGGCCGGGGCCTATGGCGGCAAGGACCTGCAGGGCGACAACCCCGGCACCACCCAGGCGGTGCGTGCGGTGTGGACGCCGGTGAAGGCACCGGGCGATGTGATCCACCTGGGCCTGGCCTACTCGCAGGAAAACCCGCGTGGCTACAGCGATGGCCGCGACGTGCATCACGAGGCCAGCGCCCGCCTGCGCGCGCGCCCGGAAGCCGGCCTGACCGACATCCGCTACGTCGATTCCGGTGCGCTGGTCACCGCCGACCAGATCCGCCGCACCGGCGTGGAAGGCATCTGGATCCGGGGCCCGTTCTCGCTGCAGGCCGAAGCGCTGCGCGCTACGGTCACCCGTCATGACGGCAAGCCCGACTACACCGGCAGTGGCCAGTACGCGATGGCCAGCTGGGTGCTGACCGGCGAATCGCGCCCGTACAACGCCGGCGCGGTGGCCAACATCAAGCCGGCGCACAATTACGGCGCGGTCGAACTGCTGGCCCGATACAGCCGTCTCGACCTGGACGATGGCAGCATCCTCGGCGGCCGCCAGCACGACCTGACGCTGGGCGCGAACTGGTACCTGACCAGCCACTTCAAGTTCCAGGCCAACTACGTGAAGGTCGACGCCAGCCGTCGTGGCGTGCACAGCACGCCGGAGATCTTCGAACTGCGCGCGCAGATGCACTTCTGACCCCTTCCACGTCAGACCCCGGCGGGCGTGCACGCCACGCCCGCCGGCCCTGCGTAGACTGCCGCCATGTACTGGCTCAGCCGCCACCGGATGCTGTTGCTGACCCTGCTGGTGATGGTCGGCGGTACCGTGCTGTGCGCGGTCGCCGCCGGTCATTACGCCTGGCGGCGCGCGCTCGGCGAGGAAAGCAGCCAGGTGCAACGCCAGCTGCAGCTGTATGGCCAGGGCCTGCAACAGCGCATCGACCGCTTCGGCACCTTGCCGCAGGTGCTGGCACTTGACCCGGATCTGCTGCATGCACTGCGCGTGCCGCCCTCGCCCAGCGAACGGCAGCGGCTGAACCTCAAGCTGCAACGCGCCAACGAAGTCACCCGTGCCTCGACCCTGACCCTGGTCGGCCACGACGGTGTGGCGGTGGCGGCCAGCAACTGGGACCAGCCGACCACCAATGTCGGCGAGAACTACAGCTACCGCCCCTACTACCGCCAGGCGCTGGCGCAGGGCCGTGGCCGCTTCTACGGCATCGGCATGACCACCGGCGTGCCCGGCTATTACCTTTCGCAGGCCATCGAAGAAGACGGCAAGCGGCTGGGCGTGGTGGTGATCAAGGTCGAGTTGTCCGCGCTGGAGCAGGAATGGCTGAGCAGCCCGGACGTGGTGCTGGCCAGCGACGACCACGACGTGGTGTTCCTGGCCAACCGGGACAGCTGGCGCTACCGGCTGCTGCGCCCGCTGGGGGCCGATGAGCGCCGCGAGATGCTGGACGCCCGCCAGTACGCCGACCGCGCATTGCAGCCCCTGCGCGCACGCACCGAAGACGTGCTGGCCGATGGCGGCCGCATGGTGCGCCTGCTGGACCCGGCGCTGCCGCAGCCGATGCTGTGGCAGAGCCTGCCGCTGCCCGCCGAAGGCTGGAACCTGCACCTGCTGCACGATGCCGGTGCCGCCACCGGCGCCGGCCGCGCCGCAGCACTCACCGGTGGCGCTGCATGGCTGGCGCTGGGCTTCCTGGTGCTGTTCGTGCAGCAGCGCCGGCGACTGGCCAAGCATCGCCTGCGCAGCCGCCGCGAGCTGGAAACCCTGCTCAAGCAGCATGCACAGGAACTGCGTACCGCGCAGGATGGCCTGCTGCAGGCCGCCACCGATGCCGACAGCGGCCTCAGCCGCAGCCTCGAACACCTGCCGCAGGGCGTGGTGGTGATCGACCGCGAACTGCGCCTGGTCGCGTGGAATTCGCGCTATCTGGAACTGTTCCGCTTCCCGCAGGACCTGGTTCGCGTCGGCCGGCCGATCGAGGAACTGTTCCGCTTCAACGCACGCCGTGGCCTGCTTGGTCCGGGCCCGGTCGATGAAGCCATCGAGCGCCGCCTGAACCACCTGCGCAGCGGCCGCCCGCACATGCGCGAAAGCGAAAAAGACGATGGCACCGTGCTGGAAATCCGCGGCAACCCGCTGCCCGACGGCGGCTTCGTCACCAGCTATGCCGACATCACCAGCTACAAGAACGCCGCGCGCGAACTGCGCTCGCTGGCCGATGCGCTGGAACACCGCATCGCCGAGCGCACCCATGACCTGGAAGAAGCACGCCGCGAAGCCGAGCAGGCCAACCGCTACAAGACGCGATTCGTCGCCTCGGCCGTGCACGACCTGCTGCAGCCGCTCAACGCGGCGCGCATGTTCGTCTCGGTGCTGCGCGGCAAGCTGGGCGACCCGGCGCAGCAGCAGACTGCGGACCACATCGATGCTGCGCTGGCCGCGCAGGATGCGATCCTCAATAGTCTGCTGGATATCGCGCGCCTGGAATCCGGCAGCCTGCCGACCCGAGTGCAGGCGTTCCGGCTCGGGCCTTTGCTGCAGACGCTGGCGCGCGAATTCGGCATCGCCGCACAGTCGCGTGGCCTGGTGGTCGACTGGGTCGATACCGATGCGGTGGTGGTCAGCGATGAAGCCCTGCTGCGCCGAATCCTGCAGAACTTCCTGTCCAACGCGCTGCGCTACAGCGAACGCGGCCGCGTGCTGCTCGGCTGCCGTCGCCGTGAAGGCATGCTGTGGATCGAGGTGCACGACCAGGGCCCCGGCATTCCCGACGCATTGCAGGGCGAGATCTTCGAGGAGTTCCGCCGCCTGCACGACGGCCAGCAGCGCGGCGCCGGCCTTGGCCTGGCCATCGTCGATCGCATCGGCCGCCTGCTTGGGCATCCGATCCGGCTGCGCTCGCAGCTGGGCCAGGGCAGCGTGTTCGCGGTGGGCGTGCCGTTCGGCGAAGCCAGCGCGATTCCCGCTACTGCTCCTGTGCCGGTGCTGGTGCAGGAACCGGCGGCGGACAACCCGCTTCGCGGTCGCCGGGTGTGGGTGATCGACGACGATCCGCACGTGTGCGCGGCCAGCCGCGCGCTGCTGGAGCGCTGGGGCTGCGAGGTGGCGCTGGCCGATGGCCCACAGGCGGCGCTGCAGCTGGCAGCAACAGGCGCAGTACCGGAGCTGGTGCTGCTGGATGTGCGCATGGGCGATCACCATGGGCCGGTGCTGTACGAGACATTGGCCGAATTGTGGCAGGCCCGCCCGCCGGTAGTGCTGGTTACTGCCGAGCGCGATGCGGGATTGCGTGAGATGGCCGCCGAACGCGGCTGGGGGATGATGGCCAAGCCGGTGAAGCCGCCGGCGCTGCGGGCACTGATGAGTCAGTTGCTGATCCGCCATCGTGGGTAGTTTCCAGCCAACGGCGCAGCCCCTCGTGGGTGGTGTCTGGGTGGTCGCGGAAAGCAGAAGCCGCGGGTGGGCCGGTTTCGGTGGCCTGCACCCACGGAGAAGAAAATAAGATCAAAAGCGGGTCGCGCGCTGCGCTTGCTCGTGTAGAGCCGAGCCCATGCTCGGCTTCACGGACCGGCCAGAAAGCAGCCGAGCGTGGGCTCGGCTCTACAAAAGCGGCCTGTCAGGCTGCCTTTGCTTTTGATCTTCTTTTCTCTTCCGTGGGTGGATGCGCACGGAACCTGTCCGTGGCCGGGCAGGTGGGCTGCGCAGGGGCGTGAGCCGCATGGATGCGGCGACCGAGCTTACATGGATGTACTTGCAGCGGCCCCTGTGCAGTCCACCTGCCCGGCCTCACCCATGAACTGCTCTACGTGTCCACCCACGAGGGGCTGCGCCGTTTGCTGGAAACTACAGCCCGATGCCGGCGTCGCCCTCGGGCTCCAGCGCCTTCACCAGCACCGCCGCCTGTGTGCGGCTGTGGCACTCGAGCTTCTTCAGGATGGCGGTGACGTGCACCTTCACCGTGTTCTCGGCCAGCCCCAGGGTGTAGGCGATCTGCTTGTTGAGCAGGCCATCGGCCAGGCAGAGCAGCACGCGGAACTGCTGCGGGGTCAGCTGGGCCAGGCGGCTGGCCAGTAGTGCATCGGCCTCGGAACGCTCGGCGGCCATCGCCGGGAACCACAGGCCGCCATCGAGTACTGCCTGCACGGCCTCGCCGATGGTCTCGGCCGGGGCGGACTTCGGGATGAAACCGGCGGCGCCGAACTGCTGGGCACGGCGGATCACCCGCGGATGGTCGTTGGAGGAAAGGATCACCACCGGGATGTCCGGATGCGAGCCGCGCACGTGCAGCAGCGCGGAAAAACCGTGCGCGCCGGGCATGGTCAGGTCGAGCAGCACCAGGTCCACGTCCGGCTGTGCGTCGAGCGCCTCGGCCAGCGCATCGGCACTGGCCACCTCGCGCACCTGCGCCAGCGGCAGGCTCTGCCGCAAGGACTGCACCACCGCCGAACGCAGCAGCGGGTGGTCGTCGGCGATCAGGATGGTGTATTCGCTCATGCCGCCATTGTACGGGCAGGCCGGAGCCTCAGCGCCCCGCCGGCTCGACGCTGCTGCGCCAGGCATCAAGGAACTGGCGGCGCTTGAGCGCATCCAGGTACACCAGCAGGCCCGGGCCGAGCTGGATCGGACGCCGGCTGCGGCCGGGCGCATCGTCGCCACGTGCGTTGCCGGTCACGATCGGCATCAGCCGCGCCTCGCGCGACAGCACCTGCTGGCCACGGGGCGACAGCAGGTAGTCGAGGAAGCGCCGCGCTTCTTCCGGGTGTGGGCCGGTACGCGGAATCACCGCGGTGCGCAGCACCACCAGCGTGTAGTCCTCAGGCTCGACGATGGCCAGTGGCGCGCCGGCATCGACACGTGCCTGCGCATAGGAACCAAGCACGTTGTAGACCAGCGACAGCTCGCCGCTGGCCACCTTGTCCAACAGCACGCCGGTGCGCTCTTCGCGCACCACGTCGTTGTCGCCGAGCGCCCCCAGCAGCGCGCCGGCGATGCTGCCGCGCTGCGCATCCTGGGTTGCCAGCAGGTAGCCGACACTGCTGCGCTCGATGTCATAGGTGCCGACCCTGCCGCGCAGCGGTGCACCTTCGGCACGCAGCCGGTCCAGCAGCTGGCGGCGCGTGTGCGGCACCTTTGCCGAAGGCATTGCGCGGGTGTTGTAGACCATCACCACCGGCTCGTAGCTGATGCCGAAGGCCTCGTTGCGCCACTGCGCCCAGGCTGGCAGCGCAGCGGTCAGCGCCGAGCGATGTGGCAGCGCGTGGCCATCGTTGACCAGCTTGGTCTGCAGGTCCATGCCGCTGGAGATCAGCAGGTCCGGCGATGCCGGTCCACCGCGGTCGTGCAGGTAACGCGCGTACAGGTCCTGGGTGATGATGTCCTCGTACACCACCTCGGTGCCCGGGTGCAGCCGCTGGTAATCGGCAATCACCACCGCGAACACTTCGATGTCGGTAGTGCCGTGAATGCGCAGCTGCGCGGTGGCCGCCCCCTGTGCGGGAAAACGACGCACATCGCCGGGCGCGGCCAGCACCGGCAGGGCCAGCAGCAGGGCAACGGCCGTGGCAAACAGGCGGATCATGGACTGCTCCGTGGCAGGCGGATGGTAGCGATCAGCCCGCCCTGCGGGCGGTTGCTGAGGTCGATGCGGCCGCCGTGGCTGTCGACCACCCGCTTGACGATGGCCAGGCCCAGCCCGGCACCGCCGGATGGCGCGCCTTCGCCACGCGCGAAGCGCTCGAATACGCGTTCGGCATCGGCAGCCGCGATGCCGGCGCCATGGTCGGCGATGGTCAGCACGGCCTGCCCGCTTTCCACGGTCAGCGCGATCTGCAACGGGCCGTCGCCGCCGTACTTCAACGCGTTGTCGACCAGGTTCTTGATTGCCTCGCGCAGCAGCAGCGCGTCGCCATGCACCTGCACCGGCTCGGCAGTCATCGCCAGTTGCACGCGCGGTGCCGGGCTTGCCTGCGGCAGTGCTTCATGCAACGCCTGGTGCACGGTCTCGGCCAGATCCACCGCCGCAAAGCGCTGCAGGTGCGAACGATGGATCACGCTGGCATCGCTGAGCAGCTGGTTGAGCAGCCGGCTCATATGCGTGGCGTTGCGCTCGATCGCCTGCAGGCTGCGTCGCATGTCCTCCGGATCGTCATCATCCAGCGCCAACTGCGCCTGAGCTCGCAATGCCGCCAGTGGCGTGCGCATCTGGTGTGCGGCCTCGGCCATGAACGCGCGCAGTGTCTCGTTGCTGCTGGACAGGCGTTCCATGAAGCGGTTCAACGCGGCCACCATCTGGTCCATCTCGCGTGGCACGCGGGCATCGAGCGGCTTCAGGTCGGACGGCTCGCGGCGCGACAGCTCGCGCTCCACCCGCACCAGCGGCCGGAACGCACGATGCACGCCGAACGCCACCAGCGCCAGCAGCAGCCCGGACAACACACCGATCGCCAGCAATGCACGATTGACCATGTCCTGCGCAACGGCTTCGCGCGCGCGCCGGGTCTGGCCCACCTGCACCTGCACCTCGCCCTGTGCCGAGGCCGCGGCGAAACTGCGGCCGACCACCACGAAGCGCACGGTTTCGCCGCTGTAGGGGGCGTCGAACAGCTGCGGCTGGGTACCGGGCCTGCGCGGCGGTGTCGGCAGATCACCGTAGCCGGTGATCAGCGTGCCGCGGCTGTCGGCCACCCGGTAGAACACGCGGTCCTCCGGCGCCATCGCCAGCAGGTCCAGCGCCGCATAGGGCAGATCGACCTGCCACTGGCCGTCGACCAGGGCCACCGAATCGGCGATGGACAGCGCCGAGGACACCAGCAGGTGATCGTAGGATCGGTTGGCGGCGCGCTGGCCGTAATCGCGTGCGGCGAACAGCAGGGCCACCGCGAACACCGCCAGCAGCACGCCGAGGTAGAGCAGCAGCGTGCGCCGCAGCGAACCCGGCGCCGCAGTCGCAGCACGCGTGTCAGCCATCGGCGTCGGCATGGGTATCGCTGGCTTCCAGCAGGTAACCGACGCCACGCACCGTGGTGATGCGCAGCGGCGCGCCCGCCAGCTTCTTTCTCAGGCGACCAACGTACAACTCGATGGCATTCGGGCCCGCTTCGTCATCGAAACCAAACAGGCCGTTGCCGATCTCGTCCTTGCCGACCACCTGGCCAAGACGGCCGACCAGGATCTCCAGCAGGCGGTACTCGCGGTTGGGCAGTTCGATCGGCTCCCCGTCGAGGCTGACCCGGTGCGCCGCGTTGTCGAACTGGAAGCCGCCAATCTGCACCACTTCGCTGGCCTGGCCGCGCGCACGCCGCAGCAGCACGCGGCAGCGCGCTTCGAACTCGCGGAAATCAAACGGCTTGCCCAGGTAGTCGTCGGCCCCCACATCCAGCGCCTGCACGCGATCTTCGATGCCGTCACGCGCGGTCAGCATCAGCACCGGCGTGCTGTCACCGCGCTCGCGCATGCCGGCCAGCACGCGCAGGCCATCGAGCTTGGGCAGGCCGATGTCCAGCACCACCAGGTCGAAGCTCTGGTAGCGCAGCACGCTGGCAGCGGCCAGGCCATCGGCCTGCCAGTCCACGGCGTGCCCGCTGCGGCGCATCCGGCGGATGATCGCATCGGCCAGATCCGGATTGTCTTCGACCAGCAGCAGGCGCATGGGCACTCGGGTGGGAGGGGAACCGAATGCTACCGCATGCCGCCGCTGGGCTCGCCGGGCGCGGCACGGCGAGCCCAGCCGCCTGTGCTTTTCGCTGCACCGCACAATCCGTTGACAGGACGATGACAGCTTGCCCGACCCAGACTGCGGCCGCGCACCGTCCGGTGCCCACGATTGCCGCGCGCCTGGCGCGCACCTGGGAGGGTTTGTGGAATTCACGTTTGCCTGGCGGCGTCCTGCCGCCATGATGGCGCTGGCTGTCCTGTCGGTGCCGGCCTTCGCCGCCGAAGACGACCGTCCGGTCACCGCCACCCTGGGGGGCCGCCTGCACCTGGACTTCGCCACCTTCGACAACGACAACCGCGGAACGCCGAACAAGGATGACACCGAGATCCGCCGTGCATGGGTCGATGTGTCCGGCAAGTTCTTCGTGGTCGACTACAAGCTGGAAGCCGACTTCTCCGGCGACCGCGTCGAGGCCAAGGATGTCTACCTGGCCCGCAGCTTCGGCAAGGCGGGCAAGCTGACCGTGGGCCAGTTCAAGCAGTATTTCTCGCTGGATGACCGTACCAGCTCCAACTACGGCAGCTTCCTGGAGCGCGGCAACGCCGGCACCACGCTGGCGCCGCTGTACCGCCTGGGTGCGTCCTGGCAGGCCAACCCGGGCGACTTCACCTGGGCGGCCAGCCTCTACAGCCTGGAGAGCATCGACGCCTGGCAGGTGAAGGGTCGCGCGGCGGGTGGTCGCATCACCTGGGCGCCCTCGCCCAGCGACGGCGACGTGCTGCACCTGGGCCTGTCGCTGGCCCGCGAGGCGTACGACAACCCCGGCGCCAATGGCGTGCCCGGCCTGCGCATCCGTCCGCGCCCGGCCGGCCACCTGTCCGACGAGAGCCGCCTGACCCTGGTCGACTTCTCCGCCGGCCGCGATACCGACGTCAACAAGTGGTCGCTGGAATACGCGCAGGTGCGCGGCCCGCTGTCGTGGCAGGGCGAGTTCAGTGGCGCCACCTTCGATGACGGCGCCCAGCGCGGCGACGTGATGGCCGCCTACGGCATGCTCAGCTGGTTCGTCACCGGCGAAAGCCGCGCCTATGACCGCAAGACCGGACGCTTCGCGCGGGTGAAGGACATCCGCCACAAGGCCGGTGCATTCGAAGTGGCGCTGCGCTACGACCAGATGTGGGGCGCGCAGCACCTTGATGGCGCGCCGGACCTGCGCCGCGGCAGCACCGAAGCCTGGACGCTGGGCGGCAACTGGTACCTGCGCGACAACCTGCGCTTCATGCTCAACGTGATCGAAAGCCGCAACCGCGACCGCCTGGCCGGGGTCACGGTGGACCGCACCCGCGCGATCACCGGCCGCCTGCAGTACGACTTCTAGGCCTGACATTCCGGGCGCGCGGCGCCCGGCCCCTTCCACTCCCCACGTCCTGTTTTCGCAAGGAGTCCGCAGATGATGCTGAGCATCCTCGGCTTTGGCATGGTCATTACGTTCATGTACTTGATCATGAGCAAGCGCCTGTCGCCGCTCGTCGCCCTGATCACCATTCCCATCCTGTTCGCGCTGATCGGTGGCTTCGGTGCCGGCATCGACGAGATGATGCTGGAGGGCATCAAGAAGATCGCGCCGACCGGCGTGATGCTGATGTTCGCCATCCTCTACTTCGGGGTGATGATCGACGCAGGCCTGTTCGATCCGCTGGTGCGGGTGATCCTGCGCTTCGTCAAGGGCGATCCGATGAAGATCGTGCTTGGCACCGCCGTGCTGGCGATGCTGATCTCGCTCGATGGCGACGGTTCGACCACCTACATGATCACCGTCTCGGCGATGCTGCCGCTGTACCAGCGGCTGGGCATGAACGCGCTGAACATGACCTGCGTGACCATCCTCGCCGGCGGCGTGATGAACCTGACCCCGTGGGGCGGCCCGACCGCACGCGCGGCCACTGCGCTGCACGTGGACCCGGCCGATGTGTTCGTGCCGCTGATCCCGTCGATGGTGATCGCCTGTGCCGGCGTGCTGCTGCTGGCCTGGTACCTGGGCCTGAAGGAACGCCGTCGCCTCGGCGTGGTGACCCTGCCCAAGGGCGGCAGCTGGATGGACAACAGCGTGTCCGATGACAGCAATCCGCTGCCGACCGTGGAAGACGCCGAGGACATCAAGCGGCCGAAGCTGCTGTGGGTGAACCTGGCCCTGACCGTGGCGCTGATGACCGCGCTGATCATCGGCGTGCTGCCGATGCCGGTGCTGTTCATGGTCGGCTTCGCCATCGCCCTGGTGATCAACTACCCGAACCTGGCCGAGCAGCGCCGCCGTGTGGTCAACCACGCCGGCAACGTGCTGTCGGTGGTGTCGCTGATCTTCGCCGCAGGCATCTTCACCGGCATCCTCAACAACACCGGCATGGTCGAAGCGATGTCGCACAGCTTCCTGGCGGTCATTCCGGAGTCGTGGGGCCCGTACCTGGCGGTGATCACCGCGGTGGCGTCGATGCCGTTCACCTTCTTCATGTCCAACGACGCGTTCTACTTCGGCGTGCTGCCGATCCTGTCCGAGGCCGCCGGCAACTACGGCATCACTCCGGTGGAAATGGCGCGCGCCTCGCTGGCCGGCCAGCCGGTGCACCTGCTCAGCCCGCTGGTGCCGTCCACCTACCTGCTGGTGGGCCTGGCCAAGGTCGAATTCGCCGACCACCAGAAGTTCACCCTGAAGTGGGCCATCGCCATCTCGATGCTGCTGATGATCGGCAGCCTGCTGTTCGGCCTGTATCCCCTCGCCGCCTGACCCTTTGCCAAGGAGCCTTCTGCAATGACGCTTCGAATCGCTTACGTCACCAGTGGAATGGGCAGTGTCGGCACTGCCATCTGCCAGAGCCTGGCCCGCAGCGGCCACACCGTGGTTGCCGGCTGCGCGCCGAACTCGCCGCGCAAGGCCAACTGGCTGCGCGAGCAGCGCGAACAGGGCTTCGACTTCATCGCCTCCGAAGGCAACGCGACCGACTGGGCCTCGACCAGCGCCGCGTTCGCCAAGGTCCGCGCCGAAGTGGGTGAGGTCGATGTACTGGTCAACAACTCCGGCGGCAGCCGCGACCTGCTGTTCCGGCAGATGACGGTGGAGGACTGGAACGCGGTGATCGCCTCCAACCTCAATGCGCTGTTCAACCTGACCAAGCAGGTAGTCGACGGCATGGCCACGCGGGGCTGGGGCCGCATCATCAACATCGGCTCGGTCAGCGCCCACAAGGGCCAGATCGGCCAGGTGAACTACGCCACCGCCAAGGCCGCGATGCATGGCTTCAGCCGTGCGCTGGCCGCCGAAGTGGCTTCGCGCGGCGTCACCGTCAACACGCTGTCGCCGGGCTACATCGCCAGCCAGGCGATCAGCAGCTTCCCGCCGGATGTACTGGACCGGCTGGCGGCCTCGGTGCCGGTGCGCCGCCTGGGTCGCCCCGAGGAAGTGGCCGGCCTGTGCGCCTGGCTGGCCTCGGATGAAGCCTCGTACGTGACCGGCGCCGACTATCCGGTCAACGGTGGCCTGTACATGGGGTAAGCCAGTCTCCACGCTGCGCGTGGACCGCCTCCCCCACGGAGTGCGCGGGGCCGGTGAACCTTTGCTTGCGAAGGGAATCCGGCCCCTTTATTCATCCGGCTGCGGGACCTGCGCGGGTGCCCTGCACCATTCGTTGGTTTTCCGTAAAGAAGGTTTCATGTTCCGTTCGCATAGTGGCCCTGCACCGCGCACGCGTGCCGGTGATCACCCCCCATGCAACGGACCACCATGCAGACCCGACACCTGACGATCGCCGTAGCGATCGTGCTCTCCGCCGCTGCCAGCGCCCATGCCGCCACCACCGCCGATACCGGCGCCAGCACCGATGCCGCGCTGAGCGCGCAGACGCTGGATACCGTCTCCGTGATCGGCCAGGGCGAGACCCGCCAGGTGCAGCGCATCACTGCCGTGGACAAGCAGGTGCTGCCGCCGGGCACCAGTGGCCAGAAGATCCTCGATCGCCTTCCGGGCGTGTCGGTGCAGTCCAACGATGCCTTTGGCGCCAACGAGGAATCGCAGACCATCAGCCTGCGCGGCTTCGACAAGAGCCGCCTGGGCTACACGCTGGACGGCATCCCGCTGGGCGACAACAGCTACGGCAATTACAACGGCCTGAGCATCGCCCGCGCGATCATCGCCGAGAACCTGGCCGGCGCCGAACTGTCGCAGGGCATTGGTTCGCTGGGCGTGGCCTCGACCAGCAACCTGGGCGGCACCATCCAGTATTTCTCGATGGATCCGTCCACCGAATTCGGTGGCCGCGCCAGCGTCACCGTCGGCGACAACCACCAGCGCCGCGGCTACCTGCGCGTGGACACCGGCGACCTCAACGGCTTCTCGGCCTATGTGTCCGGCGTGCACCAGGACCAGGACATGTGGGCCGCGCCGTACCAGAACCAGACCACCCGCCAGTTCAATGCCAAGGCAGTGTGGAACGTTGGCGACCACCGTTTCGGTGCGTTCGTGGCGACCTCGCGCGCCAGCCAGGCCAACTATGCCTACCTGTCCAAGGACATGCTGGCACGCGGACTGGGGTATGACTGGAACATCTACGCGCCGGACTGGGATCGCGCCGTCGCCGCCGCGTACTGCGCGCCTGGCACCTACAACAAGGCGCGCTGCAAGTTCAGCGGCGGCGTCAACAGCATCGACGATGCGTACTATCAGAGCCGTGCGCTGCGCGACGACAACCTGTACTCGGTCGATGCCGACCTGCGCCTGGGCGAGCAGGGCCGCCTGAAGCTGCTGGCCTACCACCACGACAACCGTGGCCAGGGCCACTGGTGGGCACCGGGCCAGCCGTCCTACCCGGGTACCGACAGGATGCTGCCGATCTCGATCCGCAGCACCAACTACACGATCAACCGCGATGGCCTGACCGCCGCGCTGTCGTGGACGGCGGGCATCCACGAGCTGGAAGCCGGCCTGTGGTACGAGCAGAACGACCATAACGTGTCGCGCAACTTCTACTACATCAGCGGCCCGTTCCTGGACGACCTGTACCTGAAGAACCCCGACCGCTTGCTGTTCAACCAGGACTTCGACATCCGCACGCGCCAGTTCTACGTGCAGGACCGCATGCGCTTCCTGGACCAGCGCCTGACCGTAGACGTGGGCATCAAGAACCCCAACACCCGCATGCGCGCCACCGCGCAGCCCGGCGTTGAAACCCGCATTGCGTCGGGCACACTGACCGCCAAGGAATCGGTGCTGCCGCAGGTAGGCCTGGGCCTCAAGCTCAACGCCAACAACGAGCTGTTCGCCTCCTACGCCGAGAACATCGCCGCCTTCGTCGGCGGTGGCAGCGGCGGCCCGCTGCAGGTGTCGCCGGAATCGTTCGCGGCCAGCGCCGGGCTGGAGCCGGAGAAGTCCAAGAGCCTGGAAGCCGGCTTCCGCACTTTCGGTGAGAAGTACCAGGCCTCGATCGCTGCATACAACGTCAAGTTCGACAACCGCCTGCTGTCGCTGAACCCGTGTTCGAGCATCGAAGTCGGCACGCGCCCGGAGTGCGTGACGCGCTTCATCAACGTCGGTTCGGTGAAGAGCCATGGCGCGGAACTGACTTTCATCCTCAAGCCGATTGATGGCCTGCAGTGGTACAACGCGCTGTCCTGGAACAAGACCACCTACGAGGATGACTACACCTCGGGCGGTGCGATCGTTCCGGTGGCCGGCAAGATCACGGTGGATACGCCGCAGCGCATGGCCTCCAGCGAGATCAGCTGGAACCGCGACGGCTTCTTCGCCAGCCTGCGTGCGAAGTACACCGGCAAGCGCTACTACACCTACACCAACGACCAGTCGGTGCCGGGCGTGACCACCTTCGACGCCGGTGCGGGCTACGATTTCGGCCCGGGCCTGGGCCTGCGCAACGTGCGGGTGTCGTTGAACGCGACCAACCTGACCAACAAGCGCTACGCCGGCCAGCTGAGTTCGTTCGCACCGACTGATCCGAAGGGCACGCGCTATGCGATCCATGCGAGCGCACCGCGGCAGCTGTTCATGACGGTGGCGGCGGAGTTCTAGGTCAGAAGCGGGCGCTGCGGCGCATTGAGTGTTCCTGCATGGCGCAGGTAGGCAGGCCCATGCAGGACACGCCGTAAACCCGTCCTTGGGGGCTCGATGGCGCCATCCATGGCGCCAACGGTCCTGCATGGGCCTGCCTACCCGCGCTCGACAATTCCCAGCGCCGGCGCGGAGGCAATGGAAAGCAAGAGCAAAAGCAAAGCGCCGGGCATTGCCCGGCGCTTTGCTTTTCAAGCTTCTCAAACGCAATCCCTCTGGTGGACCTGCTGCCGCGCCCGCAGGAAATTGTCTGGAGGAGGCGGGGCACCCTGGTCAGGACCGTTGGCGCCATGGATGGCGCCATCGAGCACCATGGAGGGGCTTTTGCGTGTCCTGACCAGGGTGCCCCGCCTCCGCCCAGCCGATAGCAGGCAGGCGCAGGAGGATCCGCCAACGCATTTCATTCCGGCGCCAGCTGGTCCATCCGTATCCGGTTGGCGAACAGCGAGAACGCCAGCATGCCGGCCAGGCCGTTCGCCCGGCTCACCCAATGCGGCAGCCAGCGCGGCGGCTTCAGTATTCCCGCCTCGAACAGCGGCGCGAACGCGATCGCATCGGCCAGGCTCATCTTGCCGGCGAACAACCAGCGGCAGACCTGCAGGCGGTCCTCGGCCAGCATGTGCCGGAAGAAGGTATGCACCGATACCAGGCCGCGCAGGTACACCGTGTCCTTGGTGAAGGCCAGGCCGCCACTCGGCGGCACGCCACGGAACACGCGCTGGGCCGAGGCGAAACTCTCTTCCGCGTTCTGCCCGGCATCGCAGAAATAGCGGAACACTTCGATGAAATCAGCGCCTTCGCGTGCCATCGCAATCGCTTCGGTACGCAGGCTGATGCGTTTCAGGCGCTCGATGTCGATGCTGCCGGTGATCTGCTCGGCGAAGGTCGCCAACCCTTCCTGGGTCGCCGTTACCCGTGGCGAGGACAACGCCAGGCTCGGCAGTACCGGCTGGCCGCGGCCATTCAATGCGGTCAGCGAATGCACCAGCGCTTCGTGGTGGAACAACTGCGCGCGGTCGTAGGCGCTGAAGCGCGCGCTGGTGCGCAGGCGGATGCGGGTCGGGCCGGCGGCGGCCTTGGACACCAGCTCCGGATCCAGCTGCACCTGGATGATGCGCGATTCGAAGAACGCATCCAGATCATTCTGCAGCTGCAGCTGCAGGGCGATGGCCGAGACCGGCACCTGCTCTTCCGGCGCCAGCAGTTCGTGGTCCAGTTCGGCGGCAATCTGTATGAAGTGGCGCGCCGCGTCGCGCGTGCTCGGGCCATTGCCCGGCAGCGGCTGCTCGGGGGCGCCGAACAGCTGCACCGAACAGGTATCAACGGCGGCGGTGCCCAGTCCTTCCAGCAGCTGCGCGGCCAGGTCCCAGCTCTGCGCTGACTGCCGCACGTAGTGGCCCAGCGGATGAGTGTCGTCGCAGTCGGCGGCGATCGCGGCCAGCGCGCGACGTTCTTCGCTGAAGTCCAGCCGTGGGTAATCCACCTTCGGCAGCACCGGCTGGCCGCGCGCCACGCTGTCCAGGAACGGTGCCTGCAGCGTGGCCGGCCAGCTGGTCAGGCCCAGCAGGCGGATGCCTCCCACGGCCTCGACCAGGCGCGCATCGAGCGCTGCATGGTGGGCCACATCACGGTCCAGCGTCGCAGTCGGTTCCATGCGCGGACTATAACGCCCTGCCGTGCCCGGCGCGGTGCGCCGCCGCCCGAGCATTGGCTCGGGCGCTACATGAAATGACTCCACCGCGGACCAGCTGTAGAGCCGAGCCCATGCTCGGCTGCCTTGTTACCGCCTACGCGGCTTGCCTGCCGGGCGGAACTGCTGGCCCTTGCCCTTCCTGCCGCCGCGCTCCTGCGCGGTCTCGGCCTGGCGTACCGCCAGCTTGGCGGCAGCGGCAGCCACTTCTTCCTTCAGCTTGAAATAGTTCAGCAACCGGCTCTCTTCGATCTCGCCCGCCTCGATCGCCGCACGCACCGCACAACCTGGTTCCTGCTGGTGCTTGCAGTCGTTGAAACGGCACTGTGCGGCCAGCGCCTCGATGTCGGCGAAGCCACCTTCGGACAGCGTCTCTTCGCCGGTCGGCTTCAGCTCGCGCATGCCCGGGGTGTCGATCAGGCAGGCGCCCGTCGGCAACGGCATCAGCGCGCGGTGGGTGGTGGTATGGCGGCCACGCGAATCGTTGGCGCGCACCGCGTTGGTCTTCATCCGCTGCTCGCCAAGCAGGGTGTTGGTCAACGTGGATTTGCCGGCACCGGAGGAACCGACCAGCACCACCGTGCGGCCCGGGCCCAGCCACGGTTGCAGCACCGCCACACTGTCGGCATCCAGGCCGTTGATCGCATGCAGCGCGATGCCCTGCATCTCCAGCTCTTCCAGCACCGCCAGCGCATCCTCGCTGTACTCGGTCTGGTCGGCCTTGGTCAGCACCACCACCGGTTCTGCACCACCACCGCCGACCAGCAGCAGGTAGCGCTCGATGCGGCGCGGATTGAAGTCGGCATCCAGGCCGCAGACGATGAACACCGTGTCGATGTTGGCCGCGATCACCTGCTGGTGGTAGTGCTCGCCGGCGGCGCCACGCTTGATCGCGGTGCGGCGTGGCAGCAGCGCGACAATGCGGATGCCGTCCAGCAGCACCCAGTCGCCCACTGCAGGCCGCTCGTGGCTGGGGAAGCGCGGGCGCTGCCATTCCGGCAGCGATTCGGCCTTGATCGACGCATCCGGGCCATCGGCCACCACGTAGTGGGTGCGGTGCTGTTCGATCACCCGCGCCGGGCGGGCCTGCGGATGTGCGGCCATCGCGGCCTGCCAGTCGGCCTGCTGCGCCGGGCCCGGCCAGGGCCAGCCAATGGTCTGCAGGGCGATGAAATCGGGGGTCTGGGTCATCGCCGCCATTCTACCCGTGCCGATGCCCTGCCAGCCCAGCAATGACGGGCCCGGCGCCCCTGCCATGCATTGCAGCAATTCCGGTAGGATGGAAGCCCCATGCCTTTTGACGGCCCAGCTCCCATGTCCACCAACTCGCCCAAGCCCCTGGCCATCCGCGAGCGCCTTTCCGAAGTGCGCTACGAAATCCGCGGAGAACTGGCGCGGCGAGCCCGGGAGCTGGAGGCGCAGGGCCGCAAGCTGATCAAGCTCAACATCGGCAACCCGGGCAACTTCGGTTTCCGCGCGCCCGAGCACCTGCAGCGCGCGATCGCCGATGACATGGGCCGCACCGACCCGTACACCCACCAGCAGGGCCTGCCGGTCGCACGCGAAGCCATCGCGGCGTACTACGCCCGCCGTGGCGCACCGGATGCGCACCCCGACCGTGTGTTCGTCGGCAACGGCGTCAGCGAACTGATCGACCTGTCGCTGCGCGCATTGCTCAACCCGGGCGACGAAGTGCTGGTGCCCTCACCCGACTACCCGCTGTGGTCGGCCTCGACCATCCTCAACGATGGCCGCCCGGTGTACTACCGCTGCGCCGCCGAGAACGGCTTCCAGCCGGACCCGAGCGAGATCGAGACGCTGGTGTCCTCGCGCACCCGCGCCATCGTGCTGATCAACCCGAACAACCCCAGCGGCGCCAGCTACCCGCGTGAACTGCTCGAGCGCGTGGTCGAGATCGCGCGCCGCCACAACCTGCTGCTGCTGGTCGATGAGATCTACGACCAGATCCTGTACGACGATGCGGTATTCCAGCCGGTCGCGCCGCTGGCCGGCGACCACCCGTGCCTGACCTTCAGTGGCCTGAGCAAGGTGCACCGTGCCTGCGGCTGGCGCGTGGGCTGGGCCCACCTCAGCGGCGACGACGCGCGCCTGGGCGACTTCCGCGCTGCGCTGGACCTGCTCGGCGCGCTGCGCCTGTGCGCCAACGTGCCGGGCCAGTACGCCATCGAGGCCGCAGTGAACGGCCCGGACACCATCTCCGAACTGTGCACCCCGGGCGGCCGCCTGTATGAAACCCGCCGCGCGGTGATCGAAGCCTGCGAAGCCAGTGAGCACCTGTCGCTGGTCGCGCCGGCCGGTGCGCTGTACGCGTTCCCGGCCGTGGTCGGTGCCGCCGCCAAGGGCTTCGACGACCACAACTTCGCGCTGGATCTGATGAACAATGAAGGCGTGCTGGTGGTACCGGGTTCCAGCTTCAACGTGCCCTACCGCCATCATTTCCGCGTGACCCTGCTGCCGGAAGCCTCGGTGATGCGCGATGTGTTCGCCCGCATCGACCGCGTGCTGGCCCGCCGTGCCGAGGACGCGACCAAGGTCGTACCGCTGAAGCCACGCCGTTCGGTGGCCTGAGCCGTGGCGCTGTCCTACCTGGCGCTGGGCGACTCGTACACCATCGGTGAAGCGGTTGCGGTCGAAGGCCGCTGGCCGTACCAGCTCGCCGCCGCCCTGCGTGCGCAGGATGTGGCGCTGGCCGACCCGCAGACCATCGCCACCACCGGCTGGACCACCGACGAGCTGGACGCCGGCATCGATGCGGCCGCGCCGCAGGGCCCGTTCGATTTCGTCAGCCTGCTGATCGGCGTCAACAACCAGTACCGCGGCCGGCCGCTGGACGAGTACCGCGTACAGTTCCACGCCCTGCTGCAGCGGGCGATCGGCTTTGCCGGTGGCCGCCCCGGGCGTGTGCTGGTGCTGTCCTTCCCCGACTGGGGTGCAACCCCGTTCGGTATCGGCAGCGGCCGTGACCTGGCCGCGATCGAGATCGAGACCGACGAATTCAACGCGGCCGCTGAAGTGATCTGCACCCAGCAGGGCGTGGCCTTCGTCGACATCACCGACATCAGCCGTGACCACGGTGGCGACCCGGCGATGATCGCCGACGACGGCCTGCACCCTTCAGCACGGATGTACGCGCTGTGGAGCGCGCGCGCGCTGCCGGTCGCCGCCCACCTGCTCGGCGGAACGGACTGACCCGATGGATGGCACGCCACGGAACGGCCAGCCCCTGCCCTGCACACCCTTGAGCGCCGCGCAGGCCCGCGCGATCGCCGAGGCATTCCGCCCCGCACACGCCTGGGCCAGCCGCCGCGACTACTACTACACCCGCAGCAAGCTGGGCAGCGACCCGCTGTATGACGGCGTGCTGCAGCACCTGCCTGGCGACGGGCAACCCGTGCTGGACCTGGGCTGCGGGCTGGGCCTGTTCGCCCACGTGCTGCGCCAGCGCGGTGGCTGCCAGCCCTACCTGGGCGTGGACGTGGATGCCGGCAAGATCGCCCGTGCCCAGCGTGCCGCCACCGGCCTGCCCGCTGTGCGCTTCGACTGTCTGGACGTGCAGGCGCCGCTGCCGGCGCAGGCCGGGCATGTGCTGCTGCTGGATGTGCTGCAGTACCTGGACGCGGGCCCACAGCAGGCACTGCTGCGTGAGGCCAGTATGCGGGTCGCTCCCGGCGGCCGCCTGCTGCTGCGCACGCCACTGGCCACCGGCGATGGCCGCGACCGCACCACGCGGGTGGCGGACCGGCTGGCCTGGCTGGTCGGCTGGATGGGCACGCGGCCGCGCCACTACCCCGACCCGCAGGTGCTGCAGGCGACACTGGCCGAGGCCGGATTGAAAGTGACGGCGCCGCGCCCCCTGCACGGGCGCACGCCGTTCAACAGCTGGTTGCTGGTGGCCGAACGCCCCGCGTTGTAGCGCCGAGTGCAGCATGTGCCGGCGCTACGCTACAGGATGATCGCCAACCCTTCTAGCGCCGAGCCCATGCTCGGCTGCTCTACACCACCAGGGCCCGGCGTTACGGAACCGGCAGCCGCGCCTTCAGCCCCCGCTCGTCCAGCGCCTGCAGCACGCGTTCGATGATCGCCAGGTTGTGGCCGTGGGCGGCCCCCTCATGCAGCAGCACGATGGCGCCCGGGCGCAGGTCCGGCAGCAGCCGCGACAGCACGCCCTCCGGCGTGCAGCCGACACCGTCGTAGCCACGGGCGCTCCAGCCCACGCGCACCAGTCCCAGCGCCTTCAGCACCGGCGCCACGAACGGATTGGTCATGCCCACCACCGAACGGTACCAGCGCACCGGGCGGCCGCTTACCGCCTGCAGCGCATGCTGGCAGCCCTCGATCTCGGCACGCATCGCTGCCGGGCCCAGCCGCCAGAAGCGCGCCTGCGGATGGCTGTGGCTGTGGTTGCCCAGGTCGTGGCCGCGGCGCAGGATCTCCTGCACCAGCTCCGGCTGTGCCAGCGCACGCTCGCCCACCAGGAAGAAGGTGGCGCGGGCCTGGTAGCGGTCCAGCAGGTCGAGCACCGCACGGGTCTCCGGGCCGGGACCGTCATCGATGGTCAACCAGACGCTGTTTCCGGCCTCTCCCATCCGGCTCAGCACCGGCGCGTAGAAGCGGCTGTTGGGCAGGAATACCGGCACCAGGAACAGTGCGTGGCTGGCCACCATCACGGGCAGCCCCCAGTGCCAGCCGGCCAGGGCCCAGACCAGGATCACGGCCAGCTGCGACGCCACCAGCCAGGGCAGCCAGCGCCAGGGCCGGGTCGGGATGCGATGCAATGTTCCTGCGTTGCTCATCCCCCATGATGCCATGAGGGGTAGAATTGATGATTCGAATTCCCGGAACCCCGACGTCCATGTCCCTCGATCCCGCCCTGCGTTCGCGCATCGAATCCATCCTCAACGCCAACCGCGTCGTGCTGTTCATGAAGGGCCAGCCGTCGATGCCGCAGTGCGGTTTCTCGGCCAAGGCCGTGGGCGCCCTGCAGGACCTCGGCGTCGAGTTCGCCCACGTCAACGTGCTGGCCGACCAGGAAATCCGTGAAGGCATCAAGGCCTATGGCGACTGGCCGACCATTCCGCAGCTGTACATCGACGGCGAACTGGTCGGCGGCAGCGACATCGTGCTGCAGATGGCTGCCAGCGGCGAGCTGAGCAGCGTGCTGGGCCTGGCCGCGCCGGACCGTACCCCGCCGAGCATCACCGTCACCCCGGCGGCCGTGGAAATGCTCAAGGGCGCGCTGGCCGATGCCCCGGGTGCTGCTCTGCAGCTGTCCATCGACGCCGGTTTCCAGCCGAACTTCCAGCTGGCCCCGCACGACGAAGGTGCCATCGCCGCCGAGTCCAACGGCCTGCGCGTGCAGTTCGACCTGGCCAGCGCCCGTCGCGCCAACGGCATCACCATCGACTGGGTGGACGACATCCGCGGCAAGGGCCTGGCCATCGACAACCCGAATGCGCCCAAGCCGGTGCAGGAAATCAGCGTGCGCGATGCCGACGACCTGGTGCGTGCCGGCAACATCACCCTGGTGGACGTGCGCCCGGCCGACGAGCGTGAAATCGCCGCCGTGGGCGTGCCGTTCAAGACCTTCGACGGCAACGGCCGCGCCGCGCTGGAAGCCCTGCCCAAGGACACCGCGCTGGCCTTCATGTGCCACCACGGTGGCCGCAGCGCGCAGGCCGCCGAGCAGTTCCGCGCCCTGGGCTTCACCAAGGTGTTCAACGTCACCGGCGGCATCAACGCCTGGTCGGAAGACGTCGACAACGGCGTGCCGAAGTACTGATTGAAGGCCCGGGGTCAGAGCCCTTTCCTGCGGAAAGGCGATCTGACCCCTAAAAAGGGGACGGAGGGAATTAAGTCGTTTGTGGCAAAAACGACTTAATTCCCTCCGTCCCCTTTTTCTTAGCCGGCGAAACCGCCTTCGGCCAGGTAGTCCAGTTCTTCCGGTGAGGGAATGCGACCCAGCACGGCGTTGCGGTGGGGGAAGCGACCGAAGCGGCGGATGATGTCGCGGTGCAGCTCGGCGTACTGCAGGTATTCCTTGTCGCCCAGCACGTCGAACATCGCCACCGAGCGGTCCTGGTCCAGCGGATCCTCGGAGTGCTCGAACGGCAGGTAGATGAAGGCGCGCAGCTTGGGCACCAGCTGCAGGTCCAGGCCTTCCTCGATGGCGCGCATGGCGTAGTGCCGGGCCAGGCCATCGGTGGCGTAGGAATGGGCGCTACCGCGGAAGCAGTTGCGCGGGAACTGGTCCAGCAGCAGCATCAGCGCCAGTGCGCCCTCGGCACTGCCCAGCCAGTGTTCGCGCGCGCGCGAGGCGGCTGCGAAATGCTCATCCAGGAACAACTGGCGGAACTGCGCGTCGAACGCATCATCGCGGGCGAACCACTTCGCAGGGCCCGCCTCTTTCCAGAATTCCACCACGTGCGCGGCAACGTCCATCACCTACTCCCCAGGGCCGGCGCGCCGCGCCAGGCCATCATCATCATTCGTCGAAGCGCAGGTGGCGGACCGACTTGCCGTTGCGCCGGATAAGCTTAAGCGCCTCGATACCGATCTGGATATGGTTTTCCACGAACTGGGAGCTGACCTTGGCATCGGAGGCCTCGGTCTTGACCCCATCGGGGATCATCGGCTGGTCCGACACCAACAGCAGTGCGCCGCTGGGAATGTGGTTGGCGAAGCCAGCGGCGAACACGGTGGCGGTTTCCATGTCGATGGCCATGCAGCGCATCGCCCGCAGCCGCTCCTTGAACGCCTCGTCGTGCTCCCAGACCCGGCGGTTGGTGGTGTAGACGGTACCGGTCCAGTAGTCGTGGCCGAGATCACGGATCATGGTCGAGACCGCACGCTGCAGCGCGAACGCCGGCAAGGCCGGCACTTCCGGCGGCAGGTAGTCGCCCGAAGTGCCCTCACCGCGGATCGCTGCGATCGGCAGCACCAGGTCACCCAGCTGGTTCTTGCGCTTCAGGCCACCGCACTTGCCCAGGAACAGCACCGCCTTGGGCATCACCGCCGACAGCAGGTCCATGATGATCGCGGCATTGGGGCTGCCCATGCCGAAGTTGATCATGGTGATGCCATCGATGGTGGCGCTGGCCATCGGCCGGTCCAGGCCGATGACCGGGGCGCCGGTCAGCGCGGAGAAGGTGTGCAGGTAGCCGCCGAAATTGGTCAGCAGGATATGCTGGCCGAACTGGTCCAGCGGAACGCCGGTATAACGCGGCAGCCAGTTGTCGACGATTTCCTGTTTGCTCTTCATGCCCGGTCCGGTTCTGCAGGGGCGCCATTGTAGGCAACGCTGCGCCTGCCCTGCCACACAAAGAGAAGGGGCGGCCCAACGGCCGCCCCTCCTGGTTTCCCTGCGGGAGCCGGTGGCTTAGAAACGCACCGACCAGCGCAGGTTGGCACCGTGGTCGCGGCTTTCGTCGCCGAACTGGCCGCTGTAGCCCAGTTCCAGCTGCTGCCTGGCGGTCAGCCAGGCCGAGAGGCCCAGTTCGGCCACCACCGCGCTGTCGGCGATGGGTGCACCGTTGACCACGAAGCTGTCACCGCCGGTGGCAAAGCCCAGGCGGGCCGACGGGTTGCGGTCGCCGCTGGCGTGGCGGTACGCCACCGCGCCGCGCACGTGCAACCAGCTGTCCTGCTGGAACGAGGCCTTCAGGCCCTTGTCGAAGCGCACGCCGGCCGTGGCCAGGGTGGTGCGCACGTCGTCCACCGAACCCTGCAGGGCCGCAGCACCGCCACGCTCGTTCACGTGCTTGGTGTCCACTTCCACGCGGGCCACCTGCACGTACGGCTCCAGGCCGGCCTCGCGGCCACCGAAGCGGTAGGCCGCTTCGATGAAGGCCTGGCGGGTACGCGCGTCGTAGCGGGCGCTCAGGGTGTCGCTGTAACCGGCGAACGCCAGCTCACGGGTACTGTCCACATCGTGTTCGCTCCATGCCAGGCCGCCACGCAGGCCGAAACCGCCCCAGTTGTGGCTGGCGTAGGCGCCGAAGTGGGTGTTGTCCACCTTCGACCTCGCACGGCGCCCTTCGCCCTGCTTCACGTCGGTGCGGCCGGTACCGGCCAGCACGCCCACCTGCCAGCCGCCGAACTCGCGGTCGGCACCGACCAGCAGGCCGTTGCTGTTGGCTTCGGTGCGGGCGGTGTTGGTGTTGCCATCCAGCGTGGTGCTGCCGGCCAGGGCCTGCACCCACACACCGGTGGCGTCGCCGCCTTCGGCACCCGGTGCAGCGGCACCGGCACGGCGGGCCAGCGCGGCATCACGCACGTAGCGGCTGCCTTCCAGCAGGGCCGCGCTGGTGGCGGCATGCAGTTCGCCGCTGAGGCTGTCCAGTGCGCTGCCCACCTGTTCCGGGAACAGCATGGTCAGCGGACGCGGCAGGCCCTGGTTGACCGCCAGACCGTCGACCACGGTGGCCACGGCCAACTGGTTGGCGGTGGTGGCCGCGGTAGCCAGCGCGTTGCCGCGGGTCACTTCAATGCGCGCGCCGGCGGCGGAGTAGGCCAGGCCGAACTGCAGGAAGGGCGAGAAGGCGCTGAAATCGGTGCTGGCGAACCGACCGTTCACGCCGCCGTCGGCCTGGATGAAGTTGAACTGCTCGCCCAGGTAGTAGGTGCCCGGTTCCGGCAGCGCCACCAGGGTGCCGCCCAGGGTGGCGGTGCCGGTCACGTGCAGCTGGTCGCTGCGGCTGCCCGGGGCCACCTCGGCCTGGTACACGCCAGTGGCGGTCTGCACATAGTCACCGTTGATGGTGAGCGTGCCGATGGAGTTGCCCGGAGCGATGATGCCGGCCACGGTGGTGTTTCCCAGCTGGCCCACGCCCTTCAGCGTGCCCTTTTCACCCACGAAGGTGCTGCCGCCGGTCTGCACGCCGTTGAAGGACACCACGCCGCCGGTGACGGTCAGGTCCGAGCCGTCCAGCACACCGGTGGCGGTGATGCGGCTGCTGCCGCCCAGGCTGTTCAGCGCTGTGTTCTGCAGGGTGCCGTTCAGCAGGAAGGTTCCGCCGGTCACGTCCACGGCGCTGGTCAGCGTGTTCACGCCGTCCAGTTCCAGCACGCCTTCGCGCACCACCGCGCCGTTGAAGCTGTTGTCGCCGCTCAGGCGCAGCCAGCCGATGCCGCTCTTGGTCAGTTTGCCCGGGCCGCCGATATCATTGGTCCAGTCGTCCCATGCATCACCTTCCCACACCTTCAGGCCGCCGGCCTTCTGGTTCATCACCACATCGGTGTCCACGCGCAGCGAGCCGTAGCCTTCGACGGCCGCAGCCAGGTTCATCAGGCCCCAGCCGTAGACATCGTCCACGCCTGCAGCACCCAGGTCGGTGGCGGTGGTCAGCAGCACGTCGCGCACCTGCGCGCTGTCCAGGTACGGGAAGCGCTCGAACAGCAGGCCCAGCGCGCCGGTGACGTGCGGGGCGGCCATGGACGTGCCGCTCAGTTCCTCGTAATCGGACGACGGGGTCTGGCTGATGATGTCCACCACCAGGTTGCCATTGTCATCGTAGAAATCACCTTCGATCACCGAATCGGGACCGTACACGGTCGAGTTGATGTTCGAGCCGGGCGCGGCGAGGCACCAGTTCGCCGCCAGGCCACAGCGCATCGAGCGGTTGCTCAGCTCCAGGTCCTGATTGACGTTGACCACGGCCAGCCAGTACGGCTCGACGTCGGCGACGGCGCGCGGCAGCGAGGCATACATGCCGGCAATCGGCGCTTCTTCCGGCGAAGTGTTGGGCGAATCGGTGTTGCCAGCGGCCCATACCTGGATCAGGCCGCTGCTGCGCGAACCTTCGGCCATCGCAGCCAGACTGGCGGCGAACACCGGGTGCGACTGGTACATGTCCAGGTCTTCCGCTGTGGTCGGCTCGTTGGCCAGGCCCCAGCTGTGGTTGATGGCGCGCACACCCTGCTCGTTCATCTGCGCATACAGCTGCGGGTAGATCGAATCGTCGGCCTGGATGGCGGCGATGGTCTGTTCGTCCAGATACAGGGAACCGCCGATATTCACCACCGACAGGTAGGTGGCGCTGTTGGAGAACAGGCGGGCCACGCTCAGGTCGGCGCCGAAGGCAACACCGTGGGTGCCGTGGCCATCACGGTTGGCGGCGATGGTGCCCGACACGTGGGTACCGTGCACGTTGTAGCTCAGGCCTTCGTAGAAGCCATTGCGCTCCAGCAGATCGGCATAGTCCGGGTCGAGCAGCTGGTAGGACACGGCCACCTGGTCACCGTCGCTGGCGAAGCAGGCGTCCGGGCCACTCAGCACTTCGCGCGCGCACAGGCTGCCATCGGCCAGCACATCGGCCAGATGGATGCTGCGGTGGTCCTTGCCGGCGAACTCGTCGTGGTCCAGGCCGGTGCCGCTGTCGAACACGCCCAGGCGGATGCCGGTGCCGGTCAGTCCGCGTGCGTAGGCCACATCGGCGTTGATCGCCTGCAGGCCCCAGTCGCTGTTGAATTCGGTGGTGCGCCAGCTGGCGGCATCACCCGGCTTGCCCATGATGGGTTCCGGATCGACTTCCACATCGGCGGCGGCGGCGACGGCCAGCGACGGCGAAGCGGTGAGGACCGGTGCGGCAAACGCGGCCTGCAGGCTGCGCTGGAACTGGTAACGCGACAAGGCGTCTGCGTTGCTGTCCTGGGCCAGCGCCGGCAGAGCGGCGGCCATCAGCAGCGAGCCAACAATGGCCGAGGCCAGGGGTGAGGGGAGGATCGAGCGGCGGGAAGCGGTGGAGCGATACGACGGGAAGACAATCATCTGCAGTTACGTCCTTGATTCCTTGAAATATTTCAGGTGCAGCTCCGTCATGGAGCAATGGAAAGCACACCTCACGGCGGGTCAGCGCTCGCTGTCCCACCGGTTGGTAGCGGCAGGTGTCACAAAAAATTAATGCTTCGTTCAGAATTTTTGTATAGGAAAATCCCCACCCCTGCCCCTGCCCAAGGTCACTTGGCAAGTGGTATCGACGACGGATAGCGTCGGCGGATTCACGCTTGGGTTGGGGATCTCTGCATGGCATCGATGGTGTTGCGCGCCGCTCTTGGGATGGCGCTGGTTTCGTTGAGCACGGCACCGGCGATGGGCGCCTCGCGCTTCGTCGCCGATCCCTACCCCAGCACCTACCGGGCGCATCCCGATGCGCCGGTGCTGATCCAGAACGCCACCGTGCTCACCGGCACCGGCCAGCGCCTGGACAACGCCGACGTGCTGCTGCGCGAGGGCCGCATCGCCGCCGTGGGCCGCCAGCTGCAGGCCGATGCCGGGGTCACCCGCATCGATGCGCGGGGCAAGTGGGTCACCCCGGGCCTGATCGACGTGCACTCGCACCTGGGCGTGTACCCCAGCCCGGGCGTCGGCGCGCACAGCGACGGCAACGAGATGACCGCACCGGTCACCGCCAATGTCTGGGCCGAGCACTCGGTGTGGCCGCAGGACCCGGGCTTCGCTACAGCCCTGGCCGGAGGCGTGACCAGCATGCAGGTGCTGCCTGGCTCGGCCAACCTGGTCGGTGGCCGTGGCGTGACCCTGAAGAACGTGCCGGCCATCACCTACCAGGCCATGAAATTCCCGGGTGCTCCGTGGGGGCTGAAAATGGCCTGCGGCGAGAACCCGAAACGGGTTTACGGCGAAGGCAAGGGCGTCGCCCCAGCCACGCGGATGGGCAACGTTGCCGGCTACCGCGCCGCCTTCATCGATGCTGCCGACTACATCGCCAAGAACAAACCCAAGCCGGCCAAGCGCAAGGGCTGGTTCGGCAGCGACAAGGGCGACAGCGCCGGTGATGCCGGCGGCAAGCGCGATCTCAAGCTGGACACGCTGGCCGGCGCGATCGAAGGCGACATCCGCGTGCACATCCACTGCTACCGCGCCGACGAGATGGCCACCATGCTCGACCTGGCCAAGGAATTTGGCTTCAAGGTGGCGGCCTTCCACCACGGCGTAGAGGCCTACAAGCTGGCCGACCGGCTGGCCGCCGACGGCGTCTGCGGTGCGCTGTGGGCCGACTGGTGGGGCTTCAAGATGGAAGCCTTCGATGGCATTCCGGAGAACATCGCACTGGTCGACCGGCCGAAGAACAGCTGCGCCATCGTCCATTCCGATTCGCCCGAAGGCATCCAGCGCCTGAACCAGGAAGCGGCCAAGGTGATCGCCGCCGCGCGCCGCGCGCACATGCCGGAGATCACGCCCGAACATGCCATCACCTGGATGACGGCCAATGCCGCCAGAGCGCTGGGCATTGAAGGCCAGACCGGCACCCTGGAGGCCGGCAAGATGGCCGACGTAGTGGTCTGGAACGGCAACCCCTTCGGTTCCTACGCGCTGGCCGAACAGGTCTTCATCGACGGCCGCCGCCTGTACGACCGCAGTGCGCCGGCAGCGACGCCGCGTTCCGATTTCCAGCTCGGCCAGGAGGTGCACTGATGGGCGCGTTGAACAAGCGTCGCCGGGCATGGCTCGGCGCTACGGTCATGGTGCTGGCCTGCCTCTCCGCAGCCGCGCAGGCGCAGGACCTGCTGGTCCGCAACGCCACCGTACATACGGCCAGCGCGCGCGGCAGCCTGCAGCACGCCGATGTACTGGTGCAGGGCGGCATCATCCGCGCAGTCGGCAACGGGCTGTCCGCACCGGCCGGGGCCAACGTCGTCGAGGCCGATGGCCGCCCGCTGACACCCGCGCTGTTCGGGGGCATCACCGAGATCGGCATCGAAGAAGTCTCCGGTGAAGCGAGCACGGTCGACAGCACGCTGAAGATCGGCGAACAACCGTTGCGCCCCGAATTCGATGTCACCCTGGCCTACAACCCGGCCTCGGTGCTGATCCCGGTGGCGCGCCTGGACGGCATCGGCTTCACCGCCCTGGGGGCCGCCACCGGTGGCGGCTTCGTCGCTGGCCAGGGCGGTGTGATGCGGCTGGACGGCAGCGCCGATCCCCTCGGGCCGCGCGCGCTGTTCCTGCGCCTGGGGTCGGCCGCAGTGGAACTGACCGGGCATTCGCGTGCGGCGCAATGGATGCTGCTGCAGCAGATGGTGGACGAGGCGCGTGGCCAGGTCGCCGCGGACTCACCGCATGCGCTGCTGACCCCGGCCGGGCGCCGCACGCTGGGCCGCTACCTGGCCGGCCAGGGCCGCATCGTGGTGGAGGTGGACCGTGCGGCGGACATCCGCCAGCTGCTGCGCTGGGCCGCCCGCGAGAAGGTGAAGATCGCCATTGCCGGTGGCAGCGAAGCCTGGCAGCTGGCACCGGAGCTGGCCGCCGCGCAGGTGCCGGTGTTCGTCGACGTGCTGTCCAACCTGCCGGCCAGCTTCGACCAGATCGGTGCAACCCTGGAAAATGCGGCACGCCTGCAACGGGCCGGCGTGGCGGTCTCGTTCGTGCAGCGTGGCGACGCCTCGCACAACGCCCGCAAGATGCGCCAGCTGGCCGGCAATGCCGTGGCCAATGGACTGCCCTGGGCCGACGGCCTGGCCGGCCTGACCCGGGTGCCGGCCCAGGCGTTCGGTGTGGCCGACCAGATCGGCAGCATCGAGCCGGGCAAGCGTGCCGACCTGGTGCTGTGGGAGGGCGACCCGCTGGACGTGGCGCACTATGCCGAACAGGTCTGGCTGGGCGGCCGGGCGATGCCGATGCGCTCGCGCCAGACCGAGCTGCGCGATCGCTACCTGCTGCGCAACGCGCAGCCCTGACCGCATTGAAGGACACCACCATGGCCACCCTGCGCTGGTATTTCGACTTCGTTTCGCCGTACTCCTACCTGCATTGGCAGAAGCTGAAGCAGCTGCCCGAGTTCCCGCGGATCCAGCCGGTGCCGATCGCCTTTGGTGCCGTGCTGCATCACCTGGGCAACCTCGGGCCGGCCGAGATTCCGGCCAAGCGCCGCTTCATCTACCGCCAGCTGCTGTGGACCGCGCAGGCCGAAGGCACACCGCTGCGGTTCCCGCCGGGCCACCCGTTCAATCCGCTGTCTGCCCTGCGCCTGTGCCTGGCCGCGGGTGGCAGCGCACAGGCGGTGGACGTGCTGTTCGACTGGATCTGGCGCGACGGCAATGCCGCCGACAGCGCCGAGGCCCTGCGCGAACCAGCCGCGCGGCTGGGGATCGAGGATGTCGCCAGCGCCATCGCGACTCCCGCGGTCAAGGAGCAGCTGCGGAGGAACACCGAGGCCGCCATTGCAACCGGCGTGTTCGGCGTGCCGACCCTGGCCATCGATGGCGAACTGTTCTGGGGCAACGACGCCCACCCACTGATGGCGGCGGTGCTGGCCGACCCGGATCTGCTGCGGCAGCCCGAATGGCAGCGCCTGGCCGAGCTTCCGGTGGCCGTGCAGCGCAGTCGCTGAACAGGGCGTGCCGCGTTTCCCTCGCGCGCCACGCCGGAATTTGAGATAGATTTCACATTTCCGAACCTACAACCGCCCTGGAGGGGGAGCCGCGGATGCGCATCGGAATCGTCGTCGACTCGGCCTGCGACCTGCCGCAGGACTTCATTGCCGAGCACAACATCGTGCTGCTGCCGATCACCGTACGGATCGGCGAAGCCGTGCTGGCCGATCATCGCGATGAGCAGGCCACCCTGAGCTTCCTGCACGCGCATGTGGCCGAACATGGCGCTGAAGCGGAAACCATCCCCTTCAGCGTCAACCAGATCCGCGACCTGTTCCTGCAGCAGCTGGTGATCGATTACGACCACGTGTTCTGCATGACCATCACCAAGACCCGCAGCCCGATCCACGACAACGCGCTGCAGGCCAGCTTCGCCATCCTCAACGATTACAAGCCGGTGCGGCAGGCAGCGGGCTACAACTCGCCGTTCGCGCTGCGCGTACTTGATACCCAGAACCTGTTCGCCGCGCAGGCCGTGACCGCGGTGGAGGCTGTCCGCCTGCGTGACAGTGGCGCCAGCGTGCAGCAGATCCGCGAACGGCTGGAAGAACTGGCCGGCAACGTGCACGGCTACATGATCACCCGCGACCTGTACTACATGCGCGCACGCGCGCGGCACAAGGGCGACCGCAGTGTCGGCCTGCTCAGCGCGGCACTGGGCAGTGCACTGGACATCAAGCCGGTGCTGCACGGCTACCGTGGCGAGACCGGGCCGGTGGCCAAGATCAAGGGCTTCGACAGCGCCGTGCAGAAGCTGTTCGCGGTGGTCGGCCAGCGCGTGCGTGCCGGGCTGATGACGCCGACGGTGTGCGTCAGCTACGGCGGCGAACTGGACGAGCTGCGCAGCCTGCCCGGCTATGCACAGATGAAAGAGGTCTGCGCCGGCCATGGCGTGACCGTGCACGAATCGGTGATGAGCCTGACCGGCATGGTCAACGTCGGCAAGGGCGCGGTCACCGTGGGATTTGCCGATGGGCCGCATCGGTTCGAATGAGCGCTGGCCACGGCCGGAATCTGCACATCGATTCCACCCCGACTGTGCCAGCCTTGCCGCACTTCAAGGAGAACTCCATGCCTGCGCAGTACCACATCAGCCTGCCCGATCCGTCCAAGGCCCGCGGCAACGACCCTGACCTGTCCTTCCATTCCCAGGGCGCCGCCGGTTTCGCCGAAGAGCTGCAGGATGCCCTGCGCAGCGGCACGCTGTTCGAACGCTGGAAGGCCAAGCAGCCCGACCCGGATGCGGTGGAACCGCAGTGGGGCGTGACCGACCCGGAGGCCACCGTGACCGGCGAGCAGAAGGACCTGCGCATCAACCTGGTCGCCACTACCCGCATCGACAGTGACGTGTTCAAGCAGCGCCTGCGCCTGCTGGCCGGCAGCCACTGGGAACTGCGCGACGTGCGTTGAGGCACCCGCCCGCCGGTCATGGCCCGGCGCTACCGTGCCCGTGTCGTGATCGACCCGGTGCCGATGACCATGCTCTGGTAGACGCCAACCTTGGTTGGCCCTCCAAGAAAGCTGCCAACCAAGGTTGGCAACTACCGACGAACCGCCGGGCATGGCCCGGCGTTTCCCCTATCGCTACCAGCCACCGCCCAGCGCGCGGTACAGCTCTACACGCGCGATCGCGGCGGCGGCCTGGCTGTTGGCCAGCGCGGCCTGGTTGTCCAGCGCGATGCGCTGGGTGGTCAGCACGTCCAGCATGTCGACCACGCCGGCCTGGTACTGCCGGCGCGCCGCCCCCAGTGCCGTCTCGCTCTCATCCACCGCCACGTGCAGCTGCACCGTGCGCTGCTGCTCGGCACTGTAGCCGTCCATGGCGTCGTCCACCTCATGCCAGGCCTGCAACACGGTACGGCGGAACTGCAGGGCCGACTGTTGCTGCTGCAGCCTGCTCAGCGCGAGGTTCGCCTTCAGCCGCCCGCCCTGGAAGATCGGCAGGCTGATCGACGGCCCGATGCTGAAACGGTGCGCGTTCCAGCCATCCAGGTCATCCAGCTGCTTGGCCTGGAAGCCTGCGTCACCATTCAAGGTGATGCGCGGCAGGAAACTGGCCTTGGCCACGCCGATGCCGGCCGTTGCCGCATGCAGTGCCGCCTCGGCACGACGGATGTCCGGGCGACGCTCGGCCAGTTCACTCGGCAGACCCACCGCCACCGCTGGCAACGCCGGCCAGTCACGGCGTGCATCCTGCAGCTGCGCGTCCAGTGCCTGCGGCGGCTGTGCCAGCAGGAACGCCAGCGCATTGCGCAACTGCGATTCGCGATGCCGCAGCGGCGCGATGCGCGCCTGCAGCGAAGCCACCTGCGCGGCCGCGCTGGACACCTGCAGCGTGCTGGCCACGCCCTGCTTCTGGCGCGCCTCGGTCAGCCGTTTGATGTCATGCGCGATGCTGAGGTTGTCCTCGGTGATCGCCAGCAGCTGCCGCGTCGCACGCAGCTGCAGGTAATCACGCGCGGTTTCCGCCAGCAGCGCGATGCGCACGGCGTGTGCATCCTCCTCGGCCATCTGCACGCGCGCGTCGGCCGCTTCCACCTGGCGCCGCACGCGGCCCCACAGGTCCAGTTCCCAGCCCAGGCCGATACCGGCCTGGAACAGCCCGTAGTCATCACGGCCGCCGTTGCCGGACGGATCATTCAGGCCCACCTCGCTGTTGCGTGCACGCACGCCACTGGCGCTCGCGCTGACGCTGGGCAGGCGATCGGCGGCGGTGATGCCGCGCGCGGTGCGGCTCTGCTGCACGCGGTTGGCGGCCAGCTGCAGGTCCAGGTTGGCCGCCAGCACCTGGTGGGCCAGCTGCCCCAGCAGCGGATCGTCGAAGCCGGCCCACCAGGCGGCGTCCTGATCGATGGCGTTGCCGGCGACAGCCCCACCCCGCCAGTGGCCGGGCAGTTCCGCCTGCGGGCGTACGAAGTCCGGGCCCATCGCGCAGGCAGCCAGGGCCGTGCACAGGCTGGCCGCAACGAAGGTGCGGAAAACGGTAATGGCGCTCATGCGCCCTCCCCGCGCTTGTGGCCCGGTCCGTGCTGCATGCTCTGCGCACGCGCGCGGCTGCCCAGGTCAACGCTGGCTTCCACCGACATGCCGGCACGCAGCTGGTCCAGCAGCGGTTGGCCCGGCTCCAGCACGATCTTCACCGGAATGCGCTGCACCACCTTGGTGAAGTTGCCGGTGGCGTTCTCTGGTGCGACTGCAGCAAAGGTGACGCCGGTGGCTGGTGCAATGCTGTCGATGTGCCCGCGCAGCGGCGTGCCCGGGAATACGTCCACCTTCAGTTCGACCTGCTGGCCGGCCTGCATGCGGGTCATCTGCGTTTCCTGGAAGTTGGCGACCACGAAGGCGCGCTTCAGCGGGACCACCGCAGCCACCGGCGTACCCGGGGTCAGGTAGGCACCGACGCGCACTGCGCGGCGACCGACCATGCCATCGATCGGCGCACGCAGCACGGTGTGCGACAGATCCAGTTCGGCGCGTGCCTGTGCCGCTTCTGCACGCTGCACCGCCGCCTGTGCAGCCTGCACGCCCGCGCTGAGGATGTCGGTGCGCTGGCGTGCGGTCGACAGTGCGGCCTGGCCCTGCTGCAGATGCGCACTGGCCACGGCCTGCTTCGACTGCGCCTGCTGCGCGTTCTGCACGGTACCGGCGCCATCACGGGCCAGTTCGCGGTAACGCTGCTGGTCGGCACTGGCCAGGGTCAGTTCGGAACGGCTGACATCGACGCTGGCCCTGGCCTGCGCGATCAGCGAGTCCTGCTGGGCCAGTGCGGCCTGCGCATTGGCCAGCTGCGCACGGGCATTGGCAAGGTCGGCACGCGCAGCCTGCAGTGCCACCTGGTAGTCGCGGTCGTCGATGCGGGCAAGCACATCACCGGCCTTCACCGACTGGTTGTCCTCTACGTCCACGGCACTGACGAAGCCGGCAATCTTCGGCGCTACCAGGGTGTAGTCGGCCACCACGTACGCATTGTTGGTGGTCTGGTGACCGCCATCGCGCAGCAGCAGCCACGCGCCGATGGCCAGGGCCAGCAGGCCCAGGCCCAGGCCGGTGTTGAGAGGGGTTCGATTGATCGTCATGAGGGGTTCCTGCGAAAGGTTCAGGCCACGGCGCGTGGCGGATGGATGCGGGTGGGCATCCAGGCAATGAGGGGAATGAAGGCCAGCGCCACCAGTGCGACCACCCAGTACAGGTCGGCCGAAGTCAGCGCCTGTACCTGTGCATGCAGGCGCGCGCCCAGCTGCGGGCCATCGGCCAGCCACGGTTGCTCGCCAAGGCGGTCGACCAGCACGGTGGAATGGAAATGACGGCGGCCTTGGGCGATGGCATCCAGTACGCCACCGGCGAACACCGCAGCGAAGCCCTTGACCGTGTTGAACCAGGCCGAGGCAAACGGGCCATCCTGTGGCGCCAGGCCGCCGGTGGCCAGCATCAGCAGCGGCAGCACCGCCATCGGCTGGGCAAACACCTGCAGCAGCTGCACCCCCAGGAAGTTGTCGCGGATCCAGGCCACGTCCAGGTGCGAGCCCAGCCAGCAGGCCAGTGCCAGCATCGCCAGGCCGGTGGCCTGCACCCAGCGGCAGTCCACCGCGCGGATGTTCAACAGGGCCGCCACCAGCGGCAGCGCGATCACCTGTGGCAGTGCCACCCACAGCAGCATCGGTGCGGTCTGCAGCGGCCGGTAGCCCTGCACGCTGGCCAGGAAGCCGGACGGGATCGAGATCACCGCCAGCAGCACGAACAGCACGCCACCCAGCGTGACCAGCGAGTAGCTGAGATTGCGATTGGCCAACAACTGCAGCTTGAAGAACGGCAGCGGGTGGAACCATTCGTTGATCATGAACAGCACCATCAGGCCGGCACCGCCACCGATCATCAGCGTGATCATCGGCGAATCGAACCAGTTCAGCCGCGGGCCCTGCACCAGGCCCAGCACCAGCAGCACCAGCGCCGGCAGGCCGAGCAGCAGCCCAACGCCATCGAACTGGGCGAAGCGTTCCAGCCGCAGCGGGTCCTGTGGCAGGCCCCAGCCGACCATCGCCATGGCGGCCAGGCAGTACGGCACGATCTGCCAGAACGCCCAGTGCCAGCCCACCTGCTCGACCCAGAACGCGGCCAGCGGCGTGCCCATGCTCGGGCCGAACGTCGCCGTCAACGCGTAGCCGGCCAGGCCGTACAGCTTGATGCCAGGCGGCAGGAAGCGCAGCGCCACGCTCATCAGCAACGGCGGCAGTGCACCGCCGCACAGGCCCTGCAATGCACGCAGCAGCAGGAACACCTGCAGGTTCGGGGCGAGCGGGCACAGCACGCCCAGCACCATGAAGCCACCGATCATCGCCAATGCGAAGCGGCGCAGCGAGAAGGTGGCGGCACACCACGGCGCGAAGGCCATCGCGCTGACCGACATCGCGCTGTAGAGGGCGACGATCCAGCTGCCGTCGTCGACGCTGAAACCCATCGCGCCACGGATGTCGGCCAGGGCGACCTTGGTGATGTTCTCGTTGAAGCCGGACACCAGCACCGCCAGCAGCACGCCACACAGGCCGACCAGAATGCGGCGATCGAGCCCGGGGGCGGCGGCAGGACGGGGCGCTGCGGCGGCCGGGACAGCGGCGGCCGGCGCACTCATCGCCAGGCGCCGATCCGTGCAGTGCACGGCATGTTGAGGGTCATTGGAATGCGCTCAGTGAAACTCCGGGGAGCGCAGTCTAGGGAGCCGGTACCCTGTGAAAAATGGCGTCGCCGGCATCCCAGGCGTGCGTCCAGCGCACGCCTGCGGGTCTCAGCGGTGGGCGTCCTCGACGCGCTCGCACATGGTCTTGATGGAACGGCGAAGCCACTGGTGCGCGGCATCGTTGTCCAGCCGCGGATGCCAGGCCTGCACGATGGCCGCGGTACGCACCGGGATCGGCAGCGGGAACAGGCGCAGCGGCAGGCGCATGCTGACGATCCGCTCCAGCATCACGCTTGGCATCTGCGGCAGGATCAGGTCTGATTCGGCCGCCGCGAAGATCGCACCGTGGAAGGTCGGGCTGATCAGCGCCACGCGGCGCTGCAGGCCGAGCGTGGCCAGGTCATCATCGATCGGCCCACGCGGCAGGCCACGGCGCGACACCGCGATGTGGTCACACGCGGCAAAGCGCTCTGCACTGATCTCCTCGTCGAACAGTGGATGGTCCTCGCGCGCGGCGCCCATGAACGAGGTACTGAACAGGTTCTGCACCTTGGTATCGGGCGCATGCTTGCCGGCGGTGCTGATGTACAGGTCGATCCGGCCCTGCGCCATCGCATCATCGTCGGTATCGCCCTCGGGCACGAAGCGCAGCACCGCGCGCGGTGCCTGCTGGCGGAAGATCTCGCGCAGGCGACCGCCAAATCCACCGATGAAGACATCATTGGCGCGCACGCTGAAGGTTCGCTCGAGCACGCGCATGTCCACTTCACGACCAGCGTTGAAGACGCGGTGGGCCTGCTCGATCACATCGCGGACCTGCTCGCGCAGCTGCAGCGCGCGGGGCGTGGGCGCCAGACCGCGGCCGGCACGCACCAGCACCGGGTCACCCAGCGCAGTGCGGATCCGGCCCAGGGTGCGGCTCATCGCCGGCGCGCTCAGGTTCATGCGGCGCGCGGCGGCGGCCACGCTGCATTCGTCAATCAGTACGTCCAGTGCCAGCAACAGGTTCAGGTCCGGCAGGGGCATGACAGTCTCCAGTAAATCAGATGACTCTACGGCACTTGCAACCACCGTGGATTGCGTTCGACGCATTCATTGACTGCCGCGCACGGCATGGGTGCGCGCGGTGACATCGGCGACCATCCCCGTCCTGCCAAGGAGACATCCATGTTCACTACCCTGCTGGTCGCCCTGGATGGTGGCCCCCAGCACGCACGCGTGCTGGACCTGGCCGCCGCCATCGCCGGCCCCCACAGCCGCCTGCACCTGCTGTGCGTGCTCGACCCCGAATTCGCGCTGGCGGCCGATGCCAGCGAAGCCGATCGCACCGAGTATCCGGAAGCCGCCCGCCAGCGCTCCCGCGCCGAGGCAGTATTGGCCGAAGCCCTGGCCGAACTGCGCGAGCGCGGCGTCGATGCCATCGCGCAGATCCCCTCCGGCGATCCCGGCGAAGTCATCAGCGAGCAGGCCCGGCGCCTGAAGTGCGACCTGATCGTGATCGGCCATCGCCACCTGTCCCGGCTGGAACGCCTGTTCGAACCCTCGATCGGGCAATGGACCATCGACCACGCGCCCTGTCCGGTGCTGGTGGAAACCCGCGACCCACAGCCCTAGCCACCATGGCCTCCCGTTCCCCGTTGTTTCCCACCCGGGTCAACTACCGCGCCTTCGGTCGACAGTTCGGCCGGGGCGAACAGGCGCTGCTGGGCGCGATACGGCAGTTGCGCGACCCCGATCTGCAGGCCGATGGCCTTGCCCAGCTGAGCGGACTCGGGCTTGGCCAGGAGGGCTGCGACGCCTTCATCGGCCTGCTGCCGCTGCTGGCCACCCCCGCCGCTCCGATCGATCTGCTGCCGGCCGGCTCTCCCTTCATTGCCGCCAGTGAACTGGACCTGCTGGTCTGCCTGCTGCGCATCGCGCAATGGCGGCATGCACGGCCCCGCGAGGACGACTCGCTGGCACCGTTGCGCCAGCAGCTGGCGCGCTGTGCAATGGCCGTGCAGGCGGCAAACCTGCCGTTGCGGCAGCGCTCGTTGTCACCGGTCGGGCTGAGGCTGCTCGATCCGACCGGCTGGTTGCGGCAGCGATAAGCCGTCGCGCCCCCCGTGTGATCGCATGCAGAGAGCTGCTCAGCAGTCCATCGTTCCGTGCGTGCTGCCCTCGTCATCCAGCACGTGCGCATGCAGGATCACCTGGTTGCGGCCAGCCCGCTTGGCGGCATACAGGCCGGCATCGGCGTCTGCCAGCAACTGATCGGCACTGGCCAGAGCCGGCGGATGCAGGTAACCCACGCCGATGCTGATACTGACCGATCCTTCCGGCAACGGCAGCGCTTCCACCGCCTGGCGCAGGCGCTCGGCCAGCGCCAGAACGCCCGACAGCGCGCTTCCGGGCACGATCACCGCAAATTCCTCGCCGCCATAACGTGCGACGCTGTCACCGGCGCGACCGGCGCTCGCCTTCAGTACCGCTGCCACGGCCTGCAGGCAGCGGTCGCCGGCGGGATGGCCGTGGCGGTCGTTGAAGGCCTTGAAATGATCGATATCCAACAGCAGCAGGCCCAGCTCGGTGCCACTGCGCCGTGCGCGATTCCACTCGGCCAGCAGCAGCGCGTCGAACTCGCGCCGGTTGGCCACGCCTGTCAGGCCATCCTGGCGCGCCAGCTGGTCCAGCGAGGCCTGCCGTTCCATCAGGTCCACCTGCAGCAGGATGCTGCGCAGGCCGAACCCCAGCGTCGCCACCACGAAACCGCTCACGGCCAGGGGCCGGGCATGGTCGACCACCAGGGTGCCCACCACCAGCAGCAGCAGCGGCAGGATCATCGGGCCCGCCGCCTGCACCGTGCGCGCCATCCGCGGATGCGGCGTCAGGACCCGCGCCGGTGCCTGGCTGAGTGCGAGCAGCGCCAGCAGCAGGAACGGCAGATCGATCAGCAGATCCGCATAGGCACCGAACGCATCACCGGAGGTGTAGTGGTTGATGTAATACGCCACCAACAGGTAGGTCGCCGCATACATCGCCAGCGCGCGGAAAAAGGTACGCCGCTCGGGAACGTCGCCGGCCAGCCAGCGCACCACCGCGAACACGGCGATGCACAGGTTCTGGATATCGAACATGCGTTGCATGTTGGACAACGCGTGGTCGTCGATGTCAACGCGGGCGGCGAACGACTGCGCGTGCACGAAGAACAGCACGCCCAGCAGCGCCGCCATGGCCGCATCGATCAGGCTGATGCTGACCCGTTCCCGGCGCGCCCTGGCCAGGATGAACACCAGGGGCACACCGTAGAGCACGTAAAGGAACAGGCTTGCGCGCGGGGTGAAATCGGCACGCCCGGCGCCCAGGGCGTCGATCATGTTGAACGCCATGCCGCCGGCCCACAGCAGCAGCGCCAATGCCGTGGCGCGCCACCCCAGTGCCGCGCGGTCGCGGCGGGCCCGCCACAGGCAGGCGGCCGCCGCCAGCAACGGGGCACCGGTCAGGAAAACGAAGGAGCCTACCCCGGCCGGACCAGGCCACAAGGCCAGCACCAGGCCATGGCACAGCACATACAGCAGCGCCAGCACTACCGGCATGCATCCCCCGATCCGCAAGGCCGTCTACGCGCACGATAGCGCGGGGCGACGCCACGAGGGTGTGATCCATCGCTGAAAAAGGGGACGGAGGGGATTAAGTCGTTTGCGGCACAGCGGCAAATGCGACTTAATCCCCTCCGTCCCCTTTTTCCCGGGGGCTCAGCCGTGCAGGGCGCGGGCGTGGTGGGCGACGTGCTCGCCGATGAAGCTGCCAATGAAGTAGTAGCTGTGGTCGTAGCCGTGCTGCAGGCGCAGGGTCAGCGGATGGCCGGCAGCGGCGCAGGCCTCCTGCAGGCGCTGCGGCTGCAGCTGGGTCTGCAGGAACTCGTCCGCCTCGCCCTGGTCGACCAGCAACGGCAGGCGCTCGCTGGCCGCGGCAATCAATGCGCAGGCGTCCCATTGCGCCCAGTCGGCCGGGTTGTCGCCAAGGTAGGCGTGGAAGGCCTTCTGCCCCCACGGAACATGGCTGGGCGCGACGATCGGCGAGAACGCCGACACGCTGCGGTAGCGCCCCGGATTGCGCAGCGCGATCACCAGCGCACCGTGGCCGCCCATCGAGTGCCCACTGATGCCGCGTGCGCCGGTCGCCGGGAACTCCGCTTCGATCAGCGCCGGCAACTCGTGCACTGCATAGTCATGCATGCGGAAGTGCTTCGCCCACGGTGCACGGGTGGCGTTGAGGTAGAACCCTGCGCCCTTGCCCAGGTCGTAGCCTTCGGCATCGGCCACGTCATCACCGCGCGGGCTGGTATCAGGCGCGACAATGATCACGCCGTGTTCGGCCGCATAGCGCTGCGCGCCCGCCTTGGTGATGAAATTCTGCTCGGTGCAGGTCAGTCCGCTCAGCCAGTACAGCACCGGCAGCGTCTGCGTTTCCGCCTGCGGCGGCAGGTACACGGCGAACTGCATGTCGCAGCCCAGCGTGGTCGAATGATGGCGGTAGACGTCCTGCCAGCCGCCGAAACAGGCGCGGTGTTCAATGCGTTCCATGGTGCTCTCCTGCGCGGCGCGTCAGCGCACGCGTGCTTCTGGTAGATGCCGACCTTGGTCGGCTTATCCACGCCCGGCGTGGACGCCTTGGTTGATCAGTTCATCCAGCTGTGCCAGCAGGCGCAGCAACGATTCGACGCCAGGCTGGCCGTCCAGGTTGCGGTACGCCGCCACCGCCACGTCGCTGCGCGGTGGCCACTGGCCGTCGGCGCGGGCTTCGTGCAGGCGCGGCAGGAATACCTGTGCCAGCCAGTGCTCGAACGGCATTTCATCAATGCCGAAGGGCGAGTCCACCACGCGCGGTGGACCCACGCCGCCCTCGACCCAGCCCAGCGCGCGCAGCGCCTGCTCGATCGGGTCGACCAGGGCCGCGCGTGGGTCCTCCGCACGCGGCCTGCGCAGGGCGTCGAACCAGCCCACGCTGCGGCTCAGTAGTGGACCACCGAACGGATCGACTTGCCTTCATGCATCAGGTCGAAGGCGTCGTTGATCTTGTCCAGTTCCATGGTGTGGGTGACGAACGGGGCCAGTTCGATATCGCCCTTCATCGCATCCTCGACCATGCCCGGCAGCTGGCTGCGGCCCTTCACGCCACCGAAGGCGGTGCCCATCCACTTGCGGCCGGTCACCAGCTGGAACGGACGGGTGGAGATCTCCTGGCCCGAACCGGCCACGCCGATCACCACGCTCTGGCCCCAGCCACGGTGCGCGCATTCCAGCGCCGCGCGCATCACATTGACGTTGCCGATGCACTCGAAGCTGTGGTCCACGCCCCAGGTCGTCATCTCGACGATGACCTGCTGGATCGGCTTATCGAAATCCTTCGGGTTGATGCAGTCGGTGGCGCCGAATTCGCGCGCCAGTTCGAACTTGGACGGATTGGTGTCCACCGCGATGATGCGGCCAGCCTTGGCCTGGCGCGCACCCTGGATCACCGCCAGGCCGATGCCGCCGAGGCCGAACACCGCCACGCTGTCGCCTTCCTGCACCTTGGCGGTGTTGTGCACCGCGCCGATGCCGGTGGTGACGCCGCAGCCGAGCAGGCAGACGTGTTCCGGGTTTGCTTCCGGATTGATCTTCGCCAGCGACACTTCGGCCACCACGGTGTACTCGCTGAAGGTCGAGCAACCCATGTAGTGGTACAGCGGCTCACCGTTGTAGCTGAAGCGGCTGGTGCCATCGGGCATCACGCCCTTGCCCTGGGTCGCGCGCACGGCCACGCACAGGTTGGTCTTGCCGCTCTTGCAGAACAGGCACTCGCCGCACTCGGCGGTGTACAGCGGAATCACGTGGTCGCCCGGCTTGACGCTGGTCACGCCCTCGCCCACTTCAACCACGATGCCGGCGCCTTCATGGCCCAGCACCACCGGGAACAGGCCTTCCGGATCATCGCCGGACAGCGTGAACGCATCGGTGTGGCAGACACCGGTGTGGGTGATCTTCACCAGCACTTCGCCCTTCTTCGGCGGGGCGACGTCGATCTCGACGATCTGCAGCGGCTGGCCGGGACCAAAGGCGACGGCGGCACGGGACTTCATGGTGGACTCTCCAGAGACAGGCAATGACAGGATGGGCGGCGCCATGTTGCGCCGTCGTTTATTTCAGGTACGAACGGATCAACGCGCTCATGTCGCGCACGCGTTCGGCGCGTTGTTCGTCGGAGGCGGCGGGTTGCCCGAACTCCTCGCGCAGATGGGCCTCCATCACCTCGGACATCAGGCCGTTGACCGCGCCACGGATGGCGGCGATCTGCTGCAGCACCGGCCCGCAGTCGGCGCCAGCTTCCAGCGCGCGGTCCAGCGCATCGCACTGGCCACGGATGCGGCGCACGCGGGCCAGGACCTTCTTCTTCTCTTCGGGGGAGTGCGGCATGGCGAGGCCACCTCGGAACTATACTGGGGGATAGTATACACAGATGTTCTCAAGGTGACGGGAATGGCATCTCCCGCCTCCGCAGCGGCGCCCTTGAATTCATTAGGATCAATCATTTACAGAAACCCAGCTTCTACCATCAACACATGAGGCATGCTCTGGGAACTACAGAATCAGGAACAGGTAATGGGCGTTGGTATCCAGCTCGGGCGCATCACCGATGAGATCGGCAGCGGCGACTTTCTGTACGCGTTCTTCTCGACGATCACCGGCAATCTGGAACCGGATGGATGGGGAAGCCGTTTCCCTATCCTCATGAGGCAACTGTACGCCGGCGGACTGCAGCAATCAGATGCTGCCGACGCGCTGGCCGAACTGCATAGGGTCCGCCGCGAGCTGGCCGAGCTTCCGCCAGCCCGTGTCATCTGGTCGTTCGAGGATCGAACCCAGCGTCCACCGTGGGGAGACGATATCGCTGGCGACATCGACAGCCTGGCGACCTACTTCGTCACCTCACATGGGCGCGATCTGATCGCGCTTCTGGCTGAGGTATTTGAAGCACTTCAGGAAGGCGAAGACACGTCCGCCCGGATCGTCGACTACTGACGCCCTACGCTCAGTCAAACAGGCCCTGAGCCGCCAGCCGCGCCAGTTCATCCACCACATAGCGCACCTTCGGCCGCAGGTGCCGGGTCGGTGGCCACAGCGCATGGATGTCGATATGCCGTTGCATGTGCGCATCCAGGACCGAGTGCAGCGCGCCGGATTCCAGATGTCGGCGTACCAGTGAAATGGGCATCTGGCAGATGCCCAGTCCTGCGATGGCCGCATCGATCACCGCGTCACCATCGTTGAGCTGGTAGGCCGCGTTCGGGATGAATGTTCCCTCGGCGTCATCACTGCCAATCCGCCACGCCACCGGTTGCCCATGGCGGAAGCCGACGATGCTGCGATGCTGCGCCAGTTCCTCCACGGTCGCTGGCACGCCATGCGCCTGCAGGTACTCCGGCGATGCGCAGGTGACCAGGCGCTGGCGACCCAGCCGGCGCGCGACCAGGTGCTCGGCCTGGTGCAACCCGCCGAAGCGGATCAGCAGGTCGATGCCCTCTTCGACCGGATCGACGAAGTGATCGGTGAAGGTCATCGTCAGTTGCAGGTCCGGGTACTGCCGGCACAGGCGCAGCAGCACGGGCAGCACCACCAGCCGCCCGAACGAGGACGGCATGTCGATGCGCAGCCGTCCGCTGGGCAGGCCGGCCGACCCCAGGCAGGCTTCGGCGGCGGAGATTTCTTCCAGCGCCGCCGCACACGATGCGTAGTACGCCTCGCCATCGGTGGTCAGCGCGATGCGCCGCGTGGTGCGGTGGAACAGGCGCACGCCCAGCCGCGCTTCCAGCCGGGCGATGGCCTTGCCCACTGCCGAGCGCGAGATGCCCAGCGCGTCGGCAGCCTCGGTGAAGCTGCCTGAGCGGGCCGTGGTAACGAAGGTCACCAGGCCATTCAACGATTCCAGCGGCAGCATCTATCACGCTCCATTGGGGACAAATAGTCCCGCGCCCAGGGAGATCGAAGCGCTTTATGCGTCCGCATGTCAACTCCATCCTGTGTGCATCGCGCCGCTGGCGCCTTCCCCCACACCGAGATGACCGACATGATCGCCGCCCTGTTCCGCCCCTTCGATCTGGCAGGCACCGCCCTGCGCAACCGCATCGCGATGGCCCCGATGACCCGCGCCCGCAACCCCGGTGCGGTCGCCAACGAACTCACCGCGCAGTACTACCGGCAGCGCGCCAGCGCCGGCCTGATCATCAGTGAAGGCACCCCGGTCTCGCCGCAGGGCCAGGGCTACATCGACGTCCCGGGTATCTGGTCGGCCGAGCAGGTGGCCGGGTGGAAGCTCGTCACCGAGGCGGTGCATGCCGCACAGGGCACGATCTTCGCCCAGCTCTGGCACGTCGGCCGCATGTCGCATTCCTCGCTGCAGCCCGACGGTGGGCAACCGGTCAGCGCCGGTACCCGCCCGGTGGCCAGCGCACCGAAGAACACCTCGTTCGTGTACCTGGACGATGGCAGCCGCGGCCACGCCGATCCCACCCCGGCACGTGCACTGGAGACCGCAGAGATCCCCGGCATCGTCGACGACTTCGTGCGCGGCGCAGAGAACGCCATCGCCGCCGGATTCGACGGCATCGAACTGCATGCCGCCAACGGCTACCTGTTCGAACAGTTCCTCAACCCGGTCATCAACCAGCGCGAAGATCACTACGGCGGCTCGCTGCCCAACCGCGCGCGCTTGATCCTGGACACCGTCGATGCGATGGCCCAGCGCATCGGTGCGCAGCGCATCGGCGTGCGCCTGGCACCGAACAATCTCACCTTCGACATGCCGTTCTACCCCGACAACGAGGCCACCTATCTGTACCTGGCCGAGGAACTGGGCAAGCGCGGCCTGGCCTATGTGCATCTCAACGACAACCAGCAGGCGGGCCAGTCGGTGCTGGGCGAGGCCTTCCTGCAGCAGTTCAAGCAGGCCTACGGTGGCACCGTGATCCTGGCCGGCGGCATGACCCGCGAACGCGCCCTGCAGCTGGTCGAGGCCGGCACCATCGACCTTGCCGCGTTCGGCCAGCCGTTCATCGCCAACCCGGATCTGGTCGAACGCCTGCAGCGCAACATCGCGTTGGCCACGCCCGACCGCAGCACCTATTACGGGGGCGGCGAGGCGGGCTATCTCGATTACCCGTCCGCAGGCTGATCCCGCACGGGGCCCGCACGGGGTCGGATCCCCTTCCAACGGAAAGGGCTCTGACCCCTGTTCGGCGAACAAGGAGTCAGAGCCACGCTGCGCCCGGATCCGACCCCAGCCCTCAGGCGTACTCGCGCACGTAGGCGAACGACTCGTCCAACCGCTCGAAGCCGATCACTTCAGCGACGATGGCCTGTGCCTCGTCTTCGCTGAAGTTCCCTTCTTCAATATCGTCAACGCGGGCGAACAGCCGCTGCAATGCCGCGTACTGGTCGCCGCGCAGGAAGGAATGGTGAGTCTGCAGCCAGCGCTGCAGATTCCCGGCCAGCTCGCCCTGCGACAGCAGTGTGTACGGCCGCTGGTAGTCGGCAACCGCTTCGACCATCTTGCGGAACACGAAATCCTGGTAGCTGGCGGCCAGCACGTCGGCACGGTCGTCGTCATGCCACACCATCACCACCGGCGGTTCGCTGAAACCGGGCGCGTTGCTCCAGAAACAGTAACTGTCACCCGCGCCGGTCCGCGCAAAGGGCAGCAACTGCAGGTCAGTGCGCAGGGGATTGTAATGATCCTCCGCAGTCAGCTCCTGCCACGCCTCGAGCAGTTCATCGTGTTCCAACGGCTCATAGTCCTGGGCGTACAGCAGCACCGGCGGTTCTGCCTGCAGCGCCGGGAATACCACCTCGGACCATTCCGGATGGGGAGCACCCCAGCTCAACCGACCCGCTGCATGCAACTGCTTGAACAGGGGCGGGAAGGTCTGGCCGGTGGCCTGTTCGATGCTGGATAGCGCGCTCATGGATGTCCTTGTCGATCGAGACCGCCCAGCTTGCCCGAATCCGCGCAGGAGATGAACCGGCAGCACCACGCGGCAGGACTAGACTGCGACCACCGGATGCCGCCCATCGCTACCATGAACGCCACTGCCCACAGCTTCATCGTCAACATGGACGTGCCCGACCTGGCCGCCGCCGAAGACTTCTACCTCCGGGCCTTCGGCCTGCGCATCGGCCGCCGTCTCGGCCCGGGCGCCGTGGAGCTGCTCGGTGGGCCAACGCCGCTCTACCTGCTGCACAACGACGCCGGCAGCGCCGCCACGGAAGACGGCGACGTGCGCGACTACGAGCGTCATTGGACGCCGCTGCACCTGGACTGGGTGGTGGATGACATTGAAGCCGCGCTGGCACGTGCAGTTGCGGCCGGGGCGACACTCGAGCAGTCCGTGCGCGAGCGTCGCTGGGGACGCATCGCCGTACTGGCCGATCCGTTCGGGCATGGCTTCTGCCTGATCCAGTTCAGTGGCGAAGGCTACGATGCGCTGGTTGAATGACCGGCGCGCCGTTCACCACGGCAACGGCACTGCTTCGCCGTTGGCGCGCTCGCCGTAGTACAGCGAAGGCAGCAGCCGCGACAGGAAACTGAACTCCGTATAGCAGTGCCTGAGCAGGCCCAGGCCGACCGCGTCGCCGGCATCGCGACGCGGATCGGCGCTGTCCAGGCCGAGCACGAAGCGGCTGCGCAGCACGCAGCCAAACGGCGTATCGCGCGCCACATGCAGCATCTGCCCATCGCAGGGATCGCCCTGTACATCCAGACGCACGTGATCACCGAAGCCGATGCGCGCGGCGATCACCGCCGATACATGGCCTGCATCCTGTGCCGCCTGCAGGCGTTCGGGCACCAGCAAGGTGCGCGGGTCATGGAACTTCAGGCGCGCCGCCACCGGCGGAATGTCAGCGAGCGATTCCACCGCATGGATGCTGGCGCCGTGGTAGCTGCGCCCGCGCTGCCAGGCCGCGTCCCAGCCGCGATGCTCGACATGATCGACCGGATGCCACCAGCGGATGTGCTGGGTGGTCTCGAAGAAGGTGAACCACCAGTCCAGCATGCGGCCCTTGCAGCCGTGCAGATCGGTGCGCGCCGCCACCAGCAGCGTGCCGTCTTCGCGGCGCTGGATGCCGGTTTCCAGATGCATCGGCGCCGGGTCCAGCAGATCGTGGTGGTCCAGCCAAGGGCGAGCGTTCACAGCGGTATCCATGGGGGTCTCCTACGGGTTGGGAGACCCGAAAATACGGAAACGCTTGCCGTTTCGCAATTAACCGGATGCGGTAAGATGGGCGCAATGAACAGCACCACCCTGCCCGCGCCCACATCACCGTCCCGCCGTCGTGGCCGCCCTGCGCGACCGGAAGCCGAAGTCCGCCACGCGGTGCTGCAGGCGACGCTGGAGCTGCTGCTGGCACAGGGTTACGAGGCCACCACCATTGAAGCGGTGGCGGCGCACGCCGGGGTGGCGAAGAAGACCGTGTACCGCCATGCCAGCAACCGCGAGGAGCTGGTCGGGTTGGCGGTGCGTGAGTGGACCGACGGCTTCGCGCCACAGCTGCAGCGTGATGCGCGCAATGCCCAAGAGGTCGTGCCGTTGCTGCAGGACATCCTGCACGCGGTGTGCACGCAGGCGCTATCGGCGCAGGCGGTGCAGGTGTTCCGCCTGCTGGCCACCGATTTCCCCGGCAAGGACGCGCTGCTGCAGGCCTACCTCGACAACGGCATCGAACGCGGCCGTGCGCTGCTGGCCGACTGGCTGGCACGTCAGCAGCAGCGTGGACTGCTGCGCGAGGGAGATTCCGCATGCATGGCGCGGCTGATCCTGGCGATGGCCGTGGCCGAGCCGCTGCGCGAACGCGTGATCGGCGTGGTGGCCGAGGATGCGCCGGTGGAGATGCATCTGCGTGAGTGCGTGGCGTTGTTGGCGCCGGTGTTGCAAGGGCCGTAGCGTGGTGCCATCCACGCATGGCGTGGATCTACCGGCCGATGTCGATTCGTTGATCGGCAACGCCCTGCCCCGGCAGGTGCCGACCGTTGGTTGGCAATGGCCTGCCCCGGTGGGTGCCGACCGTTGGTCGGCACCACGTCATCCATCGCAACTCACTCGCGCAACATATCCACGAACGCACGCAACGCGCCCGGCATCTGCCGCTGCTTCGGGTAGTACAGCGCGAAGCCGGCAAACGGCTCGCTCCAGTCTTCCAGCACCGCCACCATCTGCCCCGATTCGATGTACGGCCTTGCCGTGTCTTCCAGCACGTACGCCAGGCCGATGCCATCCAGAACGGCGCGCACGATCGTGCCCTGCTCGCACAGGGTCAACCGCCCGGGCACGTCGATCTCCAGCGCCTGCCCATCGCGCTCGAACTGCCACTTGTACAGGTGCCCACTGGCGAAGCGGAAGCGGATGCATTCGTGCGCGGCCAGGTCGCGCGGATGCTGCGGTGCCGGCCGACGCCGCAGGTAGTCCGGCGAGCCGACGATCAGCCCGCGCAGCGGCGGCCCCATCGGCACCGCCACCATGTCCTCCGGCACGAACTCATGCAGGCGCACGCCGGCGTCGTAGCCCTCGGCGACGATGTCGACCAGGCCGTCATTTTCGGTCAGCTCCACCCGCACGTCGGGATGGGCGTGCAGGAAGCGCGCCAGCCTCGGCCCCAACTGGGTCGGTACCGCCGCGCGGGTGGCGTTGATGCGCAGCAGGCCGGCCGGGGCTGCGCGGAAGTGGTTCATTTCTTCCAGTGCGTCGTGCACCTGCCCCAACGCCGGCTGCAGGCGCTCCAGCAGGCGCTGCCCGGCCTCGGTCAGGGCCACGCTGCGGGTGGTGCGATGGAACAGGCCCACCCCCAACCGTTCCTCCAGCGCGCGGATCGCGTAGCTCACCGCCGAGGTCGACAGCGCCAGCTCGGCGCCGGCACGGCGGAAGCTGCGGTGGCGGGCGACCGCGGCGAACGCGGCCAGGTGGGAGAGGTTGTCAGTGGCCACGATTGTGCAGTTTCACTTGATGAATCATGCCGATATCCGCGCTTCTTGCTGCTGGTTGCGGGGCGTATTGTAAAACGCCTTTCGATAAACCCTGCCAAGGATTCCCCATGTCCCTCGCCCGTGGTTACGCCGCCCATTCCCATACCGACCCGCTGGTCCCGTACGAGTTCGAACGCCGCGCGGTCGGCCCGGACGACGTGCGCATCGAGATCCTCTACAGCGGCATCTGCCATTCCGACCTGCACCAGGCCCGCGATGACTGGGGTGGCTCGATCTACCCGATGGTGCCGGGCCACGAGATCATCGGCCGGGTGACCGAAGTCGGCAGCAACGTCACCCGCTTCAAGGTTGGCGACCACGCCGGCGTCGGCTGCATGGTCGACTCGTGCCGCCACTGCGACGCCTGTGAGCACGATCTGGAGCAATATTGCGCCGAAGGCGCGACCTGGACCTACAACGGCCGTGAACGCGAAACCGGCGCGCCGACCTACGGCGGCTATTCCGACCACGTGGTGGTCGAGCAGCGCTTCGTGGTGAAGGTGTCCGACACCCTCGACCTGAAGGCGGCCGCCCCGCTGTTGTGCGCCGGCATCACCACCTGGTCGCCGCTGCGCCACTGGAAGGTCGGCCCGGGGCAGAAGGTGGGCGTGATCGGTCTCGGTGGCCTCGGCCACATGGGCGTGAAGTTCGCCAAGGCACTGGGCGCGCACGTCGTGATGATCACCACCACGCCGGAAAAGGGTGCCGATGCCAAGCGCCTGGGCGCCGATGAGGTACTGGTCTCGCGCGATGCCGCGCAGATGAAGGCGCACGCCGGCAGCTTCGACTTCCTGCTCAACACCATCCCGGTCGGCCATGACACCAACCCGTACATGGGCCTGCTCAAGCGCGAGGCCACCATGTGCCTGGTCGGCGTGCTGACCGAACTGGATCCGCCGCTGACCGGCGGCAGCGTGATCTTCGGCCGCAAGCACCTGACCGGCTCGGCAATCGGCGGCATGGCCGAAACCCAGGAAATGATGGACTTCTGTGCCGAGCACGGCATCGTCAGCGACGTCGAGATCATCGACATCAAGAACGTCAACGAAGCCTGGGAACGCATGGCGAAGAACGATGTGCGCTACCGCTTCGTGATCGACATGGCGACGATGCAGAACGCCGCCTGATCCAGGGCAGATGCGAAAAAGAAAAACCCCGGCAATGCCGGGGTTTTTCTTCTGGTAGTGCCGGCCGCTGGCCGGCAACCCCATACATCTGCCGGCCAGCGGCCGACACTACCGCAATCCACTCAGTACGCGAACTCGCGGAACACCGGATCGACGTCGCCGTGCCAGCGGCCATGGAACAGCGCCAGCTTGCGCTCGGCCGGGGTCAGGCCGGATTCGACGATCTCCTGCAGCACGTCCAGGAACTTGCTCTCGTCCTGGCCGTCGGCATTGCGCGCCGCACGGCGCCTGAGGCCTTCGACGGAAATCTTCACCGCTTCGCGGGCCAGGTCGCGCACCGTGCCATTGCGGAACGGCAGGTTCATCGCATGCTTCGGCACGCCGTCGCGCAGTGCATGGCGCTCGGCCAGGGTGAAATCGCGTACCAGGTCCCAGGCGGCATCCAGTGCGGTGTCGTCATACAACAGGCCCACCCAGAATGCCGGCAGCGCACACAGGCGGCTCCACGGGCCACCATCGGCACCGCGCATTTCCAGGTACTTCTTCAGGCGCACTTCCGGGAACGCGGTGGTCATGTGGTCCGACCAGTCGCGCAGCGTCGGCAGCGCACCCGGCAGCACCGGCAGCCTGGCCTGCATGAAATCGCGGAAGCTCTGCCCGCTGGCGTCGTGGTAGATGCCATCGCGGTAGGAGAAATACATCGGCACGTCGAGCAGGTAGTCGACATAGCGCTCGTAACCAAAACCATCCTCGAACACGAAGTCGAGCATGCCGGTGCGGTCGGCGTCGGTGTCGGTCCAGATATGCGAGCGGTAGCTCAGGTAGCCGTTCGGCTTGCCTTCGGTGAACGGCGAATCGGCGAACAGCGCGGTGGCGATCGGCTGCAGCGCCAGCGACACGCGGAACTTCTTCACCATGTCCGCTTCGGTGGCGTAGTCCAGGTTCACCTGCACCGTGCAGGTGCGGGTCATCATGTCCAGGCCCAGCGAACCGACCTTGGGCATGTACGAGCGCATGATCTTGTAGCGCCCCTTCGGCATCCAGGGCATTTCATCGCGCTTCCACTTCGGCTGGAAGCCCATGCCGAGGAAACCCAGCTGCAGTTCGCCGGCCACCTGTGCCACTTCGTTGAGGTGGGTGCCGGTCTCCACGCAGGTCTGGTGGATGGTCTCCAGCGCCGCGCCGGACAGTTCCAGCTGTCCAGCCGGTTCCAGCGTCACCGAGGCACCGTCGCGTAGCAGCGCGATCGTGTTGCCGTTTTCCTGCACCGGCTCCCAGCCGAAGCGGACCAGGCCGTTGAGCAACGCTTCGATGCCGCGCTCGCCCTCGAAGGTCGGCGGGCGCAGGTCATCCAGGCGGAACCCGAACTTCTCGTGCTCGGTGCCGATGCGCCACTGCGCGCGGGGCTTCTCGCCGGAGGCGATCACCTCCACCAGCTGCGAGCGGTCGGTAATGGGGGTATCGGCGACGTGGCTGGGGCTCGACAAGGGGAAGGCTCGCTGGACGGTGGCGGGGGATGTGGGGCTCGCGGCCTTCCATCGCAAGGGCGCACTATAGCGTGGCACCCCGTTGCGTCATGCGACGGTGACGGGTTTCAGCATCCTACCGACGCCCTCTTGACCCTCGTACACTCGGCGTCATGAACCGTCATTCGCGACACCCCGAACTGCACCGCTCCGAGCGCGTCGGCTGGTTGCGTGCCGCCGTGCTGGGGGCCAACGATGGCATCGTCTCGGTGGCCGGCCTGGTGGTCGGCGTGGCGGCCAGCGGCGCCTCCGCCACCACTATCCTTGCCACCGGCGTGGCCGGCACCGTGGCCGGCGCGATGTCGATGGCCGCCGGCGAGTATGTGTCGGTGCAGACCCAGGCCGACACCGAAGCGGCCGACCTGGCAATGGAAAAGCGCGAGCTGCGCGAAGACCCGCACAGCGAACTGGAGGAGCTGGCCGCGATCTACCGCCACCGCGGCCTGGAGCCTGCATTGGCCCGGCAGGTGGCCGAACAGCTTACCGCCCACGATGCACTGGGTGCCCACGCCCGCGATGAGCTGGGCATCACTGACACCCTGCGCGCGCGCCCGCTGCAGGCGGCGCTGGCCTCGGCCGGTGCGTTCACCTGCGGTGCGGCGCTGCCGGTGCTGACCGCCCTGCTCGCGCCGACCGACAAGGTTGCGTTGATGACCACGGCCAGCACCCTGCTCGGCCTGTGCCTGACCGGCGCGGTGGCGGCCCAGGCCGGGGGCGCACCGCCTGTACGCGGCGCGGTCCGGGTGATGTTCTGGGGCGCGCTGGCGATGGCTGCGGCGGCCGGCGTCGGTCGCCTGTTCGGTGCCCAGGTGTCATGACCGGCATGCTGCCAGCGGCCACTGCGTTGCTGGCCGAGATGGCCAGCCTGGCCGGCTGCGGGCGCGCCGAGGGCTATGCCTGCATCAGCGCACGCCGCGAGCATGGCGCCAGCTCGGTGGAGGTTCCGCAACCGCAGTTCGCGATCCTGCTGGAAGGCCGCAAGCAGGTACGTACCGCACACCAGTCGCTGACGTTCGTTCCCGGCGACATCCTGCTGCTGACCCAGCGGTGCCGCATCGACGTGGTCAACACCCCCGATCCCTGCAGCGGCCGCTACCTCAGTGCCATCGTGCCGCTCTGCACCGAAGTGCTGGCGGCGGCGCGTACGCTCTGGAATGAAGAGCTTCCCGCCCCCGGCCAGGCGATGGCGCGACTGCCGTTGATCGACCATGGCGCGGTGCTGCGCCAGTGGCGGCAATCGCTGCAGGACGGCCGTTACAGCGACGCGCGGCTGGCCCTGGCCTCGCTGGTGCTGACCCTGTGCCGACAGGGCCACGGCAACCTGCTGCTGCCGCAGGCGCCGAGCCTGGGCGAACAGATCCGCGACCGCATCGCCGCCGAACCAGCACGCGACTGGCAATCACGCGATGTGGAAGAACAGTTCGCGCTGAGCGGCGCGACCCTGCGCCGTCGCCTGGCGGCCGAGGACACCAGCCTGCGCCAGCTGCTCACCGAGGCCCGGCTGGCACATGGCATGCAGCTGCTCTACACCACCGACCTGCCGTTGAAGACCGTGGCCGCGCGCGCGGGCTACCGGTCTGCGGCCAGTTTCAGCAAGCGCTTCGCCGAGCAGTACGGGCTGGCTCCCACAGATATTTGAGGGGGTTCGGCAGGGCTGCGCCCTGCACCCGCTACGAGCCAGGGCAACGGCCGAAGCGACAGCAACAGCAACAGCGGCTATCCGTGGGAGGGCGGGGCGATGTGGGTGGGCAGGACACGCCGTAAACCCATCCATGGGGGCTCGATGGCGCCATCCATGGCGCCAACGGTCCTGCCCACCCACACCGCCCCACGCCCGACAGATTTCCGGTGACGGTTGGTTTTCCACGCTTTGCGTGGAAGATGTGTATCGGAAAACAAGAAGGGGTCGGATCCGTTTTCCTGCGGAAAACGGATCCGACCCCAACCCAAAGCCCGCGGCTGTTGCCGTTGCCTTTGCTCTTGCTCTTCTTTTTCTTTTCCTGCGGTGACGGACACGGAAACTGTCCGTGGCCGGGCGGGTGGGTTGGCTGGGGGCGTGAGCCGCATGGATGCGGCGACCGAGCCTACAGGGACGTATTCACGGCGTCCCCCAGACAATCCATCCGCCCGGCCAAGCCAAGCATCGCTGAACCATCACCGCAGAGGGGGCTGCGCCCGGTGGCAGGGAAACCTCAATACCCCGCCGCCTGCCCGTCCTTGCGACTCTCCGAAGCTCCGTAATAAACCCCGCTCTCGGGGTCGCGCATGATCGCCTGGTACCCGCCATAAGGCCCATCGGCGAACACGATGCGATGCCCCTTGCGCATCAGCGCACGCACCGTCTCGTACGGGAAGCCGGTTTCCAGATTCACTTCACCACCGTCGGTCATCGCCGTGGCCTGTCCGGTCGGTTCGGTCGAGCCCTCGTGCTGGATGCGCGGTGCGTCACCGGCTTCCTGCAGGTTCATGCCGAAATCCACCAGGTTCATCACAATCTGCGCGTGGCCCTGCGGCTGCATCGCGCCGCCCATCACGCCGAAGCTGGCGTACGGCTTGCCGCCCTTGGTGATGAACGCCGGGATGATCGTCTGGAACGGCCGCTTGCCCGGTGCATAGCCGTTGGGATGGTTCTTCTGCAGCACGAACATCTCGCCACGATCCTGCAGGATGAAGCCCAGTCCCGGCGGCGCCATGCCGCTGCCCATGCCGCGGTAGTTGGACTGGATCAACGACACCATCATGCCGTCGGCGTCGGCCACGGTCATGTAGATCGTGTCGCCTTCTTCCAGCTGCTTCGGCGTGCCCGGCTGCACTTCCTTCAGCGCCTTGTCCATCGAGATCAGTGCGCGGCGCTGCGCGGCGTATTCCTTGGAGATCAGCTTCTGCACCGGCGCCGGCTGGAAGGCCATGTCGGCATAGAAGCGCGCACGGTCGGCGAAGGCCAGCTTCTTCGCTTCGACGAACAGGTGCACGTGCTCGGGTGAACCGAACGGGATCTTCGAGAAATCGTAGCCTTCCAGCACGTTGAGGATCTGCAGGGCGGCGATGCCCTGGCTGTTCGGCGGCAGCTCCCACACGTCGTAGCCACGGTAGTTGCTGCTGACCGGTTCGACCCACTCACCATGGTGGTCGGCCATGTCCTGGTAGCTCAGGTAGCCACCATTGGCCTTGAAGTAGTCGCCGATGGTGTGGGCAATGGCGCCCTTGTAGAAGGCATCGCGTCCGCCGTCGGCAATCTGCTGCAGGGTGCTGGCCAGGTTCGGGTTCTTCCACATCTCGCCCTTGCGCGGGGCGTGGCCGTTGATCGTGAACTGCTCCTTGAAGCCCGGGTACTGCGACAGCTTGGGCACCGAGCGGTCCCAGTAGTAGGCGATCACCTCGGCGACGGGATGGCCCTCGCGCGCGTAGCGGATGGCCGGCGCCAGGTTGTCGGCCATCGGCTTGCGGCCGAAGCGGTCGTGCAGCGCGAACCAGCCGTCGACCGCGCCGGGCACGGAGACCGGCAGCGGGCCGGTAGCCGGGATGTCCTTCAGGCCACGTCGCTGGAACTCGGCCAGGGTCAGCGACTTCGGCGAGCGCCCCGAACCGTTGTAGCCGTAGAGCTTCTGCGTCTTCGAGTCCCAGACGATGGCGAACAGGTCGCCACCGATGCCGTTGCCGGTCGGCTCCATCAGGCCAAGCGCGGCGTTGGCGGCGATCGCCGCGTCCACCGCCGAGCCTCCCCCCTTCATCACGTCCAGTGCAATCTGGGTGGCCAGCGGCTGCGAGGTAGCGGCCATCGCATGCGGGGCGATCACCTCCGAACGGGTGGCAAAGGTGTGGCCGGTGATGCGGTCGGCGGCCGAAGACAGTGCGGGCACAGCGGCCAGTACAGCGGCGGCCAGCAGGGAACGGGCAAGGCGTCGGGACACGGTCGGGTTCCGATGGAAGGGTGGTCCCCCGATCTTCGCCGCTGCGGCCATCCTGGGGTATCGGGCAGAGGTCATGGACGTTGATCCTGGGGCGGGTGTGCAAGGTCCGCACCCAGCAAGGCGAGGATCCGCCGGATTCCGCGCAAAAACCGCCCTGAAAGGAGTGAATTCCGGTTCACCGAAACACTTTCAGCGGCAACCATCCTTGTGCCACAGGCGATTGCGCCGGATGCAACGGAAACCAACAAGAATTCCGTCGCGAGGGTTGACATCGCCAAAACGGCTGTGTTTCTCTCGATCACATGTTGCATCACAACACGCCACCGCGAACCCACAACGAAGCCGCCGACATCGGCGCCGCCTCGCTGCGTTCGATTCTTGTGCTCGTACTTATTACCCAACCAACAGGTGCGGGACGAGCCAGCGTGTAAGCAACGAATACACCGGAACTCTTCAAAAACCCGCACCCGCCCCGGTGCGGGTTTTTTCATTTCAGAACCTGGTTTCAGACGCAACCACCATGCACAACGCCCAACGCAAAACCCGGACCCACACCGCCGCCACGCCTCGTGGTGGCTGTGCCTGCGCGGCGCATGGTGCCTCCTCCACCGCTTTCCCCTGACCGGCCGGTACGTCACCTCGACGACCGGCCGTTCTTTTTTTCTTCCCACCGCAAGGAACCTCCCCCATGAGCACCAACGACCTGCCCCAGACCAAGATCGCCGTCATCGGCTACGGCAGCCAGGGCCGCGCCCACGCACTGAACCTGCGCGAATCCGGCTTCGACGTGGTGGTAGGCCTGCGTCCGGGCGGCCCGACCGAAGTCAAGGCACAGGCCGACGGCTTCACCGTGAAAGCACCGGCCGACGCGGTGAAGGATGCGGACCTGGTCGCCGTGCTGACCCCGGACATGGTGCAGAAGAAGCTCTACGACGACGTGCTGGCGCCGAACATGAAGCAGGGTGCGGTGCTGCTGTTCGCGCACGGCCTGAACGTGCACTTCGACATGATCAGGCCGCGCGACGACCTGGACGTGGTGCTGGTTGCGCCCAAGGGCCCGGGCGCGCTGGTGCGCCGCGAGTACGAGATCGGCCGTGGCGTGCCCTGCATCTGGGCGGTCTACCAGGACAAGAGCGGCAAGGCGGCCGAGTACGCACTGGCCTATGCGGCCGGCCTCGGCGGTGCACGCGCCAACCTGATCCAGACCACCTTCAAGGAAGAGACCGAGACCGACCTGTTCGGCGAGCAGGCGGTGCTGTGCGGCGGTGCCTCGGCACTGGTGCAGGCCGGTTTCGAGACCCTGGTCGAAGCGGGCTACCAGCCGGAGATCGCCTACTACGAAGTGCTGCACGAACTGAAGCTGATCGTCGACCTGTTCTATGAAGGCGGTATCTCGCGCATGCTGGAATTCATCTCCGAGACCGCGCAGTACGGCGACTACGTCAGCGGCCCGCGGGTGATCGACGCCGGCACCAAGGCGCGCATGAAGGAAGTGCTGAAGGACATCCAGGACGGCACCTTCACCAAGAACTGGGTGGCCGAGTACGAAGCGGGCCTGCCGAACTACAACCGGTTCAAGCAGGCCGACCTGGAGCACCCGATCGAGAAGGTGGGCAAGGAACTGCGCGCCAAGATGGTCTGGTTGCAAGGACAGGCCGCGTAACCGCGCGGCCCTCCCCCACCCGCTTTGCAAGGTTCCCCCATGAACTCTTCCACACACCGCAGCGCGCCGCCCAACGGCGCGCGCTGGCTGACCCAGGCGCTGGAAGCCGAAGGCATCCGCACGCTGTTCGGCTATCCCGGCGGCACCATCATGCCGTTCTACGACGCGCTGGTGGATTCGTCGCTGAAGCACATCCTGGTGCGCCACGAGCAGGGTGCCGCACTGGCGGCGAATGGATTCGCCCGCGCCAGCGGCCAGGTCGGCGTCTGCGTGGCCACCTCCGGCCCGGGCGCCTCCAACCTGGTCACCGGCATTGCCGATGCGATGCTGGATTCGGTGCCGATGGTCTGCATCACCGGCCAGGTCGCCACGCCGCTGCTGGGTACTGACGCTTTCCAGGAACTGGATGTGTTCGGCCTGACCATGCCGATCGTCAAGCACAGCTGGCTGGTGCGCAGCGTCGACGACCTGCCGCGCGTGGTCGCCGATGCCTTCCGCGTCGCCCGCGAGGGCCGGCCCGGCCCGGTGCTGATCGACCTGCCCAAGGACGTGCAGCTGGCCGATGCCAGCCACCTGCCGGCGCACGTGCCGAGTAGCGTCGAGCCGCCACCTGCGCCGGCCGAAGCGGCCATCGCCGAAGCCATCGCCGCACTGGCGGCCGCCGAGAAGCCGGTGGTCTACGCCGGTGGCGGCATCGCGCTGGGCGATGCGGTGCAGGACCTGCGCGACTTCGTCGAAGCCAGCGCCATCCCCACCGTGATGACCCTGCGTGGCCTGGGCGCGCTGCCGGCCAGCCATCCGCAGTCACTGGGCATGCTGGGCATGCACGGTACCCGCGCGGCCAACATGGCGGTGCAGGAAAGCGACCTGCTGCTGGTGCTGGGTGCACGCTTCGACGACCGCGCCACCGGCAAGCTGGCCGAGTTCGCACCGTTCGCCCGCGTCGTCCATATCGATGCCGACGCCTACGAGATCTCCAAGCTGCGCAGCGCCGATGTCGCCGTGCCTGGCAACGTCGGCCATGCCATCCGTGCCCTGCGTGCGGCCTTCCCCTCCCCCAAGGCCCACCAGGACGCGTGGCGCAGGCGTTGCGCGCAGCACCGCGACCGCTTCTCTGCACGCTACGACGCACCGGGCCAGCACATCTACGCCCCGGCGCTGCTGAAGCGCCTGAGCGAGCTGGCCCCGGCCGATGCGGTGATCGCCTGCGATGTCGGCCAGCACCAGATGTGGGTGGCGCAGCACTGCCGCTTCAACCACCCGCGCAACCACCTGACCAGTGGCGCGCTGGGCACCATGGGCTTCGGCCTGCCGGCGGCGATGGGTGCGCAGTTCGCATGCCCGGAGCGCACCGTGGTGCTGGTGTCCGGCGACGGCAGCTTCATGATGAACGTGCAGGAGCTGGCGACCATCGCGCGTTGCCGCCTGCCGGTGAAGATCGTGCTGCTGGACAACAGTTCGCTGGGCATGGTGCGGCAGTGGCAGGAGCTGTTCTTCGCCGAGCGTTACAGCGAGATCGACCTGTCCGACAACCCGGACTTCGTGGCGCTGGCACAGGTGTTCGGCATCGCCGCCACCCGCATCGACAACCGCGACGACGTGGAAGGCGGCCTGGCCGCGCTGCTGGCCGAACCGGGCCCGGCCCTGCTGCACGTGGCCATCGATGCACGTGCCAACGTGTGGCCACTGGTGCCGCCGAACACCGCCAACAGCACGATGCTGGAAAGCAACCCCGCCCATGCCCGCCAGGAGACCCCCAATGCAATACCGGCTTGACCTGGTGCTGCACCCGGCCGAAGGCGCGCTGCTGCGCGTGATCGGCATGGCCGAACGCCGCGGCTTCGCACCGCGCGCGATCAGCGGTGCGCCGGTGGCCGACGACGATGGCCGCTGGCACCTGCAGCTGGTGGTGGATGGCCAGCGCCCGGCGGAAACGCTGTGCCGGCAGATCGAGAAGATCTACGACTGCGTGTCCGTGCAGGTCACTGCCGTGGAAGGAGCATCCGTATGAACACCCGTACCGTAGTGACCACGGTGCCGGTACGGAGGCGTCTTCTTCGCCGCCCGTGCCCGCATGCGGCGGTCGCCCGCACCGCGCTGGTGGCCCATGCCGGCCGCTGATGCCAGCCAGGAAAGCGATGTCGGCGACGTAAGCGTCGCCGACGTACTGGCGGCGCAGGCCCGGCTGCGCCGCTTCCTGCCGCCTACCCCGCTGCACCATGCCGAGCGCTTCGGCACCTGGCTGAAGCTGGAGAACCTGCAGCGCACCGGGTCCTACAAGGTCCGCGGCGCGTTGAACGCGCTGCTGGCCGGCCGCGAGCGCGGCGATACCCGGCCGGTGATCTGCGCCTCGGCCGGCAACCATGCCCAGGGCGTGGCGTGGGCGGCCTACCGCCTGGACGTGCCGGCCATCACCGTGATGCCACATGGCGCACCGGCCACCAAGATCGCCGGCGTCGCCCACTGGGGCGCGACCGTTCGCCAGCACGGCACCAGCTACGACGAGGCCTACGCCTTCGCGGTCGAACTGGCACAGCGACACGGCTACCGCTTCCTGTCCGCGTTCGACGACGCCGATGTGATCGCGGGCCAGGGCACGGTCGGCATCGAGCTGGCCGCACACGCGCCGGACGTGGTGATCGTGCCGATCGGCGGCGGTGGACTGGCCTCCGGCGTTGCACTGGCGCTGAAATCGCAGGGCGTTCGCGTGATTGGCGCGCAGGTGGAAGGCGTCGATTCGATGGCACGTGCGATCCGCGGCGACGTGCGCGAGATCGCCCCGGTTGCCTCTCTGGCCGACGGCGTGCGGGTGAAGATTCCCGGCTTCCTGACCCGCCGCCTGTGCACCTCGCTGCTGGACGATGTGGTGATCGTGCGCGAGGCCGAACTGCGCGAAACGCTGGTCCGGCTGGCGCTGGAGGAACACATCATCGCCGAGGGCGCGGGCGCGTTGGCGCTGGCGGCCGGCCGCCGCGTCGCCGGCCGCCGCAAGTGTGCGGTGGTGTCCGGCGGCAACATCGATGCCGGTGTCCTGGCCGGCCTGCTCACCGACATCCGTCCGCGCCCGCCACGCAAACCGCGGCGACGGCGCAGCGAAACCCCGCGCTCGCCGACCAAGGCCAGCGCCCTCGCCTCCCCCGCCTCTTCCCCTTCCCCCCTGCAAGCCGTCGCACCCGCTGTCGAGGAGATTTCCCTGTGACCACCATCGAACGAATTACCACCCCGCGCATCCGCATCTTCGACACCACCCTGCGTGACGGCGAGCAGTCCCCCGGCTGCAGCATGAGCCCGCCGCAGAAGCTGGTGATGGCGCGTGCGCTGGACGAACTGGGCGTGGACATCATCGAGACCGGCTTCCCGGCCAGCTCGCAATCCGACCGCGAGGCGATGGCGATGATCGGCCGCGAGCTGCGCCGCCCGAGCCTGAGCCTGGCGGTGCTGTCGCGCTGCCTGCAGGCCGATATCGAGACCTCCGCACGTGCACTGGAAGCGGCAGCCAACCCGCGCCTGCACGTGTTCCTGTCGACCAGCCCGCTGCACCGCGAGCACAAGCTGCGGATGACCCGCGAGCAGGTGCTGGAGTCGGTACGCAAGCACGTCTCGTTGGCCCGTTCCTACATCGACGACGTCGAGTTCTCGGCCGAGGATGCCACCCGCACCGAGCTGGACTACCTGATCGAGGTTTCGCGCGTGGCCATTGCCGCCGGCGCCACCACCATCAACCTGCCCGACACCGTCGGCTTCACCACGCCGGAAGAAATCCGCGCGATGTTCCAGCAGGTCATCGCCGGCGTCGCCGACGTGCCGAACGCGGCCAACGTGATCTTCAGCGCGCACTGCCACAACGACCTGGGCCTGGCGGTGGCCAACTCGCTGGCCGCCATCGAAGGCGGTGCACGCCAGGTCGAGTGCACCATCAACGGCATCGGCGAGCGCGCCGGCAACTGTTCGCTGGAAGAGATCGCGATGGTGCTGAAGGTCCGCCAGGCCTTCTACGAACAGGACAGTTCGATCAACACCCCACGCATCGTCGGCACTTCGCAGCTGCTGCAGCGTCTGGTCGGCATGCCGGTACAGCGCAACAAGGCCATCGTCGGTGCCAACGCGTTCGCCCATGAATCGGGCATCCACCAGCACGGCATGCTGCGCCACCGCGGCACCTACGAAATCATGCGTCCGGAAGACGTGGGCTGGGAAGATTCGCAGATGGTGCTGGGCCGCCACAGTGGCCGCGCCGCCGTCGAAGCGCGCCTGCGTGCGTTGGGCTTCTGGCTGGACGAAGACGAACTGAAGCTGGTGTTCGAGCAGTTCAAGGGCCTGTGCGAACAGCAGCGCGTGGTCACCGATGCCGACCTGCAGACGTTGATGCAGGGCGGCTCCAGCGCGCAGGGCTACCGCCTGGCCTCGATGACCATCAGCGACGTCGGCAGCCGCGCCAACGCGCTGGTCGAACTGTCCGACCCGGATGGCAACCGCGTGGCCGAGACCGCGCAGGGCGACGGCCCGGTCGATGCGCTGTTCGGCGCGCTGTCGGCCGCCACCGGCGTGCAGCTGATGCTGGACAGCTATCACGTGCACAGCGTCGGCATCGGTGCCGATGCGCGTGGCGAAGCCAACCTGAGTGTGCGCCATGACGGCGTGGAGTACGACGGCACCGGCACCAGCAAGGACATCATCGAAGCCTCCGCGCTGGCCTGGCTGGATGTGGCCAACCGCCTGCTGCGCCAGCGTCAGGCCGCCGTCCACAGCAGCACCGACGTTCCCGCTTCCGCCACCGCCTGAGGATCCCACCATGAGCGCCTTCGACACCCCCACCCAGGCCAGCGCCGCTGGCCAGCAGTGGAACGCCCAGGACTATGCGATCGATGCCGGCTTCGTGCCGCTGCTCGGCGGTGCGGTATCGCGCCTGCTCGACCCGCGCGCCGGTGAGCGCATCCTCGACCTGGGCTGTGGCGATGGCGTACTCAGCACCGAACTGGCCCTGAGCGGTGCGCGCATCCACGGCGTGGATGCCTCGCCGGAACTGGTGATCGCCGCCCGTGCGCGCGGCGTCGACGCCCAGCTGATGGACGGCCACGCACTGTCGTTCGACAGCGAGTTCGATGCGGTGTTCAGCAATGCGGCACTGCATTGGATGACGACTCCGGACCGCGTGCTGGAAGGCGTGCGCCGCGCCCTGCGCCCCGGTGGCCGCTTCGTCGCGGAGTTCGGCGGCCACGGCAACGTGGCCACGATCATCGCGGCCGTGCAGGCCGCGCGCGTGGCCCACGGGCATGGCGCCAGCACCTTCCGGTGGTACTTCCCGACGGCCGATGCCTACGCCGATCGCCTGCGCCAGCATGGCTTCCAGGTGCAACTGATCGAGTGCACGCCGCGCCCGACCGCACTGCCGACCGGCGTGGCCGGCTGGCTGCGGGTATTCGCCGCACCGCTGCTGGACGACCTGCCGGCCGAGGCCCGCGCCACCGTGCGCGAGGCGGCCACCGCACTGCTGGCCGAGCTGCCGCGTGACGCATCTGGCCAGCCGCTGGCCGACTACGTGCGCCTGCGTGTGCTCGCCCGCCGTCGCTGACTTGACCGTTCCGCTTTCCTTACTGATGTTCGCTATTTCGTACTTCTGCCAGGCATACGCATGACTTCCGCACCCCGCACCCTGTACGACAAACTGTGGGACGCCCACGTGGTGGTTCCCGAATCCGACAGCGCGCCCGCCGTGCTGTACATCGACCTGCACCTGATCCACGAGGTGACCTCGCCGCAGGCCTTCACCGAACTGCGCGAACGCGGCTTGTCGCCGCGCCGGCCGGACCGCACCAAGGCGACGATGGACCACTCCACGCCGACCCTGCCGGCCGCCGCGGACGGCACGCTGCCCTATGCCAGCGCCGCCTCCGAGGCACAGGTCGCCACGCTGGCGCGCAACTGCGCCGAGCACGGCATCGAGCTGTTCGACATGGCCTCGGACAACCGCGGCATCGTCCACGTGATCGCGCCCGAGCAGGGCTTCACCCAGCCGGGCATGACCATCGTCTGCGGCGACAGCCACACCTCCACCCACGGTGCCTTCGGTTCGCTGGCGTTCGGCATCGGCACCAGCGAGGTCGGCCACGTGCTGGCCACGCAATGCCTGCTGCAGCGCAAGGCGAAGACGCTGGCGATCACCGTCGATGGGCCGCTGGCGCCGGGTGTCGGCGCCAAGGACGTGGTTCTGCACATCATCGGCGTGATCGGCGTCAATGGCGGCACCGGCCACGTGATCGAGTTCCGCGGCAGCACCATCGAAGCGATGGACATGGAACAGCGCATGACCCTGTGCAACATGTCGATCGAAGCGGGTGCGCGTGCCGGTATGGTGGCGCCGGACCAGGTCACCTTCGACTTCGTCGCCAACACCCCGCGCGGCCCAAAGGGCGCCGATTTCGAGGCTGCGGTGGCGCGCTGGCAGCAGCTGCGCAGTGATGACGGCGCGCGCTTCGACAGCGAAGTGCACATCGACGCCGCCGATATCCGCCCGACCCTGACCTGGGGCACCCACCCGGGTACCGCCATCGCGGTGGATGCGCCGATCCCGGCCGCCAACGATGCCGCCGCACAGAAGGGCCTGGACTACATGCATTTCCAGGCCGGCAAGGCGCTGGCCGGAACACCGGTGGACGTGGTGTTCGTCGGTTCCTGCACCAACGGCCGCCTGAGTGACATGCGTGAGGTGGCGCAGGTACTGCGCGGTCGTCGCGTCGCCGACCGGGTGCGCATGCTGGTGGTGCCGGGCTCGGAGATCGTCAAGCGAGAGGCCGAGGCCGAAGGCATCCATGAGATCGTGCGCGCGGCCGGTGCCGAATGGCGCGAGCCGGGCTGCTCGATGTGCATCGCCATGAATGGTGATCTGGTCGCGCCCGGGCAACTGGCCGTGAGTACCAGCAACCGTAATTTCGAAGGCCGCCAGGGTCCCGGTTCGCGCACCCTGCTGGCCTCACCGATGAGCGCGGCGTGGGCCGCGGTGAACGGGCATGTCGCCGACACCCGCGAGCTGTTCGCACAGGAGGTGGCGTGATGGCCGGTTTCCGTACCTTGACCTCGGCCAGCGTGGTGCTGCGCCAGACCAACATCGACACCGACCAGATCATCCCGGCGCGGTTCCTGTCCACCACCGAACGCGCCGGCCTGGGCCGCAACGCCTTCAATGACTGGCGCTGGCAGGCCGACGGTTCACCGGTGGCCGACTTCGCCTTCAACCAGCCGCACAACGCCGGCCGCAGCATCCTGCTGGCGGGTCGCAACTTCGGCTGCGGCTCGTCGCGCGAACATGCACCGTGGGCGCTGACCGACCTGGGCCTGCGCGCCATCGTCAGCAGCGAGATCGCCGACATCTTCCGTGGCAACTCGCTGAAGAACGGCCTGCTGCCGATCGTGCTGGACGAGGCCGACGTGCAGGCGCTGATGCAGCGCCCGGATGATGAGCTGACCATCGACGTGGCCGCGCGCGAACTGCGCACGCCGGACGGCCGCGTCTATTCCTTCCCGCTGGACGGCTTCTCGCAGACCTGCCTGCTGGAAGGTGTCGACCAGTTGGGGTATCTGTTGGGCCGTGTCCCTGAAATCGAACGTTACGAGAGTGAGCATGCACGCTGAAATTGTTGTCCTGCCCGGTGATGGCATCGGCCCGGAAGTGGCCGCCGCGGCAGTCGCCGTCCTGAAGGCCGTCGCCGAACGCTTCAACCACACCTTCACCTTCAGCGAGCACGACATCGGTGGCATCGCCATCGACCGCCACGGCGAACCGCTGCCGGCGTCGACCCTGGCCGCCTGCCAGGCCGCCAGCGCGGTGCTGCTGGGCGCAGTCGGTGGCCCGAAGTGGTCCGACCCGAACGCCAAGGTGCGTCCGGAACAGGGCCTGCTGGCGATCCGCAAGGCGCTGGGCCTGTACGCCAACCTGCGCCCGGTGCGCACCCATGAGGCCGCGCTGCACGCCTCGCCGATCAAGGCCGAGCTGCTGCAGGGTGTGGACTTCGTGGTGGTGCGCGAACTGACCGGCGGCATCTACTTCGGCGACAAGACCCGCGATGCCGACAGTGCCAGCGACCTGTGCCGCTACACCGTGGCCGAGATCGAGCGCGTGCTGCGCAGTGCCTTCCGCCTGGCCCGGCAGCGGCGTGGCAAGGTCACCTCGGTGGACAAGGCCAACGTGTTGGAAACCTCGCGCCTGTGGCGCGACGTGGCCGCGCGCATCGGCCGCGAGGAGTTCCCGGAGGTGGCGCTGGAGCACCAACTGGTCGATTCGATGGCCATGCACCTGCTGGCCAAGCCGCGCGAGTACGACGTGATCGTCACCGAGAACATGTTCGGCGACATCCTCACCGACGAAGCCTCGATGCTGGCCGGCTCACTCGGCCTGCTGCCCTCGGCCTCGCTGGGTGAACCGGGTGCGGTCGGCATCTACGAACCGATCCACGGTTCGGCCCCGGACATCGCCGGCAAGGGCATCGCCAATCCCTACGCGACGATCTTCAGCGCGGCGATGCTGCTGCGCCATTCGCTGGGGCTGGAAGCCGAAGCCGCAGCAGTGGAAGCGGCGGTGCACGCGGTGCTGGATGATGGGGTGTTCACTGCCGACCTGGCCGCCAAGGGCCAGGCCGTGAGTACCGCCGCCGCCACGGATGCGGTGCTGGCCAAACTCAACTGATCCGATGGCGCCACTCCATGCGTGGCGCCTCTGCCTTTGGTCATTGTGCGCAGCCACCCATGGGGTGGCTCTACTGTAGATCCACGCCATGCGTGGATCGTTCGAATGTCGCGCAGCAGATCCACGCCATGCACGGCTGCATTATTTGGTGGTGTACCCACCATTGACCAGGATGGTCTGCCCGGTCATCCACCAGCCATCGGTGACCAGGAAGCGGATCCACGGCACGATGTCGGCGATGTCGGTCAGGCCGGTACGGGTGAACGCCGAGAGCGCGGCCGCGGTCTTGTGGTACGCCTGTGCATCGGCACTCTCGGCCGGGTAGAAGAACGGCGTGTCCATCGGGCCCGGCCCGATCGCAGTCACCGAGATGCCGCGCTCACCGAACTCCTTTGACGCCGCGCGGGTGAAATGCTCGACCGGCGCCTTGGTGCCGGCATAGCTGGAATAGAACGGCGTGAACGCACCCAGCAGCGAGGTGACCAGGGTGCAGATGCGGCCACCGTCATTGACGTGGCGGCCTGCTTCCTTGAGGAAGAAGAACGCCGCCTTGGCGTTGACCGCGCTCATCTCGTCGTACTCCGCTTCGCTGATGTCCAGCAGCGGCTTCTTCAATACCTTGCCGACCGTATTGATGGCGATGTCGGGACGGCCGGCTGCGGCCACGGCATCGGCGAACAAGCGCTCCATCGCTGCCGCCGAGGTCAGGTCGCCCTGCAGGGCCACCGCCTTGCTGCCGGCCGCCTGCACGGCGGCAACGGTTGCTTCTGCATCGGCCTGGGTCGCGGCACTGTTGTAGTGGATGACGATGGCTTTGGCGCCCTGTGCGGCGAAGTCGCGGGCGATCAGGCCGCCCAGGTTCTTGGCGCCACCGGCGATCAGCACGGTCTTGCCCTTGA
>NZ_CP199879.1:3817500-4507625 GCF_052751275.1 Stenotrophomonas muris | reverse complement strand
CGACTCCCGCGGTCAAGGAGCAGCTGCGGAGGAACACCGAGGCCGCCATTGCAACCGGCGTGTTCGGCGTGCCGACCCTGGCCATCGATGGCGAACTGTTCTGGGGCAACGACGCCCACCCACTGATGGCGGCGGTGCTGGCCGACCCGGATCTGCTGCGGCAGCCCGAATGGCAGCGCCTGGCCGAGCTTCCGGTGGCCGTGCAGCGCAGTCGCTGAACAGGGCGTGCCGCGTTTCCCTCGCGCGCCACGCCGGAATTTGAGATAGATTTCACATTTCCGAACCTACAACCGCCCTGGAGGGGGAGCCGCGGATGCGCATCGGAATCGTCGTCGACTCGGCCTGCGACCTGCCGCAGGACTTCATTGCCGAGCACAACATCGTGCTGCTGCCGATCACCGTACGGATCGGCGAAGCCGTGCTGGCCGATCATCGCGATGAGCAGGCCACCCTGAGCTTCCTGCACGCGCATGTGGCCGAACATGGCGCTGAAGCGGAAACCATCCCCTTCAGCGTCAACCAGATCCGCGACCTGTTCCTGCAGCAGCTGGTGATCGATTACGACCACGTGTTCTGCATGACCATCACCAAGACCCGCAGCCCGATCCACGACAACGCGCTGCAGGCCAGCTTCGCCATCCTCAACGATTACAAGCCGGTGCGGCAGGCAGCGGGCTACAACTCGCCGTTCGCGCTGCGCGTACTTGATACCCAGAACCTGTTCGCCGCGCAGGCCGTGACCGCGGTGGAGGCTGTCCGCCTGCGTGACAGTGGCGCCAGCGTGCAGCAGATCCGCGAACGGCTGGAAGAACTGGCCGGCAACGTGCACGGCTACATGATCACCCGCGACCTGTACTACATGCGCGCACGCGCGCGGCACAAGGGCGACCGCAGTGTCGGCCTGCTCAGCGCGGCACTGGGCAGTGCACTGGACATCAAGCCGGTGCTGCACGGCTACCGTGGCGAGACCGGGCCGGTGGCCAAGATCAAGGGCTTCGACAGCGCCGTGCAGAAGCTGTTCGCGGTGGTCGGCCAGCGCGTGCGTGCCGGGCTGATGACGCCGACGGTGTGCGTCAGCTACGGCGGCGAACTGGACGAGCTGCGCAGCCTGCCCGGCTATGCACAGATGAAAGAGGTCTGCGCCGGCCATGGCGTGACCGTGCACGAATCGGTGATGAGCCTGACCGGCATGGTCAACGTCGGCAAGGGCGCGGTCACCGTGGGATTTGCCGATGGGCCGCATCGGTTCGAATGAGCGCTGGCCACGGCCGGAATCTGCACATCGATTCCACCCCGACTGTGCCAGCCTTGCCGCACTTCAAGGAGAACTCCATGCCTGCGCAGTACCACATCAGCCTGCCCGATCCGTCCAAGGCCCGCGGCAACGACCCTGACCTGTCCTTCCATTCCCAGGGCGCCGCCGGTTTCGCCGAAGAGCTGCAGGATGCCCTGCGCAGCGGCACGCTGTTCGAACGCTGGAAGGCCAAGCAGCCCGACCCGGATGCGGTGGAACCGCAGTGGGGCGTGACCGACCCGGAGGCCACCGTGACCGGCGAGCAGAAGGACCTGCGCATCAACCTGGTCGCCACTACCCGCATCGACAGTGACGTGTTCAAGCAGCGCCTGCGCCTGCTGGCCGGCAGCCACTGGGAACTGCGCGACGTGCGTTGAGGCACCCGCCCGCCGGTCATGGCCCGGCGCTACCGTGCCCGTGTCGTGATCGACCCGGTGCCGATGACCATGCTCTGGTAGACGCCAACCTTGGTTGGCCCTCCAAGAAAGCTGCCAACCAAGGTTGGCAACTACCGACGAACCGCCGGGCATGGCCCGGCGTTTCCCCTATCGCTACCAGCCACCGCCCAGCGCGCGGTACAGCTCTACACGCGCGATCGCGGCGGCGGCCTGGCTGTTGGCCAGCGCGGCCTGGTTGTCCAGCGCGATGCGCTGGGTGGTCAGCACGTCCAGCATGTCGACCACGCCGGCCTGGTACTGCCGGCGCGCCGCCCCCAGTGCCGTCTCGCTCTCATCCACCGCCACGTGCAGCTGCACCGTGCGCTGCTGCTCGGCACTGTAGCCGTCCATGGCGTCGTCCACCTCATGCCAGGCCTGCAACACGGTACGGCGGAACTGCAGGGCCGACTGTTGCTGCTGCAGCCTGCTCAGCGCGAGGTTCGCCTTCAGCCGCCCGCCCTGGAAGATCGGCAGGCTGATCGACGGCCCGATGCTGAAACGGTGCGCGTTCCAGCCATCCAGGTCATCCAGCTGCTTGGCCTGGAAGCCTGCGTCACCATTCAAGGTGATGCGCGGCAGGAAACTGGCCTTGGCCACGCCGATGCCGGCCGTTGCCGCATGCAGTGCCGCCTCGGCACGACGGATGTCCGGGCGACGCTCGGCCAGTTCACTCGGCAGACCCACCGCCACCGCTGGCAACGCCGGCCAGTCACGGCGTGCATCCTGCAGCTGCGCGTCCAGTGCCTGCGGCGGCTGTGCCAGCAGGAACGCCAGCGCATTGCGCAACTGCGATTCGCGATGCCGCAGCGGCGCGATGCGCGCCTGCAGCGAAGCCACCTGCGCGGCCGCGCTGGACACCTGCAGCGTGCTGGCCACGCCCTGCTTCTGGCGCGCCTCGGTCAGCCGTTTGATGTCATGCGCGATGCTGAGGTTGTCCTCGGTGATCGCCAGCAGCTGCCGCGTCGCACGCAGCTGCAGGTAATCACGCGCGGTTTCCGCCAGCAGCGCGATGCGCACGGCGTGTGCATCCTCCTCGGCCATCTGCACGCGCGCGTCGGCCGCTTCCACCTGGCGCCGCACGCGGCCCCACAGGTCCAGTTCCCAGCCCAGGCCGATACCGGCCTGGAACAGCCCGTAGTCATCACGGCCGCCGTTGCCGGACGGATCATTCAGGCCCACCTCGCTGTTGCGTGCACGCACGCCACTGGCGCTCGCGCTGACGCTGGGCAGGCGATCGGCGGCGGTGATGCCGCGCGCGGTGCGGCTCTGCTGCACGCGGTTGGCGGCCAGCTGCAGGTCCAGGTTGGCCGCCAGCACCTGGTGGGCCAGCTGCCCCAGCAGCGGATCGTCGAAGCCGGCCCACCAGGCGGCGTCCTGATCGATGGCGTTGCCGGCGACAGCCCCACCCCGCCAGTGGCCGGGCAGTTCCGCCTGCGGGCGTACGAAGTCCGGGCCCATCGCGCAGGCAGCCAGGGCCGTGCACAGGCTGGCCGCAACGAAGGTGCGGAAAACGGTAATGGCGCTCATGCGCCCTCCCCGCGCTTGTGGCCCGGTCCGTGCTGCATGCTCTGCGCACGCGCGCGGCTGCCCAGGTCAACGCTGGCTTCCACCGACATGCCGGCACGCAGCTGGTCCAGCAGCGGTTGGCCCGGCTCCAGCACGATCTTCACCGGAATGCGCTGCACCACCTTGGTGAAGTTGCCGGTGGCGTTCTCTGGTGCGACTGCAGCAAAGGTGACGCCGGTGGCTGGTGCAATGCTGTCGATGTGCCCGCGCAGCGGCGTGCCCGGGAATACGTCCACCTTCAGTTCGACCTGCTGGCCGGCCTGCATGCGGGTCATCTGCGTTTCCTGGAAGTTGGCGACCACGAAGGCGCGCTTCAGCGGGACCACCGCAGCCACCGGCGTACCCGGGGTCAGGTAGGCACCGACGCGCACTGCGCGGCGACCGACCATGCCATCGATCGGCGCACGCAGCACGGTGTGCGACAGATCCAGTTCGGCGCGTGCCTGTGCCGCTTCTGCACGCTGCACCGCCGCCTGTGCAGCCTGCACGCCCGCGCTGAGGATGTCGGTGCGCTGGCGTGCGGTCGACAGTGCGGCCTGGCCCTGCTGCAGATGCGCACTGGCCACGGCCTGCTTCGACTGCGCCTGCTGCGCGTTCTGCACGGTACCGGCGCCATCACGGGCCAGTTCGCGGTAACGCTGCTGGTCGGCACTGGCCAGGGTCAGTTCGGAACGGCTGACATCGACGCTGGCCCTGGCCTGCGCGATCAGCGAGTCCTGCTGGGCCAGTGCGGCCTGCGCATTGGCCAGCTGCGCACGGGCATTGGCAAGGTCGGCACGCGCAGCCTGCAGTGCCACCTGGTAGTCGCGGTCGTCGATGCGGGCAAGCACATCACCGGCCTTCACCGACTGGTTGTCCTCTACGTCCACGGCACTGACGAAGCCGGCAATCTTCGGCGCTACCAGGGTGTAGTCGGCCACCACGTACGCATTGTTGGTGGTCTGGTGACCGCCATCGCGCAGCAGCAGCCACGCGCCGATGGCCAGGGCCAGCAGGCCCAGGCCCAGGCCGGTGTTGAGAGGGGTTCGATTGATCGTCATGAGGGGTTCCTGCGAAAGGTTCAGGCCACGGCGCGTGGCGGATGGATGCGGGTGGGCATCCAGGCAATGAGGGGAATGAAGGCCAGCGCCACCAGTGCGACCACCCAGTACAGGTCGGCCGAAGTCAGCGCCTGTACCTGTGCATGCAGGCGCGCGCCCAGCTGCGGGCCATCGGCCAGCCACGGTTGCTCGCCAAGGCGGTCGACCAGCACGGTGGAATGGAAATGACGGCGGCCTTGGGCGATGGCATCCAGTACGCCACCGGCGAACACCGCAGCGAAGCCCTTGACCGTGTTGAACCAGGCCGAGGCAAACGGGCCATCCTGTGGCGCCAGGCCGCCGGTGGCCAGCATCAGCAGCGGCAGCACCGCCATCGGCTGGGCAAACACCTGCAGCAGCTGCACCCCCAGGAAGTTGTCGCGGATCCAGGCCACGTCCAGGTGCGAGCCCAGCCAGCAGGCCAGTGCCAGCATCGCCAGGCCGGTGGCCTGCACCCAGCGGCAGTCCACCGCGCGGATGTTCAACAGGGCCGCCACCAGCGGCAGCGCGATCACCTGTGGCAGTGCCACCCACAGCAGCATCGGTGCGGTCTGCAGCGGCCGGTAGCCCTGCACGCTGGCCAGGAAGCCGGACGGGATCGAGATCACCGCCAGCAGCACGAACAGCACGCCACCCAGCGTGACCAGCGAGTAGCTGAGATTGCGATTGGCCAACAACTGCAGCTTGAAGAACGGCAGCGGGTGGAACCATTCGTTGATCATGAACAGCACCATCAGGCCGGCACCGCCACCGATCATCAGCGTGATCATCGGCGAATCGAACCAGTTCAGCCGCGGGCCCTGCACCAGGCCCAGCACCAGCAGCACCAGCGCCGGCAGGCCGAGCAGCAGCCCAACGCCATCGAACTGGGCGAAGCGTTCCAGCCGCAGCGGGTCCTGTGGCAGGCCCCAGCCGACCATCGCCATGGCGGCCAGGCAGTACGGCACGATCTGCCAGAACGCCCAGTGCCAGCCCACCTGCTCGACCCAGAACGCGGCCAGCGGCGTGCCCATGCTCGGGCCGAACGTCGCCGTCAACGCGTAGCCGGCCAGGCCGTACAGCTTGATGCCAGGCGGCAGGAAGCGCAGCGCCACGCTCATCAGCAACGGCGGCAGTGCACCGCCGCACAGGCCCTGCAATGCACGCAGCAGCAGGAACACCTGCAGGTTCGGGGCGAGCGGGCACAGCACGCCCAGCACCATGAAGCCACCGATCATCGCCAATGCGAAGCGGCGCAGCGAGAAGGTGGCGGCACACCACGGCGCGAAGGCCATCGCGCTGACCGACATCGCGCTGTAGAGGGCGACGATCCAGCTGCCGTCGTCGACGCTGAAACCCATCGCGCCACGGATGTCGGCCAGGGCGACCTTGGTGATGTTCTCGTTGAAGCCGGACACCAGCACCGCCAGCAGCACGCCACACAGGCCGACCAGAATGCGGCGATCGAGCCCGGGGGCGGCGGCAGGACGGGGCGCTGCGGCGGCCGGGACAGCGGCGGCCGGCGCACTCATCGCCAGGCGCCGATCCGTGCAGTGCACGGCATGTTGAGGGTCATTGGAATGCGCTCAGTGAAACTCCGGGGAGCGCAGTCTAGGGAGCCGGTACCCTGTGAAAAATGGCGTCGCCGGCATCCCAGGCGTGCGTCCAGCGCACGCCTGCGGGTCTCAGCGGTGGGCGTCCTCGACGCGCTCGCACATGGTCTTGATGGAACGGCGAAGCCACTGGTGCGCGGCATCGTTGTCCAGCCGCGGATGCCAGGCCTGCACGATGGCCGCGGTACGCACCGGGATCGGCAGCGGGAACAGGCGCAGCGGCAGGCGCATGCTGACGATCCGCTCCAGCATCACGCTTGGCATCTGCGGCAGGATCAGGTCTGATTCGGCCGCCGCGAAGATCGCACCGTGGAAGGTCGGGCTGATCAGCGCCACGCGGCGCTGCAGGCCGAGCGTGGCCAGGTCATCATCGATCGGCCCACGCGGCAGGCCACGGCGCGACACCGCGATGTGGTCACACGCGGCAAAGCGCTCTGCACTGATCTCCTCGTCGAACAGTGGATGGTCCTCGCGCGCGGCGCCCATGAACGAGGTACTGAACAGGTTCTGCACCTTGGTATCGGGCGCATGCTTGCCGGCGGTGCTGATGTACAGGTCGATCCGGCCCTGCGCCATCGCATCATCGTCGGTATCGCCCTCGGGCACGAAGCGCAGCACCGCGCGCGGTGCCTGCTGGCGGAAGATCTCGCGCAGGCGACCGCCAAATCCACCGATGAAGACATCATTGGCGCGCACGCTGAAGGTTCGCTCGAGCACGCGCATGTCCACTTCACGACCAGCGTTGAAGACGCGGTGGGCCTGCTCGATCACATCGCGGACCTGCTCGCGCAGCTGCAGCGCGCGGGGCGTGGGCGCCAGACCGCGGCCGGCACGCACCAGCACCGGGTCACCCAGCGCAGTGCGGATCCGGCCCAGGGTGCGGCTCATCGCCGGCGCGCTCAGGTTCATGCGGCGCGCGGCGGCGGCCACGCTGCATTCGTCAATCAGTACGTCCAGTGCCAGCAACAGGTTCAGGTCCGGCAGGGGCATGACAGTCTCCAGTAAATCAGATGACTCTACGGCACTTGCAACCACCGTGGATTGCGTTCGACGCATTCATTGACTGCCGCGCACGGCATGGGTGCGCGCGGTGACATCGGCGACCATCCCCGTCCTGCCAAGGAGACATCCATGTTCACTACCCTGCTGGTCGCCCTGGATGGTGGCCCCCAGCACGCACGCGTGCTGGACCTGGCCGCCGCCATCGCCGGCCCCCACAGCCGCCTGCACCTGCTGTGCGTGCTCGACCCCGAATTCGCGCTGGCGGCCGATGCCAGCGAAGCCGATCGCACCGAGTATCCGGAAGCCGCCCGCCAGCGCTCCCGCGCCGAGGCAGTATTGGCCGAAGCCCTGGCCGAACTGCGCGAGCGCGGCGTCGATGCCATCGCGCAGATCCCCTCCGGCGATCCCGGCGAAGTCATCAGCGAGCAGGCCCGGCGCCTGAAGTGCGACCTGATCGTGATCGGCCATCGCCACCTGTCCCGGCTGGAACGCCTGTTCGAACCCTCGATCGGGCAATGGACCATCGACCACGCGCCCTGTCCGGTGCTGGTGGAAACCCGCGACCCACAGCCCTAGCCACCATGGCCTCCCGTTCCCCGTTGTTTCCCACCCGGGTCAACTACCGCGCCTTCGGTCGACAGTTCGGCCGGGGCGAACAGGCGCTGCTGGGCGCGATACGGCAGTTGCGCGACCCCGATCTGCAGGCCGATGGCCTTGCCCAGCTGAGCGGACTCGGGCTTGGCCAGGAGGGCTGCGACGCCTTCATCGGCCTGCTGCCGCTGCTGGCCACCCCCGCCGCTCCGATCGATCTGCTGCCGGCCGGCTCTCCCTTCATTGCCGCCAGTGAACTGGACCTGCTGGTCTGCCTGCTGCGCATCGCGCAATGGCGGCATGCACGGCCCCGCGAGGACGACTCGCTGGCACCGTTGCGCCAGCAGCTGGCGCGCTGTGCAATGGCCGTGCAGGCGGCAAACCTGCCGTTGCGGCAGCGCTCGTTGTCACCGGTCGGGCTGAGGCTGCTCGATCCGACCGGCTGGTTGCGGCAGCGATAAGCCGTCGCGCCCCCCGTGTGATCGCATGCAGAGAGCTGCTCAGCAGTCCATCGTTCCGTGCGTGCTGCCCTCGTCATCCAGCACGTGCGCATGCAGGATCACCTGGTTGCGGCCAGCCCGCTTGGCGGCATACAGGCCGGCATCGGCGTCTGCCAGCAACTGATCGGCACTGGCCAGAGCCGGCGGATGCAGGTAACCCACGCCGATGCTGATACTGACCGATCCTTCCGGCAACGGCAGCGCTTCCACCGCCTGGCGCAGGCGCTCGGCCAGCGCCAGAACGCCCGACAGCGCGCTTCCGGGCACGATCACCGCAAATTCCTCGCCGCCATAACGTGCGACGCTGTCACCGGCGCGACCGGCGCTCGCCTTCAGTACCGCTGCCACGGCCTGCAGGCAGCGGTCGCCGGCGGGATGGCCGTGGCGGTCGTTGAAGGCCTTGAAATGATCGATATCCAACAGCAGCAGGCCCAGCTCGGTGCCACTGCGCCGTGCGCGATTCCACTCGGCCAGCAGCAGCGCGTCGAACTCGCGCCGGTTGGCCACGCCTGTCAGGCCATCCTGGCGCGCCAGCTGGTCCAGCGAGGCCTGCCGTTCCATCAGGTCCACCTGCAGCAGGATGCTGCGCAGGCCGAACCCCAGCGTCGCCACCACGAAACCGCTCACGGCCAGGGGCCGGGCATGGTCGACCACCAGGGTGCCCACCACCAGCAGCAGCAGCGGCAGGATCATCGGGCCCGCCGCCTGCACCGTGCGCGCCATCCGCGGATGCGGCGTCAGGACCCGCGCCGGTGCCTGGCTGAGTGCGAGCAGCGCCAGCAGCAGGAACGGCAGATCGATCAGCAGATCCGCATAGGCACCGAACGCATCACCGGAGGTGTAGTGGTTGATGTAATACGCCACCAACAGGTAGGTCGCCGCATACATCGCCAGCGCGCGGAAAAAGGTACGCCGCTCGGGAACGTCGCCGGCCAGCCAGCGCACCACCGCGAACACGGCGATGCACAGGTTCTGGATATCGAACATGCGTTGCATGTTGGACAACGCGTGGTCGTCGATGTCAACGCGGGCGGCGAACGACTGCGCGTGCACGAAGAACAGCACGCCCAGCAGCGCCGCCATGGCCGCATCGATCAGGCTGATGCTGACCCGTTCCCGGCGCGCCCTGGCCAGGATGAACACCAGGGGCACACCGTAGAGCACGTAAAGGAACAGGCTTGCGCGCGGGGTGAAATCGGCACGCCCGGCGCCCAGGGCGTCGATCATGTTGAACGCCATGCCGCCGGCCCACAGCAGCAGCGCCAATGCCGTGGCGCGCCACCCCAGTGCCGCGCGGTCGCGGCGGGCCCGCCACAGGCAGGCGGCCGCCGCCAGCAACGGGGCACCGGTCAGGAAAACGAAGGAGCCTACCCCGGCCGGACCAGGCCACAAGGCCAGCACCAGGCCATGGCACAGCACATACAGCAGCGCCAGCACTACCGGCATGCATCCCCCGATCCGCAAGGCCGTCTACGCGCACGATAGCGCGGGGCGACGCCACGAGGGTGTGATCCATCGCTGAAAAAGGGGACGGAGGGGATTAAGTCGTTTGCGGCACAGCGGCAAATGCGACTTAATCCCCTCCGTCCCCTTTTTCCCGGGGGCTCAGCCGTGCAGGGCGCGGGCGTGGTGGGCGACGTGCTCGCCGATGAAGCTGCCAATGAAGTAGTAGCTGTGGTCGTAGCCGTGCTGCAGGCGCAGGGTCAGCGGATGGCCGGCAGCGGCGCAGGCCTCCTGCAGGCGCTGCGGCTGCAGCTGGGTCTGCAGGAACTCGTCCGCCTCGCCCTGGTCGACCAGCAACGGCAGGCGCTCGCTGGCCGCGGCAATCAATGCGCAGGCGTCCCATTGCGCCCAGTCGGCCGGGTTGTCGCCAAGGTAGGCGTGGAAGGCCTTCTGCCCCCACGGAACATGGCTGGGCGCGACGATCGGCGAGAACGCCGACACGCTGCGGTAGCGCCCCGGATTGCGCAGCGCGATCACCAGCGCACCGTGGCCGCCCATCGAGTGCCCACTGATGCCGCGTGCGCCGGTCGCCGGGAACTCCGCTTCGATCAGCGCCGGCAACTCGTGCACTGCATAGTCATGCATGCGGAAGTGCTTCGCCCACGGTGCACGGGTGGCGTTGAGGTAGAACCCTGCGCCCTTGCCCAGGTCGTAGCCTTCGGCATCGGCCACGTCATCACCGCGCGGGCTGGTATCAGGCGCGACAATGATCACGCCGTGTTCGGCCGCATAGCGCTGCGCGCCCGCCTTGGTGATGAAATTCTGCTCGGTGCAGGTCAGTCCGCTCAGCCAGTACAGCACCGGCAGCGTCTGCGTTTCCGCCTGCGGCGGCAGGTACACGGCGAACTGCATGTCGCAGCCCAGCGTGGTCGAATGATGGCGGTAGACGTCCTGCCAGCCGCCGAAACAGGCGCGGTGTTCAATGCGTTCCATGGTGCTCTCCTGCGCGGCGCGTCAGCGCACGCGTGCTTCTGGTAGATGCCGACCTTGGTCGGCTTATCCACGCCCGGCGTGGACGCCTTGGTTGATCAGTTCATCCAGCTGTGCCAGCAGGCGCAGCAACGATTCGACGCCAGGCTGGCCGTCCAGGTTGCGGTACGCCGCCACCGCCACGTCGCTGCGCGGTGGCCACTGGCCGTCGGCGCGGGCTTCGTGCAGGCGCGGCAGGAATACCTGTGCCAGCCAGTGCTCGAACGGCATTTCATCAATGCCGAAGGGCGAGTCCACCACGCGCGGTGGACCCACGCCGCCCTCGACCCAGCCCAGCGCGCGCAGCGCCTGCTCGATCGGGTCGACCAGGGCCGCGCGTGGGTCCTCCGCACGCGGCCTGCGCAGGGCGTCGAACCAGCCCACGCTGCGGCTCAGTAGTGGACCACCGAACGGATCGACTTGCCTTCATGCATCAGGTCGAAGGCGTCGTTGATCTTGTCCAGTTCCATGGTGTGGGTGACGAACGGGGCCAGTTCGATATCGCCCTTCATCGCATCCTCGACCATGCCCGGCAGCTGGCTGCGGCCCTTCACGCCACCGAAGGCGGTGCCCATCCACTTGCGGCCGGTCACCAGCTGGAACGGACGGGTGGAGATCTCCTGGCCCGAACCGGCCACGCCGATCACCACGCTCTGGCCCCAGCCACGGTGCGCGCATTCCAGCGCCGCGCGCATCACATTGACGTTGCCGATGCACTCGAAGCTGTGGTCCACGCCCCAGGTCGTCATCTCGACGATGACCTGCTGGATCGGCTTATCGAAATCCTTCGGGTTGATGCAGTCGGTGGCGCCGAATTCGCGCGCCAGTTCGAACTTGGACGGATTGGTGTCCACCGCGATGATGCGGCCAGCCTTGGCCTGGCGCGCACCCTGGATCACCGCCAGGCCGATGCCGCCGAGGCCGAACACCGCCACGCTGTCGCCTTCCTGCACCTTGGCGGTGTTGTGCACCGCGCCGATGCCGGTGGTGACGCCGCAGCCGAGCAGGCAGACGTGTTCCGGGTTTGCTTCCGGATTGATCTTCGCCAGCGACACTTCGGCCACCACGGTGTACTCGCTGAAGGTCGAGCAACCCATGTAGTGGTACAGCGGCTCACCGTTGTAGCTGAAGCGGCTGGTGCCATCGGGCATCACGCCCTTGCCCTGGGTCGCGCGCACGGCCACGCACAGGTTGGTCTTGCCGCTCTTGCAGAACAGGCACTCGCCGCACTCGGCGGTGTACAGCGGAATCACGTGGTCGCCCGGCTTGACGCTGGTCACGCCCTCGCCCACTTCAACCACGATGCCGGCGCCTTCATGGCCCAGCACCACCGGGAACAGGCCTTCCGGATCATCGCCGGACAGCGTGAACGCATCGGTGTGGCAGACACCGGTGTGGGTGATCTTCACCAGCACTTCGCCCTTCTTCGGCGGGGCGACGTCGATCTCGACGATCTGCAGCGGCTGGCCGGGACCAAAGGCGACGGCGGCACGGGACTTCATGGTGGACTCTCCAGAGACAGGCAATGACAGGATGGGCGGCGCCATGTTGCGCCGTCGTTTATTTCAGGTACGAACGGATCAACGCGCTCATGTCGCGCACGCGTTCGGCGCGTTGTTCGTCGGAGGCGGCGGGTTGCCCGAACTCCTCGCGCAGATGGGCCTCCATCACCTCGGACATCAGGCCGTTGACCGCGCCACGGATGGCGGCGATCTGCTGCAGCACCGGCCCGCAGTCGGCGCCAGCTTCCAGCGCGCGGTCCAGCGCATCGCACTGGCCACGGATGCGGCGCACGCGGGCCAGGACCTTCTTCTTCTCTTCGGGGGAGTGCGGCATGGCGAGGCCACCTCGGAACTATACTGGGGGATAGTATACACAGATGTTCTCAAGGTGACGGGAATGGCATCTCCCGCCTCCGCAGCGGCGCCCTTGAATTCATTAGGATCAATCATTTACAGAAACCCAGCTTCTACCATCAACACATGAGGCATGCTCTGGGAACTACAGAATCAGGAACAGGTAATGGGCGTTGGTATCCAGCTCGGGCGCATCACCGATGAGATCGGCAGCGGCGACTTTCTGTACGCGTTCTTCTCGACGATCACCGGCAATCTGGAACCGGATGGATGGGGAAGCCGTTTCCCTATCCTCATGAGGCAACTGTACGCCGGCGGACTGCAGCAATCAGATGCTGCCGACGCGCTGGCCGAACTGCATAGGGTCCGCCGCGAGCTGGCCGAGCTTCCGCCAGCCCGTGTCATCTGGTCGTTCGAGGATCGAACCCAGCGTCCACCGTGGGGAGACGATATCGCTGGCGACATCGACAGCCTGGCGACCTACTTCGTCACCTCACATGGGCGCGATCTGATCGCGCTTCTGGCTGAGGTATTTGAAGCACTTCAGGAAGGCGAAGACACGTCCGCCCGGATCGTCGACTACTGACGCCCTACGCTCAGTCAAACAGGCCCTGAGCCGCCAGCCGCGCCAGTTCATCCACCACATAGCGCACCTTCGGCCGCAGGTGCCGGGTCGGTGGCCACAGCGCATGGATGTCGATATGCCGTTGCATGTGCGCATCCAGGACCGAGTGCAGCGCGCCGGATTCCAGATGTCGGCGTACCAGTGAAATGGGCATCTGGCAGATGCCCAGTCCTGCGATGGCCGCATCGATCACCGCGTCACCATCGTTGAGCTGGTAGGCCGCGTTCGGGATGAATGTTCCCTCGGCGTCATCACTGCCAATCCGCCACGCCACCGGTTGCCCATGGCGGAAGCCGACGATGCTGCGATGCTGCGCCAGTTCCTCCACGGTCGCTGGCACGCCATGCGCCTGCAGGTACTCCGGCGATGCGCAGGTGACCAGGCGCTGGCGACCCAGCCGGCGCGCGACCAGGTGCTCGGCCTGGTGCAACCCGCCGAAGCGGATCAGCAGGTCGATGCCCTCTTCGACCGGATCGACGAAGTGATCGGTGAAGGTCATCGTCAGTTGCAGGTCCGGGTACTGCCGGCACAGGCGCAGCAGCACGGGCAGCACCACCAGCCGCCCGAACGAGGACGGCATGTCGATGCGCAGCCGTCCGCTGGGCAGGCCGGCCGACCCCAGGCAGGCTTCGGCGGCGGAGATTTCTTCCAGCGCCGCCGCACACGATGCGTAGTACGCCTCGCCATCGGTGGTCAGCGCGATGCGCCGCGTGGTGCGGTGGAACAGGCGCACGCCCAGCCGCGCTTCCAGCCGGGCGATGGCCTTGCCCACTGCCGAGCGCGAGATGCCCAGCGCGTCGGCAGCCTCGGTGAAGCTGCCTGAGCGGGCCGTGGTAACGAAGGTCACCAGGCCATTCAACGATTCCAGCGGCAGCATCTATCACGCTCCATTGGGGACAAATAGTCCCGCGCCCAGGGAGATCGAAGCGCTTTATGCGTCCGCATGTCAACTCCATCCTGTGTGCATCGCGCCGCTGGCGCCTTCCCCCACACCGAGATGACCGACATGATCGCCGCCCTGTTCCGCCCCTTCGATCTGGCAGGCACCGCCCTGCGCAACCGCATCGCGATGGCCCCGATGACCCGCGCCCGCAACCCCGGTGCGGTCGCCAACGAACTCACCGCGCAGTACTACCGGCAGCGCGCCAGCGCCGGCCTGATCATCAGTGAAGGCACCCCGGTCTCGCCGCAGGGCCAGGGCTACATCGACGTCCCGGGTATCTGGTCGGCCGAGCAGGTGGCCGGGTGGAAGCTCGTCACCGAGGCGGTGCATGCCGCACAGGGCACGATCTTCGCCCAGCTCTGGCACGTCGGCCGCATGTCGCATTCCTCGCTGCAGCCCGACGGTGGGCAACCGGTCAGCGCCGGTACCCGCCCGGTGGCCAGCGCACCGAAGAACACCTCGTTCGTGTACCTGGACGATGGCAGCCGCGGCCACGCCGATCCCACCCCGGCACGTGCACTGGAGACCGCAGAGATCCCCGGCATCGTCGACGACTTCGTGCGCGGCGCAGAGAACGCCATCGCCGCCGGATTCGACGGCATCGAACTGCATGCCGCCAACGGCTACCTGTTCGAACAGTTCCTCAACCCGGTCATCAACCAGCGCGAAGATCACTACGGCGGCTCGCTGCCCAACCGCGCGCGCTTGATCCTGGACACCGTCGATGCGATGGCCCAGCGCATCGGTGCGCAGCGCATCGGCGTGCGCCTGGCACCGAACAATCTCACCTTCGACATGCCGTTCTACCCCGACAACGAGGCCACCTATCTGTACCTGGCCGAGGAACTGGGCAAGCGCGGCCTGGCCTATGTGCATCTCAACGACAACCAGCAGGCGGGCCAGTCGGTGCTGGGCGAGGCCTTCCTGCAGCAGTTCAAGCAGGCCTACGGTGGCACCGTGATCCTGGCCGGCGGCATGACCCGCGAACGCGCCCTGCAGCTGGTCGAGGCCGGCACCATCGACCTTGCCGCGTTCGGCCAGCCGTTCATCGCCAACCCGGATCTGGTCGAACGCCTGCAGCGCAACATCGCGTTGGCCACGCCCGACCGCAGCACCTATTACGGGGGCGGCGAGGCGGGCTATCTCGATTACCCGTCCGCAGGCTGATCCCGCACGGGGCCCGCACGGGGTCGGATCCCCTTCCAACGGAAAGGGCTCTGACCCCTGTTCGGCGAACAAGGAGTCAGAGCCACGCTGCGCCCGGATCCGACCCCAGCCCTCAGGCGTACTCGCGCACGTAGGCGAACGACTCGTCCAACCGCTCGAAGCCGATCACTTCAGCGACGATGGCCTGTGCCTCGTCTTCGCTGAAGTTCCCTTCTTCAATATCGTCAACGCGGGCGAACAGCCGCTGCAATGCCGCGTACTGGTCGCCGCGCAGGAAGGAATGGTGAGTCTGCAGCCAGCGCTGCAGATTCCCGGCCAGCTCGCCCTGCGACAGCAGTGTGTACGGCCGCTGGTAGTCGGCAACCGCTTCGACCATCTTGCGGAACACGAAATCCTGGTAGCTGGCGGCCAGCACGTCGGCACGGTCGTCGTCATGCCACACCATCACCACCGGCGGTTCGCTGAAACCGGGCGCGTTGCTCCAGAAACAGTAACTGTCACCCGCGCCGGTCCGCGCAAAGGGCAGCAACTGCAGGTCAGTGCGCAGGGGATTGTAATGATCCTCCGCAGTCAGCTCCTGCCACGCCTCGAGCAGTTCATCGTGTTCCAACGGCTCATAGTCCTGGGCGTACAGCAGCACCGGCGGTTCTGCCTGCAGCGCCGGGAATACCACCTCGGACCATTCCGGATGGGGAGCACCCCAGCTCAACCGACCCGCTGCATGCAACTGCTTGAACAGGGGCGGGAAGGTCTGGCCGGTGGCCTGTTCGATGCTGGATAGCGCGCTCATGGATGTCCTTGTCGATCGAGACCGCCCAGCTTGCCCGAATCCGCGCAGGAGATGAACCGGCAGCACCACGCGGCAGGACTAGACTGCGACCACCGGATGCCGCCCATCGCTACCATGAACGCCACTGCCCACAGCTTCATCGTCAACATGGACGTGCCCGACCTGGCCGCCGCCGAAGACTTCTACCTCCGGGCCTTCGGCCTGCGCATCGGCCGCCGTCTCGGCCCGGGCGCCGTGGAGCTGCTCGGTGGGCCAACGCCGCTCTACCTGCTGCACAACGACGCCGGCAGCGCCGCCACGGAAGACGGCGACGTGCGCGACTACGAGCGTCATTGGACGCCGCTGCACCTGGACTGGGTGGTGGATGACATTGAAGCCGCGCTGGCACGTGCAGTTGCGGCCGGGGCGACACTCGAGCAGTCCGTGCGCGAGCGTCGCTGGGGACGCATCGCCGTACTGGCCGATCCGTTCGGGCATGGCTTCTGCCTGATCCAGTTCAGTGGCGAAGGCTACGATGCGCTGGTTGAATGACCGGCGCGCCGTTCACCACGGCAACGGCACTGCTTCGCCGTTGGCGCGCTCGCCGTAGTACAGCGAAGGCAGCAGCCGCGACAGGAAACTGAACTCCGTATAGCAGTGCCTGAGCAGGCCCAGGCCGACCGCGTCGCCGGCATCGCGACGCGGATCGGCGCTGTCCAGGCCGAGCACGAAGCGGCTGCGCAGCACGCAGCCAAACGGCGTATCGCGCGCCACATGCAGCATCTGCCCATCGCAGGGATCGCCCTGTACATCCAGACGCACGTGATCACCGAAGCCGATGCGCGCGGCGATCACCGCCGATACATGGCCTGCATCCTGTGCCGCCTGCAGGCGTTCGGGCACCAGCAAGGTGCGCGGGTCATGGAACTTCAGGCGCGCCGCCACCGGCGGAATGTCAGCGAGCGATTCCACCGCATGGATGCTGGCGCCGTGGTAGCTGCGCCCGCGCTGCCAGGCCGCGTCCCAGCCGCGATGCTCGACATGATCGACCGGATGCCACCAGCGGATGTGCTGGGTGGTCTCGAAGAAGGTGAACCACCAGTCCAGCATGCGGCCCTTGCAGCCGTGCAGATCGGTGCGCGCCGCCACCAGCAGCGTGCCGTCTTCGCGGCGCTGGATGCCGGTTTCCAGATGCATCGGCGCCGGGTCCAGCAGATCGTGGTGGTCCAGCCAAGGGCGAGCGTTCACAGCGGTATCCATGGGGGTCTCCTACGGGTTGGGAGACCCGAAAATACGGAAACGCTTGCCGTTTCGCAATTAACCGGATGCGGTAAGATGGGCGCAATGAACAGCACCACCCTGCCCGCGCCCACATCACCGTCCCGCCGTCGTGGCCGCCCTGCGCGACCGGAAGCCGAAGTCCGCCACGCGGTGCTGCAGGCGACGCTGGAGCTGCTGCTGGCACAGGGTTACGAGGCCACCACCATTGAAGCGGTGGCGGCGCACGCCGGGGTGGCGAAGAAGACCGTGTACCGCCATGCCAGCAACCGCGAGGAGCTGGTCGGGTTGGCGGTGCGTGAGTGGACCGACGGCTTCGCGCCACAGCTGCAGCGTGATGCGCGCAATGCCCAAGAGGTCGTGCCGTTGCTGCAGGACATCCTGCACGCGGTGTGCACGCAGGCGCTATCGGCGCAGGCGGTGCAGGTGTTCCGCCTGCTGGCCACCGATTTCCCCGGCAAGGACGCGCTGCTGCAGGCCTACCTCGACAACGGCATCGAACGCGGCCGTGCGCTGCTGGCCGACTGGCTGGCACGTCAGCAGCAGCGTGGACTGCTGCGCGAGGGAGATTCCGCATGCATGGCGCGGCTGATCCTGGCGATGGCCGTGGCCGAGCCGCTGCGCGAACGCGTGATCGGCGTGGTGGCCGAGGATGCGCCGGTGGAGATGCATCTGCGTGAGTGCGTGGCGTTGTTGGCGCCGGTGTTGCAAGGGCCGTAGCGTGGTGCCATCCACGCATGGCGTGGATCTACCGGCCGATGTCGATTCGTTGATCGGCAACGCCCTGCCCCGGCAGGTGCCGACCGTTGGTTGGCAATGGCCTGCCCCGGTGGGTGCCGACCGTTGGTCGGCACCACGTCATCCATCGCAACTCACTCGCGCAACATATCCACGAACGCACGCAACGCGCCCGGCATCTGCCGCTGCTTCGGGTAGTACAGCGCGAAGCCGGCAAACGGCTCGCTCCAGTCTTCCAGCACCGCCACCATCTGCCCCGATTCGATGTACGGCCTTGCCGTGTCTTCCAGCACGTACGCCAGGCCGATGCCATCCAGAACGGCGCGCACGATCGTGCCCTGCTCGCACAGGGTCAACCGCCCGGGCACGTCGATCTCCAGCGCCTGCCCATCGCGCTCGAACTGCCACTTGTACAGGTGCCCACTGGCGAAGCGGAAGCGGATGCATTCGTGCGCGGCCAGGTCGCGCGGATGCTGCGGTGCCGGCCGACGCCGCAGGTAGTCCGGCGAGCCGACGATCAGCCCGCGCAGCGGCGGCCCCATCGGCACCGCCACCATGTCCTCCGGCACGAACTCATGCAGGCGCACGCCGGCGTCGTAGCCCTCGGCGACGATGTCGACCAGGCCGTCATTTTCGGTCAGCTCCACCCGCACGTCGGGATGGGCGTGCAGGAAGCGCGCCAGCCTCGGCCCCAACTGGGTCGGTACCGCCGCGCGGGTGGCGTTGATGCGCAGCAGGCCGGCCGGGGCTGCGCGGAAGTGGTTCATTTCTTCCAGTGCGTCGTGCACCTGCCCCAACGCCGGCTGCAGGCGCTCCAGCAGGCGCTGCCCGGCCTCGGTCAGGGCCACGCTGCGGGTGGTGCGATGGAACAGGCCCACCCCCAACCGTTCCTCCAGCGCGCGGATCGCGTAGCTCACCGCCGAGGTCGACAGCGCCAGCTCGGCGCCGGCACGGCGGAAGCTGCGGTGGCGGGCGACCGCGGCGAACGCGGCCAGGTGGGAGAGGTTGTCAGTGGCCACGATTGTGCAGTTTCACTTGATGAATCATGCCGATATCCGCGCTTCTTGCTGCTGGTTGCGGGGCGTATTGTAAAACGCCTTTCGATAAACCCTGCCAAGGATTCCCCATGTCCCTCGCCCGTGGTTACGCCGCCCATTCCCATACCGACCCGCTGGTCCCGTACGAGTTCGAACGCCGCGCGGTCGGCCCGGACGACGTGCGCATCGAGATCCTCTACAGCGGCATCTGCCATTCCGACCTGCACCAGGCCCGCGATGACTGGGGTGGCTCGATCTACCCGATGGTGCCGGGCCACGAGATCATCGGCCGGGTGACCGAAGTCGGCAGCAACGTCACCCGCTTCAAGGTTGGCGACCACGCCGGCGTCGGCTGCATGGTCGACTCGTGCCGCCACTGCGACGCCTGTGAGCACGATCTGGAGCAATATTGCGCCGAAGGCGCGACCTGGACCTACAACGGCCGTGAACGCGAAACCGGCGCGCCGACCTACGGCGGCTATTCCGACCACGTGGTGGTCGAGCAGCGCTTCGTGGTGAAGGTGTCCGACACCCTCGACCTGAAGGCGGCCGCCCCGCTGTTGTGCGCCGGCATCACCACCTGGTCGCCGCTGCGCCACTGGAAGGTCGGCCCGGGGCAGAAGGTGGGCGTGATCGGTCTCGGTGGCCTCGGCCACATGGGCGTGAAGTTCGCCAAGGCACTGGGCGCGCACGTCGTGATGATCACCACCACGCCGGAAAAGGGTGCCGATGCCAAGCGCCTGGGCGCCGATGAGGTACTGGTCTCGCGCGATGCCGCGCAGATGAAGGCGCACGCCGGCAGCTTCGACTTCCTGCTCAACACCATCCCGGTCGGCCATGACACCAACCCGTACATGGGCCTGCTCAAGCGCGAGGCCACCATGTGCCTGGTCGGCGTGCTGACCGAACTGGATCCGCCGCTGACCGGCGGCAGCGTGATCTTCGGCCGCAAGCACCTGACCGGCTCGGCAATCGGCGGCATGGCCGAAACCCAGGAAATGATGGACTTCTGTGCCGAGCACGGCATCGTCAGCGACGTCGAGATCATCGACATCAAGAACGTCAACGAAGCCTGGGAACGCATGGCGAAGAACGATGTGCGCTACCGCTTCGTGATCGACATGGCGACGATGCAGAACGCCGCCTGATCCAGGGCAGATGCGAAAAAGAAAAACCCCGGCAATGCCGGGGTTTTTCTTCTGGTAGTGCCGGCCGCTGGCCGGCAACCCCATACATCTGCCGGCCAGCGGCCGACACTACCGCAATCCACTCAGTACGCGAACTCGCGGAACACCGGATCGACGTCGCCGTGCCAGCGGCCATGGAACAGCGCCAGCTTGCGCTCGGCCGGGGTCAGGCCGGATTCGACGATCTCCTGCAGCACGTCCAGGAACTTGCTCTCGTCCTGGCCGTCGGCATTGCGCGCCGCACGGCGCCTGAGGCCTTCGACGGAAATCTTCACCGCTTCGCGGGCCAGGTCGCGCACCGTGCCATTGCGGAACGGCAGGTTCATCGCATGCTTCGGCACGCCGTCGCGCAGTGCATGGCGCTCGGCCAGGGTGAAATCGCGTACCAGGTCCCAGGCGGCATCCAGTGCGGTGTCGTCATACAACAGGCCCACCCAGAATGCCGGCAGCGCACACAGGCGGCTCCACGGGCCACCATCGGCACCGCGCATTTCCAGGTACTTCTTCAGGCGCACTTCCGGGAACGCGGTGGTCATGTGGTCCGACCAGTCGCGCAGCGTCGGCAGCGCACCCGGCAGCACCGGCAGCCTGGCCTGCATGAAATCGCGGAAGCTCTGCCCGCTGGCGTCGTGGTAGATGCCATCGCGGTAGGAGAAATACATCGGCACGTCGAGCAGGTAGTCGACATAGCGCTCGTAACCAAAACCATCCTCGAACACGAAGTCGAGCATGCCGGTGCGGTCGGCGTCGGTGTCGGTCCAGATATGCGAGCGGTAGCTCAGGTAGCCGTTCGGCTTGCCTTCGGTGAACGGCGAATCGGCGAACAGCGCGGTGGCGATCGGCTGCAGCGCCAGCGACACGCGGAACTTCTTCACCATGTCCGCTTCGGTGGCGTAGTCCAGGTTCACCTGCACCGTGCAGGTGCGGGTCATCATGTCCAGGCCCAGCGAACCGACCTTGGGCATGTACGAGCGCATGATCTTGTAGCGCCCCTTCGGCATCCAGGGCATTTCATCGCGCTTCCACTTCGGCTGGAAGCCCATGCCGAGGAAACCCAGCTGCAGTTCGCCGGCCACCTGTGCCACTTCGTTGAGGTGGGTGCCGGTCTCCACGCAGGTCTGGTGGATGGTCTCCAGCGCCGCGCCGGACAGTTCCAGCTGTCCAGCCGGTTCCAGCGTCACCGAGGCACCGTCGCGTAGCAGCGCGATCGTGTTGCCGTTTTCCTGCACCGGCTCCCAGCCGAAGCGGACCAGGCCGTTGAGCAACGCTTCGATGCCGCGCTCGCCCTCGAAGGTCGGCGGGCGCAGGTCATCCAGGCGGAACCCGAACTTCTCGTGCTCGGTGCCGATGCGCCACTGCGCGCGGGGCTTCTCGCCGGAGGCGATCACCTCCACCAGCTGCGAGCGGTCGGTAATGGGGGTATCGGCGACGTGGCTGGGGCTCGACAAGGGGAAGGCTCGCTGGACGGTGGCGGGGGATGTGGGGCTCGCGGCCTTCCATCGCAAGGGCGCACTATAGCGTGGCACCCCGTTGCGTCATGCGACGGTGACGGGTTTCAGCATCCTACCGACGCCCTCTTGACCCTCGTACACTCGGCGTCATGAACCGTCATTCGCGACACCCCGAACTGCACCGCTCCGAGCGCGTCGGCTGGTTGCGTGCCGCCGTGCTGGGGGCCAACGATGGCATCGTCTCGGTGGCCGGCCTGGTGGTCGGCGTGGCGGCCAGCGGCGCCTCCGCCACCACTATCCTTGCCACCGGCGTGGCCGGCACCGTGGCCGGCGCGATGTCGATGGCCGCCGGCGAGTATGTGTCGGTGCAGACCCAGGCCGACACCGAAGCGGCCGACCTGGCAATGGAAAAGCGCGAGCTGCGCGAAGACCCGCACAGCGAACTGGAGGAGCTGGCCGCGATCTACCGCCACCGCGGCCTGGAGCCTGCATTGGCCCGGCAGGTGGCCGAACAGCTTACCGCCCACGATGCACTGGGTGCCCACGCCCGCGATGAGCTGGGCATCACTGACACCCTGCGCGCGCGCCCGCTGCAGGCGGCGCTGGCCTCGGCCGGTGCGTTCACCTGCGGTGCGGCGCTGCCGGTGCTGACCGCCCTGCTCGCGCCGACCGACAAGGTTGCGTTGATGACCACGGCCAGCACCCTGCTCGGCCTGTGCCTGACCGGCGCGGTGGCGGCCCAGGCCGGGGGCGCACCGCCTGTACGCGGCGCGGTCCGGGTGATGTTCTGGGGCGCGCTGGCGATGGCTGCGGCGGCCGGCGTCGGTCGCCTGTTCGGTGCCCAGGTGTCATGACCGGCATGCTGCCAGCGGCCACTGCGTTGCTGGCCGAGATGGCCAGCCTGGCCGGCTGCGGGCGCGCCGAGGGCTATGCCTGCATCAGCGCACGCCGCGAGCATGGCGCCAGCTCGGTGGAGGTTCCGCAACCGCAGTTCGCGATCCTGCTGGAAGGCCGCAAGCAGGTACGTACCGCACACCAGTCGCTGACGTTCGTTCCCGGCGACATCCTGCTGCTGACCCAGCGGTGCCGCATCGACGTGGTCAACACCCCCGATCCCTGCAGCGGCCGCTACCTCAGTGCCATCGTGCCGCTCTGCACCGAAGTGCTGGCGGCGGCGCGTACGCTCTGGAATGAAGAGCTTCCCGCCCCCGGCCAGGCGATGGCGCGACTGCCGTTGATCGACCATGGCGCGGTGCTGCGCCAGTGGCGGCAATCGCTGCAGGACGGCCGTTACAGCGACGCGCGGCTGGCCCTGGCCTCGCTGGTGCTGACCCTGTGCCGACAGGGCCACGGCAACCTGCTGCTGCCGCAGGCGCCGAGCCTGGGCGAACAGATCCGCGACCGCATCGCCGCCGAACCAGCACGCGACTGGCAATCACGCGATGTGGAAGAACAGTTCGCGCTGAGCGGCGCGACCCTGCGCCGTCGCCTGGCGGCCGAGGACACCAGCCTGCGCCAGCTGCTCACCGAGGCCCGGCTGGCACATGGCATGCAGCTGCTCTACACCACCGACCTGCCGTTGAAGACCGTGGCCGCGCGCGCGGGCTACCGGTCTGCGGCCAGTTTCAGCAAGCGCTTCGCCGAGCAGTACGGGCTGGCTCCCACAGATATTTGAGGGGGTTCGGCAGGGCTGCGCCCTGCACCCGCTACGAGCCAGGGCAACGGCCGAAGCGACAGCAACAGCAACAGCGGCTATCCGTGGGAGGGCGGGGCGATGTGGGTGGGCAGGACACGCCGTAAACCCATCCATGGGGGCTCGATGGCGCCATCCATGGCGCCAACGGTCCTGCCCACCCACACCGCCCCACCTCTGACAGATCTTCGCGGCTGTTGGTAGGTGTCGACCTTGGTCGACACATCTGTCAGATATCGAATGAAACTGTGGGGTCAGATCCGTTTTCCTGCGGAAAACGGATCTGACCCCGCGAGCTGACAGATCGCGGAAAACTGTCGAAGGCGGGGTGGGTCCGGTTGCGGGAGACGCCGTAAACCCTTCCATGGGGGCTTGGCCGCGGCATCCATGCCGCGGACACTCCCGCAACCGGACCCACCCCGCCATCCCAGATAGCCCGCTGTCGCTGTTGCTGTTGCTTCGGCCGTTGCCGTTGCCTCTGCGGGTGCAGGGCGCAGCCCTGCAGCCCCCCCTTCCCTGAGCATTCCGCGCAGTGGTTTGAGCGCCGTGCACACGCCGGCCACGGCACGCTGGGCACAACGGAACCGCCCGTCATCCACCGAGAACCGCCATGATCCTGCGTCCCCTGCCGCTGCGCGGCGCCCTGCTGCTGGCCCTGTCGTCCCTGCCGCTGGCTGCACTGGCCGAAGCCACCTCGCCCGCTCCCACCCAGCAGGTGCCCGGCGTCTACCACCAGCGCGTTGGTGCGCTGCAGGTCACCGCCCTGTTCGACGGCGTGGTCGCGCTGGGCCGGCAGGAAGTGGTCGACGTGCCGCCGACACTGGTCAGCCGCCTGTTGGAAGGCCGCTACGTACCGGAAGACAAGAAGGGCCTGCAGACCGCGATCAACGCCTTCCTGGTGCGCCAGGGCAACCACCTGACCCTGGTCGATACCGGCACCGCGCAGTGCTTCGGCCCCGGCCTGGGCCAGGTGCTGGGCAACCTGCGCGCCTCCGGCGTGGACCCGGCCGAGGTGGACGAGGTGCTGCTGACCCACGCCCACCCGGACCATCTGTGCGGCGTGCTCGACGCGCAGGGCAAGCCGGCCTACCCGAATGCCACGGTGTGGTTGTCCAAGGCCGATGCCGATTACTGGCTCAGCCCGGCCAGCGAGGCCACGGCGCCGAAGGGCGTGCGCTTCGCCTTCCCGCTGGCACGCAATGCGGTCGCGCCCTACCAGGCCAGCGGCCACCTGCGCACGTTCAGCCCCGGCGATGCCCTGCCCGGTGGCGCGGTGGCGATGGACACCCACGGCCATACCCCCGGCCATGTCTCCTACCGGTTCGACAGCCAGGGCCAGTCACTGCTGGTGTGGGGTGATGTGCTGCACTTCCATGCGGTGCAGTTCGCGCACCCGGAAGCGGCATTCGAGGCCGATTCGGACCGCAAGGCGGCCATCGCCAGCCGTCGCGGGCTGCTGCAGCAGGCCACCGCCAACGGTTGGTGGGTGGCCGGTGCGCACCTGCCGTTCCCGGGCCTGGGCCATGTGCGTGGCGAGGGCCAGGCCTATGCGTGGGTGCCGGCGGAGTATTCGCCGTTGTGAGGGTGTGCCGACCAAGGTCGGCACCCACCCGATCGGGTAGCGCCCGGCTGCCCGGTAGCGCCCGGCTGCCAGCCGGGCGACCGTAAATGCCTTATTCCAGCCCCAGCCAGCCGCCGATCACGCCGCGGGCTTCGTCCACGCCGGTACGGTCTTCGCCGGAGAACACCTGCACGCTGACGCTGTCACCGTAAGCCGATTGCAGCTTCTTGCGCACCTTCTGCAGGGACTGCATCTGCTGGCTGCGGCTGAGCTTGTCGGCCTTGGTCAGCAACGCGTGCGCCGGCAGGCCACGCTGCACGGCATAGGACAGCATCTGCCGGTCGTAGTCCTTCAGGGGGTGGCGGATGTCCATCACCACCACCAGGCCCTTGAGGGCCTCGCGGGTGCGGAAATACTTGTCAATGAAGGCCTGCCAGTGCGCCTGCAGGTCCAGCGGTACCTTGGCGTAGCCGTAACCGGGCAGGTCGACCAGATGCGCTTCCGGGGTGACCTGGAAGAACACCAGCTGCTGGGTGCGGCCGGGGGTCTTGGAGACACGGGCCAGGGCGTTCTGGCGGGTCAGCGCGTTGAGCGCACTGGACTTGCCGGCGTTGGAGCGGCCGGCGAAGGCCACTTCAGCCCCTTCGTCGGGCGGCAGCTGCCGCACGTTGTGGGCCGAAAGGTGGTAACGGGCGCGTTCGATGAGCAATGACATGTGCCTAGGATCGCATGTTGCGGCGCCGCGCGCCCGTGCCGGCGGCCGCTGCGGCCATTTTGCTGCACTGCTGCGTTGACCGTGCGCGGAAACGCCGTTGATAATCCGGGCGATGCCGGCGGCCACCGTCCGGCCCGGTCCATACGGAGCTTCAGCATGCGCCACGCTCGCGTTCTTGCCGTATCCGCCCTTGCCACTGCTGTAGTCGTTGCCGCTGCTGCGTTCGCGCAGACCACGCTGACCCCGCTGCCCGACAACGGGCCGATCAATACCGCCTCGCTGGAGGTGGACTTCAGCAAGACCCACTGGGGCGATGCCAAGGCCGGCCAGACCAAGGCGACGGCCTGCGCGGCCTGCCATGGTGCCGACGGCAACTCCACGGTGGAGATGTACCCGTCCATTGCCGGCCAGAGCGAGCGCTACGTGGCCCAGCAGATGGCCCTGATCGCCAACGGCCAGCGCAGTTCCGGCGCGGCGGTGGCGATGGTGCCGTTCGTGCAGAACCTCACCCCGCAGGACATGCGCGATATCGGCGCCTACTTCGCCACGCAGAAGGCCAACGCCGGCATCGCCGATGACACGGCAGTGACCGATGGCCCCTACAAGGGCATGAAGTTCTACGAGATCGGCCAGCAGCTGTACCGCGGCGGCGATGCCAAGCGCGGCCTGCCGGCCTGCATGGCCTGCCACGGCCCCAGCGGTGCCGGCAATCCCGGCCCGGCCTATCCGCACCTCGGTGGGCAGCACGCCAGCTATGTCGCGCGCCGCCTGCAGGAGTACCAGGCCGGCCAGACCAACGAGACCGACAAGGCGCACTTCCAGATCATGGCCACGGTCGCGCAGAAGCTCAGCGAGCAGGAGGTGCAGGCGCTGTCGAGCTACCTGCAGGGCCTGCACAACAAGGCCGACGATGTAGCCGCTGCGGCCACGCCGACGCAACCGGCTGCCGCCCCCTGACCACCACTGGTCGGCCCGGGCCGCGACGCCGGCCCACGGCTGCGGTATGTTTCCTTCACGCCGGCGACCGCGCCGGCGTTGCTTTTTTCAACGGAGATGCGTGTCGATGAGGTTGATTTCCCGCCTGCTGTTGTCCGTGCTGGTGCTGCTGCCGCTGGCAGCCTGCGCCGCCACCCCCGCCAATGCCCCGCTGGTCGAGGGCAAAGACTACGAGCGCATCGCCCAGCCAGGCCCGTTCCAGCCGCTGGCCGGCAAGATCGAAGTGGTCGAGGTCTTCGGCTATACCTGCCCGCACTGCGCCCATTTCGAACCGCAGCTGGAAGCCTGGGCGGCCAAGCTGCCGGCCGACGTGCGTTTCACCCCGGTGCCGGCGGCCTTCGGTGGCGCCTGGGATGCCTGGGCACTGGCCTACTACGCCGCCGACGAAGTCGGCGTGGCCAAGCGCAGCCACGCTGCCGTGTTCAAGGCCCTGCACGAGCAGGGATCGCTGCCGATGCAGAACGTCTCGGCCGATGAGCTCGCCACGTTCTACAAGGCCTACGGCGTGACCCCGGACCGCTACCTCCAGGCCCTGCGCGGCGATGCCGTGCAGAAGAAGGTCGAGGCCGCGCGCGCGTTCGCCCAGCGCACCAAGATCCCGGGCACCCCGGCCATCATCATCAACGGCCAGTACCTGGTGCGGGGCAACAGCTTCGACGACCAGCTGCGCATCGCCTCGGCGCTGATCGCGCAGGCCCGCGCCGCCCGCGGCCGCTGAACCAACGCCCACCCTCGACACGGCGCTGTCGCCGCCGCATGTCATCATTTCCCCCTGGCTGGCGCCTGGCGCCGGCCCCCACCTTTCTAGATGCTGGAGACGTTTCCATGAAGATCCGTTACGCCCTCGCCCTCGCAGCGCTGCTGCCGATCCTGGCTGCCTGCAAGGCTGATGACGGCAGCACCAACACCACCGCGGCCCCGGCCGCACCGGCAGCCGCCCCGGCCACCGCCGAACCGGCCGCTGCGCTGGCCACGGGCAGCGAAGGCACCGCTCCGGCTGCCGCCGAAGGCGAAAAAGCCCCGGCCGAAGCCGGCCCCGCCGCGGCGCCGGCCCCGACCACTGCCGCGCTGACCGGCCCGGCCCCGGTGGAAGGCGCCGATTACCAGGTGATCCCGAACGGCCAGCCGTTCCAGCCGGCTGCCGGCAAGATCGAAGTGACCGAGATCTTCGGCTACGTCTGCCCGGCCTGCGCCGCATTCCAGCCGCTGGTCGGCCCGTGGAAGGCCGGCCTGCCCAGCGACGTGAACTTCGTCTACGTGCCGGCCATGTTCGGCGGCACCTGGGATGACTACGCCCGTGCCTTCTACGCGGCGCAGACCCTGGGCGTGCAGGAGAAGACCCACGAAGCGCTGTACGCCGCCATCCACTCGCAGAAGACCCTGAAGGGCGAGCGCGGCCGTGACTCGGTGGAAGACATCGCCAAGTTCTACGCCACCTATGGCGTGGATCCGAAGCAGTTCGCCGCCACCATGGGCAGCTTCGCGGTGAACGCCAAGACCAACTCGGCCAAGCAGTTCGCCCAGCGCAGCCAGATCAGCGGCACCCCGTCGATCATCGTCAACGGCAAGTACCTGGTGAAGGGCAAGAGCTTCCCGGACATGCTGCGCATCGCCGACCACCTGATCGCCCGCGAACGCGGTGCGGCCCAGGCTCACTGATCCAAGAGAAGCATTTCCCGGCCGTGAATTCCCCCCGTACACGGACCCTGCGCTTGCTGACGGCCAACATCCAGGCCGGCTCAAGTACCCGCCGCTACAGCGACTATGTGACCCGCAGCTGGTCTCATGCGCTGCCGGCGGGGCGCAAGCGCAGCAGCCTGGACGCGATCGCCACCCTGGCGCGCGACCATGACATCGTCGGCCTGCAGGAGGCCGATCCGGGCAGCCTGCGCTCGGGCTTCACCAACCAGACCCACTACCTGGCCCAGCGCGCCGGCTTCAACTACTGGAGCCACCAGCCGAACCGGCGCATGGGCGGCGTGGCATCCAGTGCCAATGGCCTGCTGAGCAAGCTGGAACCGGTGGAAGTGCAGGACCATGCCCTGCCCGGCCGCATCGGCGGGCGCGGCGTGCTGCTGGCCAAGTTCGGCGATGGTACCGATGGCCTGGCGGTGGCGGTGGCGCATCTGTCATTGGGCGCGGGCTCGCGGATGTCGCAGCTGGGCTTCATCGCCGAGCTGCTGTCCGACCACCCCAACGCGGTGCTGATGGGCGACTTCAACTGCCTGGCCGAACGCCCGGAAATGCAGGTGCTGTACCAGAAGACCCGGCTGCAGCCCCCGGGCTGCATCGTGCCGACCTTCCCCAGCTGGCGCCCCGACCGCGCCATCGACCACATCCTGGTCAGCAGTGGCCTGCAGACTCGTACCGTGGAAGCCGTACCAGCCGCGTTCTCCGATCACCTCGCCCTGGCGATGCAGATCGACGTCCCGGCCGACGCCCTGCGCTGACCCCAAAAAGGGGACGGAGGGGATTAAGTCGTTTATGCATAAACGACTTAATCCCCTCCGTCCCCTTTTTCAGGCGGCGGCCGGTACCTTCAATCGCCGCGCGGTCATCGTGCTGCCCACCGAGGCCAGCACCGTGCAGCCGATCGCCAGCCACTGCAGCCCATGCAGGTGCTCGTGCAGCAGCAGCATCGCCCACAGCGCGGCCACCGCCGGTTCCATGCTGATCAGGATGCCGAAGGTCTCCTTCGGAAGGCGCTTGAGCGCCATCATCTCCAGTGACATCGGGATCGCGCTGGACACCAGCGCCACCAGCAGCCCGGCGGCCAGGATCTTCGGGTCGAGCAGCGCGGCACCGGCATGCACCACGCCCACCGGCACCACCACCAGGGATGCCGCCAGCAGCCCCAGCGACACCGAATGCCCGGCGTGCAGGTGGCCGGCACGCTTGCCGAACACGATGTACAGGCCCCAGCACGCCGCAGCACCCATCGCATACAGCACGCCGGCCGGATCCAGCGCCGGGCCGCCGCCGATCGGCAGCAGCAACAGCAACCCCACCGCCGCACAGCCCACCCAGAGGAAATCGATCGGTCGTCGTGACGACAGCATCGCCACCGTCAGCGGCCCGGTGAACTCGATGGCCACCGCGATGCCGAAGGGAATCGTACGCAGGGCCATGTAGAACAGCAGGTTCATCAGGCCCAGGGTGAGCCCGTAGCGCAGGATGGTGATCGCATCCGCGCGGCTGGTCTTCCAGCGCCACGGCCGCCAGAACAGCAGCAACAACAGCGCCGAGAAGCCCACGCGCAGCGCGCTGGTGCCCTGCGCGCCGATCAGCGGGAACAGGTGTTTTGCATAGGAGGTGCCGATGGCCAGCGAGGTGACCGAGCCAAGCACCGCCAGCGCCGGCAACATCGGCGCGAGTCGTGGGGTCTGCATGGGCAAAGTCTATTGCGCCGGCGCCGAGCACTTGGCTCAATTGACGGCCCGTTCGTGCAACTTCTGCTCGCCATGGCCACCGCCCCCGTGCTCGACAGCTTCGACCGCGCCATCCTCGACCTGCTGCAGCGGGACAACACCCTGCCGCAACGCGAAATCGCCGAGGCCGTGCACCTGTCTGCGCCGGCCGTGCAGCGCCGCATCAAGCGCCTGCAGGACGGCGGCGTGATCGCCGCCAACGTGGCGGTGGTCGACGCGGCCCAGGTCGGGCGGCCACTGACCATCATCGTCGAGGTGCGCGTGGTCAGCGAGCAGCGCGACCGCGTGGCACCGTTCAAGCGCCGCGTGCAGGACGACCCGGCGGTGCAGCAGTGCTACGCGATCACCGGCGATGGCGATTTCCTGCTGCTGCTTTCGGCGGCGTCGATGGAAGAGTACGAGGCCATAACCGAGCGGTTGTTCGGCGGCGATGACAACATCGAACGCTTCAGAACGTCGGTGGCACTGGGGACGTTGAAGCGGAGTTTCGAAGTGCCGCTGCTGCCAGGCCTGTAGAGTCGAGCCATGCTCGACTGCCTCCTGATCGCAACGCAACAGCAGTCGAGCATGGCTCGACTCTACACTTTGAAACCATGAGTACACCGCACTCCCCCGCCCGTCGCCTGCGCCGCTGGTTGCTGCGCGGCCTGTGGCTGGCCATCGCCCTCATTGCCGCGATGGCGCTGTGGAACAGCCCATGGGCCGCTGCGCCGAAGCTGCTGTGGACACTCTCTCGTATGCCGCCGGCCACGCAACTGGCGGTGCCGGTGGACGGCGTGCGGCCACGCCAGATCGCCGACACCTTCGGCGCACCACGTGGCCGTGACCGCTCCCACGCCGGCATCGACATCTTCGCCAAGCGCGGCACCGCGGTGCGCAGCGTCACTGCCGGCGTCATCGCGGACGTCAGCGAGCGCGGCCTCGGTGGCCGCCAGGTCTGGGTGATCGGGCCCGGGCGCGAACGTTACTACTACGCCCATCTGGACGACTGGGCCGAGGGCCTGGCGCGCGGCCAGGTGGTCCAGGCCGGCGACCTGCTCGGGCATGTAGGCGACAGCGGCAATGCCAAGGGCACGCCGCCCCACCTGCACTGGGGCATCTACGGCGCCGATGGCGCGCGCGATCCGCTGCCGCTGCTGCGCTGAACCCCATGCGCTGCGTCGCGGCCCGCGTGAGTGCCTACCTCGCTCATGATTTGTAAATAGGAATAGTTCGTATTACCATTTCTTTCGTTTCCGGTGGTGCCAGGACGGCCTGCCCGCCCGTTTCCCACCCGTAGCGCCTCGCCTTCTGGATGCCGGCCGAGCGCGCGTGCTCGTCCAGGACCCCCATGACCCGTCCCGCCTTCCGTATCCCGCAGCCGCAGCGGCTGTCCGTTGCCGTACTCGTTGCACTCTGCGCCCTGGCCCCGGCCGCCTTCGCCGACACCGCCGCCGACCCGACCACGCTGGACAAGGTGATGGTCAAGGGCGAACGCGCCGAAGGCTATTCGGTGCGCCGCACCTCGGCCGGTACCCGCTTCGACCTGGCACCGCGCGAGATCCCGCAGTCGGTCAGCATCATCAGCCACCAGCGCATCGAAGATCAGAAGCTCGACGACATCATCGACGTGCTGGCCAACACCACCGGCGTGACCAGCACCCAGTCCGACAGCGAGCGCACCGAGTTCTACGCGCGTGGGTTCTACATCGACGCCTACCAGTTCGACGGCCTGCCGACGCAGATGGTGCAGAACTGGAGCTACGGTGACTCCGGCCTGGATCTGGCGCTGTACGACCGCGTGGAAGTGGTGCGCGGCGCCACCGGCCTGCTCAGCGGCGCCGGCAACCCGTCCGCTTCGGTGAACCTGATCCGCAAGCATGCCGACAGCGCCGAGCTGACCGGCAGCGTGTCGGTGAACGTCGGCAGCTGGGGCCGCACCCGCACCACGGTGGATGTGGGCAGCGCGCTCAACGCCAGCGGCAGCGTGCGCGGTCGCGTGATCGGCAGCTACCTGGATACCGACGGCCAGATGGACCGCTACAACCAGCGCAAGACGCTGGGCTACGCCGTCATTGATGCCGACCTGACCCCGGACACCCAGCTGAGCGTGGGCTACGACTACCAGCAGAAGCGCGCCAATGGTGCGACCTGGGGCGGCTTCCCGATGTGGTACGCCGATGGCAGCCCGACCAACTACCCGACCTCGTTCAATCCGTCGCCGGACTGGACCTACTGGGACACCACCAGCAAGCGCGCGTTTGCCACCCTGCAGCACGCCTTCAGCAACGGCTGGAAGTTCAGGATCGGCGCCACCCACGACCGCACCAACGCCGACGACAAGCTGTTCTATCCGTCCTACACCGCGTTCGACAAGGCCACCGGCACCGGCGTCACGCCGATGGCCGGCTTCTACAACACCGAGCGCAAGGTCGATGGCATCGATGGCTACATCGACGGCCCGTTCCAGCTGTTCGGCCGCGAGCACCAGTTCATGGCCGGCCTGAGCTACAACAAGCGCGAATTCGCCAACTACGGTGACTTCCAGATGGGTGGCCCCGGCACCGGCTGGAATCCCTTCAGCTCCTATCTCGACTGGACCGGCAACATCGCCCAGCCGAACTGGAACCCGCTGGCGCTGGCCAGCCAGGGCACCATCACCCAGAAGGCCGGCTATGCCGCCACCCGTCTGTCGCTGGCTGATCCGCTGAAGCTGATCCTCGGTGCGCGCTACACCAACTGGAAGAGCGAAGGCGAGAACGACGACCGCGAACACAAGGTGACCACCCCGTACGCCGGCCTGGTGTATGACATCAACGATACCTACTCCGCGTACGCCAGCTACACCGAGATCTTCCAGCCGCAGACCGCACGTGACCGCAACGACCGTTATCTCGACCCGGTCGACGGCAAGAGCTACGAGGTGGGCGTCAAGGGTGCCTGGTTCGACAACCGGCTGAACGCCTCGCTGGCGGTGTTCCGCATCGAGCAGGACAACGTCGCCCAGGTCACCAGCGAGCCGATCATCGGCCGTCCGGGTGAGTTCGCCTCGATCGCCGCACGCGGCACCGTCAGCCGTGGCTTCGAATTCGAAGTGAACGGCGAACTGGCACCGGGCTGGAACGCGACCTTCGGTGCTTCGCGCTATGTGGCCAAGGACATCAACGGTGCCGACATCAACACCAACCTGCCGCAGACCGCATTGAAGCTGTTCACCAGCTACACCCCGCAGTCGCTGCAGGCACTGACCGTCGGTGGCGGTGCCAACTGGCAGAACCGCATCTATTACGCCGCGCCGGTGGTGGGTCGCTTCGAGCAGGAAGGTTACGCACTGGTCAGCGCCTTCGTGCGTTACCGCATCTCGCCGGAGTTCAGCGTGCAGGCCAACCTCAACAACCTGCTGGACAAGAAGTACCTGTCGCAGATCAACGGCTACGGTGCCTACGGCGATGGCCGCAATGGCTCGCTGACGTTCACCTGGGCGTTCTGATCAGACGCGGGGTTCGCACGCCCCGCACCTGTAGAGCCGAGCCCATGCTCGGCTCAGAGAATCAGCCGAGCGCGGGCTCGGCCCCCGCAAGGCAGCGCCGGAACTGACCGGCGCTGCCACCGTCACATCAGAAGCGCAGGTCCGCGCGCAGGTACCAGTAACGGCCACGCGGGATGTCGTAGGTCGAAGCGTCGTAGCCGTTCAACGAGCACGACAGGCAGATCGGCGGATCCTTGTCGAACACGTTGTTCAGGCCGGCGGTCAGCTGCAACCCCTTCATCCAGTCGATCTTGTAGCCCACCTGCATGTCGTGGAAGGTGGTGGCCGACAGCGTGTTGGTGCCCGCAGCCTGGTTGCTGCACACCGGGAAGGCCGCCGCATCGCCGCAGTTCTCGGTCAGCTCGGAGATGTGGCGCACCGTCCAGTTGGCGCTCCAGCGATCCATCGTCCAGCCGAGGCTGGCATTGCTGGTCCACTCCGGGATCGAGCTGTCGGCCACTTCCACGCCCGGCTTCTGCGGCTGCTTCTGCCCGGCCGCGCCAGTGGCCTCGTAACGGCCGACGAAGGTGTTCTTCCACCCCAGCTTGAACTGGCCGATGGAGGTCTGCGGCAGCGTCCAGAACAGATCCACGTCCCAACCGTCGGTCTTGATCGAACCCAGGTTGGTCAGGCGGTTGTTGAAGCTGCTGACCGCACCGGTGCTGGCACGGGTGATGCCGTTGCAGTAGATCGGGTCCAGTGTATCCACGCACAGGTCCAGCTGGGTCTGCGCGTTGATGGCCTGGATCGCACCATCGATGGCATGGCGGTAGAAAGTGACTTCCACATCGAAGCGCTCCGACCACGAGGCGTTGTTGCCGAACCACGGGCTCCACACGAAGCCGGCGCTGAAGCTGCGCGAGCGTTCCGGGTCCAGCTCGCGGTTGCCGCCGGTGGTCACCGAGATCTGCGAGTTGGCCTGCTGGAAGCCGGCCGGGACGCCCAGTGCAGCACAGTTGGCCGCGCTGCCACGCGGCGGCGTGCCGCCCAGGCCCACCGAGCACGGATCGAACAGCTGCAGGTCGGCACGTGCGGCAGAGCCGTACAGCTCACCGATGGACGGTGCGCGGAAGCCCTCGGCGTACGTGGTGCGCAGCACGAAGTCATCGGTCACCTGCCAGCGCAGGCCGTACTTGGGCGTGAACTCGCCGCCGAAGGTGGAGTAGTCCGAATAGCGGCCGGCCAGGCTCAGGTCCAGCTTCTTGCCGAACGAGGAGTCGGCGAAGATCGGCACGCTCAACTCCAGGTAGGCCTCGTTGACGTCGTAGGAACCGGAGGTCGGTTGCGACGGCACGCCGTTGTAGTGGCCGATCACCGTCAGCGGATCGGGCTGGTAGGCGCCCTTGTACTTGCGGTACTCGAAGCCGGTGGCGAAGGACACCGGACCGGCCGGCAGCGAGAACAGCTCGCTGGACAGGTTGGCGGTGAACAGGCTCAGTTCGTTCTGGCTGCGGTCGCGCACCACCGGCTGGATCCACTTCAGCATGTCCGGGGTGATCGAACCGGCGCCACCGAAGATGTTCAACGGCACGCAGCCAGGCGTGGCCGCGCACACCGCGGGATCGCCCAGCGCCATGTTCACCTTGTAGATGTCATAGCTGCCGTAGTTGGTCTGCTCGGCCTTGTTCTTGCTGTACATGCCGTTGACGTCCCAGTACCAGCTGCGGTCGGCGGCATGGAAGTCACCGACCAGGCCGGTGGCGAAGTAGGTGGTGTCCACTTTCTGCTTGAACACGCGCGCACCGCCCTCCACCGGGCGACGACCGATCAGGCTCATGTTGTCGCCGGAGACGAGATCGAAGCCGAACGGGTTGTACGGGTTCAGGCGCGAGACCACGATGTTGTCGGCCAACGGATTGCCGGTGGCGCCATCGGGGCCGAAGAACAGCGGCTCGGGGCCGGCCTGGTTGGTCGACTCGCGGCGGTTGCCCAGCGCCTTGATGTACCACTGCACGTTGTCGGTGATGTCAAAGCGGAACTGGCCGAACAGGCCTTTGCGCTCCGACGGCGTAAGCACCATGTTGTATTCGGCGAAGTTGAAGCGGTCGGCGGTGGTGAAGCAGTGATAGTCATCCGTGCGGCTGCAGCCGGCACTGCCGTCGTACCGCGGATTGCTCACGCCGGTATTGGGCACGATGTTCTGCACCGCACCGGTGTTCGGGTCGGTGAACATGAAACGGCCCTGCGGAATACCACCGCTGCCGAACGCCAGGCCGGTACCGGGAATGGGGAAGCGCGACTGCTCGCGATCCTTGGCGAATACCGGGTCCTGCTTGGTCCAGCTGGCGCCCAGGAACAGGCTGAAGCGATCGCCACTCTTGCCCCAGGCCAGGTCCACGCCCTTCTGCGTGCCGTCGCCCTTGCTGTACTCGCCGTAGTTCAGCGTCACCTGCCCACCATCGAAATCGCGGCGGGTGATGATGTTGACCACGCCGGCGATGGCATCGGAGCCGTACAGCGACGAAGCACCGTCCTCCAGCACCTCGATGCGCTCGACGATGGCCAGCGGAATGGTGTTGAGGTCGGTGGCCGAGCCCACACCGGACGCCGACGATTCATTGACCCAGCGGATGCCGTCGACCAGCACCAGCACGCGCTTGGCACCCAGGTGGCGCAGATCGACCTGCGCCGAGCCGGCACCCACGCCACTGCCATCGGGCGGGAAACCGAAGTTGCCGGACGAGTTGAACTTGGCGTTGAGCGCAGAGCCGGAACCGGTGAGCTGCTGCAGCACTTCGCCGATCGAGGTCAGGCCGGTGCGTTCGATGTCGCCACGGGTCAGGGTCTGGATCGGGACCTGGCCCTCTACTTCAGCGCGCTTGATGCGGGTACCGGTGACTTCCACCGCGTCGAGGTTGGTGGTGGATTGTGCAGCGGCACCCAGGGGTGCCAAGGCCATCACGCACAGCGTGACGGCAACCGCCAACGGGCGGTGGTGCAGGTGCTTCATTCGCTCTCTCTCCAAAGGAATGTCGGGACATGGACTGCCGCGCTCCCCCCTGCATGGCGGCAGCGTCTCCTTTGTAAACAAGCGGTAAAAATCACGGCGTGATGATCGACACTCTTTCACGCGGAATTGACGCAATTGACAGCCATTTACGTCAGATGAGGACCGTTTAGAACCGGACGGTACTGTTCACCGCCCTCCACTTTGATGCCGGCTGCGTCAGCGCGCGCCGAGATCCGCCACAACTCATCAAGGGGACTTGTCGGTGCAGGCGCTAGTGACCGGGCGCGTCGACGCGCAGCCCATGCTGGCTCACGGCCAGCAGCACGCGTGCCATGTCTTCGTAGTCGGTGTCGTCGGCGGTCGCCAGGTGCACCCAGGGGCGATGCTGCTGCGGCATCTGCTGCGCCTGCACCAGGTGCCGCTGCAACGCGACAGCGTCGAGCGGCTGGACATTCCAGAACATCGCCCCCGCCGCGTCGATGCGCAGGTGGATCGGCTGGGGTGAGGACGCCGGCCAGGGTGGGCACGAGGTGCGCTGCTGGAGCGCCAGGAGGCCGGTCGCCTGCGCCATCGGCAGCGCGGTGATCACCAGCGCCAGCAACACCAGCAACACATCCACCAGCGGTGCCAGATTGGGGGCGGCCATCAGTGAGGCCGCGTGCTGTATCCCGTATCGCATGCCACGTTCCCTCGCAGGAAGAGCGGCCTGCCGATGGCAGGCCGCCCGTTGCCGGACTCACCGCACGAAACTCACCGCACGAAGGCAATGCGCTCCATGCCAGTGGCTTCGGCCGCAGCCAATATCCGCGCCATGCCTTCGTACTCGGCCGCCGGATCGGTGGCGATGCGCAGCTCCGGCAGGTTGCCGGCATGCTCGCCGGCCTGCGCCTGCAGGCGCCCCTGCAGATCGCCGGTCGCCATCGGCTGGCCATCCCAGCTCAGCTGGTTCGACGCATCCAGTCGCAGCTCGATCGGCGGCGGCGGTTCGGGGCGATCGATCGTGCGATCGGTGGCCTGTGGCAACTGCACGGGAATCGGCCGGGCCACGATCGGCGCGGTTACGATGAAGATGATCAACAGCACCAGCATCACATCCACCAGTGGCGTGACATTGATGTCCGCCAGCGGGCCGCTTCTTCCTGCGCTACTGAACGCCATGTGCCGCTCCCTGCAGCCGGGCCGTTCGCCCAAGGCCGACGTTACGACGCCTGCGCCCGCCTGCGGCAGGGGCCTGTGCGGAGTCATTCAGCTATCGTTGCCCACGCATTGCGTGCACGCAATGCGAAACTGAATTCAGCCACTGCCCGCTATGCTGCATGCCATGACCCGACGCTCTTCGACCGCCCTGTCCCTGCTGCCCTTGGCCACCACGCTGCTGATCGGCTGCGCCAATGCCCAGTCCCTCGATGCCCAGAACGCGCAGTTGAAAGCCGCGATCGCGGCCGCCGAACGCGGCCAGTTCGATCCTGGCCAGGCCGCTGCGCTCAGCCGCCATCCGGCGTATGGCTGGCTGGAGTACGCCAACCTGCGCCGCAACATCGACACCGTCGATACCGCGCAGGCACAGGCCTTCCTCAAGCGCTATGAGGGCCAGGCCGTGGCCAGCACGTTCCGCAGCGTGTGGCTGCCCTCGCTCGCCCGCCGCCAGGACTGGCCGACCCTGCTGGCCAACTGGGCGCCCACCGACAACGCCGGCCTGCGCTGTGCGCAGCTGACCGCGCGCCAGGTGACCGGCAAGGTCGATCCGCAGTGGATCAGCGAAGCACAGGAGCTGTGGCGCAAGAACGGCAAGCCGCTGCCGGACAGCTGCGATGCGGTGTTCACCGTGCTGCAGGCACAAGGCGGCCTGAGCGACGCCCTGCGCTGGGAACGGATCGATGCTGCCGCCGACGCGCAGCAGCCCGCCGTGATGCGCAGCGCGGCCCGCGGCCTGCCTGCCACTGACCTGGCACTGGCCAACACTTACGCCGCCTTCGTCGACAAGCCCAACGCCAGCGCCCTGAACTGGCCCCGCAACGAGCGCAGCCGGCGCATCGCCACCGATGGCCTGGCCAAGCTGGCCAAGGCCGACCCGGCCGCCACCGAACAGCAGCTGCCGCAGTACGCGCAGGCACTGGGGCTGAGTGCCGCCCAGCAGGGCCAGGTGCTGTACCAGATCGCGCTGTGGACGGTGGCGTCCTACCTGCCCGATTCGGCACGCCGCCTCAACGCGGTGCCGGAGTCGGCCTATGACGAACGCCTGCACGAGTGGCGCGTGCGCGAAGCGATGTCCCGCGGCGACTGGACCGCGGCGCTGACCGCCATCCGCAAGATGGGCAGCAAGCAGCGCAGCGACCCGCGCTGGCGCTACTTCGAAGGCCGCATGCTGGAGAAGACCGGCCAGGCCCAGCAGGCGCAGCCGCTGTTCCGCGAGGCCGCGCGTGCATCGACCTTCCACGGCTTCCTCGCCGCCGACAAGCTGCAGCAGGGCTACACGCTGTGCCCGTGGCAGCCCAACGACAGCGCGCAGGCTCAGGCGGTGATCGCGCGCGACCCGGCCATCCAGCGCGCAATGGCGTTGTACCAGATCGATCGCGCTGGCTGGGCCGTGTCCGAATGGAACAGTGCACTGTCGCGCTTCGATGACACCCAGCGTCGCTTCGCCGTGCGCGTGGCGCAGGACAACGGCTGGTTCGACCGCGCCGTGTTCGCGCTCGGCAAGCAGCCGCAGGAGCAGCGCCTGTACGACCTGCGCTTCCCGCTGCACCACGACGCCACCATCCGCCGCGAATCGGCACGCAACGCAATCGACCCGGCCTGGGTGGCGGCGGAGATCCGCGCCGAGAGCACCTTCACCCCGCGTGCGCGCTCGCCTGCCAACGCCATGGGCCTGATGCAGGTGCTGCCAGCCACCGGTGCCGGCGTGGCCAAGTCGATCGGCCTGACCGGCTACGGCGGCGCCGACAGCCTGTACGACCCGGACACCAACATCGCCATCGGCACCGCCTACCTGCGCCAGTTGATGAACAAGTACGACGGCCTGCCCTACGTGACCATCGCCGCGTACAACGCCGGCCCGACCCCGACCGCACGCTGGCAGAGCCAGCGCCCGGGCTTTGATCCGGACCTGTGGATCGAGACCATCAGCTACAAGGAAACCCGCGAGTACGTGGCCCGCGTGCTGGCCTTCAGCGTGATCTACGACTGGCGCCTCAATGGTGATGCGCTGCCGCTGAGCGATCGCCTGATGGGCCGCCTGGTGGACAAGCGCAAGCGCTTCAGCTGCGCCGCCAACGCCGACCAGGGCGGCGATTGATCGCAACACAGTACTGCCGGCCGCTGGCCGGCATTCCCCGGCATCCACTCGCTGGGGAGGGAAACGATGAGCCTGCTGGCCTGGATCGGGCTGGACGCTGTATCGGTAGTGCCGGCCGCTGGCCGGCAGCTTCGGGGTGACTGCGGTTGCCGGCCAGCGGCCGGCACTACCGGTGCGTCTGCGCCGGGCATGCGATGATTCCAGCCATGAAGATCTATCTTGTCGGCGGCGCCGTGCGTGACCGCCTGCTACAGCGACCTGCCGGCGACCATGACTGGGTGGTGGTCGGCGCCACGCCCGCGCAGATGGAAGCGCAGGGCTTCACCGCCGTCGGCCGCGATTTCCCGGTGTTCCTGCACCCGAAAACCGCTGAGGAATACGCGCTGGCGCGCACCGAGCGCAAATCCGGCCGTGGCTACCGCGGCTTCGTGGTCGATGCCGACCCGGCAGTGACGCTGGAAGAAGACCTGCAGCGCCGCGACTTCACCATCAACGCGATTGCCTGCGACGAAGACACCGGCACGCTGGTCGATCCCTACGGCGGTGTGCGCGATATCGAGCAACGCGTGCTGCGCCATGTCGGCCCCGCGTTCGTGGAAGATCCATTGCGCGTGCTGCGCGCGGCCCGGTTCATGGCGCGCTTCGCACCGCTGGGCTTCACCGTCGCCGAAGAGACCATGGCGCTGATGCGCGAGGTCGCCGCCAGCGGCGAGCTGGACGCGCTGGTGCCCGAGCGCGTCTGGCAGGAGCTGCGCAAGGCGCTGGTCAGTGAACGGCCCTCCGCCTTCCTGCGCACGCTGCACGATGCGCAGGCACTGGGCCCGATCCTGCCCGAGCTGGAAGCGCTGTATGGCGTGCCGCAACGTGCTGAGTTCCACCCCGAGGTCGATACCGGCATCCATCAGGAAATGGTCAGCGACACCGCCGCGAAACTGGCGCCGGGCGATGACCTGGTCGGCTTTGCCGCGCTTACCCATGACCTGGGCAAGGGCCTGACCCCGCCGGAGGAGTGGCCGCGCCACATCATGCACGAGCAGCGCGGCATCAAGCCCTTGAAGGCACTGTGTGCGCGGTTGAAGATTCCCGCCGAACACCAGCAGCTGGCCGAAGCGGTGTGTCGCGAGCACTTGAACGTGCACCGCATCGACGAACTGCGCGATGCCACCGTGCTGGAACTGCTGGGCCGCTGTGATGCGCTGCGCCGGCCGGAACGCGTGGCCCGCATCGCACTGTGCTGCGAGGCCGACAAGCGCGGCCGGCTCGGCTTCGAGGACGCCGACTACCCCCAGGGCGAAACGCTCAAGCGCCTGCACCAAGCGGCGCTGTCAGTGCAGGCGCGGGATCTGGATACCACGCATCTGAAGGGCCCGGCCATCGGCGAAGCGCTGGCCAAGGCGCGGGTGAAAGCCATCGCCGCCGCCCGCTGATCCGCAACCGCCGTGGCGGCCGCGCACCGACTCCCATGGGTAGTGCCGGCCGCTGGCCGGCACCCCTATATCACTGGCTTCAGTGCGCCATCCCACGGGTAATCGCCGCCGCACGCTGCTTCAGCTGGGCCACGGCATCGGGAATCATCTCCATGCCCACGTCCAGGCCCGGGTTCAGCACCAGGCCGACGCCGTCGCCGATACCGGCCAGCAGCGCGTGCACCGCGATCGGCATGGCATGCGCAAACTGCGGCAGCTGCTCGTGCCACAGGCCGGCGCGCTCGGGCGCGGTGAACACCGCGAACATCGGCTCGCCGCTCTCGCTGGTCAGCACCAGCGGCGAGATGCTCTCGTCCCAGGCGCCATCCTCACCAATGGCCTTGTCCAGCAGCACGAACGCCGTCGAGGTCAGCAGGCCGTCGAGGAACTGCGCTGCGGTCAGCGTGCCGTCCTGGGCCTGCAGCAGGCGCACCTCGAGATCGTTGAGGGGTTCGAACGGGGTGTCGTGGTCCATGGTCGGTTCCGGTACGTGGTTGCAGGCTGCAACTTTAGCAGGCCGGGGGTGAAGCACCGCAGCGCATCGGCAGGGACTCGCGGGGCGTCAGTGGCCGATGTACCAAAGCGCCCAGCGCTCTCCGGCCTGGGCCCCGCCATAGAGATTCGGGGCCGTCCGGAAGTCTTGATGGCTTTGGGAGGAAAGCATGGCGGGCAGGATACGGCCGGCCGCAGATGCTACGAACCCTGCTACCCCACCTGAACCGCTCGACGGGGGAATTGTTAAGACCTGCTTCGACAGTCTGACGAAATCGTCAATGTGTCCAATTCGCTTGTGACCGTGTGCCGGCGCCGCTCCACTCAATCCTGAAAGGACGTTGAGACTGGCATGACCAACAGCTTTGAGCACGACTGGAGCGGGTCGTATAGTCGGATGACGTAGAGCAATGGAACGCCGATGAACGCTACCTCGCAAGGCCTCGCGCCACAGGCATGCATGGATGGAGGCCAAGGAAGCTGGCAGCACGAGCGGCGCAACCTGTCGCATGTGCCCCGTAACGCGGTACATCGCGCCGTCTTCCTCGGCCATCCCTCCTGTCCAGCCGATCAAGGTTCAGGGCAATCCTGCCGGCATCCTCACGCGCAGAGAACCGTGCCCCGTAGTAACCCTGAAGATGCGCCCCCCCGTAGTACCTCGATCAGCGACATGGACCGCTCATGCTGAAACCCTGCCCCCACCTCACTCACGTTGTGTTGATCGCCTTGATCACACTGGCCGTTTCTGGATGCAACAAGGAACGCTCATACCCGGTCTATCGCGAGAATCCTGCACCCAAGGATGCGCTACCGATTGTGATTCGGGTCCACGATGCACCTGTGGAGCTTGCTCTCCCGAAGGTTTTCGTCTCCTACGAGATAGATCCGCGCTGCCTCCCACCGATCAGCAACTACGAGGGTGTGCAGTACGCCCCCCAACGGCAGTCAGTAGAGTTCCCAGTACAACGTGTCAGTGCAACCGAGTTCAGCAGCACCGTGTTCGAGGACGGCATGGCAGTCGCTGACTATTACGGGCGCGGGCCATGCGAATGGAAACCCAGCATCATTCGGGCTTCATTCCCAGTCATTTCCGAGGGACGCGAAGGCTTCATATCAGTTGCCGTCCACCATCTCGAACTGAAGAAACTACTCACGTCGATTTCGTACGCAGACAGTCAGATGACCCTGCAAACAAAGAGTTCGACGCCGGGATGGGTGCGAACGCAGTCCCAGTATAGCTACGACAGATTGTCTGATATCGAGAAGCAGAAGTACTTTCCCATAGAGATATCGTCTCCTTCGAAAGGAATCGTCCCATGAGACCTCTAACCAATGCAGCCCTGGCCAATGCAGCCTACTCCCCACCGTCACATCCAGCTCCAGGCGATAAGGAATCGCTGCGCGTTGATGGTGAAGACTTCGAAGTTCTAGGGCGACGTGACGCAGTCAGCGGCTATCAAGGCGTTGTGTACCGGAACATCAAGACCAACGAGATCATCATCGCCCATCGAGGCACCGAGTTTGATCGCCAGGCCATACTTGATGGCGGCGTCGACGCAGCGATGGTCAGCGCCAGAGTCAACGCACAGATTGATGATGCGCTCGTACTGACCAAGCAGGCAATCAAGCAAGCTGAGGACAACGGATATGGTCCGGTGTACGTCACTGGACACTCCCTAGGCGGCGCACTCGCGCAGATCACTGCCCACCACTACAACCTCCCTGGCGACGCCTTCAATCCCTACGGCGCTGCCGGGCTGGCGTATCGCCTGCCTGAAGGCCAGCCGGCCAGTGCGGCGCCCTTCACCAACCATGTGATGGCGGGCGACCTGGTTAGTGCGGCCGGTCCTCATTACGGCAAGGTTGAGATGTACGCACTCCCCAAGGAACTGGGAGTCCTGCGCGATGCCGAGCAGGGCCAGCGCATCGCCTCGCTCGGATCGCTTGGGATGAAAAGCGGCCATGTCATGTCCGCTGCGATTGCGGTCCAGTTGGGTGATTCCCATCGAATGGTTCACTTCATTGACCGTATGACGGACAAGGGTCCAGTGCAGTCCGTGCTGGACGCCCCCGAGGCGCGGATCACAGATGCCGAGGACCTGCGCCGGATAGCGGAGTATCGCAAAGACATCCACCAGTTGCGCCTGGGAGCAACCGTACTTGTCGGTGGTGGCCCTGGACTCCTGCGCGACGGGGTCAATTACCTTCGCGGCACCGAGGAAGCCGGAGCATACGCCCGTCGCGAAGCCGAAGCCGTGCAGCGCGCAGAAAACGCATTGAAACCAGGGGAGCGTTTGCTCCAAGAGGCAACCGAAATGGGCTCGCCCTCTCTGAGCAACCCAGGCTTCACTCCCAAGAGCTCATTGCAGGAGAGCATCGAGTCAACCTTGGACAAGGCAGGCCTGGATCCCAGAAAGGAAGGCCACCCCGACCATGCGCTCTACCGGCAGATTCGCGACGGTGTATCGGCCGTGGATGCCAGGCACGGGCGCAGCTTCGATGAAACCAGTGAGCGTGTGACGGCCGGCCTGGTTGCAACGGCCAAGCGCAGCGGCCTGGAACGCGTCGATCATGTTGTCTTGGGCAACGCTCCCAGCGATGGTTCAGGCCCTCGCATGTTCGTCGTGCAGGGAGCGCTCGACAATCCGGCGCACCTGCGGGCATCGATTGCGGTCAGCGAGGCCGTCAATACACCTGTAGAGCAGTCGCTCGCCAAGGTCGAGCAGATTTCGCAGGCCCATCAGGTCGCTCAACAAGAGCAAACCCAAGAGCAGACCCGAACAGCGATCCGCATGGGCTAGGCCAGCGTGGATTGCTTGGCCCACCCGAGGCTAGCGCCCGCTGGAACGGCCTGCTGAGGCTATGTCGGCCCGCCCTCTCCCTAGGAGGAATACAGGTTCCGCCACATCCAACCGGCCACCGCCAGCGCGGCGACCCCTACCAGCATCAACGGCAGGCCGAAGCGGTGCCGCCACGGGATCGGCACCCCGCCCAGCTGCTGGTCCATGGTCTCGGTATCGAGCACCCAGCCGTGCTCGCACCGGGTGCAGGCCAGCTCGTAGCGGCGCTGGTAGGTGAAGCCGAACAGCAGGTCGATGCGCGCCATCTTGTAGCGCAGCTGCGGCGCGAACTCGGTTTCCGTCTGGCAGCGCAGGCAGTGGTGCGCTTCGGTGGGGCCGACGATCAGCACCCGTTCCTGTTGGCCGATCAGGATCATGTCCGGTTGCCCTGGCAGGCGGGCTGGGCCAGCAGCCAGGCCTGGGCGGCGGCCACAGTGGCGGCATCACCCTCGACGCGCTGGTCGGGTTCGATCTTCAGGCCATCGCCACGATCATTGCGATCCCGCATCACGCTGGTGGTTAGCAGCAGGCGACTGCCATCGGCAAGCGTGTGCACGACATTGCCGGTGGAGACGCCCGCGGTCGGCTGGCCGAAACTCCGCGCCTGCGGGCGGCCACGCCACGCCAGCACCGAGGCCTCGCCCGAACTGGCGGTGCGGGGCCCGAACAGCACCGCCACCGGCACGCCGGGCTGCCGCAGCACATAGCCGGACTGGCCAAAGTCCAGCACCGACTTGCCTGCACGCTGTACAGCGGTCGCGGTCAACGTCCAGCGCTCCGGCCCCTGTGCGGTTTCGAACGACCCCACATCTTCGCTGTTCACTACCGAGGTGCGCAGCAGCGGTGCCATGCCCAGCAGCATCGGCCACATGTTGCCACCGCTGTTGTCACGCAGGTCGACGATCCAGCCACAGCGCGCGCCGTCGTCCTTGCTGCGGATGACCTGCTGCCATCGCGCGGCACGCTGGATGTCCTGGCGGAATTTTTCCTGCGGCGTCGCGCCTGGCGAGGAGGCATAGCCCTCGATGACCACCCAGCCGATGCGCGCATCCACCGCATCAGCGGCCTTGGCCCGGTCCACGGCGGCGGCACCGGCCTGCTGCGCACGCGCGAGGGATTCGCGCTGACGCTGGGTCGTGGTCCACGCACCATGGTGGCCGGTGCTGAGCGCAATGGCTTCGCGCAGAACGGCCAGCCGTTGCGCGGGATCCCCCTGCGCCGATTGCAGGCGGATGCGGATGGCGGGCCAGTCCACCCGATCGCGATACAGCGCCTGGCGTTCAAGCAGATTGAGGATCTCGGCCTGGGCCTCCGGCGAGGGCACCTCGACCGCGCCTGGCGTATCGGCCATGGCGACGGTCGCCAGCAACACGAGCATCAGCGCGCCGATGCGACGCACTCCCTTGCGAACCTGCATGCGACGCTTCCTTGTCGTTGAATCAGGACCGCAGCATAACCGGGGCATGATCGCTTGCGCCACGCGCGAACTGTCGTATCCGGCCCGGTCGCGGGTTGCAGCAAGGCGGCTTGCGTGCGGTCACCACATTGCAACTTTGCCCATGCCATCGCGGCGCACAACGCGCCAAGGTGGCCCCGTCGGCGCTTCCTGCGCTGACCGGGATTGGCGTCCTGAATCAAACATCGAAGCGATCGATTTGCCGCATCAACGGCAATCGCGACAATGCACCGGCTTGCCCATGGTGGGCGGTGCGTGGGGATCCTCGTGATCCGTCGGCTTTTTCGCTTTGATTTTGACCGGCACGCCAACCCGCACCGCCCGCCACCTTGCGCTTCGCAGGTGGCCTTGCCTCGTGAGGTTGCCGCCATGAACACGCCCTACCCCACCTATCCACGCCTGCAGGCACTGCTCGGCGCTGCACTGCCCGGCCTGCAGCTGTCCAACGCCGCAGCCGAAGCGTTGGAAGATGCGCTCACCGAAGTCGACGAACAGGCGCCGCCCTCCGCATTCTTCGCGCGGCTGCGCGGCATCGCTCACAGCCACGCGGCCGACGGCCAGGCGTGGCGCGAACGGCAACTCAGCGAGGCGCGCGGCCGGGACCTGGCCGAGGCGACGCGCTGCCTGGCGGCGGTGTCTGCGTGTGGGGGCATCTTGTTGGCGGCGCAGTCGGCACGCGAGATGGATGATGCGCAGGCGCAGTGTCCGCCACAGGTGGAGGAAGGGTTGCTGCATGCGGTGGTGGTGCTGGCCGATCATGCCGGGGCGTTGGTGGAACCGGATGCGTGCGCACCGCTGTTGTAGAGCCGAGCCTATGGTCGGCTGCGCGGAGGTCATGGCGCCGGTGGGATTCGTGCCGACCAAGGTCGGCACCTACCAGAGCAGTGTCATGGCGCCGGTGGGATTCGTGCCGACCAAGGTCGGCACCTACCAGAGCAGTGTCATGGCGCCGGTGGGATTCGTGCCGACCAAGGTCGGCACCTACCAGAGCGGCGTCATGGCGCCGGTGGGATTCGTGCCGACCAAGGTCGGCACCTACCAGAGCAGTGTCATGGCGCCGGTGGGATTCGTGCCGACCAAGGTCGGCACCTACCAGAGCGGCGTCATGGCGCCGGCGGGATTCGTGCCGACCAAGATCGGCACCTACCAGAGCAGCGTCATGGCGTCGGTGGGATTCGTGCCGACCAAGGTCGGCACCTGCCAGAGCTACGTCATGGCGCCGGTGGGATTCGTGCCGACCAAGGTCGGCACCTACCAGAGCTACGTCATGGCGCCGGCAGGATTCGTGCCGACCAAGGTCGGCACCTGCCAGAGCGGCGTCATGGCGCCGGTGGGATTCGTGCCGACCAAGGTCGGCACCTGCCAGAGCGGGTCGGACATCTGCACCGGGCGCTACCAGTCCGCACGCAGGCCGATGTTGCCTTCGATGACGCGGCGCTTCTCGTTGCGGTCGCCGCCCAGTTCGCGAGTGTAGTCGGCCACGGCATAGGCGCTGATCGTTCGGTTGAAACGCCCGACCACACCCACGCCGGCTTCCAGCGCGCGTGAGCGCTGCGAATTGACAATCACGTCGTTGTCGAAACGGATGCGGTCTTCACCAGAACGGCCATGCCAGTAATTGAGCTTGAAATACGGCTGCCAGCCGTTGTCAGCCAGCTGGTAATCGCCGGCAAGACGCAGGCCGATGCGGCCGGTCCAGGCGTTGTCGTTGTCGAAGCGCACACTCGATACTTCATCGCGACGGTCATCCAGCGAAGTGCGCTGCCAGATCACCTGCACCTGCGGTTCCAGCCACCATGCGGACTGCCCGAAGTGCAGCAGCGGCTTGCCCGCCTCCACCGACACGCTGGTACCGTCGCCGCTCAGGCCGAAGCCGAGCCCACGCGAGGAACGCACGCGGCCGTCGTAGCGGCTCTGCATCGCCACGGCGTCGATGTAACCCCCACTGCTGTCGGTGAAGGTCCAGTACAGGCCCACGTGCTTGTCATCCAGGCGGTTCTGGCCTACCTGCACGTTCTCCCAGCCCAGTGCCAGACCCGTGGTCTTGCCCTGCGCGCGGGTGCGGCCAACGAATACGCCGATCTGGTTGCGGTGGTTGTCAGACGCCGCAGCCCACACGTCGAGACCGGCCTGCAGGCCCATCACATCGCCATCGAAGCCCGGCTGCGCATCACCCTTCCAGTGGATCTCGCTGCTCTGCCCCACCAACCGGCCCCAGGCGGTGCGGAATATGCCCTGGTTGTACAGCAGGCGCTGTTCGCCCTGCCGCTCGTGGAAGGTACCGAGGCTGGCCAGCGAGGTCTCGCGCAGCAGCGGTGGCACCACGGCGTAGGCGGCGGTCTCCACGCGGTACAGCGGCACCACCGCGCCTTCGGCCGGGCGTGCACCCGGCGTTGGTGGGGTGCCGGTACCGGGCAACGCACCGCCGGCCACCGGCACGTCCGGCACCGCCGGGTCGCTGGGCGGCGCCACCGGCGCCGGTTCCGGTGGCGGCGGTGGCGGCGCGGCCTCGCCGGCGGTCAGGTTCGGATCGGTAGCGCCTTCAGGCGGCGGCGGCGGTGCCGGGGTGATCGCCGGCGGCGGTGCGACCGGCGGCGTCAGGGGCGGTGGCGTGGCAGTGCCGCCGCCGTTGGGTGCCGGCGTTGGTCCGGTCACCAGCGTCGATCGCAGGTACCAGTTCTCGCTGGTGCCGGCGCTGACACCACCCTTGAACAGGAAGTACTCGTAGGCACCGGCTGCAACCGGTGCGAACAGCGAGAACGCGCCCGGCGCAGTGCGGCCACCATTCAAGGCCTGCACCACCAGGATGCCATCGGCCAGCGTGGCGGCGCCGCTGCCGCCGGCATTGAGCACGCCGATGCCGGTGGTACCGGTGGCGGTTCCGCCATCGATCACCAGGCGGTCGCTGCTGGAATTGTCCGCGCCCAGCACGGTACGCAGGTACAGGCCACCGCCGTCACCACGGTAGTTGCCACGCACGGTGAACACGTCGCCTGCGCCGGTACCGGTCAGGTCGATGCGCCCGGCATTGACCATCTCCACCAGTGCACCACTGTTGAACGGACGGACTGCATGGCCGCCACTGCCTGCGTAGACGGTGCTGGTGTCATCCACCGTCAGCGTTCCGGTGCCGGTACTGCTGTCGCCCAGCACCAGGTCGCCATCAAAGGTCAGCTCGGTGCTGTTGGCCAGCCGCAGCGTCTCCCAGTTCTGGAAGCGGCCCACGCCGGCAGTCTTGACGTTGTGGAAGTTGAGCTGGTCGATGCCACCGCCACCGTCGAACAGCGGCACCGCCCCCAGGTTGCCCTGGTTGAGGTTGCCGAGGTTGGCGACGTCGTTGTCCGGCCCCATGTCGATCGCGCCGTAGACGATGCCGCCGCCATTCCAGTTGAAGGTGTCGTTGCCAGTACTGAGCAGTACCTGCCCGCGCACGGTGCCGTCGGTGATGGTCACGCTGTCGTTGCCGCCGCTGACGCTGATGTTGCCGCCGATGTAGGCGGTACCCGAGATGATGATGGTGTCGGTATCGAAGCCGGTCACCACGTTGCCGTCCACGGTGCCGCCGGACTGGTCCCACAGGTTCTTGTCCAGCTTCATGTTGACCCGGCCGATGCGGCCAGCGGTCATCCACGCCTGGTCACCATCCTCGAACGCACCGATGATGCGGCCACCGCTCATGCGGAAGGTATCGATGTTGTCGCCCTGCTGCAGCGCGCCGACCGTGCCGCCACTCATGACGAAATCATCGCGGCCACTGCCCTGCGCCACCACGCCGGTGACGGTGCCGCCGGTGACGGTCATCTGGTCATCGCCACTGCCCTGGTCGACGCTGTCGATCGTACCGTTGTCCAGCAGCAGCGCATCATTGCCATCGCCCTGCAGCACACTGCCGCTGATGCTGCCAGCCTGCATGTCCAGGCGATCATTGCCGGCACCGAACTGCACGCCGGTGCGCCCGCTGATCGTTCCGCGGTTGACCAGCACGCTGTCGCCGGCGCCGACGAACTGCAGGGCGGTGTTGTTGCCGGTGCTGATGCTGCCCGAGTTCTCGACGCGGCTGCCGCCACCGAGCTGGACCGCCACGCCGCCCACCGAACTGATCGTGCCCAGGTTGGACAACAGGTGCCCACCGGTCCCGACAAGCGAAATCGCGCTGCTGCCACCGCTTTGCTGCAGCTGCGCCGTGCTGGCGACAGTGACGGTGATGCCGGCGGCGGCATTGGCGGTGACGGGAACGGTCTGCGGGTTCGGCGCGTTGGCATCGCAGGTGACCGTCTGGCCGGCGAGGGGGGCGGCGCTGTCACAGCCGGCCCAGGCGACGCTGGCGGTCAACAGCATGACGGACGGAACAGCCAGGGCCTGCAGTACGGAGACAGTGAGGCGGCGCGGACGCACGGCGCGCGGGACGGCACGGGACATACAGCACTCCTGGACAGGGGATCAGGAACTGCGGATATGCGGTACTGCGGGCTCAGTCTGCGCCATGGTGAACCGTTTCGACAGGTGAATTTGCGTGCCGATCATCACAGTTCAGATGCGAACTTGATCGGGCATCACCTGACCTCTACGTGCCTGAAATCGTTCACCTTTGCGGAGTCATGCCCATGCCTGGATGAGGCGGCCTCCCGGGTTGGGTCAGAGCCCTTTCCTGCGGAAAGGGATCCGACCCGGAGCCGTCACTGCGGAAAGGGATCCGACCCGGAGCCGTCAGATCTTCAGATAGATCTTCCGCCGGTCCAGCCACCACGCCACGCCCCACCACAGCGCGACGAACGCCAGCGCCTGCAGCATCGACGCCAGCTCGAGCGCGTGCGGCATCGCGGCGGCCAGTTGCTGCCAGATCCAGCCCCACGCGCCGGTCGCCATCAGCGCCACCGACATCACCGATGCGCCAAGATAGGCGGTAATTGCATTGACCCCGAAGCGCCGGCCCAGTGCGGGCCATCCCTTCTGGTCGATCAGCACGTGGCCCAGCCACAGTGCCAGCGCGGCAAGGCCCCCGGTCCACAGCGCGTAGCTGGGCGTCCACAGCTGCTTGTTCAACGGCAGCACCATGGCCAGCAGCAGCCCCAGCACGGCGGTTGCCACACCCAGGCCAGCCAATGCCGCCGCACGACCGTTGCGCAGCAGGCCACCGGCAATCAGGCCGAGCACGGTACTGGCCAGCGCACCCAGCGTGCTCAGCAATCCTTCCGGGTCATGGCCCAGTCCGGTATCGGCGTGCCACTGGTAGATCCACGGTGCGAACAGCGTGGTGTCCAGGCGGCTGGCCGGGTTGGTCCATGGCGCCAGATCACCGATGCCCAGCAGCAGCACGGTGTAGCCCACCAGCAGCGTGACCAGCACGCCAGCCTGCACGCGCGGCCGCGCATACACCGCCAGAACACCCACCAACGCTGCGCATACCGCAATCCGCTGCAGCACGCCCCAGATGCGGAAGTGATGGGTATGCAGCGCCCACCAGATCAACAGGTGCAGCAACGCGCCGGCGAGCAGGATGCGCAGTGCACGCTCCAGCACCCCGCGCGCCAATGCTGGCCGTGCAGCGGCATCCAGCGCGCGCGGTGCCACGCTGAAGGCCATCGACATACCCACCAGGAACAGGAAGAACGGGAACACCAGGTCGGTGGGCGTGCAGCCATGCCATTCCGAGTGACGCAGCGGCGCGAACACCGCACTCCAGTCGCCCGGATTGTTGACCAGCAGCATCGCCGCCACGGTGATGCCGCGCAGGGCATCGATCGAGCCCAGACGGCGTGGCGGCGTACTGTTCATCAGGCGGCCTCGTACTGTCCGGCAATCCAGGTACCACGCACCTGCAGGGCGTCATCCAGCAGCACCAGGTCGGCCTGGTAGCCCTCGGCGATGTGGCCAAGGCGGTCGTCGACGTTGAGGAACTGCGCCGGATAGGTCGACGCCATGCGCGCCGCTTCGGCCAGCGGTTGGCCGAGCAGCTGCACGGTATTGCGCACGGCGGTGGCCATGTCCAGCGCCGAGCCGGCCAACGAACCGGCGGCATTGCGCACCACGCCATCGATGGCGGTGATGGTTTCGCCATACAGCACGTAGCTGGGATCGTCGGCTCCAACCGGCGGCATCGCATCGGTCACCAGCAGCAGGCGACCGCGCGGCTTGGCCGCCAACGCCACGCGAAGGCTGGCCGGGTGCACATGCACGCCATCGACGATGATGCCGATCCAGCTGTCGCGGTCTTCCAGCGCAGCGCCCACCGCGCCGGGCTCGCGGCCCTGCAACGGCGACATCGCGTTGTACAGATGGGTGAAGCCGCGCACGCCGGCATCCAGGCCGGCGCGGATCTCTTCGTAGGTGCCTGCAGTGTGCCCAGCAGCGACGATCACGCCACGCTCGACCAGCGCACGGATGGTCTCCAGCGGCACGCGCTCCGGCGCCAGCGTCAGCAGGGTCACGCCATTGTCCAGCGACGCGGCCAGTGCGATCTCTTCTTCATCCGGCACGCGGAACTTGCTGGCATCGTGCGTACCCTTGCGTGCCGGCGCGATGTACGGGCCTTCCAGGTGGATGCCGATCACGCCCGGCACGCCCTGCGTGATGGCCTCGCGCATCGCACCGATGGCTTCGCGCATCACCGCCACGTCATCGCTGATCAGCGTCGGCAGCATCGCGGTGGTACCGAAGCGGCGGTGCGCCTGCGCGATGGTGCGCAGTGCCGCCACGTCCGGCGTGTTGTTGAACAGCGCGCCGCCGCCGCCATTGACCTGCACATCGATGAAGCCGGGCAGCAGCCAGCCGCCCCCCAGGTCCACCTGCTCGGCCGCGTGGCCCAGCTGCGGTGCTGCGTCGGGCAGCAGCGCGCTGATGCGACCGTCCTCGATCACCACCGCCAGGTCGTCGCGGAACTCATCGCCGGCCAGGATGCGGGCATTGCGCAGCACCGTCACCATCACACCGTCTCCGTAACCTTGTTCAGATGCGGCGGCAGGTCCGGGTTGAAGCCACGGCGCAGCGCCAGCGCATTGATGGCGCGATAGAAGCTCTGCACGGTCAATAGCGGTGCGCACAGCGGATGCGGTGCGGCCGCCACCGGCAGGTTGCCGCCAGCACCGGCCAACCATACCTGCGCGCCGCGTGCGGTGAACTCATCGACCACCGCACGGGTACCGGCGCCGGTTTCGTCCGGCTGGGCGAAGGCCAGCACCGGGAAACCACGATCAACCAGCGCCATCGGGCCGTGCTTCACTTCAGCCGAGCTGTAGGCTTCGGCGTGCAGGCTGCAGGTTTCCTTGAACTTCAGCGCCGCTTCCTGCGCCGCACCCAGGCCCAGGCCGCGGCCGAGCACGAACAGGTTGGTGGCCTCGACCAGGCCCTCGGTCACCGCGCTCCAGTCGCACTGCCAGGCTTCACGCATCGCGTCCGGCAGCAGGTCCAGCGCCGCACGCAGGCTGCTGTCCTGCTTCCAGTACGCGGCCAGCTGCAGCAATGCGGCCAGCGAGGCCAGGTAGCTCTTGGTCGCTGCAACGCTCTTCTCGGGGCCGGCATGCAGCGGGATGACCGTGTCGGCCAACTGCGCCAGCGGTGAATCCTCGACGTTGACCAGCGCGATCACGCGCGCGCCGGCGGCCTTGGCCGCCTCGGCGTTGCGCAGCAGGTCCGGGCTCTTGCCCGACTGCGAAATGACGATGAACAGTGCGCCGCGCAGCTGCAATGGTGCGGCGTAGACCGAGCCCACCGATGGCGAGGCCGACGCGACCACCAGCCCCAGCTGGGTTTCCAGCAGGTACTTGCCATAGGTGGCGGCATGGTCGGAGCTGCCGCGTGCACAGGTAACCACGAACGGCGGCGGCGCGGCACGCAGGCTGGCGGCCAGGGTTTCCAGGGTGGCGTGGTTGCGCGAGAACTGGCGCGCGACCACGTCGGCCGCTTCAGCGGCCTCGGCGAACATCAGGGTAGCGGTGGGGTCTGACAGCGACATGGCAGGCTCAGGCAGGATCGGAAGGAAGGGGGCGTGCGCCGGCCGGGCGCATCGGCGCGGTCGAACCGCGCACCACCAGCTGCGGCACGAAGCCCTGGTTGTGCAGCGGTGCCGGCGCATCGTCGTAGGCGTCGCTGCGCAGCTGCGCGATCAGCAGGCGCGCGGCATGGCGGGCGATGTCTTCGGTGGCCTGCTTGGCGGTGGTCAGCGGCGGCCACGACTGGCGCGAGAACGGGCTGTCCTCGAAACCGGCAATGGACAGGTCGTAGGGCACGTTCATGCCGGCCGACTTGGCGGCGGCCAGCACGCCGGCAGCGATTTCGTCGTTGGAACCGAAGATGGCGGTAGGCGGTTCGCGCAGCGCCAGCAGGCGGCGCGCGCCACGGAAACCGTCGTCGAAGGTGTAGTCGCCCTGCACCACCAGGTGCTTGTCCACGGTCATGCCGTAGTCCTTCAACGCGGCCTCATAACCGGCATAGCGTTCGCCCGAGGAGCGGTGCGAGCTGCCGCCCCAGAGGAAGCCGATGCGCTGGTGCCCCAGCTGGATCAGGTGTTCGGTGATCTCGTAGGCGGCCTCGCGGTCGTCGACGAACACGCAGGCACCGTCGGCCGGATCTTCGGTGGCCGCAATGATGCGCACCAGCTTGATGCCACGCGCGGTCAGCGCCTGGATCAGGTCGCGGCGCTCGGACATCGGTGCGGTCAGCACCAGCCCGGCCAGGCGCGAACGCTGCACCCAGTCAGCCAGTTCATCGGCCAGCAGCGGCGAACTGGAATCGCAGGGATGGATCTGCAGGCCGAACCCGGTCTCGCGGCAGGCGGCGAGCACGCCGTTCTGCACGCCGATGATGTGGTACGGGTTCGGGTTGTCGTAGACCAGCCCGATCACGAAGGTGGTGCCGCTGCGCAGGTTGCGCGCGGACGGATCGGGTTCGTAATCGAGCTCGGCGATGGCACGCAGCACCCGCGCGCGGGTGGCCTGCATCACCGAGGGCTCGTTGTTGATCACCCGCGATACCGTCTTCAGCGAGACCTTGGCCTTTTCGGCAACGTCCTTGATGGTCGCTCTGCGCATCGGTTTTTCCTGGGGTTGGCTGCCGTCCATCATCGCCGATCAGCTCCGGTCCTGCGGCAGGCCCACGCGGTGGCCCACCACCGAATAGAACAGGATGTACAGGTAGCAGGGCACCATCAGCAGCACGAAGGTCAGCTGGAAATCGATGTGCTGCTTGAGCAGGGCGAACAGCTGCGGAATGATCGCGCCACCGGCGATGCCCATCACCAGCAGGGCCGAACCGGTTTCGGTGAAGCGCCCCAGGCCGCGGATGGCCAGCGGGAAGATGGCCGGCCACATCATGGCGTTGGCAAAGCCCAGCAGGGCCACGAAGGCCACCGACACATAGCCGTGCGTTGCCCACGCGCCCAGGCAGAACACCACGCCCAGCACCGCCGAAATGGTCAGGTAGCGCGACTGCGACACCACCCGCGGAATCACCAGCAGGCCGACCACGTAACCGACCAGCATCGCGCCCAGGGTGAAGGCGGTGAACATCTTGGTCTCGTCCAGCGGCAGGTTGAAGCCATGGCCGTAGGTGCCGATGGCATCACCGGCCATCACTTCCACGCCCACGTACACGAACAGGCACAGCACGCCCAGCCACAGGTGCGGGAACTGGAAGATGCTGCGGCGCTCGACCGCACCGGCGGCCACCGGCGTAGCGTTGGCTTCGGACGATTTGATTTCCGGCAGCGGCGAGAACAGGATCGCCACCGCCAACACCACCAGCAGCGCCGCCATGGCCAGGTACGGGGCATGGATCTTGGCGGCGAACTGGTTCAGCAGCACGGCTTTGGTCGCGGCATCGGCCGCCTGCACCTGCACGTCCAGATCGCCAATGCCATGCAGCACCACCGTGCCGATCAGGATCGGCGCCAGGATGCCGGCGATCTTGTTGCAGATGCCCATCAACGCGATGCGCCGCGCCGCCGTTTCGATCGGCCCAAGGATCGAGATGTACGGGTTGATGGCCGTCTGCAGCAGGGCCAGGCCGCTGCCGATCACGAACAGGCCGCCCAGTGCGCCGGGGTACCAGCGCTGGGTGGCGAATTCGCCGAACAGTGCCGCGCCACCGGCCATCACCAGCAGGCTCAGGCTCAGGCCCTTCTTCATGCCGGTACGGCGCAGGATCCACGACGCCGGCAGGGCCAGGAAGAAGTAGGACAGGTAGAACACCATCAGCACCAGGAAGGCGCCGACCTCGCTGAGCTCGAAGGCGAGCTTGACGAAGGTGATCAACGGGCCGTTGAGCCAGGTGAAGAAGCCGATCAGGAAGAACAACACGCCGACGATGGCGATGGAGGTGGCCACGTTCGGGCGCGCGCTTGCAGCGGGGACGGCGGACATCAGGAGGGCTCCTGCGGCGACAGCCGCAGAACGCGGCGTCGGAGAGTGGCTGGGAACAACGTTGTCACATTCTTTCGATGGACAACGGCGGTTTGTCAACTTCCGTCCGACGCCCCCTGCGCCTCATGTTGCACTGCGCAAGGCAGTCGTCGTGCATCACGCTGAATGCGCTGAGCGGCTTGAGCCCCATGGCACAACGGTTCCCGCGTGAATCCCGCATTCACGCCATGTAAACGTTTACCACGTGGCGCATTCGTTGCGGCGCAGCAACGAAAGTGTCACGAACTCGTTGACATCGTTGTCAGCGCGGTTACAGACTCCGGCCCAATCGCCGCTCCCGATCCCGGGGCCGGCCCCACCTGCAGCAGGAGCCCGCGTGACCGCCAGCCACCCCGCCCCGGCCCATGTCCTGTCCCGCGTCGCGCCCTCGTTCCTGGCCGCCGACGTCGGTGGCACCCATGTGCGCGTGGCCCGGGTCCAGGCCAGCGGCGATGCCGCCCATCCGGTGCAGGTGCTGGAATACCGCAAGTACCGCAACGCCGACCACGCCGGTCTCAGCGCGATCCTGTCCGACTTCCTGGGCGAAGGCCCACGCCCCACGCACTGCGTGGTTGCCAGCGCCGGCTACGCCCGCGAGGACGGCACGGTGATCACCGCCAACCTGCCGTGGCCACTGTCGGCGCGCCAGGTGGAGGCCGATGTCGGCCTGCAGCGGGTCTACATCGTCAACGACTTCGAAGCGGTGGCCTATGCCGCTGCGCAGGTGGACGCCAGCGGCGTGCTGCACCTGTGCGGGCCGGACACCGGCACGCGTGGCCCGACCCTGGTGGTCGGCCCCGGCACCGGCCTCGGCGCCGCGCTGTGGATCCCCACTGCGCATGGTCCGGTGGTCCTGCCGACCGAAGCCGGCCAGCCGACCCTGGCGGCCAGCACCGAACTGGAAATGGCCATCGTCCGCCACATGCAGCGCGACCGCGCCCACGTGTCGATCGAACATGCGATCTCCGGCCCGGGCCTGATGAACCTGTACCGCGCGGTGTGCGCGCTGCAGGGGCAGGCACCGACGCTGGCCAGCCCCGATGCGGTCACCGCCGCCGCCATGGCCGATACCGATGCACACGCGCGCCAGGCGCTGGATGTGTTCTGCGGCCTGCTCGGCAGCACCATCGGCGACATGGCCCTGTTCTATGGTGCCCACGGTGGCGTCTACCTGGCCGGCGGCATCCTGCCGCAGATCCGCGAATACCTGCACGCCAGCACCTTCGTCGAACGCTACCTGCAGAAGGGGCCGATGGGCGAAGCACTGGCACGCATCCCGGTGAAGGTCGTCGAACACGGCCAGCTGGGCGTGGTCGGCGCTGCCAGCTGGTACCTGCAGCAGCAGTCGGCCGCCTGACACCGCAACAGGCTTCAACGCAATCGCAGCACGCAGTACGTGGCACGCCAACGCACGGGACTTCGCCGCCGCCCCGCGCATGTCATCGCAACCGTTATCGAACACCGCCGCCGGCATCCAATCGAGTGATGAGGAGAGACATCATGAATACCCGCAAGACCCTGCTTTCGGCCGCCATCGTCAGCTGCATCGCCTTCAGTGCGCACGCGCAGCAGGCTGCCCCGACCGCCACCGACCTGGACACCGTGACCGTTACCGGCATCCGTGGTTCGATGGAAAAATCGCTGGACACCAAGCGCGAAGCCAATGCGCGCGTGGAAGTGGTCACCGCCGAGGACGTGGGCAAGCTGCCGGCGCACAACGTCGCCGACACCCTGCAGCGCCTGCCGGGCGTCAACATCAGCTCGTCCAGCGCCGATGAAGGCGGTTTCGACGAAGCCGACCGTGTCAGCCTGCGCGGCACCAGCCCGAGCCTGACCCAGACCCTGATCAACGGCCACACCGTCGGTTCGGCCGACTGGTTCGTGCTCAGCCAGGGCAACAACGTCGGCCGCAGCGTCAGCTACTCGCTGCTGCCGTCCGAACTGGTCAGCTCGGTGGAAGTGAACAAGTCCTCGCAGGCCAAGCTGCAGGACGGCGGCACCACCGGTACCGTCAACATCATCACCCGCAAGCCACTGGAATTCTCCAAGCCGTTCACCGCGGAAGGCTCGATCGGCCTGGTGCGCTCGGACCAGGCCAAGTCGAACGACCCGCAATATTCGGCGCTGTTCAACTACAAGAACGACGAAGGCACCTTCGGCGTGATGGTGCAGGGCTTCAGCCAGAAGCGCGAACTGCGCCGTGAAGCGCAGGAAATCCCGGGTGGCTTCTTCAAGATCGGCGCAAACGATCCGGTCGCCAAGACCAATCCGGACCTGATCGGCGTCAACGTTCCGGGCCTGCTGGGTTCGACCCTGTTCGAACAGACCCGCGAGCGCAAGGGCGGCCTGGTCTCGCTGCAGTTCAAGCCGAGCGACAGCCTCACCCTCGGCCTCAATGGTTTCAGCTCCGAGCTGAAGGCGAACAACTACAACCGCAACTTCATGATGTTCGGCAACAGCTTCGCCAAGTCGCAGGCGCCGGATCCGGGCTATGTGGTCAAGGACGGCGTGCTGACCAACGCCAACTACAAGGGCGTGCCCGGCACCGACTATGCGGTGTACGACATGATCTACCGCGAGTCGAAGGCCAAGTCGAGCTATGTCACCTTCGATGCCGACTGGCAGATCAGCGACAGCCTGACCGCCAAGTTCCAGGCCGGCAGCACCAAGGGTACCGGCGAGACGCCGCGCCAGTACATCGCCGAGGTCACCCTGGCCAACGGCGGCGGCGCCAGCTGGGCTACCCACGGCAATGGCTCGCCGATCGACTGGAACGTCGGCGGCGACATCTCGCCCAACGGCGTGACCAGCTTCGGCACCTGGGGCAACCAGCAGGTCACCGCTGAAGACAAGGAGAAGTGGGCCACGCTCGATTTCAACCAGTACTTCAACGATGGCGGCGTGCTGAGCTCGATCGACTTCGGCCTGCGTTTCGCCGACCACAAGCGCGAAGCGCTGTCGCCGGAAGGTGCAACCCCGGGTGACATCTGGAGCGCGCTGAAGAACGGCGCGACGGCCAACTATCCCAGCGGCTTTGCCGGTGACATCGGCGGCACCTTCCCGCGCAACCTCTGGTACTTCACCCCGGGCGCGCTGAAGGACGCGGTGACCAACAACTCCACCTGGCTGGCCGGCAATGATGGCCCGACCGGTCGCCACAACTATGGCGCCGAGTGGAAGGTGAAGGAAAAGAACTTCGCCGGCTACGTGCAGGCCAACTTCCGCGGCGACTGGTGGAGCGGCAACGTCGGCCTGCGCTACGTCAACATCAAGCAGGACATCGACACCTACAACGCCGTCAGCAAGGCCGCCGATGCCGATGTCAGCAGCCTGTTCGGCATGTGGGAGCGCCTGGCCTTCCAGAACAAGCGCAACCGCGTATTGCCCAGCGCCAACATCAAGTTCGACCTGGACGACTCGCTGGTGCTGCGCGTCGCCGCCTCGCAGACCCAGACCCTGCCGGACTACTCGGCACTGGGTGCCTCCTCGTACGGTTCGGACCTGAACCGCACCGGCGGCGGTGGCAATCCGAACCTCAAGCCGACCCTGTCGACCAACCTGGACGCCAACCTGGAGTGGTACTTCATGCCGCGCGGCCTGCTGTCGGTGGGCGCGTACCACATGAACCTGAAGGACTACATCGCCTTCGACGTGGTCTCGCGCCAGCTGTACAGCGAACTGACCAACCAGCTTGAGACCTACCAGATCTCCACCCCGATCAATGCCGACGGCAAGGTCACCGGCGTGGAAGTGGCCTACGAACAGCCGATCGGCGAGTACTTCGGCGTCAATGCCAATTACACCTACGCCAACGGCACCACCTCGCACACCTGGTCGGACGGCTCGCACAATCTGCTGGGCACCTCGAAGAACACCTACAACGTGGGTGCCTACTTCGAGAACGAGCGCTTTGGCGCCCGCGTCAGCTATACCCGCCGTTCCTCGTTCCTGATCAGCCTGTCGGGCACCAATCCGTACTACCAGGATGACTTCGGCACGCTGTCGGCGTCGCTGAGCTACAAGGCCACCGACTGGCTGAGCATCACCCTGGATGGCCTGAACCTCAACAACCCGACCTACAAGTACTACCAGACCGCGGCCATCCCGACCTCGTTCTACAGCAACGGTCGCCAGTACTACCTCAACTTCCGCTTCAAGTACTGATCCAGCGGCGGCAACATCGCCGAGTCGTGCGCGCACGCCGGGCCTGGGTCATTCCGGGCCCGGCGTTTTTCATGTATAGCGTTCATCGCACCGTTCCAAGGAGTCGTACCGATGGTCAAGCCTTCCCGCGCCCGGATGCGCAGCGCAGTGCTGCTGGGCAGCCTGCTCGCCCTGTTGCCGGCACTGCCGGCACTTGCCGCCGACCCCATGCCGGCCGCTGAGGCACCCGGCCCGCAGCTGCGTGCCGGCAGCCTGATGCTGATTCCCGCCCCCAGCAATGTGCAGCCTGGCCAGGGCAGCGGCATCACCGTGCGCGCCGATACCGTGCTGCAGGCCGAAGGCGAGGCCGCACAGCGCGTCGCCAGCCAGTTCGCCGACCTGCTGGCGCGCAGTGGCGGCCCGCGCCTGGGGCTGGCCAAGGGCAAGGCGGCGGCCAGGACCGGTGGCATCCGCTTCCAGATCGTGCCCACCTTCCGCGACAGCGGCGAGGGCTACACGCTGGAAAGCACCGCACAGGGCGTAGTGGTACAGGCCGGCAACGAAACCGGCCTGTTCTACGGCGCAACCACCCTCGCCCAGCTCGCCACCGGCGGCAGCAACGGCGTGCTGCCAGCGGTGCAGATCCAGGACGCGCCACGCTTCAGCTGGCGCGGTTTCATGCTCGACTCGGCGCGGCATTTCCAGAGCCTGGACGAGATCAAGCGCGTGCTCGACGCAATGGCCGCGCACAAGCTCAACACCTTCCATTGGCACCTGACCGATGACCAGGGTTGGCGCATGGAGATCAAGCGCTATCCGAAGCTGACCGGAGTGGGCAGCTGCCGCCTGCCGGCCGGCGACGGTGGCATCGATCCGGTCACTGGCAAGGAGCATCCGTATTGCGGCTTCTACACGCAGGACCAGATCCGCGAAGTGATTGCCTATGCCGCGAAGCTGCATATCCAGGTGATTCCGGAAATCGATGTGCCGGGGCACGCGACCGCAGCGATTGCCGCATACCCGGAACTGGGTTCGATCAATACCCCGCTGAAGCCGATCAGCGAATGGGGCGTGTTCCCGAACCTGTTCAACGTGGAAGACAGTACTGTCACCTTCCTCGAGAACATACTGGAGGAAGTGATCGAACTGTTCCCGGCCAAGTACGTGCACGTCGGCGGCGACGAGGCGGTCAAGGACCAGTGGGAAGCCTCCAGGCAGGTCCAGCAGCGCATGCGTGCGCTGGGCATCAAGGATGAAATGGCCATGCAGAGCCACATCATCAAGCGCCTGGAGACCTTCCTGGAGGAGCACGACCGGCGCCTGATCGGCTGGGATGAAATCCTTGAAGGCGGGCTGCCGCCGCAGGCCACGGTGATGTCCTGGCAGGGCACCGAAGGTGGCCTGGCCGCGGCCAGTGCTGGCCATGACGTGGTCATGTCGCCCGTGGGCTACCTCTATCTGGATTACCTGCAGACGGCCTCGCCGAACGAACCGCCGGGCCGCCCGGCCCAGGTCAACCTCGGCAAGCTGTACAACTTCGAGCCCGTGCCGGCCGAGCTGGCCGCTGACAAGCGCGGGCACATCCTCGGCCTGCAGGCCAACATGTTCACCGAACACACGCGCACCTATGCGCGCCTGCAGCACAACCTGTTCCCGCGCCTGGCCGCGGTGGCCGAGACCGGCTGGAGCACGCCGGAACATCGCGACTTCCGCGATTTCCTCGCGCGCCTGCCCGCGCAGCTGCAACGCTACCGCGCCTGGGGCCTGGCCTACGCGCAGACCCCGTTCGAAGTGGGCGTGGACTACACCGACAACCGCGCCGCCAACACGGTGACCGTGTCGCTGGCCAACCCGCTGGGCTATGAAGTGCGCTACAGCACCGATGGCCAGCCGGTGACGGCGCAGTCGCCGCTGTACCGGCAGCCGCTGACCAGTACGCTGCCGACCACGGTGCAGGCCGCCGCGTTCTACCAGGGCCAGATGCTGGCGGCGAAGCCGACGGTCGCGGACTTCAGTGCGCAATCGCTGCTCAGCCGCCGCAGTGACGAACTGCTCAGCTGCGTAGGCAAGAAGGGGCTGGTGCTGCGCCTGGAAGACGATGGCCCGCGCGAGGGAAACCGCGCAGTGTTCAACGTGGACATCTTCCAGCCATGCTGGCGCTGGCCACAGGCACAGCTGGACGGCATCGGCAGCGTGGAAGTCCGCGCGGGGCGTATTCCGTACTACTTCCAGCTGGCCCACGACGAGCCCAAGCGTCGCTTCGAGAAGGCCAAGCGTGCGCATGGCGAGATGCTGGTGCGTCGCGGCGACTGCAGCGGCAAGGTGCTGGCCGAAGTGCCGCTGCCGGCCACGCCGGATGCCGATGGCTTCGTGACGCTGCGTGCGACGCTGCCGAAGGGCTCCCAGGGCACCGGTGACCTGTGCATCAACTTCACCGGCGACACGCGCCCGGCGATGTGGGTGCTGGATGAGGTCACGCTGGGGAAGTGACCCCAAGCCTGTCCTGGCGCAATCGATCCACGCATGGCGTGGATCTACTGTAGAGCCGAGCCCATGCTCGGCTGCCTTTGGGAGGAAGCCGAGCATGGGTCGGCTCTACAGGAACTTTACCCGCGCCAGCGCAGCAGCAGATCGCGCAGCGGGGTCAGTGCCGTAGCCAGGCCGGCCAGCACGCCGATCATGTTGGCCAGCGCGTCCATCGGATCGGCCATGCGGTCATCGGTCAATGCGCCCTGCGCGAACTCGATGCCGATCCCCATCAGCACCAGGCCCACGCCCACACACAGCAGCGGACGTCCGTGCCGGAACAGCTGTACCGCGCTGCCAGCCAGGATGAAATAGGCGAGGAAGTGCTCACCCTTGTCGCCGTTTTCCGGCAACGGAATCGGTGGCGGTGGGATCAGGCAGACCACGATCACCAGCAGCACCGCGCTGAACCACAGTGCGGCCCACAGCCGCGGCCGCCGCAGCGGCTTGATCAGCGGCAGTGCATCGCTCACAGGCGCCAGCTCAGGTCACCCAGCTCGAAGGCGGGCTCGAAGTCGACGCCGCGCTGCAGGCCGATCGCCTGGAAGCGCTCCCCCATCTCGGTCGGCAGGGTCAGCTTCTTCACCTGGTCGCGCAGCTGGATGCGGCCGACCTCATCAGTGCGCTCCTCGGCCAGCGACAGCACCTGGTCCAGGCCGTTGCCGAGCAGGAAGCTGGCCTGGCTGCAGTAGCCCGCCAGCTCGAAACCGCCGTGCATGCCGGCCTCGGCCATCGCAGTGAAATCCACCGACGCGGTGATGTCCTGCAGCCCCGGCCAGCGGTGCACGTCGTTGTGCACGTGGTGGCGGTAGAACGCGCGTACGGTGCCCTCATCGCGGTCGTGCTGGTAGAACTCGCCACGGTTGTAACCGTAGTCGATGAACAGCATCGCACCGCGCTGCAGGCCGCCCGCCACCGCCTGCAACCAGTACGGCAGCTGCGGCAGCACCTCGGAACGGTAGCCCTCGGCGAAGGGGCGCTCCAGGTAGCGCTCGATGTGGCGCACCGCACCGTTGAGCAGGATGTCGGCCGGCTGCGCACCACGGATGAAGTTGCCTTCGGCGTCCAGTTCCACGGTTTCCTCGTAGACCTCGCCATCCCGGATCAGGAAGCGCGGCGTCGGCAGCGCGTCGATCACTTCGTTGGCAAACACCACGCCCTCCCAGTCCTCTTCGAACGGGCGATCGACCCAGTCCACGCGTGCGGCCAGCTCGGCCGGCAGGTTCTGCTGCAGGCGCTGTTGCTGGCGCTCGCGCAGGTCGGCGCTGGGTTCGAGGATGGCGTAGCGCGACGGCAGCGCGTCCAGCTCGGCCAGGCGCAGCAGCACCGCTTCGGCGAAGGCGCCGGTACCACCGCCCAGTTCCAGCATCCGCGCCTGCGTACCCAGCTGGGCGAACACCGGCGCCAGCGCGTTGGCCACGCTGCCGGCGAACAGGCTGCCGAGCTCGGGCGCGGTGGTGAAGTCGCCACTGCCGCCGAATTTGCTGGCGCCGGCGCTGTAATAGCCCCAGCCGGGGGTGTACAGGCACAGCTCCATGAAGCGGGAGAACGGCATTGCCCCGCCCTGCGCAAGGATTTCGGCGCGCAGGGCAGCGGCCAGCTGGTCGCTGTGGGCCAGGGCATCGGCTTCGGGCAGGGGGAAGGTGGGCTGCATGGCGTCTTCGAATGCGGTGACAATGGTGCACAGGATAGCCGAGCCTTGGAGGACCCTCGATGAGCGATACCCACCCCGTGGTCCTGATCACCGGCAGCGCGCGCCGGATCGGTGCGGCCATCGCCCGCCAGTTCCACGCCTGTGGCTGGTCGGTGGTGCTGCACGCCAACACCTCCAGCGCCGAGCTGCAGCAGGCTGCGTTCGATTTCGACAACGTGCGCCCGGGCAGCGTGCTGGCCCTGCAGGCCGACCTGCGTGACGCCGACGCCCTGGCCGATCTGGTCGAACAGGCCGTCACCCACTTCGGCCGCCTGGACGCGCTGGTCAACAACGCCTCCAACTTCTTCCCCACCCCGCTCGGCCAGGTCACCGCCGAGGCGATGGACGCGCTGTATGCGGTCAATGCACGCGCGCCGCTGCTGCTGTCACAGGCGGCAGCGCCCTACCTGCGCCGCCAGCAGGGCTGCATCGTCAACCTCACCGACCTGCACGGCACCGACCCGATGCGTGACCACATCGCCTACACCATGGCCAAGGCCGCGCTGGAGATGGCAACGCGCGCGCTGGCGCTGGAGCTGGCGCCGAAGGTGCGGGTCAATGCAGTAGCGCCGGGTGCGATCCTGTGGCCGGAACAGGGCAAGGATGATTTCGCCCGCGAGGCGCTGCTGGCACGCACGCCTTTGGCGCGGATCGGCACCGTCGAGGAGATCGCCGAGGCGGTGTACTGGCTGGTGGCCGAGGCCAGCTTCGTCACCGGCCACACCCTGCGCGTGGACGGCGGGCGTACGGTCAGCTGAAAGGTTGCCGGGGTCCACAACGGGGTCAGATCCCTTTTCCCGGCGGGAAAAGGGATCTGACCCCGTCACTCCAGATCCACCACCTCGAATGCCTCGCCAAACTGCGGGTGCGCGCGCCACAGCGTGGCCAGGTTCTGGCCGCTGACCGGGTCGATGAAGCCCGGCGCGATGTCGGCCAGCGGCTTCAGCACGAACGCGTGCTTCAGCTCCGGCCGCGGGATGCGCAGGTGCCCCGGGCCTTCCAGCACCAGGTCGCCATAGAACACCACGTCGATGTCCAGGGTCCGGTCGGAGAAGCGCGGCCCGCTGCGGTCGCGACCGTGCGCGTCTTCCAGCGCGTGCAGCCAGTCGTCCAGTTCCTGCAGCGGCAGATCGGTCTCGATCGCCACCGCATTGTTGAGGAAGGCCGGGCCATCGAAGCCGACCGCGGCGGTACGGTAGGCCGGCGATACCTGCAGCGCGCCGAAGCGCTCGCGCAGGGCCGCCACCGCGGCGTGGAGGTAGCGGCGGGGCTGGACATTGCTGCCCAGGCTCAGGAGCACGGTCGTCATGCGGTTCAGGTGGCAGCAATGGGGGCGTGGACATGCCGTCGTCACGGCGGCCTGCCTACAATCCGGGATGCACATGATAGGGCACCGACATGACCTATTGCGTTGGAATCGAGGTGGACGAGGGCCTGGTCTTCGCTGCCGACACCCGGACCAATGCCTCGCTGGACGATGTGCGCGTGCATCGCAAGCTGCACGTGTTCGAGTATCCCGGCCAGGCAGCCTACGTGCTGATGGCGGCTGGCAACCTGGCCACCACCCAGCTGCTGGTGTCGCGTCTGGGCCGCGACGCCGCAGAGCGGCGCGTGCCCAACCTGCGCGACATGCCCCACCTGTTCGAAGCCGCCGAGTACGTCGGCCAGCTGCTGGTGGACAGCCAGGTGCACACCAACCACAGCGAACATGGCCACGATGGGGTCAATACCCAGGCCACGCTGATCTTCGGCGGGCAGATCGCCGGCGAGCGCCCCGGGCTGTACATGATCTATCCGCTCGGCAACGCCATCGCCGCCTCGCCGGAGACGCCCTACCTGCAGATCGGTGAATCCAAGTACGGCAAGCCGATCCTCGACCGCATCCTCAGCCCGGCCACGCGCCTGGAGGATGCCGCACGCACGGCGATCGTCTCGTTGGACTCCACCATCCGTTCCAACCTGTCGGTGGGCCTGCCGATCGACCTGGCGCTGCTGCGCGACGGCGAACTGCGCATCGGCCAGCAGCTGCGGCTGGGTGCGGATTCCACGCTGTATGCGGACATCCACCAGAACTGGTCGCGGCGGCTGGAACAGGCAGTGGACGCCCTGCCACGCTTCCCCTGGGAACCTACCGAACGGTAGTGCCGGCCGCTGGCCGGCAACCGCGTTGATCCCACCACACAGGGATGCCGGCCAGCGGCCGGCACTACCGCGACATCAGCCCAGCGCTTCGGACACCGCGCGGAACACCTGCTGCATCTGCAGCGGCTTGCGCAGCACGTGCACCTGCACGCCAGCGGGAAATGCATCGGCCGCCACCTCCACCGCTGCGTCTTCCAGCACCAGCGCCGGGCCGCGATAGCCCAGCGTGGCCATCTCGCCCAGCAGCTGGCTGGCCGGCAACAACTTCGAGCCGGCGTCGGCAATCACCAGCGCCGGCATTGCCTCCTGCTGCATCCAGCGCAGCGCCGCCGGGCCATCGGAGGCCAGCTGCAGCTGATATCCCTGGCTTGACAGCGCATTGCCGAGCAACGACAAGCGCGTGGCCTCGCCATCGACCACCAGGATCGACTGGCCACTGCCCAGGGCCACCAGCTGCTCGATCGGCTCACTGCCGTCGCTGGCTTCGTGCATCGGCAAGTGCAGTTCGAAGCAGGTGCCCTGCCCCGGCTGGCTGCTGACATGGATGCTGCCGCCGGCACCTTCGACGATGCGCTTGCAGGAAATCAGGCCCAGGCCGGTGCCGTCGGCCTTGGTGGTGAAGAACGGATTGAACAGGTGCGACAGCGTGTCTGCATCCATGCCGATGCCTTCATCGGCCACGCAGATCCGCATCCAGTCCACGCCATCGCGCTGGCCGGCATGGCTGGCGGTCAGGCTCAGGCGACCGCCGTTGGGCATCGCCTGGATCGCGTTGAGCGCCAGGTTCAACATCACCTGCTGCAGCTCGGTGTAGTTGGCATCGACCACCAGGCCTTCGTCCTGCACCTGCAGTTCCAGGCGCACGGCATCGGGCACGTTGCTGCGCAACAGCAGTGCAACCGCATCGAACAAGCCATCGATCTCGATGCGCTCGCTCGGCTTGCGCGAACCGCGCACGAACGACAGCATCGATTCGGCCATCTCATGGCCACGGCGACCGCACTCGGCGATGACATCGGCCAGGTGGTGCAGCTGCGGATCCTCGGTGCGCGCCTTCAGCAGGTCCGGCATGATCAGCAATGGCTGCAGGATGTTGCGCAGGTCATGGCTGAGGCCGGCAGCAAGCAGCGACAGGCTTTCCAGGCGCTGCGCGCGCATCAGCTCGGTTTCCACCCGTGCACGCTCCACCGCGCTGCGTGCATCGCGGATCGCACGCGCCACCGCCGACGGCAGGCGCGCCGGCAGGTGCTTGATGATGTAGTCATTGGCGCCCTTCTGCAGCGCCGCCACCGCGTTCTCCTCACCCATCGTGCCGGAGACGAAGATGAAGGGCACGTCCGGCGAGGTCTCGCGCACGATGCGCAGCGCGTCATCACCGGAGAACCCCGGCATGCTCAGGTCGGACAGCACGATGTCCGGCTGGAACGCAGCCAGTGCCTGGCGCAGTTCCGCCTCGCTCTCGACACGCTCGAAGCGGGCGTCCAGGCCCGCGTCGAGCATCTGTTCGGACATCAGCTCGGCATCCTCTGGTGAGTCTTCCACCAGCAGGATGCGCAGCGCCCCCAGGGCGGGACCGGTCAGGGGCATGGGTTCACTCGAGTTCCGGTGCCTGGTTGATCAACGCCCAGAACTTGCCCAGGGTCTGCACCGCGCCGAAGAACTGGTCCACGTCCACCGGCTTGACCACGTAGGCGTTCACGCCCATGTCCCAGCTGCGGGCCAGATCGCTTTCCTCGCGCGAGGACGACAGGATCACCACCGGCAGGCGCTTGAGTTCTTCATGCTCGCGGATCTGCCGAAGCACTTCCAGGCCATCCATGCGCGGCATCTTGATGTCCAGCAGCAGCACCGCCGGCAGGCCTTCCTCGCGATTGGCGAAGGCGCCGCGGCGCAGCAGGTAGTCCATCACTTCCACGCCGTCTTCGACGTGCACGATGGGATTGGCCAGACGCGCCTCTTCCAGGGCATCGATCGCCATTTCGGCATCCGCCGGGCTGTCTTCGGCGAGAAGAATGGTGCGCAGAGTGGTCATGCAGAAGGCCCTTGTTTGTCCGCGTCGATCGCGGGAGGCAGGTAGAAGTGGAAGGTGGCGCCGACGTCCGGTTCGGCCTCGGCCCAGATACGGCCGCCATGGCGGGTCAGCACGCGGCGCACGCTGGCCAGGCCGATGCCGGTCCCCGGGTAGTCGCTGGCCTTGTGCAGGCGCTGGAATACACCAAACAGCTTGCCGGCGTAGGCCATGTCAAAGCCTGCACCATTGTCGCTGACCGTGAACTGATGGCCGCCATCGGGCTGCGGCTGGTAGTCCACGCGGATCTTCGCCGGCTCGCGGTTGCCCGAGTACTTCACCGCGTTGCCGAGCAGGTTCAGCCAGACCTGGCGGATCATGTTCTCGTCGCCCACCACGATCGGCAGCGGCGCGATGCTCCACTCCACGTGGTGCGCATGGCCGCCGTTCTCGGCCTCAGCCTGCAGGTTGGCATCGAGCATGGCGCGGGTATCGGCCACCAGCGACTGCATGTCCACCGCCTGCTGGCGCATCGCCGCGCGGCCCAGCCGCGAATAGACCAGCAGGTCGTCGATCAGCGCCGCCATGCGCCGGGCCGAACTGGAGATCACCTCCAGGTAATGCCGGCTCTTGTCATCGGCGGCGTCGCCGAGGTGGCGCGACAGCTTGTCGGAGAATCCGGCCACGTGGCGAAGCGGCGCACGCAGGTCATGCGAAACCGAGTAGCTGAAGGCTTCCAGCTCGCGGTTGACCTCGGACACTTGCGCGACCTTGCCCTCCAGCTGGCGGTTCAGCTCTTCCACGCGCAGCTGCACTGCGCGCTGCATGGTGACGTCGCTGATGGTCAGCAGCACCACTTCGTCATCGGTATCGGGCAGCGGCATGCGCCGTGCGTTGAGCAGCATGTAGCGCACCATGCCATCGGCGGTACGCTGCTCATGCTCGAAGTCCCAGAGTTCGCGGCCACGCGACAGCACATCGGCCAGGCGCTGGCGCACCACCGGATCCCGCCAGGCGCCGTCGCCGATGTTTTCCAGCAGCAGGCCATCGGCGCGCTCGTCCTGCAGGTCATACAGTTCGGCGAACGCCGGGTTGTGCAGCTGCACGCGCAGGTCGCGGTCGAGCAGCACGATCGGTTCGCGCACGGTCTGCAGCACCGACGCCGCGCGTGCGGCCGAGCGCAGCGATTGCCGTTCCGCATGCAGGCGGCGGCCGATCTGCCGCTGCAGCAGCCACAGCACCAGGCCGAGCAGGGCCAGCTGGATCGCCAGCGAACTCCACGACACCAGTTCGGTCTGCTTGCGCTGGCGCGCGGCCTGCTGGGCGCGCAGTGCCAGCAGATTCTGCTCGCTGGCCTGCAGCTCCTCCACCAGGCCACGGATCGGATAACGCGTGCTCAGGTCCTGCACCAGCTCACGCTGGTCGGAGTTCGGTTCGGACCGGGCCAGCTCGCGGGCAAGCGCCATGCGGCCTTCGAGCATCGATTCGATCCGACCAATGCGGATCAGCTGATCGGGATTGTCACGCGTCATCCGGCCCAGTTCGGCCAGGCGCCCGGGGATCTCGTTGGCCTTGGCCATCCGCTCGCGCAGGCCGGGCGCATCCACGCCCTTGGACAGGGTCAGGGCGGCGGATTCGACGTCGCGCACATCGGCCTGCAGCTGTTGCAGCGCCACACCAACGGACTGGGTGTGGTTGACCCAGGCCATCGCCTCTTCGCTGTCCTGCTGCAGTTTGCGCAGGGTCAACCACGGCACCACGATGATCGCGGCAGCCGCCAGCGCCAGGGCCGGCAACCGCCAGCGGTCCCAGATGTCGTCACTGAAAACCAGCGCCATAGTTCCTCGTCAGCACGGCCGCGGAGCGGGACCCGGGACGAGCCCGGCTGCGGCGGAACCGGCAATATAGCGCAGGCGGTCACAACTCTGGAGCCCAAAGCGCGGCAGGCTGAACGGGCCCCCGCAGCCGGCCCCATACGCGAGTGGGCGCCCCCTTCGGGGCGCCCACCCTGTTCAACGCGCGGTGGATGCTCAGCGCTTGGCAGCGGCGCTGACCTTAAGCGCGGCGGCATCGACGCGGGTCACGCCCTTGATGCCCTTGGCGGTGTTGACCGCCTTGTCCTTCTCCGCCTGCGTAGCGACGGCACCGCTCAGGCTGACCACGCCGTTCACGGTTTCCACCTTGATCTCGGTGCCCGGAACGTTGCTGCTGGCCAGCAGATCGGCCTTCACCTTGGTGGTGATCCAGGTATCGGTCACCGGCTCATTGGAGTCGTGACGATCAGCATGGGTCGTCGGATGGGTGCTGGTCGGCGGGCTCTTCGCGGCCGGGTCCTTGGCGAATGCGGCCGAGGAGGACAGCGCCAGGCCCAGGGTCAGGGCGGAAGCAATCAGCGTGCGGGTGGTATTGCTCATCGTGTCGTACTCCTTCGGAATGTGCTGCCAGTCTGGACAACCCACCGTAGAGCAGGCGTGGCGTTGCGGTCATGCCGCCGTGAATCGAAGCGTTTCCAATGGCAACCGTTCAGTTTTGGACTGCCAGTCCCCGTCGTTTACCCTGCCCTTCCCACTGCCGGAGCCCTGCCATGCGCCCCGACCTGCAACTGGCCCTGATCGGCTACGGCTTCGCCGGCCGCGTCTTCCATGCACCGCTGATCCAGCACAGCCCCGGGCTGGCGCTGCACAGCATCGTCAGTTCACAACGCGACACCCTGCTGCGGACGTTCAGCGATGTGCACGTGCGTGCCACGCCGCAGCAGGTATTCGATGATCCGGCCGTGGATGCCGTAGTGATCGCCACGCCGAACGAACAGCACGCGCCACTGGCCATCGCGGCGCTGGCGGCAGGCAAGCATGTGCTGGTCGACAAGCCGTTCGCGCTGGATGTGGCCGAAGCGGAAACGGTGCTGGCTGCGGCACGCGATGCCGGGCGCATCGCCACCGTGTTCCAGAACCGGCGTTTCGATGCCGACTTCCTCACCCTGCAGTCGCTGCTGGCCGAAGGCAGCTTGGGCGACGTGGCCGAGTGCCACGCGCACTTCGACCGTTACCGTCCGCAGGTGCGCGACCGCTGGCGCGAACAGGACGGGCCCGGCAGTGGCCTGTGGTACGACCTCGGTCCGCACCTGCTGGACCAGATGCTGGTGCTGTTCGGCTGGCCCGAGGCAATCGATGCCGACCTGGCCGTGCAGCGCGAAGGTGGCGGCGGCATCGATTACTTCCACGCGATACTGCACTACCCACGGCATCGGGCGATCGTCCACGCCGGTTCCCTGGTGGCAGCGCAGACGCCGCACTTCAGTGTGCATGGCAGCGCCGCCAGCTGGATCAAGCACGGCCTGGACGTGCAGGAGGCGCAGCTGCGCCGCGGCGTGGCGCCGGGCGCACCAGGCTGGGGCCTCGATCCGCGGCATGGCGAGCTGGTGCGCTGCGATACCGAAGACAACGTGCAACGCAGCACCGTCGACAACCTGCCCGGCGACTATCGCCGGTTGTATGCGCAGTTCGCGGCGGCGATGCACGGCGAGGGCGAAGCCACGGTCAGCCCGGTGCAGGCGCTGCAGCTGATGCGGTTGCTGCAGGCCGGCATGGACAGCGCGCGCGAAGGGCGGCGGATCGCGTTGGGGTGATCGGGAGGGCTGCGCCCTGCACCCGCACAAGCGGTAGTGCCGGCCGCTGGCCGGCAACCTCAACAGCAACGGCAAAAAACGGCTACCCGTGAGATGGCGGCCCCCCCGCCTTCGACAGTTATCCGCGCCCGACGGTAGGTGTCGACCTTGATCGACACGTCAACGTGGAAGCGATCGGAGCAGGCTTCTGTAGAGTCGAGCCATGCTCGATTGGCTGCATGGGGTCAGAGCCCGTTCCCGCGGAAAGGGATCCGACCCCGATCTGCCTGGGGCCGGATCCCTTCGGCAACGCCGAAGGGCTCTGACCCCACCGCAGTGCTTACGACTTCTTGATGGCGTGGCCACCGAATTCATTGCGCATCGCCGACAGCAGGCGGTCGGTGAACGAATTCGATTCGCGCGAGCGCAGGCGTTCCAGCAGCGACAGCGTGATCACCGGCGCCGGCACATCCAGCGCGATGGCTTCGGCCACGGTCCAGCGGCCTTCGCCGGAATCCTCCACGTACGGGGCAATGCCATCCAGCGAAGGATTGCGCTTGAGGGCTTCGGTGCTCAGGTCCAGCAGCCACGAACGCACCACGCTGCCGTGGCGCCACACCTCGGCCACCTGGGCCAGGTCCAGTTCCATCTCCTGCTTGCGCTCCATCAGCGCGAAGCCTTCGGCATAGGCCTGCATCATTCCGTACTCGATGCCGTTGTGGACCATCTTGGTGAAGTGGCCGGCACCGGACGGGCCGACGCGCCCCCAGCCACGATCTTCGGCCGGGGCCAGCGTGCGCAGCAACGGTGCGATCTGCTCCACCACCGACGCTTCGCCACCGACCATCAGGCTGTAGCCTTCCTGCAGGCCCCACACGCCACCGCTGGTGCCGCAGTCGACGTAGCCCAGATCATCCTCGGCCAGCGCCTTAGCGCGGCGGATCGAGTCCTGGTAGTTGGAGTTGCCGCCGTCGATGACGATGTCACCCTCGGCCAGGTGCGGGGTCAGCTGGCCCAGCGTCTGGTCGACGGTTTCGCCGGCCGGTACCATCAGCCACACCACGCGCGGCACCGGCAGCGCGGCCACGGCGGCGGCCAGCGAATCAACCACCTCCAGGCCGGCCTCGGCGGCGCGCTGGCGGGCGCCTTCGCCCGGGTCGTAGCCGACCACGCGGTGGCCGCCGCGATGCAGGCGCTGGGCCATGTTGGCGCCCATGCGGCCGAGGCCGATCATTGCAATATCCATTGTTTCACCTTCAGTTGGGGTCTAGGGTCAGGCTGCCTGGCCTGCCGGTAGCCGCGCAGTGGCGCAGCTGCGCCTCGCGCCAACGCCGGTAGAGCGTGGTATGCAGATTGTGCACCGCCAGGTCGATTGAAAACGGGGTTCGCGGGTTGCGATCGAGCAGGCGGGCGACGTGGTAGCCGATGGGACGTATACCGCGTGGATGCACATAGATCACGAACTGCTGGTAGAACGGATCGTCCAGCAGCTGGTCCATGCGCGCGAGCGTGTCGTGGTAGCGCGGCGCCAGCCGTGCGCGCAACTGCGGATCGCGCTCGAACAGCAGGCGCTCGAAGTAGCGCTGGCCGATGCGCGGGATGTCCTGCGCCAGGTTCCAGAGTTCGGCATTGCGCTGGTCGTACCAGGCCAGGCCGCCGTGCTGCGCCAGGGCCTGCGCAGCGCCCTCGCCCACAGTGACGACCACGAAGTTCTCGGCCTGGTTGCTCAGGTCATCCAGCGTACCGTTGTCGTACACATGTTCGATGAAGCCGGGCACACCCACGAGCGCCTGCCGCCCCATCGCCGAGGTGCGCACCGCCTTGCCGTCGGCGAAGAACTCGCCCGCGTGCGCGCCAAGCAGGATGCTGTCGGTGGCGTGCAGCGCGAGGAAGGTGCCGATCGACAGTTCATCCGCTGCGAACTCTGTATCGAACGCAGCATCGCCATACAGCTCGCGCTGGGTGGCCAGCTGCGCGACCTGGCGGCCGACACCGCACTCGGCGCGCACGGCACCGCTGTAGAACGCCTGCAGCGCATGGCTGTTGCCCGCACTGGGCACGAAGCCACGGCCGAAACTGCGCGTACGCTGCCAGCCCTGTGCCGGCGCGCCGCGCAGACCAAAGCCGATCCAGCCCAGTTGCGGGCCGGAGAAACGGAACGTGGCATTGCCCTGCAATGCCGAGGTCGCGCGCCGCGTGGCCGCCCCCAGCTCGAAGGCATAGGCGCAGACCGTGGCAGGGTCTTCCAGCAGCTGCTGCAGCAGTGCCTGTCGTTCGCCTGCAGGCAGATCCGCCGGCCAGCGTACGCGCAGGTCACCCGCTGCCTGTGCCGCGGCGAGCGAGGAACGCGTACACACCGGGCCCTTGTGTACCTGCGGTGCACGCAGCTCGGCATCCTCGAAGCGCCACCCCAACCGCTGCAGCAGGCCCTGCGTACAGTCCGGGGATGGCGCTGCGACGACCCACGCGGGCGCCAGCAGCAGGGCTGCAATCAGCCACCTGCCGCGCACGCTCAGCCCTGGTCCGTGACCGCCGGTGCGGGTGCGGGCTCCGGTGCTGCCGCCGGCGATGGCGACGGCTTGGCCGCCGCGGCCGGCAGGTACTGCTGCAGGCGCTGGAAGAAGCGACGATAGAACTCGGCATCGGTGACCGTGCTGCTGGCCACCTTCACCAGCGAGTCGTCGTTGCTGCCGAAGGGCAGCGATACCGAACCCAGCGCTCCCACACCGACACTGGCCGAGGTCGGGCTCTTCTTCAGCGCGTAGCGATCCTGCACTGCGCTGACGAACACCAGCGTCTGGCCGCCACGCGGGGCGCAGGAGATGCGCAGCACCAGCTGCTCATGGTCATCCTCGCGCGGCTGGAAGTTCTTGTTGCCTTCCACCTGTGCATCGTCGGAACGGGCGATGGCATAGCCCTGGCTGAGCAGCGTGCGGCGCGCCGCTTCGCAGGCTTCGCCCGGGCGCCCATCGACCGTGCGCGAGAAGGTATCGCCGGAATCGAAGGACTCGCGCAACACGGTGCTGTCGGCGGCACGGCCACCGCAGGCCGAGAGGATCAGGGCGCTGGTGAGCGCCACGGCGGCGCTGGAAAGACGGGAGGCCCGCATGGGTACTCCTGCGAGAACGGAAGCACCAAGGGTAGTCCCACCCCCGTGTGCGGCAGGTCGACATACCCTCCCACGTTGCTCCCGGTTCATGCACGAAAAAGGGACGGAGGGAATTAAGTCGTTTGTGCCACAAACGACTTAATTCCCTCCGTCCCCTTTTACGACGAGGGGCCGGCAATGCCGGCCCCTGAGGTGTCACATGCCGTGGCCGGCTCAGTCCGCCCAGCGCCCCGCGCCGGTGGACTGCGGCAGCACCTGGGCCGACAGCGGGCGGTCATTGGCCAGCAGATTGACCGCGTCAGCGAGGATCGAGGCCGACTCGCGCAGCAGCGGGTCCGGACGCTTTTCAGCGGCCTTCTCACGGGCGGCATCCTTGACGATGTCGCGCTCGTTGCCGGTCAGGCCATCGTCGCTGCTGTCGTCGGCCAGCGGGTCCAGGGCCAGGCCCAGTTCCTTGCGCTGCACCTGGCGCTCCTTGCGCTGGGCGTCCTGGCGCTCGCGCTCGGCACGACGGGTCGCCTCGTTGAGCGAGATGTACTTCTTCGCGGCCTCGGTGCGGAACTGCTCCACGTCCTCGTTCCACCACTGGAATTCCTTGTCAGTGGCGATGCGCGCGTCGTGGCGGGTCTCCAGCTTCGGCAGCAGCGGCGCGAAGTTGCCGTACTGGGTGTGCGGCACGGCGGCGATGCGGGTCCACGGCAGGGCGTTGTCGTAGGTGCTTTCGCCGAATTCGGTGGCATCGACGCTGGCCGGGAAGGCCAGGTCCGGCACCACACCCTTGTGCTGGGTGCTGCTGCCGCTGATGCGGAAGAACTGGGCGATGGTCAGCTTGACCTGGCCGAAGCGCTGGGTCTCGCCGCTCGGCCAGCGATCGAGGTCGACGATGTTCTGCACGGTGCCCTTGCCGAAGCTGGTTTCACCGATCACCAGGCCACGGCCGTAGTCCTGGATGGCACCGGCGAAGATCTCCGAGGCCGAGGCCGAACCGCGGTTGATCAGCACCGCCAGCGGGCCATCCCACGCCACGCCCTGGTTGCGGTCGCTGTTGACGGTAACGCGGCCACCGGACTCGCGCACCTGCACCACCGGGCCCTGTTCAATGAACAGGCCGGTCAGTTCGATCGCTTCATCCAGCGAGCCCCCCCCGTTGTTGCGCAGGTCCAGCACCACGCCATCCAGCTTGTCGTTCCTGAAGCCGGCCAGCAGCTTGGCGACGTCACGGGTGGCCGAGGCGTAGTCAGCGGCATTGCGGCGACGGCCTTCGAAGTCCTGGTAGAAGGTCGGCAGCTTGATCACGCCGATCCTGCGCGCCGGTTCGCCGTTGGCGGCCGGGATGCTCATGGTCTCGCCCTTGGCGGCCTGTTCGGCCAGGCGCACCTTCTGGCGGGTCAGGACCAGCGTGTGGTGCTTGCCGTCCACGCCCTCGGCGGCCGGGATGAATTCCAGCTTGACCTGGGTATCCTTGGCACCGCGGATCTTGGCCACGACGTCGTCGATGCGCCAGCCGATCACATCCTCGACCAGGCCGGACTTGCCCTGGCCAACGCCGACGATGCGGTCCCCCGGCTTCAGGGTGCCGTCCACTGCGGCCGGACCACCGGCGATGATCTCGCGGATCACCACCATGTCGTCCTGCCGCTGCAGCTGCGCACCGATGCCTTCCAGCGACAGCGACATCGCCTGGTTGAAGTTCTCGGCGGTGCGCGGGGTGAAGTAGTCGGTGTGCGGATCGACAGCGCTGGTGTAGGCGTTCATGAAGAACTGGAAGACGTCTTCGCCCTTCAGCTCGTTGACCGACTTCTCCAGCGTCGCGTAGCGCTTGTCCAGCGTCTTGCGGATGTCGTCCGGCTTCTTGCCGGCCAGCTTCAGGCGCAGCCAGTCGTTCTTCACCGACTTGCGCCACAGCTCATCCAGTTCGGCACTGCTGGCCGCCCACGGAACCTTCTTGCGGTCGTATTCGAAGCGCTCGTCGGTGGTGAAGTCCGGCTCCTGCTTGAGCAGCTTGCGCGCATAGGCCACGCGCTCGCCGACGCGCTGCTTGTAGACCGCGAACACCTGGAACGCCGGCTCCAGCTCGCCGCCACGGATGGCCGAAGAGATGTTGGCTTCGAACGGCGCGAAGCGCGCCACGTCGGCCTGGGTGAAGTACTGCTTGCCGCCGTCCAGGGTCTCCAGGTAACGCTTGAACACGTCCTTGGAGGTGGCCTCGTCCAGCGCGCGCGGGCGGTAGGCGTAGCGGCTGTCGGACAACAGGCCGTACACCAGCTTGGAGGTGGTCACCTGATCGGCGGTGGCCGCCGCGGGCAATGCGGGCGAGTCGGCCTTGGCCGCCAGCGCCAGCGGCGCGACCAGCGCCAGGGCCATCAGGAATGCGGGGGCTTTGAATTTCATTGACGTGCTCGAAGGCGCCTTGCCAAGGGGGAGACTGCAGGGTGTTCAGACACCACGACAGTGCCGAAAGTTGCCGGGTTTGTCATCCGGCCGCGCTCGGTGGAAAACCAGCCTAGCCGGGCCGGTGTAGCAAATTGTGAATGCATGCAGAGCCGAGCCCATGCTCGGCTGGCCGGCAGCAAGCAGCCGAGCATGGGCTCGGCTCTGCGGCAGGCAGAGGTATGCGGACCAACGGTCCGCACCCACCTCAGGAGATGCCGGCGCCCTTGGCCTGCACGTCAGCGTGGTACGACGAGCGCACCATCGGGCCGGACGCCACGTGGCTGAAGCCCAGCGCGTAGCCGTAGTCTTCCAGCGCCTTGTAGTCCTCGGGGGTCCAGTACTTCAGTACCGGGTGGTGATGCGCGGTCGGCTGCAGGTACTGGCCGATGGTGATCATGTCCACATCGTGCGCGCGCAGGTCGCGCATCGTGGCCTTGATCTGTTCGAAGTCTTCGCCCAGGCCCAGCATGATGCCGCTCTTGGTCGGCACGTCCGGGTGCTGTGCCTTGAAGTTCTTCAGCAGGTTCAGCGACCACTGGTAGTCCGCACCCGGGCGCACGTTGCGGTACAGGTCCGGCACGGTCTCGATGTTGTGGTTGAACACATCCGGCGGGTTCTGCGCCAGGATCTCCAGCGCGCGCTCCATGCGGCCCTTGCCACGGAAGTCCGGGGTCAGCACTTCGATGCGGGTACCCGGCGACTTTTCGCGGATGGCGGTGATGCAGTCGACGAAGTGCTGGGCACCGCCGTCACGCAGGTCATCGCGGTCGACGCTGGTCACCACCACGTACTTCAGGCCCATGTCGGCCACGGTCTGGCCGAGGCTGGCCGGTTCGTTGGCATCCGGCGGCTTCGGGCGGCCATGGGCCACGTCGCAGAACGAGCAGCGGCGGGTGCAGACCTCGCCGAGGATCATGAAGGTGGCGGTGCCATGGCCGAAGCATTCGTGGATGTTCGGGCAGCTGGCTTCCTCGCACACCGTCACCAGGCGGTTCTCGCGCAGCTTGGCCTTCAGGTTCTGCACGGCGTTGCCCGAGGGAATACGCACGCGGATCCACGACGGCTTGCGCAGCACCGGCGCATCGGCGAACTGCACCGGCGAACGGTTGATCTTGTCACCGCCCAGCTGCTTGACCCCGGCCTGCAACGGCGCGGCGGACGGAGAGTCGCCCTGCACGATCTGCAGGGGAATGGAACGGGCGGTGGTTTCAGTCATGGCAGTTCCGGGGGGCGGTCAGGCGGCCGCAGAAAGATCGGGCAGTTCCGGCGTGTGCTGCAGCAGCAGGCCGAACTGGCGGGCCAGGTGGTCCAGCAGCACCGGCTTGACGGCATCCAGCCCGGAGGGGCCGCCCAAGTCTACCACCGAGGTCACCTGCAACCCCTGATAGCCACAGGGGTTGATGCGGTGGAAGGGTTCCAGGTCCATGGCCACGTTGAAGGCCAGGCCATGGAAGGTGCAGCCGCGGCGCACGCGGATGCCAAGCGCAGCGATCTTGGCGCCACCGACGTAGACGCCCGGGGCGCCCTCGCGGCGTTCGGCGCCGATGTTCCACTCGGCCAGGGTATCGATGAGGGCCTGCTCGATGCGGCACACGTAGTCGCGCACACCGATGCCCAGCCGCGGCAGGCGCAACAGCGGGTAGACCACGATCTGGCCGGGCCCGTGATAGGTCACCTGGCCGCCACGGTCCACGTGCAGCACGGGGATGTCACCCGGCGCCAGCACGTGCTCATCCTTGCCGGCCTGGCCCAGGGTGAACACCGGATCGTGCTCGACTACCCACAGTTCGTCGGCGTCGGCGTCGCTGCGCTGGTCGGTGAAGCGCTGCATGGCGCGCCACACCGGCTCGTACGCCTGGCGGCCGAGGTCGCGGACCACCGCCGGACGCGGTGCGCGGTCTTCCGGGGCGGCTTCGGCCGGGCAGCTGTCGGCTACAGCGTCCACTTCACTTCCGGGTGGTCGCGCAGCGCCTGGTGCGCCAGGTCGTACTGCTCGCGGCTCTCGGCCTTGAACACGATGCGCACGGACACGTACTTGCCGTTGGACGAATGCTTCCAGCTGATGCGTTCGTTCACCACATCGATGCCGGCAGCCAGCAGCAGACGGGGAAGCTCATGCTCCAGGCCGCGGTTGGCCGGGCCCATGGCGCTGAGCTCGAACTGGCCGGGGAACTGGAAGCCGTGGTCGGGGTTGTCGGACTTGATTTCCATGGCCCCATTATCGGGCCGCAGGGCAACAAACCCAAGAGTATTCATCAACGTCAAAGACAGCACTGGCGGCCTGCTGCGTTGCAGCTGGCCCAAAAGCGCGGGCGGAGAGCCCAACGGCAGCTGACTGGTTCTTTCGGCCCCTCACTGACCGGGGCATCGTGCGCGCGGCCTGCAGTCGCCTTCACGCCAGGCCTGCGGCGCGTGCGCGGGTAACGAATTGTGTCCGCCGGACAATGTTGTTTTCGGAACAGACAAGTGATCCCAACGTGCTCGTTCCGGCGCGCGGGCACGAGTACCGTAGCGTTGCAGAAAACGACAGAAAACCGCCCCTTTCCCCATGAGCATTCCATCCATGCATAGTGTCGCAGCCCTCGGGCTGGCCGGCCTGCTGGCCTCTGCCCTCCCCCTTGCCGCCCAGGCGGCCGAACAATGTGGCCCGGACGCGATGCGCGATCACCCGCCGCAGGTCAATTTCCGCGTCGACAACGACCTGTTCGGCGGCCGCCACCAGGACCAGGGCTATACCAACGGTGCGCTGTTGACCCTGGTCTCGCCCAATCTGGTCGATTACACCGACGACCCGTGCCTTCCGCGCATGGCGCGCTGGGTGAACCAGTACCTGGAAGGCCTGCATCCGGGCAGGTTCGAACAGCAGAACATGATCTTCAGCATCGGCCAGGGCATCTTCACCCCGACCGATTTCAGCCGCAGGGACCTGATCGAGGACGACCGCCCTTACGCGGGCGTACTGATCGCAAATTTCGGTTTCAATGCGCGCAGCGGCGACCGCCTGCAGACCACCCAGCTGACGTTGGGCGTAGTTGGCCCGTGGGCACAGGGCAAGCAGGTGCAGAATGCCGTGCACGAAGTGCTGGGCGACGAGAAATTCAAGGGCTGGGACAACCAGCTGCACAACGAGCCGCTGTTCATGCTGACCCATGAGCGCATGCGCCGCTGGCCGGGTGATGCCAGCATCAATGCAGACGGCTGGGGTTGGGACGCGATCAGCCACTACGGCGGCTCGATCGGCAATCTGGAAACCAAGGCCAACCTCGGCGGTGAAGTGCGCTTCGGCTGGAAGCTGCCGGACGACTTCGGCAGCACGCCGTTGCGCCCGGCCGGTGAGAACACGGCACCGACCCGCAGCGGCCGTCCCAATGGCTGGTCCTGGCACCTGTTCGCGACCTCGGACGCGGCCTGGGTGATCCGCGACATCACGCTGGATGGCAACACGTTCCGCAACAGTCACAGCGTGGACAAGCGCCATGTGGTGGCCTACGGCGGCTATGGCGTGGCCGTGATGTACGGACGCTGGAAGTTCGCCGCTGCGCGTTACCACAGCACGCGGGAGTTCAACGGCCAGCGCCAATCGCCGGTGTTCGGCAGTTTCACCATCAGCCGCTCGCTGTAGGCGAGGGGCTGAGGGTGAAGCGGGTAGGTGCCGACCGTTGGTCGGCACACCGGTTACCGCATCGCTCGCTGCAAGTCAGGCGCTGCAGGTGGTGCCGGCCGCTGGCCGGCTGCCGGCAGTTCCGGATGAGTTGCTGGGGAGCCGGCCAGCGGCCGGCTACCCCCCGCGTGCGGGGGGAAGCGGCCTTCCGAAACAGAAAAGGCCGGCATTGGCCGACCTTTTCGTTCACCACGCAAAGGCGTGGATCATTCCGATTCCCACCACATCCAGAAGCTGTCCCACAGGCGCTTGAAGAAGCCGGCCTGCTCGACGGCGGCCACGGCCACCAGCGGTGCCTCGGCGATGACCTTGCCATCCAGCGTGACCTTCACGGTGCCGATCTGCTGGCCGGCGGTGAACGGTGCTTCCAGGGTCTTGGGCACGTCGATGCTCGGCTTCAGATCGTTGTAGCGGCCGCGCGGCACGCTCACCAGCATCGGCTGGGCCACGCCCAGCTGTACCTTGTCGGTGGTGCCCTTCCAGACCTTGTGCTCGGCCACGGCCTTGCCCGGCTCGTACAGGCGATGGGTCTCGAAGAAGCGGAAGCCCCAGTTCAGCAGGGCCAGGCTGTCGTCGGCACGCTGCTTCTCCGACGCACCACCCAGCACTACGGCGATCAGGCGCTGGTCGCCACGCTGGGCCGAGCTCATCAGGCAGTAGCCGGCTTCGGACGTGTGGCCGGTCTTGATGCCATCCACGCTGCCATCGCGCCACAGCAGCAGGTTGCGGTTCGGCTGCTTGATGTTGCCGACCTGGAATTCCTTGATCTTGTTATACGCGTAGGTTTCCGGGTAATCACGCACCATCGCGCGGCCCAGCAGCGCCAGGTCGTAGGCGGTGCTGTGGTGGCCCTGTGCGGTCAGGCCGTGGGCGTTGACGAAGTGCGAGTCCTTCATGCCGATCTTGGCGGCGTAGCTGTTCATCAGCGACGCAAAGGCCTCTTCGCTGCCGGCCACATGCTCGGCCAGGGCGATCGCGGCGTCATTGCCGGACTGGATCGCCATGCCCTTTTCCATGTCTTCCAGGCGTGCGGTCTGGTTGACCGGGAAGCCGCTGTAGCTGCCGTCGGTACCGGCGCCACCTTCGCGCCAGGCGCGCTCGCTCATCATCACCTGGTCATCTGCACGGACCTTGCCGTTCTTGACCTCGGCGGCAACCACGTACGACGTCATCACCTTGGTGATGCTGGCCGGGGCCAGCTGCTCGTGGATGTTCTCGCCGGCCAGCACCTGGCCGGTGGCGTAGTCCATCAGGACCCAGGCCTTGGACACGCTCGGGGCCGGGGCCGGCGGGGTCGCGACGGTGGCCGGGGCGGCAGCGGCGGCGGCAGGCGCCGGCGTGGCCGGGGTCGGCAGCGGCGTTTGGGCGGAAGCCAGGCCCACCACCAGGGTGGCGGCCAGGGCGGTGGCGGCGGAACGGAAATTCATTGGACAGCAGGCTCCAGGGGACGGCCGGGAATGGAGGGTGGAACGTAACGGCCATTGTAAGGCCGGGGGAGCCTGGGCCGGCAGCACCGGCCCGGGCGGATCAATCCTTGACGATCTGCGGCGAACCCAGGCCCAGACCGGCGATGCGGCCGGCAAGTTCCGCGGCACTGGCATGGTCGGTGGCAGGAACGCGCAGACGGAACAGGGTGCGGCCACCGGCGGCGATGTCGCTGATGGTCGCGCCGACGATGCCGGCAGCGTTGAGCTGGCCCATCGCACGGTTGGCGTTGTCGCGACTGGAGAAGCTGGCGACCTGCACCATCACCGCGCCCACCACCTGCTGCGACAGGCTGGGTGCCGCCGGCGTGGCGGCGACGGTGCGCACGGGTGCCGGCGCGACGGCGCGCGGCGCGGCGCTGGCGACTGCAACCGGCGCCGGTGCGGTGCTGCGCAGCGGTGCACTCGGCGGCAGGCTGCTGACCGCCACGTCCGGCACGGTGCTGGCCACGCCCTGGGTGGTGGCCGGCTGGCCGCGTGCCGGCATGCCATCGGCCGGCAGGCGCTTGACCAGGCGATCGATATCGCTGTCGGCAGTGGCGCGCGCGGTCGCTGCCGGGCGTGCACTGGCCACCGCAGCTGCCGCTTCGGCGGCACGACGCTCGCGGCGGGACGGCTTCTGCGCCAGCAGGTTGCTCTCGCCCGGCTGCAGCGCGCGCACTTCCACGTTGCCGGTACCGCGCTGGGTGATGCCCAGGCGCACGGCGGCGGCATAACTGAGATCGACCACGCGACCATCGTGGAACGGGCCGCGGTCGTTGACGCGTACGATCACCGACTCGCCATTGTCGAGGTTGGTCACGCGGGCGAAGCTGGGCAGCGGCAGCGTCTTGTGCGCGGCGGTGAACTGGTACATGTCGTAGACCTCGCGGTTGGAGGTCAGGCGGCCATGGAACTTGGCGCCGTAGTACGACGCGGTACCGCGCTCGACATAGTCGTGGGTATCGTCGAGCACCTTGTACGACTTCCCCAGCACCACGTACGGCGACTTGTTGCCGATCGCCGAGCGCTCCTCGGCGGTCACTTCCGGCTCGGGAATGCAGGCCACGTTGGGAATGTAATCCGGCGTGCTGTCACGCACGCCCGGCTTGTACAGGCCACCGGCAGTGTAGTTGCCGCGGGTGCTCAGGTCTTCCTTGGCCGCCGCGTACGGTGACCCTTCCGGGCAGTGTGCCGGGCGCGAGCCACGCCCCTGCACCAGCGTGCCGCCGGACTTGCCACCATGGCCGGCCGTGGCCGGCTTCTTCGGCGCGCTGCTGCAGGCAGCCAGCGCGAGGACGATCAAGCCTGGGACCAGCCATCTGATGTTCATGCCGGGGGCAGCTCCTGTCCGGCGATGGCCTGGGACAACTGGAACACGGCCATCGCGTACATCTTCGAGAGGTTGTAGCGGGTGATCGCGTAGTAGTTCTGGAAGCCCAGCCAGTACTGCTTGCCGGTGCTGCCTTCAAGCGTGATCGGCGTGGCGGTGGCGCCCGGCTGCACCGGCGCGCCCGGCTGGTAGCCGCGCTGCGCCAGGTCGGCCATCGTCCAGGTCGGCATCCATTCGGTCGGATTGAACTCCTCGCGGCCCGGCGCCAGCGTGGCCGGCACGGCCACCTGCCCGCCACGCACCCAGCCGCCCTTCTTCACGAAGTAGTTGGCGATGGACGAGAACACGTCGTCGTAGCTGGTGAACAGGTCGCGGCGGCCATCACCGTTTCCGTCCACGGCGTAGTCGAGATAGCTGGACGGCATGAACTGGCCCATGCCCATCGCACCGGCATAACTGCCCTTGAGCGTGGTGATATCCAGTTTCTCTTCGTGGCCCAACTCGAACAGCTTGGCCAGCTCATCGCGGAAGAACAGCTCGCGGCGCACTTCGCGTTCCAGCTTGGCCGGGTCGCCGCTGCGCGGGTAATAGAACGCCAGCGTGTACAGCGCATCGAGCACGCGATGGCTGCCAGCATTCCTGCCGTAGCTGGTTTCCACACCGATGATCGCGACGATCACTTCGGCCGGCACGCCGGTGCGCTGCTGCACGCGATCCAGTTCGGCGCGGTGTTCGGCCAGGAACGCGCGGCCGCCATCGATGCGCGCCTTGCTGATGAACATCGGCCGGTACTCATTCCACGGCTTGACCCGTTCGGCCGGGCGCGACATCGCGGCGATGATCGGCTGGCGCACCTGCGCCTGGTCGAGCACGCTGCTGATCTGCTCCGGCTTCAGGCCATAGCGCTTGGCGGTATCGGCAATGAAGCGGGCCCGTGCGACCTCGAACGGCACCGGGGTGAGATCGACCGGCGCCGCGGTGGCGGCGGTGGCTTCAGGCGCGGCCTCGGCCGGGCCATGGGCCTTGGCGGCGGGCTGGCGCGGCGTACTGCTGGCCTGGGGCGAAGACGGTGGGGACTTCGGCTGGGTCGCGCAGGCGACCAGGCCGAGGGTGAGCATGCAGGCCAGAGTGCGTCGAATCATCGTCGCAGGTTAGCAGGTCATGGATGAATTAAAACCCCTAACACCATGAATCACAACGATTTGCCTGCGACCAGCGGGAAATGTGAAGGCATCGTGATCGCCCTTCCCCATTCAGATGGAGGTTGCCGGTTGCGTCCCCATCCCCGCAGACGCAACCGGCGACCGGATCCGGTCGGTACCTGCGCGGCTGCCGCTCCCCAGTGGCAGTACCCCGCGCTCCCTGTACCCGTTGGATCAGTACTGCTTCCCGCCCGACGCCCCCTCGCGCTGCAACGATTGACGGCGCGCCGTGCCGAACGGGCCGCCATTGTGCAGGCCGATTACGACAAGTCCATTGATCAAGATCAACGCGGTGTAAAAGTGTGAACCAGCTAACGTTTTTTGCGGACTTTCGTCAGCGGGCGTGCTGTCGTGCATCGGTGTGAGAACGCTTCCACAACGGGCGTTGCGCAGTCAGGAAGTTTCCAGCCAACGGCGCAGCCCCTCGTGGGTGGTGTCTGGGTGGTCGCGTAAAGCAGAAGCCGCGCGTGGGCCGGTCGGGTTGGGTACGCGGGGGACGCCGTGAATCCGTCCATGGAGGCTTGGCAGCCGCATCCATGCGGCTGACACCCCCGCGTACCCAACCCGACCGTCCTCTGACAGTTTTCGCGCGCGTTCACCCACGGCGAAGAAAAGAAAAGATCAAAAGCAAAAGCGGCTTGGCAGGTCGCTTTCTGTAGAGCCGAGCCCGCGCTCGGCTGCTTTCCGGCCGGCCCACGAAGCCGAGCATGGGCTCGGCTCTACGCGAGCAAGCGCAGCGCTGCGATCCGCTGTTGATCTTCTTTTTCTTCTCCGTGGGTGGACACGCCCGGAACCTGTCCGTGGCCGGGTAGATGGGCTGCGCAGGGGCGTGAGCCGCATGGATGCGGCGACCGAGCTTACATGGACGTACTTGCAGCGCCCCCTGCGCAGCCCATCTACCCGGCCCCACCCATGAACTGCTTTGCGCCGTCACCCACGAGGGGCTGCGCCGTTGGCTGGAAGCCCTATCCCCCGTGCACGGGCCGGTGCCCGCGTACCGCCATCACCAACCCGATGCCGGCCAACAGCGAAACCGCCGATGTCCCGCCGTAGCTGATCAGCGGCATCGGAATGCCCACCACCGGCAGCAGGCCGGAAATCATTCCGCCGTTCACCAGCACGTAGACGAAGAACGCCAGCCCCAGGCTGCCGGCCAGCAACCGTGCATGCGTGTCGCGCGCGTGCACGGCAATCCACAGGCAACGCCCGACCACGAACAGGTACAGCGCGAACAGCGTCGCCACGCCGATCCAGCCGAACTCTTCGGCCAGCACCGAAAACGCGAAGTCGGTGGTGTATTCGGGGAGGAAATCCAGCGTGGCCTGGGTGCCCTGCCCCCAGCCGCGTCCCTGCCATCCCCCGGAGCCGATCGCGATGCGTGACTGCAGGATGTTCCAGCCGGTGCCCAGGGGGTCGGCCGCCGGGTCGAGGAAGGTCAACACACGATCCTTCTGGTACTGACGCAGCAGACCGAACCACGCCAGCGGCGCGGCCACTGCCAGCCCCGCCGCGCCGGTCGCCACCCAGCCCCAGTGCAGGCCCGCCAGCAACAACGCGAACACGCCGCTGGCGGTGACCAGCGTGGCGGTGCCGAGGTTGGGCTGCATCAGGATCAACACCGCCGGCGCGCCGATCAGCACCGCGGCGGTCAGTACCGTGCGCGGCGACGGCGGCAGCGGTTGCCGGTGCAGGTACCAGGCCATCATCAACGGCAGGCTGAGCTTGAGCAGCTCCGACGGTTGCAGGTAGAACACGCCGAGGTTGAGCCAGCGCTGCCCATATTTGCCGGTGCCGATCACATACACCGCCATCAGCGGCAGCATCGACAGCGCGTACAACGCTGGTGTCCACGCGCGCAGGCGCAGCAGCGAAACACGTGACAGCAGCCACATCGCCAGCAGTCCACCCGCAAAGCGCGCCGCCTGCCCGGCCACCGGCCCGGACACACTGTGCAGCACCGCCAGGCCCGCGCCCATCAGGATCAGCAATGCGACCAGCAACGGCAGATCGATCGTGCGCACTGCCTCACGGCAGCCGCCAAACAGTCGTTTCCATTCCACGCGCAGCACGCTAGCAACGGGCGCTTGCGTGAAGCTGTCAGGGTGCTTCTGATCTCCGTAGCCGGGCTGTGGGGTCAGATCCCTTTTCCCTGTGGAAAAAGGGATCTGACCCCGACGCCGTACTCAGCCGTAGCCGCCGTGCACCGGGTTGTGACTGCGCACCGCCATCACCAATCCGAAGCCGGCCAGCAGTGACACCGCCGAGGTACCGCCGTAGCTGATCAGCGGCATCGGCACGCCCACCACCGGCAGCAGGCCGGAAATCATCCCGCCGTTCACCAGCACATAGACGAAGAACGCCAGGCCGGTGGCGCCGGCCAGCAGGCGCGAATACGAATCGCGCGACTGGCTGGCGATCCACAGGCAGCGCCCGATCACCACCAGGTACAGCGCCAGCACGGTGGCCACGCCGATCCAGCCGAACTCCTCGCTCAGCACCGAGAACGCGAAGTCGGTGGTCTGTTCGGGAATGAAGTTCAGGTGCGACTGCGAGCCCTCGCCCCAGCCCTTGCCATCGAAGCCGCCGGAACCGATCGCGATCTTCGACTGGATGATGTTCCACCCGGCCCCCAGCGCATCCATCTCCGGGTCCAGGAACATCATGATGCGGTCCTTCTGGTACGGCCGCAGCAACCAGAACCAGGCCACCGGCGCGACCGCGGCCACGCCACCCACGCCCAGGCCGACCCACCACCACGGCAGGCCGGCCAACAACAGCACGAACACGCCACTGGCAGCGATCAGCACACCAGTACCGAAGTCCGGCTGCAGCATCACCAGGCCGGTGGGCACGCCGATGATGACCAGGGCCACGAGCACGGTGTTGAAGCGCGGCGGCAGCGGCATCTTGTGCAGGTACCAGGCCACCATCATCGGCAGGCTGACCTTCAGCAGCTCGGCCGGCTGCAGGTAGAAGAACTTCAGGTCCAGCCACTGCCGGCCGTACTTGCCGGTACCCAGCACGAACACCGCCAGCAACGGGATCATCGAGATCGCGTAGATCATCGGCGTAGCCGAGCGGATGCGCAGGATCGGCACCCGCGAGATGCCCCACAGCGCGGCCATGCCCACGGCGAAGCGCGCGCCCTGGGCCATCACCAGGCTGTCGCCACCGGCGCTCTTCAGGGTGGCCAGGCCGATCACCATCAGCGTCCCCAGGGCCAGGCACAGCACCCAGTCCAGCGTGCTGAAGAAGCGGCGCAGCATGTCGCCGGCCCAGCGCAGGAACACTCTCATCGTACGGGCTCCGCGACGGTCGGGCGTGGCGTGGCGGGCAACGCGGCGGCGGCCGGCGTACCCGGCTGCGGTGCGGGTACAGGTTCCGGCGCCGGCACGCCGACCAGCACCGGATGTTCACCCAGCTGCGCCGCGGCGAGGTCGCCAGCCTGGCGCGCGCCGGCATCATCGTTGTCGAACGCGGTGGCGCCGATGGCGGTGGTGCCGCGCTCGCTGTCCAGTGGCTGCATGCCTTCGGGCATCTTGCCCAGCAGGTAGGCGTCGAACACCTTGCGTGCGATCGGCGCGGCCGCCGAACCACCATAGCCGCCGCCTTCCACGGCCACCGCGATCGCGATCACCGGGTTTTCCACCGGTGCGAAGCCGACGAACAGCGCGCGGTGGCGCAGGTGCATCGGCAGGCTCTTCGGATTCACCGCCGCCGTGCCCTTTCGGCTGATGACCTGCGCAGTACCGGTCTTGCCGGCCATCACGTACGGCGCACCCACCGCCACGCGCCAGCCGCTGCCGCCGGGCCGCATGGTCGCCATCATGCCCTCGCGCACGGCCTGCACGTTGGCGGGGTTGGGGCTGACCGGCTTGCTCTCGCCAGCCGGCATCGCCGACCAGTCGCTGTCGAAACCCTCGCGCTGCTGGATCACCAGGTGCGGGGTGCGCAGCTGGCCATCGGCCAGACCGCTGACGCCGCGCGCCAGCTGCAGCGGGGTGACCTTCCAGTCACCCTGGCCGATGCTGATGTTGACCGTATCACCGGGGTACCAGGCTTCCTTGCGGCTCTTCCGCTTGTAGGCCGGCGACGGCAGGATGCCGCCGATCTCGCCGGTGAGGTCGATGCCGGTCGGCTGGCCGAAGCCGTAGTACTCCATGTAATGGTCGAAGCGCTCGATGCCCAGGTCCAGCGCCAGCTTGTAGTAGTAGGTGTTGACCGATTCGGCGATGGACTTGCGCAGGTCGGTCCAGCCATGGCCGCCACGGTGGGCGTCACCCCAGCCGCGGGAAGTGCCCGGCAGATAGAACATGCCGGTGGACAGCACCTTGTCTTCCGGGCGTCGAACGCCCGAATCCAGGCCGGCCAGGCCGATCAGCGGCTTCAGCGTGGAACCGGGGGCGACGCCACCGAGCACCAGGCGGTTGAACTGCGGCCGCGACGGGTTTTCGTTCAGCGCCTTGAAGTCGGCATGCGAGATGCCGTTGACGAACAGGTTGGGGTCGTAGGACGGCAGGCTGACCATCGCCAGCACTTCGCCGGTGCGCGGGTCCATCGCCACCGCCGAGCCTTCCTGGTCGCCGAAGGCGGCCACCATGGCGCGCTGCAGGTCGGCGTCGATCGACAGCCGCAGGTCGGCGCCGGACTGCGCGGCGACGCGGCCGATGGTGCGGATCGCGCGCCCCTGCACGTTGGTCTCGACCTGCTCGTAGCCGACCTTGCCGCGCAGCTGCTGCTCGTAGTAACGCTCCAGGCCGGACTTGCCGATGTGGGTCAGCGCGGCATTGCCTTCGCCGAGGATCTCCAGATCCTTGTCATCAACGCGGCCAACGTAGCCGATGATGTGCGCGAACAGATCGCCGTAGGGGTAGCGGCGGGTCAGGTAGGGCTCCAGCTCGACGCCGGGGAAGCGCCAGCGGTCGACCGCGAAGCGCGCCATCTCCTCGTCGCTCATGCGCAGCTTCAGCGTGACCGGCAGGAACTTGCGGCGCGCCTTGCGCGACTTGTTGAACGCTTCCAGCTCTTCCGGGCTGATGTTGATGATCTTCGCCAGCCCTTCCAGGGTGGCGTCCATGTCCTTGACCTTGTCCGGGGTCACGTCCAGGCGGAAGGCCGGCACGTTCTCGGCCAGCAGGCGGCCATTGCGGTCGTAGATCATGCCGCGCCCGGGCACCACCGGCCGCGGCTTGATGCGGTTGGCTTCCGAGCGCGTGGCATAGACGTCGTGGTCCAGCACCTGCAGCTTGAAGTACCAGCCGCCCAGGCCCAGCAGGCAGACCAGCACGCCCAGGAAGCCCAGCGCCGCGCGGCGGCGGAACTGTTCGGCTTCGGCGTGCGGGTTCTTGACCTGGCGGCGCGGGATCATGGCTCAGCGCCCGCGCTTGCCGAAGCGCACCGCGTCCAGCAGCACGAACACCAGCGGCCACAGGCCCATGCCCAGCAGCGGTGCCCACCAGTACGACCACGGCAGGGTCGGCTCATCCACCACGATGTGGACCAGCGCGCTGACGATGCGGTCGTTGAACAGCAGGCCGCCGATGGCCAGCATCTGCTGGGACATCGGGAAGAAGCGGATGCGGGCGCGGAAGCGCTGCAGGATGAAGGCCAGCATCACCAGCCGCAGCGCCTGTTCGCCCAGCACGCCGCCGTACAGCAGGTCGGCAACCACGCCGCTGGCGAAGGCGATGCCCAGGCCGACGCGTTCGGGGGCTTCGATGACCCAGTACGCCAGCACCAGCGCCAGCCAGTACGGGCGCAGCGGCTGCAGCAGCGCCGGCAACGGCAGCAGGCCCAGCAGCAGCGCCACCACCAGGCTGGCCGGCAGCACCCACGGGTTGTCGCGCAGGCGGCTCATCGCTGGGCCTCCGGCGTGGTCGGTTGCCGGCCAGCGGCCGGCACTACCGTAGCGCCGGAGGCTGGGGTGGAGCCCCCCTCTTGTTGAGGGGGGCGCGCCGAAGGCGCGGGGGTAAGGGAGGATGCGCGGGCCGGTTGCGCCGAAGGTGCAGTCGGCTGAGGGGGGCGCGCCGAAGGCGCGGGGGTAAGGGAGGATGCGGGGGCAACAGTCCTCGTTTGCGACGAGGGCTGTTGCCGGCCAGCGGCCGGCACTACCGGGGAGCTGGCCGGAGCCGGCGTCGTTGCCGCTGGCGCGGCTCCCGCAGGCACGCTGGCGCCGGTGGCCGGCCCCCCGGGGGCGGTTTCTTCCAGCTGCAGGCGCAGTTCCGGCGGAATGCGGATCGCCGCGCCCGGGCGCAGCAGCAGCACGTCGCGGCCGCGGTCGAGCTGGGCCGCCGGCTTCAGTTCGCCGACCAGGAAGGCGTGGGTGTCGTCCGGGCGCAGGCCGGTGATGGTGCCGACCGGGAAGCCGGCCGGGAAGCGCCCGCCGAGGCCGGAGGTAACGATCTCATCGCCCACTTCCACGCCGGCGCTGAGCGGAATGTCGCGCAGCTCCAGCGTGTCGCCGCGGCCGTAGACGATCAGGCGCACGCCGTTGCGGGCCACGGTAACGGGCACCGCGTGGTCGGGGTCGGTCAGCAGCAGCACGGTGGAAGTGCCGCCGGTGACACTGATCACCTGCCCCATCAAGCCGCCGGCATCGATCACCGCCTGGCCGACGTGCACGCCTTCGCGGGTGCCGGCGTCGAGCACCAGGCGCTGCTTCACCGGGTCCAGGTCGATGTCCAGGATCGGCGCCAGCTGCACGTCCAGGCCGCTGCGCTCGGCCACGTTCAGCAGTTCGCGCAGCTGGGCATTGTCCAGCGCGGCGGTCTGCAGGCGGGTCAGGCGCGCGTTGGCCAGCAGCAGCTGGTTGCGCAGTTCGCGATTCTCGGTCACCAGCTGGGTATGGCTGGCGGCGGAATCCTTGACCTGGTTGCCGAGCTTGCCGGGCAGGCCGGCCAGCGCCCATACCGGCTGCACCAGGCTGTTGGCCTGCTCGCGCAGGCGCGCCAGCCAGCCGGCCTGGTCATCGAGCACGATCAGGGTGATGGCCAACGCGAGATAGGCCAGCAACCGCAGGGGGCTGGCGGCATCACCGGATCGGGAGGCAACGGGAGGACCGGCGTAGGGCGGCACGGCAACGATTCAACTGGCAGAAGGCGAAAGGGAAACACGCGGGCGCCCCGCCGGTGCCGGCCCGCCATCACGGCGGGCCGCACCCCGGAAGGGCGCGGCGGGCAGGAACGGCCGGGACGGCTTATTCCGGCGCAAAGAACTCGTTGCCGTGCATGTCCACCAGCTCCAGCGCACGGCCGCCACCGCGGGCCACGCAGGTCAGCGGATCGTCGGCCACCTGCACGTGCAGGCCGGTTTCCTCGGAGATCAGGCGGTCCAGATCGCGCAGCAGGGCGCCACCACCGGTCAGCACGATGCCGCGCTCGGCGACGTCGGCGCACAGTTCCGGCGGGGTCTGCTCCAGCGCCAGCTTGACCGCGCTGACGATGCCCGACAGCGGCTCGTGCAGGGCCTCGAGCACCTCGTTGGAGCTGATCTTGATCATCTTCGGCACGCCCTCGGCGAGGTTGCGGCCGGAGATTTCCATCTCGATCACTTCCGCCTGCGGGTAGGCGCAGCCCAGCTCGACCTTGATGCGCTCGGCGGTGGCTTCACCGATCAGCATGCCGTGGTTGCGGCGCACGTAGTTGGTGATCGACTCGTCGAAGCGGTCGCCGCCGATGCGGACCGAGGCCGAATAGACGATGCCGTTGAGCGAGATCACCGCCACTTCGGTGGTGCCGCCGCCGATGTCGATGACCATCGAGCCACGGGCCTCGGTGACCGGCATGCCGGCGCCGATCGCGGCCGCCATCGGTTCTTCGATCAGGAACACGTCACGGGCACCGGCTTCCTCGGCCGATTCCTTGATCGCGCGGCGCTCGACCTGGGTCGAGCCGGCCGGCACGCAGACCAGCACGCGCGGGCTCGGGCGCAGCACGCGCGATTTGTGCACCTTCTTGATGAAGTGCTTGAGCATCGCCTCGGTGTAGGTGAAGTCGGCGATGACGCCGTCCTTCATCGGGCGGATGGTGGTGATGTGACCCGGGGTACGGCCCAGCATCTGCTTGGCTTCGGCGCCCACGGCTGCCACCGAGCGGGTGCCACCGATGGCACGGTCCTGGCGCACGGCCACGACCGACGGCTCGTTCAGCACGATCCCCTGCCCGCGCACGTAGATGAGGGTGTTGGCCGTGCCCAGGTCGATGGACAGGTCGTTGGAGAACATGCCACGGAGTTTCTTGAACATCTGAGGAAGGAGTCCTGAGGGGTGTCGTGCCCGCCGCGGGATGGCGAAAAAATGGGCAGAAATCGAGGCCGACAAGCCTAGCAACCCGCCTGCCGCCGAGCAAGGAAAAAACTAGCTGAACCCGCGTCTTCACAGGCTTTCGGCCTGATCGGGCATCACCCGGTTCTGGCCCTGAGCGGCACCAGCGGGTAACCTTTGCGCCGTCGGGCGCCCAAGGGCGCCGTTTGCTTGCCCGCTGAACCGGGCTGGCCCACCCCAAAATTCACCGCATAGGCTTACATCGATGTCCGCTCTGATCTGTGGTTCTCTTGCCTTCGACACCATCATGGTGTTTCCGGACCAGTTCAAGAATCACATCCTGCCGGACAAGGTGCACATCCTGAACGTGTCCTTCCTGGTGCCGCGCATGCGCCGCGAGTTCGGCGGCTGCGCCGGCAACATCGCCTACAACCTGCACCTGCTGGGCGGCCAGCCGATCCCGATGGGCACCGTGGGTTCGGACTTCGGCCCGTACCGCGAGTACTTCGAAGGCCTGGGCATCGACCTGTCGCGCGTGCGCGTGATCGATGAGCTGTTCACCCCGCAGGCGTTCATCACCACCGACCACGACAACAACCAGATCACCGCCTTCCACCCGGGCGCGATGATGCGTTCCTACGAGAACCATGTGCGCGGCGTGCCGGGCGTGACCCTGGGCCTGGTCGGCCCGGACGGCCGCGAAGGCATGATCCAGAACGCGCAGGAATTCCACGAGGACGGCATCCCGTTCATCTTCGACCCGGGCCAGGCCATGCCGCTGTTCAACGGCCCGGAGCTGCGCGCCTTCATCGACCAGGCCGACTACGTGGTGGTCAACGACTACGAGTCGAACCTGCTGCAGGAGCGCACCGGCTGGGACGAAAAGGAGATCGTCAGCCGGGTCAAGGCCTACATCACCACCCGCGGCCCGAAGGGCGCGGTCATCCACACCCCGGAAAAGAGCTACGACATCCCGCCGGCGCACGAGCGCCGCGTGGTCGACCCGACCGGCTGTGGCGACGCCTTCCGCGCCGGCCTGATCTACGGCATCCAGAAGGGCTACGACTGGCTGACCATCGGCCGCATGGGCAACCTGATGGGCGCACTGAAGGTCGAGCACCCGGGCACGCAGAACCAGCGCTTCACCTTCGATGAGTTCAACGAGCAGTTCAAGCAGCAGTTCGGTTACGCGCTGGGCGCGTAAGCCGAACCGCCCGCGCATCGCTCGGTGGGTGTCGACCTGGGTCGACACTGCCGGCCGGCGGCCGGCACTACCGGAACTTCCGACCGACACGTTGCCTGCTCTCTGTGGAGCCGAGCCCATGCTCGGCTTGCGCGCGCCTGCGCGATCTGACCGCAGAGCAGCCGAGCGTGGGCTCGGCTCTACACGGTCATGCGGCCTGCCAGGCCGCCAACAGCGCGCGGCAATCGGCGAAATGCCAGTCGGCACGGCCGGGCCACGGGTTTTCCGGCAGGTTGACCAGTACGGTGTGGGCGCCCGCGGCGCGGCCGCACTCCAGGTCGTAGGCGTGGTCGCCGACCATCACCGCCTCCCTCGCTGCAATGCCCCAGCGCCGCAGGTGCTGCTGCAGGCCATCCGGCGAGGGCTTGGGCACCGCTTCATCACGGCCGACGATGTCGGCATCATCGAACAGTTCCCCGACCCCGATCGCGTCCAGCGTCAGCTTCGCCAGCGCATGATCGTTGCGGGTCAGGATGCCCAGCCGGCAACCGTCGGCTGCCAGCGCACGCAGCAGCGTCACCGCACCCGGCGCCGGCAGCGCCTCCTCGGCCAGCACACGTTCGTGATCCAGCAGCCACTCACGCTTGGCCTGCGCCGGCGCATCCGGCAACGCTGCGATATGGTCCAGGATGTCCTCCTCGGCCGCGATCTGCAGCGCACGGCGGATCGCGGCGAAATCATGCACGGCGACGGTCAGCGTGCCATCCATGTCGAAGACCCAGTGCCGGATCGCGGACAACGCGTACACTGCGCTGCCCGTCGCGATCATCACTGCCACCACTGCGGCATGCGACTGGCGTCGACACCGCCGGTCTCGAACACGGCCGTACGCGTGCCGCCAGCCTTGACCGGGAACTCGATGCTGATCGACTTGCCCTTGCGCGCCAGCTTCCACAACGCCTTCTGGTCGGTGATGAACAGGGCGATGGCTTCATCGGTCTTCGGGCGCCAGGCCGCCATCGACACCGGCTTGCCATCGTCCACGGTCACCTTCACCGTGCACTGCGGGCAGCGGAAATCGCCGGCCTGCAGCACCAGGTAAGCGTGCCGCTTCCACTCCGGGTGATCGCGGAACACCAGCTGCACCGGCTTGGCGCCGCTGCCATCCACGTCCACCCGTTCCTTGCTGTAGATCTGCGCCGAAACCTGGTTGCCCTTGTTGCCCACCGGGATCTGGTTGTACTGCCACAGCGCCTGCATGCGGCGCAGGTCGCGCGCGGCATCGCCCTTGGCCTTGACCTCGTCGAAGCCCGCGGCGATGCGCTCGGCGGCGGCGGTGTCCTTGTACTGGTCCAGCAGCGAGGCGCCATGCAGGCGCGCGCGTTCCCAGTCCTGCGCGGCCACGGCCATGTCGTACTGCTTGGCCACGTCCTCGGCCTTGGCTTCCTTCTGCGCCTGCACGGCGGCCGCGGCGGCTTCCTGCGCCTTGCGCTCTTCCTCGGGGTTGCTGCAGGCGGCCAGGGCCAGGGTGCAGGCGGTGAGCAGGATCAGTCGTTTCATGGCGGAGGTCCTATGCGAGTGCATCCCGATTCTATCGGCAGCGAAAAGCGGATACAGCAACGGCGGGTTTCCCCGCCGTAGCTGGTGAAGCAGTGACCGGTTGCCGGCCAGCGGCCGGCACCACCGGTTACTTGGCTTCAGCCTTGGCCAGCATGTCCTGGACCGAGGCCGTGGTGATCGGGTGGTAGCCCGGCTTGGCCTTTTCAAAGGCCTGCTTGGCCAGCTCCAGCCCCTTCGGGGTCTTCACCAGTTCGGCGTAGATCGGCAGGATCAGCTTGCGACGGCCGACGCGCTCGATGAACGCGGCAGCACCTTCATTGGCCTGCTCGTAGCCGCTGCGGATCGCCAGCGGGTACCAGCGCATGGCGATCTCGCCATTCGGGGTGCCGGTGAAGTGGAACGCCTTGTCCAGCGTGGCCAGCTTGTCCAGCGGCTGGGTCGCACCCAGGCCGTCGATGAAGCGCACCCATTCCTGCGTGCTCCAGTCGGCGATGACCTGGCTGCTCGGCACGGTGCCGGCGCTGGCGAAGGCAATGCGCGCGGTATCGACGCTGCTGAAGTTGCGCGACTGCGCCTTGGCCGCGAACGCCGGAATGCCCGGCTCGTCCAGCCACGCCTTCAGTTCGGCCTCGGTCACTGCCGAGGGATTCTTCGGCAGCAGGTTCTTCTTCATGTACGCGACGAACTGGTCGGTGTTCGCGCTCTGGAAGGCATGGTCATCGAACCAGCCGCGCAGGAACGGATCGAAGGTCTCGCGGCCGAAGCGCTGCTCCAGGAATTCCAGGAACCACGAACCCTTTACGTAGGCGACCTGGCTGAGGGCTTCGTCGGGGTCACGCTCGTTCAGCGGCGGCAGCGCCAGCGCCTGGTCGGCCGGGCTCATGTCCTTCACTTCGGCCAGCAGGTCGGTCTGGTCGATCTGCTTCTCCATCTCGGCCATCTCCTTGCCGTACAGGGCTTCGGTGATGCGGCCCTGGACGTAGGTGGTGAAGCCTTCATTGAGCCAGATGTCCTTCCAGCTGGCGTTGGTCACCAGGTTGCCCGACCAGCTGTGCGCCAGTTCATGGGCGACCAGCGAGACCAGCGACTTGTCACCGACGATCACGGTCGGGGTGGCGAAGGTCAGGCGCGGATTCTCCATGCCGCCGAACGGGAACGACGGCGGCAGCACCAGCATGTCGTAGCGGCCCCAGCGGTATTCGCCGTAGAGCTTCTCGGCGGCACCGATCATCTTCTCGGTGTCTTCGAATTCCTTGGCGGCCTTGTTGACCATGGTCGGCTCGGCCCAGACGCCGGAGCGGCCGGAGATCGGCTCGAACACCAGGTCGCCGGCGGCGATGGCCAGCAGGTAGGACGGAATCGGCTGCGGCATCTTGAAGGTGTAGTCACCGTCACGCGCGGCCTTCGGATCGTTGTCGGCACTCATCAGCACCATCACGTCCGGGCGCGAGACCACGTGCGCGCTGTAGGTGAAACGCACGCTCGGGGTGTCCTGCAGCGGCACCCAGGAACGGGCGTGGATGGCCTGCGACTGGCTGAACATGAAGGGCAGCTTCTTGCCCTCGGTCATCGACGGCGCCAGCCACTGCAGGCCCGAGGCGGTCGGTGCGGTGTGGTAGGTCACTTCCACCTTGGCCGGCTGTTCCGGGGTCTCGATGGTCAGCTTGCTGCCGAACACCTTGTCGACCGGGGCCAGCGCGAACTGCAGCGGGCTGCGCGCGCCATCGGCGGCGACGGCCTCGACCTTGGACACGGTCAGCTCGCGGGTGTCGAGCACCAGCTGCCTGGCGTCCTTCTGCTTCCATTCCAGGGTGTAGGTGGCGGTGCCGCCGATCTGCTTCTGGTCGAAGTCCAGCTTCAGATCCAGCGCGATGTCCTTGATGACGACCTTGTCCGGCTCGGCGTACGAGCTTTCGTCGTGGCTGCGGTTCTCGGCGTTCACGGGGGCGGCGGGGGCCTTTGCGGCAGTCGGGGCGGCGGCGGGCGCGGCCGCCTCCTGGGAGCAGCCGGCGGCCAGGGCCACGGCCAGCGGAAGGAGCATCAGCGGATTACGCATGAATCGGGACCGTTACGGGGATCAAACCCTAATGGTACCTCCCTCCGGCCGCGCAGGCGTTGCGCGGTGCGGGGTAATGGCGGGCACAGCACCGGTAGTGCCGGCCGCTGGCCGGCAACCCCGTCGCCCAGTGATTGGCCGCGCAGATGCCGGCCAGCGGCCGGCACTACGGAACACCGGGCTTACAGCTTGTAGCCGGAGTGGATCGAGACGATGCCGCCGGTCAGGTTCTTGTAGTGGCAGCGCTCGAAGCCGGCCTGCCCCATCATCGCCTTCAGTTCGTCCTGCGGCGGGTGCTTGCGGATGCTCTCGGCCAGGTACTGGTAGCTGTCCGAATCGTTGGCGAACAGCTTGCCCAGCTTGGGCAGGATCTTGAACGAGTGGAAGTCGTAGATCGGCTTGAACCAGTCCGCGGTGACTTCGGAGAATTCCAGCACGCGGGCCTGGCCGCCCACCTTCAGCACGCGGTACATCTCGCGCAGGCCAGCGTCCTTGTCGGTCACGTTGCGCAGGCCGAAGGCAATGGTGACCAGATCGAAGCTGTTGTCCGGGAACGGCAGGGCTTCGGCGTTGCACTGCACGTAGTCCAGGCCGAGCACGAGGCCGCGGTTGGTCAGGCGGTCACGGCCGACCGACAGCATGCCGGCGTTGATGTCGCCCAGCACCACCGAGCCCTCGGCGCCGACGCGCTCCTTCAGCAGGGCGGCGATGTCGCCGGTGCCTCCGGCCAGGTCGAGCACGCGGTCGCCCGGCTTCACCTGCGCGGTGGCCACGTAGTAGCGCTTCCACGCCCGGTGCACGCCCAGGCTCATCAGGTCGTTCATCAGGTCGTAGTTGCGCGCGACCGAGGTGAACACCTGGCCGACCAGCTTCTGCTTGTCCTTGGCGGCGACGTCGCGGAACCCGAAATGGGTGGTACCGGCTTTGTAGGGGGATTCGCTCATGGCCCCGATTATCGCACCGCCGGGGGCCAGCGGCACCCCCTGCCCGTATGATGGCGGGCCACGACTTACCGGAGCCCCGCATGATCACCACGCCCGACTACCAGGCCCTGCTGCAGACCGCCATCGCCGAAGCCCGCCAGGGCCTGGCCGAGGGCGGCGTGCCGATCGGCGCGGCGCTGTACCACAACGACGGCCGCCTGCTCGGCTGCGGCCACAACCGCCGCGTGCAGGAAGGCGACCCGTCGGTGCATGGGGAAACCGACGCCTTCCGCAAGGCCGGCCGCCAGCGCCGTTACCAGGACACCATCATGGTCACCACCCTGGCCCCGTGCTGGTACTGCTCGGGGCTGGTGCGCCAGTTCAACATCGGCACCGTGGTGGTGGGCGAATCGCGCACCTTCCAGGGCGGCATCGACTGGCTGCGCGAAAACGGCGTCAACGTGATCGACCTGGACAACCAGGAATGCGTGGACCTGCTGGGCGATTTCATCAGCCGTCATCCCGACATCTGGAACGAGGACATCGGCGAATGAGCCACGCGCGCTCGTCTCTGCAACACATTTAATGAACGCTTCAGCGCCGGTGCGCCCTTGTGCCGGCGGCCTTTGCGGGCATCGGCGTGACCGCGCGCACAGTCAGCCAGGTCACGCGCACACATTGCGGTAACACCCCACGCGGCTGACACGCCTACGGTGGGTTCACCGGGGCACCCTTTCCCCGGCGGAGCCAGCCATGTGCGCGCACGCCGTACGCCCTACGACAGACCCGATCCTCGATCCGATCCGCGAACGCTTGCAGCAGCAATATGCGCTGCACCGGCGCGGCGCGCCGTTCTGGACTGCCTATCAGCACATGCAACTGGAGCTGGTCCGCCGCCACCCGCTCGACCACGAACGCCTGTGCAATGCGATGGCCACTCTGGCCGAAGACCTCGGTGCGGTCGAACATGCGCAGTTGATCGGCCATGCCAACGCAGGCTCCACATCCCGCTGACGCGGCATGCACCGCCATATACGCCACACTCGGATGAACCCCCACTCCCTTTCCACTCAACCGAACTGGATTGTCATGCACGCTGAAGTCCCCACCATTCCTCCGGTCATCAACGTTGACGCCGAGCTTGACCACTGGCGCCGCCAACATGCCGAAGGCGCACTGCCGCACAACTCGTTCGGCTCGTACGTGCCGTGGATCAAGTTCGCCTGTGATTCGCTGATCACCCAGCCGCGCGCCAGCGAGGCCGAACGTGACGAGATGTTCCAGACCCAATACGCCCTGCAGATCATGCCGCGGCTGAGCGAAGCCCAGGCCCGTGAGTTCGTCGACCGTTGCTGGCAGCACGTCTACCAGAGCAGCCCGGTGCGCAGCCTGCAGGCGCCACGACTGCAGCGCATGCGCGCCTGACCGCCGCTGCACAACCCCTGCACGGGCCACTGCCGATCATCCTCGTCACCTGAGTGGGACGACGACGATGAAAGCACGCAACCTGTTCAATACGATCGCCAAGAAGGCCGCGGCCGCCACCGGCTCGCCGTGGACCTTCCTGGCTGCAGTAGCGATCGTGGTGATCTGGGGCATCAGTGGCCCGGTGTTCGGTTTCAACGACACCTGGCAGCTGGTGATCAACACCGGCACCACCATCATCACCTTCCTGATGGTGTTCCTGATCCAGCACACGCAGAACGCGGATACTGCCGCGATGCAGATCAAGCTGGACGAGCTGATCCGGGCGACGGCCGAAGCCAACAACGAACTGTTGGATCTGGAAGAACTGGATGAAGCGCGCCTGGAAGAGATCCGCGCCGAGTACGAGCAGATGGCGCGCGAAGCCGGCGATGCGCTGGCGCGCGTTCGCGCCTGCCATGCGGCGCGGCGCGACGATGAAGCGGTATAGCAGGCCTCCGAATGACAATGCCGGCCAACGGCCGGCACTACCCTCGATCTCCAGGTAGGTGCCAACCTTGGTTGGCACAGGGCCAGCCGCCTGCGCTGACGCATCCGTGCCAACCAAGGTTGGCACCTACCAGAAGCATTGCTTACCCGCGCTCGTGCCAGCCGCCGCCCAGCACCTTGTACAGGGTGATGCGGTTGGCCTGCTGCGCCAGCTGCGCCTGCAGCTGGGTCTGCTGCGCGTTGTAGGCGGTACGCCGCGCGTCAAGCAGGGTGACAAAGCTGTCCAGCCCCGCGTCGTAGCGTGCCTGCGACAGGCGATTGGCCTGTTCGGCCGCTTCCACCAGGCGCTGCTGTGAACTCACCTGCTCATCCAGGCTGACATTCAACGCCAGCGCATCGGCCGTTTCGCGGAATCCCACCTGGATCGACTTCTCGTACTGCGCCAGTGCGATATCACGATCCGCGTTGGCGATGGCCAGGTTGGCGCGCAGCTTGCCGCCCTGGAAGATCGGCAGGGTGATCTTCGGCAGGAAGCTCCACACACGGGTGCCGCTGTCGAACAGGTTGGACAGTTCGCTGGAGCCGCTGCCGATGCTGCCGGTCAGCGAGATGCTCGGGAAGAACGCTGCGCGTGCCGCACCGATGTTGGCATTGGCGGCCAGCAGCTGGTGTTCGGCGGCCATGATGTCCGGGCGCTGCAGCAGCACGTCGCTGGGCAGGCCGGCCGGCGGCGGGGCCAGCGCCAGCAGCTGCGGTTCGATGCTGTCCGGCAGCAGTGCCGGATCGAGCTGGCCACCGGCCAGCAGCGCCAGTGCGTTGCGGTCCTGGGCCAGCTGGCCGCGCAGGCGCGCGGCATCGGTGCGTGCGGTCTCGACCAAGGTACGGGTCTGGGTCAGCTCCAGCGCCGAACTGCCGCCGCGTTCGTGGCGGGCCTCGGCCAGGCGCAGCGAATCCTCGTAGGTCTTCAGCGTGGCATCGGCGATCTTCAGCCGCTGCGCATCAGCCCCATAGGTCAGCCACGCGGTGGCGGTCTCGGCCACCAGGCTCAGCTGCGCGTTGCGGCGGTTGGCAGCCACGGCGAAGTACTGCTGCAGCGCCGCCTCGCTGAGGTTGCGCACGCGACCGAACAGGTCCAGCTCGAACTCGGCCACACCCACGCCCGCGCTGAACTGCTCGGTGACACCGGCATCGGTACCACGGCGGTCCATCTGGCCGGTCACGGCCACGCCGGGCACGCGATCGGCGCGCTGCACGCGGTACTGGCCACGCGCGCGCTCGACATTGAGCACGGCCACGCGCAGGTCGCGGTTGTTCTGCAGCGACTGCTCGATCACCTGCTGCAGGCGCGCATCGGTGAAGAAATCGCGCCAGCCGACGGCGGCGACATCGGCCACCTCGCCCTGCGCGGCCTCGGCCGGCCACTGCACAGGAATCGCCGGAGCGACGGCGGTGTTCTTCGGCGCCAGGGTGGAGCAGCCGGCCAGCGCGAGCGTGGCGGCAATGGAGAGGAACAGGGATGCACTTTTCATGGGGATCACTTCCATCGGTACTGCCGGATGGCAGGAGGCAGTGCCGGCCAGCGGCCGGCACTACCGTTTCGATAACGCCAGCCTGAGGCCGGCATGACCGTTTCAGGTCACGTCGTGGATCTGCGCTTGAACACGCGCTGCACCACCACGAAGAACAGCGGCACGAAGAACACGCCGAGCACGGTGCCGACGATCATGCCGCCGAGCACGCCGGTGCCGATCGCCTGCTTGGCGCCGGAGCCGGCACCGGTGGAGATCGCCAGCGGTACCACGCCCATGCCGAAGGCCAGCGAGGTCATCACGATCGGGCGCAGGCGGTCGCGCACGGCGTGCATGATCGACTCGATCAGGCTGGCGCCCTTTTCCAGGTTTTCCTTGGCGAACTCGACGATCAGGATCGCGTTCTTGCTGGTCAGGCCCACCGTGGTCAGCATCGCCACCTGGAAGTAGATGTCGCGCTCCAGGCCCTTGAAGGTGTTGGCCAGCACCGCGCCGAGGATACCCAGCGGGGCCGCCAGCAGCACCGCGGTCGGCACGCTCCAGCTTTCATACATCGCGGCCAGGCACAGGAACACGATCATCAGCGACAGCGTATACAGCAGCGGCGTCTGCGAGCCGGCCTGGCGTTCCTGGTAGGACATCGCCGTCCATTCGATGCCGAAACCCGCCGGCAGCTGCTTGGCCAGCTGTTCGATCTCGGCCATGGCATCACCGGAGGCGACACCCGGGGCCGGTTCGCCCTGGATTTCCATTGCCGACACACCGTTGTAGCGTTCCAGGCGCGGCGAACCGTAGTCCCAGTGCTTGGTAGCGAAGGCGCTGAACGGCACCATCTCACCCTTGTCGTTCTTCACGGACCAGAGATCGAAGTCCTCCGGCACCATGCGGAACGCCTGGTCGGCCTGCACGAACACACGCTTGACGCGGCCACGATCGACGAAGTCATCGATGTACGAGCTGCCCCACGCGGCTGCCAGCGTGCCGTTGATCTGGTCGATCGACAGTCCCAGCGAGGTCGCCTTGGCCGCGTCGATGTCGATGCGGAACTGCGGCGTGTCTTCCTGGCCGTTCGGGCGTACGTTGGCCAGCTTCTTGCTGCCTGCGGCCAGGCCGAGCAGCTGGTTGCGCGCGGCCACCAGTGCCTCGTGGCCCTGGCCGCTGTTGTCCTTCAGGAAGAAGGTGTAGCCCGAGGCGGTCCCCAGCTCCGGAATGGCCGGCGGCGGGAAGGCGAAGATGAAGGCATCCTTGATCTGGCCCAGGGCCGCCATCGCACGGCCGGTGATCGGCATCACGCCATTGTCGGCGTCACGCTCGCTCCAGTCCTTCAGCTTGACGAACGCCATGCCCGCGTTCTGGCCCATGCCGGCGAAGCTGAAGCCCTGCACGGAGAACACCGAGTCCACCGCATCCTTCTCGTTCTGCAGGAAGTGGTTTTCCAGTGCCGCGATCGATTCCAGCGTGCGTTCCTGGGTGGCACCGACCGGCGCCTGCACCAGCGCCATCAGCACGCCCTGGTCTTCATTGGGCAGGAACGAGCTGGGCAGGCGCACGAACAGCACGCCCATCAGCACGAACAGCGCCGCCACGATGCCCATGAAGCGCCACGGACGGTGGATGATGCCGCGCACGCCGCGCTGGTAGCTTTCGCTGGTGCGGTCGAAGCCACGGTTGAAGCCATTGAAGAAGCGACCGGCCAGGCCACGGTGGGCGACGTGGTGCTCACCCTTCTTCAGCGGCTTGAGCATGGTCGCGCACAGTGCCGGGGTCAGCACGATCGCCACCAGCACCGACAACGCCATCGCAGAGACAATCGTGGCCGAGAACTGGCGATAGATCACGCCGGTGGAGCCGCTCATGAAGGCCATCGGCACGAACACCGCCGACAGCACCAGGCCGATACCCACCAGCGCACCGGTGATCTGGCCCATCGACTTGCGGGTCGCTTCGAGCGGCGACAGCCCTTCCTCGGACATGATGCGCTCGACGTTCTCCACCACCACGATGGCATCGTCCACCAGCAGGCCGATCGCCAGCACCATCGCGAACATGGTCAGCATGTTCACCGAGAAGCCCAGCATCGCCAGCACGCCGAAGGTACCCAGCAGCACCACCGGCACGGCGATGGTCGGGATCAGGGTGGCGCGGAAGTTCTGCAGGAACAGGTACATCACCACGAACACCAGCACGATCGCTTCGATCAGGGTCTGCACCACGCCCTTGATCGACACGCGCACGAACGGGGTGGTGTCGTACGGGATCTCGGCCTTCAGGCCGGCCGGGAAGAAGCCCTTCATGTCTTCCAGCGCGGCATCCACACCGGCCGCGGTATCCAGCGCGTTGGCGCCGGTGGCCAGGGTGACCGCCAGGCCACTGGCCGGCTGGCCGTTGTAGCGGGTGACGAAGTCGTAGGACTCGGCACCCAGCTCGACGCGGGCGACATCACCCAGGCGCAGCTCGGCACCGTCCTGCGCACCGCGCACGATGATGTTTCGGAACTGTTCCGGGGTCTGCAGGCGCGACTGCGCGTTGATGGTGGCGTTGAGCTGCTGGCCCTTCACCGACGGCGCACCGCCGAGCTGGCCGATCGCCACCTGGGCGTTCTGCGCCTTGATCGCGGCGGTCACTTCCGGCACCGACAGGCCATAGGTATGCAGCTTGTTCGGGTCCAGCCAGATGCGCATGGCGTACTTGCCACCGAACACCTGGATGTTGCCCACGCCTGGCACGCGGCTCAGGCGGTCGACGACATTGGAACCGACGTAGTCGGCGATGTCGTTGGCGTCCATGCTGCCGTTCTCGGACACGAACGCGATGACGTTCAGGAAGCCCGAGCTGGACTTGGCCACGTTGATGCCCTGCCGCTGCACTTCCTGCGGCAGCAGCGGCATGGCCAGCTGCAGCTTGTTCTGCACCTGCACCTGGGCGATATCCGGGTTGGTGCCGCTCTCGAAGGTCAGGGTGATGGTGGCCTGGCCGTTGGACGAGCTGTTGGAGGAGAAGTAGATCAGGCCATCAAGGCCCTTCATGTTCTGCTCGATGATCTGCGTCACCGAGTCCTCGACCACCTTGGCCGATGCACCCGGGTAGGTGGCACTGATTTCCACCGCCGGCGGTGCGACGTTGGGGTACATCGAGACCGGCAGCTTGAACAGCGCCAGGCCGCCGGCGAGCATGATGATGATGGCGATCACCCACGCAAAGATGGGTCGATCGATGAAAAAGCGTGCCATGGGGTTCTCCGCTTACTTCGCGTCGCCGGCCGGGGCGGCAGGCTGGGCGGCTGCCGCCGGCTTGGCCGGTGCGTCGCCCTTCTCGGTGGCCTTGACCGGCATGCCGGGGCCGATCTTCTGCAGGCCTTCGACGATGACCTTGTCACCGGCCTTCAGGCCGTCCTCGACCAGCCACTTGTCGCCGACCGTGCGGCTGACCTTGACCGGGCGCACTTCGACCTTGTTGTCCTTGCCGACCACCATCGCGGTGGTGTCGCCCTTCGGGTCGCGGGCGATGCCCTGCATCGGCACCAGCACCGCATCGCTGCGCACGCCGCCGCCGATCACCGCACGCACGTACATGCCCGGCATCAGCAGGCCGTCCGGGTTGTCCACCTTCACGCGCAGGCCGAAGCTGCCGGTGGTCGGATCGACGCTGACTTCGGAGAACTCCAGCGTGCCCTTGTGCTCGAAGGTGCTGCCGTCTTCCATCAGGATGCTGACCGGCAGGGTCTGGTTGTCCTGCAGGCGGCCGGCGGCCAGTTCGCGGCGCAGCTGCAGCAGCTCGGCCGAGGACTGGGTCAGGTCGACATAGATCGGGTCCAGCTGCTGCACGGTGGCCAGTGCGTTGGCCTGGCCGGCGCTGACCAGCGCACCCTGGGTGACGCTGGACTTGCCGATGCGGCCGCTGATCGGCGCGGTGATGCGGGCGTAGCCCAGGGTGACGTTGGCCGCATCCAGCGAGGCCCTGGCGGCACCGACGTCGGCCTCGGCCTGCTTCTGCGCGGCGACGGCGTTCTCCAGGTCCTGCTGGCTGACCGCATCGACCTTGGCCAGCTCGGTGATGCGCTTGGCACTCAGGCGCGCGGCATTGGCGGTGGCTTCGGCGCGGGCCAGCTGGGCGCGGGCGTTGTTGGCCTGGGCCCGGTAGCTGGCATCGTCGAGCTGGTACAGCGGCTCGCCGGCCTTGACCATGCCGCCCTCGGTAAACAGGCGCTTGGCCACGATGCCATTGACCTGCGGGCGCACTTCGGCGACCAGGAAGGCATTGGTACGGCCCGGCAGTTCGCGGGTCAGGCCCACGGTCTCGGACTTCAGCGTGACCACGGTGACGTCACCCGGGCCCTGCTCGGGGGCCTGGGGTTGGCCGCCGCAGGCAGCCACGGTCGCGGCGATTGCCAGCGACAGTGCAAAGGGTCGGATTCGGCTCAGCAACATGACGGAAAGGCTCTTGGAGGAAGGAATCTCAGAGGGAGCTGATATCGATGGACGTTCCCCTTCCGGTGAAAGCCCGCAGATCGCGCCCACCCGGGTGGAGTGGGCGCCGGACCGGCCTGCCACGCACACGACGGGAATGATGGGTGCGAAATATACATACATGATTGTTTGTTTGTAAACCGGTACAATTCAGCCACGTTTCACCCGCACTCGTACCCACACCCATGGCCCGCAAGACCAAAGAGGACACCCAGGCAACCCGGGAAGGCATCCTTGACGCCGCCGAAGCCTGCTTCCATGAACACGGCGTGGCCCGTACCACGCTGGAGATGATCGGTGCCCGCGCCGGCTACACCCGTGGCGCGGTCTACTGGCACTTCAAGAACAAGAGCGAGGTGCTGGCCGCCATCGTCGAGCGCGTGCACCTGCCCTTCATGCAGGAACTGGAGCGCACCTCCACCGACCAGCGCGACACCCCGGTGCACGACCTGCGCGCGGTGATGATCCACTCGTTCATCGAGCTGTCCGAGGACGAGCGCCTGCGCAAGACCATGGAGATCATGCTGCGCAGCGATGCGTCGGCGGACACCAGGGTGCTGACCGAAATGCAGCAGGCCGGATTCCGCGATGCGCTGGACCGGATGGAGCGTGCCCTGCGCCGCGCCCGCGATCTGGGCCAGCTGCGCGAAGGCGCCGACCCGAAAATCGCCGCGCGCATGCTGCACGCCACCGTGCTGGGCGTGCTGCACGGCGCGATGGTCGAACCGGAACTGATGGACCTCAAGCGCGATGGCATGCTCGCGCTGGACATGACCCTGGCCGCCTACGTGAAGGATGGTGTGTTCGTTCCCGGCACCGTCCCCGAGCCGCTGCCCGAGGCGTGAACGAGGCTGCTCCCATCACTGCGGCCCCCCCTGCAAGGGCAGATCGATGATCCTGGACAACGTGGTGTGGGGCTTCATCGGGTGTGGCAGCGTCACCGAGAAGAAGAGCGGGCCAGCCCTGGCCAACACGCCGGGCTCACGGGTAGTGGCGGTCATGCGCCGCAATGCCGCATTGGCCGAAGACTATGCACGCCGCCACGCGATTCCGCGCTGGTACGCGGACGCCGATGCACTCATCGCCGATCCGGAGGTGAACGCGGTCTACGTTGCAACACCGCCCTCCACGCACATGCACTACGCATTGCAGGCGATTGCTGCGGGCAAGCCGGTCTACATCGAAAAGCCGATGGCCATGGACCACGACGAGTGCCAGCGCATCATCGCGGCCAGCGCCCGCAGCGGCGTGCCCGTGTTCGTGGCCTACTACCGCCGTGCCCTGCCCCGCTTCGCACAGGTGAAGCAGCTGCTGGACGACGGCGCGATCGGCACAGTGCGCGCCGTGCGCGCCACCCTGCACCGGCCGCATTCAGTGGATGCCGCATCGCCTGACTTCTGGCGGACCAACCCCGCGATCGCCGGCGGCGGGCTGTTCGTCGACCTGGGCTCGCATACCCTGGACCTGCTCGACCATCTGCTGGGGCCGCTGAGCGATGTGCGTGGCCTGGCCAGCTCGTTGACCGGCGCCTACGCCGCCGAGGACAGCGTCTCGATGTGCTTCCGCACCGGGACGGGGACACACGGCATCGCGCAATGGAGCTTCTGCGCGTTCCGCCGCCAGGATCAGATCGAGATCACCGGCGACCGTGGGCAGCTGCGCTTTGCCACCTTCGAGGACGTTCCGGTGGAGCTGGAAACCGAAGCGGGCGTGCAGGCCTTCGACATCCCGAACCCGTCGTCGATCCAGCAGCCGTTGATCGCCTCCCTCGTCGACGAACTGCGCGGCAACGGGCACTCGCCCTCGAACGGCATCAGCGCCGCCCGCACCAGTGCAGTGATCGACCAGGTGCTGCGGGACTACCGCACCCGGCAATCGCACTGACCGCACAGGAAAAAGGCCACCTTGCGGCGGCCTTTTCTGCTGCAGTGGGCGGGGTCAGCGCCCTCGCCACGGCGAGGGATCCGACCCCACCGGGCATTACAGGATGTAGCGGCTCAGGTCCGGGTCCTGCACCAGTTCACCCAGGTGCTTGTCCACGTAGGCGCTGTCGATGGCCAGGGTTTCGCCGTCGCGGTCCGGTGCCTCGTAGCTGAGCGAATCCAGCAGGCGCTCCAGCACCGTATGCAGGCGACGCGCGCCGATGTTTTCCTGGCGTTCGTTCACCTGGAAAGCGATCTCGGCCAGACGATCAATGGCATCGGCAGCGAAGCTGACCTTGACGCCTTCGGTGGCCAGCAGTGCTTCGTACTGCTTGGTCAGCGCGGCCTTCGGTTCGGTCAGGATGCGCACGAAATCGTTCTTGCTCAGCGCACCCAGCTCCACGCGGATCGGGAAGCGGCCCTGCAGCTCCGGAATCAGGTCGCTGGGCTTGGCCAGATGGAACGCGCCCGACGCGATGAACAGGATGTGGTCGGTCTTGATCGTGCCGTACTTGGTGGACACGTTGGAGCCTTCCACCAGCGGCAGCAGGTCGCGCTGCACGCCTTCGCGCGACACGTCACCACCACCCACGTTGTCGCCACGCTTGGCGACCTTGTCGATCTCGTCGATGAAGACGATGCCGTGCTGCTCGCAGGCCTCGATCGCGGCGGTGCGGATGTCGTCCTCGTTGACCAGCTTGCCCGCTTCTTCCTCGATCAGCAGCGGGCGCGCGGCCTTGATGGTCAGCGTGCGCTTGTGCGCCTTGGCGCCGCCGCCGAGGTTGGCGAACATCGACTTCAGCTGCTGGCCCATTTCCTCCATGCCCGGCGGGGTCATGATGTCCATGCTGACGTTGGCGGCCAAGTCGAGTTCGATCTCGCGCTCGTCCAGCTCACCGTTGCGCAGCATCTTGCGGAACTTGATGCGGGTCTCGTTGTCCTGCGCCGACGGCTCGTTGCGGGCGACTTCCGGATCGAAGCCGATGCCACCGCTGCGGCGCGGCAGCAGCGCATCCAGGATGCGGTCTTCGGCACGCTCTTCGGCCTGGGTGCGTACGCGCACCTTGGCCTGTTCGCGATAGAGCTTGACCGCGGTATCGGCCAGGTCGCGGATGATCTGCTCGACGTCCTTGCCGACGTAGCCGACTTCGGTGAAGCGGGTGGCTTCGACCTTCACGAACGGTGCGTTGGCCAGCGTGGCCAGGCGGCGCGCGATCTCGGTCTTGCCGACGCCGGTCGGGCCGATCATCAGGATGTTCTTCGGCATCACTTCATTGCGCAGCTCGGGCACCAGCTGCATGCGGCGCCAGCGGTTGCGCAGGGCGATGGCCACGGCGCGCTTGGCGTCGTGCTGGCCGACGATGTGCCGGTCCAGTTCCTGCACGATCTCGCGCGGGGTCATGGTGGCGGAGGAAACTTCGATCTTCGACATGGATGTGCTCACGGATTCTTTGTCGGTAGTGCCGGCCGCTGGCCGGCAACCAGGCACGCGTGCGGGGGATCATGAGGTTGCCGGCCAGCGGCCGACGCTACCCTCACAGCTCCTCGACCACCACGTTGCGGTTGGTGTAGATGCAGATGTCGCCGGCGATGCCGATCGCTTCGCTGGCGATGGTGCGCGCATCCAGTTCGGTGTGCGCCATCAAGGCGCGTGCGGCCGACAGTGCATACGAGCCACCCGAGCCGATGGCGATGATGCCGTCCTCCGGCTCGATCACATCGCCGGTGCCGCTGATGATCAGCGAGGTTTCCTTGTCGGCCACCGCCAACAGGGCTTCCAGCTTGCCGAGGCGGCGCTCGGTGCGCCAATCCTTGGCCAGTTCGACCGCAGCACGCTGCAGCTGGCCATGCTTTTCCAGCTTGGCCTCGAACAGCTCGAACAAGGTGAAGGCATCGGCGGCGGCACCGGCGAAGCCGGCCAGCACCTGGCCATCACGGCCGAGGCGGCGCACCTTGCGCGCGTTGCCCTTCATCACGGTGTGGCCCAGCGTGACCTGGCCGTCGCCGGCAATGGCCACGTGCTCGCCGCGACGGACGCAGACGATGGTGGTGGCGTGGAAAACGTTGGGGTTCTGACTGGGGTCCATGATGCCTCCGGGGTGACAGAACCAGAGGTGGGGACTGCGCTGCGCCCTTCAAGCCACCCGCGACCGGCTGCCGCAGGGGCAACGTTCAGCTTTCTCCGCTGCCGTCGTTGCTGCGTCGACGCTTCGCGCGCGGATGCGCGGCGTCGTAGACCTTGGCCAGGTGCTGGAAATCGAGGTGGGTATAGATCTGCGTGGTGGCGATGTCGGCGTGGCCCAGCAGCTCCTGCACACCGCGCAGGTCGCCGGACGATTCCAGGATGTGGCTGGCGAAACTGTGCCGCAGCATGTGCGGGTGCACGTGCTTGAACAGGCCCTGGCGCTGCGCCAGCTGGCGGATGCGGATCTGCACCGCGCGCTGGCTGATCGGCCCGTTGCGGCCGGGGAACACCGGCGAGGCCGGGCCGCCGCCACTTTCCGCGCGCCACGCCTGCAGCGCTTCGCGCGCCGGCCGACCGAACGGCACCCGGCGCTGGCGGTTGCCCTTGCCCAGCACGTTCACCAACCCGCTGTCGAAATCCAGATCGCGCCAGGTCAGCGCGCAGACTTCGCTCAGGCGCAGGCCAGAGGAATAGAACAGTTCCAGCAACGCGCGGTCACGGCGGCCGAGCTCACCCTCCGGCTCCAGCTCGACCAGCTGCACCGCCTCATCGGCGTCGAGGACCTGTGGCAAGCGGCGCGGTGCGCGCGGTGCCTTCAGCGTCGCTGCCGGGCTGACCTCGATGCGCCCGTGCTTGAGCAGCCAGGCATAGAAGCTTCGGCAGGCCGACAGGCGCCGCTGCAGGCTCTTGGCCGACAGGCCACGCCGGTGCTCATCGGCAACGAACTGGCGCACCGCCTCGGCATCCAGTGCCTCCACCGCCACGCCACGCGGCTCGGCCCAGGCCGACAGCGCGTCCAGGTCGCGGCGGTAGGCGTCGAGCGTATGCGCCGACATCCGCCGCTCCACCTGCAGGTGCTGCAGGAAGGCCTGTACCGCGCTCATCGTCGTCGCAACCTGCTCAGCCCGGGAAGCGCTTCAGGCCAGTGACCAGCGCGTCACCCATCATGCGCAGGAACAACGTCCCCATGCCCGGGTAGAAGCGGTTCGGGTCGTGGCTGCCGACCGCGATCAGGCCCACGCCCGGTAGCGGCAGCAGCGCGGTGGTCTGCACTTCCTCGCTGCGCACGCCGTACAGCACGGCATTCTTTTCCGGCTGCAGGCGGCCGCAGATCGGCTCGCCATCGTTCAGGCAATCGCGGAACGGGCCCAGCTGCGGATCATCCGCGGCAATCACCTGCAGCCAGTCGGCCTGTTCCAGCCCGGCCACTGGCGTGTGCACCACCAGCCGCACCAGGTCGCCGGCGAAGTCTTCCTGCAGCGAGGCGGCCATCGCGCGCAGGGTGTCAGCCGCGTTGTCCTGCTTCATCAGCGCCAGGGTCAGCTGGTGCGTGCGCACCGCCAGGCGCTCATTGACCTGGGCGGTCGCGCCCAGATCGGCCAACCGTCGTGCCAGCTCGCGGTTCTTCTCGCGCAGCACTTCCAGCTGGTAGCTGGCCAGCGACGCGGTCGGGCCGTCGTCACGCGGCACCACCAAGGTCAGGGCCAGGTCCGGGAACTGCTTGAGGAAGCCGGGATGACGCCGCAACCAGGCAGCGACTTCATGGGCCCCGAGCTTGTCGACGGTTTCGGTCATGCGATCCACTCCCCTTCGAAGACGAATGCGGTCGGGCCCGCCATCACCACCGGCTGGCCATCGCCCGGCCACTGGATGCGCAGGTCGCCACCGGGCAGGCTGATGCGGGCATCGCGCTGCAGGCGACCGCGCTGCATCAGGGTCACCGCGGCGGCACAGGCACCACTGCCGCAGGCCAGGGTCTCGCCGACACCGCGCTCGAACACGCGCAGGCGGGCGTGGGCCGGGCTCATCACCTGGGCGAAGCCCACGTTCACCGAGCGCGGGAACGACGCATGCTGCTGCAGCAGCGCACCGACGCGCTCGACCGGTGCAGCATCGACCAGGCCCACTTCGATCACCGCATGCGGGTTGCCCATCGACACCGCGGCGAAGCGTACGCTCTCGCCCTGCAGCGGCAGCAGGTATTCCTCGCGCGCGTGCGCAAAGCCCATCAGCGGCACGTTGGCCGGCTCGAAGGCGGGCACGCCCATCGTCACCGCAAACTGCCCTTCGCCCAGCACCTTCACTTCATGGCTGGCCAGCGGGCTGTCGATGACGAATGCACCGCCCTGCGCACTGCCCTCGCGCACCAGCCAGGCGGCGATGCAGCGCGCGCCGTTGCCGCACTGCTCGGAATTGGAGCCGTCGGCATTCCAGATGCGGTACGAGGCCACCGAACCGTCCGCACGCGGTGCCTCGATGGTCAGGATCTGGTCGCAGCCAACGCCGGTGTGGCGGTCGGCCAGGCGCGCGGCCAGCTCGGGCGTGGGCGGTGCGGTGCCGTCACGCAGGTCGATCACTACGAAATCATTGCCCGCGCCATGCATCTTGCTGAAACGCAGGGCCCTGGAACCGGCCTTACTCATTCCCGCTGCCCGCCTTCTTCGCGGGCGTTGGCGCCGGCTGGGTGGCCGGTGCGGCCGGCTCCACGGTCGTGGCCGGGGTGCCGCTGCCCTGGGTCTGCGGCGCGGTCGCCTCGGTGGCGGGCTCGGCAGCGGGTTCGACGGTTTCTTCCACCGGCACCGGCTTCTGCGGCAGTACCAGCGGGCCCTTGTTGCCGCAGGCGGCGAGGAGCAGCAGCGAGGCCGCTGCCAGCGGAATCAGGATGGCGTTTCGATGGGGGATCTTCATGCCCCGAGTATAGCCATTGGCGGCTGAGCGGTTGGTGCAGGGAATCGGGTGGCCGGCCAGCGGCCGGCACTGCCGCCGGCGCTCAATCCGCGGGCGGTGGTGGCAGCGGCCGCGTCCACAGCCAGATTGCGACCACGGTCATGCTGCCGATCGAGAACCACTTCACCCAGGCGATCGGCACGCACCACAGCATGATGCCGGCGCATACCGCCATGGTGATCGTGGCCATCCACTTGCCGTAGCGGCTGACCGCCCCGTGTGCCTGCCAGTTGGCGATGGCCGGGCCGAAACGCGGATGCTGCAGCAGCCAGGTATGCAGGCGCTCCGAACCGCGCGAGGCGGCCCAGGCCGAGATCAGGATGAATACGGTGGTCGGCAGCCCCGGAACGAAGATGCCGACGATGCCGGTGCCCAGGCTGACGTACGCCAGCAGCCACCATGCCCAGCGGAAACGCACCACGCGCGGCGGCGTGGCGCTATCGCGGGGTGCAGATGGCTCGGGCTGGCTCATGGCCGCAAGGATACCGGTTCGGGGTGCCAGGCAGCGCCCGGCGCCCCTTCGCCGTTACGGCTGGGCGATGCCCAGCTGCTGCAGCACGAACGCGTACGACTCGGACAGTTCACGGTAGCGCTGGAAGCGCCCCGACTTGCCGCCGTGGCCAGCTTCCATGTTGGTGCGGAACAGGATCGGGTAGTGGCCGGTGTTGTCATCACGCAGCTTGGCCACCCATTTGGCGGGCTCCCAGTACTGCACCTGCGAATCCCACAGGCCGGTACCCACGTACAGCGCCGGGTACGCCTGCTGCTTCACGTTGTCATAGGGCGAGTAGGACAGCATGTAGTCGTAATACGGCTTCTGCTCCGGGTTGCCCCACTCGTCGTATTCGTTGGTGGTCAACGGAATGGTCGGGTCGAGCATGGTGGTGACCACGTCGACGAACGGCACCTGCGCCACCATCACCCGGTAATCCTGCGGCGCCTGGTTGGCCACCGCGCCCATCAGCAGGCCGCCGGCGCTGCCACCGGACGCGGCCACGCGATCCTTCGCCGCCCAGCCCTGTGCTACCAGGCCACGGGTGACGTCGATGAAGTCGTTGAAGGTGTTCTGCTTGTGCAGCAGCTTGCCGTTCTCGTACCAGTCGCGTCCCATCTCCTGGCCGCCACGGATGTGGGCGATGGCATACACCACGCCACGATCAAGCAGGCTGACCGCGGTCTGGTTGAAGTACGGATCCATCGACATGCCGTAGCTGCCGTAGGCGTACTGGAACAGCGCGCCCTTGCCGTCCTTCTGGTAGCCCTTGCGGTAGACCAGCGACACCGGCACCTTCACGCCATCGCGCGCGGTGATCCAGACGCGGTCGGTCTCGTACTTCGAGGCGTCATAGCCGATCACCGGCTGCACCTTCAGCTGGCGACGCTCGCCGGTGGCGGTGTTCAGCTCGAACACGGTGGTCGGGGTGGTCATCGAGGTGTAGACGTAGCGCAGCCACGGCGTATCGGCCTCGGTGTTGTCGCCCAGGCCCATCGAATAGGCCGGCTCGTCGGCCTTCACGTAGTCGCTGCGCCCGTCCTTGAACAGCAGGCGGATGCGCTCCAGGCCCTCGGACCGTTCGGCGATGGCGGTGTAGGTGTCGAACAGTTCGAAGCCTTCGATGAACACCGCATCGTCGTGCGCGATCCAATCCTTCCATTGCGCGCGCGAGGTGGCATCGGTCGGCGCGGTGACCAGCTTGAAGTTCTTCGCACCGTCGTTGGTGCGGATCACCCAGCGGCCGTCATGGTGGTCGGCGTCGTACTCGACATCGCGCTGGCGCGGCGCCAGCACGGTGAAGGTGGTCGGGTCGCTGGCCGGCGCGTAGCGCTCTTCCGAGGACACGGTGCTGTGCACGCCGATGGTGATGAAGCGATCGTCGCGGGTGCGGCCGATGCCCATGTAGAAGCTGTCGTCCTTCTCTTCGTAGACGACGGTGTCGGCGCTGGCCGGGGTGCCCAGCACGTGCTTCTTCACGCGCACGGTCAGCAGCGTTTCCGGATCGTTCTCGACATACAGCACGGTGCGGTTGTCGTCGGCCCAGACCAGGTCGCCGGAGCTGCCGGTGATCACATCGGGCAGCACCGTGCCGGTGGCCAGGTCCTTGAAGCGGATCGTGTACTGGCGGCGGCCGACGTCATCGTCGGCCCAGGCCAGCAGCTGGTTGTCCTGGCTGACTTCCATCGAGCCGACGCTGAAGTAGCCCTTGCCGGCGGCCATTGCGTTGACGTCCAGCAGGATTTCCTCGGCCGCCTCCATGCTGCCCTTGCGGCGCGCGTGGATGGGGTAATCCTGGCCGGTCTCGAAGCGGCTGTAGTACCAGTAGCCGCGCTCGCGCGCCGGCACGCTGGAATCATCCTGCTTGATGCGGCCGACGATCTCCTTGTACAGGGTGTCTTCCAGGGGCTTCAGCGGTGCCAGCAGCTGGTCGGCGTAGGCATTCTCGGCCTGCAGGTAGGCCAGCATGTCCTTGTTCTCGCGCTTGTCGTCGCGCAGCCAGTAATAGTCATCGTTGCGGGTCGCGCCGAACGGCGCCTTGACCACATGCGGATGCTTGGCGGCATCCGGCGGAACGGGCGGCGTGGCGGCGGTAGCAGTCGTGGTCATCAGGCTGGCGAGCAACAGGCAGAGGGTGGACTTCATGAGATAAGGCTCCTGGCGCATCAATGCAATGGTCTTCGACGGGGTCAGATCCCTTTTCCCGAAAAGGGATCTGACCCCAATCTCGGCAATGCGGCAACCCTGCGGAACGTCATGGGTTGCGCCGGCCGGCGTACCATGGGCACATGAGCACCCCGCCCCACACGCCGGGCTACAGCCGGCGCAGCCATGAAATCGCTCCGTTCCACGTGATGTCCCTGCTGGCCCGCGCGCAGGCGCTGGAACAGGCAGGCCACGATGTGATCCACCTGGAAATCGGCGAACCGGACTTCACTACCGCCGAACCCGTCGTGCGTGCCGGCCAGGCCGCACTGGCCGCCGGCCACACCCGCTACACCGCCGCGCGCGGCCTGCCGGCGCTGCGCCAGGCGATCAGCGGTTTCTACCGCAGCCACTATGGGCTGGATGTCGATCCCGAACGCATCCTGGTCACCCCGGGTGGGTCCGGTGCGCTGCTGCTGGCCAGCAGCCTGCTGGTCGACCCCGGCCGCCACTGGCTGCTGGCCGACCCCGGCTACCCCTGCAACCGCCACTTCCTGCGCCTCGTCGAGGGCGGCGCGCAGCTGGTGCCGGTCGGCCCGGACACCGCCTACCAGCTGACCCCTTCGCTGGTGGAACAGCACTGGAATGACGACAGCGTCGGCGCGCTGGTCGCCTCACCGGCCAATCCGACCGGCACCGTGCTGTCCGCCGACGAACTGGCGGCACTGTCGCAGGCCCTGCACGCGCGGGGCGGCCACCTGGTGGTGGACGAGATCTACCACGGCCTGACCTACGGCCTGGATGCGCCCAGCGTGCTGCAGGTGGACGACAGCGCGTTCGTGCTGAACAGTTTTTCCAAGTACTTCGGCATGACCGGCTGGCGGCTGGGCTGGCTGGTGGCACCGCCTGCAGCGGTACCGGACCTGGAAAAGCTGGCGCAGAACCTGTACATCAGCGCCTCCAGCATCGCCCAGCACGCCGCGCTCGCCTGCTTCAGCGAGGAATCAATGGCGATCTTCGAACAGCGCCGTGAAGCGTTCCGCCAACGCCGCGACTTCCTGCTGCCCGCGTTGCGTGAGCTCGGCTTCCGCATTGAAGTCGAGCCGCAGGGCGCGTTCTACCTGTACGCCGATGTCAGCGCGTTCACCGACGACGCGCAGGCGTTCTGCGCGCACTTCCTGGAAACCGAGCACGTGGCATTCACCCCGGGCCTGGATTTCGGCTTCCATCGCGCCAACCAGCATGTGCGGCTGGCGTATACCCAGCAAGTACCGCGGTTGCAGGAGGCGGTGGCGCGGATCGCACGCGGGTTGAAGCGTTGGCAGGGATCACGTTGACGGCAGTGCCGGCCGCTGGCCAGCAACCCGGGAATGCCTGAATGATGCGGTTGCCGGCCAGCGGCCGGCACTACCGGTAAAGAAAAACGCCGCCCTGGGGCGGCGTTTTCCGTTCTGCTTACTTGCCGCCCAACCGCTCCCACAGGAAGCTGTAGGCCAGCGCGGACATATGCGCGGCCTGTGCGTTGTTGGCTGCGCCGCCGTGGCCCCCTTCGATGTTCTCGTAGTAGGTCACGTCCTTGCCGGCGTCGATCATCTTCGCCGCCATCTTGCGGGCGTGGCCCGGGTGCACGCGGTCATCGCGGGTGGAGGTCGTGAACAGCACCGGCGGGTAGTTCTTCTTCGCGTTGAACAGGTGATACGGCGAGAAGGTCTTGATGAATTCCCAGTCGCTGGTGTCCGGGTTGCCGTACTCGGCCATCCACGAGGCGCCGGCCAACAGGTGGCTGTAGCGCTTCATGTCCAGCAGCGGCACCTGCACCACCACCGCACCGAACAGCTCCGGGTACTGGGTCAGCATGTTGCCGGTCAGCAGGCCACCGTTGCTGCCGCCCTGCACGCCCAGGTGCTTGGCGCTGGTGATCTTGCGCTTGACCAGGTCCCGCGCCACCGCGGCCATGTCTTCATAGGCCTTGTGACGGTTCTGCTTCAGCGCCGCCTGGTGCCAGCGCGGGCCGTACTCGCCGCCGCCGCGGATGTTGGCGACCACGTACACGCCGCCCTTCTCCAGCCAGGCGCGACCCATGCCACCGGAATAGCTCGGGGTCAGCGAGATCTCGAAACCACCGTAGCCATACAGCAGGGTCGGGTTGGAGCCATCGAGCTTCATCGCCCTGTCGTGCACCACGAAATACGGCACGCGGGTGCCGTCCTTGCTGGTGGCGAAGTGCTGCTCGATCACCTTGCCCTTGGCATCGAAGAAGGCCGGCATGGTCTTCAGCGTTTCCGGTGCCTGGCCGATCTCGGCCAGGGCCAGCGTGGTCGGCGTCAGGTAATCGGTGGCGGTCAGCCACACCGCGTCGCTGTCATTGCTGTCCACCGCAGCCACGCCCAGCGTGCCGAAGGCCGGGGCGCCGACGAAGCGGCTGGTCTGCCAGCCGTCGGCACCCGGGGTCAGCACCGACAGGCGGTTCTTGACGTCGTCCAGCACGTTCAGCACCAGGTGGCTCTTGGTCCAGCTGGCACTGGCCAGTGAGGTGGTCGCGGTCGGGGTGAACAGCACGTCGAAGTCGCGCTTGCCGGCCAGGAAATCGTCCAGCTTCGTCGCCAGCAGCGAACCGGACGCGTAGGTCTTGCCGCCCACGGTCCACGGATCGCGCAGTTCCAGGGTCAGCCACTGCTTGTGCAAACCCTTCTCGGCCGAGTTCGGCGCGTCGATCTTGGTCAGCGTGCCGTCGTCGCCACGCAGGTAGAGCTCGTTGTTGTAGAACGCCAGGGTGCGGCTGACCAGGTTGCGTTCGAAGCCCGGGGTGTCATCGTGCATCGCCGCGATGTACATGTCCTCCGGCTTGCCTTCGTACACCACGGTGGCCGAGGACATCGGCGTGCCGCGCTTCCACAGCTTGGCCACGCGCGGGTAGCCGGAGGTGGTCATCGAGCCGGCACCGAAGTCGGTGTAGACGAACACGGTGTCGCGATCGACCCAGTTGAGGCCGCCCTTCGACTCCGGACGGAAGAAGCCGTCCTTGATCCAGGTCTTGTTGGCCAGGTCGAACTCACGGGTGACGTCGGCGTCGGCGCCGCCGCGCGACAGCGCGATCAGGCAGCGGCTGTAATCCGGGCGCAGGCAGTCGGCGCCGTGCCAGACCCAGTTCTCGCCCTCGGCCTTGTTCAGTGCATCCAGGTCGAGCACGGTCTCCCACTGCGGCGAGGCCTTGCGGTACTCGGCCAGGGTGGTGCGGCGCCACAGGCCGCGCTCGTGCTGCTGGTCCTTCCAGAAGTTGTAGTAGTAGTCACCGATCTTCTGCACGCCGGGAATCTTGGCGTCGGAGTCGAGCACCTCGCGGATGCTGGTCTCCATCTGCTTGAAGGCCGGGGTCTGCGCCAGGCGCGCCTCGGACCTGGCATTCTGTTCCTTGACCCAGGACAGTGGCTTGTCGCCGGTGACGTCCTCCAGCCAGGCGTAGCGATCGGTGTCTTCAGCGGCCACGGCGGTCCCCACCGAGGCAGCGGTCATCATGCCGGCCAGCAGGCAGGCGGAAGCGAGTCGTGACATTGCAGCTCCAGGCAGTCATAAGCCGGGGAACGCTAGCACGGAATGTCGCGGCCTCCCCCGTGTCGAAGGTCAGGCCGTGGCCGCCGGACCGCGCCGGCCGCGTGCGGCGGAAGCCGGCCGACGGCGCGCCTGTCCACCGGTACGCCGCGCCCGCCGTCGCCATGACGGGTGCGGCAGCGGAAAGCGCAGCAGCGCCCACCAGGCGGCGAGCGGCATGCCCACCAGCCACATCGGCAGCCAGCCCAGCCACGCGCTGCTGCCGCGTGCCGCCGGCCAGACCAGGATCAGCGCCAGTCCGGCCAGCGCCAGTTGCCGCACGCCGCGCAGCAGGCGTGGGTCGGCGCGTTCGATGACGCGTTCAGTTGCAGGGCGACGGACGGAACGAGCGTTCATGGGGGCTTCTCCGGTAGACAATGCAACACAGCTTGGGCAAGCCCCTTCTCACAGGATGCGACACCATTGACGGATCGCGTGCACACAGTCGACCATGCGCGTGCAAGCCCACTGGAGCCCGCTCCCGCATGACTTCGATCCGCCCGTTCTGCGCCGTGCTGCTGGCTCTGTCCCTGGCAGGTCCTGCCATGGCCGCCAGTGAGCCGCCGTCGCCCCGCGCCAGCGCCACCGACGCGGCCGACCCGGGGGCGCCGATCGACCTGAAGCGCTTCATGGGCACCTGGTATGTGATCGGCCGCGTGCCGAACTTCATCGAACGCGGGCATGTCGCCAGCGTCAACGAGTACGAGCTGCGCGACGAGCACAAGGTCGCCATCACCTACCGCTACCGTGATGGCTTCGGCGAACCACTGCAGGAAATTCGCGCACGTGCCAGCGTCGATCCGGACAGCGGCAACCATGGCTGGCGAACCTGGTTCTATCGCGTGGTGCCGACCCATTCGCGGGTACTGGAAGTGGCCCCGGACTATTCATGGGCACTGATCGGTTATCCGGGCCGCGAAATGGCCTGGATCTTCGCGCGCAAGCCGGACATGGACAAAGCCCTGTACAAGGAGCTGGCCGAGCGCCTGCGCGACGAGTACGGCGTGAACACCGACAAGCTCAAGCGCGTGCCTCAGCATCCGGAACAGGTCGGCAAGCTGGGCTACGAAGTACCGAACGCGCGTTGACCGCACGTGGAATTGCCGGCCAGCGGCCGGCACTACCGTTTTTTTCCCGGCAATCGGGTAGAGCCGGCCGCTGGCCGGCTGCCGCCCGGCATTCTGTTACTTGCGGCTGTAATGCGCGACCAGGCGGTCGCCGAGCATCTGCAGCAGCTGCACCAGGACCAGCAACAGGACCACGGTGACCAGCGCCACGTCGGTGTGCGAACGCTGGTAACCATCGCGGAACGCCAGGTCGCCGAGGCCACCGGAACCGATCGCACCGCCCATCGCGGTGAAGCCGATCAGGGCCACGGTGGTGACCGTCGCCCCGGCGATCAGCCCCGGTCGTGCTTCCGGCAGCAGCACCCGGGTGACCAGCTGCCAGGTGGTGGCGCCCATCGCCTGGGTCGCCTCGATCACGCCACGATCCACTTCGCGCAGCGCGGTCTCGACAAGGCGCGCGTAGAACGGCGCCGCGCCGATCACCAGCGGCACGATCGCGCCGCGCACGCCCAGCGAGGTACCCATCAGGAACAGCGTGACCGGGATCAGCACGATCATCAGGATGATGAAAGGCACCGAGCGCAGCAGGTTCACCACCAGAGCCAGCACGCCATAGGCAAACGGCCGGCGCTTCATCTGCGGCGCCCCGAACAGGTACAGCAGCACGCCCAGCGGCAGGCCGATGGCCAGGGTCAGCGGCAGCGAACCGAGCAGCATCAGAAGGGTGTCGAAGGTGGCCTGGCCGATGTCGGCCCACTTGCCCGCATCCAGGTGACGGAAGAAACCGCCGGCAGTGGCGATGATCATCGACGCAGCTCCTCGACATGCACGCCGGCAGCCACGAAGGCAGCCTGCGCGGCGGACTGGTCACCGCCCACCAGGGCGACCACCAGCTGGCCATAGGGGGTGTCCTTGATCCGGTCGATACGGCCGGACAGGATGTTGTAGTCGACCCCGGTCTGGCGCGCGACGCTGCCCAGCAGGGGTTCGTAGGTGTCGCCGCCGAGGAAGGTCAGGCGCACGATGCGCCCGCCCACCACGTCGAAATCGCGGTGCAACGCCCCTTCGTCCACGTGCTCCGATTCGCTGACGAACCGCCGCGTGGTCGGGTGCTGCGGATGCAGGAACACCCGGGTAACCGGACCGGTCTCGACCATCTGGCCAGCATCGAGCACGGCCACGCGGTCGCAGACACGGCGGATCACGTCCATCTCGTGGGTGATCAGCACGATGGTCAGGCCCAGCTCGCGGTTGATCTTCGACAACAGCGACAGCACCGAGGCGGTGGTCTGCGGATCCAGCGCGCTGGTGGCCTCGTCGCACAGCAGGATCTGCGGGCGGGTCGCCAGCGCACGGGCGATGCCGACACGCTGCTTCTGGCCGCCGGACAGCTGCGCCGGATACTTCTGCGCATGCGCTTCCAGGCCCACGGTCTGCAGCAGCTCGGCCACGCGCGCGTCGATCTCCGCCTGCGGCGTGCCGGCCAGCTCCAGCGGGAAGGCGACATTGCCAGCCACCGTGCGCGACGACAGCAGGTTGAAGTGCTGGAAGATCATGCCGATGCGCCGGCGCAGCGTGCGCAGGCCGTCCGCGTCCAGTGCGGTGACATCCTCGCCACCGATCAGCAGCCGGCCACCGCTGGGTTCTTCCAGGCGGTTGATCATGCGGATCAGGGTCGACTTGCCGGCGCCGGAATGGCCGATGATGCCGAATACCTCACCGGCCTCGATGGTCAGGTCCAGCGGTTGCAGCGCGCTGACTTCGCGGCCGGCAACGGCATAGGATTTGTGCAGGCGCTGGAACTCGATCACGGGCGTGGCTCACCGGCTGGGTGACGGAAGGGGGCGTGCAGCCTACCAGCGCAGGCGGTCGCGCGCCCGCGCCATGGGCCAGAATGTTATTCCTTTTGGTTCTAAGCCGCCCGCGCCGACGTGTTGGCTGGGGTCAGAGCCCCTGCGGGGATCCGACCCCGGGGTCGGATCCCCGCAGGGGCTCTGACCCCATTCCCAGGCCCAACCGGCTCAGGGATGGTCCAGCGGCTTCGGTGGCTGCACCCGGTTCAGGCGCTCACGATGCAGCAGGTACAGCCCCGAAGCCACGATGATCGCGGCGCCCACCCAGGTATAGCCATCAGGCAGCTGGCCCCAGAAGGCCAGATCCCAACCGATCACCCAGACCAGGCCACTGTATTCCAAGGGCGCGATCATCGAGGCCTCTCCCAGCTGGAACGCCTTGGTCAGGGCGATCTGGCCCAGCGCCCCGGCCAGGCCCATGCCGGCGATCAGCGGCGCATGCGCCAGCTGCAGCGGCACCCAGCCGGGAAGGGACAGCAGGCCGGCACCGATGGCCATGATCACCAGGAACCAGACCACCATCGACTGCGAGGTATCGGTGCGGGTCAGCAGGCTGACCGTGATCGCCGCCACGGCATAGGCGGTGGCCGCAGCCAGCACCATCAGGCCGGGCACCGAGATGAAACCGTCCACGCCCGGCCGCAGCACCACCAGCACGCCGACCAGGCCGATGCCGATGGCGACCCAGCGCCGTGGCCCGACCCGCTCGCCCAGCAGCGGTACCGACAAGGCGGCGATCAGCAACGGGGCGACGAAATAGATGGTGTAGGCGGTGGACAGCGGCAGGTCGCGCAGGGCGAACACGAAGCAGCCGATCATCGCCATGCCCAGCGCGCCACGCAGCAGGTGCAGGCCCCAGCGACGCGGCACCAGCGAGCGCGGGCCGGCGCTGGCCAACACCCAGACCAGCACGAACGGCAACGAGGCCGCGCCGCGCAGGAAGGTCACCTCCAGGGTCGGATAGCTGGCCGACAGCTGCTTCATGCCAGCGTCCATCAGCGAGAAACAGGCGACCGCAGCGACCATCCAGGCCACCGCACGCGAAGGGGAGCGTTGCACGTTCATGGCCCATTATCGCCCGGTCGTCGCTTTCTGTAGAGCCGAGCCCACGCTCGGCTGCTCTTCACAAAGCCGCCGAGCGTGGGCTCGGCTCTACAGGGGACGGGCATGCGGGCCCTCGCGATAGAATGATCGCCACTGAAACCTGCGGAGCACCGCCCATGCCTTCCTTCGACGTCGTGTCCGAAGTCGACACCCACGAGCTGACCAACGCCATCGACCAGGCCAACCGCGAACTGGCCACCCGCTTCGACTTCAAGGGCGTGGACGCAAAGTTCGAGCGCGACGGCGATGTCATCAACCAGACCGCGCCGACCGAGTTCCAGCTCAAGCAGATGAACGACATCCTGCGTGCTCGCCTGGCCGCACGCGGCATCGACGTGCTCAGCCTGGAGTTCGGCGACATCGAGACCAACCTGGCCCAGGCCCGGCAGAAGATCACCGTCAAGCAGGGCATCGAGCAGAAGATCGCCAAGAAGATCGCGGCGGCGCTGAAGGATGCCAAGCTGAAGGTGGAAAGCCAGATCAACGGCGACAAGCTGCGCGTGCAGGGCAAGAAGCGCGACGACCTGCAGGACGCCATCGCCGTGCTCAAGGCCGGCAAGTTCGAGCTGCCGCTGCAGTTCAACAACTTCCGCGACTGAGGCATCCGCCGGGCATGCCCCGGCGCTGCCAGCGGCAGGCACGACGGCGCGTTGCCAGCGACGCGCCTACAATGGCGGCCCCGCCAGCCGACGTGCCCGCCATGACCGATTCCCCCCTGCCCACCGATGACCCGATCGCTGCCACCCGCCTGTGGCTGGAGCGCATCGTCATCGGTCTGAATCTGTGCCCGTTCGCCAAGGCGGTGTATGTGAAGGACCAGGTCCGCATCGTGCTCAGTGATGCGACCACGCCGGAAGCGCTGGTTGAGCAGCTGGCCGAGGAACTGGTGCTGTTGCGCGATACGCCGGCCGAGCAGATCGATACCACGCTGATCGTGCATCCGCAGGTGCTGACCGACTTCCTCGACTACAACGATTTCCTCGACAACGCCGACGCCGCGATCGAGGCACTGGACCTGCAGGGCATCCTGCAGGTGGCCAGCTTCCACCCGGACTACCAGTTCGACGGCGTGGCAGCGGACGACGCCAGCAACTACACCAATCGCGCGCCCTTCCCCACCCTGCACCTGCTGCGCGAAGACAGCGTGGCGCGCGCAGTGGATGTCTATCCGGACCCGGACGTGATCGTCGAGCGCAACATCCAGACCCTGGACCGCATCGGCGTGGACGGCTGGCATCGCCGCCTGCGTGGCGAAGACCTGACGTGAGCACGGTGCCGCCGATTGCCGCATGGCCGGCCGCGCCGCTGTCGGGCAAGGTGGTGCTGGTCACCGGCGGCGCCAACGGCATCGGCCGTGGCATCGCACAGGCCGTGCTCGGTGCCGGCGGACGCGTGCTGATCGGCGACCTGGACGTGGAGGCCGGCGAGGCGTGCCTGGCGGAATGGCAGCGTAGTGGCGAGGCCGCATTCCAGCGCCTGGACATCACCGACGAAGCCAGCGTGCGCGACTTCATCGCCGTGGCCCTGCGGCGTTTCAGCCGTATCGACGGGCTGGTCAACAACGCGGGCATCGCCGGACCGCATGGCACGCAGCTGCAGGACATGGACTGGGACGAGTGGCAGCGCCGCCTGTCCTCGCTGCACGGTGCCTTCCTGTGCAGCAAGCACGCACTACCGGCGCTGACGGCCAGCGCCGCCGGCGCAATCATCAACATCGCCTCGACCCGCGCCTGGCAATCCGAAGCGCACAGCGAGGCCTATGCTGCGGCCAAAGGCGGGCTGGTGGCGTTCACCCATGCGCTGGCGATCAGTGCCGGCCCAACGGTGCGGGTCAACAGCATCAGTCCGGGCTGGATCGGCACCACGGCCTGGCAGGCCCCCTCGCGGCGACACGCACCGGAGTACTCCGCCATCGACCAGGCACAGCACCCGGTCGGCCGGGTCGGCCGCCCCGAGGACATCGGCGCGCTGGCGGTGTACCTGCTGTCGTCGCTGTCCGGCTTCAGCACCGGCCAGGACTTCATCGTCGACGGCGGCATGACCCGGAAGATGATCTACGCCGAATAGAAAAAGGGGACGGAGGGGATTAAGTCGTTTGTGCACAAACGACTTAATCCCCTCCGTCCCCCCTTTTTTTCGCTTACGCCATGCCCGAGTGCCGCAGCAGCGCGTCGATCTGCGGCGCGCGGCCGCGGAAGGCCTTGAAGTTCTCCGCCGCCGGGCGGCTGCCACCACGCGACAGGATCTCATCGCGGAAGCGTGCACCGGTTTCAGCCAGTGCCTGCGGCGCTTCCTCGAACGCGGCGTAGGCATCGGCGCTGAGCACTTCGGCCCACTTGTAGCTGTAGTAACCCGCGGCGTAACCACCGGCGAAGATGTGGCTGAACTGGTGCGGGAAGCGGTTCCAGACCGGCGGGTGGTTCACGGCCACTTCCGCGCGCACTCGGTCCAGCAGTGCCAGCACGCTGTCCTGCGCCGGTTCGAACTGGCTGTGCAGCAGCATGTCGAACAGGCCGAACTCCAGCTGGCGCACCGTGGCCATGCCGCTATGGAAATTGCGCGCCGCCAGCATGCGCTCGTACAGCGCGCGCGGCAGCGGCTCGCCACTGTCCACGTGCGCGGTCATGCCCTGCAGGTGGTCCCATTCCCAGCAGAAGTTCTCCATGAACTGGCTGGGCAGCTCCACCGCGTCCCATTCCACGCCGTTGATGCCGGCCACGCCCAGTTCGCCGATGCGGGTCAGCAGCTGGTGCAGCCCGTGGCCCATCTCATGGAACAGCGTGGTCACTTCATTGTGGCTGAAGGTCGCCGGCCTGCCGTTGGCGCCCCGGCCAAAGTTGCACACCAGGTAGACCAGTGGCGTCTGCACGCTGCCGTCGCCACGCACGCGACGGTTGCGGCAATCGTCCATCCACGCACCGCCGCGCTTGCCCTCGCGTGCGTACAGGTCCAGGTAGAACTGGCCGACCAGCGCGCCCTGCGCATCGACCAGGCGGAAGAAGCGCACGTCTTCGTGCCACACCGGTGCGCTGTCTTCCTGCACATGCAGGCCATACAGCTGCTCGATCACCGAGAACAGGCCGCCCAGTACCTTCGGTTCGGTGAAATACTGCTTCACTTCCTGCTCGGAATAGCTGTAACGCGCCTGCTTCAGGCGGTCGGCGGCGAACGCCAGGTCCCAGGCCTGCAGGGCATCGATGCCCAGCTGCTCGCGTGCGAACTGCTCCAGCTCGGCGCGGTCCTTGGCCGCGAACGGCTTGGCTCGCGCGGCAAGGTCACGCAGGAAACCCAGTACTTCGGCCGGGTCCTGCGCCATCTTGGTCGCCACCGAGTAATGGCCGTACGAATCGAAGCCGAGCAACGCGGCCAGTTCGGCGCGCAGGGCAAGGATACGGTCGATGTTGCCACTGTTGTCCAGCGCGTCATCGCCGAACTCCGATGCACGCTGCGCGCTGGCACGGTACAGGATCTCGCGCAGGTCGCGGTCTTCAGCCCAGGTCTGCACCGGCAGGTAGCACGGCATCTGCAGGGTCAGTTTCCAGCCGGTCCTGCCGTCCTTCTCTGCCGCAGCGCGCGCGGCAGCCTTCACGTCTTCCGGCAGGCCCAGCAGTCGCGCTTCGTCCTCGATGTACAGCGACCATGCATCGGTGGCGTCGAGCACGTTCTGCGAGAACTTCGCCGACAGCGCCGACAGTTCCTCCTTGATCGCCGCAAAGCGCTGCTGCGCCTCAGGTGCCAGCTCGGCACCGCCCAGGCGGAAGTCACGCAGCGTGTTGTCCAGCACCTTGCGCTGGGCTTCATTGAAATGCGCGGCCTCCGGGCTGGCGGCCAGTGCCTGGTACTGGCGATACAGCGCCAGGTTCTGGCCCAGCGCGCTGGCGAAACGGGTCACCCGCGGCAGGTTGCCGTTGTAGGCCTCACGCAGTTCCGGGGTGTTGACCACCCCCTGCAGGTGGCCGACCAGGCCCCAGGCACGCCACAGGCGCTCGGTGGCGTCATCCAGCGGGGTGACGAAGGTGTCCCAACGCACCGGCTGCACCCGCTCGGCTGCGCTGACGGCAGCTTCGGCCTCGGCCAGCAGCACATCCAGCGCCGGCGCGACGTGCTCGGGGCGGATCGCGTCAAAGCGCGGCAGTCCGGAAAAGTCGAGCAGGGGGTTGGCAACGGTCACGGCAGATCTCCAGGGAACGGGCCCGGCGGGCGGGCAGCTTCCCAGATATGGCGCTGACAGGCGCGGCTGACAAGGGGGCATGCGCCGGCGTTCACGTCGGCCTGACGGCCGCGCACCGAAGCTCTGGCTGCGGGGGAGTCCGCAGCGGTACTTACCGAACGAGGCCCTACATGGAAGGTCTGGCTGCAGTGGCATCCATCTCACCGGCGCGCTCGCTGGCGCTGTCCGCCAGCCCGGCAGAACTGGCCTGGATCGCCGCGCTGTGCGATGCCGGCGACGACGCCCCCCGCCATTTGGAGCAGCTGCAGGCGGTATTGCAGCAGGGCGGCACGTTCAACGATGCCCAGGAGTGGTACCCGTTCGAGGTGATCGAGCGCGGCGCCAGCCAGTTGCAGCTGGGCCACGAGCGCGAGTTCGTGATCTGCGTGCTGCTGTGGCTGCAGGCATTGGCCCAGGGACGCGCCAGCATCCTGGACCCCAGCCTGCACCTGGATGACCGCGCGATGGACATCGAGGCGTTGCCTGATGCGCTGCGCGATGCGGTGCTGGATGCGTTCACCGCAGCGGGGTATTGAGACGCCCCGGCGACCGGGTGGAGTCGACTGTGGGTCGACTTTCGCGCGCAGCGCGGGATTCCGGCGACCTGAACGTGGAGCGGTCGACCAACAGTAGACGCTACCCAGCCGATGCACAGCCGGGCGTGCGTTGCCGCGTTACAACGCTTCCAGGCTGCACCACGGCAGTTCGGGCAACCCCTGCCCGGCCACCGCCGCCGCCAGCTGCGCATCGGCGCCGTCGACATCGATCCCCTGCCGCCCATACCACGCCGGGTCGTAATAGCTCTGCGCATAGCGCTCGCCACTGTCGCACAGGATGCTGACGATGCTGCCCTGGTGGCCCGCCTCACGCATCCATTGCGCGGCCTGCAGCACGCCGATGAAGTTGGTGCCGGTGGAGCCACCGACACGGCGGCCGAGCTGGCGGCTGACATGGCGCATCGCGGCCAGGCTCAGCGCATCGGGCACCTTCACCATCGCATCGACACTGGTCGGGATGAAACTCGGCTCCACCCGTGGCCGGCCGATGCCTTCCACGCGCGAGCCACCGCTGCAGGTCAGTCCACGCCAGTCCTGTTCACCGGCCACGGCAGCCTTGTAGCCGTCGAAGAACACCGACACTTCCGGGTCCGCGCACAGGATGCGGGTGTCATGCCGGCGGTAGCTGACATAACGGCCCAGCGTGGCGGCGGTACCGCCGGTACCCGGGCTGCACACGATCCATTCCGGAACCGGGCTGGGCTCTTCGGCCATCTGCTTGAAGATGGATTCGGCGATGTTGTTGTTGGCACGCCAGTCGGTCGCCCGCTCGGCATAGGTGAACTGGTCCATGAAGTGGCCGCCGGTTTCGCGGGCCAGCTTTTCCGAATCACAGTTGAGGTCGCAGGCGCGCTCGACCAGGTGGCAGCGGCCCCCATGGAACTCGATCGCCGCGATCTTTTCCGGCGAGGTGGTGGCCGGGATCACCGCAATGAACGGCAGGCCCAGCAGGCGCGCGAAATAGGCTTCGGACACGGCGGTCGAGCCACTGGAGGCCTCGATCACCGGCCGGCCCTCGCGCAACCAACCGTTGGCCAGCGCGTACAGGAACAGCGAGCGCGCCAGCCGGTGCTTGAGGCTGCCGGTGGGATGGCTCGACTCGTCCTTCAGGTACAGGTCGATGCCCTCGAACCCGGGCAGCGCCAGCGGGATCAGATGGGTATCGGCGGAACGGTTGAAATCGGCTTCGATCTTGCGGATGGCGGCGGCCACCCATTCACGCTGCGACATGGCGGGCAATCGTTATCAGGACGGAACGGTGCGATCCGGCCATTGTACGTCGCGGTGCCGTCAGGTGCGGGCCGGTAGAATGGCGCCATCCGGCCGGCAACGGCCCCGTCTGAAGGACCTCCCCCATGACCATTCCCGCCCTGCGCGATGTCCCCGGCGTCGCCGCCCAGGCCCCGGCCGAAACCAGCGGCTTCGTGTTCAACCACACCATGCTGCGGGTGAAGGACATCACCGCCTCGCTGGACTTCTACACCCGCGTACTGGGTTACCAGCTGATCGACAAGCGCGACTTCCCGGACGCCCAGTTCAGCCTGTACTTCCTGGCCTACGTGCCGGCCGGCGCAGTGGTGCCGGAAGACGACAGCCAGCGCCGCCTGTGGATGGCCGGCCTGCCGGGCGTGCTGGAACTGACCCACAACCACGGCACCGAGACCCAGCAGGGCGCGGTCTACCACGACGGCAACAGCGACCCGCGCGGCTTCGGCCACATCTGCGTGTCGGTGCCGGACATCGAGGCCGCCTGCCAGCGCTTCGAGGACCTCGGCGTGACCTTCCAGAAACGCCTGACCGACGGCCGCATGAAGAATCTGGCCTTCATCAAGGACCCGGACGGCTACTGGGTCGAAATCATCGCCAACTGACAAAAAGGGGACGGAGGGGATTAAGTCGTTTCTGGCACTATTGGCCGGAAGCGACTTAATCCCCTCCGTCCCCTTTTTTGCGAGGTTCGTATGGAAACGATGGAACTGCACCGCGGCCGCCTGATCGACCACATCCAGCTGGTGGTGCGTGACCTGGCGGCCAGCCGCCGCTTCTACCAGGCGGTGTTCGACACCATCGGCATCCCGATCGCCGGCGAAGGCGATGATTACTTCTGGGCCGATGAGCTGTTCATTTCCAGCGCCAGCAGCGAGGCCGCCGCCGGCCAGCTGACCGGCCGGCACCATCTGGCCTTCCAGGCCCGCGACAGCGCCACCGTCGATGCCTTCCATACCGCCGCGATCGCCGCCGGCGGCACCGATAACGGCGCGCCGGGCGAACGCCCCTACCACCCGGGCTACTACGGCGCCTTCGTGCTCGACCCGGACGGCAACAACATCGAAGTGGTCTATCACGGTCCTGCGAACTACAGCGCCGACTCGGTAAAGGTCACGTTCTGATATCACCGAAGCCGTGAACGAAGAAGCCGGGCAATGCCCGGCTTCCCTGCTTCCAGCGCTGCAGCCCTCAGTGGGCGGCCATGTAGATGTCCTGAAGCACGGCCTTTTCCAGTTCCAGCTCGCCCAGCAGGTTCTTCACGATATCGCCCAGGCTGAGGATGCCGACCAGCTGGTTGCCGTCGGTCACCATCAGATGACGGCGCCGCGAGTACGTCATCAACGACATGGCCTGCTTCAGCGTCGCGTCCGGCGCAATGCCTTCCAGGCCGGTGGACGGCAGGCTGGAGATCACCCGGCGGCCGGCCTGCGGGCCGTCGTCGGCCAGGGTACGCACGATGTCCTTCTCGGAAATGATGCCGACCGGGGCATCGTCCTTCATCACCACCAGCGCAGCGATCCTGTTCGCGCTCATCTTGTGGGCGGCGGCACCGATGGTGTCCTCGGCGTCGATGGTGATGACAGCTTCTTTCTTGGATTGCAGAAGTTCGCGGACGTTCATTCTTGTTTCCTGGTGCAGGTCACTGAAGTCAAAAAAGTGTGCTCTTCCGATACGCCCCCTCCCCGGGAACAGACCTTTCAGCGCACGTCTGGCGCACCCGCCCGCCGCGTGGAATGGATCGGCAGGCGATGTGCTGCAACGCGAACGAGGTGGGCTCAACCGCTCAACCCGGACCTCGGTCAAATCGATTCTACGACTGCGACCATCGGTCACTACCGGCATCGATAGGACAGTTCGTCGTGGGAACCAACCGACGATCCAGAGAATGGCACCGCGGCTGAAACCGCCGCTGAATACAGCCGATGCCGCGCATTAAAGAATGATTGCCTGCTGCCGACGGCGGACAGAACACCCGGTGGCTGTCCCACTTGGCATGGCCGACCACGCAAACGAAAGGGGCCACGCGGGCCCCTTTTCGCATGCAGCATTCGACGGATCCGGGAGTGTTACTCCACCGTCACGCTCTTGGCCAGGTTGCGCGGCTTGTCCACGTCGGTGCCGCGTGCCAGCGCGGTGTGGTAGGCCAGCAGCTGCACCGGAATGGTGTGCACGATCGGGCTGAGCACGCCGGCATGGCGCGGCGTGCGGATCACGTGCACGCCTTCGGACTCATTGAAGTTGCTGTCCTGGTCGGCGAACACGAACAGCTCGCCACCACGGGCGCGCACTTCCTGCATGTTCGACTTCACCTTCTCCAGCAGGCTGTCATTGGGGGCGATCACCACCACCGGCATGTCCTCGTCCACCAGCGCCAGCGGGCCATGCTTCAGCTCGCCCGCCGGGTAGGCCTCGGCGTGGATGTAGGAAATCTCCTTGAGCTTGAGCGAGCCTTCCAGCGCGATCGGGTAATGCAGGCCACGGCCCAGGAACAGCGCATTGGACTTGCGCGCGAAGCGTTCGGCCCACGCCGCGATCTGCGGTTCCAGATTCAGCGCGTGCTGCACGCTGCCCGGCAGGAAGCGCAGCTGTTCCAGGTAATCCGCTTCCTGCGCCGCGTCGATGCCGCCATGCAGCTTGCCCAGCACCACGGTCAACTGGAACAGCGCGGCCAGCTGGGTGGTGAAGGCCTTGGTCGAAGCTACGCCGATCTCCGCGCCCGCGCGGGTGTAGCAGACCAGCTCGCTGGCGCGCGGAATCGCGCTTTCCGGCACGTTGCAGATCGACAGCGTGTGCTTGTGGCCAAGCGCCTTGGCGTACTTCAGCGCCTCCATCGTATCCAGCGTTTCGCCGGACTGGGAGATGGTGACGATCAGGTGCTTCGGGTTGGCATACGCGGCCCGGTAGCGGTACTCGCTGGCAATCTCCACGCTGCACGGCAGGCCGGCGATGGCTTCGATCCAGTAGCGCGCGGTCAGGCCGGCGTAGTAGCTGGTGCCGCAGGCAATGATCTGCACGCCCTCGATGCCCGACAGCACCGCTTCGGCGTTCTTGCCGAACAGCTCGGCCGGGAAACCACCGGCGTCGATCGCCGCCTCGATGGTGTCGCCCAGCGCACGCGGCTGCTCGTGGATTTCCTTCTGCATGAAGTGGCGGTACGGGCCAAGCTCCAGCGATGCCAGCGACACGTCGGACAGGTGCACATCGCGCTCGACCGGCCGGTCATGCTCATCGAAGATGCGCACGCCATCGCGACGGATCTCGGCGGTGTCGCCCTCTTCCAGGAAGATCACCTTGCGGGTGGCCGAGATCACCGCCGAGACGTCGGAGGCGACGAAGTTCTCGCCCTCGCCCAGGCCCACCAGCAGCGGGCAGCCCATGCGCGCGCAGACGAAGCGCTCCGGCTCGGCGCGGCTGACCACGGCCAGCGCGTAGGCGCCGGTCAGCTCCTTCACCGTGTGCTGCAGCGCCACCAGCAGGTCATCGCCGCCCTTCAGGTGATGATGGATCAGGTGCGCGATGACTTCGGTGTCGGTCTGCGACTCGAAGGTGTAGCCCAGCGCGCGCAGCTTCTCGCGCTGCTCTTCGTGGTTCTCGATGATGCCGTTGTGCACCAGCGCCACGCCGTGGCTGATGTGCGGATGCGCGTTGGCCTCGGTGACGCCGCCGTGGGTGGCCCAGCGGGTGTGGCCGATACCCAGCACCGCATTGAACCCTTCGGCCTCGGCCGCCGTGGCCATTTCCGACACGCGACCGGTGCGGCGGACACGACGTACTTCGGGGCGCTCGGCGTGATCGATCACCGCGATGCCCGAGGAGTCGTAACCACGGTACTCAAGCCGCTTCAGGCCTTCGATCAGCACCGGCACCACGTCGCGATCGGCGATTGCACCCACGATTCCACACATGTCACGCGTTTCCTTGAAGACGATCGGCGCATTCTAGCCCGCGTGTCCGGCTTCCCCCTCCTGTCCGCTTAATGAAAGTGTCCGGAAAGGTGTCCGCGGACACCCGGACACTCCAGCGGCCCGCCCAACCTGTTGAACTGAAAGGAAATAAAGTTGGCACGCTACGTGCTTGGTACTGGCTACCACCGTCAGGCACGCACCCGATGATCCGCGACACTTCCGCACAGGACCAGATCGTTTCCTCCGCCCCCGCCGGCGCCACCCGCGTCAACTGGCAGCGCTACCGCTGGCCGGCGCTGGGCGCCATCGTGCTGCTGGCCGGCATCGGCTGGGCCGTGCATGCCTGGTCCAATGCCAGCCGCTCCTTCGACAGCAGCCGGGTGCGCATCGCCGAAGTGAAGCGCGGCGACCTGGTCCGCGACATCGCCGCCGACGGCCGGGTGATCGCCGCCAATAGCCCGATCCTGTACGCCATCTCGGCCGGCACCGTGGACCTGAAAGTGGTCGCCGGTGACGTGGTGAAGAAGGGCCAGGAACTGGCGGTCATCGACAGCCCGGAACTGCGCAGCAAGCTGGCCCAGGAACAGGCCACCCTGGCCGGCCTGGAAGCCGAGGCCAGCCGTGCCGCGCTGGACGCCACCCTGGCCCGCGCCAAGTCGCGCAAGGAAACCGACCAGGCCACCATCGAGCGCCAGGCCGCTGACCGCGACCTGCAGCGCTTCCAGCGCGGCTACGACGGCGGTGCGGTGCCACAGATCGACCTGGCCAAGGCCAAGGACTCGCTGAAGAAGGCCGACATCACCCTGGCCAACGCCACCACCGATGCGCGCCTGCAGAGCCAGGGCGCCGACCTGGATGCCCGCAACAAGCGGCTGCTGGCCGACCGCCAGAAGGCCGTGGTGGCCGAAGTGCAGCGCCAGGTCGACGCACTGACCCTGCGCGCACCGTTTGACGGCCAGGTCGGCCAGGTGCAGGCGGTCCAGTCCACCAACCTGGCTGCCAACGCGCCGGTGCTGGGCGTGGTCGACCTGTCCAAGTTCGAGGTCGAGATCAAGGTGCCGGAGAGCTTCGCCCGCGACCTGGCGATCGGCATGCCGGCGCAGCTGACCGGCGGCAATGGCAAGCCGTTCCCGGGCGAGATCAGCGCGGTGTCGCCGGAAGTGGTCAACGGCGAGGTCAACGCCCGCGTGCGCTTCGCCAGCGCGCAGCCGGAAGGCCTGCGCCAGAGCCAGCGGATGTCGGTGCGCGTGCTGCTCGATACCCGCAAGGACGTGCTGAAGGTCGAGCGCGGCCCGTTCGTCGAACAGGGCAATGGCGTGGCCTACGTGATGGATGGCCGCACCGCGGTGCGGCGTCCGGTGGAACTGGGCGTCAGCAGCCTGGGCGAAGTGGAAATCAAGTCGGGTGTGCAGCCGGGCGACCGCATCGTGGTCTCCGGCAGCGACCTGTTCAAGGACGCCGAACGCGTCTCCGTCAACTGATACCTGATACCTGAATCCTGGAGAGAGGACACCCCATGTACATGCTCGAAATGCGTTCGGTCGCCAAGGTCTTCCGCACCGAACAGGTGGAAACCCACGCGTTGCGCTCGCTGGAACTGCAGGTCAAGGAAGGCGAGTTCGTCGCGGTCACCGGCCCGTCCGGCTCCGGCAAGACCACCTTCCTCAACATCGCCGGCCTGCTGGAAACCTTCACCAGCGGCACCTACCTGCTTGACGGCCAGGACGTGAGCACGCTGGGCGATGACGCCCGCAGCCGCCTGCGCAACCAGAAGATCGGCTTCATCTTCCAGGGCTTCAACCTGATTCCCGACCTGAACCTGTTCGACAACGTCGACGTGCCGCTGCGCTACCGGAAGATGAGTGCCAACGAGCGCCGCGAACGCATCGAGAAGGCGCTCACCCAGGTCGGCCTGGGCTCACGCATGAAGCACTACCCGAACGAACTGTCCGGCGGCCAGCAGCAGCGTGCGGCGATCGCGCGTGCGCTGGCCGGCAGCCCGCGCCTGCTGCTGGCCGACGAACCGACCGGCAACCTGGATACGCAGATGGCCCGCGGCGTGATGGAACTGCTGGAGGAGATCAATGCCGCCGGCACCACCATCGTGATGGTCACCCACGACCCGGAACTGGCCGCGCGCGCGCAGCGCAACGTGCACATCGTCGATGGCCAGGTGACCGACCTGGTGCGCGAACCGGTGCTGGCTACCCCGCCGCGCCACATCGTTGCCGTCAACGAGTGAGGGCACTCCCATGTTCGCCTACTACACCCGATTGGCGGTACGCAGCTTCCGCCGCAACAAGATCCTGACCGCACTGATGGTGGTCGCCATCGCGCTCGGCATCGGTGCCTCGATGACCACGCTGACGGTGTTCCACGTGCTGTCCGGCGACCCGATTCCCGGCAAGAGCGACCAGCTGTTCTACGTGCAGGTCGATCCGCGCCCGCGCGGCGGCTATACCCCGGGTGAGGAGCCTGAGGAACAGATGACACGGCGCGACGCCGAGACCCTGCTGCGCGAGAAGCGCGGCATCCGCCAGGCGATGATGAGCGCGGGCGGCGGCACGGTGGAACCGGAGCTCAGCACGCTCAAGCCGTTCTCGGTGGATACGCGCTGGACGTCGGCCGATTTCTTCCCGATGTTCGACGTGCCGATGCAGTACGGGCGTGCCTGGAACAGCAGCGATGATGACAATCGCAGCCGGGTGGTGGTGCTGTCGAAAGCGATCAACGACAAGCTGTTCCAGGGTGCCGACAGCACCGGTCGCGAGATCCGCCTGAGTGGCCATTCACTGCGGGTGATCGGCGTGATGAAGAAGTGGAATCCCGAACCCCACTTCTTCGATCTGACCACCGGCAACTACGGCAAGGATGAAGACCTGCTGGTGCCGTTTTCCACTGCGATGGACCTGGAGTTCGGCAGCAACGGCAACATGAACTGCTTCGGCGAGAATCCGGATGGCAGCAGCAACTCGATCAACGCGCCCTGCAGCTGGATCCAGTACTGGGTGGAGCTGGATCCGGCCAAGGTCGAGGACTACCGCAGCTACCTGGCCAACTACTCGGACCAGCAGCGCGCAGCGGGCCGTTTCGAGCGCCCTACCAACGTGCGCCTGCGCCCGGTGATGGAGTGGTTGACGTTCAAGAATGCCGTGCCCAGCGACGTGCGCCTGCAGATGTGGCTGGCATTGGGCTTTCTCGGCGTCTGCCTGGTCAACACGGTGGGCCTGCTGCTGGCGAAGTTCCTGCGCCGCAGCGGCGAGATCGGCGTGCGCCGCGCCCTCGGTGCCAGCCGTGGGCAGATCTTCCTGCAATGCCTGGTTGAAGCCGGTGCGATCGGCGTTGCCGGCGGCGTGCTCGGCATCGGCCTGGCCCTGCTCGGCCTGTATGCGGTGCGCCAGCAACCCGTGGACTACGCGAGCCTGGCCCACCTGGACGGCAGCATGCTGCTGCTGGCCATTGGCCTGACCCTGTTCGCCAGCCTCGCCGCTGGTTTCCTGCCCGCCTGGCGCGCGATGCAGGTTACCCCGGCCATCCAGCTCAAGTCGCAGTAAGCACGAGTACGAGGACCTCCCATGGATATCCGCCCCATCCTCAGCACCCTGCGCCGGCACAAGACAGCCGCCGCCCTGATCGTGCTGGAAGTCGCCCTGACCTGCGCCATCGTCTGCAATGCCCTGTTCCTGGTCACCCAGCGCGTTGAACGGATCAGCCAGACCAGCGGCCTGGCCGAGAACGAGCTGGTGTTCGTCCGGGTCAGCGGCATCGGCAAGCAGACCAATGGCCAGGCCCGCACCCAGGAGGACCTGTCCGCCCTGCGCGCCGTTCCCGGGGTCACCGCCGCCGCGAAGGTCAACCAGCTGCCGTTCCGCCCGAACTCCTCCAATACCAGCGTTTCGCTGAAGCAGGAACAGGAACGTCCGACCGCCTTCGTCACCATGTACATGTTCGGCGAAGGTGGACTGTCCACGCTTGGACTGCAGCTGACCGCCGGCCGCGACTTCCAGCCCAGTGAATACAGCAACGTCGAGGATGCACAGAAGAACGCCTCCACCAATACCGCCTCCTCGGTGATCATCAGCCGCACGCTCGCCGACAGGCTGTACCCCGGCGAGAACGCACTGGGCAAGACGTTCTACATGGGCAAGCAGCCACTGCACGTGGTGGGTATTGTCGCGTCATTGGCCACGCCCACCGATTACAACAACAACACCACGCTGTCGATGGTGCTGCCTGTGCGGACCGATTTCACCCAGGGCCCGTACGTCCTGCGCACCGCTCCGGAACGGCGCGAGGAAGTACTCAAGGGCGCGATCGCCGCGCTTGAACGCAACGACCCCAACCGGCTGGTGCGCGAGAAGCTGACCTATGAGGCGCAGCGCAATGACTACTTCAAGAACGACAGGGCCATGGTCGGGCTGCTGATCACGGTGTGCATCTCGCTGCTGGTGGTCACCGCACTGGGCATCATCGGCCTGGCCAGCTTCTGGGTGCAGCAGCGCAGCAAGCAGATTGGTATCCGTCGCGCGCTCGGCGCGACGCGTGGGCAGATCCTGCGCTACTTCCAGACCGAGAACTTCCTGCTGGCCACGCTGGGCATCGTGCTGGGCATGCTGGCCGCCTATGCGATCAACCTGGCACTGATGAACATGTACGAGCTGCCGCGCATGCCGCTGCACTACCTGCCGCTGGGCGCACTGCTGCTGTGGGTGCTTGGCCAGATCGCGGTGTTCGGGCCGGCCCGGCGCGCGGCAGCGGTACCGCCTGCGGTTGCCACGCGGGGCGCATGAGATGCGTATCCGCTGGATGCTGATGATGATGCTCCTGCCACTGCCGGCACTGGCCGGCGGTGGCAGCTCGCAGACACTGGAGTGGCGCCAGGACGATGCGCGCCTGGCATTGCGTTCGAGCGAAGGCCAGGTGCGCGTGGAAGCCGCCGGCCCGGAAGCCCGCTTCGGCGTGCGCAGCGGCGATCGCATCCTGCGGGTGGATGACACCACCGTACGCAGGATCGAGCATCTTGCCGAGGCCCTGCGGCGTTCAAGCGCCGCCAGGGCCTATCTCCTGCTGCAGCGCGACAGGCAGGAACTGACGGTCGCGGTGGACGCCGCTGCCTGGCGCAGGGCGCTGGTCGCTCCGCCTCCGCCAGCACCGCCACCGCCGCCGCCCCGACGCTGAGCCCGCCGCCCCGACGGCTACGGGTTTGGCTATGCTTGATGGGTGGCGCCGGGCTCTCCCGGCGTATGGACACGAACACGGCTCCATCGGCGCCGCCCATCCCTTTCTGCAGAACCGCTTGATGCCTTCGATCCTGATCATCGACGACAACGCCAGTGTGGGCACTGCACTGGACGTGCTGTTCTCCCTGCACGACATCGACACCCTGCAGGCGCAGAGCCCGGCCGAGGGGCTGGCCCTGCTCGAGTCGCAGCCGGTCGACCTGGTGATCCAGGACATGAACTTCAGCGAGGACACCACCTCCGGCGAGGAGGGCGAAGCGCTGTTCGCACAGATCCGCGCACGCCATCCGGACCTGCCGGTGATCCTGCTGACGGCCTGGACCCACCTGAGCAGCGCGGTGGACCTGGTCAAGGCCGGCGCCGCCGACTACCTGGCCAAGCCCTGGGACGACCGCAAGCTGCTGACCACGGTCAACAACCTGCTGGAGCTGTCCGAGGCGCGGCGCGAACTGGACCGCCGCCGCAGCCGCGAGCTGCGCCAGCGCAATGCGCTGGAAGAAAAGTACGACCTGTGCGGTGCGGTCTTCGCCGATCCGGCCAGCGAGCGCGTCATCGCCCTGGCCTGCCAGGTCGCGCGCTCCGAGCTGCCGGTGCTGATCACCGGTCCCAATGGTGCCGGCAAGGAGAAGATCGCGCAGATCATCCAGGCCAATTCACTGGTGGCCAAGGGCCCGTTCATCACGGTCAACTGCGGCGCGTTGCCGTCGGAGCTGATCGAGGCCGAACTGTTCGGCGCCGAGGCCGGCGCCTACACCGGCGCCAACAAGGCACGCGAGGGCAAGTTCGAAGCCGCCGACGGAGGCACGCTGTTCCTGGATGAGATCGGCAACCTGTCGCTGGGCGGGCAGATGAAGCTGTTGCGTGTGCTGGAAACCGGCCGCTTCGAGCGCCTGGGTTCCAATCGCGAACGCCAGGTCAAAGTCCGCGTGGTCAGCGCGACCAATGCCGACCTGCCGGCGATGATCCGCGACGGCACGTTCCGCGAAGATCTCTATTACCGCCTCAATACAGTGGAACTGGTACTACCGCCGTTGGCCGAGCGCGCGGGCGACATCGTGCCACTGGCCGAGCGTTTCCTGACGGCCGGCAAGCCGCTGTCCAGTGCCGCCAGTGCCGCCCTGCAACGGCACCCGTGGCCGGGCAACGTGCGCGAACTGCGCAACGTGATCCAGCGTGCCGAACTGCTGGCGACCGGCAACCGCATCGAGGTGGCCGACCTGAACCTGCCGCGCACCGCACCGGCGCCACGCCCCGCACCGAGCGCTGGCAACGATCCCGACCGCGAGCGCATCGAGGACGTGCTGGCACGCAACCACGGCGTCATCGCCCAGGCGGCTGCCGAACTCGGCCTGAGCCGCCAGGCCCTGTACCGGCGCATGGACCGCCACGGCATCCCACGCGAATGAAACGGCGCTCGTTCACCTTCCGCCTGTTCCTGCGCCTGCTGCCGGTGCTGGCGCTGGCCGCTGCGCTGCCGTGGCTGCTGGCGTACTGGATGAACCATGGCTGGGTGGTGACCACGGCGTCGGCCGTGATCCTGCTGGCGTTGATGTGGTGGACCCTGCGCCGCGCCACCGCACCGGTGCGCTCGCTGATGCGCGCACTGTCCGGCACCACCAGCAGCTACCGCGACGGCGAGTACAACTTCGGCGTGTACTGGCCGGGCAACGACGAACTGGGCGACCTGGTGCAGGCGCACCGCGAGCTGGGCGATGTGCTGCGCGAACAGCGGCAGGGCCTGGTGCAGCGCGAACTGCTGCTGGACACCATGGTGCAGAACACGCCGGTGGCCATGCTGCTGATTGCCTCCGGCGGCGATGGCATCGCCCGCGTGGTGTTCTCCAACCTGGCTGCGCGCAAGCTGCTGCATGGCGGCTGGAAGCTGGAAGGCCAGCGTCTGGAAGAGGTGCTGGAACAGGTGCCGGTGGAGCTGCGCGATGCCATCGCCCGTGGCGGCGACAGCCTGTTCGCGGTGCATGCCGAGGGCGAGGACGGCGACGAGGATGACGAACAGGTCTACCACCTGTCGCGCCGCGCCTTCCAGCTCAACGGCCGTCCGCACGACCTGCTGCTGGTACGCCTGCTCACCGCCGAACTGCGCCGCCAGGAAGTGCAGACGTGGAAGAAGGTGATCCGGGTGATCAGCCACGAGCTCAACAACTCACTGGCACCGATCGCCTCGCTGGCCCACTCCGGTGGCGTGCTGGTGCAGCGCGAACGCTTCGACCGGTTGCCGGAGATCTTCACCACCATCGAGGACCGCGCACGCCACCTGGAAGGCTTCATCCGTGGCTATGCACGCTTCGCAAAGCTGCCGCAGCCGCAACTGCAGACCGTGCACTGGGCGCCGTTCCTGTCCAGCCTGCGCCAGCAGATCCCGTTCACCATGGAACGCGAGCCGGACGAGGACCTGAGCAGCCGCATCGACATCGCGCAGTTCGGGCAGGCATTGCTGAATCTTCTGAAGAACGCGCATGAAGCCTGCGCCGAGGCTGATCCGCCCAACGATGACGTACAGGTGCAACTCACGCGGCTGCCGCAATGGCTGCGCCTGGACGTACTGGATCGCGGCAAGGGCATGAACGAGCAGGTGCTGCAGAACGCCTTGATGCCGTTCTATTCGACCAAGCGCAACGGCACCGGCCTGGGGTTGGCACTGACGCGCGAGATCGTGGAAGCGCACGGTGGCCGCGTGTCGCTACAGAACCGCGGCGATGGCGGGTTGTGCGTGTCGATCCTGTTGCCGGTGGGTTGAGCGGGCCGATCGGGTAGATCCACGCCATGCGCGGATGTGCCGACCAGGGCCGGCACCTACCAGGCCCGCCGCATCGCCACCCGCAGGTGCATCGGAAACCCGAGCGCAGCCTCTTCGGCCATGACGGCGCGCAGGCCGTCGTTCCACTCAGCCTCAGGCACTACGTCGAACCCTTCGCTGGCATAGAAGGCTGCATTCCATGGCACATCGCTCAAGGTGGTCAGCACCGCTGCAGCAAAGCCGGTGGCCCTGGCCTGCGCCAAGGCGTGCCGCAGCAATGCACGGCCATGGCCACGACGCGCGTGCGCGGGGTCCACATCCATCTGCAGGACATGGAACTCGCCACACAGCTCGCCGCCCAGCAGGTAGCCGGCAATGTCGCCGCCGGGGCCATCCACAACCCACAGCTGGCCCCGCTGAAGGCCGTCCTGCAGCGTCGGCAGATCCAGGCCGTGGCCGGCAAATACCGGATGGGCTTCGTGATCCTTCAGCAGTTCGCCGGCACGCTGTTCAATTGCCGGCAGCACGCCGAGCTCGTCGGCATGCGGAATACGTGGCTCAGGACTTCTTGACCGGGCGCTTCCAGCCATCGATGGTTTCCTGTCGTGCGCGGGCCAGTGTCAGCTTGCCGTCCGGGGCGGTGCGGGTGATGACCGAACCGGCAGCGATGGTCGCGCCCTCGCCGATCGTCAGCGGCGCCACCAGCGAACTGTTGGAACCGATGAACGCGTTGTCGCCGATGGTGGTGGTCGACTTGTTCACGCCGTCGTAGTTGCAGGTGATGGTGCCGGCACCGATGTTCACCTTGCTGCCGATCACCGCATCACCCAGATAGGTGAGGTGGTTGGCCTTGCTGCCGACGCCGAGGGTGACCTTCTTGGTTTCGACGAAGTTGCCGACGTGCACGCCATCGGCCAGCACGGTACCTGGGCGGAGGCGCGCGAACGGACCGACCAGCGCCGCGCCTTCGGTGACCACACCCTCCAGATCACAGTGCGCGCGTACTTCGGTACCGGGGCCGAGAGTAACGTCCTTCAGGCGGTTGAACGGACCGATGGTAACGCCGTCGCCGAGCACGATGTTGCCTTCGAGAACGACATCGACATCGATCAGCACGTCACTGCCCACGGTGACGGTGCCACGGATGTCGAGTCGTGCCGGGTCGCGCACGCGTGCACCCTGTGCGCACAGCGCACGCACGGCGCGATGCTGCCAGGCACGCTCCAGCTGCGACAGCTGCCAGGGATCGTTTGCCCCCTCGGCTTCCTGCGCGTCGGCCACCAGCGCCATTTCGGCCGGGGTGTACTCATGCGCGGCAAATGCGAACACGTCGGTCAGGTAGTACTCGCCCTGCGCATTGCGGTTGGACAGCTGCGACAGCCAGCGGCGCAGCGCGGTCGACTCCGCGGCGATGATGCCGGTGTTGATCGTGCGCACGCGCAGCTGGTCGTCGGTCGCGTCCTTCTGCTCGACGATCGCTCCCACCTTCCCTTCGGCATCGCGCAGCACGCGGCCGTAACCGGTCGGGTCATCAACCTCGGCGACCAGCACCGCCAACCGCCCCGGCTGCGCCAGCAGATCGCGCAGGGTCTGCGCGCGGATCAGCGGTACATCGCCGTACAGCACCAGCACCTGCACGGCATCCGGCACCTGCGGCATCGCCTGCGCCACCGCGTGGCCCGTACCCAGCTGCTGCGCCTGTTCAGCCCACTGCAGGTCGGGCTGGTCGGCGAACTGTTGCCGCACCGCCTCACCGCCATGGCCGTAGACCACATGGATGGCCGCCGGTTGCAGTTCGCGGGCCGCATCGATCACGTGCGCCAGCATCGGTTGGCCGGCGATCGGCTGCAGCACCTTCGGCAGCACCGACCTCATGCGCTTGCCGGCGCCGGCGGCGAGGATGATGACGTGCAGGGCTTGGGTCATGGGAACGGCAGTCCGTGGTTCGTTGCCGACGATTCTAGAGCGTACGCCGTTAACATGGGCATCCCTCCTCCTTCACCATGCCGATGAGCCTTGTCCGCCAGGGAAGCGCCTACCTCGTGATCGGGCTCGTGCAGCTGCTGGTCGATTGGCTGGTGTTCGTGGTCGCCACCGCGCTTGGCATGCCGGTCGCACCGGCCAACGTCGCCGGGCGCCTGGCCGGCATGCTGCTGGGCTTCTGGCTCAACGGCCGCTACACCTTTGCCGAGGCCGGCACCCACAAGCTGGGCTGGAAGCGCTTTGCACGCTTCTTCGGGCTGTGGCTGCTGCTGACTGCGGCAAGCACGTTGCTGGTGAGCCTGGTCGACCACGCGCTGGGCCTGCAGTACACCTGGCTGGCCAAGCCACTGGTGGAAGGCGGGCTGGCGTGCGTGTCGTTCCTGTTGATGCGCCATGTGGTGTACCGCTGATCGCGGTCAGCGGTCAGCGATCACCGTCACGGCGCAGGCGCGCTCCCAGTCCCTCACGCCACAGCTGCAGCGCGCTGTAGCGCAACCGCACCTGATGCTGCCCGGCCGGCACGCACAACGCATGGAAGAGGCCATTGCCGCGCAGCAGCGGCAGTACCTGGCCATCCTCGAGCTGCGCCTGCCAGCCACGACCGGTGGTTTCGTTGATCACCACCCATGCTGCATGGTCGGCCACCACCGTCAGCTCGATGCGTCCCGGCTGGTAGCGCAGCACCTGTACCGTGGCCTCGCCGGCATCCTGTTCGGCACAGTGGCTGCTGGCGGCTGCCGGCAGCCATAGCTGCCGGTTGAAATCGGTCTGGTTGAACAGCGGCGCAGGCGGTAGACGCTCCTCATGGCGGCGCACCTGCCGCGGATTCAGCACCCGTGGCAGCACGCTGTCACGCCGCGCAAGTTCCACCTGGTCGCCCTGCGCGCTGGAGCCCGGGAACGGCTCCTGGGCCAGCAGCCAACGCACGCCCAGCAGGTCGTACAGGGGAGCAGCGGTGTCTGGCATCCAGGCAGTGGGGACCTTCTGCTGGAAGGTATCCACCGGCTCGCCCGGCATCCCGGTCATCTGCAGATAGTCGCTTGCCAGCAGCGGGTTGTAGCCGTTTGCCAGCGCAATGGCATGCACCGCCGCGCCGTTGGTGAGTCCGCCGATGCCGAAGACCACCGCGCGCTCGGGTATGCCGATATGCCGCTCTGCCGCCAGCAGCGCATAGGCGCGCTGCGCAGGACCCGCACGATCGGCGGTGAGCACCGACTTTGTGCCGCTGCCCGCGTTGAACCTGGTGCCGACGTTGAACAGCAGCAGGTCCAACAGCACCAGCGCCAGCACCCAGCGCGCAGGTGACTGGTGGCGGCGCAGCACCCACACCGCGGCTACGCCCAGCGCGGCGCTGACCGCAAGCCAGGCGAAAGCGAGCGGATGACCATGATCGATCGCCAGCCACGCAGCGCACGCGCCCAGCACTGCGACGACCGCCACGGACACCCGATGCAATCGCAATGGCTGCCGCTGCAGGGCAACCTGCAGGGCACTGGCACCCAGCCACGCCGCCGCAGGCACGGTAAGGAACAGCGCATCGGACGGGCGCCGGAACAGGTCCAGCCCCGGAAGCCAGCCGAACAACCAGGGGAACAGCGGCGTGGCGCCACCCACCGCGACCATGATCGCCAGCGTCAGCGCACACAGCGCGACGCGCGTCGCCGCCGGCTTGCGCCGCAGCACCTCACCGCCCCAGAGCAGCCACAGCGCCAGCGGCACTGCCCCCACATAGAGGTAATCGGCGCTGATATCACCGAAGGCCCAGCTGTCGCCGCGCCCCTGCGAGAACACGTTGCCCGACAGCAGTGTCACCAGTGTCTGCCAGTGGATGGCACCCGGCAGCGCGGCTTCCAGCGTCAGGCCATTGCGATTGGTCTGGTCCAGCCAGGCCAGCGTGGACAGCCACTGCGGCGCACTGACACCACCGGCGAGAATGGCCACCACGCCCAGCTGCCACAGCAGGCGCATGCGCTGCCCCTGTGCCAGCACGACAGCAGCCACGGCGTAGATCACGCACGCGAGGATGATGAAATAGGTGACCTGGGTCAGTTGAAGCGCACACATCCCGCCGGCCACACCGGCCAGCAGGATGTCGCGCATCCGTCCCCGCCGGCGGACCTGCTCCAGGCCCAGCCACAGCCAGGGCAGCAGGCAGTAGCTGATGATCATCGGCGTGTGCTGCAGGCGCGACGCGGCCACGCCACCAAACATCAGCGTGAGTGCGAACAGCAGCTGCGCCGGCGGCGGCATGCCCTGCACGCGGCTCAACCGCAGTGCACCCAGGCCGCCTGCCAGCACATGCAGCAGCACCACCACCGTGAACAGGTGCAGGGAGCCCGGCGCCAGCAGCATCGGCAGCAGCATCGTCGGCTGCAGCGTCATCATCTGCGGATCGGCCACCTGCGGGTAGCCACCGTAGAGATACGGATTCCACCAGGGGGCCTGCAGGTGACGCAACTGCTCGGCACTGAAACTGACCGCCGGGAAGAACTGCTGCACGGCATCAAAGGGAATGGTCTTGATGCCACTGAGCCATGGCAGGCACAGAACGATCCACGCAATCAGGAACACGCCTGCCGGTGTGCGCCACGGCCGCTGCCAGCTGCCGCCTTCAATCGCTGTCGAGTGGTGCTGCATTCCCTGCTCCTGTGGCGAACAAACAAAAACGCCGGCAGCTAGCCGGCGCTTGTGCTTGATGACGCGCGAACCTCAGTGCTTGAGATTCTTGCGCAGGCGCTCCAGCGCCTGCAGCTGGACGACGGCTTCGGCCAGCTTCTGCTGGGCCTCAGCCACTTCCATCGCTTCGACGCGGTTGGCCAGGATGCGCTCGGCTTCTTCCTTGGCCTTGCGGACCGAGGCTTCGTCGATGTCCTGCGCGCGGATCGCGGTGTCGGCCAGCACGGTCACCACCTGCGGCTGCACTTCCAGGATGCCGCCGGAAATGGCGAAATCCAGCTGCTCGCCGTTCGGCGTGGTCACCACCACCTTGCCCGGCTTCAGGCGGGTGATCAGCGGCGCGTGCTTGGGCGCGATGCCCAGTTCGCCCAGCTCACCGGTGGCCACGACCAGGGTCGCTTCGCCACGGAAGATTTCCTGCTCGGCGCTGACGATGTCGCAACGGATCGTGCTCATGCAAATCTCTTCGCTGTTCGCGGCGGCGCAATGCCGCCGTGGGGGTCCACCGGCGCGGGCGGTTGCCCGGCGCCGGCGTCAGGTCGGGCAGGATCGCTCCCGCCCGTCCCGGATCAGGCCTTCTCGGCCATCTTCTTGGCCTTCTCGACCGCTTCTTCGATGCCGCCGACCATGTAGAACGCCTGCTCCGGCAGGTGGTCGTACTCGCCATCGACGATGGCCTTGAAGCCACGGATGGTGTCCTTCAGCGGCACGTACTTGCCCGGCGAACCGGTGAACACTTCGGCCACGTGGAACGGCTGGCTGAAGAAGCGCTCGATCTTGCGGGCGCGCGACACGGCCTGCTTGTCTTCTTCGGACAGTTCGTCCATGCCCAGGATGGCGATGATGTCCTTCAGTTCCTTGTACTTCTGCAGGGTCTGCTGGACGCGCTGGGCGGTGTCGTAGTGCTCGTGGCCGATGACCAGCGGATCCATCTGGCGGCTGGTGGAGTCCAGCGGGTCGACGGCCGGGTAGATACCCAGCGAGGCGATCGAACGCGACAGGGTCACGGTCGAGTCCAGGTGGGCGAAGGTGGTCGCCGGCGACGGGTCGGTCAGGTCGTCCGCGGGAACGTAGACGGCCTGGATCGAGGTGATCGAACCGTTCTTGGTCGAGGTGATGCGCTCCTGCAGGACGCCCATTTCCTCGGCCAGGGTCGGCTGGTAACCCACGGCGGACGGCATGCGGCCCAGCAGTGCCGACACTTCGGTACCGGCCAGGGTGTAACGGTAGATGTTGTCGACGAACAGCAGGACGTCCTTACCCTTGCCGTTTTCGTCCTTCTCGTCGCGGAAGTACTCGGCCATGGTCAGGCCGGTCAAGGCGACGCGCAGACGGTTGCCCGGCGGCTCGTTCATCTGGCCGTACACCATCGCCACCTTGTCCAGGACGTTGGAGTCCTTCATTTCGTGGTAGAAGTCGTTGCCCTCACGGGTACGCTCACCCACGCCGGCGAACACGGACAGACCGCTGTGCGCCTTGGCGATGTTGTTGATCAGTTCCATCATGTTGACGGTCTTGCCGACGCCGGCGCCGCCGAACAGGCCGACCTTGCCGCCCTTGGCGAACGGGCACATCAGGTCGATGACCTTGATGCCGGTTTCCAGCAGCTCGGTGGCCGGGGACTGGTCTTCATACGACGGCGCAGCGCGGTGGATTTCCCAGTTGTCGCTGGCAGCGACCGGGCCGGCTTCGTCGATCGGACGGCCAAGCACGTCCATGATGCGGCCCAGGGTGCCGGCGCCGACCGGCACCGAGATGCCACGGCCGGTGTTGACGGCAACCAGGTTGCGCTTCAGGCCGTCGGTGGAACCGAGGGCGATGGTACGCACCACGCCGTCGCCCAGCTGCTGCTGGACTTCGAGGGTGATCTCGGTGTTTTCCACCTTCAGTGCGTCGTACACCTTCGGCACCGATTCACGCGGGAATTCGACGTCGACGACCGCGCCGATGATCTGAACGATCTTGCCCTGACTCATTGCTGCATCCTCTAATGTGTGCTTTGAACGAACGCGGTCAGACTGCTGCCGCGCCGCCGACGATTTCGGAGATTTCCTGGGTGATCGCTGCCTGGCGCGCCTTGTTGTAGACGAGCTGCAGAGTGCCGATCAGCTTGTTGGCGTTGTCGCTCGCTGCCTTCATCGCAACCATGCGTGCCGCATGCTCGGAGGCGACGTTTTCCAGCAGTGCCTGGTACACCAGCGACTCGATGTAACGCGTCATCACGTGCTCGAGCACGGTCGCGGCATCGGGTTCGTACAGGTAGTCCCAGTCGTGGTGAGCGACCTGCTTCTCAGCCGGCGGCAGCGGCAGCAGCTGATCGAAGCTGGCCTTCTGCACCATGGTGTTCACGAAGCGGTTGTAGACCAGGTACACGCGGTCGATCCTGCCTTCGGTGAAGGCGTCGAGCATGACCTTGATCACACCGATCAGCGATTCCAGCTTCGGCACGTCGCCGATGTGGGTCACGCTGCCGACCATGTTGACCTTCACGCGGCGGAAGAAGGTCGAAGCCTTCTGGCCGATGGTCACCAGGTCCACTTCGGCACCCTTGTCCTGCCATGCCTTGGCTTCGCCCAGCATCTTGCGGAACAGGTTGTTGTTCAGGCCGCCGGCCAGACCGCGATCGGAGGAGATCACGATGAAACCGACCCGCTTGACCTGCTCGCGCTCGACCAGGAACGGATGCTGGTAGTCGGTGCTGGCCTGGGCCAGATGACCGATCACCTGCTTCATCGCCTGCGCGTACGGACGCGAGGTCTTCATCCGATCCTGCGCCTTGCGGATCTTGGAGGCCGAGACCATTTCCAGGGCGCGCGTCACCTTGCGGGTGTTCTGCACGCTCTTGATCTTGGTTTTGATTTCGCGTCCGCTTGCCATCTCTTGTTTCCCGTGGCGCGGGGCTGATGCCCCGCGTTGTTCAACCGTTTGTCATCTGGTCCAGCGGAGCCAGCGGCTCCGCTCTACAGGACCGCGATTACCAGCTGCCGGTGGTCTTGAACTCGGCGATGCCCTTCTTGAAGGCACCTTCGATGTCGTTGTCCCAACCGCCGGTGGCGTTGACCTTGCTGATCAGCTCGCCCTGGGTGTTGGCGAAGTGGGCGTGCAGGCCTTCTTCGAACGCCAGCAGCTTGTTGACCGGCACGTCGTCGAGGTAACCCTCGTTGACGGCGTAGATCGACAGCGCCTGGTTGGCGATCGACATCGGCGCGTACTGCTTCTGCTTCATCAGCTCGGTGACGCGCTGGCCACGCTCCAGCTGCTTGCGGGTCGCTTCGTCCAGGTCCGAGGCGAACTGCGCGAACGCAGCCAGCTCACGGTACTGGGCCAGCGAGATGCGGATGCCGCCCGACAGCTTCTTGATGATCTTGGTCTGGGCCGAGCCACCGACGCGCGACACCGAGATACCGGCGTTCACGGCCGGGCGGATGCCGGCGTTGAACAGGTCGGTTTCCAGGAAGATCTGGCCGTCGGTGATCGAGATCACGTTGGTCGGAACGAAGGCGGACACGTCGCCGGCCTGGGTCTCGATGATCGGCAGCGCGGTCAGCGAACCGGTCTTGCCGGTGACCTTGCCTTCGGTGAACTTCTCGACGTATTCCTCGGACACGCGGGCAGCGCGCTCGAGCAGACGGGAGTGCAGGTAGAACACGTCACCCGGGTAGGCTTCACGGCCCGGCGGACGCTTCAGCAGCAGCGAGATCTGGCGGTAGGCAACGGCCTGCTTGGACAGATCGTCGTACACGATCAGCGCGTCTTCGCCGCGGTCCATGAAGTACTCACCCATGGTGCAGCCCGAGTAGGCGCTGATGTACTGCATGGCAGCCGATTCGGAAGCGGTCGCGGCCACCACGATGGTGTGGGCCAGCGCGCCGTTCTCTTCCAGCTTGCGCACGATGTTGGCGATGGTCGACGCCTTCTGGCCGATCGCAACGTACACGCACTTGATGCCGGTGCCCTTCTGGTTGATCACCGCATCGATCGCCATGGCGGTCTTGCCGGTCTGGCGGTCACCGATGATCAGCTCGCGCTGGCCACGGCCGATCGGGATCATCGAGTCGACCGACTTGTAACCGGTCTGCACCGGCTGGTCGACCGACTTGCGCCAGATCACGCCCGGCGCAACGCGTTCCACCGGAGCGGTCAGGTCGGTGCCCAGCGGGCCCTTGCCGTCGATCGGCTCGCCCAGCGCGTTCACGACGCGGCCCAGCAGTTCCGGGCCGACCGGCACTTCCAGGATGCGGCCGGTGGTCTTGGCGACGTCGCCTTCGCGCAGGTGCTCGTAGTCACCCAGGACCACGGCGCCGACCGAGTCGCGCTCCAGGTTCAGGGCCAGGGCGAAGGTGTTGTTCGGCAGTTCGATCATTTCGCCCTGCATCACGTCGGCCAGACCGAAGATGCGCACGATGCCGTCGGACACGCTGGTCACGGTGCCTTCGTTGCGCGATTCCGCGGCCAGCTTGACCTTCTCGATGCGGTTCTTGATCAGTTCGCTGATTTCGGAGGGGTTGAGCGTGGTTGCCATCGTCAAGTCCTAGTGCCGGCAGCGGGGCCGGACGTTAAATGAATTCAGTTAGCGAGCGCGGTCTGCAGACGGGCCAGCTTGCCCTTCAGCGAACCATCGATGACCACGTCGCCGGCGTCGATCACGGCGCCGCCGATCAGCGAAGCATCGACCGCGGTGGTCACGTCGACCTCGCGGTTGAAGCGCTTGCGCAGCGCAGCCTTGATCGCGTCCAGCTCGCCGGCCGACAGCTCGGAAGCCGAGGTCACCGTGGCCTTGACCACGTGCTCGGCTTCGGCGCGCAGGGCGTCGAACATGCCGGAGATTTCCGGCAGCAGCGGCAGACGATGCGATTCGGCCAGGATGGCCAGGAAGCGCGAGTAGGTCTCGCCGTGCGACACCGGCGCCAGCAGGGCGACGGCGTCGTCACGACCCAGCTCCGGGTTGGCGAGCAGGGCCGCCACGCGCGGGTCGGCGGCGACGTGGGCGGAGAACGCCAGGGCGTCCGACCACGGCGCGAACGCACCTTCGTCGCGCGCGGTCGCGAACGCGGCGCGGGCGTACGGGCGGGCAAGCGTGAGGGCCTGGCTCATCCTTAGATCTCCGAGGCCAGCTCGTCGAGCAGCGCCTTGTGGGCGTTGGCGTCGATTTCGCGCTTGAGCAGCTTTTCGGCACCGGTCACGGCCAGCGCGGACACCTGCTTGCGCAGATCTTCACGGGCACGGTTGGCGGCGGCGTCGATTTCAGCCTGGGCCAGTTCCTTCTGACGGGTGGCTTCGGTGATCGCTTCGTTACGGGCTGCATCAACGATCTGGTTGGCACGCGCGTGGGCCTGATCGATGATCTCGTTGGCCTTGGTGCGGGCTTCCTTCAGCGCTTCGTTGACCTTCTCCTGCGCCTGGGCCAGATCTTTCTGGCTGCGGTCGGCAGCAGCGAGGCCTTCAGCAATCTTCTGCTGGCGCTCTTCGATCGCGTTCATCAGCGGCGGCCAGATCTTGGTCGCGATGATCCAGATCAGACCAGCGAAGGCCAGCGCCTGCGCAAGAAGGGTGAAATTGATATTCATGGTTAGCTCGATCGCTGGTTTCGGGGTGGACGTGCCGCCGAAGCGGCACATCCGGCCTTCATCCGAAACCGGGTGCATCAGCACCCGGTCGTCTCAAACCGCTGTATCAGCCGGCCAGAGCCTTGGTGACGGCGCCAGCAAAGGCAGCCGACAGCGGGTTGGCGAAGGCCAGCAGCAGGCCAACGGCAACCGAGATGATGAACGCGGCGTCGATCAGGCCGGCGGTGATGAACATGCGGACCTGCAGGACCGGGATCAGTTCCGGCTGGCGCGCGGCCGACTCCAGGAACTTACCAGCCATGATGGCCAGACCCAGACCGGCGCCCAGCGCGGCCAGGCCGATCATGATGCCGACGGCAAGGGCGGTGGAGCTCTGAATCTGCGCGAAGTTGGTCAGGACGGCGAAGTACATGGTTATCTCCAGGAACTTAAGTTGCTAAGGGTGATGAAACGGATGAAGGTTGAAACGCGTTGAAGCTTGAAACTCAGTGAGCGTCTTCCGACAGGCTCAGGTACACGATCGACAGCATCATGAAGATGAAGGCCTGCAGCGGGATCACCAGCAGGTGGAACAGCATCCAGCCGAGGCCGAACACACCACCCGCGATGGCACCGAAGAAACCGGCACCACCCAGCACCCAGATCAGCAGGAACACGATTTCGCCGCCGAACATGTTGCCGAACAGTCGCATCGCCAGCGAGATCGGCTTGCTCAGCCACTCGACGATGTTGAGGATCAGGTTGAACGGCATCATCCACTTGCCGAACGGCGCCGTCAGGAATTCCTTGACGAAGCCGACCAGGCCCTTGGACTTGAGCGCGAAGAACAGCATCAGGAAGAACACGCTGATGGCCATGCCGAGGGTGGCATTGACGTCAGCGGTCGGCACCGGCTTCCAGTAGTGCACGCCCACCCATTCCAGCGGCTTGGCGATGAAATCGGCCGGGATCATCTTCAGCAGATTCATCAACAGGATCCAGAAGAAGATCGTGATGGCGATCGGCGTGACCAGCTTGCTCTTGCCGTGGTAGGTGTCCTTGGCCTGGCGGTCGACGAACTCCAGGCAGATCTCGACGAAGGCCTGCCACTTGCCCGGCACGCCGGCGGTGGCCTTGCGGGTCCCCAGCCAGAACGCGACAACGATCACCAGGCCCATCAGGACGGCGGTGAGGAAGGTATCGACGTGGATATGCCAGAACATACCCTCACCCTTGCCGACCGGTGCGGTCAGGTTGTGCAGGTGATGCTGGATGTAGCTGGTAGGGGTTAGAGCCTCGCCCGCCATGTGTCCGGAACCTTCAGTTAATTGAATTCTGTCAACGCCTGGCCATGGCCAGGACCTGGAACATCAAGCCGACGGCGATACCGGCCAACAGCGCCAATGCAGGCAGCTTGAAGACCAGGAACCCCACCAGCAGGACGCCGAAAACCACGACCCACTTGGCCACGATCGCAATGATCAGGCGAGCCATCGCCGATCCTGCGGCCACCGCACCACCGCCCAGAGCCATCCGTGCCGCAACCCAGCCGCCGGCCGAAATGGCCACACCGGACGCCAGCGCGCCGAGGGCATACTTCGGACCTACCAGCAGGAAGGCCAGGGCCAGGACAGCCACCGCGGCCAGCGGGTAGACCGCGGCGCGCAGCATCAGTCGCCGACCCGCATCAACGGAGTTCAGCACAGGACGTCCCGCGTGGTTGCAAGTGGAGGGCTGAGGCGGCTACAGCAGGGGGGCCTCATCGAGCCGCCAAATTATAGCAATGGGACAATTTGCGAGACAACCGCTGCCTGTTCATCCCTGGAAGCCGCAAGTTGCGGTAACGGTTACATTTTTGCGTGCCACCCGGGGGACAATGACGTCCGCGTGATGCTGCACCGCAGTATTGAACTTTGGTCGCAGGCGCGGAACTTTCGCTGGATGCGCCGGTCCGATCTTTCGACCTGCCTGCAGCAACCTCGTCGACGCTCCGCCCCGCAGGTCCCACGATGGCCCCGAAGCCCGTCTCCGGGGCCATCTTTTTGCGTCGTCGCGACAGGGCTGAACCGTGCACACTCCGTGGACCATACGTTCACGGATGGTGGACGGCGGCGTCCGGCACAGTGGTCTTCATTCTGATGAACCACTGCAAGGACTCTTCGATGCGCCCCGTACCCACCCTGCTCGCCCTTTCCCTGCTCGCTGCCGGCGCCTCGTTCGCCAATGCCGCCCACGCCGCCGAAGGCGACGACCGCTTCGCCATCCGTCTGGGTGCGATGAACATCGATTCGGACAACACGCTGCGTGGCAGCACCACCGTGGCCGGCCAGGACATCTCCCTGGACCAGGACTTCAAGCTGGGTGGCAAGGAATGGGAGCCGCGCATCGACGGCATGTTCCGCATCAGCAACCGTCAGCGCCTGCTGTTCAACTACTTCAAGTACGACAAGGACCGTCGCGAGACGCTTGACCAGGGCATTTCCTTCGGCGGTGAGAGCGTGCCGGCCGGCAGCTTCGTGAAGGGCGAGCTGAAGTACCAGGTGGCCAGCCTGGTCTATGACTACTCGGTCGTCGATACCGACACCTTCGACCTGGGCCTGCAGATCGGTGGCGAGTACGCCAAGGTCAGCACCAAGGGCTACGCGGACCTGGGCACGGTGTATGAAGGCCAGTTCCTCAACGAGAAGGCCGATGGCGTGGCACCGGTGGTGGGTGCGCGCATGACCTTCACTCCGTCCGAGCGCTGGATGATCACGCTGCAGGGCCAGTACCTGAACACGCGCTGGGGCAGTTTCGATGACTACAAGGGCGACCTGAGCCGCGCCAATGCGATCGTCGATTACCGCTTCACCAAGAACTTCGGTGTGTTCGCCGGCTACGACTGGTTCAAGCTGGACGTGGACAAGAAGGGCAGCGACGGCACGGTCGGCCTGAAGCAGGAATTCAAGGGCCCGGTGGCCGGTATCAGCTTCGTGTTCTGATCCCCTGCCCCTTCCACGGCATCTTCTCTCCTGGCGCGGCCTCCGGAACATCGGGGCCGCGTTTTTTCTTTGCATCGTCGAGCAGAAAAGCAGGCTGGTCGAGCGCTGGGGGAAGAGGGGCTTGCGTGCGAATGTCCCCCGGCGCCGGCCTGCGGCCGACGCCTCCTCCTTTACTTCGCACACAACCCCCGCTCCCTCCGCGTGTCAGGCATCCCGGCGGCCCAGGCACTGGCTCTCGACTATCTGCAAGCCGAGCCGCTGCACGGGTGGCAATTGCCGTAGACGCATGCGTGGTCGAGCGCTGGGGGAAGAGGGGCTTGCGTGCGAATGTCCCCCGGCGCCGGCCTACGGCCGTCACCTCCTCCTTTACTTCGCACACAAGCCCCTCTTCCCCCGCGTGTCAGGCATCCAGGCGGGCCAGGCTGTGGCTCTCGACTATCCGCAAGCCGAGCCGCTGCGCGGGTGGCGGGCATTTCGACAAAGTAAAGGAGGAGGCGACCGCCGCAGGCGGGCGACGGGGGACATTTGTCGAAATGCCTGCCACCCGCGCAGCGGCCCCACCCTTTGCTGCAGCACTGATCGAAGAAAAAAAGCCCCGGCAGATGCCAGGGCTTTTCGTTCGGAACGGCGCGGACGCCTTACTTCTTCTTCGGCATGTACAGATCGGTGATCGTGCCGTCGTAGATTTCCGAGGCCATCGCCACCGACTCGCTCAGCGTCGGATGCGCATGGATGGTGTGGCCGATGTCTTCCGCTTCCGCACCCATCTCGATCGCCAGGCCGATCTCGGCCAGCAGGTCGCCGGCATGCACGCCGACGATCGCGCCACCGATGATGCGGTGGGTCTCTTCGTCGAAGATCAGCTTGGTGAAGCCCTCGGTGCGACCGATGCCGATCGCGCGGCCACTGGCGGCCCACGGGAACTTGGCCACGCCGACCTTCAGGCCCTTGGCCTTGGCTTCGGTCTCGGTCACGCCGACCCAGGCGATTTCCGGGTTGGTGTAGGCCACCGACGGAATCACGCGGGCGACCCACTCCTTCTTGTGGCCGGCTGCCACTTCAGCGGCCAGCTTGCCCTCGTGCGTGGCCTTGTGGGCCAGCATCGGGTTGCCGACGATGTCGCCGATGGCAAAGATGTGCGGCACGTTGGTACGCATCTGCCGATCGACCGGGATGAAGCCGCGGTCGGTGACCTGCACGCCGGCCTTCTCGGCATCGATCTTCTTGCCGTTCGGCGAGCGGCCCACGGCCACCAGCACGCGGTCGAAGGTGCCCTGCGCCAGCGCAGGCGCCTGGCCTTCCTCGGCGGCTTCGAAGGTCACGGTGATGCCCTTGGCATCGGCGGTGACGCCCGAGGCCTTGGTCTTCAGGTGCACGTCGATGCCCTGCTTCTTCAGGCGGTCGGCCAGCGGCTTGACCAGGTCCTTGTCGGCGCCCGGCATCAGCTGGTCCATGAACTCGACCACGGTGACCTTGCTGCCCAGCGCGCTGTACACGGTGGCCATTTCCAGGCCGATGATGCCGCCACCGACGACCAGCAGCGAGCCCGGCACTTCGGCCAGCTCCAGCGCATCGGTGGAATCCATCACGCGCTTGTCGTCCCACGGGAAGTTCGGCAGCTTCACCGCCTGCGAACCGGCGGCGATGATGCATTTCTGGAAGCGCAGCAGCTGGGTGCTGCCGTCAGCCGCGGTGATTTCCAGCTCGTTGGCCGAAACAAACCTGCCGACGCCCTGCACGTTGCGGACCTTGCGCTGCTTGGCCATGCCGGCCAGGCCCTTGGTCAGCTGGTTGACGACCTTTTCCTTGTACGCGCGCAGCTTGTCCAGGGTGATGGTCGGCTTGCCGAACTCGACGCCGAAATCACCGGCGTGGGCAACCTCGTCGATGACCGCTGCGGCGTGCAGCAGCGCCTTGGACGGAATGCAGCCCACGTTAAGGCAGACGCCGCCGAGGCTGGCGTAACGTTCGACCAGCACCGTATCCAGGCCGACGTCGGCGGCGCGGAACGCAGCCGTGTAGCCGCCCGGGCCCGAGCCCAGCACGACCATTTCGCACTCGATATCGGCCGGCTTGCCACTGGACAGCGCCGGCTTCGGCGCAGCCGGTTCGGCCGGGGCGCGGTGCGACGGGGTCACCGGCGGCTTGCTGGCCGGGGCGGCCGGAGCCGGCGCGGCGGCCTTGGCCGGGGCTTCGGCGGCGCCTTCAGTGTCCAGCACCACGACCACGGCGCCTTCGGACAGGGTATCGCCAAGCTTGACCTTGATTTCCTTGACCACACCAGCGGCCGAGGACGGCACTTCCAGGGTGGCCTTGTCCGACTCCAGGGTTACCAGACCCTGGTCCTTCTTCACCGTGTCGCCGACGGCGACCAACACTTCGATCACCGGCACATCGCTGTAATCGCCGATGTCGGGAACCTTGACTTCAATCGTGGCCATGGTGGGTTTTCCTCGTGCCCGCCCGGCGGCGCCGGCGGGCTGTCACTGCATCTGTTCACGCGGCCGCGCCAGGGGCTGCGGCCGCACGGTGGGGGCGAAGCGGTGCCTTACAGCAGCACGCGGCGCATGTCGGCCAGTACCTGCGACAGGTACGTGGTGAAGCGTGCGGCCAGTGCGCCGTCGATGACGCGGTGGTCGTAGCTCAGCGACAGCGGCAGCATCAGCTTCGGTGCGAATTCCTTGCCGTTCCAGACCGGCTGGATGGACGACTTGGAGACGCCGAGGATGGCCACTTCCGGTGCGTTGACGATCGGGGTGAACGCGGTGCCGCCGATGCCGCCCAACGAGCTGATCGAGAAGCAGCCGCCGCTCATGTCCGCCGGGCCCAGCTTGCCGTCGCGTGCCTTCTTGGCCAGTTCGCCGGTTTCCTGCGCGATCTGCACCACGCCCTTCTTGTCCACGTCGCGGATGACCGGCACGACCAGACCGTTCGGCGTGTCGGCGGCGAAACCGATGTGGAAGTACTTCTTCAGGGTCAGGTTTTCACCGCTGGCATCGAGCGAGGCGTTGAATTCCGGGAACTTCTTCAGCGCTGCGGCGCTGGCCTTGATCAGGAAGGCGAGCATGGTCAGCTTGATGCCGGCCTTCTCGTTCTCCTTGTTCAACGCCACGCGCAGGCCTTCCAGGTCGGTGATGTCGGCCTGCTCGAACTGGGTGACGTGCGGGATCATGGCCCAGTTGCGGGCCAGGTTCGCACCGGAGATCTTCTTGATGCGCGACAGCGGCTGGACTTCGGTCTCGCCGAACTTGCTGAAGTCGACCTTCGGCCACGGCAGCAGGTTCAGGCCACCACCAGCGGCGACGGCGCCACCGGCAGCGGCCGGCACGCCACCGCTGAGCGCGGCCTTGACGAACTTCTGTACGTCACCCTTGGTGATGCGGCCACCCTTCTCGGTGCCGTTGATCTGCAGCAGGTCCACGCCCAGCTCGCGGGCGAACACGCGCACCGCCGGGGTGGCGTACGGCACCTTGGCCGGCAGCACGCCATCGGCATTGAACTGCACCGGCGGGCTGGACGGGGTACCGGCCGAGGCGATCTCGCGGGCCGCCAGCTTGTCCGGCTGCGCCGGCACAGCGACCGGCTCGACCTTGGTGGCGGTCTCTGCGGCAGCCGGAGCGGCAGCTGCAGCGGCCTTGGTCGGCGCCGGCGCGCCAGCACCCTCGGCTTCGATGATGGCAACCACGTCGCCTTGCGACAGATTGTCGCCCACCTTGACCTTGATCTCCTTGACCACGCCGGCCACAGACGACGGCACTTCCATGGTGGCCTTGTCGCTTTCCAGCGTGACCAGGCCCTGGTCCTTCTTGACCGTATCGCCCACGGCGACCAGCACTTCGATGACCGGAATGCCGGCGTAGTCGCCGATGTCCGGCACCAGGGCTTCAACCGCACCACCGCTGGCAGCCGGAGCGGCCGGCGCAGCTGCGGCCGGCGCGCTCTGGGTGGCGGCAGCCGGGGCAGCGGCCTTGGCCGGTGCCGGTGCCGGTGCGGCAGCGGCCGGCTTGGCGGCTTCGGCTTCGCCTTCGGCCACTTCGATCAGGGCCACGACCTTGCCTTCGGACAGGCTGTCGCCCACTTTGACCTTGAGCTCCTTGACCACGCCCGCCACCGAGGACGGCACTTCCATGGTCGCCTTGTCGCTTTCCAGCGTCACCAGGCCCTGGTCCTTCTTGACCGTGTCGCCGACGGCGACAAGCACCTCGATTACCGGGATATCGCTGTAGTCACCGATATCGGGGACAAGTGCTTCCTTGATTTCGGCCATGGGGATAACTCCGGCAATCTGGTGTAGGGAAACGTCTATTGTGCGGCCAGCGGGGTCCAGCGCCAACCGTTACAGGTGTTTTCAGTACGCACGCAGCCGGGACAGCCTGTTGCCCATGGGTCGGGTGCGCGACCAGTCGGTAGCGTATTGTCCAGGCGAAGTCCGCTTCATGTCGCCCGCGCGTCGGCCACCGGCTGCCAGGCCTGGCGCAGGCGCGGCAACGACCACGCCGCATTGGCAGGGCTGGTCGACGGCAGCGCGACCACCTTCGGCGGGGCCTCCAGCCGCGGCAACACCCAGCGCTGGAATGCCTGCAATGACGCGCCGCCATTGCAGCCGATCAGCGTCAGCTCAGGCAACGTGGCGATCAGTTCCGGCAGTGCATTGGCCACTTCCGTGCCACGCACGATGTCCGCATCCAGGCTGCCGCGCCGCTCGCAGCGCCCGATCACATCCCACAGGCCGATGCCTGCGGCGTTCAACGCCTGCAGCCGTTGCGCATAGGGCAGATCCGCGTCGAAACCGCAGATATCGGCCATCAGCGGCCAGAAGCGGTTGCGAGGATGCGCGTAGTAGCGCTGCTCCTGCAGGGATGCCACGCCTGGCATCGAGCCCAGCAGCAGCACCCGGCATCCCACGTTCACCTGCGCTGGCAGGCCAATGCACAACGTTGCCGTGCTCACATCTTCTCCAACTGCATGAATGTCGGCGAGAGCAGAAAACGCCACGAATAAAGGCATTCCGCACCCGTCGCTGAACAAGGAAAACTATTTTTTAACGTGCGTCGGATTCGATTCATGTTGGGGCGACTACGGTGTGCTCGCCCCGCAACCGGGGGCCCAAAACAAGAAACATTAGGAGATACCCCCATGCGCTCCATCCGTATCCTGAGTCTCGCCCTGCTGACCTCCGCCGCCTTCGCGCCGGCCGCTTTCGCCCAGGACAGCAGCACCACCGATACCGCTTCGGGCAAGCATTTTGCCGTTGTTGGCGGCATCTCGCTGCTGGAGCCGAAGAACGACCCGATCACCGGCGTGAAGAAGACCGACGGTGGCCCGGCGCCGACCGTCAGCTTCAGCTACTACATCAACGACAACTGGGCCGTTGAGCTGTGGGGCGCTGCCGACAAGTTCGACAACAAGTTCAAGGGCCCGAACAACGCCCGCCTGGGTTCGGTCGAGCAGCAGCCGGTCGCGCTGAGCGGCCAGTACCACTTCGGCCAGGCTGACAACGTGTTCCGCCCGTTCGTGGGCGTGGGCTACTACCAGTCGAGCTTCAGCAACGAGAAGCTGGGCAACGGCGCTGACACCGACATCCGCTTCAAGGATGCCAAGGGCGTGATCGGCACCGTCGGCGTCGACATGAACATCAACTCCACCTGGTTCGCCCGTGCTGACGCCCGCTACATGCGCGCCCGCCCGGACATCAAGGTCGGCGGCGAGAAGATCGGCGAAGCCAAGATGGATCCGTGGACCGTCGGCTTCGGCATCGGCGCCCGCTTCTGATCCAGGCAGCACCTGCTTCACTGATGCAACGCGACGGGCCCTTCGGGGCCCGTCGTCGTTTCCGTCACCCGCGTTCCGCGTTTAGAGCCGAGCCCATGCTCGGCTGCTTTTTTGTAGAGTCGAGCCAAGCCCCCTATCCCGAGTCGAGCGGCGGGCTCCGCGCGCATTGCGATGCGTTACGTTCAATGGCGCCCACGGTCAAGGGTGGCGCGGCTCGGCTCTACAGACACAGGACGCGGAGACACGATGGACGACGTCGACCTGCTGGTGATCGGTGGCGGCATCAATGGCGCCGGCATCGCCCGTGACGCCAGCGGCCGCGGCCTGCGCGTGCTGCTGTGCGAACAGCATGACCTGGCCGCGCACACCTCCAGCGCCAGCAGCAAGCTGATCCACGGCGGCCTGCGCTACCTGGAGCAGGGCGAGTTCGGGCTGGTGCGCAAGGCGCTGGGTGAACGCGAGGTGGTGCGCCGGCAGGCGCCCCATCTGGTCCATCCGCTGCGCTTCGTCCTGCCGTGGGAACCGCACCTGCGCCCGCGCTGGATGCTGCGCGCGGGGCTGTGGCTGTACGACCATCTGGGCCGGCGCAGCCCCGCCTTCCCCGCGTCACGCGCACTGGAACTGCAACACGATCCGCTCGGCCAGTGGCTCTCCCCGGCGCTGCGGCAGGCCTTCAGCTACGCCGATGCGCAGGTCGATGACGCGCGGCTGGTACTGCTCAACGCCCTGGATGCCGCGCAGCGGGGCGCACAGGTGCAGGTGCGCAGCCGCTGCATCGACCTGCACCCCGTGCAGGGCCGGTGGCGGGCTGTTCTGGAATCCGCCGATGGCCAGCGGCACCCCGTGAATGCCCGCGCCGTGGTCAATGCGGCGGGCCCGTGGGCCGGGGGCCTGCTGGAACGGATGCAGGCGCGCAGCGGCGACCCTGCGCTGCGTCTGGTGCAGGGCAGCCACATCGTGCTGCGCAGGCCCTGGCCCGATGACAGCGCCTGCCTGCTGCAGCAGCCCGACGGGCGGGTGGTGTTCCTGCTGCCTTTCGCCCACGACCACCTGCTGGTGGGCACCACCGATACCGACTATCGCGGTGACCCGGCGCGCTGCAGCGTGCTGCCTTCCGAGGTGACCTACCTGTGCGAAGCGGCCAATCGCTACCTGCGTGACCCCATCGCCCCGGACGAGGTGGTCTGGGCGTTCGCCGGTGTCCGTCCATTGCTGGCCGACCCGGATCCGCGCGCAGCGCAGCTGAGCCGCGACTACCGCCTGCAGGTGCAGGTGGACCCGGCACCGGCGCTGCATGTACTGGGCGGCAAGCTGACCACCTACCGGGTGCTGGCCGAGGAGGCACTGGACCTGCTGCGCCCTGCCCTGCCACAGATGGGACCGGCCTGGACGGCGCGCGGAGACCCGCTGCCGGGCAGCGACTGGGGCGACGCCGCACAGGCGTGCTCGCGCCTGCTGGCGCTGGCACCGTGGTTGCCCGCAGGTATCGCGCGACGCTGGGCCGGGGCCTATGGCAGTCGCAGCGCGGAACTGCTGCAGGGTGTACAGGGCCTGCACGATCTGGGCGAGGACTTCGGCGGTGGCCTGCATGCACGCGAAGTGGACTTCCTGCGCGAACGCGAGTGGGCGTGTGACACCGACGATATCCTGTGGCGCCGGAGCAAGCTGGGGTTGCGCCTGGATGCTGCGCAGGTGGCACGGCTGCAGGCGTGGATGGAGGGTCGGATCCCTTTCCCACGGAAAGGGCTCTGACCCCCGTGATGCCACGTGTGCCAACCCAGGTTGGCAGCTACCAGGGCAGCCGCGCGCGACGCGATCGATGCATTAGGATTTCCCCATCGCCATTGGAGACGCTGCATGACGCCCCGCTACGTGCTGGCCATCGACCAGGGCACCACCAGCTCGCGCGCGATCCTGTTCGACCGCGCCGGCGACATCGTCGGCAGCGCGCAGCGCGAGTTCGCGCAGATCTTCCCGCAGCCCGGCTGGGTCGAGCATGACCCGCGCGAGATCCTTACCAGCGTCTATGCCACATTGACCGAACTGCTCAGCCGCGGGCAGATCGACCCACGCCATATCGCCGCGCTGGGCATCACCAACCAGCGCGAAACCACCGTGGTCTGGGACCGTGCCACCGGCCAGCCGATCCACAACGCCATCGTCTGGCAATCGCGGCAGAGCCACGCCATCTGCGAGCGGCTGAAGTCCGACGGGCATGAAGCACTGATCCGCGAGCGGACCGGGCTGCTGATCGACGCCTATTTCTCCGCGACCAAGGTGCGCTGGATCCTCGACCACGTGGATGGTGCGCAGCAGCGCGCCGAACGTGGTGAGCTGCTGTTCGGCACCATCGACAGCTGGCTGGTGTGGAACCTCAGCGGTGGCCAGGCACATGTGACTGACTACAGCAATGCGGCACGCACGCTGCTGTTCAACATCCACACGCTGGACTGGGATGACGACCTGCTGGCCCTGCTCGACATTCCGCGCGCGATGCTGCCGCAGGTGCGCGACTCCAGCGCGGTGTACGCACACACCCGGCCGCAGTTCTTCTTCGACCACCCGATCCCCATCGCCGGCATCGCCGGTGACCAGCAGGCGGCGCTGTTCGGCCAGGCTTGTTTCCAGCCGGGCATGGTCAAGAACACCTATGGCACCGGTTGCTTCATGTTGATGCACACCGGCGCGCAGGCGGTGCGGTCGCGCAACGGCCTGCTGACCACCATTGCCTGGGGCCTGGACGGGCGCGTGGAGTACGCGCTGGAGGGTTCGATCTTCATCGCCGGCTCGGTGGTGCAGTGGCTGCGCGATGGACTACGCATGATCGAACGCGCCAGCGACAGCCAGGCGCTGGCTGCGCAGGTGCCCGACAGTGGCGGCGCCTACCTGGTGCCGGCGTTCGTCGGCCTCGGCGCGCCCTATTGGCGCAGTGATGTGCGCGGTGCGATGTTCGGCCTGACCCGTGGCACCCGCAAGGCGCACTTCGTGCGCGCCGCGCTGGAAGCGATGGCCTACCAGACCCGCGATGTACTCGATGCGATGCAGTCCGATGCGGGTATCGCGCTGACCGAGCTGCGCGCTGATGGCGGTGCGATCGGCAACGACTTCCTGGCCGGTTTCCAGGCCGACATTCTCGGTGTGCCGCTGCTGCGGCCGCGACTGACCGAGACCACCGCGCTGGGTGCGGCCTATCTGGCCGGCCTGGCAGTGGGGTTCTGGAACAGCCGCGAACAGATCGCCGCGCAATGGGGCCTGGACCGGCGCTTCGAGCCACGGATGGAGGTGGCCCGGCGCGAGAAACTGTATGCGGGATGGCAGCAGGCGGTGGCCGCGACCCTCGCCTTCCACGTCGATTGAAACGGCAATGCCCTGCCCTGCTGCGGCACGTGGAGTGACACTGTAGAGCCGAGCCATGCTCGGCTGCTGCTGGCGGGATACCGCAAAAAGCAGAGCCGAGCATAGGCTCGGCTCTACAGGCGAATGGGCGCTGGCGTCAGAACGCCGGCAGCACCGCGCCCTTGTACTTGGTCTCGATGAACGCCTTCACCTGCGGGCTGGTCAGGGCCTTGGCCAGCTTCTGCACGCGGGCGTCGTCCTTGTTGTCCGGGCGCGCGACCAGGAAATTCACGTACGGCGAGTCCTTGCTCTCGATCGCCAGCGCATCCTGGGTCGGGTTGAGGCCTGCGTCCAGCGCGTAGTTGGTATTGATCAGGGCCAGGTCGACCTGGTCCAGCACGCGCGGCAGCATCGCCGAGTCGAGCTCGCGGAACTTCAGGTTCTTCGGATTGGCGATGATGTCGCGCTGGGTCGCCAGTGCGTTGGTCGGGTCCTTCAGCTCGATCACGCCGGCCTTGTGCAGCAGGATCAGCGCGCGGCTGTTGTTGCTCGGATCGTTCGGGATCACCACGTCGGCGCCTTCGCGCAGCTCGGCCAGCGACTTGACCTTGCGCGAGTACGCACCGAACGGCTCGATGTGCACGCCGATCACCTTCACCAGGTCGGTCTTGCGGTCGCGGTTGTAGGCATCCAGGTAGGGCTCGGTCTGGAAGTAGTTCGCATCCACCTGCTTCTGCACCAGCTGGTCGTTGGGCTGCACGTAGTCATTGAACACCCGCACGTCCAGGTCCACGCCTTCCTGCTTGAGGATCGGCTTGACCACCTCGAGGATCTCGGCATGCGGCACGGCCGTGGCGGCCACCACCAGCTTCTGCGAGGGCTCGCCGGACTTGCCGCAGGCGGTCAGGGCCAGCGCAGCGGCGAGCAGGGGCAGCAACAGGGTCTTTTTCATGGGGGATTGAATTCTCGGGGGAGTGTCAGGAGTTTTCGTAGTTGCTCAGGGCCAGCTCAAGCAACGCCTTGGCCTGCTCGCGCAGCATCATGGGCTCGACGATCTCGGCATCCGAGCCGTAATGCAGCACATCCATCAGCAGCTCGCGCGAGACGCTGTACGGCACCTTCAGCTCATAGCGGCCGTCGGCCAGGAAGCGGCCCTGCTGCTTGGAATGCCAGTGCTCGTCGGCCACCCAGCGCGCGGCCTTGGCGCTGAACAGGATGGTCGCCCAGCCCTTCGGCGCGCCAGAGAAGATGCCGTAGCTGGCGCCGAGCTGCTCGTCCAGCTCGCTGTCGGCGACGTCGCGCGCGGTGCTGTCGACCACCCGCGCCTTGTGGATGCGGTCGACCGCGAAACTGCGCAGGGCGTCGCGGTCATGGTCCCAGGCATCCAGGTACCAGTTGTCGCGATAGTGGGTCAGGCGCTGCGGCGAGACGGTGCGCTTGGTCGGCTCGTCGGTGGAACGGGCACGGTACTCGAACGCCAGCTGGCGGCGCTCCAGCACGGCCGATGCGACGCTGCGGAAGCTGCCTTCGTCAAACTTGCGGCCACGGTGCGGAATCACCCGCACGCGGTCGACCGGCCAGCTGGACACGCCGGCCTGGGCCGCCAGCAGGCTCTCGATGCGTTGCTGCAGCGGTGCCAGCACCGACGACAGCACACCACCGCCGGTCCGCGCCAGCAGGTGCTGCGAGGCCAGCAGGGCATGCAGCTCCTCCGAGCTGAGCCACAGGCCGGGCAGCTCGAAACGGTCGCTCTCGTCAGCCTGGTAGCGGAAGCCCGCCTCGCCGTCGCCCTCGATCGGTGCCATCAGCGCATCGCGCAGGAAGGCCAGGTCGCGGTAGACGGTGGCGCGGGAACAACCGAGCTTGTCCTGCAGGGTCGCCACCGTCACCGGATAGCGCGCGGACTTGAGCAGACGATGCAGGGCGGTGATGCGTTCGTATCGGTCCATACCCCCGATTATGTCCGAGTCGCGGGTCTTGTGTGGGACGTTTGGGCTATCGTGGTCGCCCCCACCCCCATGGAATGCCCGATGCGCCGGTTGCCTGCCCTGTCCCTGCTGGCCTGCCTGCTGCTGGCCGCCTGTGATCGCGCGCCGGCGCCGGCCGGCGCCGAGCCCCCGGTACCCGTCGCCGATCCGACGCAGGCGGTGCTGGGCGCCAGCCAGCGTTTCGCGGCCCTGCGCAGCTTCCACGCCGAACTGGAGGTGCTGGGCGCGCCGCAGCCGGTACGCAGCGGCATGGACTTCGTCGCGCCCGATCGTTTCCGGGTGGAGACGCCGGCGGGGCCGCAGACCATCATCGGCGACACCATGTTCCTGCAGGCCGACGGCGCGATCCGCCAGGTGCCGACCCCGCCCGGCCTGCTCGAGCAATGGCGCAACCCGCTGCCCGCCGATGCCCTGCCCGCCGAACTGAAGGCCGAAGATCTCGGCAGCCAGTCGCTGGACGGGGTGCAGACCCGGCACTACCGGCTGCGCGGTGCCAAGCCCGGGGAACGCCTGGAGTACTGGGTGGATGCCCAGGGCCTGCCACGCCAGATCGTACGCAGCGGCAGCAGCAATGGCCGCAGCTTCCAGCTGCGCCTGCGCTATTCGCGCTTCAACGACCCTGAGGTGCGCGTCGATCTGCCCTGAATAGGCGACCGCGCCAACGTTCGCTGAAGCGCGCATTGGATCGATTCGGACCGCCATCACGCTTCCAGTATCATCACCGGCTGTCAACCGTTCCGGAGAAGCCTCGATGTCCCTGCGCGTGTCCCTGCTGATCCCCCTGCTGCTGTGTGCGCCGCTCGCATACGCACAGGATGCCTCCGAACTGGCGGCGATGTCCTCGCCGTGGAGCGGCAGCGGCGGCGAGCTCGGCTTTGCCTCGGCACGCGGCAACAGCAGCACCGAGAGCTTCAACGGCCGTCTGCGCCTGCGCTACACCGACGGTGACTGGGTGCACAGCATGGACCTGTTCGGCCTGCGCTCCAGCTCCAAGGTGACCGAAACCAACGACGACGGCACCACCACCCGCCGCAACAACACCACCGCCAACCGCTACACCGGCAGTGCCGGCAGCGCGCTGCAGCTGGGCGAACACCGCCAGCTGACCGCGACGGTGCGTACGGAACGCGACGACTTCGCCACCTACGACCGCCAGAGCTCGTTCGGTCTGGGTTACGGCACCCGCCTGTGGAACACCGAGCGCTTCTCGTTCGACGCGCAGATCGGCCCCGGTGTGCGCCGCACCCACAGCACCGAGGACGACCGCACCCGCACCGGCCTGATCGGCCGTGGCCTGTTCGACATGAAGTATTCGCTGACTGACAACACCGACCTGGTCAACACGCTGCTGGTCGAATCCGGTTCGTACAACACCTTCGGCCAGAACGACTTCGGTGTCTCGGTGAGCATGAACGAGCACCTGGCACTGAAGGCCGGCTGGCAGGCGCGCTACAACAGTGACGTGGCCGAGGACAAGCGCAAGACCGATACGCTGACCACGATGAACGTGGTCTACAAGTTCAAGTAAGCAGAACGGGCGCCCAGGGCGCCCGTTCTTCTTCCGGTAGTGCCGGCCGCTGGCCGGCAACTGCATTCAACTGGGGCACGCGGTTGCCGGCCAGCGGCCGGCACTACCGGCGGTAGCTCAGACGTTCAGCAGTTCGCCGGCACCGGCTTCCAGCAGCATCTTCGCCACGCGCTGGCCCAGCGCCTCCGGATCCCGGGCCGGTCCCACCGCCTCGGCGCGCACCGCACGACCATCGCTGGCACTGCCGACCAGGCCCTGCAGGTGCAGGTCGTCGCCCTGCCACTGCGCGATGGCCGCCACCGGCACGTGGCAGCTGCCATGCAGCGCGCGGTTCATCGCCCGCTCGGCTTCCACGCAGGCGCGCGTAGCGGCGTCATCAAGCGTGGCGAACAGCGCCATCAGGCGCGTATTGCCACCGTCGCACTCCACCGCCACCGCGCCCTGCGCCGGTGCCGGCAGCCACTGCGGCGGCTGCAGGCGCGCGACGATGCGCCCGCCCAGGCCCAGGCGCTCCAGGCCGGCCACGGCCAGCACGATGGCGTCGTAACCACCATTGTCGAGCTTGGCCAGGCGGGTGTTGACGTTGCCGCGCAGGTCCAGCAATTCCAGATCCGGGCGCAGCGCGCGCAGCTGGGCCTGGCGGCGCAGCGATGAGGTGCCGACCCGCGCACCGATCGGCAGCGCGTCCAGCGAGGCGTACAGGTTGGAGACGAAACCATCGGCTGGATCGTGGCGGGTCAGCATCGCCGGCAGCGCGAAGGGTTCGTCCAGTTCCATCGGCACATCCTTCAGCGAGTGCACGGCGCAGTCGGCCTCACCGCGCAGCATGGCCAGCTCCAGCTCCTTCAGGAACAGGCCCTTGCCACCGATGGCGGCCAGCGAGCGGTCGAGCACCTCGTCACCGCGGGTGCTCATCGGCACCAGTTCCACATGCAGCCCGGGATGGGCCTGGCGCAGGCGGTTGGCGACGTGTTCGCTTTGCCAGAGGGCGAGCGGGCTCTTGCGGGTGGCGATGCGGACGGTTTCCATCCGGTCATTATCGCGCCTTCGGCGCGGATACGGCCAACGGCGGAGCCCCTCGTGGCTGGTGCTATCAAAGCAGAAGCCGTGCTTGGCCGGGGCGGTGGGGTCATGCGGGGACGCCGTGAACCCATCCCTGGGGGCTTGGCCGCGGCTTGCTCGTGTGCGCTGTCCTGCGCACACGGCAAGACCGGGGTTGGGCGTCCTGCCCAACCCGCCCGAGGCATGCCTCGGGCCCATGCCGCGGACACCCCGCATGACCCCACCGCCCCGGCCCCTGACAGTTTCCGTGTGCGCCAGCCACGGAAGATCAAAAAAAAGAGTGCAGAAGCAAAGGCAACAGCCGACGGCTTCCGGGGTCAGATCCCTTTTCCACAGGAAAAGGGATCTGACCCCTCTTCCCCCGCCCGATAACAACAATGCCTTTGCCGTCCGACGCTGGACGAATGTGAGGGTTGGGCCGGGGTGGGGCGGCGGGACCGTTGGCGCCATGGATGGCGCCATCGAGCTTACATGGATGTACTTGCAGCGTGTCCCGCCACCCCACCCCGGCCCGACCCAGCACGTAAGAACAACGAGCCGGCCAACCTGCTGTTGATCTTGATGTTGATGTTGATGTTGATCTGTAAGCAGTCGCGGCCGCAGGCCGCGCGGGACCACTCACAGATGCCGCAGTTCCTGCTTCAGCGTCGCCACACAGCGGCGGCTGACTTCCAGCGGCTGCCTCCCATGCCGCAGCACCGCCTGCACCTGCCCGCCGGAGCCGCGGCGCAGCTCCACCAGCTCGTGCCGCGCCACCAGGCAGTTGCGATGGATGCGGATGAAGCGGCTGGCGAACTCTTCCTCCAGCGACTTCAGCGATTCCTCGATCAGGTCCTCGCCGCGCGCGTGGTGCACCACCACGTACTTCTCTTCGGCCTGCAGGTAGTGGATGTCGTCCAGCGGAATCAGCCGCAGGCTGCCGCGCAGGCGTGCGCACAGTACGCTGCGTGCCTGCTGCCCGCTGTGCGCCTGCGGCTGGCCATCGCGACCGGCCAGGAACGTGCGTGCCCGTGCAATCGCCGCTGCCAGGCGTTCGGCGCGCACCGGCTTCATCAGGTAATCGATGGCTGCCGCTTCGAAGGCCGACAGCGCATGCGCATCGTAGGCAGTGCAGAACACCACCGCCGGCCGCGGTTCGAAGCTGGCCAGGTGGCGGGCTGCTTCCAGGCCGTCCAGCCCAGGCATTGCGATGTCCAGCAGGACCAGGTCCGGCTGCAGCTCCGCGCACGCGTGCAGGGCCTGCTCGCCGTTGCCGGCCTCGGCCACCACGTCCACGCCGTCCTGTGCGGCCAACAGGCTGCGCAGGCGCTCACGCGCCAGTGGTTCGTCATCGGCGATGACTACCCTCACGATCGTCCCCTCACTGGATCGGCACTGTCACCTGGCAGGCATAGTAGCCCTCGCTCCAGCCAGCCGTCATCCGCGCGGCACTGCCAAAGCGCCAGGCCAGCCGATGGCCGATGCTGTGCTGGGCATGGCCGGCCCCCCGCGCCAGGGCCAGCCCGGGCGCCTGCGGATCAGGCGCGGGATTGCGCACGCGGATCTGCAGATCGTTGCCCTCGCGCAGCAGCTGCAGCTCGATGGTGCCGCCCTCGGGCAGGCGCGAAATGCCATGCAGCACGGCGTTTTCCACCAGCGGCTGCAGTACCAGCCTTGGCAATGGCAGGTCCCACGGCAGCGGCTCGTCACGCTGCCAGCGCACCTGCAGGCGTTCGCCCAGGCGCAGCGATTCGATCGACAGGTAGCGCTCGGCCAGTTCGCATTCGTCGCGCAGGGTGGAATCGCCCTCGCCTGCACCGAGCGCAGCACGGAACAGATCGGACAGGTCGAGCACGGCACGCTCGGCCACCGCCGGGTCCCGATGCAGCAGGCTGGCGATGAGGTTCATGCTGTTGAACAGGAAATGCGGGCGGATGCGCGCCTGCAGCGCATCGGCCTGGGCGCGTGCATTGGCCTGCACCTGCGCGGCCCAGCGGTCGCTGACATAGAAGTAGCGCAGCGCCAGCGCGGTGATCAGCGCGGTGGTGGCGGCGCTGCCGAGGGTGAAGCGCCAGAAGCTGATGCCGTTGGCGAAGCTGTCACCCAGCACCGCGTACAGCGCGTGCACGATGCCGGCGCAGACGACCGCGATCAGGGCCGCCAGTGCGATGGCAGCGACCGCCCCCATCACCTGCGGCAGCCTGGACAGCGCCTGCCGCAGCAGGCACAGGCTGGCGGTCACGGCCAGCGCCAGCCACAGCGCGAAGCCGCTGGCCGACAGCAGCTCGCCAACGGTCCAGTGGCGGCTGCCATCCGGGGCCAGGGCCAGCACCACCACCACCAGCTCGGCCAGGCCCAGCATCGCCGCCAGCCGCGGCAGGCGGCACAGTTCCGGCATCCACGGCGATGGGCTGGCCAGGGGCATGGCTCAGGCCGCGCCCAGCCGTTCCTGCAGCCAGTCACCCAGTGCCTGGATTTCCTCGGCACAGACCTGGTGGGCCATCGGGTAGCTGTGCCACGCCACGTCCAGGCCCAGCGTACGCAGCGCCTGTGCGCTGTGGGCGGCGACGGCCTGCGGGATCACCGGGTCGCCACTGCCATGGGCCATGAACACCGGCACCTGCACCGCGCCTTCAACGCGCGTGGCACTGTCGGCCTCGGGCAGATAGGTGGACAGGGCGATCAGGCCGGCCAGTGGCGCGGTGCGCGACAGCGCAGCAGTCAGGATGATCGCACCACCCTGCGAGAAGCCGGCCAGGAAGATCTTCTCCGCCGCGACGCCACGCTCGATCTCGCGCGCGATCAGCGCGTCCAGCTGCACCACCGATTCCTGCACGCCGGCCATGTCGGCACGCGACCGGAAGTCCATGCCGACGATGTCGTACCAGCCGCGCATGGGCACGCCGTTGTTGATCGTGATCGGCCGCACCGGTGCGTGCGGGAACACGAAGCGCAGCGCCGGCCAGTGCGGCCGCACCAGCTCCGGCACGATCGGCGCGAAATCATGGCCATCGGCGCCGAGGCCGTGCAGCCAGATCACCGACCACTGCGGCGAGGCGCCGGTTTCCTGTTCCACCGTTTGCAGCATGATGCGGCTCCTTCAAGTTCGAGCCGCATTATGCCGCTGGCGTGGGGCAATCAGTACAGCGGCGGTTGCTCGGCCGCTTCGCGCCGCAGCTGCGCGGCGCGGACCAGTACCGGTGGCGGGATGTTCTCTTCGGGAATGTCCAGCAGGCCCAGGCGATGCAGGAAGGCGCCCGGACCACGCGAGGAGGTCAGCGCCACCACCGGAATGGCCAACACCATGCCGATCACCACCGGCGCCATCCACGCCGCCAGCGACGGCGACACGGCCCAGGCCAGCACGCCCATGAAGGCGCCGAACACACCCAGGCCACCGTAGCCGCGGATCAGTGCCAGCCACGAGATGCCGCCGTCGTCACGCTGCTGCGCATCCCAGCCGGAATCGCGGCCGGACAACACTTCGGCCACGCCCCGCGACTGCACGTACATCACCACCGGCGCCATCAGCGCGGCCAGCACGGTCTCCACCAGCATCGACACGAAGGCACGGATCGCACCGCCGCAGCCGCGGCGGTCGACCGGGTCCAGCAGCATCGCCAGATAGCCCAGCACCTTGGGCAGCAGCAGTACCGCCATCGTGGCGGCGAACAGGCGCACCACCTGCTCTTCGTCCTGTGCGCGCCAGTACACGCTGGGCGACAGGTGCAGCAGGGCATTGAAGTCGATGCCCTCCTGGAACAGCGGGATGGCGATGCCGATCAGCATCAGCATTGCCCACATCGGTGCGGTGAAATAGTGGCCGATGCCGATCAGCATGTGCGTGCGGCTGATCCAGTGCAGGCCGCGGCTGCCCACGACCTTGCCGTGCTGCAGGTTGCCCTGGCACCAGCGGCGGTCGCGTACCAGCAGATCGGTCAGCGTCGGCGGGCCCTCTTCATAGCTGCCACCGAGGTAGGGCACCATGTGCGCGGCCCAGCCGCCACGGCGCATCAACGCTGCTTCGACGAAGTCATGGCTGAGCACGTGGCCGCCGAACGGCTTGCGCCCCGGCAGCGCCGGCAGGCCGGCGTGGTCGGCGAAGGCGCGGGTACGGATGATGGCGTTGTGGCCCCAGTAGTTGCTCTCGGCGCCATGCCACCAGGCCACGCCACGGGCGATCACCGGCCCGTACACGCGGCCACCGAACTGCTGCATGCGTGCGAACAGGGTGCGGCCGCCGATCACCGACGGCAGGGTCTGGATCAGGCCGACGTCGGCGTTGTGCTCCATGCCGGCCACCAGGCGCACGATGCTGTCGCCGGTCATCAGGCTGTCGGCGTCGAGGATCAGCATCTGCGGGTAGGCACCGCCGAAGCGACGGACCCAGTCGGCGATGTTGCCGGCCTTGCGCCCGCTGTTGTCACCACGGCGGCGGTAGAACAGGCGGATCTGCCCGTCCGGCACCCGCTCGCGCAGCTCGCCGAACACCCGCTCCTCGGCAGCGGCGATGTCCTCGCGACGGGTATCGCTGAGCACGAAGAAATCGAATCGGCCGAGCTGGCCGGTGGCCGCCACCGACTCGTAGATCGCCTGCAGGCCCGCCAGCAGGCGGCGCGGGTCTTCGTTGTAGGTCGGCATCAGCAGCGCGGTGCGGCTGTGCACGGTCGGCAGCGGCTTGTCCGGGTCGATGCCGAGGCGATAGCCACGGTCGAACACGGCGGTCAGGAAGCCGGCCAGGGCGCTGGCGAAAGACAGCGCGATCCAGGCAAACAGGCCAACGAACAGCACCAGCAGGCAGGCTTCGAGCACGCTGATGCCATTGGCCGACAGCACCCGCCACATCATCCGCGTGGCCACGGCGGTCATGCCGAGCGTGCCACCGAAGATGTACAGCCGGCGCAGGCCGATCAGGCGCGGCGACGTGCGATGCCGCCGGACCTTCAGTGCACCTTCGCGCAGGGTCTGTTCGGGCATCTGCAACGGCGATTCAGCGGGCAGCAGCGCCCAGCCGGCGTCGAGCCGGGGCGTTTCTGCTTCCGCATGGATGGTCTGCACCCCCATCGCCGCCTACTCCGCGCCGTCGGCACGGCCGGCCATCCCGGCCGGGCTGCATGCACCAAGGTTCCCGGCGCGCTTTCCCGGCGCCCGCACTTGTCCAGACTGTGTCGGCTTCAGGCCGCACAGTCGATGTCTGTCACTACCGGAACCCACACGATCTCCAACGGGGCGGAATCGAAAATGCGGCCCAGTCTAGGGCGCTGGATGTAAGCCGGGTGCGAAGGCCTACGCCGGGATTTATCCCCATTCAGCAAATAGCAGGCGATCACGTCGGGGGATGGCCAGATGTCATTGCATCGCCCCGGGTACTGGATCGTATCAAACGCGAACGGTTATCATTTCATTAACCAGGCAGGTCACCGTCTTCCCGCACGGCCGCGACCCACCCAGCTGCGCCGGTCCACACCGCGCGCACCGACGACCCACGGAAGGGTGGCTGCCTGCTGTCTGCCTGCGCCTGCTGCTTCCACCGGGTCACCCCACCTCCCATGGAAGCCGCCATGTCCCCATCGTCCCGTTCCCGTTCCGCGCGCCTGCCGCGCACCCGCCTGGCCCCTGCCCTGGCCTCCGCCTGCCTGCTGGCCCTGCCAGGCCTGGCCGCTGCAGAGGCCGGCGCCGATGCCTCCACCAAGGATCTGGATACCGTGGTGGTCACCGCCTCGGGCAGCCAGCAATGGATCAAGGATGCCCCGGCCAGCATCAGCGTGATCAGCCGTGAGGACATCGAGCGCCAGCCGGTTCCCGACCTGGCCACCCTGCTCAGCCGCGTGCCGGGCGTGACCGGCGGCCTCAGCGCCGTCGGCGAACAGTCCAAGATCAAGCTGCGCGGCATGCCGTCCAACTACACGCTGGTGCTGGTGGACGGCAAGCGCATGGGCAGCTCGGCCGCGACCAACTACCGCCCCGACCTCGGCCGCCAGGACCTGAACTGGATCTCGCCCGACCAGATCGAACGCATCGAAGTGGTGCGTGGGCCGATGTCCTCGCTGTACGGCTCCGACGCCATGGGCGGGGTGATCAACATCATCACCCGGCGCATCGGCGACGAATGGAACGGCAGCGCCACCCACAGCTACACCCGTCCCGGTGATGGCAAGCGCGGCGATACCCAGCAGATCGGCGCGACCTTCTCCGGCCCGCTGGGCGAACGCTTCGGCCTGCGCATCGGTGCCAACAGCATGCGCCGTGATTCGGACCAGTCCAACCACGGTGTCTACGGCAATGCCTACGCCGGCGAGAAGGACCGCACTGTCGATGCGCTGCTGCAGTGGAAGCTGAGCGACGCACAGGAACTGTCGCTGGAAGCCGGCCATGGCGTGCAGCAGGCCTTCATCGATGCGTCGCTGGAAAAGCAGGACGAAGGCGCCTGGGGAGCCAGTGAGCTCAAGCGCAGCTCGCTGGCGCTCAACCACGATGGCACGTGGAGCTTCGGCACCTCCAGGCTCAGCGCGTACTGGACCGAATACAAGAACGACATCGGCGCCACCGGCCGCTCAGAGGCCACCGACACGATCATCGAAGGCAGCCTGACCACGCCGTTCACCCTGGGCGTTGAACACCAGTTTGCCGTGGGTGGGCAGTGGAAGCGCCAGGAACTGACCAACACCGATACCATCGGCCGCGCGCCGATCGACTACGCCGGCAACGCCGTCAGCGGCTCCAGCCTGGAAGTGGATACCTGGGCGCTGTTTGTCGAAGACGAACTGAAGCTGCACCGCACCCTGGCCCTGACCGTGGGCGCGCGCCTGGACCACCATGAGAAGTTCGGCGGCCACGTCAGCCCGCGTGCGTACCTGGTCTGGCATCCGGCCGAACAGTGGACCATCCGCGGTGGCGTCTCCAAGGGGTTCCGTGCGCCCAGCCTGACCGAGAATTCGGCCACCGCTGCCACCCAGTCCGGCGGCCGTGGCTGCACCTCGCTGATCCCGCTGGGGTATACCCGCGGCGGGTGCTACATGGCCGGCAACCCGGACCTGGATCCGGAAACCAGCACCAACCGCGAGATCGGCATCAGCTTCGACAATGACCTGATCGATGTTGGCGTGACCTACTTCCACACCGACTTCCGGAACAAGATCGAATACGCACCGCTGGGCCGCTTCAACGGCATCTGGTGGACGCGCATGAGCAACGTGCAGCGCGCGCGCACCAGCGGCATGGAAGGCAACTTCAACGTCCGCTTCGGCGAGCAGTGGCGCTGGCGCACCTCGGCGACCTGGATGAAGGAAGCCAGGAACCTGACCACCGGCCGCAACCTGATCGATACGCCGGAATTCTCCGGCTACTCGTCGCTGGACTGGTCGCCGAATACGGTGTTCTCCGGCAGCCTGTCGGCGCAGTACACCGGCAGGCAGACCGGCACCGCCACGACCTTCCTCAAGGCCTACACCCTGTATGACCTGACCGTGGCATGGAACCTCAACGAGGTGCTGACCCTGCGCGGTGGCGTCAGCAACCTGGCCGACAAGAAGCTGTATGCGGAAGGCTCCACCGACTACTTCGTCGCCGGGCGCAGCTACTTCCTCAGCATGACCGCGCGCTTCTGACCGGCGGCACGCGCCGTGATCGCGCTGGCGACATGCCAGCGCGATCGACGGTATTGCGGGTTACTCGCTTTCCAGCGCGGCCGGTGCCGCGTCCCGCGTGGCGGCCGTGCGCGCACGGTCCATCGCCACCGCCAGTTGCTGGCGTGCGAGCAGTTGTTGTGCCTGCACCACTTCAGGTGTCGGCAGGAGCACCGGTCCCGGTGCGTTTTCCGGTGTAGCAGGTGTGGTCATGCAACCTCCATGGACATCCCGCCGCCGCACGGGTCCAACCGGGGCGGCAGCGGAACTGCGCACCCTATCCTAAAAACAAGGCGGGCGGGTGACGGTGCGGCACCCGGCCGCAGCACGTGGAACACGGCACGCGTCACATTTTTGACGGCAGCCCTTGGATCCTGAATAGGACTTGCCTTATCATGAAAACGTTTTCTCACAGGGATGTTTCCCCCAAATGAATACCACTGACCTGTCTCAGTTCAGCCCGAAGTGGCAGTTCCGCTTCAACTTCTTCCGCCAGCATGGCGCGCCCAAGAATCCCGGTTTCAAGCAGGCCTGGAAGGCGCTGTCGTTCGGTGACCGCCTGAAGATCAACCTGAACTTCTTCGCGTTGTTCTTCGGTGCGATCTACCTGTTGATCCTGGGCATGTGGCGCAAGGCGCTGGTGGTCATCGGCATCAACATCGCGCTGGCCATCGTCAGCATGTTCCTTCCCGACGTCGTCGGGCGCATGCTGTTCATCGCGATGAATCTGCTGGTCGCCTCCAGCACCAACTACAGCTACTACCTGGAGAAGGTGGAAGGTCGCGCCAGCTGGAACCCGTTTGAAGGAATGTTCTAAGCCATCAGACCGGCGCAGGGATGCGCGGCAAGGACGCAACCGACGCCCGGCCCCCGCCGGGCGTCTTCATTTGCGCGATCAGGCCGCGCGGCGTGCCACGGCCGCCGGCTCGGCCTGCAGGCGGAAGCGCGACACCGCCACTGCCAGCTGCTCGGCCTGCTCCTCCATCGCGCGCGCGGCGGCACTGGCTTCCTCCACCAGCGCGGCGTTCTGCTGGGTGGTTTCGTCCATCTGCACCACAGTCTGGTTGACCTGCTCGATGCCGGCCGATTGTTCGCGCGACGCGGCCGAGATCTCGGCCATGATCTCGTTGACCCGACCGACCTGACCGACGATGTCCTGCATGGTGCGCCCCGCGCCGTGCACCAGCTGCGCACCGGCACCGACCTGGGCCACCGAGGCGTCGATCAGCTCCTTGATCTCCTTCGCAGCACCCGCCGAACGCTGCGCCAACGCGCGCACTTCACTGGCAACCACGGCGAAGCCACGGCCCTGCTCACCGGCGCGCGCCGCTTCCACTGCCGCGTTCAACGCCAGGATGTTGGTCTGGAACGCAATGCCATCGATCACCGAGATGATCTCGGCGATGCGCTGCGAAGACGCCTCGATCTGCTCCATGGTGTGCACCACCTGGCTGACCACCTGGCCGCCTTCGCTGGCCACGCCCGCCGCGGAACCGGCCAGCGCGTTGGCCTGCAGCGCGTGGTCGGCGTTCTGGCGCACGGTGGAGGTCAGTTCTTCCATCGACGCGGCGGTTTCTTCCAGGTTGGCAGCCTGCTGTTCGGTACGGCGCGACAGGTCGCTGTTGCCGGCAGCGATCTCACCGGCGGCCAGGCGGATGCTGGCTGCCGACTGCTGGATCTGGCCGACGATCTGGGTCAGGTGCTGCACGGTGCTGTTGGCATCGTCGCGCATCACCGCAAATACCCCATGGAAGTCACCCTGCATGCGGGTACTGAGGTCACCGCCGGCGATCGCGCGCAGCAGCGTCGACAGTGCGGCCAGGTTGTGGTCGCTGACTTCCATCATGGTGTTGAGGGTCTCCACCATGCGGCGGAAATCGTGGTCGAAGCGCAGTGCATCACCGCGCACGGCGAAGTCACCGGCGGCGGCCGCAGCGGCAAGCTGCTGGATCTGCTCGTTGATCGCGGCCAGGTTGCGCTTGGTGGTCGCCATCGCAGCGGTGAACACCGCCTTCTCGCCCGGCAGTGCTTCCATGTCCACGCTGAGGTCGCCGACGGCATAGCGCTGCATCACTTCAACCAGGCGATGGGTGATCGCGTTGCTGGAGGCCACCAGCTGGTTGCTGTCGGCCACCATGCGGCCGTACTCGCCCGGGAACGCCGCGGCATCCATGCGGTAGCTGAGTTCACCGGCATCGTGGCGGCGCGCCATTTCGGCCTGCGCAGCCATCACCGCCTGCAGCTGGCCGCGCATGCCCTGCATCGCGTCCAGCAGGCGCCCCACTTCGTCGTTGCTGCGCGCAGGCAGGATGCTGTCCAGCTTGCCGGCGGCGACGTCACCGGCCACGCGCACCGCTTCGGCCAGCGGGCGGATCGCCAGGCGGCGCAGCAGTATGTAGACACCGGCGCTGAGGGTCAGCGCGGCGATCACGCCGACCAGCAGGGTCAGCCACAGCAGCTGGCGCGCTTCGGCCACGATCACCGCATGCGGCATCACCACGCCCAGCGCGAAGCGCTGCGGGGCATCGCCCACGCGCAGCGGCACATACACGCGCACGTTGCCGGCCGCATCGGGGCTGAAGGCCTCGAAGGGGCGGTCGGCGGCGATCTCGGCCAGCATGCTGCGGGTCAGTGCGTCGTTGCGAGGCTTGCCGATTTCGGCGGCATTGGCCGAGGCCAGCACCACGCCCTTCGGCGACAGCAGTTCGACGCGGCCGGCCCCCATCGGCTGCAGCGTGGCCAGGTGCTTCTGCAACGCTGCCAGCGAGAAGTCGACGGTGAACACACCGAGGAACCTGTCGTTCTCGATGATCGGCGTGCTCAGCGTACTCATCAGCACCTGCTGCCCGGCGATGTCATAGGCATACGGTTCGCTCACTTTCGGCAGCTTGTCGCGGCTGGGCACCATGTACCAGTCACCGGAACCGCTGGCGGTCTCGGTGTAATCGGTCATCACCGACTGCTGCGGCTTGCCCTCCTGCCAGGCCCAGTAGCTCATGTAGCGGCCGGTGGCATCGTGCGCCTCGGTGTTGACGAACTCGGCATCCTTGCCGTCGAAGGCATCGGGCTCCCACATGGTGCTCTTGCCCAGCCATTCGGGATGGGCGCGCAGCTGCTCGCCCAGCACCGCCGCCAGGCTGGCGCGGTCGGGCACGTCACCACGGGCGCGCTGGGCCAGCACGCCTTCAACCATGGCATCGTTGCTGGCAAAGGCGGTGCCCAGATCGGCCGCCACCTGGCGCGCCTCAGCGGTCGCCTCGCTGGTCATGGTCTGGCGCGAGGCGCTGATAAGGCTGGCGCTGGCCTGTCGGTAGATCAGGAACGCGGTCAGGCCGAAGCACAGCAGCGCGATCGCGGCGGTGCCCAGCATCAGCTTGTGGGCGATGCTGCCCGGGCGGCGGGCAGCGGCGGAACGGGAAGAAGGCATGGGAGGGTCCGCAAGGCAGTTCAGGACGACCGGCACCACGAAGGCACCGCGCAGGCGCGCGATCCGTCGCGCAGGCCACCGGCCGCCGGGCGGGCCCGGCGCTGGAAGCGCACCGGGTTAGCGGCCGCCCGCCAACGAGGTTGAGGCGACCGGCCTGCACATTCCTGAATCTGCTCAGGGTCGGGTCAGCCACCCGTCCGTCGCGATGGCCTCACTCGGCCACGCGGTCCTTGATCCACTGCGCGCGCGGCAGTACCTCGATGCTGCCGACGGCATACTGCTGCAGCACGTCGTCCGGCCCGAAGCACGGTTGCCAGCCCAGCTCACTGCGCAGGCGGGCACTGTCGTAGACACGGTCGATGCTCAATGGCAGCGGCCAGCCACGGCGTTCGAACTCGGCCAGCAGCTGCGGCGCGCGACGGGCCAGCACGCTGCGCGGGTGGGTGGCCAGTTCCAGGCAGTCCTCGCGCCGGAACGGCGTCGGTGCGCAGGCGAGATAGCGGGCGAATCGGGCGCCTTCGTCGAGCAGCAGTGCAGCGTGTGCGCTGGCCACATCGCGGGCGTCGATGCCGCGATGCAGGCGGAACATCGCCATGCGCTCGGGCGGTTCCGGGAAGCACCGGCCCATGCGCAGCACGCGAACGCTGAAGCCCGGCGTGGCGGCAGCTTCAGCCAGGGTCTCGGCCTGCAACTTGGTGCGGTGGTAGATCGTGCGCGGCAGCGGCTCGGTGTCTTCATCGATCCAACGGCAGCCACCGGCTACCACGGCATGGCCGTACAGCGCGGTGGTGCTGGTCAGCACGAAACGCCGTGCGCCGGCTTCGCGTGCGGCCTGCAGCAGGTGCGCGGTTGCCTCCACGTTGATCTGCTGGAATACCGCGTCCGGCACCAGGCCGACATGCGGAGCATGCAGGGCCGCGGTATGGATGACCGCGTCCACGCCCTGCACCGCACGCGTGACCGCCTGGCGATCGGTGACATCGGCAATGATGCGCGTGGTGGCGAACGGGCTGCGGTCCAGCCCCACCACTTCGTGGGCGGCCGCCAACGCACCGAAGATCGCGCGCCCGATGCGCCCGGAACTGCCGGTCAACAGAATCTTCATTGAGTCCATTCACTCGAAGCGCCCGGGAACTACCGGGATGCTTCGATTCTAGGCATGCATTCGCGCATCTGCGATAGGACAGCCATGCAATCGTGCGTTCATCTTGACGACTTCGCAGGCGCCAGCAGTTGCCGCGCGATGAACAGCGGATCGTCGCCGCCGGCCACATCAGGCCTCACGCCGGTGCCTTCCCAGTTGCCGCCGGTGCGCAGATTGATCGGTTGCCGGTCGGGAATGCTGATCTGATAGCCATCGGGCAGCAGCACAGGATCACCAAACATATGCGCGGCACCGCCACTGCGCGTGCCGACAATGCGCGCGCGGCCCAGGGCCTGCAGCGAATAGGCGACGAACTCGGCCGCCGAACCGGTACGCCGGTCGATCAGCACCACCAGCGGCTTCAGGTACACAGGCAGGCTGGCAGGCGGCAGCGGTACCGGCGTGCGCCGGCCACGCTGGTCCAGCTGCTGCACCGCGCCGATCTTCGCGTCCAGCAGCGTGCGCACCAGCAGGTCGGCACTTGCATCGTCGCCTCCCCCGTTCTGGCGCAGATCCAGCACCAGGCCATCGGTGTCGGCCAGCAGCGTGAAGGCCGCAGCGAACTTCGGCCGCGCCAGATCCAGCGGGTAAAAAGTACTCAACCGCAGGTAGCCAATGTTGCCTTCCAGCACCCGCACCTCGCGCACACCGGCACCATTGCTGCGGGCATCGGCACGCCAGGCCATCAACCAGTCGTCCTGGCCGGCAGCTGCGTCCACGCGCTCAACGTGGAAGTGGCCATCGAACATGTCCAGGTCCTGGTTCAGGCGTGCGCTGAACGCAGCAGGATCCGAACAGCTGTCCGCATACCGCTGCTGCGCCGACCAGCTGCGCAGGGCATCGGCGATGCGGGCGGCCTCCGCCTCGTCCAGGTACTGCGCCTGCACGGCGCTGGCGGCCGCCTGCAGCACCGCATCCTGCGCCGGGCAGGCCGTCGCCAGCAGCGCGCCGAGCATCCAGGAGACCGCCATCATCCACCCCGCATTGAGGATATATAAGCGCTTATATATCATCCCGCTCATGGATCTCCAACACGCCACGCTGGGTACCCTGCTGCGCGCACTGCTGGACCAGCTGGACCCGGCCGTCGAGCAGGCCTACCGGCACCTGCAACTGGACTACCGGCCGCGCTACACGCCGGTGCTGCGCACGCTGATGGCGCAGGGCCCCTGCCGGATCAAGGACCTCGCGCTGGCCTGCGGGCTCAGCCATTCGGCGCTCAGCCAGACCGTGGCGGCGATGGTGCGCGATGGTTGGCTGCACACTGCCAATGGTGACGACGGGCGCGAACGCATCCTGCAGTTGAGCCCGCGCGCGCAGCGCGCGATGCCTGTGCTGCAGGCGCAATGGCAGGCCACCGCAGTGGCGGCACGCAGCCTCGATGCCGATCTGGGGCAGTCGTTGGAGCAGGTGCTGCGCAAAGCACTGGTGGCGCTCGAACAACGGCCCTTCGCACAGCGCCTGCAGGACGCCCGCCGGCGCTGAGGCGTTACTGCTCTGCAGCCATCTCGATCTCGCTGAGGAAGGTCCAGCTGCCGTTGGCCACGCGCAGCTCCAGCGTGCGGCATTGCGCAGCCAGGGGGGCTGCATTGCCGAGCACGTACTCCTCTTCGGTCGAGCCCATCACGCCGGACTGGGTGAAGGGTGCCGACAGCGTGCCGATGGTTACGGCGGCAGTTCCGGGCTCGGCGCACATCACCTCCACCGAAGTCGGCGTGACGATGCCCCAGGCCGGGCGGGTCATCGTATGCAGGCCGATCCAGTCCACCCGTCGGCGCTGGCCCAGGTCGATGGTGATGCTGACGTTGCCGTGCACGCCTACCCAGCCCGCGTCCATCGGATTGCGCGGGTCGCCTACCCGGCGGTCGAACAGCTCATGGCCGCTGCCGTCGGGATAGCTGGTCGCCGGCGCCACGCTGTAGTGATAGGTGGTCTGCACCGGATCGACGAGGTACGAGGCACCCAACCCGTACAACCCGCGATAGGTGTTCATCATCCGCGGCGCCTCGCCGTAGCCCTGGCCGGGGCCGACCACTTCGGACATGTGGTACTGGTTGAGCCAGGCAACGCGCTTGCCAGCCGGACGCGCGCTCCACAACTGCTGGTTGATGCGCTGCACCGACGCCGACCGGTATGCACCGGACAGGCCGTTACCGGTATCAAGGAACAGCGGGCTGCCATGGTTGAACAGCTCGATGTCGGCCCACACAGCGCTGGCGCCCAGCTGCGCCGACAACGCCTGGTAGTACTGCTCGGTGGAATAGCCCGGTCGATCCCACTGGAACAGTTTCGCGTGCGACGCCGCGCCGATGCCGTCCTGCCAGATCTGCACGTCGACCCCCGTGGCAGAGCGGAACCGTAGCGCAGCACTGGCCACGCTGGCCGGGTCGACGCTGGAGGATGCCAGATAGGGCGCCACCATCACCGGCCTGGACGGCGTCGCCGCTTTCAGTGTGGAAACGATTGAACGATAGAACGACGCACGCTCGTCCGGTACCTGCGCGGGCTCATCGGTGATGTACCAGCCGGCGAATGCCGGATGCATCGCGTACTGCTGGGCCAGCTGCGCCATCGACTGCGCTGCGTCCTGCGCCACCGCTGCAGCGTTCGAGCCCTGCCAGAATGCCGCACACTGGCCCGAACTGTAGGTGGTGCCGACCACGACCTTCATCCCACGCGCTGCGGCCGCGTCCAGCACCGTGCCCAGCTTGGCCGGGAAGCCGGCGATCCATTCGAAATCCTGCGCGCTGCTGGCGCAGCCCACGCCGGCACGGGTGGCGCGGGTCTGGCCGATGATGAGCGTGTCGTTGCCCAGGTCCCGCAGTTCGTCGAGGAACAGCGGCAGCTGCGCCGCTGGCAGCTGCTCATCGGTGGACGAGTAACCGAAGTGAACGAAACTGCCGCTCAGCAGCGCAGTGTCCGCATGGGCCGGTGCAGCGCAGGCCAGCAGTACAAGCCATCCGAATCTGTTCACGGCGTCCTTTCCTGTCTGGGCGGTCATCCGCCATGCCGGTCCATCCTAGCCAAGCGGCGCTCATCGCGCAGCGGCGTAGTTGCGCCGTGAAAGCCAGTGCGGCGTGGCGTGAGGGCAGCACCGCCGGTGCGGACACTGCCTTAGCCGGGCACACGCAAGGATGAGCTCCCCTTCCATGCACCGGGAGCCTTCACATGGCTGACCAGCATCACGGCACCTCCCATCGTGGCTTCGCTTCGATGGACCGGGACAAGCAGCGCGCGATCGCCGCAAAGGGTGGACGCGCCGCGCATGCGTCCGGCAATGCACATGAGTTCAGCCCGGCCGAGGCACGCGTGGCAGGCCGCAAGGGCGGCGAGGCGATCAGCCGCAATCGCCAGCACATGGCAGCGATCGGCCGCGAAGGCGGGCACGCGCGCCACGCCAATGCACGGCAACAGCGGCAGCACGCGGCCGAACCCGCGCCGACGAAGGAAGGGCCGCAACGCCAGCAGGGCTGACCGCAGCGTGCTCAGGCGCGCCTGCACTGGCGGTACAGGGCGAGCGCCGCCAACAGGGCCAGCACGCCGGCGACAGCCATCGCCCAGCCGAAACCGCTGGCCATCGCGCCGCGGTACCAGGCCAGTATCTGCGTCCCCGGCAGCAGTGACGACGGCTGCAGGATCAGCGTGCGCGCCTGTGCGGCCACTGCGGGCTGCCCTGCCGCCTGCGCGGTCGCAGTGAACTGGCATACCGCGCGCAGGCCCATCAGGCTGCCCAGCAGCGCGATGCCAAGGCTCATGCCCGCCTGGCGCAGCGCGTTCATCGTGGCCGACGCAATGCCGGCACGCTCGGCCGGTACGCATGACATCACCGCCATGCCGGTCGCAGGTACCGCCAGTCCCATGCCAGTGCCGAGCAGCATCAGCAGTGCGCTGGCCTGGCCGTGCGCTGTAGTCGGCTCGAACGTGGCAATCGCACACAGCGCCATGCCTGTCATTGCATAGCCCGTCACCAGCGCGGCATGCAGCCCGAACCACGCCGCCAGACGGCCGAACAGCAGCGACACCACCGCCATCAGCACGAACTGCGGTACCAGCTGCGCACCGGCCTGCGCAGCCCCATGTCCCTGCGCCTGCTGGAAGAACAGCGACAGGAAGAACAGGCTCGCATAAGCGGTGAATCCAAGCACGAACGAGGCCAGGTTGAGCATGCCGAAACCCGGCTTCGCCAACAGGTCCAGCGGCAGCAGCGGCCGCGCCACGCGGCGCTCGACCCACGCAAACAGCGCCAGGCCGGATGCTGCGATGCCGAGCGCCAGCAGGGTCGAAGGTGCCAGCAGGCCGTGCTCGCTGATCGCGATCAGGCCGTAACTGAGTGCACCCAGCGCGACGATGCTGAACAGCTGCCCGGCCGGGTCCAGCGCGGCGTGCTGCGGATGCCGTCGCTCAGGAATGCCCCAGGCCCCCAGCGCGAGTGCAAGCAGGCCCAGCGGCAGGTTGATCAGGAAGATGCTGGGCCAACCTGCGCGCTGCACCAGTTCGCCTCCCAGCAGCGGCCCCAGCACCAGCGCCAGCGCGCTGAACGCCGACCAGCCCCCGATCGCGCGTGCACGCTGGCGCGGATCAGGGAATGCATGGCTGAGGATCGGCATCGCACTCGGGATCAGCAGGGCGCCGGCCACCCCCTGCACCGCCCGCCCCGCCACCAGTGCGGAAAGACTGCCTGCGCAGGCACACAGCAGCGAGCCCACGGTGAAGGTCGCCACGCTGAGCAGCCACATGCGGCGGTGGCCATAGCGGTCACCCAGCGGCCCCGCCGACAGCATCACTGCGGACAGGGCGATGGCATAGGCGTTGATCACCCACTGCAGCCCGGCCATGTCGGTGTGCAGTGCCTGCTGCAGCGTCGGCAGCGCGACGTTGACGATGCTGATGTCCAGCGAGGCGAGGAAGGTGCCCAGGTAGGCCGCCAGCACCAGGGCCGGCCGTCGGAAGCGTTGCATGTGCGGATGCCGGGAGGGAGCGTGCGCGCATCGTAATTTGCTGACTGACCGTCAGTCAATGACCGACGGTCAGTCATTGCCGGAGGAAGCTAGAATGGCGACCGTCGCACCCGGACCCCGCCCCATGCAGATTCCCGCCGTCGCCAGGCCCCGCACCAAACCCGCTGAAACCCGCCAGGAAGAGCTGATGGACGCCGCGCAGGCGCTGTTCCTGTCACAGGGCGTGGAAGCGACCACCATCAGTGACATCGTGGCCGCCGCCGACGTGGCCAAGGGCACGTTCTATACCTACTTCGCCTCGCGCACCGAGATCCTGCAGGCGCTGGCGCAGCGCTACACGCTGCAGTTCATGGCCGAGGTCGACCATGCCGTTCAGCAGCAGCCTGCCCACGATGGCGTGGCGCGACTGTGCGCCTGGATCCGCGCCAACATCGAGACCTATGTGCGCACGCACGCACTGCACGACGTCGTCTACGCCAACCATCACCACCACCAGCGCGGCAATGCCGAGCGCAACGCCATCCAGCAGCAGCTGCTCGACATCCTCGAGGCGGGCACCCGTGCAGGCCTGTGGCAGCTGCCGGCACCGCAGATCACGGCCTCGCTGATCTATGCCGGCGTACATGGCGCCACCGATGACCTGATCGCTGCGCCCACGCAGGACGCCGACACCTTCATTGCGGCGGTGGTGGCCGATTGCCTGCGCATGGTCGGCGTGTCGCCGGCGCCGAAGCGTGGCGGCACCCGTCGCTGAAGCGCCCGCCGTCGCTCAGGCGTGGGCGAGGATGTTCAACAGCCGGCCGAACGGGTCGCGGACGAAGAAGCGCCGCACGCCCCAGGGCTCGTCGGCCGGGCCATAGTCCAGCGCGATGCCAGCCGCGTGCATGCGTTCCAGCACCTCCTGCAGGTTGTCCACTTCGATAGACAGGTCCGGCACCGGTGCGCCGGAACCCCCTTCGCTGGCGAAGCTGACCTGCGCCAGCGCACTGCCCTGCCCGCCATGGGTGACGATCCAGCCATGGTCCATCACCACCGGCATGCCGAGCAGCTCGCCATAGAATGCAGCGGCGCGGGCGGGATCAGACGTGGCGATGTTGGCGACGACACGCATGACGGCCATGTTCCACTCCACCAGGAAGAATGCGCCGAGAGTGCCCGACCCTGCGCACAAACAGAAGAGCCCCGTCATGGACGGGGCCCGTCATCAGCCGATCATGGCTGGGCTTACACCGCGCCGCAGCGCTCCATGACGCATCGATCGTATTCGTACTGGCATTCCATGGCATCACCCCCACCGGCTACACACGCCTGGTAGGCCTTCCAGCAGGGAAAATCGCAGGGCTGGACCGGTCCGGCCACGGCCACCGAGCCGCTGCAGGCCAACGCGAACACAGCACCGGCGATCACTTTCCTGAAAGCACGCATCGACATCACTCCTTGATAAGCCTGGTGAGCCCAGGCCGGGCCACCTTAGCGCTGCACACGGGACGTTGGGTGAAGGCGGATGCGGCTGGACTCAGTGTTGCAGCATTCCCAGGACACGCAGTCGCCCGGCCAGCTCATTACTGTTGCGCCACGGCAGGATCGGCGAATTGCCGCGCTCGTCCGGCGGGGTGTCCGGCAGCGCGTCGGACCTGCCACCTGCCCCTGCAAGCGGCAGCAGCGGCCGCTTGTGCAGCCAAACCTCCGAGATCGTGCAGGCGCGCCCACCGCTGACGATGCAGGCATCACCGGCAAGGGCCATGATCAGGTTGCGCGCATCCCCCATGCCACAGGGCACCACCACCGTGGCCGGCCAGTCGGCCGGCGGCATGCTGCCTTCCGGGATGACGCTGGGCACCTGGCCACCAGCTGCGCGCTCGAACGCGTCGCTGCCAGGATCGGCACCGCCCAATATCGCCAACGGTGGTTTACGGAATGCGGTACGCATGGGCGGTTCCGAAGCCTCGGAAGGAAGGGTCACGGTGCCCTGCCCGCTGGAGCCGCACCATGCACCGATCACAAAACATTAACACGTTCATAAAATTCCCTTCACATTACTGGGGGATATCGCCATGCCTTGGCGTTAACGGCCTTGTTGTCCGTCAACCAAGGAAGTTGTCCGATGAATCACCCGCTGTACGGCCGTTCGTCCCGCTCCCTGTCGCATCGCCCGCTGGCGCTTGCCGTCGCCAGCTCGCTGCTGCTGGCCACCGCACTGCCAGCCATGGCCAGCGAATCACTCGAGGCCTGGCAGCAGCAGCGCCAGCTGCAGGCCGCGTGGGCGCAGCCCGCTGCCAGCACCGCACCTGCAACCACGGCCACTGCAGCCGCCGCCAGCAGCACCGCCGTTCTTGGCAACCCCGGCGATCCGGCCAGCTGGCGCAGCGATGAATTCAACGCCGATTGGGGCCTGGGCGCGATGGGCGCGGACTACGCCTATGCGCGCGGCCTGACTGGCAAGGGCGTACGCCTGGCGCTGTTCGACTCGGGCTCCGCACTGGCGCATCCGGAGTTTGCAGGACGCAATACCTCCAGCATCACCATCGGTGCCGACTGTGCGACGCCGGGCGTGGTCGCAGGGGCCGGCGCCTGCGGGCAGACCCGCGGCGAACAGCCCGGCTACAACTACTACGGACTGGGCGCCGGCGTTCCGGCCTCACTGGCGGCACGCCTGATCGCCGCCGGCCAGCCCTACGGCTTCAGCTACGCCGACCACGGCACGCATGTGCTTGGCACCATCGGCGCCAACCGCAATGGCACCGGCATGCATGGCGTGGCCTTTGGTGCGGATCTCACTGCCGCCCGCGTGTTCGGTGACACCTACTACGAGTGGCGCCTGGACCCAGACAGGTTCTATCGTCCGCGCGCGGTGTACCGCACCGATCCGGATGATGCCGCCACGCTGGACATGTATGCGCAGATCCAGGCGCAGGGTGTACGCGCCATCAATCACAGCTGGGGCATTTCCACGCGCAACATGACCGCCGCCGCGCTGGACCAGCAGTACGCCAGCATTGGTGCCGACTACGGCGTGTACGGCAGCATCTACGCCAACAACGGCGATGCCCCGGGCTCCACTCTCATCCAGGTGTGGTCGGCTGGCAACGGCAGCGGTGCGGTTGCCGGCATCACCGCCTCGATGCCGCGCTGGAAGCCCGAACTGGAACCGTACTGGCTGGCGGTCGCCAATGTCCGCCGGCCCGACGCCGCCGCAGGTGAAACCGACTACGTGATCGATGGCAGTTCCAGCATCTGCGGGGTTGCCGCCAACTGGTGCATCTCGGCCCCAGGTACCGATATCGTCAGCACCATCGTCTCCGGCGATATCCAGGGCCGCATCGAGAACACCTCCGCCTACGTGCGGCTGATCATCGACAGCGAGAACACCAACTACGTCTACGGCACCAAGACCGGCACGTCGATGGCCGCCCCCCATATCACCGGCGCCCTCGGCCTGCTGATGGAGCGCTTCCCGTACCTGGACAACGCCCAGGTCCGCGACGTGCTGCTGACCACCGCACGCGATCTCGGCGCGCCAGGCATCGATGCAATCTACGGCTGGGGCATGGTCGACCTGCGCAAGGCCATCGAGGGCTATGGCTCGCTGCGCGTGGACACCAACGTGGTGATGAATCAGAGGGCCGGCGGCCTGAAGGTCTGGGAAGGCGATGCGTGGGACAACTGGACCAACGACATCGGCGGCCCCGGCAAGCTGACCAAATCCGGTATCGGTTGGCTGCGCCTGAGCGGCAACAACAGCTTCAACGGCGCCGTGGTGCAGGACGGCATGCTGGAGTTGAACGGCGCCAACACGCTCACCTCGGCGGTCGAGGTCCAGGGTGGCCGGCTGCTGCTCAACGGCAGGCTGGTCTCCACCGCCCTGACCACCACCGGTGGCGTCAGCACGGTCAGCACCAGCGGCGTGCTGGATAACAGCAACCTGGTAGTCAACGGCGGCGTGGTGTCCTTCAACGGCACGCAGGCCGGTGGCACCACCACCGTCGGCGCCAATGGCCTGCTGAAGGGCGTCGGCACGCTCGGCAACACCCGCGTGGACGGCATCATCGCGCCGGGCAACTCGATCGGCACGCTGACCATCAACGGCAACTACGTGCAGGGCGCCACCGGCGTGTATGCGGCGGAGCTGGCACCGGGTAGTCGCAGTGACCAGCTGCACGTGACCGGCACCGCCACCCTCGGCGGCACCCTGGTCGCCCTGCCGGAACCGGGCGTGTATTACCTCGGCGAACAGTTCAACGTCCTGCGTGCCGACGGTGGCATCAGCGGCCAGTTCGCCAAGACCGACTTCAGTGCGTTCTCGCCCTTCCTGCAGTTCAGCCTGGCCTACGGTGCCAATGGCACGCGCATCGACGTTGCCCGTGGCGCTTCGCTGGCCACGGCTGCCAACACGCCCAACCAGCGTGCGGTGGCGGCCGCCGCCGACCTGCTGCCGATCGCCCAGGGCCTGCCCAAGCCGCTGACCCAGCTGTTCCCGCAGCAGGTCGGTGGCGTGCTCGATGGCCTCAGCGGCGAGCTGCATCCGGCCACGGCCATCGCCCTGGTCGAGGGCAGCCGCTACGTGCGCGATGCCGCGTTGTCACGCCGTGCCGGCGCCGCCGCACCCGGCAGCGACGTGGGTGATGCGACGGGCGCATGGGTGCAGGCCATCGGTGGCAACAGCAGGCTGGACGGTGACTTCAACACCGCCCGCACCGAGGCCAACAGCAACGGCCTGCTGGTCGGCATCGACCGCGAGTTCTCCGGCTGGCAGGTCGGCGTGCTGGCCGGTACCGGCCGTACCGACGTCAAGCAGCAGGACCGCCGCGCCAAGTCGAAGATCGACAACACGCACTTCGGTGCCTATGCCAGCCACACCTGGGGCGGCTTCGGCCTGCGCGGTGGTGTGGCGTGGAGCAAGCACGAGGTGAAGAGCACGCGTGAAGTCGCCTTCGCAGGTTTCAGTGACAGCCTGAGCGCGCGTTACGACGCCCGCACCCGCCAAGCCTTCATCGAAGCTGGTTATCGCTTCGGTGGCCCCGAAGCCGGGCTGGAGCCGTACCTGCAGGTGGCGCGCGTGGAAGTGGACCTCAAGCGCATCAGCGAACGCGGTGGAGCAGCGGCGCTGCAGGGCAAGATGGACGACACCGGAACCACGATCGCCACCGCCGGCGTGCGCTTCGACAAGGGGCTGAAGGCTTCGTTCCAGCAGGACAGCTGGCTGCACCTGCGCGGGGGCGTCGGCTATCGTCGTGCCTCGGGGGATCGCAGCCAGGTCGCCAACCTTGCGTTTGCCAATGGCAGCTCCACGTTCGCGGTCAACGGCGCGCCGATCGCCGACAACGCGGTGGTGGCCGAACTGGGCCTGTCGGCGTGGCTCACCTCGCGCCAGCAGCTGGAGCTGGGCTACAGCGGCCAGTTCGGCAGCGAGAGCCGTGACCATGGTGCGAATGCACGCTGGTCCGTGCGTTTCTGATCTGTGCCTGCAATGCGATGAAAACAGGAGGGGCGGCCGATCGGCCGCCCCTTCTGCTTGCGGGTGACGCTCTTTCAGCTCAGGCGCACAGCGCCTGCATGGCCTGCGCTGTGACCTCGACGATCTGCCCATCCACGATGTGGACGCTGCGACCCGCGCACGCCGCCAGCTCCTTGTCATGCGTCACCATGATGATGGTCATGCCGCCCTGGTTGAGCTCACGCAGAATCTCCATGACCCCCTGCGACATCTGCGAGTCCAGGTTTCCGGTCGGCTCGTCAGCCAGCAGCAGGGCCGGCGTGCCCGCGATGGCGCGGGCGATCGCCACGCGCTGCTGCTGCCCGCCCGACAGTTCGCCGGGATAGTGCGACATGCGGCTGCCCAGTCCGACCTGGGCCAGTGCCGAGACCACACGCTGCCTGCATTCGGCTGCCGCCATGCCACGGTAGCGCAGGGGCACCTCCACATTGGCCTGGATGGTCAGATCCGGAATCAGGTTGAACGCCTGGAACACGAAGCCGATCTTCTCGTTGCGCAGCGCGCTGAGCGCCGCGTCGCGCATGCCGCCAACATCCACGCCACCGATCGCGTAGTGGCCGCCGGAAAAGCCCTCGAGCAGACCGAGGATGTTCAGCAGTGTGGACTTGCCGGAGCCGGAAGGGCCGGTAATCGAGAGGAAATCGCCCTCCTGCACCGACAGGTCGATGGAGCGCAATGCATGGGTCATGACTTCACCCACCTGGAACACTTTGCTGACGCCTTGCATCCTGAGCATGGGAATTCTCGCTTGCAGATGGAAGCAGCGACCGGCCAAGGCAGCTGCGGGACTCACAACGAACGGATGGCCGACACCGGCGCGATGGCCGCGGCACGCAGCGCCGGCAGCAGTACCGCCGCCTGGCCCAGCAGCAGCAGGATCACCGCACTCACCGGCAGGTACAGCAGTGGCAGGCGCGGCAGTTCGTAGAAGCGCATCAGGGTCAGGTTCATCGCGTAGGCCAGCAGAGCCCCGGCCGCGATGCCGATGGAGACAATCAGCAGGTTCTCGATCTGGAAATAGCGCATCACATCGGTGCGCGTGGCCCCCAGCGCGCGGCGGATGCCGATCTGCTTGCGACGTTGCTCCACCCAGTAACTGGCCAGTCCGACAATGCCCAGGGCAGTGGCAGCCAGCAGTGCGATGATGACACCGCCCAGCAGCCCCATCATGACCCGGTCACCTTCGAAATGCCGCTCGCGCAGTTCGGAGATCCGCCGGCTGCCCTCGACATCGAACACCACGTCCGGCGCGACACGGCGGATTGCCTGCTGCGCATCGCGCATTACGCGGTTCATGTCGCCGGCCTCGGCGCGCACCAGATAGCGGCCGGTCAGGCGCGGCCCCTGCGATGCGGGCACGATCACCGACCAGTCCGAGCCCTTGGCTTCACCGCGGCCGGGGCGGGATACGGCCATGTGCTCGACCACGCCGATCACCCGCAGCCGGGTGTCCATCGCCCACAGGCTCTTGCCCACGGCGTTTTCGCCGGGCCAGTAGCGTTGGGCCAGCTCCTGGGTGACCAGCGCCGGGGGATTGGCCGGCACCAGTTCATCGGTCGGTGCGAACTCGTCCGCACCGGGCATGCGCCCCCCCACCAGGTGCAACTGCAGCGCGTCCAGGGCCACGGCATCGGCCAGGTAGAAATCCAGAACACCGCCGGGCACCTGCTGGTCCTCGTCCAGGTTGACGCCGGCGCGTATGCCCGGGCTGCCGAACGGCATGGCACTGACCAGCCCGGCCGCCGTCACGCCGCTCAGCCCCCGCAATGCACCAACGACCCGCGCGTTGACATCGTTGGCGCGCTCGGCATCGATGCCGTCGAGCTGGATCACCCCCAGCCGTGACTCGTCCAGGCCACTGACCAGCTGCATTGCAGCGTTCCGCTCGATCATCAGGAAGATCGCGTTGCACAGCACGGCGCAGGCCAATGCGATCTCCATCGCGATGAGGAAGGTCGCCAGGCGGTGCCGGCGCAGGGCCGAAAGTACGATGCCGATCTGCATGGTGGTTCCTCTACAGAAGCTTCAGTTGGGCGATGGGCTGGACCGCACTGGCACGGATCGCGGGAATCAGGCTCGCCAGCAGGCTGGCCAGCACCGACAGCGCCAGGGTGAACAGCAGCATGGTGGTATCAAGCCGCGCCAGGTCCGCATAGGCCACCGGCTGGCTGCGCACCGCGCTCAGGCCGAGCCAGGTCAGCAACAGGCCCAGCGTGCCACCCAGTGCCCCTACCAGCGCGGCCTCGACCACGCACTGCAGGAAGATCGCCGCGCGGCTTGCGCCCAGTGCGCGACGCAAGCCGATCTCGCCGCTGTAGCGCAGGAACTTCGCCAGCAGCAGACCGACCACATTGGCAATGCAGATCCCGAGGAAGGCGAAGGCCAGGATGGCCTGCAGCTTCACGTCGCTGGGTACCACCTGGTTGAAGTCGAGCCACTGCATCAATGAGCGCAGCCGCGTGTTGTCGGCGTGGCTGATCCGGCCCAGGGCCTTCTGCTCAGCGGCATAGTTCTGCAGGAACCGCTGATAGGCGGCCACCTTGGCGGCGCTGTCCAGCTTGACCCACAGGTGTACCCAGACACACGGCGCGGTCTGCAGCCGGCCGCGCTCCTCCGGCGTGGACCAGCAGGTGAACGGCACGAAGTCGCCGTCATTGATCTCCAGGCTGGATGTCAGCGGCATGAACAGATCATCGGCCGAGGCGAAGAAGCCCGACGTGTTGCCGCCGCTGAAGCGGCCGCCCCGCACCTTGTAGAACAGCGGCGAGGGTCGCCAGGGCGCGAGCACGCCCACGATGCGCATCGCGGTGTCCTTGACCCGCAGTGTCTGCCCCACACTGTCGCCCCCACCGAACATCTGCTCGTTGAGCTCCGACGAGATCACCACCACACGTGCGCGCGCGTCATCCTCCTCGCGCGACCACCAGCGTCCATGCGCCAGCGGCACCGCGAACATCGTCGCGAAGTCGGTGGTGGTGGAGATCGATGAGCGGATGACCGGTGGCGCGCTGCCCTGATCGGGCCGCAGCTTGACCGGATTGGCAACCACCAGTGTCTGCTGGTCCGCGCGCCCGGACGACCACAGGTCGAAGGCCGAGCGATAGTCCAGCACGTCGTACGGCTCGCGGCCCTTCGAGTTCGGATTGGCATCCAGCTGGGGGTAGTAGAGGTCACCGCTGCGCCCGGGCAAGGGATCGCCGGACAGCAGGTAGACCACGGTCAAGGTGGTCATGCTGGCTCCAATTCCCACCGCGATGGCCAGCACCATCAGGGCGGTGATGGCCTTGCTCCGCAGTGTATTGTGCAGCGCCACCTGCGCGCAGTAGACCAGCCTGCGCATGCCCGCACCCTTTTCTGCACCCTGTATCGACTTCATGTCATGCCTCTCCCCGGACGTGCACGGGCGTGACCCGTGCCGGTTGCCACATGGACCTGCCAAGTTCGTGTACGTGATCGAATCGGGCGCGGTAGGCCTCGGCGCCGTGCATGATCATCACCAGCATGCGGCCATGGCTGCGTGCGAAGATCGCGTCCATCGCAATCTCGCGGCTGGCCGTATCGAGGTTGGCGACCGGCTCATCAAGAATGTAGAGGTCGGCGTCCTCGCCCAGCACCATCGCCAGGGCGATCTTCTGCTGCTGCCCTGCCGACAGGGTTTCCGGCAGGCTGTCGGCGATCCCGTCGCCGTCCATCCCCAGTCGCGCCAGCAGCACCGGATCGGCGCCGAGGTCGCGCACCTTCAGCGGAGGGAACTGCAGAGGAAGCGTGATGGCGCGGATACGCGCCGGTCGCAGCAGCTGGCCGGCGACGGGCTGGAAGTACCCGGCCAGGACGTTGGCCAGGGTCGTCTTGCCGCTGCCATTGTCGCCAATCACCAGTGCACGTTCACCGGGTGAAAGGGCCAGGGTGAAATCCGAAAACACGGGAGTGGCGCCGTACCCGTAGCCGATCGACGTCGCCAGCAGACCACCCTCGATGTGCGTGGCCGATGCCGCGGCTGCCGGCGCGGTCATGAACTCCGCCACCCGCACCACCACCACACCGTGGCTGTGCATCTCGGCAATGTTCTTGAAGATGCCGATGAGCGTCGTGGCTGAGCGCCAGAAGGCGTTCATGAAGGCGATGAACGAACCCAGTGTCATCTGTTGGCGGAACACGAACAGTGCGCCGACGAAGATCGAGCAGACATCCGAGATCACCATCGTCAGGTCGCTCGCACCCTGCAGGGTCCTCACCACCCTGAAGCGCTGGTAGGTCGAATCCAGCACCTCGCGCAGGCTGCGGTCATGGGCCTGCACCGTCCTGGGGCCCAGGCCGAACGTACAGACCATCTTGAAGGCAGACACGGCCCGGGTCAGCAAAGAAACCAGTTCGGCCTCGCGGTCACGCTCCACCACGGTCAGCTCGCGGATGCGTCGGCCAACCAGCACGCTGACCGTGGTGGCGATGGGAATGATGGCCATCAGCACCAGGAACGCACGCCAGGAGATGATCAGCAGGGCTGCGATCAAGGCGACGAATGTCACCGCCTGGGTCAGGGTGGTGCGTGCGACCGACAGCATCGGCACCACGCCATCCTTCACGTCCGAGCGGATCCGCGCCACATAGTAGCCAGCCCCCTTCTGCACCACCTCGTCATAACTGCGGCCATAGTAGGCGGTCAGCAACGAGGTCCCGATCCGCTCCACGATGCGGTTATCCACGCGCTGCTGCCACAGCGCGCAGCTGTAGTTGCCCAGGTTGGTCACCAGGCACAGCAGCAGATATGCACCGGTAAGCAGCAGGAAGCGATTGAAATCCTGCCGGCTGGCGGCCTCGTCGAAGATCGCGCGGATCAGCAGCGGATGCAGCAGCCCGCCCAGTCCGCCGAACATCGCGGTGGTGGCGGCCACCGCAAGGTAGCGCCCGCGGAGGGGGCCGAGCAGGATCGCGAAGCTGGCGAGGATGGCGCGCACACTGTGCCGCTGCGCGGTCTGCTCGCGCTGAAGTGGCTGTCCGGCCGGGTGCGGGCGCGCATTCATGCAACCGCCGCCTGCCCCACCCCGGCTCCGTCCACTTCCCGTACCACCGCGCCATGCACATCGAGTGCATCCAGGAAGAACTCATCCGGCGCCAGCGTGTCGTACCGATGCAGGGCGCGGATCACTCCGGCGATGCCGGTACCGTGGTCGAAGGAAATGCGGAACAGATTCTCGCCCGGCACCGCCGCCATTCCCTCCTCCTCCTCGAACAGATACAGATCGACGATGCCCTGGTACGGTCGCTCCGCCATCTGCAGGTACCTCGGGTCACCGGAGTAGAGATGGGCGTCGACAAACACATCCAGCATGCCCGACAGGCCATACAACAGACCGCAGAAGCCGGAATACTTGCGATGGAAGTCATCCACCAGCCGATTCACGTCCTGCCACAGGCCGTAACGGATCGCGACCTTGGCGATGCCCGCAGTCCCCTGCTCCAGATAGGGTTCATAGGTGTTGACCTCTTCCGGTGAGCTGGGGAAGGTGGTCACCCCGGTCTCCAGCTCGAAGCCGTAGGAGAGATCGTGTCGCAGTGCCTGCTCGCCAAGCACGCGCCATGCCGGATCACCACTGAGCTGCGACAGCCTCAGCAGGAACAGCGCCACGCCGGCCTGGCCGTAACCCATGCCGATGCGGACGCCACCTTCGTCCTGCCAGTAGGCACCCCGCTCTCCGTGGTGGACGGTGTCTGCAAGCCGCCGCGCCAGCGACAGCGCCCTGTCGAGATGCCCGGGCAGGCCGGTCGCGTGATGCATGGCCAGGTGCGCCATTCCGATACCCGCCATGCCGTGATAGAGCGAGTGATGCGCATGCAACAGGTCACTGCCGTCAGCGCTGTCGAGCAGGCTGCGGGCCAGTTCCACCTCGCCACGCAGCAGCGCCGACCAGGCGATGCCGGCAAGGCCGGTGAGGAACCCCGGCGGTAGCGATGTGCGATCCAGGGCCTGCAGCTCCTGCGCATAGCGCTCCATCACCGCCGGCGACGGCTGATGACCCACCCCATGGAAGGCGTGGATCACACCGGTCGCCCCCAGACCAAGGCTCATCGTGTTGGTGGAGTGCGAGAACGGATCAAGTGGGAACAGCGTCCGCTCCGGCTGCAGCCGGCTGTGTGCATCCATGAACGCGAGCAGCCGCCGGATACACTGGCGCGGCGTCGGCAACGGGCGCTGCGGCGACGAGAACGGCGCCTGCAGGGTCGCCGGCTGCTGCAGCAGCTGTGCGGCCTCTTCCAGGCCGATACGGTCGTCCACCAGCGCCTGGATGACCTCGGCCACTGGCGTGTGCTGCCAGCCGATATCCTCCATCATCACCGGCAGCACCTTCTGGAACAGGTCGGTACGGATGTAGGCCATGGCCATCAGCGGGAACAGGCAGTAGAACATCACCACCGCGGTCGCATAGCGGTCATCCCTGAAACAGCTGGCGCGCTTGCGACCCTTCATGATCCGGCGGAATCCGGGCGTGTGGATGTCATCCCACTCATCGCTGCCGTCCAGGAACGCGGCCTCCAGATCGATCAGGCGCACACGCATGTTGCTGCGGTCGACCATGATGTTGGACGGCGAGATGTCACCGATCACCACTCCCACCTTGTGTGCGCGGTCGACCGCGCGAAGCAGACCGGTGAAGATGGTCACGCACATCCCGTAGTAGTCACTACCATCGCGTGCACTGGGACGGGCCTTCATCAGCGGCGAGTGCTTGAGCATCAGCTCGCGAAGATCGAATGCATCCAGGCGCTCTTCCACCAGATAGCTGTTTTCCCAATCGGTGAATGCATCCAGGCAGCGCGGCGAGGCGCCCACCGGGCCCAGCAGTTCCAGATTGCGTCGTTCGCGTGCCAGCCGGCTGGTGGCGTCGAGCCCTTCCCCGTGCATTTCCACATGCGGCCGCGCCTCCTTGATGACCACTTCCTCCCCGGTGACCTGATCCAATGCCAGGTAGACCCCGCCCGTGTTGGAGAACCCAAGCGCGGCCTGCACCTGATAGCGGCCCTCCTTCAACGTCATCTCGCCGGGATCATCCTCGCTGGGGAACGGGTCGGTTTCCCAGGCAGGCACCTCGAAATAGGGATTGCGCAGGTCGGGAACATGGCTGCCGTCGGGCGCGACCAGCATCGGCACCTTCTGGCCGATGAAATCAAGCCGGTACACCTGGCGCATGCCGCCATAGCGGTAATACAGGCAGCGGCAGTCCTTGTAGCGTCGATCGGACAGGATGTACGAGCCATCTTCGTCCTTCAGCGCCCCATGCAGCTGCTCGATGAAGCGCGTGAAGACCGCAAGGTCCAGCGGATAGAGCGTGATGAACTTGCCCGAGCCACCGCGTGGCCAACGCTTGGAGCTCATCATGCGCATCGTGTTCATGTCATTGGCGAACTTGAACTTCACGCGCTCGGCCAGGGCCATCCGGGTGACGGTGCGCAGCAACCGCTGGCAGTTCTCCTGCGTGGCTGAAACGTGGATCTTCCAGCCTTGCGGCGGCAGGTTGCCGGCGACCGGGTCGCCATGCGTCGCCAGGTGCGACCAGACTCCGATGCGATGGATCGTCCACGCCCTGCCGGCCGCCTCGATCTCCGCTTCAACGATACTGCGGAAATCTTCGCTGGGCCGGTACTGGTTGTAGCTCAATTCGTAGAACCGCTCGTCGCCCCCCACATAGGCGGCCTTGTCCATGTGGCGTGCTTCACGCAGTGATCGTTGACGCGCTGACATCGTCTCTCCCTGGTCGGTTCCACGGCTCATTTGCCCGGTGCACACATCCGCGAACGCCTCGCACATGCGCGATGGATGCATTGCGGGCGCTCCAGCCTGCAGGCATCGCAAAATGCGGAATGCGGATTCCCTGCCTGCTTCATTCGTAAGCACGGCGTGAAATCCGCCGGCTATCGCTGCAATGCAGCCGCCCGGAATGTCCCTGCAGATCGATGATTGCCACCGTACCTTGCCGCTACATTGCGCAGGCGATTCTCATTCCACAATTGACTTGACTCATTCCAATCGGCAATGCCATTTTCCATCCGCCACGTATAGACCGGGGTTCTTCAGCAACTGCAACAGGGCTTTGAGATTGCGTGGTGCAATCGCGCAGTGAATCATTTCATTGCGTAACGCGTGGGAGGCACGCATGCCTCCCGATCCCATGTACGACTAAGGAGAGTTGATATGAATCGCGTCCTGAATCTGCAGCGCCTGATGATCGAAAACCAGCAGGAAAACCTGGGCAACAGCTGCAGCAGCTCCGACAGCAACTGCTGCAACGGCTAAGCCTCTCCGGCTTGCCTGAGGTGGTGGTGCGCGCCCACCACCTCGACATCTGCCACAGCGTGATGCACCGCCACGTGGCAGGTCTCCATACGACGTAGAGATCGCTTGGCAGGCAGCCGTCCGCTGCCCGCGCTGCGCGTCCTGCATCTGCCAATGCCAGGACAGGCATCCCGGGGGGGGGATGATCAGCCAGCTGCAGCACGTGCTGCAGCCGTGACCATTGCTCGGCCCCGCTGCGACCTCACCACCATGACGGACGCTACGCAGTGCGCCTGCACGCCCGCCGGATCCAGCAATCAGGAAAAGACGCAGCATGCGCATCCTCGTGGCCATGGACGACGCCGAACTTGCACAGGCGCTTCGCAACGTATTGCAGAGCCGCAACATGCTGGTGGACCTCGTGGCAACCTGGTCACTGGCCAAGGCCGCGGTACAGGCCGTGGAGTACCGCGCCCTCATTCTCGACCGCTGGCTGCCCGAAGGCGATTCACTGAAGCTGGTGCAGATCGTGCGCGGCTTGCGTACCTGGCTGCCCATTCTGCTGTTGGGGCGCCACAACCACGCTGCAGACTGCATCGCTTGCCTGGATGCCGGTGCCGATGACTACCTGCCCACGCCGTTCGAGTTCGACGAACTGGCCGCGCGGCTGCGCGCGATTACCCGGCGCCTCGACGCTGATGCCGGCCACATTCTGAGAATCGGCAATTTCACGTTCGATTTTTCCAACCGCATGGCATTGGTAGGCGGTGCGCCCCTGAGCCTGCCGCGCAGCCAGCTGCTGCTGCTGGAAGCCCTTTGCGCCCGCCAGGGCCGGATCGTCCGCCATGAAGTGCTGAGTGCTGCCGTGCACCTGGCCGGCGCCGACGGCGGTACCACCGTGTTGGATCCGCACGTATCACGCCTGCGCCGTGCCCTGCGCTCGGCCAGTGTCAGCATCGAGTCCAAGCGTGGGCTGGGCTACATGCTGAACGACGACGCGGCCTGATCAAAGGCCATCGGCGCGGGCCGCAAATGCAACAGCCGGGGCGGTAAACCGCCCCGGCTGCCAGTCCCGCTGATTGGGCCGACCGCTGCGGTCAGGCGGCCTTCATTGCGTGCTTTCGCGCACGCATGACGTTGTGGCACTCCTGCACTTCCGGAAGCAGCTGGGTCACTTCCTGGCGCACGGCCGGCGGCAGCTCGTTGTCCTGCAGCACATCCTTGAACGCGCCCAGCAGGCGGTCCTCGGATTCTTCAAGTTCAGCCACGTAGCCATAGTTGGTGTCACCGAAAGCGGCTCGAACCTTGCCGTAGAACTGCTGCATCGAACCGACCACGGTGCCATGTTCGGCCGGCTTGCCACCGCTGGCGGCCACTGAGCCGCTCAACGCCGCCACGATGCGGCCCTTGACGCCAGCGATGCGGGTGAACAGTGCCGACAGCTCGGCATCCTTGACCTTGGTGGCCGCTTCTTCATAGAACGACTTGCCATCGCGGGCGATTTCGATCAGGTCGTTGAGGCGATGTTCGATGGTGGACTGGGTGCTCATGGCGTCGCTCCTGTGTGCTCGAAAGTCAGTGGAGAATGGCAGTGCATCTGCATTGCCTTCGACCCCACTGTGTGCAATCGCGTGTGCCAACCAGGTGAGCACGAATTGATGCACGCATCACCATGCGAAACACCTGCTGACTTCGTCATTTCAAACATCGTCGGCTTTCACGGAATCTGAGCGCGTTGCACGCGTTACCACGGTGCGGTGACGATGATCAGAGTGACCAGCAGCGCGATTGCCAGGATCACCAGCAGCACGTGCCATTGCTTCCAGGTGGGTCTCGGCTTTCCAGGCGTATTCATCGATGGGCTCCTGCGCGGGCGGGGAATGGGGTTGCCAGACTGAAGCGCAACGGCATCGCACAACGTCGACGTGAGGTGCACGTTTCGTGCAGACCTTGCTGGAATATCGGGCCGCATCGGCCTTCCGCACCCGTGCCTGGCGGCATATTCAGCAAGTACCACACCCGACACCGCCAGCAGGCTGCCACCCAGCACCCCATCCGCTGAGTGACTCACCCAGCAGCATCACCGCCAGTGCGGCGGTCACGATCGGCACCAGGTTGAAGAATCCCGAAACGCGCGCCGCGCCCAAGCGCGAAAGACCGGTCATCCAGCTGAGGGGCGCAAGGATCGATGCACACACCGCAGCGAAACCGAAACAGCCCACCGCGGTCAGGTTGTTCACTCCGGCAGCTGCACCGGCAGCAGGATCAGCGACGCCGCCGTGGCCTGCAGGAACAGTGACTCCAGCACCGTCAGCGGAATCTTCCGGCGCTGCATCAGCACGATGCAGGCGGCAAATGCACGGCCGAATCCGTGGCCGAGATCGCGCAGCGGCCTCACATGAGCGTGCGCACGCTGGAGCGCATGGCGCGCAGTGAACTGGGCATGTCACTCGGCGGCCGGCGTGGGCGTGTGAAGTTCGTGCGCGCCACCGAGGCGCTGTGCACACGCAAGCCGATCAGCCGCATCGCCGGGGAGCTTGGCTATTCACGCGTCAGCGCGTTTGCCGAAATGTTCAAGCGGCACGCGCAGTGCACGCCCGATCAGTATCGGGAGCAGCATCGGGCCGGGTGAAGGCCCGCATCGAGGGCTGTCGATTTCCCGCCCCGTCGCTCGTCGGAACAGGAAAGGCAGGCCCATCGGCCTGCAGGAGCGCTCCAATGCCACCGATCCTCACCGCCTTCGCCACCTCCCCCGACCGCGGCCAGGGCCTGGCCCGTGACATGCGCGTGCGCTGGGCGCTGGAGGAACTGGCCGTGGCCTATGACGTACAACTGCTCAGCTTCGCCGAGCTGAAGCAGCCCGCGCACCTGGCACGGAATCCGTTCGGGCAGATTCCCACGTGGCAGGAGGGCGACCGGACCCTGTTCGAATCCGGCGCCATCGCCCTGCACCTGGCCGAACAGCACCCCGGCCTGCTGCCGCGCGATCCGGACGCCCGCATGCGCGCGATCATGTGGGTGTTCGCTGCGCTGAACACGGTGGAGCCCCCCATCGTCGAGCGCTCCATGGCCTGGGTGCTTGAGCGCGAGCAACCCTGGTACGCGCAACGGCTGCCAATGCTCGATGAGCGGGTCCGGACGCGGCTGGCCCAACTATCGACGTGGTTGGCCAGGACAACGTGGCTGGACGGCGAATTCAGCGTGGGCGACCTGATGATGGTCTCGGTGCTGCTGCGCCTGAAGAGCAGCGGCCTGCTCGACCAGTACCCACAGGTCGCCACCTATGTGGCCCGGGCCATGCAGCGGCCCGCCTACCAGCGTGCGTTTGCTGCGCAGCTGGCGGTTTTCCAGGACGCCTAGCGCTGCGCCTCCTCCCAGGCAACAAGGGGCCAGCAGTCACGCAGGCCCCATGCGTTACTTCAATCGACGCGATCTCCAGTTCAGGTAACCCCGCCAGCCAAAGGGAGCACTAAAAAGCGCAACCGCACCGCACGCCAGCAGGCCGTTGAACATCCAAGGGGTCAGCTCCGGGGAACCTGCCGACATGGATGGAAACACGAACCCGCATAGCAGTGCTCCCACAAAGGAAGTACCGAATATGACCGTGGAACCCAGGCCTGGTGAAACTCGCATCGATCTATTCCTCATCAGTTCCGGTTGCAGGTCACCTTGACCTCGGTCAGCCTGATCGTGCTGGTGCAGGTGACAGACTGATTGCCCGCCCCCGTCACCGGGACACCGATGTTGTTGAGCGCATTGACGAAGCTTCCCATATCGGTGGCATTCCCATTCGGGAATTCGAAGCGATGCGTAACGCCGCCTCGCCCCTCGCTCAACTGTGTAACGCTAAGCGGAATGGAGTTACCGAACCTGTCCTTGTAAAGGAGGGCGTTGGGCTCCCAGCGACGGTTGATCATGCTGTAGTTGTAGGAAGCGGTAGACCCGTCAGCATAGCGGATCTTCTGCGGCGCCCAGACATCGATGCCAAGCGAGTACGCGCCGGAAGCCAGGTAGATGTAAGTCTCGAAACGCTGCCCCAGATGCTGGCTGACCGCATCCCTTCTCTGCGGATTCTGGATGTCATCGTACACATGGGTCGGGTAGCCGGGCTCAGACAGGCTGATCACCGATTGAGCGACTATGCGCTTGAACTGAAGATAGTTGATCGCCGGTTGCTCGACCGGGAGCTCGTCGATGATGACGAAGGGTTCGCAATCCATCGCGCCGGGTTCCATTTTGTCGCAACGGATGCCGCCTTCACGATCACGCATGACGCTGAACTTTCGTGCCATGTTGCCCGATGGATTCAGTATGTAGAGGATCCTGTGCGACGGCATACTTCATGAGCATCGCGCGCCACACGCGATGTCACTACCGCTTTGAAGGATTGAGAGCGCTTGCCATACCCGGCACTTCTCCCTCAGCGACGACACTGTCAGTGCAACCTGCGCCGGCAGGCGGCCTGCACCAGCATCAGCTGCGCCACCAGGACCAGCATCGCGCAGCCCGACAGCAGCCACGGATCGATGTACCACTGTTCGTTGAAACTGAAGTCGCCGGCGGAAATGCGCTTCCAACCGTTGAAGTGCTGCATCGCCGCCACCACGAACGCGAAGGCGCCCGCGCTGTACGACAGCCAGGGCACCACGATGCCGCCCGGGCGCGCGAACAGCGTCAGCAGGCCCAGCACGCCGATGACCGTGCGCTGCACGCGGCAATATGGGCAGACATAGGCCATCCCGCTCCATTCCACCGCCCAGGCCAGCAGGCTGACCAGCACGGCCGCGGCCGCGGCGGTATACAGCATCGTGGGCGTGATCGTCCTGCCTGCATCGTGTGCCATCCCGTGCTCCTTCGTTCAAAGACCCCGGCAGGGTAGCAGCGTGGCAGGTTCAATCCTTCTTGAAGACCGTGCGCTTGCCGATCGGGCTGCCCTTGCGCGCCGTCGGTCGCGCCAACCCGGGAATCAGGAAGTCGGTGACCTTGTGGCCCTTCTGGATCCTGGAAGCGAGCCAACGCGGCATGCGCCCGCGGCCGGACCAGGTCAGCCGCTTGTATTCCGGGTCTCGGTATTTGGCGGCCACTTTGCCGGTTCTGCGCCGTGCCGGTTTCCGGCTGGGTGCGCCCGCTTCGATGGCTTCATCGCCAAAGAGTTCTTCGAGGGTATATCCCGCTTCCGCCGCGGCGGCTTTCAGCATACGCCGCACCGCGCTGGCAGGACGGCGGTTGGAAATCAGCTGCTTCCGCTGTTCAGCGGCAACCACCAAGGCGCCCAGCTCCCGCAGGCTGAGCGATTCAATATCGATCGTCATGCTGGAAAGGTCTACTGCCGCGCGGCGCCTGTCAAGGCGGCTTGCCCCCGCGTAGACACGGGCTTCACTGCGGGTGGGCTCCGATCGCCTTCGTCGGCCATCCCCGAGGACATCCCTGTGAGCACCTCATCGCATTCGCTTGCCTACCTGCTTGCGCGCATCCTGCTGATGGCGCTGTTCCTGGTCTCCGGGCTGGGCAAGCTCGGCGATCTCAGCGGCACCCAGGCCTATATGGAAGCCATGGGCGTGCCCGGCATCCTGCTGTGGCCAACGGTCACCTTCGAGATCGGCAGTGGTCTGTGCATCCTGCTCGGCTTCCAGACCCGGCTGGTGTCGATCGTGCTGGTGGGCTTCAGCCTGGTCACCGCTTTCATCTTCCACCACAACTTCGCCGACCAGACCCAGCAGATCATGTTCCTGAAGAATCTGGGGCTGGCCGGTGGGTTCCTGCTGCTGGCCTGCACCGGGGCCGGGCGCTACAGCATCGACGGGCGCAGTCGGCGCGGGTAAGCCTCGATTCGGAGTGTGCACGCGCTGGCGGCGAAGTTCGGCCTCTGGCGCCAGCGTGTGGATCACCTTGCCCTGTGCATGCAGGTACTCGATGGCACCGTAACCCTCGGCCGTGTGGGCCCGGCCAGGTTGAAGGCGCGCTTGTACTGCAGGCCATCGATGATCGGCGCCGGCGTCTTGACCTGGGTGATTCGCCAGCGTCGGACGCGAATGCCCGAACGCATTGCGATGCAGCCAGAACGAAGAACGCACAAGCACTGCGCATCATGCGATCTCCTGTCGGGATCGGAATCAACATCCGCACGCCCAGCATGCCTGTGGTCGACGACCCCGCGCGGTGACACCGGCATGCTGGCGATGGATCGACACCATCCCGTCAACCACGGCCCCCCGACGTCGGCCTTCCCCCTGTGCACGCCGCCGGATACGGAAATGATCCCGGCATGCGGGCGGGGACATGCCGACAATGCTCTGGAACACCTTGCGGAAGGCGCTCACGTCGTCGTATCCAACTCTCACTCGCGCGGCGTTGGATTACCTGTCCCGCTGCGAGTCCGCACCTTCACTCGAATTCTTAACTCTTCAGAATTCGACCAAGCCACCTTTGTCCCAGATGGCCCACAAAACAGCATGATGGCGCCCTACGGATTCAGGGATTTCGTTCATCTTCATGCGTGACATCGGACAGTTCTACGTAATCAGCGTCGAGGGAGTGACGCGGGCAGACGGCACCCTGCTGCAGGTCACCCGAATCGATTGCTCCTGCATCAAGTGTTCCTGGCAGTTCAGGGCCATTCCCAACCATGGCCTTGTCGATCTCGACGGTGCGGCTGCCCTCAGTTGCCCAACCTGCGGCAATCACCAGTCAGTCAGCCGCGCACGGCTTGAAGAGCTCAATCGACGCAGCGACGAATAGCCTGCACTTCAACCATCCATCAACACAGCACCGACACGACCGATACCCGGTGGGCCCTATCGTTCGTCAACAAGCACCCCCCGGCATTCCCATGAGTCATACCGGCATTTTTCAGATCACCGATCTCACCTACAGGGCTGGGGAGCAGGGCGACCTGGCCCGCGCACTGCAGATCGTCGCCACCTGCACCGCCTGCGGATCGACGAGCGTGTGGGACGAGCATGAGATGGAACACGTTGCCGGTGGAACCGTGCTCTCATGCCGTGGCTGTGGTGTCCGCCAGGCCATCAGCAACGCGCGCCTTTCTGGCTGCCCATCCGACATCCGTCATCCGCGCCGCTGAGCGGCGCGCAGTTCGTGCTGCGTAGCCGCCGGCAGGGGCAGTCGTTCACTCGGCTTTTACAACGCTGCGACGTTTCAGGCGACAACGCGCACTGATGCATCTGCCTGCATCCAAGGGCCGCGCCAGCGCGTATGTAGGATGCCCGCGCCTTGCGGGCATCCCATAGAGGAACGCGCCGTGAAAGCCCTTCAGCGGATAGCCGCCACAGTCAGCTTCGCCGTACTGGTCTCAGCCACTTCAATGAGCTTCGCCGCCAGTACCGTGATGGTCGGCGGAGCAGAGATGTATCCCACCAGGACCATCGTCCAGAACGCCATCAACTCCAAGGACCACACGACCCTGGTCGCTGCGGTCAAGGCAGCGGGCCTGGTCGATACCCTCAACGGCGCCGGCCCCTTCACCGTTTTCGCGCCCACCAATGCAGCCTTCAGCAAGCTGCCCGCAGGTACGGTCGATACGCTGGTGAAACCTGAAAACAAGGCACAACTGACCAAGATCCTGACCTACCACGTGGTGCCAGGCAATTACAGTTCAGCGCAGCTGATGGCCGATGCCAGGAAGCACGGCGGCAAGGCCACGCTGAAGACCGTTGAAGGTGAATCCCTCACCGTCGCACTGCATGACGGCAAGCTGTGGGTCATCGATGCCAAGGGCGGCAAGGCGGGGATCAGCATTGCCGACGTCGGCCAGTCCAATGGCGTGATCCACGTGATCGACACCGTGTTGATGCCGAAGTAGTTGCACGCAGCAGGACGTCCACATGAGCGGCAGTCGCGTAGCGGCTGCCGCTGTCGCCTTCCTTGAACCAGAATCGCGGCTGCAGGGCAGATGACACGCCATCGCATCGCTCCTGAAGCACCCGGCAGCCTTGATATCCCTCATCCACCAGAAGCAGACCCTGGATTCCAGGTGATTACCTGGACGTCGTAGATCTCGCACTCGGTTTGGTCCATGGGCTCCCAATGGTCGCTCGCCAACTCAAAGAAGGCATCCGGCACATCCATGGAAAACGTTGGGCCTTTCTCGCGATTGCGCTGGCGGACGCGATCACGACGAACGTCACGTGGGGCATCCAGGAGATACACGGCCAGATCGTAGCCCGCCTCCCTGACCTGCGCGTAGAAGCTCTCGCGGCTGGCTCTCTCCACCAGACCCAGCTCGAGTACAACGTCGCGACCCGTATCGAGCACTTCGCAGGCTGTGATCCATATCTGCGCCATGCAACGCGCCTTCCTTGCGGCATACCATTCCATCAGGTTGGCGGCGGGACGGTCCGGGCTGTACAGCCGTACGAACCACGCGTCCAGAATGAATCCTGCAGCCGTGTGCAGACTTCGCAGCTCGGCAACAAACGTGGATTTGCCCGCACCGACGGGCCCTTCGACCAGGTGAATCGTTGCCATCGTGGTTGAGCCATCCTTCATTGCATTCAGAGACAGACCGGCCATCAGAGACCAATCGCTGTTTCGGAGGTGATAGCAGAGGTGAGGGGTATGACCATGGACATCCGTGACACTGACGATCAGGCTCACCTGGACCGCTGGCAACCCCGCGCTCCTGCCCCACGTGAATTCTGCCCGCGGCACAAAAATGAGCACCTGGGCGGAACCCAAGTGCCATTCCTGCGGTGGGCCCACCAGCACTCACACTACCCACATTTCGCGGGATTCGTGCATGACGGAGCGTCCATCCCGAGAATCCTACATGTCGCCACTCCCAAGACACGCTGGTAGGGCCGGGCCGCCATCATTCACGATTGCCTGCACTGGTCTCAGTTATGCCCCCGAAAACAGGCCGACAATTTGATGCTGATTGCGATGAAAGAGAGCAATGTCTCCACGATTGATCATGTCGCAATCCACATGGCAGTAAGGAAGGGAGCCCCTGACATGTCATGCCGATTGCAGCACTGGTCAGGACGGGCCGATACATCCCCCCACCTACATCACTCCCCCGAACCTCACTTCGGTTTTCGTAGCGGCTGGATTCAGGCGGCCAAGTCAACTGGTGATGCAGGGGATCCAAGCGCACCCCCACCATTGTGTCGCCTTTCGCCTGCTTGGCGCTGACCTGCGTACACCGCAACGCCGAGGGTGACTATGTGAGATCAAAGCATTGCCACCATCTTCGATGCACCCCGCTCCACGCTCCACGCCGAAGGGGTTGACGCCATGCAAATACTTCCATAAAGAAATTGCATACAAGGATGGTGGCGGAGAAATTCGATGGGGGCATTTCCTGTTTTCGCGTGCGCTGCGATCAAGGACCAGCGGGGCTGGTCTAGGCCCGACGCCAATGGCGACAGATGCCCGGCTGGGGGGGCATAGCCACTGGAACCGATTGCGGACATCGCCTCATTTCGAGGCTGAGCGACATCGCGACTGTGCATCAATGGCGCGAGGTATGCCGTGGCAGATAACCTCTTTCGCAGAGAGGCTTCACCTGAAGATCAGCATAGTGGCCTCGGCGAGACCCTGCTTGCCGGACCACCTTCTCGCTGGCTATGGCTTTGCCTGATCCTTCTGCTAACGACTGCTATGGGCCTGTTCCTGGTCCTAGGCCAATACACCCGCCGAGAAACGGTGACGGGTCAACTGGTGCCCGCTAGCGGACTGATCAATATCACCGCTCTTAGCCCGGGAACAGTCGCGCGACTACATGTTGAAGATGGCCAATCCATACAGGCAGACGAAGTCCTGATGGAGATCTCAAGCGATCAGGACACGGTTCGACTTGGTGCAACCCGAGCATCAATTGATGAGCAGCTTGCGGAAAAGGAGGGGCGCTACAGGGCCGATCTCGTTTCCCAGGATTCTGTCGCCCGGCATCAGCGAGAGGCGCTGGTTGCTCGCGAATCGCTCATACGACGACAGCTGGACCAAGTCGGCGAACAGGTTGCATTGCAGGCTGAGGAAGTTGAAGGCTCGCAGGCGCTCTTGGAGCGGATCGAGCCTTTGGGAAAGGGTGGATACATTTCGGCATTTGAGATTCAGCGGCAGCAAGCGGTGGTACGTGCCGCACGCTCCCGGAAGGCAGAACTGCAGCGGCAGGGGCTCGAACTCCAGCAACAGCTTGCTGCCGCCCAGGAGTCCTTGGCGAAACTTCCGCTAGAGGACGCAACTCGCCGAAACGAAATCGTGCGAGAGCTTGCCGACGTAGCTCAATCGCAGGCCCAAAACGATCTACAACGCGGCACACTGTTTAGAGCGAGACAAGGAGGTGTCGTCGCAGCTCTACTTGTTAAGACCGGTCAAATGGTGAGTGCCGGTCAGCCCATGATAACGATACTGCCTGGCGACGCGAAGCTGCAGGCGCAGCTCCTTATTCCTAGTCGTGCAATTGGATTCATCGCTCCAGGCAATCGCGTCATCCTCCGCTATGAGGCATTTCCGTACCAGAAATTTGGTCAGCAGTACGGAAGGGTATCCATCGTCTCCCGAAGCGCACTGACGCCAGCGGAACATTCCGCTTTGACTGGCCGACTACCGCCAGCGGATCAAGGACCACTCTATCGAGTAGATGTAGAGCTGGACCGGCAGTACGTTTCCGCATATGGGATCAAGGAGTCGATCCGGCCTGGGATGGCGCTACAAGCAGATGTGCTTATAGAGCGGAGACGCCTTATCGAATGGTTGTTTGAGCCGCTTTTTGGCATCCAGAGACGTGTGTTCGAGGAAAACTCCAATGGCTGATGGCTCCGCATCGGCAGAGCGGAGGCGCCCCGATCGACATTCGCGAGCGGACGTCCGGGCCGAACTCCGTTTTGGGTGGCGTCGCGATACGCCATTGATTCTGCAGGCAGAGACCGCTGAATGTGGACTGGCCTGTCTAGCCATGGTCGCGGGGCATCACGGTCATCATGTGGATATGCTGGGAATGCGGGCGAAATTCGGATCGTCCCAGAAGGGCGTCACGCTGAGGCAGATGATGCATTTGGCGACGGCACTCGGCATGGAGGGGCGCCCGCTGAAGCTCGATCTTGGCAACCTATCAAGATTGAAGCTGCCCTGTATCCTGCATTGGGGCATGAATCATTTCGTCGTGCTGTGCAAGATTGGCCCTCGATCGGCTGTAATTCACGATCCGGCACGAGGTGTCCGAAAGCTCGATCTTCTGGAGGTGTCAAGCCAGTTCACCGGTGTCGCTTTGGAGCTCATACCAGGCGCCGACTTCCGTCCAGCGCACAGATCCCCATCTATTTCACTTCGGCGACTGGCAGGTACCATCCAGGGACTCGTGCCGGCTTGCCTCCAAGTTCTGGGGCTTGCACTGGCGCTAGAGGCATTCATTCTCATTGGACCATTCTATCTCCAGTGGACGATGGATCAGGTCATCGTATCCGCTGATAGAGATCTTCTTTCGCTGCTGGCGATTGGTTTCGCAATTGTTGCGGTCTTCCAGGTTGTCATCACGGCACTACGCGCCTGGCTACTCAGCTGGATCAGTGCAACAACATCTGCGCAATGGATGAGCAACATGGTTGGGCATCTCCTCCGGCTGCCCTTGGCTTGGTTTGAGAAGCGGCAGGTGGGTGACATCGTCTCGCGACTTGGCTCAGTCCAGATCATCCAAAGTACGCTGACAGTCCAGTTCATCGGCTCACTGTTGGACGGGCTGATGTCACTTGTCGTTCTTTTGATAATGACCTTCTACAGCCCTGGATTGGCGGCGCTGGTAGCGGGCCTATTTCTACTTTACACGATGCTTCGATGGGTGTTCTTTGCTCCGTTGTGGAGGGCAAACGAAGATCAGATTGTTCATGCGGCACGCCAGCAGGGCGAAATCCTAGAAAGCATCCGAGGAATTCTTCCGATCAAGCTGGCCAATCAGCAGAATGCGCGACGCGCACGCTATGCCAATGCTTCGGTTCAGGTAATAAACCGCGGAATCCGAATTCAGCAACTGAATATTTCTTTCGGAATTATCAACGGCCTTATCTTTGGCTTGGGCAGAGTCGCACTGATCTGGATAGCTGCTTCTCTGGTCATGGATGAGAAGTTCTCTGTTGGCATGATGGTTGCATTTGTCGCCTTCGCAGACATGTTTATTCATAGATCTACTTCTTTGGCGGATAAGTGGGTGGATTTCAGGATGCTCAGATTGCACGCGGAACGGTTGTCCGATATCGCCCTCAGCGAACAGGAGAGCGCCGACGGAGTCGACTCGTGCCACGTGCCGGACGATTCGAGTGTCGAATTCAAGAATGTCAGTTTCCGCTACTCCGACGGAGAGCCCTGGGTGTTGAGAAACTGTAGTTTTAAAGTGGAATCGGGTCGTTCAATCGCCATCACTGGAGTGTCAGGGAGCGGCAAGACGACACTCGCCAAGATCATGCTCGGCCTACTGAAGCCTAGCGAAGGAGAGGTGATCTTTGGAGGACAGAAAATTGATGATATGGGTCACGGACGATTCAGAGGCCTGGTCGGTGCAGTCATGCAGGAAGATCAGCTGTTCGCCGGAACGATCGGGGACAACATCAGTTTTGGTGATCAGGACTCAACCGATGAGCGCATCAGGGAGGCGGCGACGCTCGCTGCAGTGAGCGACGATATCGAGGCGATGCCAATGGGCTACAGAACTCTGGTAGGCGACATGGGTTCCAGCCTGTCTGGAGGGCAGAAGCAGCGAGTGATCCTCGCTCGAGCGCTATATCGCCGCCCCCGTCTGCTGGTCCTGGATGAGGCAACCAGCCATCTGGACCTCGAGTGTGAGCGGCGCGTCAATGCGGCCGTGAAGATGTCGAGCATGACCCGGGTGGTGATCGCCCATCGGCTGGAGACAATACAAAGTGCAGACGAACGGTTCGAGATAAAGCACCGGGAGTGCTGAGCAATGCTGAGTCTGAGGATTCAAGGAAGTGGCTGTGGACGGGGTGATATGCGCGTAACTGTCGGCAAAGCTTTCATTCGACTGGTGCCCATAGCTCCAAAGCCATGGGCGCTGTTGGCAACCTTGCTCATGTTGGCTCTGCCCACGGCAAACGCATGGGCAGGGAAGCGTGATTGCCTCGCGTCCGGCCTTGAGGTTGACACAGCCATGTCAAAGGCGACCTTGCGAGTGACCTCGCTGGGTACGCCCAAACTCAACCTGCAGGAGTGGCAAGCGTCGAAGAGCGCCCGCCCGGACGAACACGTCTATACCTTGGATATCAGCAGGAGCCGGCTTCCGGAGGGAAGAAAGTATCCGCTGATCATCAGGTTGGCGCCCTCCACTGTCATGATCAACCTACAGCCTCTGATCAATCCTGACGATCCGCAGTTTGAACGCCTATGTGGCGATATCGATCCAGGAGCCTCACAGCACCCAGCAAGCTCTCCAGTGACGGTGTTCGAAGGCTACGCATTCTTCAGCGATGGGCGGCCAGTACCCGTTCCAACGATGCTGGCCGATCAAGGCGTGCCACAGGTGTTCAGGAGCCAGTATAAGAATTGGCTGGACAAGGCCCGGAAGTTCTATGGGCGTGCCCTCGGACCTGAGCAGCACAGCGTGAGCTCTGTAATCTTCTTGCTTGAGCAGGGCGCCAATACCCAGCAGGGCTGCCACTTCAGCGGAAGCTCATTGCCCGGACTGCTGCTGATTGGCCTTCGTGCGGGTTGCCTGGACACCTCAAAGGGCTTTCCAAAAGACTTATCTCACTTCATTGCCCATGAAGCATTTCATCAATGGAATCAAGATGTGCAAATGATGGAGTCACTCCCACAGCAAAGCAGAATGATGCTGCTCGAGGGCGGGGCAGAAATGGCAGCAAGCCTGTTTCTTTCGGAGGAGACTGGGAGCAAGGAGCAAGGGATCACGCGCGACGTGGGCGCAGCTGCAGAGTCATGTATCGACCAGGCAGAGTACAGGAAGCGACCATTGAACGACCTGATCAGTGAGGGCAAGTATCAACTCGCCTACTCCTGCGGGATGGTCTACACGTTCCTCAACCTCGTCCGGACAGATTCTGATCCAGCAGCTGCTCTGGGCACGTTCTGGAAAAGTACCCTGCAGGATAACTCCTCGTCTCGTTTCAATGAACGCACCGACTTCAATGAGGCATTCGGTGCGCGATCGTCGGTGCAGAACGCCATGATCGAACTTCTAGCCCAGAATGGCTACGCGCTTCGCGAAGCGATCAGCGGCTTGAGCAAGGACCAGCAGTTCCGCATTGCCGCCGAACTGATGCGAGAGGTTTCACGCAACGACTGCCAAGGGAACTACGGCCTGTTTACCGGTGGCGGGGTGATTGTGCTTGATCCCGAAGTGAAGACCTGCAGCTCTCTGAGGCCTGGGGGAAAACCCGCGGCAATAGATGGGTTTGATTTTAGAGAGCATGTGTTGGACGCTCGATCTGCATGGATTTCTGCTTGCCGGAATGGAGGAGCAGTGCGCATCGACTACTCCGACAGCTCTGCGAAACGGTCGATCGTGTCGTGCCAATCCCCCCCAAGATCCCTGTACACGCCGTTTCATCTTTCCCGAATCACGCCAAGGGGGCGACCATGATCGACGTACTCAACAGCGACACATCTTCCCCGATTCAGAAGCTACATGAGCTGCAGGTCATCATCAAGATCGCCGAGCGCTGCAACCTCGCTTGCAGCTACTGTTACTACTTCTTCATGGGCGATGATTCCTACAAGGGCCGTGATCCGATCATGAAGCCTGACAAATTCTCAGCCGTCGCTGATTACATCAAGCGTGGCGTCGAGGATCTAGGCATCAGGAATGTAAATATCGTCTTCCACGGCGGGGAGCCCACCCTCATGAGGGCTCGCGATTTCAGGGGACTGGTTTCTGCTCTGCGTGAGACGTTGACCCCCATATGCGGGTTGAGTCTTGGCATACAGACAAATGGATATCACCTTACGGCCGAGTGGGAAGATCTGATTTCAGAGTTCAGTATTTCCGTTGGCATCAGTCTTGATGGTCCGGCTGAGTACAACGATAGATTCCGGGTAACCCATAAGGGGAAGGGATCGCATGAGAAGATCGCGCGCACGGTTGGGCGACTTCACGAGTTGGAGGCCGAGCGAAAGATCAGTGCAATCGGCGTACTAAGTGTGCTTGGACGCGACATCCCGATTGAAGAAACATTTGATCACTTCGTTGAGGAGCTCAAGTTCCGTCATATGGGGTTCCTGTTGCCGGACAGGAGTCATGATGAACCATTCGTCGATGGAGAGACCCCAGACGAGTACGGAGATCTACTGATAGGCCTCTTCAATAAGTGGCTGAGCCACCAGGACATCTATGTGAGGGAAGTAACGAAGGTAATTCGCTACTTTCAAGAGTATGCGCCTGCACGCGCCGCGGCCACGGACGTATTCGACAAACGAACCCATGTGGTGGTGATCCAGAGCACGGGCGAAGTGAGTTGCGATGACTCGTTGATTCCCGCATTGGAGTGGCGATCCTCGCAGCGTTCTTACTCAATCTTCGGTTCGTCGCTCTATAGCTTCGTCAATGACCCAGGCCTTGTGGTACTTGATCGGGCGCGAGCAAACCTCCCCGATGACTGTTTCAACTGCAGGTGGGTGAGAATATGCGGAGGGGGCGCACTAGAGAATCGCTTTAGCCGCACTCGACAGTTCGATAATCCAAGCGTCTATTGTGCTGGACTGAAGAAGTACTACTCACATGTAGTTGATTTTCTGATCGAGAACGGATATCCGGAGGCAGCGATTCAGGAGCGCCTGAAGGCTGACGAGGTCATGCAGCCCACCTTCGCCATCTAAGCAGTGTGCTGGACCTGAGCGGTGATTGCTTGGCAATCCTGCTCTCTCGCTTCACCGAGGCTCATGCCTGTTGTACCCGTCGATCCCGACCGCGGTCGACGGAAATCAAGGGAAGTGCGGTCAATTGTTGATCTACAATCAGAAGGGAGTTCGCGATGAATGCAAGCGACAAGAAGTCACAGGGTGAAGAATTGGTCGCGCGGCTGCTGACGCCGCAGGAGACCGATGCCGTCGCTGGTGGCGGGTTCGAAACCTATGCGCAGAATACAGGTGGGTATTGCAAATTCGACCAGAAAAGCGGCGGATATGACCAGAAGTGCGAGACGCCTAGCTTTTCCTGAGATATTCAACTTCTAATCTTGCTGCGTGACGGGGTGTCCTATGGCCACCCCGTCTTTACCGGTACTTTCATGCAATATCGATATCTTGGAAGGACGGGCTTGAGCGTGTCTGTACTCAGCCTTGGCACCTGGCTTAGTGTTGGTCAGCGGCTGAGTAATTCGGATGGCGCCAGGTTGCTATCGCAGGCTTACCATAGAGGAATCAATCTGTTTGATACCGCCCAGAATTATGGCTGGGGTGGGGCGCAGACGGAGCTGGGGCGTGCGATAAGAGATGCCGGCTGGCAGCGCGACACCTACTCCATCTGTAGCAAAGCATTCTACGGGGCAAAGCCGGACGACCAGCTCAAGCCGACTCAACGCGGTTTGGGCCGCAAGCACCTGGTGGAGGAGTGTGATGCTGCGCTGACACGGCTGGGCTTGGAGTACCTGGATATCTATCTTTGCCATTCACAAGATGCAAATGTGAGTGTTGGAGAGATCGTATGGACGATGCACTCGTTGATTGTGCAGGGCAAGGTGCTGCATTGGGGGACGTCGAAGTGGCCTGCTGGACTGGTGGCGGAGGCGCATGATTTCGCTCTTTCCAATCATCTGATTGGCCCGTCCGTCGAGCAGCCTGAGTACAACCTGGTCGCTACCAGAGCTGTGGAGGAAGATCTACCAGACCTGATTGATCGATATGGCATGGGGTTGCTCACTTGGTCGCCATTGAAGCAGGGCATACTCGCTGGTCGCTACGACCAGGGCATCCCGCCTGGCTCGAGACTGTCCTTCCGGGACTTCACGACGTTGAGGGATCATGCGGGTGAGGCACAATTCCTGCGATGGGTCGAAGCTGCAAAAGGCATCGAGAGAATTTCCAAGGCTCTGGGAGTATCTCGCGCCCAGCTTTCCATTGCGTGGTGCTTGCAAAACAGGCTCGTCAGTAGTGTCCTGCTCGGTTGTTCGGAGGGCACGCAACTAGCCGAATGTCTGAAATCAGTAGACGTCGCGAGCTCCATCACTCCAGAGTTGTGGCTGGAGTTGCACTCGCTGGGTCAGTGCTGATCTCATGCGCCAGCCGAGGGGTCGGGAGAGATCCGTCCGCCGTTGATACCAGAGCGACATCCAGCGTTGGATTCGCGCACGCAGGAGCGCTCTGCAGTGGACGCCCGAAGATGCAGGGCAACCCGCGGCCAACTGTGACAGCAGCGGAGCGTAAACGGTCACCGAGCGGTCACCGGGTCGCGCCGGCTTGACGAAGAAGGCGCTGCGGATGATTCTAAGTGCCTGATTCGATGGTGGGCCCACCAGGATTCGAACCTGGAACCAAGGGATTATGAGTCCCCTGCTCTAACCGTTGAGCTATAGGCCCTGCGCAGCCTCACAGTGTAGTGGAGGCCGCGCTCGATCGGCTACCCGGTAGCATCAAGAGTCTCAGCAACGCGCCCCAATCGCTTCTCCGCCACTTCCGCGAACCACTCCAGTCGCCGCAAGTGGGCGTGGAACAGCGCCACCGTCCTCCTGGCCTCTTCCAGCCCAATCTGGTTGCCGCCGCCGAAGCCAGCAAGCAGTCCGGCACCCGACTGTGTCAGCAATGCCAATGTCGCTCGTCGGGCGAACCCCAGTGGATCCTCGCGTTCATCACGCAGCACATCGTCCCAGTCCAACAACGGGGGGAAGTCGCAACCACGCGTACCCGAGCCACCCCAGCCACACCCACCGTCAATCTCCGTCAGCCCCATACTCACTCTCCTACGATTCGTCGAACCTCTTCCGCCTCCTGTTGAGAGAGGCGACCGGGTGCTTCAACACGGTCGTAGGGCCGCCCGCAGCTTTCCCCTTGCAGGGTCTTGTATGGCTGCGCGCCACCCGGTCAGAAACCCTTGGGCTCACCGGAATGGCGAGAGTTGCGGTTTGACCTTGGATTGCCTGCTGTTGCGGCAGACAGTCCGCCTACGACGGTGTGTTGAGCACCTGAGGAGGACTGTGTGGAAGGAAGGCTAGAGGCTTCAATTGGTGAATGCGACATTGCGTGCGCTTATCACTCACATGCGGCTACTCATTTCATTGAGGCACTTGGGGTTTCGGCTGAATGACCACTTCCCCCGGCAGCGAATCGCAGCGAAGTCCTCAAGAATCCTCAGGCCAGTTACGTCACAAGGTGCGGCAAGCAACCGACACCCGTTGAGAAGACCCGTCGAATACGTCATCGCGAACAGCAGCCGAGCATGGCTCGGCTCTACAGAAAGCACGCCCAAAAAAGAAAAACCCCGCACCAGGCGGGGTTTCTCTCAACGCTTCACCAGCCGCTGGAAATCAATCGATATCCAGGAAGCTGCGCAGCTGCTCCGAGCGGCTCGGGTGACGCAGCTTGCGCAGCGCCTTCGCTTCGATCTGGCGGATGCGCTCGCGGGTCACGTCGAACTGCTTGCCGACTTCTTCCAGCGTGTGGTCGGTGTTCATGTCGATGCCGAAGCGCATGCGCAGCACCTTGGCTTCCCTCGGGGTGAGGCCGGCCAGCACGTCGCGCACGGTTTCAGACAGGTTGATGTTGGTGGTGTTCTCGATCGGGGACTCCACGTTGGTGTCCTCGATGAAGTCGCCCAGATGGGAATCCTCGTCGTCGCCGATCGGGGTTTCCATCGAGATCGGCTCCTTGGCGATCTTCATCACCTTGCGGATCTTGTCTTCCGGCATGTCCATTTCCTTGGCCAGCTCCTCCGGCGTAGCCTCGCGGCCGTACTGCTGGAGCATCTGGCGGGAAATGCGGTTCAACTTGTTGATCGTCTCGATCATGTGCACCGGAATACGGATGGTGCGCGCCTGGTCGGCAATCGAGCGGGTGATCGCCTGGCGGATCCACCAGGTGGCGTAGGTCGAGAACTTGTAACCGCGGCGGTACTCGAACTTGTCCACGGCCTTCATCAGGCCGATGTTGCCTTCCTGGATCAGGTCGAGGAACTGCAGGCCACGGTTGGTGTACTTCTTGGCGATCGAGATCACCAGGCGCAGGTTGGCCTCGACCATTTCCTTCTTGGCCTTGCGCGCCTTGGCTTCACCGTAGGCCATGGCACGGCTGATTTCCTTCAGCTCTTCCAGGTCCAGCTGGGTCAGCTTCTCGATGTCGATCGTCGCCTGCTGTTCGGCGATGATCTGATCCTTCACTTCGCGCAGGGCCGACGACCACTTCTGCTTGCGCTTCAGTGCGTCTTCCACCCACTCCAGGTTGGTCTGGTTGCCTTCCCAGGAGCGGATGAAGTCCTTGCGCGGCATGCGCGCGGTGACGGTGGCCAGGTTCAGCACGCGTCGCTCATGGGCCTTGATCGACGCCATGGTGTCGCGCAGCTGCTTGGTCAGCACGTCGGTCAGCGGCAGCGGCAGCTTCAGGGTGACGAACACCGCCGACATCTCTTCGCGCAGGCGCGGCAGGTTCTTCTTGTCGCCCTTGGTCGCCGCCTTCTTGAAGGCATTGAAAGCATCGCTCAGCGCCTGCATGCGCGCAGCGACTTCCTCCGGATCCGGACCGGTCGGTGCGGCTTCTTCCTCGCCACCCTCGACGTCATCGTCCTCGTCCTCGTCGCCTTCTGCGTCGGCATCGCTGCTGTCATCGGCAGCGACCGCCGGCGGCGCCGGCTCTTCGTCGGCCAGGTCGTTGAAGCCGACGATCACTTCGGCCAGGCGCTTCTTGCCTTCCTTGTGGGCCTCGTAGTCGGTCAGCAGCGATTCGACCGAAACCGGGAACTGGCCCAGGGCGGCCTGGACCTGCGAAAGGCCTTCCTCGATGCGCTTGGCGATGGCGATTTCGCCTTCGCGGGTCAGCAGCTCGACCGTGCCCATTTCGCGCATGTACATGCGCACCGGGTCGGTGGTACGGCCACCTTCGGTGTCGAGCGCGCTCAGCGCGGCGGCAGCTTCTTCGGCCGCGGTGTCATCGACTTCGCGGTTACCGGTGTTGCCGTCGTTGAGAAGCAGGGTTTCCACATCCGGCGCAACTTCATGGACATCGATGCCCATGCCGTTGATCATGCCGATGATGTCTTCGATCTGTTCCGGGTCGACCATGTCGTCCGGCAGATGGTCATTGACTTCGGCGTAGGTCAGGTAGCCCTGTTCCAGGCCCTTGCTGATCAGTTGCTTGATTTCGGATTGGGCAGGACGTTCGTTGGCCATGTAGTGCTCGCGCCACCGGCTAGGGAGAAATAGGGAACGTAGCATTATACCAGCCCGGGGCCCTGCCTGCCGGGCGGTGGTCCCGGCGGCCTAGGGCCTGAGAAGGAAGGTCACGGGACCGTCGTTGACCAGGCTGACGACCATATGGGCACCAAACCGGCCCGTTTCCACCCCTGGCGCATGATTTTCACGGCAGATGTCGACAAATCGATTGAACCCGCGTTCAGCCTCGTCCGGCGGTGCGGCGCTGGTGAAACTCGGCCGCATGCCCGAACGGGTATCGGCCGCCAGGGTGAACTGGCTGACCAGCAGCAGGCCGCCACCGGTGTCGCGCAGCGACCGGTTCATCTTCCCGGCCTCGTCGGCGAACACCCGGTAACCCAGCAGGCGTTCGGCCATCCGCCGCAGCTGGGCCTCGCTATCCCCCGGTTCCATGCCGACCAGGGCCAGCAAGCCGGGGCCGATCTGCCCCACCACCTCCTCGTCGACATGGACGGCGGCCTGGCTGACACGCTGGATCAGGACGAGCATCGTGGGCTTCCAATGAACGGGGCCGGCCACGATAGCAGCGCCCTTGGCTAAACTGGCGCCGATGAATCCGCAACGCAAAGCCCGGCTGGTCTACCGCGCCACCACCCTGTTCGCCCGCCTGCCCTGGCCGCTGCTGCGGGGGTTCGCACACGCCCTGGCGTGGACGTGGGTTCGTGTCAATGCCCGTGAGAGCCGCGTTACCCGGCGCAACCTCGAACTGGCCTACCCGGAGCTGGACGGTCCTGCACGCGACCGCCTGCACCGCGACCTGCTGCGCTCCACTGCGCTGCAGGCCATCGAGACCCTGCGTTTGTGGAGCCGGCAGCCGGCCGACAACCTGCGGCTGCACCTGAAGCAGCGCCACGGCGAAGCCCTGTACGACGCGGCCCTGGCCAGCGGCAAGGGCGTGATCGTGGCCGCACCGCACTTCGGCAACTGGGAGCTGCTGAACCAGTGGCTGGCCTCGCGCGGGCAGATCGCCATCGTCTACAAGCCGCCGGAAGACGAGGCCAGCGACGCCTTCCTGCAGCTGGTGCGCGGCGGCCAGAACGTGCAGCAGGTACGCGCCGAGGGGCCGGCCGTGCGCCAGCTGTTCAAGGTGCTCAAGGACGGCGGCGCCACCGGCATCCTGCCCGACCAGCAGCCCAAGGCCGGGGATGGCGTGTTCGTGCCGTTCTTCGGCGTGCAGGCGCTGACCATGACCCTGGTCAACCGGCTGGCCGAGCGCACCGGCGCCACCGTGCTGTATGGCTGGTGCGAGCGCATCGGGCCGGACATGGAATTCGCCCTGCACATCGAGCCGACCGACCCGGCCGTGGCCGATCCGGACCCGCAGGTGGCCGCCACCGCGCTCAATGCCGGCATCGAGCGCATCGCCCGCCGCGACCCGTCGCAGTACCAGTGGACCTACAAGCGCTATACGCTGCGGCCACCGGGCAGCGGCGAGGAAGATCCGTATGCGACCGAAGAGCATCCGCACTGACGGCCCCCACGCCCAGGCCCATCCGGCCCCTGCGACCGGCGGCCGCACCACGTTGAATACGACGCCGGCGCCCCCATAGAGACTGCGATGTCCGCCTCCCCCGGTCCCGCCATGCCTGCTGCCTCTTCCCTGTTCGGCGACCCCGCCGCGATCCGCTGCGAACGCGCGGTGGCCGAACTGCGTGCCGGTCGCCCGGTACTGCTCCACGATGGGCAGGGCCAGCGGCTGGCGGTGATTGCACTGGACAGCGCCACTGCCAGCAGCTTCGCTGCCTTCGCCGCTGCCGCACGCGAGCGCCATTACCTGTTCCTGACCGCCACCCGCGCCCGCGTGCTCGGCGTGGAGGCACCGGCAGGCGCACGCCTGCCGCTGGCGGGGGTTGCCTTCGATGCCCTGCCCTCGCTGGGCTACCTCCGCGAGCCCGGCCCGATGCCGGACGACTGGACGGCCGGCGACGCCTTCGATGCCGGCGCGGTGGAGCTGGCCCGCCTGGGCCTGCTGCTGCCGGCCATGGTGGCCGTGCGCCTGGACGCAGCTGACCGCACCTTCGAGGGTGCTGCTGAAGTGGCGCTTTGCGATCTGGCCGAAGGCGCGGCACACGCCGCCCACGATTACGAACTGGTCGCCCGTTCGCCGGTACCGCTGCGCGACGTCGGCATGACCACCTTCGCGGTGTTCCGCGGCGGCGTGGCCCAGCGCGACCAGGTCGCGATCATCGTCGGCGAACCGGACCTGTCGGCGGTGGTGCCGGTACGCGTGCACTCCTCGTGCCTGACCGGCGACCTGTTCGGCTCACTCAAGTGCGACTGCGGCGACCAGCTGCGGCGCGGCCTGCGCAAGCTGAAGGAACTGGGCGGCGGCGTGCTGCTGTACCTGGACCAGGAAGGCCGCGGCACCGGCATCGCCGCCAAGATGCGCGCCTACGGCTACCAGCACGACGGCCTGGACACCATCGATGCCGATGCACAGCTGGGCTTCGGTGCCGACGAGCGCCGCTACGGCAGTGCGGTGGCGATGCTGCATGGCCTGGGCATTTCGCGCGTGGCCCTGCTCAGCAACAACCCGACCAAGGCACAGCGTCTGCGCAACGCCGGCATCGAGGTGCTGGACTGCATTCCGGTCACCGGCGAGATCACTGCCGAGAACGAACACTACCTGCGCACCAAGGCCGATCGTGCCGGCCACATGCTGGATGTGGACGCGCTGATCCAGGCTGCCCAGTAGCGCGGTCGACCTGCTACCGTCTGCGCGGTGCGGCCCTGCCGCCACCGCCCGCCCTGCCACCTGACGGAGCCTGCGTGATCGACGTTCCCCTGACCTCCCCGCCTGCCGATGCCTGGCAGTCGCTGCCGCAGCGCGCCGCCCGCCTGGCCGCACTGGAAGGCGCCTTCGGCGGACTGTTCGTGCCGGGCCTGCCGCTGGCCGCGGCCGCGTGGTTCTTCGAGCTGCCCGGCGGCCTGTGGACGGCCGCCCTTGGGCTGCTGATCGGCATCGTCTTCGGCGCGTGGCTTGGCCACCGGCGCTTGACCCGCACCCGCTGGCGGCTGGATACCCAAGGGCTGGGCCTGCGCCGCGACCTGATGTGGCAGCTGGAAACGCGCATCCCCATTTCGCGCGTGCAGCACCTGGACCTGCGCCGCGGCCCGCTGGAACGCCGTGCCGGCCTGGCCACGCTGATCGTGCACACCGCCGGGACCCGCATGAGCGCAGTGACCGTGAGCGGCCTGGACGAGGCCGACGCCGAGCGCCTGCGTGACACCCTGTCCCATCAGCTCGACCAGGACGCCGACGCCCTGTGAGCCTGCCGCCGCCCCTGCCCGCATCGCTGCCTGCCGGTGGCGAGGACCATCGCCTGCACCCGTGGTCGTGGCTGTTCGTGCTGCTGATGCAGCTGCGCCACTACTTCCTGCCGCTGGTGGCGCTGCTGGTGTTCGGCCAGCGCGGTGACCGCGACCCGATGTGGGCGCAGCTGATTCCGCTGTCGGCGATTGCCGCGCTGGTGCTGGTCTCGGTGCTGCAGTACCTCAGCTACCGCTACCGCATCGGCAGCGACGCGATCACCGTGCGCAGCGGACTGCTGGCGCGCAACCGCCGCGAGATCCCGTTCGCCCGCATCCACAACGTGGAAGTGCGGCAGAACCCGCTGCACCGCCTGTTCGGCGTGGCCGAGCTGCGCCTGGAATCGGCCGGTGGCGTGCGTCCGGAAGCCGAAATGCGCGTGCTGAAGCTGGACCAGGCGCTGGCGCTGGAACGACTGGTGCGCCAGCGTGGGCAGGCACCGCAGGCCGCCGACGTCGTGGCCGCCCCCTCGATCACCGACGCCGACACCGAACAGGTGCTGCTGCGCCTGTCGAGCTGGGACGTGGTGCGCATGGGCCTGCTGTCCAACCGCGGCTGGGCATTGGCGATCGCCGCCTTCGGCGTGCTGTTCCAGACCGTGCCGCGGCCGGTGATGGACGCGGCCATCCAGCGTGGCGGCCGGGAAGCCTTCGGCTACGCAAGCCACCTGCATCCCGGCGTGGCCGGCGCCTTCCTGCTGCTGGCCGCAGCCTTGCTGCTGGGCTGGCTGGCGCTGCGTGCGCTGTCGGTGGTGCTGACCCTGCTGCGCTATCACGGCTTCACCCTCAGCGAGCAGGACCGCCGCCTGACCGTCTCGGCCGGCCTGCTCAGCCGCACACGCAGCAGTGTCGCGCGTCGCCGCATCCAGGCCTGGACGCTGCGCGAAACCACCCTGCATCGCTGGTTCGGCCTGCGCCAGCTGCGCATCGACAGCGCTGCCGGCGGGCCCTCGCGCGACGAGGACCGCGCCCTGCGCGAGCTGGCACCGCTGGCACCGGCAATGCGCTGCGAGCAGCTGGTGCAGCACCTGTTGCCTCAACTGCAGTGGCCGCCAGCGCAATGGCAGTCCATTCCGCAGCGTGGCTGGTGGCGGCTGTGCCTGGGCGCGCTGCTGCTGGTGCCGTTGCTGGCAGCGGCCGCGTACTGGCGCTGGGGATCATGGGGCCTGATCGTGCTGGCCTGGCTGCCGGTGGCGCTGCTGGTGGCACATCGGCAGATGGCGCGCATGGGCTGGTATCTGGATGCCCATTACGTGGCCGTGCGCGGCGGCTGGTGGAAGCGCTGGTGGCGCTGGGCCGAGCTGGACAAGGTGCAGGGCCTGCGCCTGCAGCGTTCACCGCTGGACAAGCTGCTCGGCACCAGCAGCCTGCAGCTGGATACGGCCGGTGCGCACGGTGATGTGGCGTTGACCCTGCGCCACCTGCCGCAGGCACAGGCGCAACACGTGATGGAGCAGCTGGCCGCGGCGCTGGCGCGGCGCAAGTTGCGCTGGTAAGCAACACCGGTAGTGCCGGCCGCTGGCCGGCAACCGCAGACATTCCCGAGGTTGCCGGCCAGCGGCCGGCACTACCGCGAGCGGGGTCGGCGAGGCATCAGCGCTGCGGCGGCCCCCAATATCCCAGGTCCTTGCGGATCTGCAGGTCGCGCACCCAGCTGCCGAAGGGCTTGCGCCGCAGCACGCCCATTTCACCGGACAGGAAATCCTCGGTGGCGGCGATCACCCGCTCGCTGGACAGGCCATCGCGGTACGGATGGATGGCGTCGGCGTAGCGCACGATCTCCGCCTGCAGCGCGGCGTCGGGATGCAGCGCGCGCTGCAGCATCGCCGGCAGCTGCGCCGGGTCGTCGAAGTCGATCATGTGCGGCTTGGGCACGCGGTTGCGGAAGGTCACCACCGGCTTGTGCTGGACGATGAACTCCGAAACGATCGACGAGGTGTCCGACACCAGCACATCGGCGGCGCGCTGCGCGGCCATCACCTGCTCCGGCTCGATGAAGCGGGCATGGGCACCGGCCAGCGCGCGGTAGCGCTCGAACAGTTCCGGTGGGCACTTCGGGTGCAGGGTCAGCAGCCAGTAGCGCTCACCGCCAGCGATATCGGCGGCGATCTGCGCATGCAGGTGGGGCGCTGCGCTCAGGCGCTCGGTGAAGGTCGAACCGAACAGGATCACCGGGCGCCCGCCCGCCGCTGCGCGCAGCGCGGCGCTCTCGCCACCGTCGTCGCGGAACAGCGGGTCGAGCTTCGGCCAGCCGGTCTCGGCTACGGCGAAGTGGCCCTGCAGGGCGGCGATCTCACGGAACGGAGCGGTGGTGGCCGGCCCCTGCGTGCAGTACAGGTCGAACATGCCGCGCACCCGGAAGTGGCCGCGCGCACTGTCGCGCTTCTCCACGTTGAAGCCATGGAACAGCTGTACCTTGGCGCCGGACAGGAAGGTCGGCACCCAGTTGGCGGCGCTGAACACGGCACGCGGCCGCATCGCCAGGGCCTGTTTCAGTCCGATGTTGGGCACGCCCGGCAGGCTGCTGGCGGCAGCGCCGTCCTCGAACCAGGCCGCCACCTCCTGCCCGGAGGCGTGCAAGGCCTGCGCCAACGGGGCGAGAATAGGCAGCGCATAGCGCTCCGTCGCAAACAACAGGTACCCGGCCATCATGTCCTCCACGACCGCTCCCATCGAACGGCCTCGCATCTCGGCCTGCATTATCGCGTTCAACGAGGCCGGCCGCATCGGCGACTGCCTGGCCTCGCTGGCCTTCTGCGACGAAATCATCGTCGTGGACTCGTACTCCACCGATGCCACCCTGGCCATCGCCGAGGCCGCAGGCGCCCGCGTGCTGCAGCGCGCGTTCGATGGCTTCCGTAGCCAGAAGGCCTACTGCGTCGAGCAGGCAAGCCACGACTGGGTGCTGTGCCTGGACGCCGATGAGCGGATCAGCCCGGAACTGCGCGCAGCCATCGAACGGGCCCGCGACGGTGGCTTCGCCGGCCATGCCGGCTATCGCTTCGCGCGCCTGTCGGAGTACTTCGGCAGGTTCCTGCGCCATGGCAACGCCTACCCGGACCGGGTGATGCGCCTGTTCGACCGCCGCCGCGGCGGCTGGCGCGGCAAGCGCGAGATCCACGAGGCGGCCAGCGTCGACGGCAGCGTCGGCACCTTGCGCGGCGACCTGGTCCATTACCCGTACCGCTCCCTGCAGCAGCAGCTGGCCAAGACCGAGAAGTACGCGCGGATGATGGCCGAGCACGAGTTCGCACGCGGCAAGCGGGCCACGCTGGGCAAGCTGGTACTGGCGCCGGCCTGGCGGTTCTGGCGCGGCTTCGTGTTCCGTGGCGGCTTCCGCGACGGCTGGCACGGCCTGGTCTACGCCTACGTGCGCGCCAACTACGTGCGGCAGAAGACCATCATGCTGTGGATGCTGGGCAACGGCCAGCCCGTGGCCGACCCGCCGAACCCCTGATCGCCGGGGCCCGCCCGGCGCGCCGACGCATCACGAGCCGGTGATCGCCCGGTGGCGCGCGCCTTCGACGATCGACAGGCCGGTCAGCAGGCCGACCAGGGTCACGTAGAAACTGGCCGTCATCTGGTGCGCGAACATCGACTGGGTCAGCCCGCACAACGCGTAGGTGATCACCAGCATGACGCCGGCAGCGGCCGGCCCGCGGAAGGTCGCCCGTCCGCTGCGGCGATGCAGGCGCACGAACAACCACAGCGGGATGCCATACACCGCCAGCAACAGCAGCAGGCCCGGTACACCCTGGGTCGCCGCCCATTCGGCCACGTCGTTGTGGGCATGCCCCAGGTGGCAGCGCAACTCTTCCGGGTTCTCCCGGCAGACCGGCACGCGCTGCATCGCGCTGTCGAAATGACCGATGCCAACACCCACCAGCGGATGATCGAGGAAGGTCTGCCAGGCTACCTGCAGGCGCTCGACGCGGGCACCGGCGGAAGAATCACTGTCGCCCAGCTCCATCCGCTGCACGTCGCTGTGCAGCTCGCTCAGGCGGACCTGGTGGCGCAGCTCCGGCACCGACAGCAGCAGCGTCGCACCGATCGCCAGCATCCCGGCCAGCACCGACAGGCGCGCCGCACCGGTACGCCAGCGCAGGCTCAGCGCCAGCACCACCAGCAGCGCCAGCAAGGCGGCGAACACACCGCGGCTGCCGGTCAGCACGATGGTGCCGCAGCCGGCGGCCATGCCGAGGATCACCAGCGACCAGCGCCGCGACGGGCGGCAGAACACCAGCAGCACCATCAACACCATCACGATGTCGGCCAGCACGATGGCGTTGGTGAACAGCTCCGCGCGCGGGGCGCCGCCCAGCACCTGCCACAGCGACATCACGAAGGTGGCGAGCAGGCCGGTCAACGAGCCGTACCAGAGCCACCGCAGGCTGGGACGCAGCGCGCAGATCCACAGCGCGATCCATGGGATCACCACGAATCGCGAACGGTTGTCGACGTCACGCAGGCCCTGTTCGAACAGCACCACCGACAGTACGCCGAGCGCCAGCACCGCCAGCATCAGCCAGACCAGCACTTTCACCGGCTGGCCGGCCATGCCCCGCGCGCGCCACAGCAGCTCCGGCGCCAGCAGGGTGCTGAGCAGCAGCAGGAGACCATACGGCAACAGGTTGATCGGCACGGTCAGCACCAGTGCCGGCAGGCAGAACAGCCCCAGCTGGGCCAGCCCGTGTGCAACCCCGTGACGCCCACCGACGGGAACGCCCAGCGGGTCGCCGGCCATGAGGTTCAGGTTGTCCGGTGAAGCTGGCACGTCGGGAAGTATCGCTGCAATCTGCTGGAAGAATGGGACGGGCCAACGCGGCCCGTCCCAGCCTGCTGTTTTACTGCCTTTGGACCCGCTTGGGCAGACTGGACAAGCGGAAATCGTGCTGGCTAGTCATGTTCCTGCAAACGCCGTTCACGTTCCCGCTCCTCGGCAGTGACCACGCACGGCACCGTCACCGCCGCTGCCGGCACCAGCCACCAGCGCCGCCGGTTGGCCACGCCGGCCAGTTCGGAGCGGTTGCGGTCGACGCACGACAGCATCGCGTACTCGTGGACCAGCAGCCAACGGCGTCCGGGCGCCAGCCGCTGCCAGCGCGTGGCCGCCACCAGCTGCTCGTCCCAGTCAGTCTCGAAACCGAAGGTCGCTGCGGGACGGTCGGCCAGCAGCAGGTGCTGTTCCTTCCAGGCCACCAGCCCCAGCTCGGCATCGGGGCCCAGGCGGGTACCGACCGCGCGCATCAGGCCACGGGCCGAACTGGAATCGTTCAGCAGCGGGTAGCCGACCAGGCTGTACAGCACCCAGACCACCGCCAGGGTCGACACCAGCGCAAGCTGCCGGCGACGGCCACAGGCCAGCAGGCTCAATCCGCCCCACAGGCCCATCGCCAGGATCGTCCACGCCAGCGCGTCGACGGCCCCGGGGGCGAGCCCGCGGCTATGGGTCAGGCGCAGCTCGAAGGCCGGGTCACCCAGCACCGCCATCGCGCCAGCCACGGCCAGGCCCAATGACAGCAGGCCGGTGAACAGCCCCACCACGGCCTGCACATCGCGTCGCTTCAGCAACCCCGGCAACAGCGGTGCCAGCACCAGGCAGAACATCGGCAGCGCCGGCAGGATGTAGACGTCGCGCTTGCCGGCGGGAATCGAGAAGAACAGCACCACCATCAGCCACCAGGCCAGCGGCAGCAGATAGCGCGCGTCGCGGCGTTGCAGCCGGCGGCGCCAGGCCGGAATCGCCCAGGGCAGGGCCAGGAATGCCGGGATCCACATCAGCGGCATCGTCGCCAGGAAGTACCAGGCGGGCTGGTGGTGATCCCAGGAATGGGTGTAGCGCCGCGCCGTCTGCTGGAACAGGATATCGTCCATGTAGGCGCGATATTCGTCCGAGCCGGTGGCAAAGCCGGCCAGCAGCATCGGCGCCAGCCACAACGACACCGCCAGCAGGAAGGCCAGCGGCGCCAGCCAGAAGCGCGCGTCGCGCGCGTGCAGGCCCACCCGTGGCCACCGCAGCGCCGTGGCGATTGCCGCGGGCACGATCATCAGCAGCGCCAGCATGCCCACGCCCTTGGTGATCACGCCGATGCCGGCGAAGAACCAGCCCAGCCACCACCAGCGCCAGGCAGGCCCCAGCAGCAGGTGGCGCAGCAGGCCGTAGTTGGCCAGGGTGATGAACAGCAGCAGCAGGGGATCGATCTGCGCCTTCTTCGCCTGGAAGGTGAACTGCAGCGCGAACAGCAGCGCCCAGCCGGCATACAGCCCCACCCGCCGCGTCCACAGCCGCCGGCCCAGGTCGACCACGCACCACAGCGTGCCCAGTGCCGCCAGCAGCGACGGCAGCAGGAAGGCCACGCGCCACTGCCCGACCAGGCTGTACAGCGTGGCCTGCCACCACATCAGCATCGGCGGCTTGTCCGAGTACAGCTCGGTCCCGCGGTGCGGGAACAACCAGTGGCCGCTGTCGAACATCTGCTTGGCCACCAGCGCGAAGCGCGGTTCGTCCGATGGCCACGGATCACGAAGGCCCAGCCCGGCCCCCAGCACCAGCAGGGCCATCACCACGAACAACCACGTCTCGCGCGACGCGCGGGATTTCAGCATGGGACTCGCAACGTCAGCGGGGGGTCAGGCCGTTTTTAGCAGACGCGCGTAAAAGAAACCGTCAGCATCGCTGTCACCCGGCAGTCGCTGGCGCGCGATCCCCTCGCAGTCCAGGCCGAATCTGTCATCCAGCGGCTGTGCCACCGCGTCCGGATGCCACTTCAGGAAGGCCCGCACCTGATCGATGTTCTCGGCGCGCAGGATCGAACAGGTGGCGTACAGCAGCACGCCGCCCGGGCGCAGCATCGACCAGCAGGCCTCCAGCAGGCGGGCCTGCACGCCGACCAGCGCATCGATATCCTCGGCGCGGCGGTGGAACATCACGTCCGGCTGGCGGCGGATCACGCCGGTGGCCGAACACGGCGCATCCAGCAGGATGGCGTCGAACGGTGTGCCATCCCACCAGGCAGCGGGGTCGCTGGCATCGGCCACCCGGGTCTGCGCGCCCTCACCTACACCGGTGCGGGTGTAGGTATCGCGGGCACGCGCCAGGCGACGCGCATCGATATCCAGCGCCAGCAGGCGCAGGCTCGGGTCACGCTCCAGCAGGTGCGCCGACTTGCCACCCGGTGCCGCGCAGGCGTCCAGAACGCGGGCGCCGGACGCCGGTGCCAGCGCGTCCGCCGCACATTGCGCCGACAGGTCCTGCACCGACAGCGCACCGTCGGCGAACCCCGGCAACTGGTTCACCGCGATGGGCGCCACCAGGCGCAGCGCGTCGGCGCTGAGCGGGCTGGCTTCGGCAGCAATGCCGGCCTCGGCCAGCGTGGCCAGCGCCTTGTCACGCCCCCCCTGCTGGCGGTTGGCACGCAGCCACAGCGGCGCCGGCTGCAGGCTGGCAGCAAAGATCGCCTGGGCCTGGGACGGCCAGTCGCGCTCGACGGCATCGGCCAGCCACGCCGGAAAGGCGTCACGCGCAGGCTGCTCCGGGAACCCCTCGCGCTGCGCGCGGCGCAGGATCGCGTTGACCAGCCCGGCCTGGCGCTCACGGCCCAGCGCGCGGGCGGCGTCGACCGTGGCCGACAGGGCCGCATGCGCCGGCAGTTCCAGCACGTCCAGCTGCGCGAAGCCCACCATCAGCAACGTGCGCAGGTCGGCATCACGCGCCGACAGCGGCTTCTGCATCCACGACTGCAAGGCAGCGTCGTAGGTACTGCGGCGGCGCAGGACTGCAAAGCACAGCGCTTCCAGCAAGGCCCGATCACGACTGTCGGCCAGCTTGGGCAGTGCCCAGGCCAGTTCCGCCTTCAGCGAGCGGCCACGGGTGAACACCTGCGCCAGTACGCGTGCGGCCAGCATGCGGGTGGCCGCGCCGGGCGCCGCCTTGGCGACGGAGAAATCATTCTGCTTCGACACCGCTTATGCCCCCACGTGCAGGTCGCGGCGGGCATTGAGGTAGTCGGCGGCGGTGATCGCCTTGCCGCCTTCGCGCTGCAGCGTGCGCAGCCGCAGCGCGCCCTGGCCGCAGGCGATGTCGATACCATCGCGGCTGGCCGCCAGCACCGCCCCCGGCGCCTGGCCGTGGGCCAGGTCAAGAGCGACCGCGCCGTGGATGCGCACGCGCTCGCCGGCCAGCGTGGCCTCGGCGATCGGCCACGGATTGAAGGCGCGCACGGTGCGCGCCAGTGCATCGGCGTCCTGTGCCCAGTCCAGGCGGGCTTCGGCCTTGTCCAGCTTGTGCGCGTAGGTCACGCCCTGCTCGGGCTGCGGCCGCGCGATCGGCTTGATGCCGGCACGCAGCAGGCCCAGGCCGTCTGACAGCACCTGTGCGCCCAGTTCGGCCAGCTTGTCATGCAGCTGGCCGCCGGTATCGGTGGCCGCGATCAGCAGCTCCTGGTGCAGCAGCACCGGGCCGGTATCCAGGCCGGCTTCCATCTGCATCAGGCACACGCCGGTCTTTGCGTCACCGGCCTGGATCGCGCGCTGGATCGGCGCGGCACCGCGCCAGCGCGGCAGCAGCGAGGCATGCACGTTCCAGCAGCCGTGGGTCGGGATCGCCAGTACCGCCCTGGGCAGGATCAGGCCGTAGGCGACCACCACCATCAGGTCCGGCTGCAGGTCGCGCAGCTGCCGCTGGGCAGCTTCATCCTTCAGCGATTCGGGCTGGTAGACCGGAATGCCACGGGCCACGGCTTCGAGCTTGACCGGCGACGGTGCCAGGCCACGGCCGCGCCCGGCCGGGCGATCAGGCTGGGTATAGACGGCCACGACCTCGTGGTGGCGCGCCGCGGCGCGCAGCGACGACACCGCGAATTCCGGCGTACCGGCAAAGACAATCCTCATGGCTACCCCACTTGCAGGATGGATTCGTGCAGGAAAGAAAACGGCGCCGTCGGCCGGCGCCGTACAGCCCGCGCGCGACGCGCAGGCACGGGCCACCCGGAGGGCGGCCCGGATTGGCGATCACGCCACGTGCTTGCGCTGCTTGGCCAGCTTCTTGCGGACCATCTCGCGCTTGAGCGGCGACAGATAGTCGATGAACAGCTTGCCGTCCAGGTGGTCCATCTCGTGCTGGATGCAGGTGGCCAGCACTTCACCGGCCTCCAGCTGCTGCTCCTGGCCGTTGCGGTCCAGGTACTTCACGGTGATGGTGTCAGCGCGGGTCACGTCGGCGAAGATGCCCGGGACCGACAGGCAGCCCTCCTGGTACACCCGGCCCCCGTCCTTGGCGACGATTTCCGGGTTGATGAACACATGCGGTTCATTCTTCTCTTCGCTGACATCGATGACCATGAAGCGCTTGTGCACGTCCACCTGGGTGGCGGCCAGGCCGATGCCCGGGGCGTCGTACATGGTCAGGAACATGTTGTCGATCAGTTCCTGGAAGGCCGGCGTGGTGACTTCGGCGGCGTCGATCAACGCAGCCTTGGTACGCAGGCGCGGATCGGGGAACTCGAGAATGGGGAGAAGGGCCATGGCTGTTTCCGGGTAGGGGGCCGGCACGCCGGCATACGTCGCAGATTCTAGCTCCAACGCTTGCCTTGCGCCCCGGTTTCTGGACTATAGTGCGTGGACCTGTTGGGGAATCAGGGCTTCACACCTATGTTGCTTCGTTTTCGTACGGTCGTCGCCGCGGCGATGCTGACCGTGGCTGCCTATGCTACCGCCGTGGAAGTGAATGGCGGGCACCCGGACACCTATGTGGTCCGAAAAGGGGATACGTTGTGGGATATCGCCGCACGTTTCCTGCAGAAGCCTTGGCTGTGGCCGGAGATCTGGCAAGCCAATCCGCAGATCGCCAACCCGCACCTGATCTATCCAGGTGACGTGCTGAGCCTGGCCTACCTGGACCGGGTGACCGTGTCCCAGGCCGGTCCGCGCCAGGAGGCCCCGATCGACGCCATTCCGCTGGCCCAGGTCGAGCCGTTCCTGAAGCAGCTGAGCGTTGTCGACAGCGTCAAGCAGCTGCCCTACGTCGTCGGCCTGGAGGACAGCCGCCTGCGCGTGTCCGGTGGCGACACCGTCTACGTGCGCCTGGCGGATGCCCAGGTGGGCCAGCGCTGGGCCGTGGTACGCCCGACCGTGCGTTACGCCCAGCCCAAGCCGACCGAGGACCTGACCGCCAATGGCGACGTCACCCCGGGCAGCGGCAACCTGTGGAAGGCCTACAACGCACCCAACGCACGTCGTGGCGTGCTCGGCTATGAACTGGCCCAGGTCGCCACCGGCACCATCACCCAGATCGCCGGCGGCAAGGTCGAGGCCTCCACGCTGGTGCTGGACAAGAACGTCGGCGGCCGCGAAGTGCGCGCCGGCGACCGCCTGGTGCCGGTCGAAGCCCGGCCGTACGACCTGCAGTTCGTGCCCCACGTACCCGCTGCGGGTGTCGAGGGCGTGGACGTGCGCGTGCTGGCGGTCACCGACATGTTCACCGCCGGTGGCCCACGCGACGTGATCGCGATTTCGGCCGGCCGTGCCCAGGGCGTGGACAACGGCACCGTGTTCTCGCTGTGGCGCCCGGGCCGCCATGTAGCGCACCGCATGAAGTACCCGACCTCCTCGCGCATGGACGACTCGCTCAGCACCGGCGCAGGCCGGGTCTCGCTGCCGGATGAATATGCCGCGCATGCGATGGTGTTCCGCACCTTCGACAACGTCAGCTACGCGCTGGTGATGCAGGGCGTGAAGCCGGTGCAGGTGGGTTACAACGCGCTGCACCCGGACGCGAAGTAACGGTTGCCGGACTGCCCCGGCCACCACTGGAGTGCCGGCCGCGGGCCGGCAGGCACCTCCGGCAAAACCTGACAGCCACATGCGAAGGCGCCCTAGGGCGCCTTTGTTGTGTGCGGCCGATAGTGGGGGATGACCACACATGCATACGAGGCGCTGCTGCGCCTGTTGATGGCGGGAGGCGCACTGGCGTCCCGACGGGCCCTGCTGCAGGCCGCGGGCGATGCGGAAACCGCCATCGCGCAAGGCACTGCGACCTGGCGTGCGCACGGTTGCACGCCGGAGCAGTGCGCCGCCCTGGAACGCCCCGATACCCGGGCCTGGACATCGGCCCGGCGCTGGCTGGAACAGGACAACCATCACCTGCTGCCGTGTACCGATCCGGCCTTTCCGCCATCACTGCTGGAGGTACCCAACCCGCCGCTGGCGCTGTTCGTGGCCGGTGATCCCTGCCTGGCCTGGCGCCCTTCGGTGGCGCTGGTCGGCAGCCGCTCGCCCACCCCGGGCGGGCGTGCACTGGCCGCGCGTTTTGCCGGCTGCTTCGTCGAGGCCGGCCTGGCGGTGACCAGCGGCCTGGCCGCAGGCATCGATGCGGCCGCGCACCAGGCTGCGCTGGAGGCCGGCGGCTGCACCATGGCAGTGATCGGCACCGGCCCTGACCGGGCCTATCCGGACAGCCACGCGCGGCTGCAGGCGCGGATCGCCGCCGAAGGCGTGGTGCTCAGCGAGTACCTGCCGGGCACGGCTGCCCGTCCCAGCCACTTCCCTGCGCGCAACCGGCTGGTGGCCGGACTGGCGCTGGCCACCGTGGTGGTCGAGGCCGCGCAGCGCTCGGGCGCGCTGATCACCGCGCGCCTGGCCGCCGAGGCAGGCCGCGAGGTCTGTGCCCTGCCCGGGTCGGTGCTCAACCCACGCGCGACCGGCTGCCATCGCCTGATCCGCGAGGGCGCGGCGCTGGTCGAGCGCCCCGAGGAGGTCCTGGAACTGCTCGCCCCCGCCCTTCGCCAGCAGCTGCCGGGCTTGCAATCGCGGTTGGCCACCCCCACTGAACAGGCACCGCCGGCGCTCCTGCCGGCGCGCTGGGCCGACGACCCTGACTACCAGTGCTTGTGGCGGGCGCTGGACCACAACCCAAGCGGTATGGATTCACTGATCACGCGTTGTGGATTGACGGCGTCACAGGTGTCCTCCATGCTGCTGGCCATGGAACTGGCGGGAATCGTGGTGTGCGTACACGGCCGCTACTGTCGAACTCCCTAGTTTCTTCACCTCCACAGCGTCGCGCGACGCAGGCCGAGGGGCAATGAAAGAGAGCATCCTGGATGTACTGCTGTACCTGTTTGAACACTATTTCAGCGAAGATGCGGACCTGATCCGTGACCGCGATTCGCTCCAGAACGGCCTGATCCAGGCCGGTTTCAGCCCCACCGAGATCAACAAGGCGTTCGACTGGCTCGATGCCCTGGCCGCGCAGCGGCCGAGCGTGGCCCAGGCGCGGGTCGATGGCCCCGTGCGCATCTACCACGGCCCCGAGCTGGACAAGCTGGACGTGGAATGCCGCGGCTTCCTGCTGTACCTGGAACAGCACGGCATCCTCGACGCCGACCAGCGCGAGCTGGTGCTGGACCGGGCGATGGCCCTGGACCAGGACGAACTGGACCTGGACGACCTGAAGTGGGTCGTGCTGATGGTGCTGTTCAACCAGCCCGGCTCCGAAGCGGCCTACGCCTGGATGGAGACGCAGATGTTCATGGACGAGCCAGAACCCCTGCACTGACCGTACACTTGGGGGCATAGCGCATTCAGGAGCGTCCCCGTGAGCGAGTGGTTCCACGCAGAAGGCAACCGGCAGCAAGGCCCGCTGCCGGCGGAACAGTTGGTCGAGTTGTTCCGCAACAACCAGATCTCCCTGGACACCCTGGTCTGGCGCGACGGCCTGCCGCAATGGCAGCCGTTGCGCAGCGTGGTCGATGAGCTGGGCCTGATCGTGCCGGCGCTGGACGTCGCCGCACCGGCCGTGGAACCCGAGCCGGAGCCCGAACCGGAACCGGTTGCGCCGCCGCCGCCGCAACCACCGGTGCTGCCACCGTCCACGCCCTATGCCACGCAGACCCCGGCCGGGGTGCTGCCGCCGCCGAAAAAGAAGCTCTCCGGCTGCGCCCTGACCGCGATCATCGGCGGCGGCCTGCTGCTGGTGCTGGTGCCGGTCATGGCCATCCTCGCGGCGATCGCCCTGCCTGCCTACAACGACTACACCGTGCGTGCCAAGGTTGCCACCGCGGTCAATGCCCTGCAGCCGCTGAAACAGCAGGTGCAGCACTTCGCCGACGACGAAGGCCGCTGCCCCGGTGCCAACGATGCCGGTTTCCCGGCGCCGGGTGATTTCACCCAGGCCGGCCTGTCGGCGGTGAACATCGGCCGCTTCAACAACGGCCACTGCGGCATCGAAGCAACGCTGGCCGTGCCCGGCAAGAGCCTCGATGGCGACCTGCTGTGGCTGGAATATGATCGCGACAGCGGCCGCTGGGAATGCAGCGGTGAAAGCGACGACAAGTACCTGCCGCCGTCGTGCCGCGGCTGAGCCACGCGCACGGCAGCACCTCCAAGGACGATCCAACAGGGAACATGCAATGACCGAGTGGTACTACGCCGAAGGACAGCAACGCCAGGGCCCGCTGCCGGTCCAGGAAATCCGCCAGCGCTTCCAGCGGGGCGAACTGAACCTGGACACCCTGGTCTGGCGCGAAGGCATGGCCCAGTGGGCTGCACTGCGCCAGGTGGTCGATGAGCTCGGCCTGCAGACACTGGCTGATGCCAGCACGGCCACCGCCAGCGGCGGCTTCGACCTGCGCGGCGACTACGCCGCCATCGACAACGGCACTGCACCGCTGCCTGGCACGGGTGCGCTCAGCAGCTCGCCCTACAGCGCCCCGGCCGCTTCCGGTGCCGGTGGCCCGCAGCCGGTGATCGGCGGCGAGGTGGTCTACGCAGGCTTCTGGAAGCGCGTAGCGGCGTACATGATCGACTATTTCGTGCTGGCCATTCCGGGCGGCATCATCGGCGCCATCATCGGCGTGGTGCTTGGCGCCAGCATGGGCGCGGTGGGCAGCGGCGAGACCTCCATCGAAATCGTCGCGCAGGTGGCCAGCGCGCTGATCAACATGGCCATCGGCGTTGCCTACTACACCTGGTTCCATTCCTCGCAGGGTGGCGCCACGCTGGGCAAGATGGCGGTCGGCATCAAGGTCGTGCGCAGCAACGGCGATCGCCTGACCAAGGGCCGCGCCTTCGGCCGCTACTGGGCCATGCTGCTGAGCAGCTTCACCCTCGGCATCGGCTTCCTGATGGCCGCCTTCACCGAGCGCAAGCAGGGCCTGCACGACATGATCTGCGACACCCTGGTGGTCGACCGCTGGGCCTACACCGACCAGCCGCACCTGCAGCGCCATGAGCTGGGCACGGTCACCATCGTGATCCTGGTGCTCACCGGCCTGCTGGTGCTGGCGGGCCTGGTGCTGCTGGTGGCCGCGGTCGGCTTCATCGCCAAGATGGCCTCATGAACGGCCATCCTCACGTCTGGCTGCTTGACAGGGGCTGGCCGGGCGTGATTCCTCTAATAAGGTGAAACCTGAACGCCCGGCACACTACCGGGCGTTCAGCGTATTGATTTGTCCGTGGCCGCTTCACTAATGCGGCCGTTTGCTCCACCCTAGCGGCCCCTCCCCTGCGGCTCGCCCCACAGACACTGCTGCCATGCCCAAGCACCTGCTCATCGTCGAATCGCCGGCCAAGGCCAAGACGATCAACAAATACCTCGGCAAGGACTACACCGTCCTGGCCTCGTATGGGCATGTGCGTGACTTGATTCCGAAGGAAGGCGCGGTCGACCCGGACAACGGGTTCGCCATGCACTACGACGTGATCGACAAGAACGAAAAACATGTCGACGCGATCGCCAAGGCCGCCAAGGGCGCCGACGACATCCTGCTGGCGACCGACCCGGATCGCGAAGGTGAAGCGATCAGCTGGCATATCGCCGAGATCCTGAAGGAACGCGGGCTGGTCAAGGACAAGCCGATGCAGCGCGTGGTGTTCACCGAGATCACCCCGCGCGCCATCAAGGAAGCGATCAGCCAGCCGCGCGCGATCGCCAGCGACCTGGTCGATGCCCAGCAGGCGCGCCGCGCGCTGGACTACCTGGTCGGCTTCAACCTGTCGCCGGTGCTGTGGCGAAAGGTCCAGCGCGGCCTGTCCGCCGGCCGCGTGCAGAGCCCGGCGCTGCGCATGATCGTCGAGCGCGAGGAAGAGATCGAAGCCTTCATCGCCCGCGAGTACTGGTCGATCGCCGCCGAGTGCGCACACCCGTCGCAGCACTTCAACGCCAAGCTGATCAAGCTGGACGGGCAGAAATTCGAGCAGTTCACCATCACCGACGGCGACACCGCCGAAGCCGCCCGCCTGCGCATCCAGCAGGCCGCGCAGGGCTCGCTGCATGTCACCGACGTGGCCAGCAAGGAGCGCAAGCGCCGCCCGGCGCCGCCGTTCACCACCTCCACCCTGCAGCAGGAAGCCTCGCGCAAGCTCGGTTTCACCACCCGCAAGACCATGCAGGTGGCGCAGAAGCTGTATGAAGGCGTGGCGATCGGTGACGAAGGCACCGTCGGCCTCATCTCGTACATGCGTACCGACTCGGTGAACCTGTCGCAGGACGCGCTGGCCGAAATCCGCGACGTGATCGCCCGTGATTACGGTATCGCCTCGCTGCCGGACCAGCCGAACACCTACCAGACCAAGTCCAAGAACGCCCAGGAAGCGCACGAGGCGGTGCGCCCGACCTCGGCCCTGCGCACCCCGGCCCAGGTGGCGCGCTTCCTGACCGACGACGAGCGCCGCCTGTACGAACTGATCTGGAAGCGCGCCGTCGCCTGCCAGATGATCCCGGCCACGCTCAATACCGTCAGCGTCGACCTGTCCGCTGGCAGCGAGCACGTGTTCCGTGCCAGCGGTACCACCGTGGTGGTGCCCGGCTTCCTGGCCGTGTACGAGGAAGGCAAGGACAACAAGAGCGCCGAAGACGAGGACGAAGGCCGCAAGCTGCCGGCGATGAAGCCGGGCGACCGCGTGCCGCTGGAACGCATCCAGGCCGAGCAGCATTTCACCCAGCCGCCGCCGCGCTACACCGAAGCGGCGCTGGTGAAGGCGCTGGAAGAGTACGGCATCGGCCGTCCGTCGACCTACGCCTCGATCATCCAGACCCTGCTGTTCCGCAAGTACGTGGAAATGGAAGGCCGCAGCTTCCGCCCGTCCGACGTCGGCCGCGCGGTGTCCAAGTTCCTGTCCAGCCACTTCACCCAGTACGTGGACTACGACTTCACCGCCAAGCTCGAAGACGAGCTCGACGCCGTCTCGCGTGGCGAAGAAGAGTGGATCCCGCTGATGGCCCGCTTCTGGGAGCCGTTCAAGGAGCTGGTGGAAGACAAGAAGGAATCGGTGGACCGCGCCGAGGCCAGTGGCGCGCGCGAGCTCGGCACCGACCCGAAGACCGGCAAGCCGGTCAGCGTGCGCCTCGGCCGCTTCGGGCCTTACGCCGCCATCGGCAGCACCGCCGAGGACGCCGAGGAGAAGCCGAAATTCGCCTCGCTGCGCCCCGGCCAGTCGATGCACACCATATCCTTGGAAGACGCGCTGGAACTGTTCCTGATGCCACGCGCGCTGGGCGAGGACAACGGCGAGCCGGTCAGCGTCGGCATCGGCCGCTTCGGCCCGTTCGCCAAGCGCGGCAGCACCTATGCCTCGCTGAAGAAGGAAGACGACCCGTACACCATCGACCTGGCCCGCGCCGTGTTCCTGATCGAAGAGAAGGAAGAGATCGCGCGCAACCGGATCATCAAGGAGTTCGAGGGCAGCGACATCCAGGTGCTGAACGGCCGCTTCGGCCCGTACATCAGCGACGGCAGGATGAACGGCAAGATCCCCAAGGATCGCGAGCCGGCATCGCTGACCCTGGCCGAAGTGCAGCAGCTGATGGAAGAAACCGGCAAGCCCGTGCGCAAGGGCTTCGGCGCCAAGAAGGCTGCCGCGAAGAAGGCACCGGCCAAGAAGGCGGCGGTGAAGAAGGAAGCGGCGCCGAAGAAGGCCGCAGCCAAGAAGGCGCCTGCCAAGAAGGCGGCGAAGAAGGCCGTGGTAAAGAAGGCCGCTGCAAAGAAGGCACCGGCGAAGAAGGCCGTCAAGAAAGCCGCGAAGTAGATTCACGCCATGCGTGGATAAGGGGTAGTGCCGGCCGCTGGCCGGCAACATCCAGAAGCACCCGATGCCGGCCAGCGGCCGGCACTACCGGGCCAGGGTCCACCCCTTCTGCACGCCGCAGGGGGATAATGGGGGCCCACGTCGGGCCGGTCGCCACCATGAAAGAACTCACCCTGGACTCTGCTGTCGCCACGCTCCGCGCCGGCGGCGTGATCGCCTATCCGACCGAAGCGGTCTGGGGCCTGGGCTGTGATCCCTCGCATGAGGCGGCGGCGCACATGGTGCTGCGGCTGAAGCAGCGCCCGATCGAGAAGGGCATGATCCTGGTCGCCGCCGAATTGTCGCAGCTGGAGGGCTGGGTGCGCCTGCAGGCGTTGCCCGATGCCCGCCAGCGCGCGGTGCTGGCCAGCTGGCCGGGTGCCAACACCTGGATCCTGCCGGCCGGTCCGCGCGCCCAGCCCTGGATTACCGGCGAGCACAGCGGCATCGCCGTGCGCATCAGCGCGCACCCGCTGGTCGCCGCCCTGTGCCGCGCCTGGGGGGGTCCCCTCGTCTCCACCAGCGCCAACCTGGCCGGTGAACCACCGGCACGCAGCCGTGCCGAGCTGGATCCACGCCTGCTGCGCCTGCTCGATGGCATCCTCGATGGCGAAACCGGCGGCCTGGCCCAGCCCACCCCGATCCGCGACGCGCTCAGCGGCAACGTGCTGCGCTCCTGAGCGGACGATTGCACTGCCACGCACAATCACGCACCCTGCCGCCATGAACCTGCTGCGCACCGCCCTGGGCCTGTGCCTGCTGCTGCCATGGACCGCACCGGCCGCCGAGGACGTGCGCGTCTACCGCTGCGTCGCCAGCAATGGCGCCGTGGCCCTGCAGGACAGGCCCTGCAGCAGCGGCCGGCAGGAGGTGCGTGACCTGCAGCGCCCGCGCGATCCGGCACCCCGGGTGGTGCGCAGTAACGCCCCTCCCGCGGCGCCCAGCGAGGCTCCGGTGATGCGCGATCGCGAAGTCCGCCACGTCTACATCCAGCCGCCACAACCGTTGTACGAGTGCGTGAGCGACGACGGTCGCCGCTACACCAGCGACAGCAACGAGGGCAATCCGCGCTGGGTCCCGTTGTGGACCAGCGTGTGGCTCCCGCACGGGCACCACGGCGCGGTCCATCCCGGTCCACGCCCGGGCTTCGGCACGCCGGTCGGTGCGCCGATCGGTGAAGGCACAGGCTACCGGCCGCCTGCGGTAGGCGTCGGCGTGCAGGTGCCGGCCGGCAGCGTGCTGGTCCGTGACAGCTGCCATGCGCTGCCGCCGCAGGACGTCTGTGCGCGCCTGCGTGACCGCCGCTGGGAACTGGACCGCCGTTACAACAGCGCGCTGCAGAGTGAGCGCACCGCCATCAGCAATGAACAGCGCGGCATCGACGCGCGCCTGTCGCGGGACTGCGAACGCTGAGCGCGATGCCTGCCGGGGCATGTACGCTGTGCGCATGAAGAACCTGATCTGGCTGGCCCTGGGCCTGTTCGCCGGCAACGCGTTGGCCGACGACGGGGTGATCTACCGTTGTACCTCCAGCAGCAGCGATGTGCCCACCCTGCAACGCACGCCCTGCCCTGCCGGCAGCAAGCAGCAGGTGGTGAGGGTGCCGGCCAGTGCTCCGCCGGCGCCGGCCTCAGCGGCACCCGTGCCGGCCGCGCCCGGACCGGCCGCGGCCACTGCGCCGTCCGTTCCCGCACCCGCGCCTCGTCGCCCCGGGGAAGGACGCACGATCATGGAAGCTGGCATGGTCGAACGCGAAGGCGGCGATTTGATACTCGACAGTGCATCGCTGCCACGCCAGGCCGATGCCGCGCCGGACAGCAATGCGCCGCCGAAGCCGCCGCTGCCACCGATCTTCCAGTGCACCGACAGCCAGGGCGGTGGCTACCTGCACGAATACGAAGCCGCCCCCGGGCGCTGCGAACTGATGACCGTGCAGGGACTGGGCGGCGCCACGCCGGTCAATGCCGCCGGCTGCGAAGTGGTGCGCGACCGCTGCGAGGAACTGCCGGACGCGCAGCGCTGCAGCAGCTGGCAGCAACGCTTCCGCGACGCACGTGGCCGTGAGCGGTTCGCCTCGCCGGAAAACCGCGACAACGCCCGTGGGGAACGCGAACGGCTGCAGGGCGTGCTGGAGGCCAGCAACTGCCCGGTACCGGGGTGACAGCCACCCGGTAGTGCCGGCCGCTGGCCGGCAATCGCAGTATCTTCAAGTGATTCCAGTTGCCGGCCAGCGGCCGGCACTACCCTTTGGAAGATCAGAACCCGTAGCGCAGGAAGCCGCCATCCACCGCGATGCATTCGCCGGTGACATAGCTGGCCGCCGGCAGGCACAGGAAGCCAACGGCTGCGGCCACTTCCTCCGGCTCGCCGATGCGGCGCATCGGCGTGCGGTTGATCACTTCCTCGTAGTAGTCCGGGTCCGACAACGGACCGGACGTGCGCCGCGTGCGGATGTACCAGGGCGCCACCGCGTTGACCCGGATGCCATCCTCCGCCCACTCGACGGCCAGGTTGCGGGTCATCTGGTGCATTGCCGCCTTGGTCATGCCATAGACCACGCCACTGCGCACATGGGTCAGCCCGGACACGCTGCCGACATTGACGATCGAAGACGACGCGTGCCGGGCCAGCAGCGGATGCGCGTAGCGCGACAGCTCGAAGGCCGAGAACAGGTTGGTCTCGAAGATCTTGCGCCATTCGTCCTCGGAATATTCCGTGGCCGCCTTGGTGACGTTGCCACCGGCATTGTTGACCAGGATGTGCAGGCCATCGCTGTGATCTTCCACCCAGTCCAGGATCTGCCGACGGTCCTCGTCATCGGAGACATCGGCCGCCAGCGCGTGCACCTGGTGCTGCGGATAGACATCCAGCAGTTCGTCGCGCGCCGTTTCCAGCATGTCGATGTCGCGGCCGACGATCATCAGGTCGGCGCCGAGGCCAGCCAGTTCGTGCGCAATGGCCAGGCCAATACCGGCGCTGGCACCCGTGATCAGGGCCGTCTGGCCGTCCAGGCGCCACCGTTGCTGGGTCATGAGTCCTCCGGGGCCGCGCCCGCTGTGTTTCGATGCCGCAAGGATACGCGCTCACGGCAGCGCTCGGCCGGGGATGCGACACTTGCCCATACGCCCACCGCGGAGAGCCGCCATGCGCATCCTGATCCTGTCCACGTCGCTGCTGGCCAGCCTGCTGCTGGCGGCCTGCCAGCGGCCGCCCACGCCGAACCCGGAGAAGCCACCGGTGCCACGAGCGATGTCACGTGCGATCAACGACCCGCTGGACCGCGCCAAGGACGTGCAGAAAACCGTCGATGATGCCGCTGCGCGTGAGCGCAAGGCCGAAGCCGACGCGACGCAATGACCTGTGGGGTCAGAGACCTTTGTGCTGCCAAGGAATCCGACCCCATGAACGAAAACGCCCGGCCAGAGCCGGGCGTTTTCATTCGGTACCGTTGCCGATCAGAATCCGCAGAAGCAGTACGCCAGCGCCTTCACCGGAGCGCCATTGCCCTTCTCGCGGGCCGCGTTCTCGACGAAGCGCAACTGAGTGTCCACTTCCGGCATCGTGCGTGCCAGCATCATCCGCGCCATCCCCGAATCGGACAGCATCCAGGCACCGGCGCGGCTGCCGGCGAAACCGCTGACGAACTGCGCGAACGGCGTGGCCGCCTTCTCGATGTAGCGCACGCGATAGGCATCGGCCTTGCCCAGCTTGGCGCGGCTGGCCGCATCGGCCACCGCGTCCTTCAGGCCACCGAAGGCGTCGACCAGGCCGCGTTCCTTGGCCTGTGCACCGCTCCACACGCGGCCACGGGCGACCTCATCCACGGCCTCGACCGGCTTCTTGCGGGCGTCGGCGACACGGCCGGTGAAGTCCGCGTAGCCCTTGTTGATCACCGTCTGGATGACCTGGCCCACGGCGGGGTCCATCGGGCGGGTGACATCGAAGGCGCCGGCGAAGCGGGTGGTGCCGACACCGTCGGTGTGCACGCCGATCTTGTCCAGCGCGCGGCTGAAGTTCGGCACCATGCCGAAGATGCCGATCGAACCGGTGATGGTCGACGGATCGGCATAGATGCGATCGGCGTTCATGCTGATCCAGTAGCCACCGGAAGCGGCCAGATCACCCATCGACACCACGACCGGCTTGCCAGCGGCCTGCAGGGCTACCACTTCACGACGGATCTGCTCGGAGGCGAACACTTCACCGCCCGGCGAATCCACCCGCAGCACCACCGACTTCACGTTGTCGTCGTCGCGCGCGGCACGCAGCAGCGCCGAGGTCGACTCGCCACCGATGCGGCCGGCCGGCAGGTCACCGCCACTGATTTCGCCGGCGGCCACCACCACGGCCACCTGCGGACGCGAGTCCACCGGGTTGCGGCGCGCGTCGAGCAGGGCCAGGTAGCGGCCGAAGTCAACGTTGCGGAAACCACCGTCGGCATCCTCGTCGGCCACGCCGCGCTCGATCATCAGATCCTCGAATTCCTCGCGGGTCTTCAGCGCGGTCACCAGCTTCTGCTGCAGGGCGAACTTGGCCAGGTCACCACCGGCGGCAGCGATGCCTTCCGGCAGGGTGTCGATGCCGGCGGCCAGCTGTGCCGGATCCAGGCGGCGGGCCTTGGCGATGTCGCCCAGGTAGCGCTGCCACACGTCGTTCATCCAGAACAGGTCGGCTTCCTTGGAGGCCAGCGACGCCGCGTCGAGCACGTACGGCTCGGCCGCGGACTTGTACTCGCCCACCTTGAACAGGTGCACGTCCACGCCCAGCTTGTCCTGCAGGCCGGTGCGGAAGTACTGGCGGTAGCGGCCGAGGCCTTCGAGCACGACCGAACCCATCGGGTCCAGGTAGACCTCGTCGGCCTGCGCGGCCAGCAGGTACTGCGACTGGCCCATGCTCTCGCTGTAGGCCACCAGCTGCTTGCCGGAGGCGCGCAGGTCCTGCAGCGCGGCGGCCACCTCACGCAGCGAGGCGAAACCGGACGGCTGCAGCTTGTCCAGCTCCAGCACCACGCGCTCGATCTTCTTGTCTTCCTTGGCCGACTCGATCACCCGCAGCAGATCGCGCAGCTGGATCTCCTCGGCGCCGTTGTCACCCACCGCCTTGGCCAGCGCGCGGCTGACCGGGTCGGCGCTGAACTGCTCGACCAGGCGGCCTTCCGGCGCGATCACGAGCGTCGTGCGGTCCTGCAGCGACTTGCTGGCACCGGCACCCATGCCGGCGGCGATGACGAACATCACCAGCAGCAGGAACAGCAGGCCGAAGAACACCAGGTTGAGGATCAACCGGCGGGTGAAGTTCATGACGTCCCACAGCCCGATGAAGAAACTGGCGACGGGGTTGCGACGCGCCGGGGGCAGCGGGGGCACGGGTTGATTCATGGAACGCTCCGGATGGCTTCTTGCCGTGGTACCAGCATAGCCGGTGCCGCGTGATGCAGCATCGGACACAAGTCAGGGGATCGCCCGTCACGGGTGAACGTGGCGGGCGGGAAGATCAGGACAGCGCGGATTGCCCGATGCGCTGGCTGCTGCGGCGCAGGCGCCAGCCCATCAGGATGGCAGCGGCGGTCAAGCCGACGATCAGGCCGATCCACATGCCCTGCGGGCCCATGCCCAGCCCCAGGCCGAGCCCGGCGCCGAGCGGCATGCCCAGGCCCCAGTACGCGAACATGGCGATGAACATCGGCACGCGGGTGTCCTTCAGGCCGCGCAGCGCGCCGGCCGACAGCACCTGGATGCCGTCCGGGAACTGGAAGGTGGCCGCGTACAGCAGCAGGGTCGAGGCCAGGCCGGCCACTGCCAGGTCGTTGGTGTACACACCGACGATGGCATCGTGGCCGAACAGCAGCACCGCCGCCGACAACGTCTGCGTGCCCATGATGATCGCGTAACCGGCCCAGGCCGCACGCCGCACGCCGAAGCCGTCACCACGGCCGACCGCATGGCCGACGCGCACGGTGGTGGCCTCGGCCACGCCCATCGGGATCATGAAGCACAGCTGCGCGACATTGATCGCGATCTGGTGCGCAGCGGCTTCGTTGGCACCAAGGCGGCCGATCAGCAGCGCGGTGACGATGAACAGGCCGCCCTCCATCAGCACGGTGATGCCGATCGGCAGGCCGGTGCGCAGCAAGTCCCAGATCGCCTTCCAGCGCGGCCCTTCGAAATGCGAGAACAGCTGCAGATGGGCGAAGCGCCTGGTGAACCACAGGTAGGTGGCGAAGGCGATCGCCTGCAGCCACATCATCACCGCCGAGGCGATGCCCAGGCCTTCGGCGCCCATTTCCGGGAAGCCGAGCTTGCCGTTGGCCAGCACATAGCCCATCGGTGCCAGCACCAGCAGGCCACCGAAGCCGAGCAGCATCGTCGGCAGCGTCCAGTGCATGCCTTCACTGAGATAGCGCATGCAGAAGTACAGGGTCAGTGCAGGTCCGCCCCAGCGCACCGCATGCAGGAACGCGGTCGCCCCCGGCACGATGTCCGGCGCGATGCCGAACGACGGCAGCAGCGGCGGCACCACGGTGAGGAAGGTGAACATGATCAGGCCCAGCCCCAAGGCCAGCCACAGTGCCTGGCGGAACAGCGGGCCGATCTCGCGCTCGCGGCCGGCGCCATGCAGCTGCGACACCGAGGCGGTGAGCGAGATCAGGGTACCGATCGGAATCAGCATCGGCAGCCACAGCAGCGCCGTACCGATGGTGACGGCGGCCAGTGTGGCCGTGGCGTGGTGGCCGGCAATCACGTTGTCGACGAAGGAGATCAGACCGGTGGACACATGGCCCAGCACAAGCGGCAGGGCGAGCAGACCGGTGGCGCCGACTTCCTTGCTGAAGCGCGGCGTGGAGGTTGCAGTAGACATAAGGTGCTTGACGCGAACTGCGGTTGCGCGCGAAGGGCACAGGCACCGGGTTGCGGGCGCCCATCTTACGCGGGCGGCGCGTGCATTCCCATGACATGGCGTGAATGCTGGGTTTCAGCCGCCCCACACAAAAAGGGGACGGAGGGGATTAAGTCGTTTCAGGCCCACTAGTGCCGGATGCGACTTAATCCCCTCCGTCCCCTTTTTTACTGGCCGGCCTGGCGCTTGAGCCAGCTTTCGCGCTCGGCGGCGGGCACGGCGAGGAAAGCGCTGCGCACTGCGTCGCGTTCCTGCGGTGGCGTGCGCTGCGCGACCAGAGTCAGCTGGGCCAGCTGCGCCGGGCTGAGCTGGCGCAGTACGGCCAGCGCGGTCTCGCGCTGTTCCGGCGGCACGAAGCCGAACAAGCCATGCAGCTTGGGGAATTCCAGGCCCAGTTGCGGGCCCAGCCGCCACCCGTCGCGGAACGCCTGGTCCTGGTCGCGGAACTGTTGGCGCAGGCGCTGCTGCTGGTCCGCAGGCAGCGCATTGAATCGCGCAGCCGCTTGGCGGATGCGCTCGCGCTCTCCTTCCGGCAGCGCGCGCCAGGCGGCGTAGTCGGCGCGGCGCTGGCGCTGCTGCTGCGCATCGAGCTGGGCGAAGCCAGAGGGTGCTGCCGTCGACGGTGCTGGCGAAGCCACCGGCGTGGCCGGCGACGTCGGTGGCGGCAACGGCACGTTCAACGATTGCGGCGCGGCAGACAGCGACAACGGCAGGGCCAGCAGCAGGCTGGCGAACACGGACTTATTCATCGGCAGCAGCGGTTTCCAGCGTGGCACTGGCCGGCTCCGGCCGGCTCGGCCTGGATTGCGATTCATCCACCGGCAGCGGGCCGCCCGCGGCAGTCCACGCGTACAGGTCGGCATCGGCAACCAGCGGGTAGTCACGATCGGCCAGCATCGCTGCGTCGTCCGTGGCCTGGGCCGTGGTCGCATCCGGCGTGGCGTTGACCTTGCTGGGTGGCAGGGCTTCCACCGTCACCGGACCGGCTTCGCCCACCACCCCCTCCGGCAGCGGTGCATCACTGCCGAAGGAATGCCCCTGCCAGTGGCGCCAGCCCAGCGCTGCGGCCAACAGTATCGCCACGGTCGCCAGCAGGATCAGCGGACCGCGCCAACGTGGCTTGGCGTTCGTGCGACGGCGCTTGCCATTGGCGGCCGCCCGCTCATCGCGCTGCGGTGCGCGCCAGCTCGGGGTCGGGGCTTCATTGTGGGCGGTCGCGGCGGCGGGTTGCTGCAGCTGCTGCAGGCGCGCGGCCGGCAACTCACGGATACGCGCCTGCACCTGTTCGGCCAACTGGCGCCAGGCCGAGGCATCCGGCTGGCCGTGGGCATCACGCGGGCAGGCGTCGGCCAGCAGGTGCTGGTAGCCGGCCTCGTCCTGGTCGAGCACGCGCATGGCGATGCCCTCGTCCAGGCTGCCCCCCACCCGCAGCAGCAGCGCAAGGCGCGGCAGCGGCGGCATCGCGCCCAGCACGGCCAACGGCGGCAGCCACTGCCCGCCCACCGGCTCGCGCAGCGCCTGGCGCTGGCCCAGAAGGGTCCAGAAGCGGGTCGGCCACTGCGCCATCGGCAGGTCGCTGGCCACTGCGGCAAAGGCGCGCATCACCGCCACCAGGGTCTGCTCGGCGCGCGCGGCATCGCCGCACTGCAGTTCAGCGACCACCAGGGCACGGCGCTCGACGCCACGCAGGAACGCCGACAGCGCGCCGGCCGCGGTCGAGGAAACAGGGGCGGGCACAGCCGTCATCGGTCACTCCAAAGGTCTGCCGGCATGATAGCGGCAGGCCATCGACGCCCGTAGGACTTGCGCCCACAGGCACTTCGTGCTGCAGGTTGTGCACAGCACCACGCCCCCTCCGGCGAAAACTGTGGCTTCGGGCTGAATTCACTCTGTTTCAGCATTGTTTCACACTTAAGATATTGATTTTATTGTCTTTTGTTGTGTGGCGATTTTTTGACCAACCCAAGCGTGAGGCCGTCGCCATCGGCCTTCTACGTTTCCGATGGCCGTTAACGCACAACGTTATCCACAGAACATGTGGATAAGACTGAATCTCCAATGGACACCGATATTTAGGTGACATTTATGATTCAACGGGCGCCGCCCCGCCGCTCCCGCTGCTGCCGTTCGCGCGCGCATGGCCCGTTACACTGGCCCGATGCTTTCACCGATTCCGACCCTGCAGGTCGCCCTGCCTGTCCCCCTGCCCCGCCTGTTCGACTACCTGTCGCCGGAGGGCGATGCACCGGCGGTCGCGGTCGGCTGCCGCCTGAAGGTGCCGTTCGGCAACCGGGAGCTGGTCGGTGTGGTGGTGGGGCACGGCCAGACCGACGACGGCCAGGGACTGCGCCAGGCCCTGGCCTGGTGCGACCCGCAGCCGCTGCTGCAGGGGGAGCTGTGGCAGAGCCTGCAATGGCTGGCGCGCTACACCCATGCGCCACTGGGCGAGGTGCTGAGCACGGCCCTGCCCGGCCCGCTGCGCCATGGCGAGGTCCTGCCCGACACACACCACTGGGGTTGGCAGCTGACCACCGAAGGCCACGCCCAGCGTGAAAAGCTGCGCGCCGGCAGCCGTCCACGGCAACTGGCCGAGCTGCTGGCCGAAGCCATCGTGGATGAGGACGTGCTGGGCGAACGCATGCAGGACTGGCGCACCGCCGCGCGCAGCCTGGCCAAGCGCGGGCTGGCCGAGCGGGTTGCGCTGAGCGTGGCCCCCCAACACGCGCAGCCACTGCCCGGTCCCACGCTCAACCCGGACCAGGCCGAGGCGGTGGCCGCGATCACTGCCGCCGACGGCTTCCAGCCGTTCCTGCTGGATGGCGTGACCGGCAGCGGCAAGACCGAGGTCTACCTGCAGGCGATCATCCATTGCCTGGCGCAGGGCAGGCAGGCGCTGGTGCTGGTGCCGGAAATCGGCCTGACCCCGCAGACCCTGGCACGCTTCCGTGGCCGCCTCGGCATCGCCGTGCATGCGCTGCACTCGGGGTTGAACGACAACGAGCGCGCGCGCGTCTGGGCAGCGGCCTCACGCGGCGAAGCGCGCGTCATCGTCGGCACCCGCTCAGCGGTGTTCACGCCGCTGCCCCAGGCCGGCCTGCTGATCGTCGACGAGGAACACGACGGCAGCTACAAGCAGCAGGACGGCATCCGTTACCACGCGCGCGATTTCGCCCTGGTCCGGGCCAAGTCGCTGGGCGTTCCGGTGTTGCTGGGCAGTGCCACGCCCTCGCTGGAAACCCTGCACAACGCCTACGCCGGGCGTTACACCCACCTGCGCCTGAAACAGCGCGCCGGCGATGCGCGGCCACCGCGCGTGCGCATCCTCGATGTACGCAAGCGCCCGCTGCATGACGGCCTCTCGGCCGATGTGCTGGCCGGCATCGGGGAGCATCTGCAGCGTGGCCAGCAGGTGCTGGTGTTCAAGAACCGCCGCGGCTACGCACCGGTGCTGCTGTGCCACGACTGCGGCTGGACCGCGCCATGCCAGCGCTGCGATGCGCCGATGACCGTGCATGGTGGCGGTCGTCGCCTGCAGTGCCACCACTGCGGCGCGCGGCAACCGGCGCCGCTGGCATGTCCGGCCTGCGGCAGCCTGGCACTGCAACCGCAGGGCATCGGTACCGAACGCCTGGAAGAACATCTCACTGCGGCCTTCGCCGACTTCCCGGTGGTGCGCATCGACCGCGGCACCACCTCACGGCGCGACGCGCTGGAACAGCAGCTGGCGAAACTGGGCGACCAGCCCGGCATCCTGGTCGGCACGCAGATCCTGGCCAAGGGCCACGACCTGCCCAAGCTGACCCTGGTGGTGGTGGTGGGTATCGATGAGGGCCTGTTCTCGGCCGACTTCCGCGCCAGCGAAAAACTGGCGCAGCAGCTGATCCAGGTGGCCGGTCGCGCGGGACGTGCGCGCGACCCGGGCGAGGTCTGGCTGCAGACCCATCACCCCGGGCACCCGCTGCTGGAAACCCTGGTGAGCGGTGGCTACCATCCGTTCGCGCAAGCCGAGTTGAACCAGCGCCAGGCGGCCGGATTCCCGCCCTTCGCGCATCTGGCGCTGATGCGCGCCGAAGCGCAGCAGGTGGAGCATGCCAATGCATTCCTGCTGGCAGCCCGGCACCTGCTGGGCGAACAGAACGTGGTCGAGGCCTACGGGCCGATGCCGGCGCCGATGCCGCGGCGGGCCGGTTACCAGCGCACGCAGCTGCTGCTGTCTGCCCTGCAGCGGCCGCCGCTGCATGGCGTGCTTTCGCAACTGGTTCCGCAGCTGTACGCGCTGCCGGAAGCACGCAAGGTGCGCTGGTCGCTGGATGTGGATCCAACGGATCTTTATTGAGGGGTCAGAGCCCACCCGTCGGGTGGGATCCGACCCCGATGCCCTGGGGTCGGATCCCTTTTCGCAGAAAAGGGCTCTGACCCCGGACGCCTTCGCTTACGTCAGCGGCGACATCACGCCGCGCTGGTAGGCCGGTCGCTCACGCAGGCGCGCATACCACTCGGCCAGGTGCGGCAGGTCCGGGCGCTGGATCGGCAGTTCATACCAGGCGTACACCAGCGAGCCGAGCGGAATGTCGCCCATCGCGAACGTCCCGCCCGACAGCCATGGCTGCGTGGCCAGGGTGGCATCGGCCATCGCCAGGTAGTCACCGGCACGGACGATGGCCGCGCTGATGCGCGCTTCGTCACGGTCGGCCGGCGCGGTGCGCATGATGCCCCAGACCAGGTCGCTGTACAGCGGCGCCATCCGCGAGGTGCTCCAGTCCATCCACTTTTCGGCCTGCGCGCGCTCCATCGGGTCCTCGGCGTACAGCGTGCCCAGCGCATAGCGCGCGCTCAGGTAACGCACGATGGTGTTCGATTCCCACAGCGGCAGGCCGTGGTCCTCGATCACCGGCACCAGGCCGTTGGGATTCATCGCCTGGTACTCCGGCGTCTGCGTGCCGCCATGGCTGCCGCCGACTTCGATGGATTCGTACGGCAGGCCGATCTCCTCGGCACACCACAGCACCTTGCGGACGTTGCTGGAATTGCGGCGGCCCCAGATCTTCAACATGCGGGTTTTCCTTGCTGGCAATGCGAGCGGCAACGATACGCCTGATTGGAGTGGAGATGTGCGTGCCGGATGCGGGATCGGGCGCCTGCGTGCTGCCGGCCGGCGGCCGGCACTACCGGTTCTTTTTTGGCAGCGCGCGCACGTAGGACGACTTGCCATCCTTCTTCAGCTCGAACAGGCCGATCGCCGCCAGCAGATCGCTGAGTTTGCCGTAGCCATAGTTGCGCGGATCGAACGAGGCCTGGTTGCCGATCTGGCTGCCGACCGGCCCCAGGTGCGACCAGCCATCCTCGCCCTCGGCCGAGGACACCGCGCGGCGCAGCATCTTCACCAGCCGGGTGTCGCTGCGCATCTCCGCCCCGCTCTTGCGCGGGCGTGCATCATCATTGGCGACGGGCTCGTTCGATGCCTGTTCGCTCGATGCCTGCTCGGCATCCGGCACGCTGGCGTGGGTCTGGCCCAGCGCTTCCAGGTAGGTGAACTTCGAGCACGCGTTGACGAACGGTTCCGGCGTCTTCTTTTCGCCGAAGCCATACACCTTCACGCCGTCGGTCAGCAGGCGCATCACCATCGGGGTGAAATCGGCATCGCTCGACACGATGGCGAAGCCATCAAGGTTGCGCGCGTACAGCAGGTCCATGGCATCGATCACCATCGCCATGTCCGACGCATTCTTGCCCTTGCTGTAGGCGAACTGCTGGATCGGGCGGATCGCGTATTCGTGCAGCACCGCTTCCCAGCCCTTCAACCGCGGGCTCTTCCAGTTGCCGTAGGCACGGCGCACGTTGGCCACGCCATAGCGGGCGACTTCGGCCAGGACCTCGTCGATCTTCGAGGCCGGCGCATTGTCGGCATCGATCAACAGGGCGATGCGCTTTTCCGGTTCGCTCATGGATTCCTCGCGGGCGGTTGCCTGAACCCGAGTATCGCCGATCCACCCAGGCGCTGACGTGACAGGTGGCCGCCGTGCGAAGATGCCAGGCGCTTCCCCCAATGCCCCCACTGGAGTGAGTCGATGAGTCGCGAGCGCGTTCCCCACCTGGTCGTTGTCGGCGGCGGTTTTGCCGGTCTCTGGGCCACCCGTGCCCTGGCCCGCGAGCGCATACGCATCACCCTGGTCGACCGCCGCAACCATCACCTGTTCCAGCCGCTGCTGTACCAGGTGGCCACCGCCGGCCTGTCCGCGCCGGATATCGCCGCACCGCTGCGCCACATCCTCGGCCACCAGCGCAACGTGGAAGTCCGCCTCGGCGAAGTGGTCGCCATCGACAAGCAGGCACGGCAGATCGGCATGGCCGATGGCAGCACGCTGGACTACGACAGCCTGCTGCTGGCCACCGGCGCTACCCACGCCTACTTCGGCAACGACCAGTGGGCCGATGATGCCCCTGGCCTGAAAACGCTGGACGATGCCATTGCACTGCGCCGCAAGCTGCTGCTGGCGTTCGAACGCGCCGAGGCCGAACCGGACCCGGCCAGGAAGGCGGCGTGGCTGAGTTTCGCCATCGTCGGTGGTGGTCCCACCGGCGTCGAACTGGCCGGCACGCTGGCCGAGATCGCGCGCCACACGCTGCGCAACGAATTCCGCCACATCGATCCGGCCAGCGCCAAGGTGCGGCTGGTCGAGGCTGGGCCGCGCGTGCTGTCTTCGTTCCCGGAAGTACTTTCGCTGAAGGCGCGCCGCCAGCTGGAAAAGCTGGGCGTGGAAGTGCTGACCGGTACCCCGGTGAGCGACATCGACAGCCAGGGCTTCAAGCTCGGTGAGCAGTTCGTGCCGGCCCGCACCGTGGTCTGGGCCGCCGGCGTGGCCGCTTCACCACTGGCGCGCACGCTGGACGTGCCGCTGGACCGCGCCGGCCGCGTGCAGGTGCAGCCGGACCTGACCCTGCCCGATCACCCGGAGCTGTTCGTGGCCGGCGACCTGGCCGCACTGAGCCAGGCCGACGGCAAGCCGGTTCCCGGCGTGGCGCCCGCGGCCAAGCAGATGGGCAAGTACGTGGCCGAGGTGGTCCGTGCACGCCTGCACGGCAAGGCGGCACCGGGGCCGTTCAAGTACGCCGACTACGGCAACCTCGCCACCATTGGCCGCATGGCCGCGATCGTGCACCTGGGCCGGCTGCAGCTCTCTGGCGTGCTGGCCTGGTGGTTCTGGCTGGCCGCGCACGTGTTCTTCCTGATCGGCTTCCGCAACCGCATCGTGGTGCTGCTGAACTGGGCGGTCGCGTACTGGAGCTACCAGCGCAGCGCGCGCATCATCTTCGGTGATGACCAGGACGACCGGCGGCCGAGGCGGTAAGGCCGCACGCAACAGGGGTCGGATCCCTTTCCGCGGGAAAGGGCTCTGACCCCGTCAACAAACATGGAGCGCCATCCACGCATGGCGTGGATCTACTTCCGGCAGAAGTCCTCCTTCCTCGCGGTGTCCGCAATCTGCGCGGTACTCCAATGCCGGGTGATCCAGATCGCCAACGCGGTGCTGCTGAGATGCCAGCGCAGCATGCCGCGCCGAGGTTGCCGCCACAGGTGGCGCCGGGCAATCCAGAAGGCCTCCCGCTCCACTTCAGGCACCTTGTTCTTCATCCCGTCCTTGTCGAAGAACTGGGCGGTGAAGCGCCAGGGGTTCATCGGCTGGTATCCCGCCCGTGGCTCACCGCTGCACGCAGCCACACCACTGGGCGCGCGGTCGGCCGGCTTCGGCCGACCGTCCACCAATGCCAGCCCGAGCAGATACAGCAGGCCAGGCAGCAGCGCGATGCCGGCGACCAGCACGACGACGGAGATCCATGCGTTGCCGGCGGCACGCATCGCTCAGTGCGCCTTCGGTTTCGGGTACCACAGTGCGTTGACGATGACCCAGCGCTGGTCGAAACGCCCCATGTGGAAGTAGTCGACGAACCACGGGGTTTCCAGCCGCACCGAGGCCGCGTTGCCGGTCACGTCCAGCACCGTGCAGCGGCGATCCCATTGATCCTTCGGGGTCTTCAGCGCGCCCTGTTTCGTCAGCGAGACCAGCTCTTCCTTCGACATCCGGCGCAGGCCCAGGCGCTCGTCGGGTGTATCGCCGAGGACCGCGCGCTTGGCCAGGTCCGGGTGCAGCGAACGGGCGACGCGCTGCGGATCGGCCTCCAGCTGGCCATCGACGTAGTCGTGGCAGGTGGCTTCGATGGCCGCGATCGTGGCGGGGTCGGCGGCAGGGCTCGTTGCTGCGGAAAGCGCGAACAGCAGGGCAATCGTGGACATCCGGGTCTCCGGCTCTGGGCGCGGGCGGATCATCGCATGGGCCGAACGGCCCATCCACGCATGACGTGGATCTACTGTAGAGCCGAGCCCATGCTCGGCTCCCGCATCGGGCAGACGGAACAACAGCCGAGCGTGGGCTCGGCTCTACAGAAGCGCAGGATCCGTTGCCTGCAGCCAGGCCAGCTTGCGTTCGCGGGGCTGCTGCTTGAGTTGCCACTCGGCCCGCGAGGCCGCGGCCCGGTCCGGGTATTCGCGCACGGCCAGCACGCGCAGCGGCGGCCGGGCCCGGGTGTAGCGCGCGCCCTTGCCGGCCTGGTGGGCGGCGAAACGCGCCTCCACATCGGTGCTGATGCCGGCGTAATAGCTGCCATCGCGGCATTCGAGCAGGTACAGGAACCACGGGCGGACGGACGGGGCCATGCCTGGATTATGCCGTGCTGCACTGCAGCGGATATACTGGCGCCCGAATGCAGGAGAGAGGCGCCGCGCTGGCGCCCGCCGAAGGCGCAGGCTCCCATGATCGCTCAGGCCGGTGGGCTGGAATCCCACCAACCATGCATTCGACTCGCCGAGCTGGAGAGAGGTCACCGGGCACGCCCGGGGCGATCCGCCGAAGGGGCACGCGGTCCATGCCGCTGAACTCTCAGGCAAAAGGACAGCGGGAGCGGCACCGGTCATCGTCATCCCGTCATTGCGCAGGCAGTGGCGGTGGTCGCGCATGGCCGGCCCCACCGCGCCCGGAGCCTGTCCCATGCTGCTGTCCATCATCTACCTGATCGCCATTTCCGCCGAAGCCATGACCGGCGCACTGTCCGCCGGCCGCCGCCGCATGGACCTGTTCGGCGTGGTCATGATCGCCTGCGTCACCGCCCTCGGGGGTGGTTCACTGCGCGACATCCTGCTCGGCCACTACCCGCTGGGCTGGGTGAAGCACCCCGAGTACCTGGGCTTCACCGTATGCGCGGCGCTGATCGCCACCTGGGTGGCGCGCTGGATGCATCACTTCCGCCGCACCTTCCTGGTGCTCGACGGGCTGGGCCTGATCGCCTTCACCCTGATCGGCTGCTCGATCGCGCGCGAAGCCGGCCATGCAATGCCGATCGTGCTGATCGCCGGCATGCTGACCGGCGCGTTCGGCGGGGTGCTGCGCGACATCCTCTGCAACGAGGTGCCACTCATCTTCCAGAAGGAGCTGTACGCGATCATCGCGCTGCTGACCGGCGCGGCCTATCTGTTGCTGCTGCACTGGGGCGTGGCCGATGCCACCGCGATCCTGTGCTGCCTCGGCGGCGGCTTCGCGTTGCGCCTGCTGGCGATCCACTACCGCTGGGAAATGCCGAAGTTCGTGTACCACGACGAAGTGCATTGAGCCTCTTCGTAAAGTCGAGCCATGCTCGACTGCTCTTTGCAGCAAACCAACGCGCTTCGCGCGCAGGTCGGGCATGGCTCGACGCTACAGGAAGCGGTATCACCACCCCGGCGATGTACCTGGCGCTGTCGCTCATGCGCAGCGCCAGGCGCATCGCCGGTGCAGATGGGCCGGCCTCCAACTCCGACCGACCCTGATCGCGGCCGCACCCCCGCAGGCGCTGGCCGCCATCCACACACGTGCCGCACTCAGGCGGCTTCGATCAGGCTGCTTCGGACACCTTCACGTCGCGACGGGCGCGCACGGCCGCAGCCAGACGCTCCAGCACCGTCACGGTGGTGTCCCAGTCGATGCAGCCATCGGTGATGCTCTGCCCGTAAACCAGCGGCTGGCCTTCCACCAGTTCCTGGCGGCCACCGACCAGATGGCTCTCGATCATCACGCCAACGATGCGCTGTTCGCCGTCTTCCAGCTGAACAGCAATGTCCTCGATCACCTTCGGCTGGTTCTCGGGGTTCTTCAGGCTGTTGGCGTGGCTGGCGTCGATCATCAGGCGCGTCGGCAGCTTGGCCTTGGCCAGCACCTGGCAGGCGTCGGCGACGCTGCCGGCGTCGTAGTTCGGCTGCTTGCCGCCGCGCAGGATCACATGGCAATCCGGATTGCCGGTGGTCGACACGATGGCGGTGCCGCCCTGCTTGGTGACCGACAGGAAGTGATGCGGGTTGGACGCCGCACCCACCGCGTCAGCGGCGATCTTGACGTTGCCATCGGTGCCGTTCTTGAAGCCGACCGGGCACGACAGCCCCGAGGCCAGCTCACGATGCACCTGGCTTTCGGTGGTACGCGCGCCGATCGCGCCCCACGCCACCAGGTCGGCGATGTACTGCGGCGAGATCACATCGAGGAATTCGACACCGGCCGGCAGGCCGAGCTTGTTGATGTCGCGCAGCAGGCCGCGTGCGATGCGCAGGCCCTTGTCGATCCTGAAGCTGCCGTCCAGGTCCGGGTCGTTGATCAGGCCCTTCCAGCCCACCGTGGTGCGCGGCTTCTCGAAGTACACACGCATGACGATTTCCAGTTCGCCGGCCAGCGCGTCGCGCAGCGGCTTCAGGCGCTGGGCGTATTCGATGGCGGCCTTCGGGTCGTGGATCGAGCACGGGCCCACCACCACTGCCAGGCGGTCGTCACGGCCGTGCAGGATCTGGTGCAGGGCCGCGCGCGAGGCGCTGACGGTGTCGGAGGCTTCATCGTCACAGGGCAGCATCGCCAGCAGCTGGGCAGGCGGTGTCAGCGGTTCGATGGTGCGGATGCGCAGGTCGTCGGTGTGCGGGGGCATTGCAGGAGATCTCCGGAACGTTGGGGTCCCCAGCGTGGCGGCATGAAAAAAGCCGCCAGGTTCGCTGGCGGCTTTCGGGAATGCGTCTGAAGCTTTCTTCAGGGTGAGCGCAGTCCTTCCTCCGCCAGTGGCTTCGGAAAGTAATACCAGTAAAAGCGGGTGGCGGCTGCGTTCATGGGGTGTATTGATAGCACAGCTTTTGCGCAGTGCAAAATGTTTCATCCGCAACCGGGGGTGCGGTTCAGCGAGGCGCGCGCCGGCGCTGCCTACGCGGCAGCAGCCACGCAAAGCTGCTCATTTGCCATGCACTTCCACGTCCAGCAGCAGGCCTTCGTGGATGTCGGCCCAGCGCTCCAGCACGCAGTCCAGCTCCTGCCTGGCCTCGTCCAGCTGCTCGGGATTGAGCAGGGAACGGGTGGTGTAGAGGTCGGAGACCAACCGCCGCAGGGCCGCCTCCGGGATGGCCACCGACGGCCCTTCCCGCCCCGGCAACTGCAATGCCGGGCTGTCGCCAAGCGGGCCGAACAGCGTGACCTGGAGCGTGCTCTGCATGATCAACTTCCCTGCGGATGGACATGGGCAATGTCCTGTTTACCGCGTCCGGGTGACAGGCGCATGTGCCATGCGCGTCCGGAGACGCTGCTACAAGGCGGCCAGGTCGGCAAGGTGCCGCCCCATCCCATCGTCTGCGCCGACGGCGTTGATGGTGGCGAAGTACTGATGCCAACCGGTGGCGGCAATGCCGGCCACCAGCGCATCGGCGTCCGCGCGGCTTGCACAGCGCCAGACCGCATAGAACTGCTCATCGCTGCCGTGCTGTACGCCCCTGGCAATGCGGCCCATCGCCAGCAGTGTGATGCGGACTGGATCGAACTGCTGCATGCCTGCACCGATACGGGCGAAGAAGGCATTCCGCTGCTCGGGCTGGAGCGTGGTCCAGGCGGGGGTGGCGGTATAGAGCTCGATGAAGGTGTGCGACATGCTGCTTCTTCCTTGAAGGTTTGGGGGGTTGCCGGCCAGCGGCCGGCACTACCGGAGCGAGCGCATGGCGCGTTTGCGGATGTAGGCATTGGCATCGCCACGGTGCTGCTGTTGCCAGCGCGCGCACAGCGCACGCAGCCACTGCGGCTGTGTCTTGCCGGCATCATTGAGCCAGTTGCCGACCGAGTCCTGCACATAGCGCTCCGGGTCGTCGGCGAGTGCTTCCAGCATCGCCTCTGCAAGTTCCGGCTGCCGCTTGAACAGCGCGACATGTGTGGCCCACACGCCGCGCGGGCGCAGCGCTTCGCAGGCGAAGCGGCGCAGGTACGGCGATCCTTCCTGCGTCCATGGTTGCAGGTACTCCAGCGCCTGCAGTGGTGCGGCAACAATGTCGGCACGCAGCGCCAGCCACGCCCATTCGCGCACGCCGAAGTGCGGGTCGTCAGCCAGTGGCCGCATCGCCTGCAGCTTGGCCGGCAGCGCCGCGTCGGCGTCGCCGCCGATCAGGTAGCAGGCCCAGCCACGCACCGTGTCTGACGCATGCGCCTGCCAGCGCGCAGGCTCCCCCTGTCCGGCTTCGTGCAGCAACCGCGCCGCCAGCGCCATGCGCTGGGTGATGCCCTTGCCAGAGGCGTCGCGCATGCATTGCAGCGATTCCGGCTCAAGGGCAGGCGCCACCACCTGCAGCAGCGCGGTGAAATCCACGGCCAGGCATTCGGCCAGATGGGTGGCAGCAGCGCTGCCACTGTTGAGTGCATGCAGCCTTTGCGCAGGAACGGGCGTGCTCATGCTGCCGATTCCCGCCCGCCGTCCGTGTGCTGCCAGACCTTGTGCAGCAGCTGCGACAGCTGCTGCTGTTCACCCGCATCCAGGTCGTCGAACAGGCCGCTGATCCATTGCGTGTGCTGCTCGAACAACGACTCGGCCAAGCGCTTTCCCGGTGCGGTCAATACGATCTGCAGACGGCGGCCATCCCCGTCATCGCTGCGACGCTGCAGCAGGCCTTCACGCTGCAGGCCATCGAGCAGGCCGCTGATGGTGGCACGGGTCACGCCGGCACGCTCGGCCAGCAGGTGCGGCGGCAGCGTGCCACCGGCCCCGTGCAGCAGGAACAGCACGATGAAGCGGCCCTCGCTGAGCCCATGCGGTGCCAGCCGCGCGGCGCAGTCGCGATCGATCGACGAGGACAACGAGAGCAGCTGGAAGCACAGGCGCAGTTGCGCGATGTTGGCGTGGCCGCGTCGCTGCGATTCCTCCAGCAGGGCCTGATGCTTGGCTTCGATCATCTCACGAACACGATATGGTTAGGCGCCTAATCATATCACCGGATAGCCGCTACCTGTAAATCACAGCCGATATCAGGGGAGCTTTCCCAGCAGCAGGCGCGCGATCAGCCCGCCGCCCTCGCGGTGCAGCAGCTGCAGTTCGCCTGCGTGACGCCTGGCCACGTTGGCGGCCATGGCCAGTCCCAGCCCGGTCCCACCGGTAGCGCGACTGCGCGAGCTTTCGCTGCGCTGGAACGGTTGCAGCAGGCGGACACGATCAGCTTCGGCGATGCCCGGCCCGCGATCCATCACATCCAGCTGCACCCCATGTCCCCACACGGCGACATGCAGCTCCACGGCGCCCGCGTAACGCTCGGCGTTGTCGATGAGATTGTCGACCGCGCGCCGGAGCAGCAGCGCATCGCCATGCCACGGCAGCGTATCCGGGCACTGAAGCGAAATGTCGACCCCGCGCAGCAGCGCCCCTTGCAGGCATTCCTGCAGCAGGGCAGCCAGATCCAGCGAGCGCATCTGCAAGGGCTGCAGCTCGCCGCGTGCATAGTCCAGCACCTGCTCGATCATCGCGTCCATGCGTTCGATGTCCGCCACCATCCGGGCGGCCTGTGGTGCGGGAGCGAACTCGGCGCGCAGGCGCAGGCCGGTCAGGGGCGTGCGCAGGTCATGCGCCACTGCCGCCAGCATATGGGTCATGTCCTGTGCCTGGACCCGCAGGCGTTCGCGACCGGTGCTGATCGCGGCGGCCAGCATCTGCACTTCGCGTGGGCCATCGTCGGGCAATGGCGACTCGGCCTGCAGGTCGACGCGTGCGCTCGCTTCGGCCAGGCGCCGCAGCGGGCGCCCCAACCGGATCGACGCCCACGCCGCCAACGGCGCCAGCAGGATCGCACCGCCCAACAGGGCGAGCATCACCTGGCGGCGCCAGGCCGCCAGGTCACTATGGTCGCTGCCGACCACCCGCCAGCGGCCGTCGGCCTGGCGCATCCCCAGTTCAAACGGCGGCCACTGCATCGCGGTCAGCAGCGCGGCCTGTGATTTCAGCACGCCAGCACGACCGGAGGCGTCCAGTACCGCGCCACCCTCGATGACCTGCACATCGGGCGCCCTGCCCTGCCCCGTCCATGCCAGGCGTACATCCTCGGCCGGCATGCCCATCTGCGCGGCCGCCAGCTGCGCGAGCCAGTCGCTGGCGCTACCTTGGGGGGGCGCGTCCTGCGTCGCCCTGCGCAATCCCAGTGACGCCGGCGCCTGTTCCCCACGCAGTACCTGCATCGCATGGTCCAGCCGCATCGGTGGCGGCGCGGGCCGGGGCATCCAACCCACCACTGCAACGCTGGCCAGGGTTGCCAGCAGCAGGCTGGCCAGCGCCAGCATCGCGATCCAGCGAGTGGTCGACCACCGGCTGCTCACAGCACCTGTACCTCAGCGTCGAAGCGATACCCTTCCCCGCGCAGTGTCTGCACGAGGGCTTCTGCCCCGGACGCGGCCTGCCCGAGCTTGCGGCGCAGGCGGCTGATCGCGAGGTCAATGGCACGGTCCACGCTGTCACTGGCTTCTCCGCGACTCAACTGCAGCAGCTGCTCACGCCCCAGCACCCGCCCGGGACGTTCGGCCAGCGCCAGCAACAGGGAAAACTCGCCACGACTCAGCACCAGCTCGGCACCGTCCGGTGCGAACAGGCGACGCTGGTCGGGCAGCAATCGCCAGCCATCAAACCGCAGTTCGCTGGCCACCTGCGTGCGCAGCTTGTCCTGACGGCGCAGCAGTGCGCGTACCCGCGCCAGCAGTTCACGCGGATCAAAGGGTTTGGCCAGGTAGTCGTCCGCGCCCATCTCCAGGCCGATCACGCGGTCCGGTGCAGCCCCCATCGCCGACAGCATCAGGATCGGGATCGCCCTCGCCTGCAGCCTGCGGCAGACCGACAGCCCATCCTCACCGGGCATCATCCAGTCGAGGATGATCAGGTCCGGTCGTTCGGCCTGCAGCAGCACGTCCAGTGCCGCCGCATCCGCCGCCAGGCGTACCTGGTAGCCGTGCAGCAGCAGGTGGTCGGCGATGGCGTCGCGGATGCTGGCATCGTCGTCGACGACGATGACACGGATGGGAGTACTCATTCGGACAGTATCCAGCACCTGTGTATCAGGACGGTATCAACGCCGATATTCCGGCGATACGCCGCCGTGCGCCAATGGTCACCCACGATCACTGCGGAGTCTTCCCTTGCGCCTCTTCCTGTTGCCCCTGTTCGCCGCTCCCTTGCCTGCGCTCGCCTCCAACGCCGCCGCGCACATCCTGCCGATGTGGATGCAGGGCGGTCATCCGGCGGTGGCCGTCTCGCTGGACGGGCGCGCCGAACCGCTGCGCTTCGTGGTCGACAGTGCCGCCGGGGCAACGCTGGTCGATGCCCGCGTCGTGCGGCGCTATGGCCTGGAGGATGCGGATGCAGAGGTATCACAGGCGCAAGGGGCGAGTGCAGCTTCGGCGCGGTTGCAGCGCATGCGCAGCACGTCCTGGCAGCTGGGCAGCTGGCAGCTGCAGGCCCAAGCCATGAACGTCGATCTGTCATCGTTGCCGAAGGATGATGATCCAGCCATCGACGGCTTGATCGGCAACGATCTGACCGGGCGCTGGGACACCCGTTGGGACTTCGGCCGCAATCAACTGGCGCTGTGGACACCCGGCGGATTGAACCTGGAAGGACCGGGTTGCCAGCCCAATGCGCTGCCCGGCCGCACTGGCGGCCTGCGCCAGTTCGGCTTCATCACGCTTGCACTGGGCGCGCCTGCGGTGGACGCCATCGCCGTGGTCGACACCGGTGCCGCACAGACCGTCCTCAACGCCGAAGCCGCCCGCGCACTGGGGCTGCGCACCGACGGCAGCGACGCGCGGGTGCGGGTGCGTGAAAAGGGCACCGAAGGCCTGGGCGGCGGCAAGCAGGCAACCTGGCTGTACACCCTGCCCGGCATGACCGGCGGCGGCTGGCAGCACCCGTCGATGGAGATCCGCATCAGCGAACTGCCGGTGTTCAAGGCGATCGGCCTGGAGGGCCGGCCGGCGCTGATCCTCGGTGCCGATGCAATGCGCGGCGGCCAGGTGGACATCGGTGCCGGCGCGGCGCGGATCTGCCTGCGCCGACCGCAGGCCAGCTGACATCTGGCGATGACGCCAGCGGCAGCCCGGCGTAGCATCACCGTGCGCCCCACCAGGAGTTCCACGCATGTGCCGTGCCACCCTGATGTTGCTGACGCTGCTCCCGCTGGCGGTACTGGCCGCGCCGCCACCCGTGCCCTCGCCCACTCGCATCGATGCCGAAGCACGGCGGCTGATGCAGGCGGCCCATGCGCGCGGGATGGCGCTGGCGGTGATCGATGACGGCAAGGTGGTGCATGTGGCCGCCTACGGTGAACGCAACGCCGCAGGCGAGCCGCTGCGCACCGACACCGTGATGTATGCCGCATCGCTCACCAAGATGGCCTTCGGCCACCTGGTCGCACAGCTGGCGCAGGACGGGGTGATCGATCTGGATGCCAGCATCGCCACAGCTCTGGACGTGCCGCTGCCAGACTACCCGCCCGAACCGAAGAAGTACGCCGACTACAGCGTGCTGGCGAGTGATGCACGCTGGCGCCGGCTCACGCCCCGAAAGCTGCTGAATCACGCCAGCGGCTTTGCCAACTTCGGCTTTCTCGAACCGGATGGCCGGTTGAAGTTCCACTTCGAGCCCGGCAGCCGCTACGGCTATTCCGGCGAGGGCCTGATCCTGCTGCAGTTCGTGATCGAACGTGGGCGACTGGGCGAGGATGTGGGTGCGTTGATGCAGCAGCGCGTGTTCGATCGCTTCGGCATGGCGCGCACCAGCATGTCGTGGCGCGCGGATTTCGCCGGCAACCTGGCCGATGGCTGGACCGTCGAAGGCAATACAGAGCCGCACGATCAACGCAGCCGTGTGCGGGCGGCAGGATCGATGGATACCACCATCACCGACATGGCCCACTTCGCCGCCGGTTATGTGCGCGGCGATGGGCTGTCTGCGGCAATGCGCAGGGAACTGGTGCGGCCGCAGCTGCCGATCACCACCGCCAGCCAGTTCCCAACGCTGCAGCCGGAGCTGCCCGTTGCGCAGCAGCACCGGGATCTGGCCGCGGGCCTGGGCGTGGTGACCTTCCGTGGCCCCCAGGGTGCAGGCTTCTACAAGGGCGGCCACGACGATGCGGTCGGCAACACCCTGGTGTGCATCGAGCGGCACAAACGCTGCGTGGTGATCCTGGGCAACGATGTACGGGCCGAGGCCACCTTCCCGGCACTGGTGGCGTTCGTGCTGGGTGATATCGGCGTGCCATGGCAGTGGGAGTACGGCGCGGCGAAGGCCTTCATCGAATGACGGTGCGATGATCCCTGGGCGGGGAGTGCGGATGGGAGCAACCATGCATGGCGTGTGGATCCACCTCACGCGTGGATGCCTGCTCCGCTCAGCGCGCCTGCTCGAAGAACATCAGGTACACCAGCCGGCCATTCTCCGGGCGGTCGCCGAACGCTGGCCCGGCGGTATGCCAGAACCAGGGCCGCAGCAGCACCAGCCGGTTGAAACGCATCGGGATGCGCATGGTCATTTCCCACTGGCTGTCGTCGTTGCTGTCGCGCTCGATGATGTCACGATGCATGTCGCCGCCGTTGGCATAGCCCAATGCGGCCAGCTCCGCTGCATCCAGGGCCATGCGCTCGGTGCCGGTACGGCGGTGGCGGAAGAACTCGGTGCCGCCCTCGCAGTGCTCCGGTGCACTCAGGTAGAGGATGCCCGACCAGTGCGAGTGATCGGCGTGCACCTTGGCGCGGCCGGTGTCACCGGCCAGGGTAAGGCGGAACTTGCCGTGCGACTGCAGTGGGTTGACCGGCCGCAGCGGTTCGTTGACCAGCCGCGAGACCGCGCCGGACAGCCCATCCAGTTCCAGCCGCTGCTGCGAATTGCGGCCGGGGAATGCACCCTCCTGCACCGGATAGGTCAGGCCCAGCGCCGCCTGGCGCAGCCCCTGCGCATCGGCAGGAGAAAGGAAGTCGTCGACGACGATGAAGGAGGTAGGCATGGCCACCGAGCGTAGCGATGCGCTGCTGCGGCGGCAACCGGGCAAGGAAAAACCCCGCCTTGCGGCGGGGTTCTTCCTTGCATCGGGAGGGCGTGCCGACCAGGGTCGGCAACGACCGCCGGGGGACGTGGACTTAGAAGTCCATGCCGCCCATGCCACCCATGCCGCCCATGCCACCGGCGCCACCCATGGCCGGCTCGTCCTTCTTCGGAGCTTCGGCAACCATGGCTTCGGTGGTGATCATCAGGCCAGCGATCGAGGCGGCGTTCTGCAGCGCCGAACGGGTCACCTTGGTCGGGTCCAGGATGCCGAACTGCAGCATGTCGCCGAACTCGCCGGTGGCGGCGTTGTAACCGAAGCTGCCGGTGCCTTCCTTGACCTTGTTGATGATGACCGACGGCTCGTCACCGGCGTTGGCCACGATCTCGCGCAGCGGGGCTTCCATCGCGCGCAGGGCGATCTGGATGCCGTGGTTCTGGTCTTCGTTGGCGCCCTTCAGGCCGGCCAGCGCGGTGATCGCGCGGACCAGGGCAACGCCGCCGCCCGGAACCACGCCTTCTTCAACGGCCGCACGGGTCGCGTGCAGGGCGTCGTCGACGCGATCCTTCTTTTCCTTCATTTCGATTTCGGTCGAGGCGCCGACCTTGATCACGGCAACACCGCCGGCCAGCTTGGCCACGCGTTCCTGCAGCTTCTCGCGGTCGTAATCCGAGGAGGTGTCCTGGATCTGGGTCTTGATCTGCGCCACGCGTGCATCAACGTTGGCCTTGTCGCCGACGCCGTCGATGATGGTGGTGTTCTCCTTGGAGACCTGCACCTTCTTGGCGCGGCCCAGGTCCTTGATGGTGGCCTTCTCCAGCGACAGGCCGACTTCTTCGGAGATCACGGTGCCGCCGGTCAGCACGGCCATGTCTTCCAGCATCGCCTTGCGACGGTCGCCGAAGCCCGGGGCCTTGACGGCCACGACCTTGACGATGCCACGGATGGTGTTGACCACCAGGGTGGCCAGCGCTTCGCCTTCGACTTCCTCGGCCACGATCAGCAGCGGCTTGCCGGCCTTGGCGACACCTTCCAGCACCGGCAGCAGGTCACGGACGTTGGAGATCTTCTTGTCGTGCAGCAGGATGAACGGGTCATCCAGGTCAGCGGTCTGCGACTGCTGGTTGTTGATGAAGTACGGCGACAGGTAGCCGCGGTCGAACTGCATGCCCTTGACCACGTCCAGCTCGTTGTCCAGGCCCGAGCCTTCTTCAACGGTGATGACGCCTTCCTTGCCGACTTCCTTCATCGCGTCAGCGATGATCTGGCCGATCGACTCGTCCGAGTTGGCCGAGATGGTACCGACCTGGGCGATCGCCTTGTCGTCGGCGGTCGGCTTGGAGATGTTCTTCAGCTCGGCGACGGCGGCCGAGACGGCCTTGTCGATACCGCGCTTGAGGTCCATCGGGTTCATGCCGGCGGCAACGGCCTTGGCGCCTTCGCGGATCAGGGCCTGGGCCAGCACGGTGGCGGTGGTGGTGCCGTCGCCGGCATCGTCGTTGGTGCGCGAAGCAACTTCCTTCACCATCTGCGCGCCCATGTTCTCGAACTTGTCAGCCAGTTCGATCTCCTTGGCGACGGAGACGCCGTCCTTGGTGATGGTCGGCGCGCCGAAGCTCTTTTCCAGCACGACGTTGCGGCCCTTCGGGCCCAGGGTGGCCTTGACGGCATTGGCGAGAACGTTGACGCCGCGCACCATGCGCGAACGGGCGTCTTCACCGAAACGAATATCCTTGGCAGCCATTGCATTTACCTCATTGGTAGCGCCGGACGATGCCCGGCGGCTGGGAGTTTGGGATCAGGTTGAAACAGGTCGCGCCGGGGCTCAGCCGATGACGGCGAGCACGTCGTCTTCGCGCAGGACCTTGTATTCGACGCCTTCGCTCTTGTACGAGCTGCCGGCGTACTGGCCGTAGATGACCTTGTCGCCGACCTTCAGCGACGGCGCGCGCACGTTGCCGTTGTCCAGCGGCTTGCCGGGGCCGACGGCCACGACCTCACCCTTGGTGGACTTTTCCTTGGCCGAGTCGGGGATGACGATGCCACCGGCGGAGATTTCGTCGGCTTCGATCGGCTTGACCACAACGCGGTCGTGCAGCGGCTTGATGCTCATAGGAGACCTCTTAAGTGATTGATTGGTCTAAAAAAGTCCGGCGATGTTAGCACTCACCCCAGGCGAGTGCCAGAACCGCACGTGAAGAAACCCGACAACGTCGGGAGCAGGGCAGAGATGGAGCCCCGCCGCCCCCTTTCAAGGGCGGAATGAAAAAATTTTTCCGCCCGCGCGCCTCGGCCAAGGCGTCGGGCTTGGACAATTTCGGTGACAAGCGTCGCACTGTCAGATATCTGACGTTCATTTACGACAAAGTGTCACTGGATCGGCCTTAGGCTCGGTCAGGCATTCCCAATCACAAGGAGTAGTCGATGCGATTGCTGTCCCCGCTTGCCGCCGCCTGCCTGCTGGCACTGGCCGCCGCGCCGGCCCAGGCCGAGGTTTTCATCAACGAACTGCACTACGACGACAGCACCGCCGCCGGTGACGTCGGCGAAGCCATCGAAGTGGTCGCCACCGCCGGCGAGGACCTGTCCGGCTACCGCCTCTACCTCTACAACGGCAGCAATCCTTCGGCGGCCGCGGTCTACGCCAACAACCCGGTCCCGGCCGGCACCGCCGCCGGCTGCGGCAGCGCGACCATCGCCGTGGTCAACTACCCGACCAACGGCATCCAGAACGGCCCCAACGACGGCATCGCCCTGGTCGATGCCAGCGGCAAGGTGGTCCAGTTCCTCAGCTACGAGGGCGCCATCACCGCCTCCGGTGGCCCTGCCGCCGGCATGACCAGCCAGAACATCCCGGTGGCCGAGACCAACAGCACGGCCGCGGGCACCTCGCTGCAGCTGACCGGCAGCGGCAGCCAGTACACCCACTTCACCTGGGCCGAGTCGGCCAGGCAGACCTTCGGCAGCTGCAACAACGGCCAGACCTTCAGTGGCGGCGGCACGCCGGGCCCGAACACACCGCCGTCGGTCTCCACCACCACCCCGGCGCAGGGCAGCAGCACCTTCCCGGCCGCCGCCGACCTGGAAGTGGTGTTCAGCGAGACGGTGAACCTGGCCAGTGGCGCCTTCGCCCTGAGCTGCGGCACCTCCGGCAGCGTGCCGTTGACCTTCCCGGCCAGCGGCCGCAGCGTGAAGCTGTCCACCAACACTGCGCTGGTGGCCGGTGAGGCCTGCCGCTTCGACATCCGCGCCGCGCGCATCACCGACCTGCAGGGCGCGCACCCGGCCGCCGACAGCCGCATCGCCTTCACCGTGGCCAGCACCGGCGGCAATCCGGACCCGGGCAACCCGGGCGTGCCGGCCGGCTACTACTCCAAGGTCAACACCAGCAGCCCCGGCCAGCTGCGCTGCTCGCTGCATGCCACCATCAAGGGCCACACCGCCTACCCTTACAGCGGCTCGGGCACCAGTACCTGGACCATTCTGGAAATCGCCGACGAGGATCCGAACAATTCCGGCAGGATCCTTGATGCATATCGCAACCACAGCTACGCCAAGGTGACCGATCGCGCCGGCAGTGGCAGTGGCCTGAAGTACAACCGCGAGCACACCTGGCCGAACTCGCTGGGCTTTGCCACCACCACCGGTGACAAGGGCCTGCCGTACGCGCCGTATACCGACACCCACATGCTGTACCTGACCGACGCGCAGTGGAACGCCGACCGTGGCAACAAGCCGTTCGGCAAGTGCGACGCCAACTGCGGCGAGCGCGCCACCGAGGCCAACAACGGGCAGGGCGGCGGCAGCGGCGGCTATCCGGGCAACTCCAACTGGGTGCGCACGCCGGACGGCAACACCGGCACCTTCGAGGTGTGGGGCAAGCGCAAGGGCGACATGGCGCGTGCGGTGATGTACATGGCGATCCGTTACGAGGGCGGCAAGGATGCGGCCACCGGCCAGTCCGAGCCGGACCTGGAGCTGACCGACGACCGCAGCAAAATCGTCAAGACCAGCAGTTCGCCGGCCTACATGGGCCTGCTGTCCACGCTGATCGACTGGCACCTGTCCGATCCGCCGGATGATGCCGAGCGTGCGCGCAATGACGTGATCTACAGCTTCCAGGGCAACCGCAACCCGTTCATCGACCACCCCGAGTGGGCAACCCCGGCCCTGTTCACCTCGGCCAAGCCGGCCACCTGCCAGCTGGCCAACTGACCGCGCAACGCAGCGGTCCACTGCCGCCGCCGGGCCCTGACCCGGCGGCGGCCCTATACTCGGCGGTCATGTCGACCGTCGATCCCGTCCTGCTGCTGTTGACCACCTGCCCGGACCGGGCCAGTGCCGAGCGCATCGCGCACGCGCTGGTCGGCGAGCGCCTGGCGGCATGCGTGACCCGCCTCGATGGCGCGCAGTCGACCTACCGCTGGCAGGGCGAGGTGACCACCGACGCCGAACTGCAGCTGCTGGTGAAAACCACCGCGAGCCGCGTCGATGACGCAATTGCCCGGATCGTCGCACTGCATCCGTATGAACTCCCGGAGTGCATCGCGGTCGAAACCCGGGCCGGCCTGCCGGCGTATCTGGACTGGATCCGGGCACAGACCCGGGAGGACACTGATTGAAGACTCTGTTTGCGCGCGGCGCCGCCTTGTGCGCCCTGTTGTGGCTCTCGCTGCCGGCCTTCGCGCTGGATGAGAAGGACCTGCTGCCGGTGGACCAGGCGTTCGCGCTGACCGCCAGTGCCCCCGAACGGGGCCAGGTGCAACTGCAGTTCAAGATCGCACCGGGCTATTACCTATATCGCCACCGCACCAGCGTCAAGGCCGACCCGGCCTTCAATGCCGGCGCGCTGCAGATGCCCAAGGGCGACAAGCACCACGACGATTTCTTCGGCGAAGTCGAGACCTATCGCGAGCGCCTGCAGGCCACCCTGCCCGGCACGCCGTCCGAGGCTGCCGGCACCATCAGCCTGGAAGTGCGTTACCAGGGCTGCGCCGATGCCGGTGTCTGCTACCCGCCGCAGAAGCGCGTGGTGCAGGTCACCCTGCCGGGCGCCGGTGCGGCGGCGGCGGTGCCTGCCGCGCGTGCCGGTGCGGCCAGCCCGTTCAACAACCCGCTGGCCGGTGCCGGCAACAGCGGTGGCCTGCGCCTGCCGGGCGCGGCCAACAACAGCCAGGCCCTGCCGCTGCCGTCGGAACAGGCGTTCGGCTTCGATGCCATCGCCAGTGACGGCAACACCCTGCTGCTGCGCTTCAGCCCAGCGCCCGGCTATTACCTGTATCGCGACCGCACCTCGCTGAAGCTGGAAGGCAGCGCCGGCGTGCTGGCCGGCAAGCCGCGCTGGCCAGCCGCGCAATCGCATCGCGACGAGCACTTCGGCGATGTCTCGGTCTACTTCAACCAGGTGGAAGTGCCGCTGCCGCTGCGCCGCACTGTCACTGATGCCGTCGACAGCACCCTGGTGGTGACCTTCCAGGGCTGCCAGACCGATGGCATCTGCTACCCGCCGATGACCCGCCGGGTGAAGCTGTCGATTCCCGCTGGCAAGCTGTCCGCCAGCATTGACCAGGCGCCAGCGCGCAACGAGGTGATCAGCCCGCTGCCCGCCGCCGGCGTGCCACGTGAATCCGCCAACGGCGCACCGTTGCGCCTGCTGCCGACCGTCCCCAACGACGGCATTGCCACTCCCGCCGCCAGCGGCAGTGAGGGTGCGCGCAATGAGTTCGCCGCCGACGCGCGCGATGGCAACGCACTGCGCACGCGCCCACCGGCGACAACCCCGAACCCGGACCGTTCGTTCGTGTGGGTGCTGCTGCTGGCGCTGGCCGGTGGCCTGGTGCTGAACCTGATGCCCTGCGTGCTGCCGATCCTGTCGCTGAAGGTGCTGAGCCTGGCGCAGAGTGGCGAAAGCCCTGAGCGGGCACGCAGCCATGCCCTCTGGTACACGCTGGGCGTGCTGGTCGCGTTCGCGGTGATCGGCGCGCTGATGGTGGGCCTGCGCGCGATCGGCAACGCCGTCGGCATCGGCTTCCAGCTGCAGCACCCGGGCGTGGTGGCGGCGCTGGCCTACATCATGTTCGCGGTGGGCCTGAGCCTGTCCGGCGTGTTTACCCTCGGCGGTGGCATCGGCAACCTCGGCCAGTCGCTGGCCAGCCGCAGCGGGCCGGCCGGCGATTTCTTCACCGGTGCGCTGGCCTGCCTGGTCGGCAGCGCCTGCGTCGGCCCGTTCATGGGCGGGGCGATCGCCTATGCCTTCATTGCCCCGCCGCTGAAGGCGATGACCGTATTCCTGTTCCTCGGCCTGGGCCTGGCGCTGCCGTTCCTGCTGATCGGCTTCGTGCCGGCGCTGGCACGCCGCCTGCCCAAGCCCGGCCCGTGGATGGAAACGCTCAAGCACGTGCTGGCCTTCCCGATGTATGCCACCGCACTGTGGCTGCTGTGGGTGCTGGGCAAACAGCGCGGCGTGGACGGCATGGCACTGGTGCTGGGTGGCCTGCTGCTGTTCGCCTTCGGCCTGTGGCTGTTCGAGCGCAATCGCTGGACCGGCTCGCGTGCGGTGACCCTGCTCGGCGTGCTGCTGGCGATCGGCGCGCTGGTTCCTGCCTGGGGCGTGACCCAGCTGGCACCACCGGCGCGGACCGCACAGGCCGCCAGCGAGAACGTGGTCGAGTATTCGCCGCAGTTGCTGGACCGCCTGCGTGCGGACAACCGCGTGGTGTTCGTCAACATGACTGCCGACTGGTGCGTGAGCTGCAAGGCCAATGAACGTGCCGTGCTGTCGCGGCCGGAGTTCAAGGAACTGCTCAAGCGCACCAACGCGGTGTACATGCGCGGTGACTACACCAACGTCGACCCGCAGATCACCACGTTCCTTGAAGAGCACAAGGCCGTGGGCGTGCCGCTGTACGTGGTGTACGGCCCGGGTGCGCCGCCGACCGTGCTGCCGACCCTGTTGACCCAGGCGGTGGTCGAGGAAGCGCTGCTGCGCACCGCACGATGAAGTGGCAACGGCCAGCGCTGCTGTGGACAGCGGTGCTGGCCGCCGGCCTCGGCCTGTGGGCCGGGCATCGATTCTCACCCGGCCCGTCTGCACCGGCCGCGCCAACGACGGCTTCCACAGCGACGGCCGTGAAGCCTGCCCTGCAGGTGGGTGATCCCTTGCCGGCGCTGATCCTGCCGGACCTGGCGGAACAACCGCTGGACCTGCGCGCCCGCTTCGCCGGCCGGCCGCTGCTGATCAATGTCTGGGCCAGCTGGTGTGCGCCCTGCGTGGAAGAGATGCCCGAACTGGCCCGCTTCGCCGAAGCCCAGGGCGACAACGGTGTGCAGGTGCTGGGCATTGCGCTGGATGCCCCGGACGACGTGCGCGCTTTCCTGCTGCGGGTGCCGGTGGACTACCCGATCGTGGTCGAGACGCCGGGGCCACGCGATGCCAGCGTGCAGCTGGGCAATACGCAGGGCCTGCTGCCCTACAGCGTGCTGTTCGATGCACAGGGGCGGCGGGTGAAGGCAAAGCTGGGGCCGTTCGCCCACGGCGAGATCGACGGCTGGGTGAAGTGAGGGTGTTTTTGCAGGGCTTGCAGCCCTGCACCCTGCTCAATGCAACGGCAACAGCCAAAGCGGGCTTTCCGTGGGATGGCGGGGCGCTGTGGCCGTGCAGGACACGCCGTAAACCCGTCCGTGGGGGCTCGATGGCGCCATCCATGGCGCCAACGGTCCTGCACAGCCACACCGCCCCACCTTCGACAGATTCCGGCGGCTGTTGGTAGGTGTCGACCTTGGTCGACACATCTGTCAGATATCGATATTCAGAACGGAATCAGACCCCGTGCCGACCAACGGTCGGCACCCCCCAAAGCAGAACGTCGTTCCGACAGATCGCAGGAAACTGTCGAAGGCGGGGTGGGTCCGGTTGAGGGGGTGTCCGCGGCATGGATGCCGCGGCCAAGGCTACAGGGACGTACTTGCGCCGTCCCCCGCAACCGGCCCCGCCCCGCTTCCTCACAGGAAACCCGCTGTTGCTTCGGCTGTTGCTTCTGAGGTTGCCGGCCAGCGGCCGGCACTACCGCGGGTGCCGGGCGCAGCCCGGCCGGCAACCCCTGCTTGACCGCAGCCGGGGCGCCGCGGAGAATTCCGCGACTAATTCTCATTTGCTGTTGCGCAGGATGCGGGCGGCAGCCTCCCGGGCCCCTCTCCTTCGATGTTCAAGAACGTCCTGTTCCAACTGCATTGGCTGCTGGGCATTACCGCCGGTGCCGTCCTGGCCCTGATGGGCCTCAGCGGCGCCATGCTGTCCTTCGAGGACGAGCTGCTGCGCGCGGCCAATCCTGGCTTCGCTGAGATCGCCGAGCACCATGCGGACGGCCAGCATCCCCTTGCACTCAGCGAACTGGTGCCGTTGCTGCAGGCTGGCAGCGAGCGCCCCCTGCAACGCCTGCGCGTGGATGCCACCGGACAGCGGCCGTCGGTCGCGCGCTTTGCCGGCGGCAAGGAACACTGGGTGTACTTCGATCCGTACAGCGGCGAGCGCTTCAGCGCCCTGCGCGGGCAGGCATTCTTCGACGTCGTCGAGGACCTGCATCGCCACCTCGCTGCCGGTGAGCGCGGCAAGTGGATCACCGGCAGCTGTGCAATCGCGCTGCTGTTCTTCACCCTGTCCGGTCTCTACCTGCGCTGGCCACGACGCTGGTGGCACTGGCGCAGCTGGCTGGCGGTGGAGTGGACGCGCAGCGGCCGAGGCTTCCTGTGGAGCCTGCACTCGGTGGTCGGCACCTGGGTGCTGCTGATCTACCTGATGAGTGCGCTGACCGGCCTGTGGTGGTCGTTCGACTGGTACCGCAACGCGGCCAACACGCTGCTCGGTGTGGCGCCGGCGGCAAAGCACACGGTTGCCGCCGACGCGGCACTGGACGTCCATCGCATCGAGGCCACGCTGTACGCGCTACCCGGCGTGCGCACCGGCTTCATCGACCTGCGCCTGCCGGAGAAGCCGGGGCAGGCGCTGAACGTGCGGGTGATGGCCGGTGATCCGTCGCAGCGCGGCGGCCACCACGACCGTGCGCATGACCTGCTGCAGCTCGATCCGGCCAGCGGCGCGGTGCTCGATGCCCGCCCGTACGCACGCCAGGGCGCGGGCGGACAGCTGGCCACCAGCGTGTTCGCGCTGCATTCGGGCAGCTACTTCGGTGTGCCCGGGCGCGTGGTGGTGATGCTCAGCAGCCTGGGCATGAGCCTGTTCTTCATCACCGGCTGGATGCTGTACCTGGACCGCCGCCGCAGCCAACGTGCAGCGCGAGGGCTGCGCCGCGCGCTGCCGGCCACGACCACCGATGGCCGTGGTCCGCCGTGGCTGGTGGTGCATGCCAGCCAGAGCGGACTGGGCGAACAACTGGCGTGGCGTGCGGCCGCGCAGCTGCAGGCGTCCGGTCATGCGGTGCAGGTGCAGTCGCTGGCCCGCGTCGATGCCGCGACGCTGCAGGCCACCTCCCAGGCGCTGCTCGTGCTGAGCACGTTCGGCGACGGCGAGCCACCGGATGCCACGCGCCGCGCGGCGCGGCTGCTGCTCGCACAACGCCTGGACCTGTCGCGCCTGCAGTTCGGCCTGCTCGCGCTGGGCGACCGCCAGTACCCGCATTACTGCGGCTTCGGCCGCCAGTTCGATGGCTGGCTGATCGGCAACGGCGCGCGCCCGCTGTTCGAGCGCATCGATGTCGATGCCGCTTCGGTGCCGGCATTGCGCCAATGGCAGCAGCAGCTGGGTACGCTCACCGGCATCGTCACCGATGACAGCGTGCTGCCTGCGGCTACGCAGATGCATGAGTGGCGCCTGCTCGGCCGCGACCACCTCAACCCGGGCAGCGTCGGCGGAGCCATCTGGCGTATCCGTCTTGCCGCACCGGCCGACGTGCAGTGGCAGGCGGGTGACATCCTGCACATCGCACCCCGCCACAACGCGCGGCATGCCGGTGCCGTGCTGAAGGGACACGGTCTGGATCCGCTGCAGCCCCTGCTGGTCGATGGCCATCCGCGCACGCTGCTGGCGCTGGCCAGTGAACGCGAGCTGCCCGAGGCCGATGCCGCGCTGGCGGTGCAGGATGCCTGCCTGTGGCTGGCCGGGCTGCCGCTGCTGCCCAGCCGCGAGTATTCGATCGCGTCCTGCACGGATGATGGCGTGGTCGAGCTGGTGGTGCGGCTGGTGCATGACGCCTCCGGTCGCGCCGGGTTGGGCTCGGGCTGGCTGTCGTTGCATGCACCGATCGGTGCCGGCATCGTCGCCCGCGTGCATCGCAACCCCGGTTTCCATCGCGTCAGCGGCGCGCCGATGGTGCTGATCGGCAACGGCACCGGCATCGCCGGGCTGCGCAGCCTGTTGCGCGAAGCTGCCCACGCAGGCGAGCGCGGGCACTGGCTGCTGTTCGGTGAACGCCAGCGCGCACACGACTTCCTGTTCGCCGACGAGATCGAAGCCTGGCAGGCCAATGGCCATCTCACGCGGGTGGACCTGGCGTTCTCGCGCGATGGCGAGGGTGGTTACGTGCAGGATCGCCTGCGTGCGGCCGTCGATGCGCTGCGCGACTGGATGCACCGTGGTGCGGTGGTCCATGTCTGTGGGTCGTTGCAGGGCATGGCCGAAGGCGTGGACCAGGTGCTGCGAACCGCGCTGGGTGATGAAGCGGTGGAAACGCTGCTGGAAAACGGGCGCTACCGCCGCGACGTGTATTGATTCCTGCCGCCGAACGCTGGTGTGAGCCGAGCATGGGCTCGGCTCTACAGTGTTCGTGCAGCCGATGTAGCGCCGAGCCCACGCTCGGCTGACTAGGCCGCCGCGCGCGCCTGCGGCATCGACTGCAAGCGGAACGCGCCCACGGCTTCTGCCAAGGCACGCACCTGCGCCTGCATCTGCGCAGTCGAGGCCCCCGCCTCTTCCACCAGGCTGGCGTTGCGCTGGGTGCTGGCTTCCATCTGCACGATGGTCTGGTTCACCTGTGCGATGCCCGCATGCTGGTCCTGCGACGCACTGCGGATACCTGCCAGCAGCTCGGCCAGCTGCTGCACGCTGCCGACGATCTCGCCCATCGTGGTGCCGGCCTGCGCGGCCTGCTGGTTGCCCTGGCCGACACGCGCCACCGAATCCTCGATCAGCCCCTTGATCTGCTTGGCCGCCTCGGCACTGCGCTGCGCCAGCAGGCGCACTTCGGCGGCCACCACGGCGAAGCTGCGGCCCTGCTCGCCGGCACGCGCCGCTTCCACCGCCGCATTGAGGGCAAGGATGTTGGTCTGGAAGGCGATGCCGTCGATCAACTGGGTGATGTCGCCGATCCGTCGCGAGGCTTCGCTGATGCCATGCATGGTCGCGACCACCTGGCCGACCGCCTCGCCACCCCGCTGGGCCACCGCCGCTGCGCCCTGCACCAGGGCATCGGCGCGGCCTGCGGCATCGGCGTTGCGGCCGACGGTATCGGTCAGCTCCTGCATCGACGCCGCGGTCTCTTCCAGGTTGGCGGCCTGCTGCTCGGTGCGCCGCGACAGATCGTGATGGCCGGCGACGATCTCGCCAACGCCGGTATCCAGGCTGGAGGTGGCCTGCTGGATGCGGGTGACGATGCGGCCCAGCTGCGCGACGGTGGCATTGGCATCGTCGCGCATGCGCGCGAACACGCCCTGCAGGTCCCCCTCCATGCGCACGCTGAGGTCGCCGCGGGCCAGCGCAGCCAGCAGTGCCTGCAGGTCACCGAGGTTGGTTTCAAAGGTGGCCAGCAGGCGATTGATGCTGGTCGACAAGGTGCGCACGAAGCCCTGCTTGCCCTCCAGCACGATACGGCCATGCAGGTCGCCGCGTGCTGCAGCATCGACCAGGGCAGCGACCTCGGTTTCCAGCAGCGTCTCCAGCGCACGACTGCGCCATTCCACCGCTACGCCGAGGAACTGCCCTTCGTCGATGATGGGGTTGGCAATCAGCTGGTAGCGCACGCCGGCATGGCCGATCTCGCGCTCCTCGCGCTGGCGCGCGCCGGCCAGGCTGGCCAGCGCCGGATGCAGGCCCACGGCATCGCTGCCCACCAGATCTTCGGCCTCGCGCTCGAGTTGCTGCAGCAGTGCCGGATTGACGTAGGCCACCTGGCCCTCGGCATCGATCACCATCAGCCCGGTCTGCGCACTGTCCAATGCCTGCCGCACACGGGTGTTGCCGCGCGCCACGGCACGCTCGGTCTCGATGCGCGCGCGCAGGCGCTGCTGCATGTCGACCAGGCGCTGCGCCAGCTGGCCGATTTCATCGTTGGCGTTGTAGACGCGCAGGGTGGTGTCGAGTCGGTCGTCGGCGATGTCGCTGGCGAAACGCAGGGTGTCCTGGATCGGCTGGCGCACCGCACGCAGCACCAGCACCAGGCTGGTGATCAACACACCGGCGACCAGCAGCAGGGTCACCGCGAACAGCACGCTCATGGTGCGTGCGCCGGCCTGCTGGCGCGCCTGTGCCTTGGCCAGCGCCGCCACCTGGGCCTGCTGGAAGACGGCCAGCGCCGGCGCCACGCCGGCGGCGGTATCCAGCAGCGATTGCGCCTCTACATCCAGGCCCACGCGGGCGGCGGTATAGCCCAGCAATGCGGCCTGATAGGCCTCCATGCCGTTACGAAGGGCATCCTGCGCATCGGTCGGCAGGCCCACCAGTGCGAGATCGAACGGCAGCTTTTCTTCGCTCGCACGGTCGGCATGGGTGGAGTCGCCATCGAGCAGCAGCAGTGCCTCCTGGCGGCGCATCTTCTGCAGGGACAACGCCAACGAAGGCCGCTGCAACGCATCCACCTGCGCCTGCAGGGCGTCGGCGGCCTGCTGCAATTGCGCGGCGAGGCCGGCATCGCCACGACCCATCTCATCGACGCGTTCGAACAGGGCGGCCACACCCTGCGAGAACGCGCCGGCGGCTTCGGTCAGTGCCTGCAGCGCCTCGCGCCGGCCGGGATCCATCGGCATCGCGCGCAGCGCCTGAAGATCGGCCTGGAGCGCCTTCTGCGTCGCCAGCAGCTGCGCGCGGTCGGCATCGTCGAAAGTACGTGCATACTGGGTCTGCAGACGACGCGCCTCGGCCACCCGCGTGGCCACGCTCGCGGCCAGATCGCTGCCGTGCTGGTAGCTGGCCTGGCTGCGCGCCGCCTGCGTGCTGGCATGGCCGGTCCAGGCGTAGACGGCGGCGATCGCGATCAGGCCCAGCCCACAGACCCACAGGGTCGCCTTGAGCTTGCTGGCCACACTGAGCCGATGCGGCTGCAGCCACAGCAGCAGGCCGGGGGACGCCGAGCGCAGTGCGGCAAGCCGCATGCGCAGGGACCGGAGGTGGGGGACGACGGCCGACATGACAGGCTCCAGGCGGAAGGACGCACCTGTATCGGCGGGAAATGGCGCAACTTTAGGGCGCTCCTGGTTCACTCCCACCGATTGCTGGCGGACGCGGCCTTTGTACCCGGCACAGGCGACGGGGGGATGACACCCGCGCAATGCTTGACCTCAACCCCGGTTGGGAGAGCACAGTAGATCTCCCTCCCCCGCCCGGCGCGCGCATGACGACGCTCGATGTCCCCCGCTACCTGCAACGCCTGCAGCTGGATGCACCGCCACCGCTGACGCTGGCGGGCCTGACCCTGCTGCAGCAGCGCCACAACGCACTGCTTCCGTTCGAAACCCTCAGCTGCCTGCTGCGCGATGCAGTACCGATCGACCTGGACAGCGTGCAGCGCAAGCTGCTCGACGACCGTCGTGGCGGCTACTGCTTCGAACTCAACGGCGGCCTGCTGGCACTGCTGCAGGCGCTGGGCTTCGATGCACAGCCGTTGAGCGCGCGCGTGCTGCTGGCCGCCCAGGACGGCGAACTGACCGCACGCACCCACCTGCTGCTGCGCGTGCAGGTGGACGGCGATGACTGGCTGGTGGATGCCGGTTTCGGCAGCCTGACCCCGACCGTGCCGCTGCGGCTGCATGATCCGCAGCCGCAGGCCACGCCCCACGAGCGCTTCCTGTTGCAGCGCCTGCCCGGCGAGGGGGATTTCGTGCTGTCCGCCGAGTCCGGCGATGGCTGGCGGGCAATGTATCGCTTCGACCTGCACGCGCCGGCACCGATCGACAACGTCGTGGGCAACTGGTACGTGTGCACCCATCCCGATTCCAGTTTCCCCGGCCAGCTGCGCGCATCCCTGACCGGGCCGGACTGGCGACGCACCATCGGCAGTGGCAACTACACCGAGTACCGTCCCGGCCAGGCACCGGACAAGCGTCCGCTGCGCGATGTGGGCGACGTGCGCGAGGTGTTGCAGCAGCGCTTCGGCATGCAGCTGCCGGACGACCCACGGCTGGACCCGGCGATCAACGACTGGCTGCAGCGCTCACGCTCGGCCACGGTGTAGAGCCGGGCCGATGCTCGGATGAGCGTTGGCGGCTGGGTCAACAGCCGCCGAGCATGGGCTCGGCCCTACAGAACCACGCGCGCCTGCAGCGCAATGCGATTGCCTTCGCTGTCGGCGATCTCGGCCACGCGCCAGTCACCGGCATCGGCCGGGCCGAAGCGCAGCTCGGCCCCGGCCTGCAGCGCACGCTCGAGGCTGGCATCCAGGTCATCAACCCCGATGTAGATGCGCGCACCGTGGACGGAGGGCAGATAGTCGGCCCCCCGCACCAGCGCCATGCTGGCACCGGTGGCCTCATCGGCAAACGGCAGGTAGGCCATCCTGCAGTCGTGCAGCAGGATCGGTTCGTCCACCGCCACCTGCAGCCAGTGCTGGTAGAACGTGATGGCCCGGCCCAGGTCAGTGACCGGTATCTCGACGTGCAGGATGGGGTTCATGTCCGCAGGATAACCGGATGCTGACACTGCCTTGCAGGTCCGTACTGGCATGCTGGACCGCCCTTTCCCCGCGGAGTCCTGCATGTCCCTGGCCGATCATCGTGGTGCGCTGGCACCGCTGGGCTTCCTGCGCGTGGCCATCAACCTGGGCAATCCAGTACTGGCGCAGGGGGACGCGCGATCACCGCGCGGGCCGTCACTGGAACTGGCCACGGCATTGGCGCAGCGCATGGGCGTGCAGGCACGCTTCACCTGCCACGACGTTGCGGCCGCGGTGGTCGCTGCAGCCAGCAAGGATGCCTGGGACCTGGCCTTCCTGGCCATCGATCCGGCGCGCGCCGACCGCATCGCCTTCAGCGCCCCCTATGTGGAGATCGAAGGCACCTACCTGGTGCGCGAGGACAGCCCTGCGCAGCAGGTGGCCGACCTGGACCGCGATGGTCTGCGCATCGCGGTCGGTCGTGGCGCCGCCTACGACCTGTTCCTCAGCCGCGAACTGCGCCACGCCATGATCGAGCGGGCCGAGACGTCGGCCGCTGCCATCACCCTGTTCGATCTGCAGCGCCTGGATGCCGCCGCCGGCGTGCGCCAGCCGCTGGCCGCCTGGGCGCAGGCGCATCCCGGCCACCGCGTGCTGGCCGACCGTTTCACCGTGATCCAGCAGGCGGTCGCGGCGCCGGCCTCGCGCCCGGCCGATGCATTGCAGGCGCTGTTCGAGGAAGTGGAGGCGATCAAGGCAGGCTCGTTGCTGGGCGAAGCCTTCGCCCGTGCCGGGCAGGCGGTTACGTTGGTACGGTGACTGCCGGACACACGCAGTCGAGCATGGCTCGACGCTATAAATGCGCGTCTGCCATGTGCCGGACGTGCTCGGCCGCCTGAGCGTGCAGCCAGTCGCGGAAGGCCAGGAAGCCGCGATGGCGGGCCGAGCGCTGCGGGTAGACCAGCCAATGCGGCCAGGCGGTTTTCAGTCGCAGGCTGGACAGCGCCACCAGTTGGCCCGAATCCAGCAGCAGGCGCGCCCGCGTCACCCGTCCCAGCGCTACGCCCACCCCGTCCAGCGCCGCACGGTGATGCGCCTCCGAATCATCCAGCACCGCCACGAAGCGCGGCGGCGGGTTCTGCCCACTCAGCGCGAACCAGGCGCCCCACGCGCCATCGGGATCCCCCAGCAGCGGCCACTGGTTCAGCGGCACGCGGTCGATCCCTCCCATGCGTTCGATCAGCGCCGGGCTGGCCATCGGCAGCAGCCACTCGTCGAACAGCGGCTCCACCACCAGGCCCGGCCACTGCCCGCTGCCCAGCCGCAGCGCGGCGTCGAACTGGCGCTGTCGCTCGAAGTCAATCAGGCGTTCACTCGACTGCAGGTTGATCTCGATCTGTGGATGCTCGGCAACGAAGTGCCCCAAGCGCGGCACCAGCCACGCCGACGCCATCGACGGTACCGCGCTGATCGTCAGCACGTGCTCGGCGCGTGCGGCATAGGGCTGGAAGGCCTCGTTGATCGCATCCAGATGCGGGCCGACCTGGTCGAGCAGGCGCTGCCCTTCCAGGGTGAGGGTGACGCCGCGTGGCTGGCGGACCAGCAGTGGCTGCCCCAGCCGCTCTTCCAGCTGGCGCATCTGATGGCTGAGCGCACTGACGGTCAGGCTCATCGACGCCGCTGCGCGTGACAGGTTGCCCAGCCGCGCGGCGGCCACGAAGCCCTGCAGGGCGTGAAGGGGCGGACGGGACATCAGGCTTGAATTCCTCTCAAGGCATGCTTGCGGAAATGTCGCTTTTTCCGCGTCCATGCTGCCCGTATCGTGCAATCCACTCAAGTGGAGGGACGCTCATGAACATCTACGGCAGCCTGTTGTTCCTGCAGGGCCACGTGGCCAACGCCGAACTGGCCCGGCAGCTGGCCTGCCCGTCCACCGGCTCCCCCACGGGTGCGCCGCAACCGGCCGCGCCGGTTCAGCAACCGCGTGGCCGTTGAACACGGCTCAACCTGCATACCAACGCTGGACGTGTTCAGGCAGCCATGGCATTGGGTCGATATCCAGCGCCCGGCAACCGTCGAGGGTGTCACGCAGCACGCGCTCGCCGGGGCCACCGGGCATGCGCAGGCCATCCTCTTCCGGTAGCTGCACCGCCGCCCAGTCGTGCAGCCGGTCCATGCGCAGGCGCTGGGCGGCCTGCAGCCAAGCCTTGAGCTGGAAACAGCGATAGCCCTGTGCGCCCAACGCATCAACCGCGAGCGACAACGCCTGGTTGGCACCACGCACCCATTCGGTGCGACCTCCGGCCTTGTCCTGGACCGTCATCGGCGCCGGCGCGCGGTGCGCCTTGAACGGCGAACGCAGCTGCAGCTCCAGATCACGCGCATCGCGCTCGCTCTCCGCTTCCACCAGCGTACCGGCATCAAGGTCGAAGAACTCGAACCAGCGCCGGTGCAATGCGCTGATGCGCCCGAGCGGATCGCGTGAAAAGCCGATCTTCGCGTAGTCCTCCCACGCACAGGGGAAGACGTAGGCGAAGACACGACCGTCGATGCGGATATGCGACTGCATGTGCGCAGGCTGCCTCCACTGCAGCCCGGGCGCAACCGGGCGTTGCGGTGGGCGCCGCAGGGCTTTGGCAGTACGGCTTCATGCAGCCGCTGCGGACTATCCTTGCTGGCTGTCGCTGTCATCACCGCCACCATGCCTGCTCCTGCGCCTGCCCACCTGCCAGTCTCGTCCATCACCCTGGACGCGGCAACCTTCGCGGTGGTCCACCAGCACAACGCGGACATCGCGCGGCAACCGGCCTCGCTGACCAAGCTGATGACCGCCTACGCCGCTTACGGATGCGTCGAAGAGAACGGTGGCACGTGGGACCAGGCGGTCACCATCGCCGCCGAGGATGTGCTTGCCGTAGCCGATGATGAAACACGCATGGGCCTGGTGCCCGGCGAAACGGTCACGCTGGCGCGCCTGCTGGAAGGGTTGATGATCGTCTCCGGCAATGATGCGGCGCTGGCCATCGCACGCCATCTGGACGGATCACAGCCTGCGTTCCTGGGCCGCATGAACTGGCACGCGCGCCAGCTTGGCCTGCGCAGCACGCGGTTCGCCAGCGTGTCCGGCATCACCACCCCGCACCATGCCTCCAGCGCGCGCGACATGGCGGTACTCGCCGCCTGCCTGCTGAATGACCATCCGCAGATCCTGGCAATCACCGCGCAGCGCACGTTCGCGCATGGCCGCTTCAGCCGCAGCAACCAGAACGCACTGCTTGGCGAAGACGGCGTGGATGGATTGAAGACCGGCTACACCCAGGCCGCAGGCTTCTGCCTGGCCGCCACTGCCTGCCGGGCTGTGCCCGGGCGGAACCTGCCGGTACGCCTGATCACCGTGGTGCTGGGCGCTGAAATCCGCGACGCACGCGATGCCCTTGTGCGCGAGCGGCTGGCCGCCGGGTTTGCGGCGCTGGACGACACCACCGCCGACGCCTGAGCGGATCAGCGTCGCTTGACCGTCGCCACGATCAAGCGCTGCAGCTCGGCCTCGGCGCCGACCTTGTCCAGCGCGCCTGCCGCCACGGCTTCGGACAGGGCTTCGGCCGCACCGAGAATCGCCCAGCGTCCGGCCAGGGGGACCGTGCCATCGGCCGCAAACGGGCCCAGCCAGGTGTCGCAGTTGTCGATGAAGTCCTGCTGGTAGCGCCGACGCACTTCATGGAGTTCCGGCGCGCCCACCAGCGCAGCGAGGATGCCCTGCACTTCACTGCCCTGGCTGAGGACGCAGTCGATGTAGCCGGAGGCGATGGCCGCTGCACGATCGGCCAGCTGCGCCCTGGCACGGCCGATACGCTCGTGGAAGACCACCGTCTGCCGCCCGTCATAGTCATCGTAGAGCGCGGCCAGCAGCCCGTTGCGGGTCACGAAGTGATCATAGGCCACCGGTTTGGTCACACCGGCCGCCTCGGCCAGCCGCCCCAGCGTCAATGCGTCGGTGCCTTCGTCGCCGACCAGCGCCCAGGCCACGTCCAGCAACTGGCGGGCGCGTTGCTCGCGGGTCAATCGGCGGCGCGTGGGAGCGGCGTTGGCAGGCATCGGTGGAGCACGGCGGTCAGCGCATCGGAGCACCGATTTTACGGCCGATCGCCAGCGCGGTCTGCAGATGCGCTTCGGCTGCACCGGAATCGGCGTCCAGCAGCAGGTCGGACGACAGCACGCGCGCGCCGCAGTAGTCGAAGATGCCCATGTCGATCTGGGTCTTCATCGCCGCACCGTAGCCGCGCCGTTCGATCATGTCCGCGCCAGCCCCGCCGATGCCGACCAGATGCACGCCCAACCGCTGCAGCTTTTTCTGCACCTTGCCATCGGCGCCGTCCTGGTAGGCCCAGCCCTGGGTGAACACACGATCGATCCAGCCCTTCAGCAGCGCGGGGAAGGACCACCAGTACAGGGGATAGACCAGTACCAGCGTGTCGGCAGCCTGCAGCCGCGCCTGCTCGGCGGCGACGTCAGCCGGAGTCGCGCCGGTGCCACGGAACAGCGCCTGGTCCTGCATGTTGAAGCGCGGATCGAAGCCTTCAGCCATCAGATCGGCGTGGGTCACGCTGTTGGCGGCATCCGACGCGGTGATGGCTTCGCCGATGCGCCTGGCGATGGCATGGGTCAACGCGCCGGGTTCAGGGTGGGCGGTAACGATGAGGGTGTGCATGGGGCATGTCCGGAGTTCACTAACTACCAATAGTAAGTAGTGTCGCCCGGGATACCAGCGCCATGCGTGGGACGCTGTTTCCGCATCCACCGTATAGTGCGGCGGTTCCCACTGAGCTGCCCGACGATGCACCGGTATCTGCTTGCCCTTCTGCTGGCCCTGCCGATGGCAATGGACGTTACGCCCGCGCTGGCCGGTGAACTCAGTCCGGAAGACTCGGCCGCATTGCGCAATGAGGTGCAGGCGATGATGGGCGCCTTCGCCCGTGGCGATACCGAGCTGATCATCGCGCGTACCCATCCCAGCCTGAAGCAGCTGGCCGGTGGCGACGAGGCCTATGCGCGGGCGACCCGCGACACCGTGAAGGCGCTGCGCAGGGCCGGCGTCAGCATCATCAGCGACGAGGCAGGCGTGCCGGGCCGCACCTATGCGGCCGGTGACGAGGAAGTCTGCTTCGTACCGCGCCAGTCACTGCTGCGCGTGCGCGAAGCGCCGATGCGCAGCACGTCATTCATGGTTGCCGTGCGACGCGTCGGTACAACGCAATGGCGCTATCTGGACGGCGCGGCGATGCTGGACAACCCGGCACTGCTGCGGCAACTGCTGCCGGCGCTGGAGCCGGGCGTGACGCTGCCCAGGGGCGGGATGGAAGCGCTGTAGTCGCAGGCGCGCGTCCATCCACGCCCGGGCTGGATCCATTGCAGGCCTGGGCGTGTGTCAGCGGAACAGCGCGTTCAACGCCGCGCCCGAAGCCGCCTGCTGCAGGCCATCGAAGCGGCCGTCCTGCAAGATCGGCTCGATGGCCTGCATCAGCCCACCCCACGCAGCTCGCGCCAGCGCACCGCCCAGGCTGACCCGTCGCACGCCGAGTGCCGCGATGTCCTGCAGGCTCAGCGGTGTCGGTCCACCGACCAGCAGGTTCACCGGCTTCGCCCCTGCAGCGGCAACCACCGCGCTGATCTGTTCGGGCGTGCTGATGCCCGGTGCATACAGCACATCGGCGCCGGCCTCGGCATAGGCGCGCAGGCGCTGCAGGGTGTCCTGCAGATCCGGCACGCCAACGAAGAAATTCTCGGCCCGCGCGACCAGCAGCACATCGCCCCCCGCGCGGTCGATGGCCGCACGTGCCGCACACAGTCGCTCGACCGCCTGCCCGATCGGCCGCAGCGGCGCATCGGCCACGCCGCTGGCGTCCTCAATCGACAGCGCCGCGATACCGGTGTCGATGGCCGCCGCCACCGCCTCGCCCACTGCCTGTGGCGTGGCGCCGAAGCCATCACCGAAATCGGCGTTCAACGGCAGCGGTGTCGCGGCCGCCATCAGCCGCAGATGTTCCAGTGTGGCCTGCAGCGAAACCGCCCCATCCGGCCGCCCTTCACTCCAGGCGCAGCCGGCACTGGTCGTGGCCAGTGCCTGGAAGCCCTGCCGCTGCAGGTAGCGGGCGCTGCCCACGTCCCACGGATTGGGCAGCACGAAACAACCTCGCGCATGCAGCTGGCGGAAACGCGCGCGCTTGCGCTGGGTGTCGGCATCAAGCGGGGTCATGGCGGGTTCCCGGGCGGCGGACCTGCACCCTAGCCCACGCTGCGGCGGCACTCAATCACGGCGTGGACCAGCGTGCATGAGGTGATGCCGGCTGCTTATTGGACACCACCGTGCACGCTGCCCGAGCGTGCTTGCCTGCCACACAGTGCCCCACGGAGCCCCAGATGCACCCGGACCCGCAGACCCTGATCGACGCCGGCGACGATGACGCCCATTGGGCCGACCTGCTTTCACCCGCGCGCCGTCGCCTGATCGCGTCGGCCGGGCTGGCCGCTGGCGGCCTGGCCAGCGCGTCGGCTGCCACCGCAGCCGCGCGCAGCGACAACGCCGTGAACACCACCGAACCCGGGCGACCCGGCTTCCGCGCCATCGTTCCGCCGGCGCCCGAGGGCCGCAGCCCATGGGGCCAGGCCACGGCCAGCGAGCCTACCCCGCGGCCGGCCAGCGTGCGCCCCGGCGAGGCCACGCTGCCCACCCGGCCACGTGCCTACACCGCCATCAAGAGCTACCACGCCCACATCTACTTCGACGAGGACAGCTTCGAGAAGGCCGCGCTGCTGCGGCGCTGGGCCGCCGAGCGCTTCCCTGTGGAGCTGGGCAACTGGAACCTTGAGCCACGCGGGCCGCACGTCACCCCGTCGTTCTATTTCGGCTTCACCAACGACCTGCTGCCGGTGCTGGTGCCCTGGCTGCAGCTCAACAGCCTGGGCCTGACCATCCTGATCCACCCCAATACCGGCGATGGCCGCGCTGACCATCTGCATTACGCGTTGTGGGTGAACCGCGCGCAGCCGGTCAATGCCTACAACTGGCCGGCGCCGAAGCCCGGGCAGCCGGAACCGCTGGAAGAGGTGTTCCCGAACGTGGTGCCGACGGTGCCGCTGGAGATCTGAGCGGCCGGGTGCCGGACAGCTCCATGTGGAGGCGCAGTGTGCTGCCCACCGGACCCCGTCTCCCCGCATGGCGTGGATGCCGGCATCGTCGGCCTACGTGCGCGCATCCCCGTCCAGCACCACGTTCAGCGCGCCTTGATCCAGCGCCCGCCATACGGCCGCAAGCGCTCCGGCAGATTTCAAACATACGATTGAAACGCTGCAAACTTCGCCGAACTGGACAGCATCCGCCGGTTCCGCCAGACTGCCGCCCTTTCCCGTCTTCCGGATCCCATGGCGAAGCTGCTGGTCCTGCACGGCCCCAACCTCAACCTGCTCGGCACCCGCGAGCCGGAGGTCTACGGCCACACCACGCTGGCCGACATCGACCAGGCCCTGGCTGCCCAGGCATCGGCCGCCGGACACACCGTGGAACGCCTGCAGTCCAACGCCGAGCATGTGCTGGTGGACCGCGTGCAGGCTGCGCGCAGCGACGGAACCGCTTTCATCCTGATCAACCCCGCCGCCTTCACCCACACCTCGGTCGCCCTGCGCGATGCGCTGGCGGCGGTGGCGGTGCCGTTCATCGAGATCCACCTGTCCAACCCGCATACCCGTGAGCCGTTCCGCCAGCACAGCTACTTCAGTGACAAGGCAGTGGGCGTGGTATGCGGTTTCGGTGCAGACAGCTACCGCTACGCGATGGACGCGGCGCTGCTGCGCGTGCAGGCGGCCAGCGCGTGAAGATGCCGCCGCGTGTGCTTGCCGGCATCCTGCTGTGGGCCGGTCTGTGCGGCGCCAGTGTCGCTGCCGAGCGCGCGGCCGCGGGCATCGACTGCGCACAGGCAAGCGGCGGCTACGAGCGCGACATGTGCGATTCCGATCGCCTGGATGATGCCGACAGCGCATTGAACGCCGTCTACGCGCAGGCGCGTGGCGAACTGAAGGCGCAGGCAACCGATGGCAGCTGCAGCCGCTGCGCGGCGGCCGAACAGCAGCTGGTGAAGGCCCAGCGCATCTGGATCACCTTGCGCGATGCAGATTGCGAGGCGGTGTATGCCTTCAATGCAGACGGCACCTCGCGCAACCCCGCGAAGATGCAATGCCTGATCACCCAGACGCGCGACCGTACGCGGCAGCTGCGCGAGTTCTACGAACTGCTTTGAACCGAGTGCAACCGCACTCTCCACCACACTGACATCACGAGCAAAGAGGCCACCATGGATCTCCGCAAAATCAAGAAGCTGATCGACCTGCTGGAAGAGTCGAACCTGGCTGAAATCGAAATCAAGGAAGGCGAAGAGTCGGTGCGCCTGTCGCGCGCCCCGGTGGCCGGCTATGCCGCCCCGGTCGCCGCGCCGGTGTATGCCGCTCCGGCCGCCCCGGCGCCGCAGGCGATGCCGATGCAGTCGCCGACCGAAGCCTCCACCGGCGGCAGCGCCAAGCCGGGCCCGGCACTGCCGGAAGGCCACGTGCTGCGCTCGCCGATGGTCGGCACCTTCTACGCCTCGTCCGCCCCGGACAAGCCGGCCTTCGTCACCGTGGGCCAGCAGGTCAAGGAAGGCGAAACCCTGGCCATCATCGAAGCGATGAAGATGTTCAACCCGATCGAAGCCGACACCTCCGGCACCATCGTTGCCATCCTCGGCGAGAACGGCCAGCCGGTGGAATTCGACCAGCCGCTGTTCGTGATCGGCTGAGGGGCGCGCCATGCTCGACAAAGTCGTCATCGCCAACCGAGGGGAGATCGCGCTGCGCATCCTGCGCGCGTGCCATACCCTCGGCATCCGCACGGTGGCCGTGCACTCCACGGTCGACCGCAACCTCAAGCACGTGGCCATGGCCGACGAGTCGGTCTGCATCGGTCCGGCGCCGTCGCCGCAGAGCTACCTCAACATCCCGGCCCTGATCGCGGCGGCGGAAGTCACCGATGCCCAGGCCATCCACCCGGGCTACGGCTTCCTGTCGGAGAACGCCGACTTCGCCGAACGCGTGGAAGAATCCGGCTTCATCTTCATCGGCCCCAAGGCCGACACCATCCGCATGATGGGTGACAAGGTCGAAGCCATCCGCGCGATGAAGGCCGCGGGCGTACCGTGCGTGCCCGGCTCGGGCGGCCCGCTCGGCGAGGACATCGTCGCCAACACCAAGATCGCCCGCGAGATCGGTTATCCGGTCATCATCAAGGCGGCCGGCGGTGGCGGTGGTCGCGGCATGCGCGTGGTGCACGCCGAAGCGTCGCTGAAGACCTCGATCGAAACCACCAAGAGCGAGGCCAAGGCCGCGTTCGGCAATGGCGAGGTCTACATGGAGAAGTTCCTGGAGAATCCGCGCCACGTGGAAATCCAGGTGCTGGCCGATGGACAGGGCAATGCCATCCACCTCGGTGAGCGCGACTGCTCGATGCAGCGCCGCCACCAGAAGGTGGTGGAAGAGGCACCGGCGCCGGGCATCACCGCCGAGCAGCGCGAGCAGATCGGCAAGGTCTGCGTGGAAGCCTGCATCCGCATCGGCTACCGCGGCGCGGGCACGTTCGAGTTCCTGTACGAGGACGGCCGCTTCTACTTCATCGAGATGAACACCCGCATCCAGGTGGAGCATCCGGTCACCGAAATGGTCACCGGCATCGACCTGGTGGCCGAGCAGCTGAAGATCGCCGCCGGCCAGAAGCTGTCGATCAAGCAGAGCGACGTGGTGCTGACCGGCCATGCCATCGAGTGCCGCATCAACGCCGAAGACGCCGAAACCTTCGTGCCGAGCCCGGGCACCATCACCGGCTTCCATCCGCCGGGTGGCCCCGGCGTGCGCGTGGACACCCACATCTACAGTGGCTACCGCGTGCCGTCGAACTACGACTCGATGATCGGCAAGCTGATCGTGCACGGCCCGGACCGCGAAACCGCCATTGCCCGCATGCGGGTGGCACTGAGCGAAATGGTGGTCGATGGCATCAAGACCAACATCGCCCTGCAGCAGCGGATCATGCGTGACAAGGGCTTCCAGGCCGGTGGCCAGAACATCCACTACCTGGAAAAGCGCCTGGCCGAGCGCAAGAACAAGCCGATTGCATTGACCTGATCGGCGCCAGGTGCTGGACATGAAAAGGGCGGGGATCTCCCCGCCCTTTTCTGTTCCTGTAGAGCCGGGCCCATGCTCGGCTTGCCGCCAAGCACAGCCGAGCATGGGCTCGGCTCCACAGCGAGCACGTCAGCGCTTGTCGGCCACGTCGGCCGGAATCTGCGAATGGGCCAGCGGCCGCACGCCATTGGGCGAGGTCGGATCGACGATCACCATGGTTTCGGTGGAACCATCGGGCCACACCACCTGGAAGGTGCTGCCGGCCGGCAGTGAAGCGAATGGCATGCCACTCTGCGCGCGGTAGACCGCAGCGACCTGGCTGGCACCGGCGCGGCGCACGTCTTCCTGCGCCTTCACCGTGGTCAGCTCCACCTTCGACAGATGCCGGTAGCGGTCCTCGTAGGTATCGATCATCAGCAGGCCAACCGCCCCAGCCGAGTAGGCCACGAACAGCGCCACCCAGAACCAGAACTTGGCCCCATGCAGGAATCGACGGTAATTCATCGCCCGTCCCTCTTTCCAACCAATCGCTTGATCCATTCCTTCATTTTCCCAGCACCTTGCCGCGATACCGCAGCGTCATACACGAAATCCCGGAAATCCTGCGCTCCATCCTGCGAACAGATCCCTCCGTTCGCACAAAAATTGTTGACCAGCACGCTGTCCGCTCCACAGGCCAGGCCGAGTTCACAGGCCGCAAGCCGCCATGCAAGTTCACTGAGCTGCTCGCCCGCCACCAGCCCGTCAAGCGCGCGGTCACCGGCCGCACGCACGCCCATGGCTGGCGCGATGGCCATGTAGGCCTCGGGGTCGCGCGAGGTGCGCACGCGCTCGACCAGGTCGCGGCGGTACTCGGCACTGTCATGCAAGGGCTCGCCCTCGGCGAACAGCGACGCTTCCGCGGCCAGGTTGCCCTGCGCGGCCGCCTTGCGGCGTTCGGCCAGCACCAGCGCCGCGCCCAGCTTGTCGCCCGGCACGAAACCGCCACACCGCTGTGCCACCCGCTCGCGTGCCTCGATCATCGCCGGCGCCGCAGTCAGGCCCAACCCGCTCAGTACGTTGTTGTCCAGGCGGTAGCCACCCGGATCCAGTGCGTACTGCGCGCAATAGTCATAGACGCGGCTGAGCATCCAGCGCGCCTCGTGATTGCCGTTGTCGGCCTGTGCGCGCAGGCGCTGGGCGTAGGCATACAGGTCGCTGGCGTCTTCGATGTCGGCGCGCAGGTCCAGCGGCAGGCCCGACGGCAGCGTGTTGCCGCGCTCGAAAGCCGCCAGCCGCCGCGCCAATGCTTCCGGCACCACCGGCAGCGGCGCTCCGCCGTCACGGCTGGCCATGACCAGCGGCAGGTCCGGCGACGCCGACGTCGACGCCACGCCCGCGGCATGGCCGCTGGCCCGATACCCGGCCACGCCCAGCACGGCCACCGCCGGCAGCACGAGCAACCAGGTTTTCAGGGTCGGAGCGAAGGCCATCGGCGGTGGTGAGCGTTCACGGCACACAGGAAAGCGCCGAGTTTAGCAAGGCCCGGCAGGCCTGTCTGAACTGCCCCCATTCATCTCAAAGCGGCATCTCAGGCAATACGGAGACGCCCCGATGGTCTAGCATTGCCCCCTTTCCCGCGACTGTCCCCACCGCCATGCCGTTCCTGGAACTGACCCTGCGCTGCACCGAAGCCACCCAGCCCCGCTATGAAAATGCGCTGGAGGACGTCGGCGCACTGGCCGTGACCCTGCTTGATGCCGAAGCCGACACCAGCAACGAACAGGCCATCCTCGAACCCGGCGTGGGGGAAACGCCGCTGTGGGACACCCTGGTGCTGAGCGCGCTGTTCCCCGCCGACAGCAATGCGCTGCTGCTGCTGGCCGCCCTGGAATCCTTCGACCCGGAACTGGACTGGAGCAATGGCAGCTTCCGCGCCGTCGAAGACGAAGACTGGGAGCGCGCATGGCTGGACCAGTTCCAGCCGATGGATTTCGGCAGCCGCACCTGGATCGTGCCGTGGAACCATGAACTGCCGGACGCTGCACAGGCCGCCGATGCCGCCGTGGTGCGGCTGGACCCGGGCCTGGCCTTCGGCTCGGGCACCCATCCGACCACCGCCCTGTGCCTGCGCTGGCTGGACCAGCTGGCCGTGGACGGCCAGCTGCAGGGCCAGCGCGTGCTCGACTTCGGCTGCGGCTCGGGCATCCTCGCGCTGGCCGCGCTGAAGCTGGGCGCCGCCGAAGCGATCGGCGTGGACAACGACCCGCAGGCGCTGGTCGCCACCGCCGACAATGCCGAGCGCAATGGCGAGCAGGCCCGCATGCAGGTGTACCTGCCGCAGGACGAACCGGTCGCCACCTACCCGATCGTGGTCGCCAACATCCTTGCCTCGGCGCTGGATGCGCTGGCCGAGCTGCTGGCCGCACGCGTCGCCGCCGGCGGTCGCATCGCCCTGTCGGGCATCCTGCAGGGCCAGGAAGGCGAACTGCTGCAGCGTTATGCCGCGTGGTTCGACGATCTGCAGGCCACCCAGGATGGCGACTGGATGCGCATCACCGGCACGCGCCGCGCCTGATCGTGATTGAATGACCGCTGGATCCGAGCCCGCGCCCTGAGCATGTCCGAGCCGAACCCGCCGCGCCGCCCTTTGGCCACCTTCCTGCGCCCCGCGTCGGAAGGCGAGGCCGCACCTGCGACCGACGCGCGCACGCCCGACCCGTCGGCGCATGACATCCCTGCCGCGAAGTCCGGGGACCCGGTCGACGCGGCGCTGCCGCCGATGGCGGAGACGCGACAGCTCGATGACACCGTCATCCTCGACGAAGCGCCCGTGATCGAACCCGTCCTTGCCGTCCCGGCCGCGCAGGCGGTGGCCGGCGATGCGCCGAGCTTCCTGGGCACTTCGCGGCCGCGCGCGCTGCCGACGCCGCGCTGGCACTGGGTGCTGGTCGCCGGGCTGGCACTGCTGCTGGTACTGCAGAGCGTGCTGGCCGATCGTGCGCGACTGGCCGCCGACGCCGGCAACCGCACCTGGCTGGGCGCACTGTGCGGCGTGCTGCGCTGCAGCCTGCCGGCCTGGCACGAGCCGACCGCGTTCACCATGACCAGCCGCGAGATCCGCCCCCTGCCCGGCCAGGCCGGTGTGCTGCAGGTGCAGGCCAGCATCCGCAACGATGCGCGCTGGGCACAGGCCTGGCCGGACCTGCGCCTGTCACTGTCCGATGCCGATGGCCGGGTGATCGGCAGCGGCGTGTTCACGCCCGCGCAATACCTTGGCGAAAGCCCGGCCACGACCGTGCTGGAACCGGGCCAGAGTGCGCGCATCGCGTTCCGCGTGCAGGAGCCCGCCGCGTCCACCGTCGCATTCACCTTCGACTTCCTCTGACCAGGGTAGAGGCGACCAGCCGTGGCAGGTCGGGCACGCTCGCGCTAGACTGGCCGCCACCACCTCGTCCGGCCGCGCGCTCCGCGCGCACGGGCCAACCGAATCGGGAACCCCCTTGAACGCTGTCCTCTCTCGTCCTGACAACAGTCGTGGCGCTCCCCGGCCACCGCTGCGTGAACACGTCGCCCAGTCCGTGCGCCGCTACCTGCGTGATCTTGATGGCTGCGACGCGGACGATGTCTACGAGATCGTGCTGCGCGAGATGGAAATCCCGCTGTTCGTGGAAGTGCTCAACCACTGCGAAGGCAACCAGAGCCGCGCCGCCGCGATGCTGGGCATCCACCGCGCCACCCTGCGCAAGAAACTGAAGGAATACGGCATCAGCGCCTGAGCGCGCGCGGGTAGTGCCGGCCGCTCGCCGGCAACCCCATGAACGATGGCAGGATGTCGCAGTTGCCGGCCAGCGGCCGGCACTACCGGTAGATCCACGCCATGCGTGGATGCAGCCCCGGCGGGATCACCCGCCGCCGCCCGCCTTCCAGTAGTACCGCACCACATGGAAGAACACCGGCGCGGCGAAGCACACCGAATCGAGCCGGTCGAGCATGCCGCCATGGCCCTCGATCATGTGGCCCCAGTCCTTGATCCCACGGTCGCGCTTGATCGCCGACATCACCAGGCCGCCCCAGAATCCCATCAGGTTGATCAGCAGCGACAGGCCGAACGCCTGCAGCGGCGTGAACGGGGTGATCCACCACAGCGCCGCCCCAAGCGCGCTGGCGCTCAGCACGCCACCCACGAAGCCCTCCACCGTCTTCGACGGCGACAGCTTCGGCGCGATCAGGTGCCGGCCCAGCAGCTTGCCCCAGATGTACTGCAACACGTCCGAGGACTGCACCACGATCACCAGGAAGGCGAACAGCAGCACGTTGCGCGAGGGGTCGTGACCGGGCACGTGCAGGTTCAGCAGCAGCGGCACGTGCGAGATGCAGAACACGCAGATCATCAACCCCCACTGCACCTTCGCGGTGCGCTCCAGGTAGTGCGTGGTATCGCCACCGATGGTCGACAGGATCGGCAGGAACAGGAACGCATAGACCGGGATCAGCAGCGTGTACATGCCGTACCAGTCGATCCACACCAGGTAGTACTGCCACGGCAGCACGATGTAGAACGCAGCCAGCAGCGCGTAGTAGTCGCCTGAACGGGTCGGCGCCAGGGTGATGAACTCGCGCAGCGCGAACAACGAAATGATCGCGAACAGCACGATCACCCCGGCGCGGCCGAAGAACAGCGCCAGCCCGACCACGATCGCCATCACCCACCATGCACGGATACGCGACACCAGGTTGGCGATCACCGCGCTGGGCTGACCGCGCTGGCGCCAGCGCAGGGTCTCGGCCACCAGCGTGGCCAGCACCAGCACCGCGCCGACGCCGGCAAACAGCAGGCCGGTCTGCTGGCCGACACTCTGCGTTGCCAGATCGCCAGATACATCCAGCACGAAACTCATGCACGACCTCCATTCGGCGCCAGGTCCAGCAGCGCCTGCCGGCTGCGGGCCAGGAATGCGGCCTTGTCCTCGTCGGCCTGCAGCCGCAGCGGCGTGCCGAAGGTGGCCGTGCACAGCAGCGGCAACGGCAGGAACCGCCCCTTCGGCATCACCCGCTTCAGGTTGTCGATCCATACCGGCACGAACTCCAGCTCCGGCCGTTGCCGCGCCAGGTGGTAGATGCCGCTCTTGAACGGCAACAGCGGTTCATCGCCGATATTGCGCGTGCCTTCCGGGAACAGGATCAGCGAGCAGTCTTCGTCCACCGCATCGCGCAGTACCTGCAACGGGTCCTGCTGGCGATGGCCGGCCTCGCGCTCGACCAGAACACCGTTGAACACCGCATCGATCAGGTAGCGACGCAGGCCATCACGCTGCCAGTACTCGGCCGCGGCCACCGGGCGCACCTGGCGCCGCAGTGCCGGTGGCATCGATGACCAGATCAGCACGAAGTCACCATGGCTGGCGTGGTTGCCGTAGTACACGCGGCGCTCGCTGGACGGCGCGCAACCGATCCACAGCGCGCGTGCGCCGGTCACCACATGGATCGCGCCACTGCAGGCGCGGGCAATCAGTTCGGCAAACATCGGTCACTCCCATTCACGTCTGCGGCCACACCACGGCCAGCACCAGCAGTGCGAACTGCACTGCGGTCAGCAGGTACTGGCGCAGCAGCAGGCGGCGCATGCCGGACCAGCGCGCATCCCAGCCACGCAGTGGCGCATCGGGCGACGCGCGGCGCAGGCCACTGTCGTCCAGCAGCTGATCGATGCGGCGTGCGGCGGCTTCGCCCTCCAGTCCTTCATCGCGCAGCAGCTGCAGCAGGCTGGCATCCAGCCCCACCCGCCACGCGTGGTAGGCCTGTGCGATGCCCGCGGCAACACTGAGCAGCAACAGGCCGGCAGCGATCATCGCCAGCCCCGGCTCGGTGCCGAGCAGCAGCAGTGCCACCAGCAACATCCCCAGCGACAGCAGCGCCGGCCAACGCCCCTGGCGCAGCAGCAGCTGCATGGTCACCAGATCAGGAACCGTGCTCATGCGCGCGCTCCTGCCGCAGCAGTGATGGCATGCAGATGCGCCGCGTGCAGCACGATGCCGGGGCGTGCAGCCCGAACGATCGCCACTGCCGCGTTCGCATCGGCGGCACGACCACTGCGCAGCAGCCAGGTGGCGACGCTGGCGGCGCTGCGCGAATAGCCCAGCGCGCAGCACACCAGCAGCGGCCCCTGCACGCGCAGACGCTCGATGGCATCGGCCGCCTCGCGCAGCTGTTCCGGCGTGGGCACCACCAGGTCCAGCATCGGCACGCTGGCATACGCCGCGCCCGGCGCGCGGCAGGACAGTTCAGCACAGGCATCGACCACGCCGACCAGCGGTGTTGGCAACGCAGCACAGGGAATGCGTCCCAGCCACACGTCATCCATCACCGGCACCGGATGCGGCGCACGCCGCGTCCACAGCCGCGAATTGACCCAGGCTGCGCCCAGGTACGGCGCCAGCAGCCAGCGTGCCGCCATTGTCAGGCGACCATCGGCGCGCTTCTGGAACACCGCGGTACCCAGCCCGGCATAGGCCAGCGCCACCAGCAGCAGCGACACCACCGGCCACAGCAGCCACAACGCGGCGCCACGCAGAAGCACCACCGGCACCAGCAGTACAGCGGCCCCCAGCAGGTACACCCCTGCCAGGCGCCAGCGCTTGGCATCACGTGCCGTGCGCCATGCACGCAGCGGGGGCGTGCCCTGCTCCGGCCACAGCCACACGCACAACCAGCCGGCCAGCAGGCCGGTCGGGATATCGATGAAGTGATGCTGGAACGTGGTCAGCACCGAGACGCCGATCAGCAGCGCCCACACATGCAGCACCCAGCGCCACACCCCGTGCAGGTACTGTGCGAACTTCACCCACAGCACGATCAGCAACACGATGTGCAGCGACGGTGCCTGGTTGAACGGCTTGTCGAAGCCCAGCAGCACATCGAACAGCCAGCCGAACACACCGCCGATCTGCGGACGCTCGAAGCTGAAGCGCAGCGGCCACAGCAGGAAGCAGCTCACGGCGATCAGCTGTGCGCTCAACAGCCGCAATGCGTGCCGGTCCAGCTCCAGCCGTTGCCGGCACAGGAAGAACGAGACCGCGTAGAACAGGTCGATCGACCAGTACGGCACGATCGTCCATGGCACGAACGGGATGCGGGTCTCCCAGCCGAACGCCATCACCGGCAGGGTGGCGTGGCGGCCGGCCATCCAGTTGGCGAAGCCATAACTGGCGAAGAAGAACGGACCCAGCAGGGCCAGCCACAACAGGGCGCGCCGCCAGGGGCGCCCCTCTGCGGCCAGTGGGGATGCGGCGAGCGTCGCCATCACGCGGTCCGGCGCGCCAGCGATACGGTGAAGATGCCGAAGTCGTCGATACGCTGCGCCACCTTCTCGAACCCGGCCAGGCGCACCAGTTCGTCCATCTCCTGCTGGGTACGGCGGCGCATCACCCACGCCGCGCCACCGCGGTGGCTGGTCAAGGCACGGGCAATGAATTCCAGCTGCGGGTGCCAGGGCTGGCCGGTATAGGCCAGGTAGCCACCCACTGGCACCGCTGCGGCAATGCCCTGCAGCGAGCGCAGCACGGCGTCGTTGTCGGGGAACAGTTCGTACAGGCCCGAGACTACCGCCAGCGTCGGCGCTGGATCGACCTTGGCCAGCTGTGCCGGGTCGAACGCATCACCCTGCTCGAAGCGCGCGATGTCGGCCGCGCCCAGGCGCTGGATCAACGCCTGGCCCTGGGTCACGTTCAGATCGCTGAAGTCGCGCAGCACGATGCGGTCGGCGCGCTGCTCGCCCTGGCCCAGTGCTTCCAGCACATAGCGGCCATGGCCGGCGGCCACGTCCAGCACCCGCACCGGCGTGCCCTGCCCGCGCAGGCGCTGTGCGGCGTCGCGCAGCAGTTCCTGCAGGTGCTGGCCACGCACGCGGATGCCACGCCAGCCGATCGCATCCAGGTAGTTGCGGTCGACCATCCGCCCCAATGGGCCCTTGCCGCGCGCCTCATTCCGGTAGATGTAGTCCAGCGTGCTACCGGAATCGAAACCGGTCTGCAGGCCCAGCGCGATGCCTTCGGACAGCGTGCCGCCGAAGCGCAGGCCGCCACGTACAACGCGCCAGCGCAGGTCGGCCAGGCTGTTGCGTTCCGGTGGCCAGGCCAGGATCTCCGACTCTTCGAAGGTCGGCCCATGGCGGTGCGCGTCGCGCCGTGACAGCTCGCGCAACGGTTCGGCGAAACGCGCCTGGATGAAGCTGCGGATGCGCGCCAGTGCCGGTGCCCGATCGCGCTCGCCCAGCGTGTCGTGGAAGAAGCCCGGCAGGTGCACCCGCTCCTTGATCGGGCTGGACAGGCGCTCATAGAAGCGATCCTGCGGGCCACGGTGCACCACGAAATCCGAGCCGGACACCAGCAGCTGCACCGGCACGCTGATCGCCTGCGCATCGGCCACGATGCGGTCGGCCGCTTCGTACAGGCCCAGCAGCACGCGCACCGAGATCGGCCGGGTGATCAGCGGATCGGTACGGTAGCTTTCCACCCGCGCCGGGTCATGGGTCAGCCACTGCGGCTTGACGTAGCTGTTGACGAAGAAGTTGCCGCGCAGCTTCTGCATCAAGGCCAGGCCCGGCCGCGCGAACGGCACGTACAGCTTCACCTTGAACGCCGGTGAAGCCATCACCAGCGCACGCAGGCGTGGCGCGTAATCGTGCACCCAGGTCGCGGCGACCACCGCCCCTACGCTCTGCGCGATCACCACGATGTCTTCCACCGCAATGCCGTGCTCGGCGCCGATGTGGGCGATGAAGCTGTCCAGGTCGCGCACCAGCGCCGGGAAGCCCGGTGCATCGCCACGCGCACCCGGCGAACGGCCATTGCCGCGCGCATCCCAGGCGAAGAAGGCGGTGTCGGGCAGGTCCAGCTCATCGACCAGGTGGGTGACGCGCCCGGAGTGCTCGTGGCCGCGGTGCAGCAGCACGATGGCCCGGGTGGCCGGGGTTGCGGTGGTGCCCGCCCAGTACCGGTAGAACAGCGGTACCTGGTCGAAGCTGTGGAATTCCCGTTCCTGCGCCTGACGCATGCAATCTCCTGATTGTCTTTTTGTATCTGCTTGATTAATTCGACGAAACCGCCGTTTCCCGCAGTCCGCGACGGACGCGGTTGATCATGGTCAGCATGCACAGCACCGCCATGGCCGCAGCCACGCCAGTGACCGTCATCGCGCCAACCCACTCAGACGCCAGCAGCAGACCCAGCACGCCGACGACGAAGGCGCGGTCACTCTTGCCCATCGGGCCGTCATAGCGGCGGCTGGCACCGACCATCAGCCCCAGCACCCCGGCGTACTCGCTCAGCGCCGCCGTCCAGGCCAGCAGCCACAGCACTTCCGGGCGCACGCCCGGCACGCTGAGCAGGCTCAGGTACAGCGCCGCGTCGGCGATCACATCGCACAGCTCGTTCAGATAGGCGCCCAGCCGCGACTGCTGGCCGAACTCGCGGGCCAACATGCCGTCCACGGCGTTGAGCGCCATGCGCAGCAGCATCCACAGCGGCAGCAGCAGGTACAGCAGGGGCTGGGCCGGCGCGCAGCACCAGACGGCGGCAGCGACCAGCAGCGAGACCGCGGCCGCGGTCACGGTCACCGCATTGGCGGTGATCCCCATGCGGTACAGACCGCGTACGGCCGGACGCAACAGGTCCTGAAAACGTCCTTTCAATGCATAGATCGACACGATCCGAACCCGCTGATCCTTGGCAGTTCCGGCACAGCCTACCCGATTGGAGCAGCGCGCCCCATCGAATTGCTTGCGGACCGCCCCCGGCCAGGCTGTGCTGAAGGCGGCCACAGGCCGTGGGTGCGGGTCGATTTTCCCCGCCGGCGCCCGCCACCGGCCCCCACCGCCTACAATATCGGCCCCGCTCCGCTGCCGATTCTGTCCCATGACTGCTGATCTGTTGCCCGTCCGCCGGGCCCTCCTCTCCGTTTCCGACAAGACCGGCCTGGTCGAGCTGGCCACTGCGCTGGCGGCACGCGGCGTGGAGCTGTTGTCCACCGGCGGCACCGCCAAGGCGATCCGCGATGCGGGCCTGGCCGTGAAGGACGTGGCCGAGGTCACCGGCTTCCCGGAAATGATGGACGGCCGGGTCAAGACCCTGCACCCGATGGTGCACGGCGGCCTGCTGGGCCGCTCCGGCCTAGATGACGCAGTGATGGCCGAGCACGGTATCGGTGCCATCGACCTGCTGGTGCTGAACCTGTACCCGTTCGAATCGGTCACCGCCCAGGCCGACTGCACCCTGGCCGACGCGGTCGAGAACATCGACATCGGCGGCCCGGCCATGCTGCGCTCGGCGGCCAAGAACTTCGCCCGCGTGGCGGTGGCCACCGATCCGTCGCAGTACGCCGAGCTGCTGGCCTCGCTGGAGGCCAACAACGGCCAGCTGACGGCGGCCACCCGCTTCGCATTCTCGGTGGCCGCGTTCAACCGCGTCGCCCAGTACGATGCGGCGATCAGCAACTACCTGTCGGCGGTCACCGCCACTGACGCCGCCGTGCCGGCCCGTGCCGAGTACCCGGCGCAGATGAACTCCACCTTCGTGAAGGTGATGGACCTGCGCTATGGCGAGAACCCGCACCAGAGCGGCGCGTTCTACCGCGACCTGTACCCGGTGCCGGGCACGCTGGCCACCTTCCAGCAGCTGCAGGGCAAGGAGCTGAGCTACAACAACCTGGCCGACGCCGATGCGGCGTGGGAATGCGTGCGCCAGTTCGATGCGCCGGCCTGCGTCATCGTCAAGCACGCCAACCCGTGCGGCGTGGCCGTCGGTGCCGGCAACGGCGATGCCTACGAGCTGGCCTACGCCACCGACCCGACCAGCGCCTTCGGCGGCATCATCGCCTTCAACAAGCCGCTGGATGCCGCCACCGCCAAGGTGATCCTCGACCGCCAGTTCGTCGAAGTGCTGATCGCCCCGGACTACGAGCCGGCCGCGCTGGAGTACGCGCAGAAGAAGGCCAACGTGCGCGTACTGCGCATCCCGCACGGCGACGGCCTGAACAACTTCGACAGCAAGCGCGTCGGCTCGGGCCTGCTGCTGCAGTCCTCGGACAACCGCGGCATGACCCGCGACGAACTGAAGGTGGTCAGCAGGCTGGCGCCGACCGACAAGCAGTTCACCGACCTGCTGTTTGCCTGGAAGGTCGCCAAGTTCGTGAAGTCCAACGCGATCGTCTATGCCAAGGACAACCGCACCATCGGTGTCGGTGCCGGCCAGATGAGCCGCGTGTACTCGGCCCGCATCGCCGGCATCAAGGCCGCCGATGCGAACCTGGTGGTCGAGGGCTCGGTGATGGCCTCCGACGCTTTCTTCCCGTTCCGCGATGGCATCGATGCCGCTGCAGCCGCCGGCATCAAGGCGGTCATCCAGCCGGGCGGTTCGATGCGCGATGCCGAAGTGATCGCCGCCGCCGACGAACATGGCCTGGCCATGGTGTTCACCGGCGTGCGCCACTTCCGCCACTGATCCGCATCACCAAGCCGGGCCCTGCCCGGCTTTTCTCTTCCGTACCCGAGAACCCTGTCCCATGAAGATCCTCGTCATCGGCTCTGGCGGCCGCGAACACGCCCTGGCATGGAAGCTGGCCCAGTCCTCCCGTGTCACCGAAGTGATCGTGGCGCCCGGCAACGCCGGTACCGCCAGCGAAGACACGTGCCGCAACGTGGCAGTCAAGGTGACCGATATCGACGGCCTGCTGGCGTTGGCCCAGGCCGAAGGCGTAGCGCTGACCGTGGTCGGCCCGGAAGTACCGCTGGTGGCCGGCGTGGTCGACCGCTTCCGCGCCGCCGGCCTGCGCATCTTCGGGCCAACCGCCGCCGCCGCGCAGCTGGAAGGCAGCAAGGCCTACGCCAAGGACTTCCTGGCGCGCCACAACATCCCCACCGCGTACTACGCCGTGCACAGCGACGTGGACGCCGCGCTGGCGTATGTGCGCGAGAAGGGCGCACCGATCGTGGTCAAGGCCGATGGCCTGGCCGCCGGCAAGGGCGTGATCGTGGCGATGAGCCTGACCGAGGCCGAGGACGCGGTGCGTGACATGCTGTCCGGCAACGCGTTTGGCGATGCCGGTGCGCGCGTGGTCATCGAGGAATTCCTCGACGGTGAGGAAGCCAGCTTCATTTCGATGGTGGACGGCGTGCATGCGCTGCCGATGGCCACCTCGCAGGACCACAAGCGCGTCGGCGACGGCGACACCGGCCCGAATACCGGCGGCATGGGCGCCTATTCGCCGGCCCCGGTGGTGACGCCGGAGGTGCATGCACGGGTGATGCGCGAGGTGGTGAACCCCACCGTGCAGGGCATGATCGCCGACGGCATCCCGTTCACCGGTTTCCTCTACGCCGGCCTGATGATCGATGCCAGCGGCGCACCGAAGGTGATCGAATTCAACGTGCGCTTTGGCGACCCGGAAACCCAGCCAGTGATGCTGCGCCTGCAGTCGGACCTGGTCGAGCTGGTGGAAGCGGCCATCGATGGCCGCCTGGATGAGGTCGAAGCGCAGTGGGACGCGCGCCCGTCGCTGGGCGTGGTGCTGGCGGCCAGGCCGTACCCGGAAGCGCCGATCACCGGCGACGTGATTTCCGGCCTGGACGACGTGCCGGCCAGTGCCAAGGTGTTCCATGCCGGTACGGCATTGGATGCTCAGGGCCACGTGGTCAGTGCGGGCGGTCGCGTGCTGTGCGTGGCCGCACTGGGCGACAGCGTGCGCGACGCGCAGGCCAATGCCTACGCCGGCGTGGCCAAGGTGAGCTGGGCCAACGCGTTCCACCGCAACGACATTGGCTGGCGCGCGATCGCACGCGAGGGGTGAGGCGGGTGCGGCATCAGGGCATCCACGCGTGGCGTGGATGAGAACGCCGCAAAAAACAAAAAGGCCCGGCAATGCCGGGCCTTTCTTCATTCCAACGCCGCCCCGCTTACGCGGTGAACAGCGCCTTCATCTTCTTCAGCGCGTTCGCTTCAACCTGGCGGATGCGCTCGGCCGACACGCCGTACTCGTCGGCCAGTTCCTGCAGCGTCACCTTGCTGTCCGCGTCCAGCCAGCGGCGGCGGATGATGTCGCGCGAACGCGCATCCAGTTCCGCCAGGCCTTCGCGCAGCAACTGCATCTGGTTGTCTTCGCTGTCGGCACGTTCGTAGGCCATCGACGGGTCTTCGTCGTCGGCGACCAGGAACGCGGCCGGCGACGGCGGCGCGTGCTCGTTGTCCTCGTCGGTCGGCGCATCGAACCCGATATCGCGACCCGACAGGCGCGACTCCATTTCCATGACCTCGCGCTCGGACACGTTCAGGTCCTTGGCCACCGCGCTCACTTCCGCCGCGTTCATCCAGCCCAGGCGCGTCTTCGACTTGCGCAGGTTGAAGAACAGCTTGCGCTGCGCCTTGGTGGTGGCGACCTTCACGATGCGCCAGTTCTTCAGGATGAACTCGTGCATCTCGGCACGGATCCAGTGCACCGCGAAGGAGACCAGGCGCACGCCCATGTCTGGGTCGAAGCGCTTGACCGCCTTCATCAGGCCGATGTTGCCTTCCTGGATCAGGTCGCCCAGGGCGAGGCCGTAGCCGTTGTAGCCGCGGGCCACGTGCACCACGAAGCGCAGGTGCGAATGCACCAGCTCGCGGGCAGCGTCCAGATCGTTGCCGTCGCGGAAGCGACGGGCCAGGTCCTGTTCGTCATCGACCGACAGCACCGGGATCTGGTGCACGGCACCGATGTAGGCGTCCAGCGAACCGAGCGCACTGGGAATCGGGAGATTGTTTGCCACAAGGGCAGTAGAGGTGTTCTGGCTCATAGGCACCCATCTTAGCAGTCCGGGATTTGGACTGCTAAAGGAGGAAAAAGTTCCAGCATCCCATTGATGCAACACTGGTCCCAAACAGAGCCCTACCGTAGCGCGATTTGATGACAGTGGCGAGCATGCTTTTCGGGATTCACAATCCCTTGGAATTCAAGCAATTACCTGCCGTAAAGCGGCCGATTCCGGTCAAGCGGAGCTGAACGGGCCGTTCTGAAGGCCCATTCAGGCCCGGGAACGTTGCCCGGTGTTCAGGCCCAGCGGCCCGCCGGCCCTCAGAGTGCCGAGCGCGGCGGCAGCGACCAGTCGATCGGGGCCTGGCCGCGGCGCTGCAGGTACTCGTTGGCCATCGAGAAATGACGACAGCCGAGGAAGCCCCGATGGGCCGAAAGCGGCGATGGATGCGGCGACTTCAGCACGCGATGGCGGCGGGTGTCGATCACCTTGCCCTTCTGCTGCGCATAGGCGCCCCAGAGCATGAACACCAGCCCTTCGCGCTCGCGGTTGAGCACATCCACCACGTGGTCGGTGAAGCCTTCCCAGCCACGACCCTGGTGCGCACCGGCCTTGCCCTCTTCCACCGTCAGTACCGCATTGAGCAGCAGCACGCCACGCTGCGCCCACGGAATCAGGCAGCCGTGGTCCGGACGCGGGATACCGAGATCGCCCTCGATCTCCTTGTAGATGTTCAGCAGCGACGGCGGCACCGGCACGCCCGGCGGCACCGAGAAACTCAGGCCATGTGCCTGGCCGCGACCGTGGTACGGGTCCTGCCCGAGGATCACCACCTTCACCTGCTCGAACGGCGTGGCGTCGAACGCGGCGAAGATCTGCGGGCCGGGCGGGAACACCGCCGCGCCACTGGCCTTGCGCTGGCGCAGGAAGCTGGACAGCTCGCGCATCTGCGGCTGCAACAGGTAATCGCCGACATGCTGCTTCCAGCTCGGTTCCAGCTGGATCGTCGGGGTGTCGGCTACTTCATCCATCATCGCAACAGAGGTCCATCGTTCAATCGGGCCAGCCTCAGCTGGAACAGCACCTTGGTGACCAGCAGCCGTTCTTCGATCGGCTTGAGCACCAGGTCGTTGGCACCGGACTGCAGCAGCCCGGTCTGGTTGTGCGGGTTGCCATCGCCGGTCATCACCAGCACCGGCAGGCGGCGCTTGCCGTAGCCGAAATCCACGCGCACGCGCTGCACCACGTCGCGACCGCTCAGTTCGCCCTTCAGGGTGACGTCGGTCAGCACCAGGTCGATGCGGTGGCGACTGCGGCCCAGCGACTCGGCGGTGAGCAGGGTGAACGCTTCTTCGGCGCTGACCACGTGCAGCACGTTCAACTGCTGGCGTTCCAGCATGCGCTTGGTGGCCTCGGCCACCACGCGGCTGTCCTCGATATAGAGGATGGTGGCACCGGGGATGGTCTGGGGCTGCACGTAGCCGCGGATGAAGGTCGCCAGTGCTTCATGGCCGAGCGATTTGTCGAAATAGTCGGTGACGTACTCGGTGAAGCGGCGCTGCTCCAGGTGCTGCTGGGCATCGCCGGAGACCACGATCACCGGCACATAGGCCTGGCCGGCCGCTTCGCGCACCATCCGCGCCAGCGCCAAGCCGTCGCCATCGCGCAGGGTCAGCGAGGTCGTCACCAGGTCCACCGGCCCCTGTGCCAGCGCCTGCTGTGCGTCCTCGATGCTGTCGCAGCCGATCACCTCCACGCCCGGCAGGTCACGCTGCAGGACGTCGGCGATCAGCTTGCGCACCAGCTTCGAGCCATCGACCACCATCACCCGCGTCGCGGGCCCTTCAAGGTGTTTCAGCGCTTGCGGTTGCATGCCGGTCTCAGGTGTCGGTCGGGCGGGTCTGGCGGAGGAAGTGGCCGGTGACCAGCCAGGCGCCCAGCCAACCCAGCAGCAGCGTGCCGAGCAGGACCAGGCCGCCGTGCAGCAGGTCCAGGCCGTGCAGTACGAACGGGCTGCCGTAGCTGCGCGAGAGTTCGGCCAGCGGCATGCGCAGGGCGGCACCCGCAGCGCCGATCAGGGCCAGCGCCACCGCGCCGGCGCCCAGGCCGTACCACGCGCCCAGGTACAGGAACGGGCGGCGGATGAAGCCATCGCTGGCGCCGAGCAGCTGCAGCACGCCGATCTCTTCGCGGCGGGCCTGGATGTCCAGGCGCACCGTGTTGCCGACCACCAGCGCGGCACCTGCGCCGAGCAGGACCGACAGCACCTGCACCAGCCGCGCACCGAAGGCAAGCCAGGCATCCAGGCGCTGGCGCCACAGCGCATCGTGCTGCACCAGATCGGCCTCGGGCAGGCTTTCCAGCGCGCGCGCCAGGCGTGCGTCGTCCTTGCCCTGGCCGGGAGTGATCACCAGCAGCGAAGGCAGCGGATTGTCGTTGAGTGCGTCGATCGCCTCACCCAGGCCGGCATCGCGCAGTTCCTGCAGGCCCTGCTCGGGCGTGCGCACGTTCACTTCGGCCACGTCGTCGCGGTCGCGCAGCTGGCCGGCCAGGCGCAGCGCGCCGGGTGCATCGACGTTGCCCTTCAGGAACACGTTGATGTCGCGCGACTGCTGCACGCTGCCGGCGAACTGCTTGAGGTTGTCCAGCGCGATCGACAGGCCCAGCGGCAGCGCCAGCGCCAGCGCCATGACCATCACCGTCAGCAGGGTCGCCCATGGCTTGCGGCAGGCGCGGCCCAGGCTGAACACCACGCTGTGCACGTGGTGCTGGAACCAGACGCCCACGCGCGAGGGGGCGGCGACTTCGCTGTTTTCGTTCTTCGCCATCGGTTACTCCGCCAGGTCCTGCGGCGAGATGTCATCCACCAGCCGGCCATGGTCCAGGATCAGCACGCGCTTGCGCATGCGGCGCAGCAGCGGCAGGTCGTGGCTGACCACCAGCACGCTGGTGCCGCGCGAGGGCAGCTCGGCGAACAGGGCCATGATCTCTGCCGCCAGGGTCGGGTCGAGGTTGCCGGTCGGCTCATCGGCCACCAGCAGCTTGGGCTCGCCGACGATGGCGCGGGCGATGCCCACGCGCTGCTGCTCGCCGGCCGACAGCTGCGAGGGCAGCGCCTTCTCGCGATGGCCCAGGCCCATCCGCTCCAGCACCGAGCGCACGCGCTTACTGATGTCGCCACGGCGGGTGCCGCGCAGGATCAGCGGCAGCGCCACGTTCTCGGCGATCGAGCGGTCCATCAGCAGCCGGTGGTCCTGGTAGACCGCGCCCACCGCGCGTCGGTGGCGGGGCACGTCGCCGCCGCGCACCTTCAGCAGGTTGCGCTCGTCGAACACCACCGCGCCGCGGCTGGGCCGCTCGTCGAGGTGGATCAACTTGAGCAAAGTGCTCTTGCCCGCACCGGAATGGCCGGTGACGAACAGCATCTCGCCCGGCGCGACCTCGAAGCTGACATCGATCAGCGCCTCGTGGCCACCGGCGTACTGTTTGCTGACATTGTCGAAGCGCAGGACACTCATGCCCCGATTATGCAGGAGCGGCGCGACCTCGTGGAGACGGTGGCGCCGATCGGTAGTGCCGGCCGCTGGCCGGCAGCCATGTGGGTTGCCGGCCAGCGGCCGGCACTACCGTTCAAAGCCACCCGACCAGCGGTCGGGGGCTACCCGCTGATCGGCAGCGCCGATCAGCTGCCCGACAGCATCCGGCGGATCTTGCGGCCGATGCGGGTCAGGAACGAATCGCCGCTGTCGGCCGCCGTGCGCACCGGCTTGGCCACCACCTGCACCGGGGTCACCGGGCTGGCGCCGTTGCCGGCGTTGGCCTGCACGCCCTCGCCACCCTCGACCGGACGGCCGTGGCGACGACGACGGCGCTTGCGCGGCTTGCGCTCGCCATCCACGGCACCTTCCGGCGCGCCCTCGGCGCGGGGCGGGCGCGGCGGACGCGGAGCCTGGGCGACAGCGGCTTCAGCACCTTCGGCCGGGGCAGCTGCAACCTGCTCGCCTTCCACGCGCGGCTTGCGCGGGCCACGCGAACGGCGCTCGCCGCTGCGCTCACCGTCGCGACGCTCGCCACGGCCACCGCCGGAGCGGCCCCCACTGCGACCACCACCACGGCGCTCTTCTTCAGCGGCGCGGGCTTCGCGCGCTTCACGGAAGATCTGGCCGACGCTCTCGTTCTCCTCACCTTCCTCGCCAGCAGCCGGGGCCGGGCGTTCCGGGCGCGGCAGCGGCGTCAACAGTTCCTTGGTGACCGGCTCGGACGGGATCTTCTGCTCGATGTAGGCCTCGATGTCCGGCAGGCCCATCGCGTAGCGTTCGCAGGCGAAGCTGATCGCATCACCCTCTTCGCCCAGGCGCGCGGTACGACCGATGCGGTGCACGTAGTCTTCGGCGTCGAACGGCAGGTCGTAGTTGTAGACGTACTTGATGCCGTCGATGTGCAGGCCACGCGCGGCCACGTCGGTGGCCACCAGGATTTCCAGCTGGCCCTTCTGGAAGCGGTTGAGCAGGCTCTCACGCTTCTTCTGCGGCACGTCGCCGGACAGCACGCCGACGCGGTAGCCGGCCTTTTCCAGCGAGCGGGCGACGCGCTCGACGAACACCTTGGTATTGACGAACACCATGGTGCGCGCGCCTTCACTGCGCGACAGCAGGCCCAGCAGCAGCGGGATCTTCTCGTCGTCGGCCGGGAAATAGATGCGCTGGCGCACGCGCGCAGCGGTGATGGTCTCGGCTTCGACCACCAGCTTCTGCGGCTCGTTCATGTGCTCGTAGGCCAGCTCCAGCACGCGATGGCTGAGGGTGGCACTGAACAGCAGGGTCTGGCGGATGGTGCGTTCCGGCATGCGGCGCAGCAGGAAGCGGATGTCCTTGATGAAGCCCAGATCGAACATGCGATCGGCTTCGTCCAGCACGCAGATCTCGCAGGCATGCAGCGAAACCACCTTGTGCTGCTTGACGTAGTCGATCAGGCGGCCCGGGGTGGCGATGATCACGTCCACGCCCTGCTGCAGCAGCTCACGCTGCTTGTCGTAATCCACGCCACCGTAGACCAGCGCGAAACGCAGGCCCAGGTCGGAACCGAACTTCACCGCATCCTTGTGGATCTGGATGGCCAGTTCGCGGGTCGGGGCAAGGATCAGCGCACGCGGATCCTCCGGCTTGCGGTCGGCCAGCGCCGGGCGGGTCAGCAGGCGGTTCACGACAGCGACCAGGAAGGCCAGGGTCTTGCCGGTGCCGGTCTGGGCCTGGCCGGCAACATCACCGCCGGGCAGCGCGACCGGCAGGGTCAGCGCCTGGATCGGGGTGCAGCGGGTGAATCCGGCTCCTTCAAGGCCGGCCTGCAGGGCCGGATGCAGCTCGAAGGAGGAGAAGGTCAAATCGGTCAGCGGTTTGTCGCTCATGAGTCCGTCTTGGTATGGCCGCCGGCCCGTGGGGCGGCTGGCACTTCATCGTCTAGGGGCACCGTCGCAAACTGCGGCCCCTGCGGCGGGTTGGCAGGCTGGGACCACCGGTCCGCGCGCCGCACAATGCCCCAGTTTACCGCACTCGGGCAGGCAAACCGGAATGCGGCGTCTCATGGCGTCCAGAGACGCCACCTTCACCCAGCCACACCGGACTTGAACGGCCTGCCCGGGTTCGCTGGTGTCGCCCACTGCCAGCCCCATGTACAGGAAGACAGTGAAATCCGACACATACCGGCCATCGAAGCGATCACGATACGCTGGGTTCCAACCGGCGCCTGTCCCTGCCCTGCGATAGGGGTACACTGCCGGCCGTGAGCGTCCAGGCATCCCGCCGAACGCACCGCGGCAGTGCGCCGCGAGGCAACGACGAGGGTCGCGCCACCGGGCATGGCCCAGTTCACCCACCTCCGGCATGGCCGGGTGCAATCCAAGACGAGAAACCAAGATGAGCGACAAGGTTGTACATGTCGGCGACGCCGACTTCGATAGCGCAGTGCTGAATTCCAAGGAACCGGTGCTGGTCGATTTCTGGGCCGAGTGGTGTGGCCCCTGCAAGATGATCGCCCCGGCGCTGGACGAACTGGCCGATGCCTACCAGGGCCGCGCCAAGATCGCCAAGGTCAACGTCGACCACAACCGCGCACTGGCCGCCAAGTACCACGTGCGTTCGATTCCGTACCTGGTCGTGTTCAAGGACGGCGAGAAGGTCGGCGAGCAGATCGGTGCGGTGGGCAAGGCTCAGCTGGCCGGCCTGCTGGACAAGGCCCTGGCCTGATCCTGCTGTTCCCGGCAGCCGCTGCCCGCGGCTGCCGGCGGGCGCCCCGCGTCCATTATGAATGCTGTTCCCGGCGACCCTTGCATGCCGCCGCAGGCCGATGATAGTGTCGGCATATCCGGCCGCGCTCGCGTGCCGCACCCTCTGGACGCAGTTTCTTCCAGACCCATTCCCAACGTTCGCCGCCCCAGCCGGGCGCTCGCACCTTCAAGCGAGGAATAACGCTCTTGTCCGATAACACTTCCGAAACCGGCAGCGCCGATGCGCCCGCCGAAAAGCGCGTGCGCAAGCCCCGCGTGAGCAAGGCCGCCGCCCCGGCAGCCGCCGAAACCAGCGCCGCTCCGGCGCAACCGACCCTGCCGCTGGCAGCCGCGCCCGAAGCGCCGGCACCGGCTGCAGCCGCCCCCGCGCCGAGCGCGCCTGCCACTGAAGCCCCCGCCTCCGGCGGCGGTGAGGGTGGCGAAGGCCGCGAATCCGGACAGCGCCAGCAGAACCACCAGGGCGGTGGGCAGCACCAGGGCCAGGGTCAGAACAACAACCCCTACAACCAGAACGGCCAGCAGGGCCAGGGCAATCGCCGCGACCGTTTCCGCAACCGTCGCGACCGCGACCGCAACCGCGGTGGCCGCGATGACGGCATGCCGCAGGACGGCGGCGAGCAGCAGCCCTTCGTGCCGCGCCCGCACGCCAACGTGCCCGAGGGCTTCCCGGTCTACTCGCTGAGCGACCTCAAGCGCATGCCGGCACAGAAGCTGCTGGAGATCGCCGAGCAGCTGCAGATCTCCGAAGGCGTGGCCCGTGCCCGCAAGCAGGACGTGATCTTCGCCCTGCTGAAGGTGCTGACCCGCCACGGCGACGGCGTTGCCGCCGATGGCGTGCTGGAAATCCTGCCGGACGGCTTCGGCTTCCTGCGCGCGGCCGAAGCCAGCTACCTGGCCGGCCCGGACGACACCTACATCTCGCCCAGCCAGATCCGCCGCTTCAACCTGCGCACCGGCGACCACATCTCCGGCCGCATCCGCTTCCCGAAGGACGGCGAGCGCTACTTCGCGCTGAACATCGTCGACACCATCAACGGTGAGCCGATCGAAGCGTCGAAGAACAAGGTGCTGTTCGAGAACCTGACCGCGCTGTTCCCGCGCCGCCGCTTCACCCTGGAGCGTGGCAACGGTTCGTCGGAAGACATTACCGGCCGCATCCTCGATCTGATGGCGCCGCAGGGCAAGGGCCAGCGCTCGCTCATCGTGTCCCAGCCGAAGGCCGGCAAGACGATGATGATGCAGCAGGTCGCCACTGCCATCACCACCAACCATCCGGACGTGCACCTGATCGTGCTGCTGATCGACGAACGCCCGGAAGAAGTGACCGAAATGCAGCGCACCGTGCGCGGCGAGGTCATCAGCTCGACCTTCGACGAGCCGGCCGCGCGCCACGTGCAGGTGGCCGAAATGGTCATCGAGCGCGCCAAGCGCCTGGTCGAGCACAAGAAGGACGTGGTGATCCTGCTCGACTCGATCACCCGTCTGGCCCGCGCCTACAACAACGTGGTGCCGAGCTCGGGCAAGGTGCTGACCGGTGGTGTGGACGCCAACGCCCTGCACCGCCCGAAGCGCTTCTTCGGTGCCGCGCGCAACGTGGAGGAAGGCGGCAGCCTGACCATCATCGCCACCGCGCTGGTCGACACCGGCTCGAAGATGGACGAGGTGATCTACGAAGAGTTCAAGGGCACCGGCAACAGCGAAGTGCACCTGAGCCGCCGTATCGCTGAAAAGCGCGTGTTCCCGGCCATCGACATCAACCGCTCCGGCACCCGCCGCGAGGACCTGCTGATCGAGCCGGAACTGCTGCAGAAGATCTGGATCCTGCGCAAGCTGCTGCATCCGATGGATGAAATGGCCGCGATGGAGTTCCTGCTGGACAAGATGAAGAACACCAAGTCCAACGACGAGTTCTTCGGTTCGATGAAGCGCTGATCCACGGCATAGATGGAACCAGAAGAGGCCCCGCGATGCGGGGCCTCTTCATTGGAACCAGCGTCCCCGTCCGTGGGCACCATGGAGCTATCGGCAGATCTGCCGCGGGTCCAACTCCAGATCACGACAGATGCGATCATGCGCCAGGTGCGCCGCCCGATGCCTGAGGCCAACGGCAGCCAGCCAGCCGGGAATGGACGGCAACAGCATCTCCCATACATCAGCCTGCAATCGCCCCCTCAATGCGATCAGCAGCTGGCGGGCCTCATCTTTGGCACCCGCGAGATACGCCGCAAATGCAAATGTCTCCATGCAGATCCCGTGATAGCTGTCGCCATGAAGGGATGCAATGTCCCGCAGACGACACTCCAGGGTTTCCGGCGTGGCACCGGCCCATTTCAGTATTGCGCGGCGTAGCCACGCAGCGGTTGTCTCGTTTCCGAGATGGCGGGAGATTCCTCGCATTGAGCTGAAGCCGTCCGCCACGGTCAGGGCATCATCCAGCAGCGCTTGTGCAGCCACGATGTGCGAGCAGCTGCCAGCGGGCGCGTTCTCAACCACCCAATCGGCAAATCGAAAGTGATCATCCGGCTCGCCTCCCCAGCGCTGCCATGTCCCTCTCGCATACTGCACGATCGAAGGGCAATGGAACGGCTCGGCCGCCATCGCCGCATTGAGCCAGTCATCCCTGTTTCCGTCACCGGTGCCGACCACGACGTCACAGTGAATCAGGCCAGCCAACGCCATTGCATTGCCAGGCTCCTGGGCCACGATGTCCGAGAGCTTCCGATATGCCTGCATCATGATCCCGGGGTATCTGCGTCGCCGCAACATCGGGATATCCGCTGCGTAGCTCTCACCGCGGACTGACCATGCCTTGTTGATTTCCGCATATGCAGAAACCAGTAGAGGGTGAGAGGACTGTGGCAACGCCTGCGTCCACATCTTGATCCATCGACCAACCCGACGTTCCACCGACAAGCGCCAGACAAGGTGCTCATGGGTCTCAGCCGGCACCCCCGCCATCACGGCCTCGGCCGAAGCATGGTCACCGGCATTCAGGTGCATGCGAACCCGCGAAAGATGGGATTCGACAAAGTGGCCTCGATGGGTTGCGCAAGGAAGAACCCTCAAGCTCTGCAGCAGAAATCGCATGAACGTGCATCCTCCAAACGCACCATGCTTTCAGTTCCCGGGGGCAGGTACCATGCGAATAGTTGTAGATTTCCTTGACCAGCCAGACTGACCCTGCGCCCACGCGTCCTGGCACCGAGCTCGCTGCGGCAGGTTTTTTTTTGCCTGCAGGGCGACCCACTTCACTTTGCCGCCGCCGACTTTTGGCGATAATCCGCCCGATACCCTGCCCGGCCCTGCGGGCGTGGCCACCGATTCCGCTGTCGCCCCTTCCGGAGAACCGGTCGGGTCCAGCCTCCTGCCGGATCCGTCGACGCATGCGAACGCTGTCTCCCCGCCTCAACCTGGGCAAGCTGATCCTCGCCCTGGCCCTGCTCAGCGCCATCATCGCCCTGGCCAATACCCTGCTGGCCAGCTACCGCGTGCAGCGCGACCAGCTTGTCGGCAATACCCTGGAAGCCAACCGCGTCTATGCCACCAAGCTGGCCGAGACCACCCAGAACTTCCTGTTGGCCGCGCAGCAGGAGCTGGCCTACGCCGCCACCCGGCTCGGCCAGAGTGACCTCGATCCGGCACAGGCGCAGGACGAGGCCAGCCGCCTGCAGCTGCAGACCAACAGCTTCAATTCCTCGCTGGTGGTGGACGCCGACGGCCTGGTGATCGCCACCTCGCCGCAGACCCTGCAGCTGCAGGGCGAGGTCCTGCACAGCGTCGGCAACAATGCCGCATTGGCTGCACGCCAGCCGATGATCAGCGACCCGTACCAGTCGACCACAGGCAAGCTGCTGGTCTCGCTGTCGCACCCGATCTTCGACCGCCAGGGCCACTATCGCGGCTACGTCAGCGGCACCCTGTACCTGCGCCAGCGCAGCGCGCTGCATACGCTGCTGGGCAAGCACTACTACCGCGACGGCTCCTACCTGTACGTGGTCGACCGCCATGGCCGCCTGCTGTACCACGCCGACGGCAAGCGGGTCGGCGACTACGTGGTCGGCAACCCGGCGGTGAAGGCGGTGGTGCGCGGTGAGCGCGGCGCGCAGCAGGTCCGTAACAACCTGGGCGTGTCGATGCTGGCCGGTTACGCGCCGGTACCGGCCACTGGTTGGGGCATCATCGCCCAGCGGCCGACCGAGGCCACATTGCAGCCGTTGTCACGGTTGATGACCGCGGTGATCTGGAACGCGATCCCGCTCGGCCTGCTGTCACTGCTGATCACCTGGTGGTTCGCCCGGCGCATCTCGATGCCGCTGTGGCAGCTGGCGCGCAACGTGCAGGGTGGCGAGGACACCGGCAGCGCGATCAACCACGTCAGCGGCATCCGCGCATGGTACTTCGAGGTTGCCCAGCTCAAGCAGGCGGTCCTGCACAGCTTCAACGCCCTGCAGGACCGCATTGGCACACTCAACCGCGCCAACCGTACCGATCCGCTGACCGGCCTGCTCAATCGCCGCGGCCTGCAGCAGGCGCTGGATGCGCTGCAGGTGCAGGGCATTCCGTTCGCGATCCTGGCGCTGGACATCGATCGCTTCAAATCGATCAACGACAGCCACGGCCATGACGTCGGTGACGCCGCCATCGTCCATATCGCCGACCAGATGCGCCGCTACTCGCGCGACAGCGACATCCTCTGCCGTGCCGGTGGCGAGGAATTCCTGCTGCTGCTGCCGGGCATCAGTACCGACTCGGCGCGCCAGGCCGGCGAGCGCCTGCGCCAGCACATCGCCGATCATCCGTTCGAGCCGGTCGGCACCATCACCGTGTCGCTGGGCGTGGCCCACTTCCCCAGCTTCCATGTCGATGCCGAGCAGGCGCTGCGGCTGGCCGACAAGGCCCTGTACATGGCCAAGGAACAGGGCCGCAACCGCGTGGTGGTCTACCCGTACGCGGACTGAAAAGCGGCCGGCCTGGCCGACCGCTCCATCGCACCGGGCTCAGCGCTGCGCCAGCGGCGTCAGCAGGCGCAGGCCGCGCTGGGTGCCATCGACCATGTACACGCCGCCGGCCGGCAGCAGATCACTTCCCGCCTGTCCGGCGCCATCCGGCGTGCGCCAGGGTGCGGCCTGGCGCGGGCCGGGGATGAAGGCACGCCAGCGGCCGTAGCGTTCCGGCTGGCCGTTGTCGCTGTTGTTCAGGGCGAAAGTGACCGGCACGCGCACGGTCCATGAATCCCGCGTGCTGTCCTCGCCGGTGGTCGGCGGCGAGAAGGTCCACTTGCGGGCCGCACTGATACTGGCCTTGGCGAAGATGTCGCGCATCCTGGCCATGGTCCGTTCCGGTGCGACCACGGTCATGTTCACCTGCTCGGCAATGACATCGGCCACGGTGCCGTCGCGTGCGACCTTGACCAGCAGCAGTACGTCACCCTGCCCGCCATTGCGGAAGGCCTCTTCGGGGTAGCGCGGCGGCGGCATGCGCTTCTGGGTGATCGAATCGGTAGCCTTCGGATCATATTCACTGAAGTCGACGCTGGTCATGCTGATCTGGTAGTTGCCGTCTTCCTGCTGCTTGCCACGCAGGCGTACGCGCAGCGGCGCGTGGACGGCCACCGGCGTGCCATCACGCAGCGTCGGTTCGAACTGCCAACCGCGGATGGCGCCTTCCACGAACGACACGATGCCGGGTGCGAGCATGGCACGCTGGTCCAGGACCAGCGTGCTGACCGAACCATCGGCCGCCACGTCGATACTGCCCGACAGCACCATGCTCATCTCGGCAGTGGCGCGCACGGCGCGCGCGTTCTGGGCCACGGCATCGGCCGGCAGCAGGGGAGCACCGGCGGCGAACGCCAGGGCCAGCGCAAGGAACAGGGGGGAACGCATCATTGCCGGATCCATGGTGATGAGGTGAACCCCGAGCGTACCGCAGTCCGAGCGGGACCGGCAGGCAGTCCACGCCACGCCGTTCAGGCCAGGCGATGGACCGCCGCATAGGGCGGGGTATCCGGATAATCACCGCTGGCGAAGCGCGCCTGCAGGCCCTGCCACCACGCGGGATCAAACAGGTGCCGGTAATGTTCGCGCACCGCCGCCAGCTCGCCCGCCGGCAGGCCCATGAACGGGCCGAAGCGCTCTGGAAACACGTCGCGTGGCCCGACGTGGAACCAGGGTTCGTCGGCCATGGCTTCCTCCGGCGTGCGCGGCTGCGGCCAGGCGCGGAAGACGCAGTCGCTGACCAGGCACAGCTCGTCATAGTCGTAGAAGACTGCCCGGCCATGCCGCGATACGCCGAAGTTCTTCGGCAGCATGTCGCCGGGGAAGATGTTGTTGCGCGCCATGTCGGTGATCGCCTGCGCGTAGTCGAGTACCGCCGCACGCACCGCATCGCCGCCCTGCTCGCGCAGGTACAGGTTCAATGGACGGAAGCGACGCTGCACGTAGCACAGTGCGACTTCCACCTGATCGCCATCGACGCGCACGCTCTGCGCGCACTGCGCAAGCAGCTCCTGCAGCAAGGCCGGTGCGAAGCGGTCGCGCGGGAAACGCAGATGGCGGTACGGCTGCGCATCAAGCAGGCGACCGACACGGTCGAGGTTGAACACCAGCGCATACTTCTCTTCCACCTGCTGCCGCGACATCGACTTCGGCCACGCGAAGCGGTCGCGGATCAGCTTGAACACCAGCGGATAGCTGGGCAGGGTGAACACCGCCATGACCATGCCCGGCGTGCCTTCGGCATGCACCAGCCGCTCCTGCGGATGTTCGTTGAAGTGGCGGAAGAAGGTGCGGTAGCGCTCGGTCTTGCCCTGCTTGGCGCGGCCCAGCACCGTATAGATCTCATCGATGGGCTTGCCCGGCAACAGGCTGCGCAGGAACACCACCGCATCGCCCACCGTGGCAAGGTCGGCCTGGAAATAGCTGCGCGACACGCCGAACAGATGGGCGACATCGCGACGCCGGGTCAGCACCGCATCTGCACGCAGGCCCTGCCCATCGTTGACCAGGGCGATCACGCACGGTGAGAAGCGGTGTTCGCCGAACACGCGACCCACCAGGTAGGCGCGGCGTTCCCGGTAGAACACGGTGTCGAGCAGCTCGATGCTGCGCACCGGCGTATCACCCCAGTGGGCCAGATCATCCTGCAGGCGCACAGCGATGGCCGCCGCGCAGCGCAGCTGGTGCGCATACGGAATGTCGAAGCGGTAATCGGCCAGCACGCGCTGGAGAGCCTCCACCGGCCGCGTCGGCGAGACCGCATAGGTATGCCGTGCGACCGGGTGGGTGATCGCATCGGACGGCTCGACATCGAAGGCGATGAACTCCAGCGCCGGGTCCACGCCACGGGTGGAGAACAAGCGCCGCGACAGCGTGTTGTAGAAGGTCTTGTACAGCTCGGCGTCGATCAGCCCCCGCAGCAGTGCGCTATAGCGCGCATGCACCTGCAGCCACAGCGCGCGTTCCCCGATCGCTTCGCCGGCGAGACGCCGCAGCGCATCCATCTGTTCGGCAATGCACAGGTCGTACAACGCGATGCGCTCGACTGCATCCCGGCGCGCGCCCACCCAGTCGCGCTGCTCGAAACGCTGCCGCGCACGGGCGGTGATCGCCGCAAAGCGGGCGTGATACTGCTCGAAGCCGGCGTGAATGGCGCCGGCGATGCGCGACGCCAAGTCGGCAACGGTGTCAGGCTCGGACATGCAGGGCTCACCCGGGAGGACCTGCCTCACCATACGCTGGCGTGGGGTGGCTTGTGTAGGGCCACTGCATGCCGCGACAAACGCAACGATTCCTACAGACCTGATGCCTCCCTGCTGCCTACCCTTTCAGGCCCAACAACGGCACGAGGTGACGCATGCAGCAAATGACCTTTATTCCGCGCGTGGAGGAAGGCAACGTCATCCCGCAGCGCGCCCGCGACGGCTACATCAGCGCGACCGCCCTGTGCCAGTCCGTCGGCAAGCGCTGGTCCGACTACCGGGCACTGAAATCGACGGAGGAGTTCCTGCAGGAGCTCATGGCGCAGACGAAGCTGTCCGAGAATGAGCTGATCCACGTGGTATCCGGTGGGAACCCGGCCATGCAGGGCACCTGGATCCACCCGTACCTCGCCATCCACCTCGGCCAGTGGCTGTCGCGCAGGTTCGCAGTGAAGGTCTCGCAGTGGGTGGTGGAATGGCAGCAGGGTCGCGCCAATGCGTTGCTGCCCGTGCACATCGACCGCTACATGCAGAACCGTGCCAAGGTGCCGTACACCCATTTCTCGATGCTCAACGAGCTGACGTTGAACCTGATCGCACCGCTGGAGCAGGCGGGCTATACGCTCCCGCAGGCGCTGGTGCCGGACATCTCCGAAGGCCGACTGTTCTGCAAATGGCTGAGGGATCATCGTGGCGTCGACACCGATGCGCTGCCCACGTATGACCACGCCTACCCGGACGGCCGCACGGTGCAGGCCAAGCTGTATCCCAACGAGTTCTACGAGGACTTCCGCCGCCACTTCAACGAAGTGTGGCTGCCAGATCATGCGCCCAGGTACTTCGCCGCACGCGACAGCAAGGCTCTCTCGTTCGTCTCTGCACTGCTGCTTCCAGCAGCCTGAAGGCAGCGCCGAACGTGCTCGGCTGCTTCGGCTGGAAGCAGCCGAGCATGGTCCGGCGCTACGGAGGCGGCCGCTCAGATCGCCAGTTCGGCCTCCACGTCCTGCACCTTGCGCCGGGCCAATGCCAGGTTGGACTTGGTACGGTCCAGCACGATGTAGAAGAACAGGCCCTTCTTCTTCGCCACCGGGCGCATGATGTGGTACGCCTTGCCCAGCGAGATCAGGATGTCCTCGATGCTGTCGTTGAGGTTCAGCGATGCGGCGGTCTTCATCTTCGCGCGGATCACTTCGGTATTGCCGGCGGCGGCCACTTCCATGTCCATGCCGGCACCGGCTTCGCCCAGCAGCATGCCACTTTCGTAATCGACCAGCGCCACTGCCTGCGCGCCGTCGATGCCCATCAGTGCGTTCAACGAATCATTCAATCCAGCCACGTCGCACCCCTTGTCGATGTTGGTCCGAGCCCCTTGTTCCCCTGCGGCCGGGCTCACGATCCGCCGAGTTCGGCCAGGATCGCCTGGCCACATTCCCTGCTCTGCCACAGCACCTGGCCGATCACGCTGCGCTGGTCGCAGGCCGCCATCAGCAGCAACGGTGCGCGCCCTTCGGCCTGGATCGCCAGCATCAGCACCTTTCCGCCCGCCGCTTCCAGCATCAGTGTCTGCAGATCGCCCAGCACCAGTTCGCGCCCGACCGCCGCAGCCAGCGCCAGCATCGCGCTGGTCATCGCCGCCAGCCGTTCGCCGCGCCCTTCGGCGCCGGCGCTGACCAGGGCAAAGCCATCGACGCTGGCCAGCACGACCGTGCGCACGCCTTCGACCCGCTGCTGCAGGTCCTGCAGCAGGGGCTGCAGGCGCTCACGCTGACCGGCGTCGGGCAGTACCGCCAGCTGCCCGTCAGCCATGTGCAGCCACCAGTGCGTGCGCTTCCATTTCGCTCATCAGTACATCCATCAGCAGCAGTCCCTGTCCTCGGTCACGGGCATCCACGGCCAGCAGCGGCAGCGGCTGGTCGTCAAGGCAGGCACGGATGGCCCAGTCATCCAGTGCGGCCTGCGGTGCCTGGTCCAGGTGGGTGACCGCCACGACCAGTGCCAAGGATGATGCGAACGGCTGCAGCACCTGCAGATAGCCTTCCAGCTCGCTGGCCAGGCCGGCGCGGCGCGCATCCAGCAGCAGCACCGCGCCACGCGCGCCCTGCAGCAGGATCGGCCACAGGAAATCGAAACGCTGCTGGCCGGGTGTGCCGTAGAGACGCAGGCGTTCGCCGTTGGGCAGGTCGATGTCTGCATAGTCCAGCGCCACGGTGGTGGAGGCCTTGTCGGCGCCGAGGCGATCACTGTTGGCCACATCCGTGTCGACCACCGCGCCAGCCGCGATGCTGCGTACCAGCGTCGACTTGCCGCTGCCCATGCCGCCCAGCACGACCACCTTGTGCTCACGCATTGCGCTCGCTCCCGCGCAGGTGCCGCCACAGGCGGGCGAGCAGTCCGTTGTCGGTGCGGGTGCCACCTGCCGCCATCATCAGCGTCGCCGGGGCGGCCTGCAGCTGCGCGTAGCCACACAGATAGGCGGCATGGATGAAATCGCGAACGGCCGCCGCCGGCAGTTCGAGCAGCATCGTGCATTCCTCAACCGTACACGCACGCTTGAGCAGCAGCGAGCACAGGCGGAAGCCATCGTGGTCATGGCCCAGTACGCGGAAGTCCGGCCAGCGCAGCAGCTTCACCGAGGCGCCGCGCAGGCGCTCGTCCAGCGCCTGCCAATGGCGGCTGCGTTGCGCCCATTGCCACAGCAGTGGCCGCAGCGGCTGGCGTGGCCGCTCGCCGGCCAGGGCCTGCAGGCGCGCCGGTGTCAGCGCGTCCAGCTGCAGGCGCTCAAAGGCATCGGCCAGCCGCTCCACCAGCGCCGCAGCCGGCTCCTGCAACAGCACGGCCTGATCGTGCTCCAGATCCATCAGCAGCAGAGGCTCGCCTGCATCACCCAGCAGTGCCTGGCCCTGTCGCAGCGGCAGCCGCTCGCGCAGCAGACGGGTGATGGCGTGCGCGCCATCTGCCAGGCGGATCGGCGCAGGTGTCTGCATGACCAGGGGCTCCGGTGCCAACTGCATGCGACGCAACGCGCGACCGATGGCACCGTCATCAAGCACGTCCTGATGCCCGTCGCCATCACGCAGCTGGCCGCCGATGTCCTCGATCCAGCACTGCAGGCGCGGACGTTGCTGTCGCATGCGCTGGGCGGCGTTGCGCAGCGCCGGGGTATCGCGGATGACCAGCAGATCACAATCGTCCAGATCCTGGCTGCGGCGGACCTGGCCATCCGGCAGCGCCGAGGCCAGGCGCAGCCGTTGCAGCAGGGCCTGCTCGCCCTGGATATCGGTTCCCACTACCAGCACGCGTGCCATCCGTGTTCCCCGTGCGGCCACCTCCCCGGTGGCCTCGCGTCGCCAAGGCTAGGGCATCGCCAGCGGCGGCCGTCGTGATCGATTGCTCAGATTCAAGGCGACTGCGAAACCGCGCCGATCCATTCTGCGACCGCCATCGCGGGCAAGTTTCATGCCCCGTTGACGGCATTCCGACGACCGACGGATGTCACGGTTCTGGACACGGGTCGAATGGGGTCAGATCCCTTTTGCTTGCAAAAGGAATCTGACCCCAGCGCCATAAAAAGAAACCCGCGCCGAAGCGCGGGTTCCGGTGTCACGGCCGAACGGCAGTGGATCAGCCGCGCAGCTGTTCCAGCGCGGCGTTGAAGGTCGCGCTCGGGCGCATCGCCTTGCTGGCCTTGGCCACGTCCGGGCGGTAGTAGCCGCCGATGTCCACGGCCTTGCCCTGCACTGCGATCAGCTCTTCGACGATCTTCTGCTCGTTGTCGGTCAGCGTCTTGGCCAGCGGGGCGAAGCGCGCCTTCAGGGCGGCGTCCTCGTCCTGCGCGGCCAGGGCCTGGGCCCAGTACAGCGCGATGTAGAAGTGGCTGCCACGGTTGTCGATGCCACCCAGCTTGCGCGATGGCGACTTGTCGTTGTCCAGGAACTGGCCGTTGGCTTCGTCCAGCGCCTTGGCCAGCACACGGGCAGCGGCGTTGTCGTAGCGGTTGCCCAGGTGTTCCAGCGACGCGGCCAAGGCCAGGAACTCACCCAGCGAATCCCAACGCAGGTAGTCCTCTTCAACGAACTGCTGCACGTGCTTCGGGGCCGAACCACCGGCACCGGTCTCGAACAGGCCGCCACCGGCCATCAGCGGCACGATCGACAGCATCTTGGCGCTGGTGCCCAGTTCCATGATCGGGAACAGGTCGGTCAGGTAGTCACGCAGCACGTTGCCGGTCACCGAGATGGTGTCCTCGCCCTTGCGGATGCGGTCCAGCGAGAACGCGGTGGCTTCCACCGGCGGCAGGATGCGGATATCCAGGCCGGTGGTGTCGTGGTCCTTCAGGTACTGCTCGACCTTGGCGATGACCTGCGCGTCGTGGGCGCGGGCGGCGTCCAGCCAGAACACGGCCGGGGTGCTGCTCAGGCGGGCGCGCTCGACGGCCAGCTTGACCCAGTCCTGGATCGGCGCGTCCTTGGTCTGGCACATGCGCCAGATGTCACCAGCTTCCACGGCGTGCTCGAACACCACGGCGCCGGCATCATCGGTGACCTTGACCACGCCATCGGCGGCGATCTGGAAGGTCTTGTCGTGCGAGCCGTACTCCTCGGCCTTCTGCGCCATCAGGCCGACGTTCGGCACCGAGCCCATGGTGGCCGGGTCGAAGGCACCGTGCGCCTTGCAGTCGTCGATGACGGCCTGGTACACGCCGGCGTAGCAGCGGTCCGGAATGACCGCCTTGGTGTCCTGCAGCTTGCCTTCGGCATTCCACATCTTGCCCGAGTCGCGGATCATCGCCGGCATCGAGGCGTCGACGATCACGTCGCTCGGCACGTGCAGGTTGGTGATGCCCTTGTCCGAATTGACCATGGCCACGCCCGGGCGCTGCGCGTACTCGGCGGCCAGGTCGGCCTCGATCGCGGCGCGGGTGGCTTCAGGCAGCGACGGCAGGCGCGCAGCCAGGTCACCAATGCCGTTGTTGGCATCGAAACCGGCCTGCTTCAGCACGTCGGCGTGCTTGGTCAGTACGTCCTTGTAGAACTCGTTCACCGCCACGCCGAACATGATCGGGTCGGAGACCTTCATCATGGTCGCCTTCAGGTGCAGCGAGAACAGCACGCCCTGGGCCTTGGCATCGGCAATCTGCTCGCCGATGAACGCGGCCAGTGCCTTGCGGCTCATGACGGCGGCATCGACGATCTCGCCCGCCTTCACTGCGGTCTTTTCCTTCAGCACGACGGCGCTGCCGTCCTTGCCGTGGAAGGTGATCTTCAGCGAACCGGCGTTGGCCAGGGTGGCCGACTTCTCGCTGCCGTAGAAGTCACCGGCGGCCATGTGCGCGACGTGCGACTTCGAATCCGACGCCCAGGCGCCCATGCGGTGCGGATGCTTGCGCGCGTAGTTCTTCACCGACAGCGGTGCACGGCGGTCGGAGTTGCCTTCGCGCAGCACCGGGTTCACCGCACTGCCCTTGACCTTGTCGTAGCGCGCCTTGTAGTCGCGCTGCTGGTCGTCGGCCGGGGTTTCCGGGTAATCCGGCAGCGGATAGCCCTGGTCCTGCAGTTCCTTGATGGCCGCCTTCAGCTGCGGCACCGAGGCGGAGATGTTCGGCAGCTTGATGATGTTGGCGTCCGGGGTGGTCGCCAGCTGGCCCAGCTCGGCCAGGTCGTCGCTGACCTTCTGCGCGTCGCTGAGCAGTTCAGGGAACAGCGACAGGATGCGGCCGGACAGCGAGATGTCACGGGTTTCCACCACGATGCCTGCGGTGGCGGTGTAGGCGCCGACGATCGGCAGCAGCGACTGGGTGGCCAGGAACGGTGCTTCGTCGGTCAGCGTGTAGAGGATCTTGGACATGGGGGACTTGGACTCTGTAGCAGTGCTCAGGGGAAGGCCGGCGCCAGCGCCGGGCCACGTGCAACCGTGTCGCGCGCGGGGCCGGGCCCCACGCTTTCCCCCGTCGCCGTCAGGGTGGGCGCGCGGCGGGGAAACCCCTGCATTGTCGCGTTTTCAGCCGCGCGGGGCAAAGCTGTGCCATACGCGGCGGTACTGCACGGCGGCAACGCTGTGATCCATCCGCGCCAGGATGAAGCCCCCCACAGCATCAGCAGATCCACGCCATGCGTGGATGAAGCCAGCCATCGCCCAACAAAAAAGGACGCAGCCTCGCGGCTGCGTCCATCGTGAGCCCTGCCGGGAGAGAGTCGGCAGGACTTACTTGACCTCGAACTCCTGCGGCGTTCCGGCCGCCTTGCCATCGACGGTGACCTCGGCGCGGTACTTGCCGGCCGGCCAGCCCTTTGCATTCTTGAACGTGACGTTGGTGGTTTCCGCACCACTGGTGTTCAGGGTGGCGTTCTGTTCGCCGGCTACCTGGCCGTCCTGATAGGTCAGCTTGGCGCCAACGGTGACGTTGTTGGCAGCGCCGTCGGTCTTGACCGAGACGATGATGTCATCCTTCGGTGCGAACAAAGCCGTCGTCGCAACCGACTTGTCGGCGGCGGCGGTCTTGCCGACGGTGACCGACGAGACGTTGACCGCAGCGGCTTCGGCCATCGGCGGCGGTGCGCCGGTCATCGGCGCGGGAGCTGCGGGTTCGGCCGGGGCGGTCGCTGCCGGAGCGGCGTTGCTGTCGGTCGACTCTTCCTTCTTCTTGCAACCGACCAGGGCAACGCTGCCCAGCAGGGCGGCGATCAGGGCGGTCTGTAGCGGGGTGGTCTTGATCATTCGGGGTTCCTCCCAGGGATTGTCGGACGGCGTTCGATGGCCGGCTTACTTCGGCGGCAGTTTCAGGGTCTGGCCCGGGAAGATCTTGTCCGGGTCATCAAGCACATCGCGGTTGGCTTCGAAGATCTTTTTCCAGGCATTGGCGTCGCCCAGATGCTGCTTGGCGATCTTCGACAGCGAGTCACCCTTCTGCACGGTATAGGTGCCGCCGCTGACAACGTCTGCGGTGCTGTCCACCGAAGCGCTGACGCCGGAGAAGTCCGCCTTCGGCACCTGCTCGGCGGTACTGTCGACACTGCCACTGACGCCGGAGAAATCGGCTTTCTTCTCGGTACTCATCCACAACTCCCGTCTGCATGACTACGTGATTCGCACGGTGCCATGGAGGTTGTTAAATGGGGATGGTGCAGATGTGAAGCCGCCCCCCGGGGCGGCTGAACAATCGGGGGAATGGACGCCCGGTAGTGCCGGCCGCTGGCCGGCTGTGCCAGGGGGATCCGGCCTTGGCCGATTGCCGGCCAGCGGCCGGCTCTACCCGTAACCACCTGCGAATCATGGTAGTGCCGGCCGCTGGCCGGCGCTCGCCGGGCATGGCCCGGCGCAACGGGCAACCGCCTGTGGCGGTTACTGCCGCAGTTCGCGGTAGGTCGCAGCCGGGGCGGCGATGCCCGGGCTGGCACGCCAGGGGTTGATATCCAGGCCGCCACGACGGGTGTAGCGGGCCTCCACTTCCAGCCACTGCGGCTGGCAGCGCGCAGACACCTCGCTGAAGATCCGTTCAACACACTGCTCGTGGAACTCGGCGTGCTCGCGGTAGCTGACCAGGTAACGCAGCAGGCCGGCGCGGTCGATCTTCGGCCCGCGGTAGCGCAGGCTGACCGTGGCCCAGTCCGGCTGGCCGGTAACCGGGCAGTTGGACTTCAGCAGCGCCGAGACCAGGGTTTCCTCCACCACCTCGCCGGTATCAGCGGCGAGGAAGTCTGCCTGCGGCGGGCCGTAGCAGTCGATCTCCACATCCAGGCCGTCGATGGATTCACCGAGTGGCGTCTCGCGCAGGCCCGGCAGGCCGAACTCGACCTCCACCGGCGCACCGGCGCAGGCCGACAGGTCAGCCACCAGGCGCCCACGAAGTGCCTCGGCGCTGTCGATACGGGTGCTGTTGAGGGAGTTCAGGTACAGCTTGAACGACTTCGATTCGATCAACCGCGGTGAGGTGCACGGCACCTGCACGGTGGCGACGGCGACCTGCGGCTTGCCACGCGCGTCGAGCCAGCTCAGCTCGAAGGCATGCCAGCGGTCGTGGCCAACGAACGGCAGCGCGGCGTCATCGAGGCCGATCTCGGCGCGGGCGCCGATGCGGGGGATGGGGAACAGCAGGCCGGGATCGTACTGCGACGGGTAACTGACCTCGCGACCGAGGCTGGAATCCTGTGGGGTGTTCATGGGCGCCATTGTATCGCGCGGACGGCGGGCCTTCGGCCGGGCTGGCCAACGGCGGAGCCCCTCCGTGGTGGTTGTGTTGCCGGATACAGGAGCTGGCCGGGAGGGTGGGTTGGCCGGGGGACGCCGTGAATCCATCCATGGAGGCTCGGTCGCCGCATCCATGCGGCTCACGCCCCCAGCCAACCCACCCTCCCGGCCACGGACAATTTCCCGCGCCACCACGGGAAAGATCAGGAAAATCAAAATCAGAATCCGATCCTTCAGACGTTCATGACGTCCGCCGTGCCGACCAACGGTCGGCACCCACCAACAGCAGCGGGCACCAACAGCCGCGGGAAACTGTCGAAGGCGGGGTGGGTCCGGTTGAGGGGGTGTCCGCGGCATGGATGCCGCGGCCAAGCCCCCAGGGACGGGTTTACGGCGTCCCCCTCAACCGGACCCACCCCGCCATCCCACGGAATGCCCGCTGTTGACGTTGACGTTGCCGTTGATCCAAGCGGGTGCAGGGCTGCAAGCCCTGCGGAAACCCTCACTCCGCCGGGGTGCCGGCACCGTGCAGGTAATCCAGGCTCACCTGCAGCAGCGCGCGGAACCCGACATCCAGCGCCTTCTCATCCAGCAGGAACTTCGGCGAATGGTTGGCCGGCGCCGTTGCCGGGTCGATGCCCGCGCTGGTGGAGCCGACGAAGAAGAACATGCCCGGCACTTCCTTCGCGTACAGCGAGAAATCTTCCGCACCCATCTGCAGCGGTGGCTCGTATACGTTGTCCTTGCCCACCACCGCCTGCAGGCTCGGCAGCATCTTCGCGGTCAGTGCCGGGTTGTTCACCGTGGCCGGGTTGCCATCGGCTTCGTAGATCTCGGTCACCGCCTTGGCACCATGCGCGGCGGCGGTGTGCTCGGCCACGTTGCGCAGGTCGGCGAAGATCTGCTGGCGCATGCCTTCGTCGAAGGTGCGGATGGTGCCGACCATCTCCACTTCATCGGGAATGATGTTGTAGCGGATGCCGCCGTTGATCGCGCCGAAGGTCAGCACTGCCGGCTGCTTGGACAGGTTGGCGCGGCGGCTGACGATGGTCTGCGCGGTGCCCACCAGGTCGGCGGTGGCGACGATCGGATCAACCCCGTTCCACGGCGCCGAACCATGCGTCTGGCGGCCGATCACCTTGATCCCGAACCGGTCCGAGGCCGCCATCAACGGGCCACCGCGCACCGCGATCTGACCCACCTGCACGCTGGAGAACACATGCAGGCCGAACACCGCTTCCGGCTTGAAATCGGCGAACAGGCCTTCCTTCAGCATGAGTGCCGCACCACCCTCTTCCGGCGGCGGTGCGCCCTCCTCGGCCGGCTGGAAGATCAGCATCACCTGGCCCGGCAGGTCCTTCTTCATCGACACCAGTGCTTCGGCCACGCCGAGCAGGGTCGCGGTGTGCGCGTCATGGCCACAGGCATGCATCACGCCCACGGTCTGCCCGCGGTACTGGTCAGTGGCCTTGGAGGCGAACGGCAGGCCGGTCTGCTCGGTCACCGGCAGCGCGTCCATGTCGGCGCGCAGGGCGATCTTCGGCCCCGGCTTGCCGCCCTCGATGATCGCAACCACGCCGTGGTGGGCGATGCCGGTCTTCGGCTTCAGGCCCATCGCACGCAGGCGCTTGGCGACCTCGGCCGAGGTGCGCGCCTCGCGGTTGGACAACTCCGGATGCTGGTGGAAATCGCGGCGCCATTCGACCACCTTGGCCTGCAGCCGCTGCGCGGCGGCGGTCACTTCCGGGCGCTGCCCGTCCTGGGCGTGGGCAAGGGCCGGCAGGGCCAGCAGCAGGGCGGACAGCAGCAGCGAACGGCGCATCGCAATCTCCACAGCAGAAGGGTTCCAGCTGAATGTAGGGCAACACCGCCGCCACGGGAACCTCCGGCGCTCGATCCGGTCTTAGCGCCCGTCCCATCCGTCATGCAGGAAACGTGATGTGGCACAGGTATGCTTTGCGCATTGCCCCGGCGTCCCGCCTGGTCCAGCCCTCTCGGAGTCCTCGTAATGTCACGTGTTTGGAAGATCGTGCTGCTGGTCGTGGCAGTGCTGGTGCTGGCCGTGGTCGGCCTGCGCGTCATGGGCGGGGGCAAGGACAAGGCCGGTGGTGCAGCTGCGGGGGCGCGCCAGGGCGGCGAGGATCCGAATGCCGGTCCAGTACCGGTGACCGTGGTGGAGGCCACGCGCCAGGACGTGCCGGTGTATGCCAGCGCGCTGGGCACGGTGACTGCGATGAACACCGTTACCGTCAGCCCGCAGGTCGGCGGCCAGCTGATGAGCCTGAATTTCCGCGAAGGCCAGGAAGTGAAGCAGGGTGACGTGCTGGCGGTGATCGATCCGCGCACGGCCCAGGCCAGCTATGACCAGGCCGCCGCAGCCAAGCGCCAGAACGAAGCCCTGTTGGCCACTGCGCGCTCCAACTTCCAGCGCTCGAACGCGCCTGAGTATCGCCAGTACGTCGCCAAGACCGATCTGGATACACAGCGTAACCAAGTGGCACAGTACGAAAGCGCCGTGGCCGCCAACGAGGCCAGCATGCGTTCGGCGCAGGTGCAGCTGCAGTACACCAAGGTCACCGCACCGATCTCCGGCATCGCCGGCATCCGCGCGGTCGACGCGGGCAACGTGGTCAACGCCGGCACCGCGCTGGTCACGCTGACCCAGATCCATCCGATCCACGTGCTGTTCAACCTGCCCGAGCGCCAGCTCGGCGACGTGCGCCAGGCGCAGGCCGCCGGCACGGTGCCGGTGGCCGCGCTGGACCGTGCCGATTCGCATGTGTTGTCCGGCGACGGCAAGCTCGACGTGGTCGACAACCTGATCAGTGCCGACAGCGGCACGTTCAAGGCGCGTGCGATTTTCGACAACACCGACAACGGCCTGTGGCCGGGCCAGTTCGTCAACGTGCGCATGCAGCTGCGCACGATCGCCGGTGGTGTGGTCATCCCCACCCAGGCGGTGCTGCGTGGCCCGGATGGCGAGTACGTCTACATCGTGCAGGGCGACAACACGGTAAAGATGCAGACGGTGCGCAGCGGCGTGGAAGTGGGCGACAGCCAGGTGCAGATCGCCGAAGGCCTGAAGGGCGGCGAGCGGGTGGTCAGTGAAGGCCAGTTCCGCCTGAAGCCGGGCAGCAAGGTCACCGCGCTGAAGCCGGGCGAGACCCCGGCCGCACCGACCGAGGCCGAACTGAAGGCGGCCGAGCAGAAGAACGCAGGCGGCGGTGGCCGTCGCGGTGGTGGCCCGCGCTGAGCGCAGGCCACTGATCTCCCTCGCGCCGGCATACCCGCCGGCGCCGACATTGAAGTGCCAGCAAGGATCAGTCCGTGGGCTTTTCGACGATCTTCATCCGCCGCCCGATCGCCACCTCGCTGTTGATGGCGGGCCTGTTGCTGCTGGGCATCCTCGGTTACCGCAAGCTGCCGGTGTCGGCGCTGCCGGAAATCGATGCGCCCAGCCTGGTGGTCACCACCCAGTACCCCGGTGCCAACGCCACCACCATGGCTTCGCTGGTCACTACCCCGCTGGAGCGCCAGTTCGGGCAGATTTCCGGGTTGGAGCTGATGACCTCCGACTCGTCGGCCGGGTTGTCGACGATCATCCTGCAGTTCTCGATGGACCGCGACATCGACATCGCCGCGCAGGACGTGCAGGCGGCGATCCGCCAGGCCACCCTGCCCTCGTCGCTTCCCTACCAGCCGGTCTACAACCGGGTGAATCCGGCCGACGCGGCCATCGTCACCCTGAAGCTGACCTCCGACACGCGCCCGCTGCGCGACGTCAACAATTACGCCGACTCGATCCTGGCCCAGCGCCTGTCGCAGGTGCAGGGCGTGGGACTGGTGTCGATCGCCGGCAACGTGCGCCCTGCCGTGCGCATCCAGGTCAATCCGGCGCAGTTGTCGAACATGGGCCTGACCCTGGAGCAGCTGCGCAGCGCACTGACCCAGGCCAACGTCAATGCGCCCAAGGGCTCGTTGAACGGCAAGACGCAGTCCTACAGCATCGGCACCAACGACCAGCTGGCCAGCGCCGCCGAGTACCGCGACACCATCATCAGCTACAAGAACGGCCGCCCGGTGCGGCTGTCGGACGTGGCCGAGGTGATCGATGGCGTGGAGAACGACCAGCTGGCCGCCTGGGCCGATGGAAAGCCGGCGGTGCTGCTGGAAGTCCGGCGCCAGCCTGGTGCCAACATCGTGCAGACCGTCGAGCGCATCCGCGCGATCCTGCCGCAGCTGCAGGGCGTGCTGCCGGCCGACGTGCACCTGGAGATCTTCAACGACCGTACCGAGACCATCCGCGCCTCGGTGCATGAAGTGCAGTTCACCCTGATCCTCACCATCGGCCTGGTGGTGGCGGTGATCTTCGTGTTCCTGCGCCGGTTGTGGGCCACGATCATCCCGTCGGTGGCAGTGCCGTTGTCGCTGGCCGGCACCTTCGCGGTGATGGCGTTCGCCGGCATGTCGCTGGACAACCTCTCGCTGATGGCGCTGGTGGTGGCCACCGGCTTCGTGGTCGACGATGCGATCGTGATGATCGAGAACATCGTGCGCTACATCGAGCAGGGCAAGAGTGGCAAGGAAGCGGCCGAGATCGGCGCGCGCCAGATCGGCTTCACCGTGCTGTCGCTGACCGTCTCGCTGGTGGCGGTGTTCCTGCCGCTGCTGCTGATGCCCGGCGTCACCGGACGCCTGTTCCACGAGTTCGCGTGGGTGCTGAGCATCGCGGTGGTGCTGTCGATGCTGATCTCGCTGACGCTCACCCCGATGATGTGTGCCTACCTGCTCAAGCCCGACGCCCTGCCCGAGGGCGAAGACGCGCATGAGCGCGCGGCAGCGGCCGGCAAGCAGAACCTGTGGACACGCACCGTCGGCCTGTACGAGCACAGCCTGGACTGGGTGCTGGGCCACCAGCGCCTGACCCTGGCCGTGGCCGGTGGTGCACTGGTGCTGACCGTGCTGCTGTATGTGCTGATTCCCAAGGGCCTGCTGCCCGAACAGGACACCGGCCTGATCACCGGCGTGGTGCAGGCCGACCAGAACATCGCCTTCCCGCAGATGGAACAGCGCACCAAGCAGGTCGCCGAAGCACTGCGCCACGACCCGGATGTGACCGGCGTGTCGGCGTTCATCGGTGCCGGCAGCATGAACCCCACGCTCAACCAGGGCCAGCTGTCGATCGTGCTGAAGGAGCGCAGCCAGCGCGATGGCCTGGAGCAGATCCTGCCGCGCCTGCAGAAGGCGGTGGCCGGAATCCCGGGCGTGGCGCTGTACCTGAAGCCGGTGCAGGACGTGACCCTGGATACCCGCGTGGCCGCCACCGAGTACCAGTACTCGCTGTCGGACGTCGATTCGGCAACGGTGGCGACCCAGGCCACGCGCCTGACCGAAGCGCTGCGCAAGCGCCCGGAACTGGCTGACGTGGACAACAACCTGTCCAACCAGGGCCGCGCCCTGGAGCTGAACATCGACCGCGACAAGGCCAGCGTGCTGGGCGTGCCGATGCAGACCATCGACGACACGCTCTACGATGCGTTCGGCCAGCGCCAGATCTCCACCATCTTCACCGAGCTCAACCAGTATCGCGTGGTGCTGGAAGTGGCGCCGGAGTTCCGCACCAGCACCGCGTTGATGGAGCAGCTGGCGGTGGCCTCCAATGGCGCCGGCGCGCTGACCGGCACCAACGCCACCAGCTTCGGCCAGGTCACCTCGTCCAACTCGTCGACCGCCACCGGCATCGGCGCGCAGAACACCGGCATCACCGTCGGCGCCGGCAACATCATCCCGCTGTCGGCGCTGGCCGAAGGCAAGGTGAGCAGCGCGCCACTGGTGGTCAGCCACCAGCAGCAGCTGCCGGCGGTGACGGTCTCGTTCAACGTGGCGCCGGGCTATTCGCTGTCCGAAGCGGTGCGTGCAATCCAGGAGACCAAGGACAGCCTGGACATGCCCACCCACCTGCATGCCGAGTTCATCGGCAAGGCCGCCGAGTTCACTGGCAGCCAGACGGACGTGGTGTGGCTGCTGCTGGCCTCGCTGGTGGTGATCTACATCGTGCTGGGCGTGCTGTACGAGAGCTACATCCACCCGATCACGATCATCTCCACGCTGCCGCCGGCCGGTGTCGGCGCGCTGCTGGCGCTGATGCTGTGCGGCCTGAGCCTGTCGGTGGATGGCATCGTCGGCATCGTGCTGCTGATCGGCATCGTCAAGAAGAACGGCATCATGATGGTGGACTTCGCGATCGAGGCCCGCCGCGCCGGTGCCAACGCGCACGAAGCAATCCGCCGTGCCTGCCTGCTGCGCTTCCGCCCGATCATGATGACCACCGCCGCGGCCATGCTGGGCGCGCTGCCGCTGGCCCTGGGCACCGGGATCGGCTCGGAGCTGCGCCGCCCGCTGGGCATCGCCATCGTCGGCGGCCTGCTGCTGTCGCAGCTGGTCACGCTGTACACCACGCCGGTGATCTACCTGTACATGGAGCGCTTCTCCGAGTGGCTTGCCCGCCGCCGCGAGCAGCGTGCGTTGCGCGACGGGTCGCTGCAGGAGCCGCAGGCATGATCCACGCCCCGCTGCTGCGGGGGGCCGCGCGATGAACCTGTCCGGCCCCTTCATCCGCCGCCCGATCGGCACCGCGCTGCTGGCCATCGGCCTGTTCATGGTCGGCCTGATCTGCTACCTGCGCCTGGGCGTATCGGCACTGCCGAACATCGAGATCCCGGTGATCTTCGTGCATGCCAGCCAGTCCGGCGCCGATGCGGCGACCATGGCCTCCACGGTTACCGCGCCGCTGGAACGCCATCTCGGCCAGCTGCCGGGCATCGACCGCATGCGCTCGTCGAGCTCGGAAGGCAGCTCGCTGGTGTTCATGATCTTCCAGAGCGGCCACAACATCGATTCGGCCGCGCTGGACGTACAGACCGCGATCAACTCGGCGCAGGCCGACCTGCCCTCGGGCATGGGCTCGCCGATGTACCAGAAGGCGAACCCGAACGATGACCCGGTGATCGCCATCGCGTTGACCTCGCAGACGCAGTCGGCCGATGAGCTGTACAACGTCGCCGATTCGCTGCTGGCGCAGCGCATCCGCCAGATCAGTGGCGTCGCCTCGGTCGACATCGCCGGCGCGTCGACGCCAGCGGTGCGCGTGGACGTCAACCTGCGCCTGATGAACGCGCTGGGCCTGACCGCCGATGACCTGCGCAATGCGGTGCGCGCGGCCAACGTGACCTCGCCCACCGGCTTCCTCAGCGACGGCAACACCACCACCGCGATCATCGCCAACGATTCGGTGGCGCGTGCGGCCGACTTCGCCGATCTGGTGGTCAAGACCCAGGGCGATGGCCGGGTGATCCGCCTGAAGGACATCGCCAACGTCTACGACGGCCAGCAGGATGCCTACCAGGCCGCGTGGTTCGACCACAAACCGGCGGTGGTGATGTACGTGTTCACCCGTGCCGGCGCCAACATCGTGGAGACCGTGGACCGGGTCAAGGCGCAGATCCCGACCCTGCGCGACTACCTGCAGCCAGGCACCACGATGACGCCGTACTTCGACCGTACGCCGACCATCCGCTCGTCGCTGCATGAAGTGCAGATCACGTTGCTGATCAGCCTGGCGATGGTGGTGCTGACCATGGCGCTGTTCCTGCGCCGGCTGGCACCGACGCTGATCGCCGCAGTGACCGTACCGCTGTCGCTGGCCGGTGCCGCGTTGGTGATGTACGTGATGGGCTTCACCCTGAACAACCTGAGCCTGCTGGCGCTGGTGATCGCGATCGGCTTCGTCGTGGACGATGCGATCGTGGTGATCGAGAACATCATGCGCCACCTCGATGAGGGCATGCCGCGCATGCAGGCGGCGCTGACCGGTGCGCGCGAGATCGGCTTCACCATCGTCTCGATCACCGCCTCGCTGGTCGCGGTGTTCATCCCGCTGCTGTTCGCCAGCGGCATGATGGGCGCGTTCTTCCGCGAGTTCACCGTCACCCTGGTGGCGGCCATCGTGGTCTCGATGATCGTTTCGCTGACGTTGACCCCGGCGCTGTGCAGCCGCTTCCTCAGCGCCCATGACCACAGCGCGCCGCCGTCGCGCTTCGGACGCTGGCTGGATGCCGGCCACGAGCGCATGCTGCGCATCTACACCGTGTTCCTGGACTTCTCGCTGCGCCACGCGCTGCTGCTGTCGCTGACGCCGCTGATCCTGATCGGCGCCACCATCTTCCTGTTCGGGGCGGTGAAGAAGGGCGCGTTCCCGCCGCAGGACACCGGCCTGATCTGGGGCCGCGCCAATTCCAGCGCCACCGTTTCCTTCGAGGACATGGTCGCCCGCCAGCGTCGCATCACCGACATGCTGATGGCCGACCCGGCAGTGAAAACCGTGGGTGTGCGCCTCGGCAGCGGCCGTCAGGGCTCCAGTGCACAGTTCAACATCGAGCTGAAGTCACGCAGCGACGGTCGCCGCGAAACCACCGCACATGCGTTGGCGCGACTCAGTGCCAAGGCCGATCGCTACCCCGACCTGCAGTTGCGCCTGCGCGCGATCCAGGACCTGCCCAGCAACGATGGCGGCGGTTCCAGCCAGGGCGCGCAGTACCGCATTTCCCTGCAGGGCAACGACCTGGCTGCTTTGCAGGAATGGCTGCCCAAGCTGCAGGCGGAACTGAAGAAGAACCCGAAGCTGCGTGACGTCGGCACCGACGTGGACAATGCCGGACTGCGCCAGAACATCCAGATCGACCGCGCCAAGGCCGCGCGCCTGGGCATCACGGTCGGCGCCATCGACGGCGCGCTGTACGGTGCGTTCGGCCAGCGCCAGATCTCCACCATCTATTCGGACATCAACCAGTACAGCGTGGTGGTCAACGCCCTGCCCTCGCAGACCGCCACCCCGGCGGCGCTGGATGAGGTGTACGTGCGTGCGCGCAACGGCGACATGGTGCCGATCACCGCGGTGGCCACGCAGATGCCCGGCCTGGCCCCCTCGCAGATCACCCACGAGAACCAGTACACGACGATGGACCTCAGCTACAACCTGGCTCCGAACGTGAGCATGGGTGAGGCCAAGGCGATCATCGATGCCACCGTCGCCGGCATGCGCATGCCTGGCGACATCCGCCTGGCCGACGATGCGGGCTTCGGCTTCAATTCAGATCCCAGCGACATGCTGATCCTGGTGTTTGCCGCGATCCTGACCGTCTACCTGGTGCTGGGCATGCTCTACGAGAGCCTGATCCACCCGGTCACCATCCTGTCCACGCTGCCGGCGGCGGGCGTCGGTGCGCTGCTGGCGTTGTTCGGCACCAACACCGAACTGTCGGTGATCTCGATGATCGCGCTGGTTCTGCTGATCGGCATCGTCAAGAAGAACGCGATCATGATGATCGACTTCGCCCTGGTGGCGCAGCGCGAGCATGGGCTGGCGCCGCGCGATGCCGCACGCGAGGCCAGCATCGTGCGCTTCCGCCCGATCATGATGACCACGATGGTCGCGATCCTGGCCGCCGTGCCGCTGGCGATCGGCCTGGGTGAAGGGTCCGAGCTGCGCCGCCCGCTGGGCATCGCGATGATCGGCGGCCTGCTGTTCTCGCAGAGCCTGACCCTTCTCAGCACGCCGGCGCTGTACGTGATCTTCTCGTGCCTGGCCGAGCGTTGGCGCGCACGCCGCGCACGCAGGCGCGAAGCCAAGCTGCTCAAGCGCGCGCAGCGGGCGTAGAAGGGCCCATCCACGCGCGGCGTGGATCTATGGGTAGAGCCGGCCGCTGGCCGGCTTTCTCCGTACCGCAAATCTGCCGGCCAGCGGCCGGCACTACCACTACCGTGGGTGCGGACCGTTGGTCCGCACTCCATATTTCACCCCACACCCGCAATAATGGTCGGAGACCCTTCCACCGAGCCTGCATGTCCGCCCGACAATCCCGCCTCAGCCGCCTGTGGGCCCACGAGAAGGCCAGTTACGGCCTGCGGGTGTTCATCGCCCTGACCGCGGCGCTGGCGGTGTGCTGGCAGCTGGATGCGCTGACCGCCTTGCCCGGCGTGTTCCTCGGCATCATCGCCAGTGCCATCGCCGAAACCGATGACAACTGGTGGGGCCGGACCAAGGCGGTGGCGCTGTCGCTGCTGTGCTTCTGCATTGCCGCAGCATCGGTGATCTGGCTGTTCCCGTGGCCGTGGATCTTCATCGGCGCGCTGGCGCTGTCCACCTTCGGCCTGACCCTGCTCGGCGCGCTCGGCGAGCGCTATGCGTCCATTGCCCAGGCCACGGTGACGCTGGCGATCTACACCATGATCGGCCTGGAACAGCACGGTGCCAGCGACCTGCACAGTGCGCTGGAAGCGGTCAGCCACCTGCTGGCCGGTGCGGTCTGGTACGGCCTGCTGTCGATCCTGTGGACCGCGCTGTTCGCCAACCGGCCGGTCCGCGAGCGGGTGGCGCGACTGTACGTTGAGCTGGGCCGCTACCTGCAGCTGAAGGCCGCGCTGTTCGAGCCGGTGCGCGAAGCCGACCTGCAACGTCGCCAGCTCGACCTGGCCGAACAGAACCGCCGCGTGGTCGGCGCGCTGAACGAGGCCAAGACCGCGATCCTGGCCCGCTTCGGCCGCTCCGGCCGACCCGGCGTGAACTCCGGCCTTTACCTGCGCCTGTACTACATGGCGCAGGATTTCCACGAGCGCGCCAGTTCCTCGCATTACCCGTACGGCGCGCTGGTGGACGCGTTCTTCCACAGCGACGTGCTGTACCGCTGCCAGCGCCTGCTTGACCTGCAGGGACAGGCCTGTGCCCGCCTGGGCGAGGCAATCCGGCTGCGCCGTCCGTTCGTGTACGGCGAAGGCAACCAGCAGGCCGGGCGCGACCTGGCCGATGCGCTGGCCTACCTGCGCGACCAGCAGCGGCCGCAATGGCAGCGCCTGCTGGGCTCGCTGGACCTGCTGGTGCACAACCTGCGCAGCATCGAACGGCGCCTGCTGGATGCCGAGCGCTCTGAAGCCAGCCTGGACAACGTCGATACCCGCCTGCGCGACAGCAACCCACACACCCTGCGCGAGATGGGTGTGCGCATCCGCCAGCAGCTTACGCCCGGCTCGGTGCTGTTCCGGCATGGGCTGCGCATGGCGCTGGCGCTGATTGCCGGCTTTGCAGCGATCCGCCTGTTCAATGCGCAGAACGGTTCGTGGGTACTGCTGACCATCGTGTTCGTGTGCCGGCCCAACTTCGGCGCCACCCGCCAACGCCTGGCCCAGCGCATCGTCGGCACCCTGGCCGGACTGGTGCTGACCTGGGCGCTGCTGCAGCTGTTCCCGCAGCTGCACGTGCAGCTGCTGATCGCCTTGCTCTCTGCACTTCTGTTCTTCTTCACCCGCACCGACCGCTACCTGGTGGCGTCGGCGGCGATCACGGTGATGGCGCTGACCTGCTTCAACCTGATCGGCGACGGCTTCGTGCTGATCGTGCCGCGCATGGTCGATACGGTGCTGGGTTGCGCGATCGCAGCGGCGGCCGCGTTCCTGGTCCTGCCCGACTGGCAGGGCCGGCAGCTGCATCTCGTCCTGGCACGCGTGCTGGACACTGCGGCTCGCTACCTGGATTCGGTGCTGGGCCAGTACCGCAGCGGCATGCGCGACGACCTGGCCTACCGCATCGCGCGGCGCGACATGCACAACGCCGATGCCGCGCTGTCCACCGCACTGTCGAACATGCTGCGTGAGCCCGGCCATGTGCGCCGCAATCTGGATGCCGGCTTCCACTTCTTGGCGCTGTCCAACACACTGCTGGGACACCTGTCGGCGCTGGGCGCGCATCGCGACCAGGTGGACAGCTATGCGGGCGACCCGCTTGCATTGGCGGCCGGCGAGCGCGTGCGCAAGGCACTGCAGCAACTGGCCTCGGCGCTGACCGCACGGCAACCGGTCGCCGACGATGACAACGACGCCGACCGCGCGGTGGCCGCCGAGCTGGAGCAGATCGACGAGGCGATGCCGCCGAAACTGCAGCTGATCCGCACGCAGATGGCGCTGGTACTGCGAATGCTGCCGAAGGTGCGGGCAGCGGCCAATGAAGCGGTGACCAGCCTGACCTGACTCCTCATCGCTGATCGGAGATCCCACCCACGCGTGGCATGGGTCAATTGCGCCGTGTGCAACGGCGCGTTGCGCGTGGCGCTGCGGTTCGATCACGCGGCCGCGCGGATACTGGGCAATTCCCCCCGCTCCGGACTATCGCCATGAAAATCGAGCTCAGTGGCCGCACCGCGCTGGTCACCGCCTCCACCGCCGGCATCGGCCGGGCCATCGCCCAAGGACTGGCCAGCGCTGGTGCGCGTGTCATTCTCAATGGCCGCAGCACCGACAGCGTCGAGCGCGCCCGCCGGCACCTGCTCGCCACCGTACCGGGAGCCGACGTGCTCGGCCTCGCCGCCGATCTCTCTGATGCAGCCGGTGTCGAAACACTGTTGGCCGGCCTGCCCAAGGTCGACATCCTGGTCAACAACGCCGGCATCTTCGGCCCACAGGACTTCTTCGAGACCGATGACGCGACCTGGGAGCGCTACTGGCAGACCAACGTGATGTCCGGCGTGCGCCTGTCGCGTGCGCTGCTACCGGCAATGGTCGATGCCGGCTGGGGCCGCGTGCTGTTCATTTCCTCCGAATCAGCGCGCAACATTCCCGCCGACATGATCCATTACGGGGTCAGCAAGACCGCGCAGCTGTCGTTGTCGCGCGGCTTGGCCAAGCGCGTGGCCGGCAGTGGCGTCACCGTCAACGCGGTGCTGCCCGGCCCGACCCTCTCCGATGGTTTTGCGGCGATGTTCGAGGATGAACGCCAGCGCAGCGGCAAGCCGCTGGAGCAGATCGGCCGTGAGTTCGTGATGGCGCACCGGCCGTCCTCGGTGATCCAGCGCACCGCCACGGTCGAGGAAGTGGCCAACATGGTGGTGTACCTGGCCTCGCCGCAGGCATCGGCAACCTCGGGTGCGGCGCTGCGCGTGGATGGCGGCGTGGTCGACGATATCGTCTGAGAGTGCTGGCAGGTGTGCGGACCAACGGTCCGCACCCACAGGTCCGCACCCACAGCAGAGGGGAAGGAATGCTAGGCTGCGCCGGTCAAGGAGGTTCCATGTCCGGTCACAACCAGTTCGCCCTGCTGCGCCAGCGCCGTTTCCTGCCGTTCTTCGTGGTCCAGGCGCTCGGTGCGTTCAACGACAACGTGTACCGGCAGGCGATCATCAGCATGTTGCTGTTCATGGCTGTGCCGGAGGAAGAACTGGGGTTGTACGCCACCCTGGCACCGGCCATCTTCATCCTGCCATATTTCCTGTTCTCGGCGCTGGCCGGGCAGATCGCCGACAAACTGGAAAAATCGCGACTGATCGTGATCACCACCACCATGGAGATCGTGATCATGTCGCTGGCGGCCACCGGCTTCCTCACCCAGAGCCTGCCGGTGCTGCTGGTCGCGCTGTTCTGCACCGGCATGCAGTCCACCCTGTTCGGCCCGGTGAAGTACTCAGTGCTGCCGTCGGTGCTCAGGCCAGAAGAGCTGACCGGCGGCAACGGCCTGGTCGAGATGGGCACCTCGATGTCGATCCTCTCCGGCATGATCGTCGGCGGCCTGGTGTTCACCGTGGCTGGCAGTCACGGCACGGTGGTGGCCGCGTGCGCGATCATCGCCCTGGCGATCTGCGGCAACATCGCCGCCCGCCTGATTCCCAAGGTCGATGCCGGCGACCCGAATCTGAAGATCAACTGGAACCCGTTGCCGGAATCGCTGGCGGTGCTGCGCATGGCGCGCCAGCAGAAAGCCGTACGCAACTCGATCCTGGGCGTGTCCTGGTTCTGGTTCGTCGGCACCGTGCTGACCTCGCAGTTGCCGGCCTATGCGGTGACCAACCTGGGCGGCCAGCCGACCCTGTACATCTTCGCGCTGGCCCTGTTCTCGGTGGGCACCGGCGTCGGCTCGCTGCTGTGCGAGAAGCTGTCAGCACGTACGGTGGAAATCGGCCTGGTACCGCTGGGCGCGTTCGGCATGACCGCGTTCCTGCTCGACCTGTACTTCGCCCGCAGCGGCGAAGCGACAGTGCACGGGCTGACCATCGGGCCGTTCCTGCAGCAGCCCGGCAGCATCCGCATCGTCATCGACCTGATCGGCATCGGCCTGTTCACCGGCATCTTCGTGGTGCCGCTGTTCGCACTGATCCAGAGCCGCACGCCGAAGGCGCAGATGTCGCGCGTGTTCGCCGCACTGAACATCCAGAACTCGGGCTTCATCGTCGCTGCGGCGCTGCTGTCGCTGGCCGCCCACAAGCTGCTGCACTGGACCATTCCGCAGCAGTTCCTGGCGCTGGCCATCGCCAACGCGCTGGTGGCGATCTACATCTTCACCATCGTCCCCGAATTCCTGATGCGCTTCCTCAGCTGGCTGATGGTGCGCACCCTGTACCGGCTGCGCCCGCACGGCATCGAGGCCAACGTGCCGGACGAAGGCGCCGCACTGCTGGTCTGCAACCACGTCAGCTACATGGACGCGCTGATCCTGTCGGCGACCATCCCGCGCCCGGTGCGCTTCGTCATGTACTACAGGATCTTCAACATCCCGGTGATGCGCTGGATCTTCCGGACCGCCAAGGCGATCCCGATTGCCGGGGCGCGCGAAGACCCGGCGCTGATGCAGCGTGCGTTCGATGAGATCGACGCGGCGCTGGCCGAAGGCGAACTGGTCTGCATCTTCCCCGAGGGCGCGCTGACCCGCGACGGGCAGATGGCGCCGTTCAAGTCCGGCGTCGAGAAGATCCTCGAGCGGCGGCCGGTGCCGGTGGTGCCGATGGCGCTGCGCGGCATGTGGTCGAGCATGTGGAGCCGCCGCGACAGCCGCCTTGGCCGCATGCGGGTGCCGCGTCGTTTCCGCGCCACGGTCGAGGTGGTGGCGGCACCGGCCGTGGATGGCCACGCCACCAGCGCCCCGGTGCTGGAGGCCCAGGTGCGGGCCCTGCGTGGTGATCACGCCTGATCGACCGCACGGACACGGGTAGACCGTCCCAGCGACAAGCCCCCCATCCTCGCCCTCCGATGCATCGCAGAGGTCCGTCAGATGCGTCAGATCAAGGGCCATACCGGCCAGTATCTGACTGTAACCGCATACATGCAGCGCGGGTTGAGGTAGATTACGCACCCACAGGGGGGAGGTTCGGCCGTTTCATCATGGCCGGCCACCAAGGAATGGAGTCTTGCTTTGAATCAACCGCCACCGCTCAGCCGTCCGGTCTACATCCCCAACCATCTGGTCTGGGCGATCCTGACGACGCTGTTCTGCTGCCTGCCGTTGGGCGTGGTGTCGATCGTCTATGCCTCCCAGGTCGATGGCCGCCGCGCCGCCGGCGACCTGCCGGGGGCCTACAGTGCGTCGCGCAAGGCGGGCTGGTGGGCGGTGGCTTCGGCCGTGGCCCTGCCGGTCCTGTTGCTGTTGTGGTTCGGGCTGTTCGGCGGCTTGGCCGTACTGGGCGCTCTTTCCGACCAATGATTCACCACCACCACCCATCAAGGAGCTTGAACCCATGAACACCGCCACTCCGCAGGTCCCGAACAATCTGGTCTGGGCCATCCTGAGCACCCTGTTCTGCTGCCTGCCGGCCGGCATCGTGTCGATCGTCTACGCCGCGCAGGTCAACGGCAAGCTGGCCGCTGGCGACATCGCCGGTGCCCAGGACTCCGCCGCCAAGGCCAAGAAGTGGGCGATCTGGTCGGCCATCGCCGCCGTCGTGGTCGGCGTGCTGTACGGCATCCTGATCGTCGCTGTCGGCGGCATGGGTGCGATGAACAACAGCGGCTACTGATCCGCGTGGACGGATCCGGCGCCCGCGCCGGATCCGTTGCTGCAATGTCCGCACTTCCCGCCCGCTCCCGATTCGCCCGCTGGGCACCGCTGCTGGCCGCCACCGGCCTGGCCGCCGGTGCCGCGGTGGTGCTGCGCAATGTCAATCCGTATGTCTCCGGCAATCCTTTGCCGAGCTGCCCGCTGTACGCGCTGACCGGCCTGTACTGCCCGGGCTGTGGCAGCACCCGCTGCCTGTATTCACTGGTACATTTCGACCTGCCCGGCGCGATGGCGATGAACCCGCTGCTGGTCATCAGCCTGCCGTTCCTGCTGCTGATGCTGCTGAACGTCGCCGGCATCCGGCCGCGCGTGCTCGACCCGCTCATGCGGGTACTGGCCAATCCAACGTTCTGGCTCTGGGTGCTGCCCGGGTATGCGCTGCTGCGCAACCTGCCGTGGGCGCCGTTCACCGCACTGGCACCGATCTAGGTTTCCAGCCAACGGCCGCAGCCCCTCGTGGTGGGCGGCGTTTGAAGGCAGAAGCCTTGGGGTTGGCCGGGCAGGATGGGTTTGCGGGGGACGCCGTGAATCCGTCCGTGGAGGCTTGGCCGCGGCATCCATGCCGCGGACACCCCCGCAAACCCATCCCGCCCGACCACGGACAGTTTCCGTGTGCGTCCACCACGGAAAAGAAAGAGAAGATCAAAAGCGGAAGCGGATCGCTTCGCTCTGTATCCACGCATGGCGTGGATCGACCATGTCGACCAAGGTCGACACCCACCGGCAGTCGCGGTTGACCCACCGTCACCGGGAAACTGTCGGGGGTGGGGCGGTGTGGGGCAGCAGGACCGTTGGCGCCATGGATGGCGCCATCGAGCCCCCAGGGACGGGTTTACGGCGTGTCCTGCAGCCCCACACCGCCCCGCCCAACCCTCAGCAATCCAGAGCCGCTTTGGCTCTGGCATTGGCTTTGGCCTCTGCAGGTGCAGGGCTGCAAGCCCTGCAAAACAACTACGTCACCCAGCCTGCAATCACCAGCAATGCCAGGACCGCCAGCCACAGCAGCAGCATCCGCCACACCAAGCTCATCGCATCACGCAGGTCCGGCAACCGCTGCCACACCGGCAGCAACCCTGCCTCGGTGTAATCGTGCGCATCCTCACGCAGCTCGGCGTTGACGCTGGCCCGCGCCACCGCGCCAAGGAACCCGATGTTGCCGGCCAGGCGTTCGCCATGGGCCTGGCGCCAGGCCTTCCACGCCGTATCGAAATTGCCCACCAGCGCCATCGAGAAGGCCATCAGCTGCGCCACCGGCCACTCGATCCAGCCCAGCAGGCGCTGCGCCAGCGCCAGCGGCTCCACCGGCACGCGTGCGCGCATCGGGCTCTCCGCCATCAGCGCCAGCAGCCGGTACCCGAGCGCGCCAGCCGGGCCCAGCAACAGGAACCAGAACAGCACCGCGAACCAGCGCCGCAGTGCGTTGAGCACCGTCGCCTCGACCAGTGACGGAATGTCCTCGCGCAGGCTGCCGCCGGCCGACTGCAGGTTGCGCACTGCAGCCTGCCGCGTCGCCGCATCATCGGCATCGATAATGGCCTCGATATCGCGGTCCAGGTCACGCGGGCCCCAGCACCAGGCCAGCACCGCCACGCCCAGCAGCAGCGACGGCAGGCCGAACAGCACCCCGCGCAACAGCCACGCCAGCAGCACCATCAGCAACAGCGGCGGCAGCAGTGCCAAGGCAACGCCGGCCGGTCCCTGCCAGGCCTTGCCACCACGCGCATCCAGCCAGCCCAGCCAACGCCGGAAACCGTCGAAACGGCGCAGCGAGGCAGCAGCGGCCGGAGCAACATGGCCCAGGGCCAGTGCCACCAGCACGGCGGCCAGAGTGGTGAACATGGCAGGTCTCCCTACGAAACAGAACGCTCGGCGCCGCTACCTTACCTGTCGCAGCGGCGCCCTCCGCGATGACCCGCACTGTAACCCGGGCCGTGTTCAGGTGGCGGCAATGCAATCGCCCCAGCCGGCCCGGCTCAGCCCTTCTGCTGCCGGTACCAATGCTCGATCAGGCCGCGCGAAATCGAGATCGGCGGCGACAGGCGGATACCCTGGCCATCGTCCTCCACGTCGCGCGCCAGTGCCGCGCCGACCTCGTCGGCACTGAACCAGCGCGCGTCTTCCAGCTCACCGTCCACGGTCGGCAGGTCATCCTGCGCCTGTGCGCGGAAGCCAACCATCAGCGCACCCGGGAACGGCCAGGGCTGCGAACCGAGGTACTGGCAGGCCGTCACCCGCACCTTGCTCTCTTCATGGACTTCGCGCACCACGGTCTGCTCGAAGGTCTCGCCGGGTTCGACGAAGCCGGCCAGCACCGAGTAGCGACGCGGGGCCCAGTTCGACTGCCGGCCCAGCAGCAGCCGGCCCTGGTTTTCCACGGCGACGATCACCGCCGGGTCGACACGCGGGTAGTGTTCGGTGGAACACTGCCCGCAGCGGCCGACGAAGCCACCACGGGCAAACGCCACGGCGCCGCCGCACACGCCGCAGAAGCGGGTGCGCGAGTGCCAGTACGACATGCCGCGGGCATAGCTGAAGGCGGTCGCATCGGCCATCGACCACAGCAGCGCGGCCTGGCGCAGATCAAGCCGGCGTGGTGCGCTGATGGTGACGTTGGTGGCTTCAACCGAGAACCACGCCTGCTCTCCGCGCAGGCCGAGGAAGATCGCGGCACCCGGGCCGCCGCCGATGTCGGCGCCGGTCAGCGCCAGTGGCTGATCGTCATCGCCGGTGAAGGCGCTGCCGTCCTGATCGAGCACGAGAATGCGCGCGCCCGGCCACAGGCGCGCCAGTGCATCGGCATCTTCGCGCAGGGCATCGGCGCGCTCCAGCGGTTCACCCACGAAGGCGAAACCGGAAAGCGGCGAAGGAGTATTGGGCATCCTGCAAGCGTGCCGCCAATCGATGCGGGTGGCAAGGTCGGCGCTGTGCGCAATCTGCCGTTGTGGATGCAGGAAGGATCATCCACGCATGGCGTGGATCTACCCGCTCTGGCAGGTGCCAACCCTGGTTGGCACATTCCGGCCACAGGCCTTTTACATGCTGAAGCTGCTGCCGCAGCCGCAGGTGGTCTTTGCGTTCGGGTTGCGGATCACGAACTGGGCACCGGTCAGGCTCTCGGTGTAGTCCACCTCGGCGCCCATCAGGTACTGCAGGCTCAGCGGGTCGACCAGCAGGGTCACCCCGCTGGTCTGTACCGCCAGGTCATCCTCGGCACGGTTCTCGTCGAACTCGAACCCATACTGGAAGCCCGAACAGCCGCCGCCCTCGATGTACACACGCAGGGCCAGGTCGGGGTTGCCCTCTTCCTGGATCAGGGATTTGACCTTGGCGGCCGCCGACTCGGTGAAGTTCAGCGGGCGCTCCAGCGATTGGTAATCGGGCGCGGCAACCGGGGTGGCGCCGGGCAGGGAGACTAGCGTGCTCATGGTGCCAGCATGGGGGTGCCGGGGATGGCTTTCAAGCCATCGCCTCGGCCAGCTTGCGGCGTGCGGCGGTGTCGCCCTTGCCGCCATTGGCCTCATCGCCTTCCGGCGCCGGCAGGGCCGCCATCGGGGCGCTGGCATGGATCAGGCGGCCGTTCAGCTGGGCGCCCGCATTCATCTCCACCACCTGGTAATGGACGTTGCCATTGACCCGTGCGCTGGGGGTCAGCTCGACCTTCTCGGTGGCGTGTACATCGCCGTCCAGACGGCCGCTGATGACCACCACCTGGGCCCGGATCTCACCCTCGATCACGCCATGCTCGGCGACCGTCAGGGTCGCGCCGCTGGCGCCTTCGGTGGCGATCACCTTGCCGTGGATGCGACCTTCCACATACAGGCCACCACTGAATTCCACATCACCGCGGATCACCACCTGGTTGCCGATCAGGGCATCCACCACCAGCTGGCCTTCACGGTTGGATTTGCTGCTTCCGAACATCTGCCTACTCCCCTTTGCTGGCCGGCGCACCGGCTTGTTTCCAGTCGAATACCTGGGTGGTACCCCCCGTACCACTCCCCAATGTCACCCGCACGCGTTGCGGGGTGAAGTCAGCCGGCAGCATCACGCTGCCGGTGAGCTGCTGGAAGTACCGGAACGAGTAATCCTGTCCCGGCACCTTGCTGCGCTGGTGCAGATCATCCCAGCTGATCGTGGCCAGCTTGCCGTTCTTCACGCCTTCCACGGTGAAGCGCATCTGCCCCTGGCTGATGGCGCCGCGGTTGAGGTTCTGGGTCAGCACGGCGGTGTACTGCCAAGTGCCGGCCGCTTCCGGGCTGAACTCGATCGAATGGGTGTTCAGGCCCTTGCGCTGGCTGGTCGAACCCACCAGGCGCTCATAGAAGGCAACGTCGGCGCGCAGGCCGGCGATTTCCTCATCGCGCTCGGCCAGCGAGGACTGCACCTCGTTATTGGCGGCGCGGCTGATGCGGTCGGAGGCTTCCAGCGTGGCCTGCTTCTGGCGCAGCTCGGTCAGCTGCGCCTGCAGCGTCTCGGCGCGCTTCTCGGCAGCCTGCAGGCGCTGGCCCTGGGCATCGCGTGGCGTGGCCATCCAGCAGCCACCCAGCACCGCCAGCACCAGGCTGAGCAGCCAGATGCCGCCGATCACCAGCAGGCGGCGACGGTCGGCCGGCGGTTGCGGCGCGCCGGGCAGGCGTACCTGCACGCGCATGGGAGGACGGTTGGTCATGGGTGGTTTCCGGGGTATCGCGAGGGCGACACCGGTACGGCCCCTGTGGCAAACGACGGGCTAGTGTATGACAGGACGGGTGGGTTTCCTGCGCCGTGGCCGGCCACGGTCTGTGGCGTTCAGGCATGCCATCGTCGATAGTGTGGTCCCCTGCACAGTTCCGTCGCCGGAGCATCGCCATGACCGAAGCCCACCTGTTCGTGATCGGCATCCTGCTGGCCTGGCTGGCCGGCATCCGCGTCTACCTCACCGTGTTCGGCGTCGGCCTTGCCGGCCTGCTCGGCTGGGTCGACCTGCCGCCCGCTCTGCAGGCCACCGAATCCTGGTGGGTGCTGGGCACGTCGGCGGCGCTGGCCATCGCCGAGTTCTTCGCCGACAAGATTCCCGGCGTGGACTCGGTCTGGGACCTGGTGCAGACGCTCGCACGCGTGCCGGCCGGCGCGTTCCTCGCAGCGGCTACCCTGTCGCCGGACGGTCAGCTCGGCGCCGGCGCACTCGCCGCCGGTGCCGGCGTCGCCCTCGCCAGCCACGGCCTGAAGGCCGGTACCCGCGCGCTGCTCAATACCTCGCCGGAACCGGCCAGCAACTGGGTCGCCTCCGCCGCCGAGGACACCGTGGTAGTCGGTGGCCTGGCGCTGGCCCTGGCACACCCGTGGATCGCGCTGGTGGTGGTGCTGGCCTGCAGCCTGGCCGGCGCGCTGCTGGTGTGGCTGGTCTGGCGCGCGCTGTGGAAGGGCGTGCGCTGGCTGGCGCGCGGTGCATCGGCAGCACCGCCGGGGCACAGCAGTACCGGTTGAGCACCCGGCTTGTCGCATAATGGACGCGAACACCAGGAGCACCGATGGCCGCAAACGAATCCCCCGCGGGCGCCCGCCCGGGACGCGCTGAAACCCCTCCGGCCGATCATTGGCAGCGCTGGGCGCCCGAGGCGGCAGGCCCCGCTGTGGCCGCACCGACGGCTGCGACCCCGCCGCCCATCGCGACCGATGCCCCGGCGCCGGTCAACAGCGCACCGCCGCCGCTGCCCGGCCCGATCGCACTGGCCGAAGCCGGCAACAACGATCTGGCCCCGCCGCCCTCGGACTCGCCCTACCGCGTGCTGATCGTTGAAGACGATCGCGCCCAGGCGCTGTTCGCGCAGAGCGTGCTGCACGGCGCCGGCATGCAGGCGATCGTGCACAGCGATGCCGATGCCGCGCTGCAGGCGATCAAGGAGCACCGCCCCGACCTGATCCTGATGGATCTGCACCTGCCCGGGCTGGACGGCATGCGCCTGACCGCGCTGATCCGCCAGCAGCCCGGCCTGCAGCTGCTGCCGATCGTGTTCCTCAGCGGCGATCCGGATCCAGAGCGCCAGTTCGAAGTGCTCGACAGCGGCGCCGACGACTACCTGAGCAAGCCGATCCGGCCGCGCCACCTGATCGCAGCGGTGGCCAACCGCATCCGCCGCGCGCGTGCCCAGGCCGCGACCCTGCCGGGCGCCACCGGCGCACCGGCCACCAGCAATCCGGAAACCGGCCTGCCGACGCGCCACCATGTGCTGCAGCAGCTCAACACCGCACTCGCCCACCGCGACCGGGGCGGCGTGTTCTTCATCGAAGTGGCCAGTGCGCTGGGCCTGCGCGAACGCTATGGCTATGCCGCGTTTGAACGGCTGATGGTGCAGGCCGGGCAGCGCCTGGCCGAAGCCGGCCATCCGCACCTGCTGGCGCGGCTGAACGACAACAGCTTCCTGCTGCTGGCCCGCAACGCCGACGAGGACGCCCTCGAAGGCATCGCCGCGAGCCTGCGCGAGCAGCTGTCGGCCCGCGCCTTCGTGATCCGCGACGACGAATCCGTGCATCTGCGCGGCGTGGTCGGTTATGCGCCGCTGTCGCCGGGCTTCGAGGATGCCAGCAGTGCGCTGGAAGCGGTTGAGCGCACCACCCTGCAGGCGCGCCTGCTCAGCGCCGGCGTGGCAGGCCATGTGCATCGCCAGGCGGTCACCGAACAGGAACACCTGGCGCTGCTGGAGGGCCAGCTGGAACTGGCCTACCAGCCGATCGTCGCCGTGGCAGGCGGCAACACCGCGCAATACCAGTTGCTGCTGCGCCTGCGCCAGGCCGATGGCACGGTGCTGGCGGCCGGCCAGGTGATCCCCGCCGCGGAAGCCGCCGGGCGCATCGCCGACCTCGACCAGCAGGTGATGGACCACGCACTGGGCCTGCTGGATCTGTACCGGCACGCAACGCAGCCGCTGAGCCTGTTCGTCTCGCAGTCGCTGCGCACCCTGCAGCGCGATGCCTTCGCCGACTGGCTGCTGGAATCACTGCAGCAGCGTGACCTGCCTGGCAGTGCGCTGGTGATCGACGTGCGCCTGCCCGACGCACTGATCCACACCGTGCCGCTGCAGCAGTTCTGCCAGCGCATGGCCAGCGCAGGGGTGCGCTTCTGCCTGAGCCAGTTCGAACCCAGCGGCGAGGCCGATGCACTGCTGACCCAGCTGCCGCTGTCGTTCGTGCGCATGGCTGCGCGCTTCTCCAGCAGCCATTCCAATCCGGCCACGCGCGAGGCGCTGCGCAAGACGATCGAACAGGCCCATGCCGCCGGACTGCAGATCATCGGCCAGCAGATCGAGGATCCGCAGGCTGCAGCGGCGATGTGGGTAGGCGGCGTCGACTACATCCAGGGCAACATGGTGCAGTCGGCCGGCAGCGACCTGAACTTCGACTTCCACAACGCGGTGCTCTGACGTGCCGCTGTGGGGCGTGCTGCTGGTTGCCCTTGCTGCGGCCGCCATCGCGCTGCTGCTGTTGGGCCTGCGCCTGCGCGCGCGCAACCATGCGCTGGCCCAGCTGCAGCGCACGCACAGTGCGCTGGCCGCCGAACGCGACCAGCTTCGCCATACCACCGAACGCCAGGGCCAGCTGGAGCAACAGCTGCTGCAGGCCAAGCAGGCCGCCGAGGCGGCCGTGCTGGCCAAGGGCGAGTTCCTGGCCACGATGAGCCACGAGATCCGCACCCCGCTCAACGGCATCCTGCCGATGCTGGAGCTGATCGCACGCGGGCCGCTGGGCGAAGACCAGCGGCAGATGCTGGCCACCGCCTCGGCCAGTTCGCAACAGCTGCTGCGCATCGTCGACGACATCCTCGACTACTCCCGGCTGGAAGCGCAGGCGCTGGAACTGGAGATCACCAGCTTCAACCTGCGCGACCTGCTCGATGGCGTGGTACAGCTGATGCAGCGGGCCGCCGACGCCAAGGGCCTGGCCCTGGGCCTGCAACTGGATCCATCGGTGCGCCTGCCGGTGCGCGGCGACCCGGTGCGCCTGCGCCAGGTGCTGAGCAACCTGCTGGCCAACGCCATCAAGTTCACCGCCCGCGGCCAGGTGCAGCTGCGCGTGCTGCGTCTGGGTGAAAGTGCCGCGCAGCACCAGCTGCGCTTCGAGATCATCGATACCGGCATCGGCATCGACGACGCGCTGCAGGCACGCCTGTTCCAGTCCTTCAGCCAGGCCGACGCATCCACCACCCGCATCTATGGCGGCACCGGCCTGGGCCTGGCCATCTGCAAGCGCATCATCGACCTGATGCACGGGCACATCGGCGTGCACTCCACGCCGGGCCAGGGCGCAACCTTCTGGTTCGAGATCCCGCTGCTGAAGGTCGCTGGCGACCTGCCGGCGATGGCGCGCGCACCGGCACCGCTGCTGCTGTTCAGTGCCGATGCAACGCTGCAGGCACGTATCGAGCGCATCGCCGCCCACCATGGGCTGCAGGTGCAGGTGCTGGCACAGCTGGATGCCGTGGTCGAGCGCCTGCGCGCTCCCGCGCGGCCCGGACAACCGGCACCGGCATGGCTGCTGGTCGATGCCCGCGCACGCCGCAACGGTGAGGCCACGCTGCAGCTGGCGCTGAGTGAACGTGGTGACGACGATGCGCTGCAGGTGCTGTGGCTGCAGGAGGGCGCACTTCCACAACGCCAGCGCCAGCGCCAGCTGCCCCCGCACTTCGACGATGCGGCCCTGCATGCACTGCTGGCTGCACCGGTCGCCCCCGCCCGCCCCGCTGCGCTGCTGGCCAGCGCGGACAACGAGCAACCGGCTGCCACGCTGCCGCCGTTGCATCTGCGTGTGCTGCTGGTGGAGGACAATACGGTCAACCGGATGGTCGCCGAACAACTGCTGCGCGTGTTCCAGTGCGAAGTGCGCAACGCCGCCGATGGCGAGCAGGCGCTGGCCGCCCTCCGCGAAGGCGGCGTGGACATCGTGTTGATGGATTGCCAGATGCCGGTGCTGGACGGCTACGCCGCCACGCGCCGCTGGCGCGCCGAAGAAGTGGAGACCGGGCGCGCCCGCCTGCCGATCATCGCCATGACCGCCAACGCCATGGCCGGTGACCGCGAGCGCTGCCTGCAGGCGGGCATGGACGATTACCTGTCCAAGCCGATCGCGCGCGCCACGCTGCATGCGCTGCTGCTGCGTTGGGGTGGCGGCAAAGCTGCATCACCTGGACAACTTTCTGTGGAGCCGTCTGTAGAGCCGAGCCATGCTCGGCTGACGGCCAGTGGCACTCCCACACCATCAGCCGAGCATGGCTCGGCTCTACAGGAGACGACAAGCCAAGCCGCGCCGAAACCGGTGATCGACCGCGACGTGCTGGATGAACTGCACACCGTGATCGGCGACGCTGCCACCCAGATCGTCATGGTCTTTCTTGAAGATGCGCCGGTGATGGTGCAGCAGTTGCAGCTGGCCGCGCAGAACGGCGATGAGCTGCGCTTGCAGGCCACAGCGCACAGCCTGAAGTCATCGAGTGCAAACGTCGGCGCATTGTCGCTGTCGGCGATCGCGCAGCGGATCGAGCACGAAGCCCGTAGTGGCAGCCTGCAGCGCCCCGCGGTGGCGGTGGCGCTGCTGGTTGCGGAATTCGCCCGGGCGCGTGTTGCACTGACGGGCTACCTGGCACAGCACCGCGCCGGCCAGGGCGGCTGACTCACTCTTCCAGCTTGCTCAGCAGGTACTTCGGCTCGCCGATACGCTCGATCAGGTCCAGCTGGGTTTCCAGCCAGTCGATGTGCTCCTCTTCCGAATCGAGGATCTTCACGAACAGCTGGCGGCTGACGTAGTCGCCAACCGAATCGGAATAGGCCACGGCCTCGCGCAGGGTGACCACGCCATCGCGTTCCAGCGACAGGTCGCACTGCAGGATCTCGGTCGGGTTCTCGCCGATGCGCAGCTTGCCCAACGCCTGGAAATTCGGCAGGCCTTCAAGGAACAGGATGCGGTCGGCGAGCATGTCGGCATGCTTCATCTCGTCGATCGATTCCTTGTACTCGTGTTCGGCCAGTTCCTTGATGCCCCAGTTCTTCAGCATCTTGGCGTGCAGGAAGTACTGGTTGATCGCGGTCAGCTCGTTGTAGAGGACCTTGTTGAGGAATTCGATGACCTTGGTGTCGCCCTTCATGGGGGTGCTCCTGCACGCTGAAAACGCAGGCACTTTAACGCCTCGCGTGCGCTCGTGAAGGAACGCGAATCGTGCGCATTGGCCTGCGCGGCCGAAGGTGAAGGATGCGAAAGCGCGGCGTCAACGCGCCGCGAAAAGGCGATCAGGCGATCAGGCGATCAGGCGACCTGCGCCAGGCCCAATACCGGCAGCGGCAGATCGTGGGTCGCACGTGCCTTGGCCAGCAGGTCGCCGGCCATGTCCAGGCAGGAACCGCAGGTGGCACCACAACCGGTACGCATGGTCAGTTCGGCCACCGTGCTGACGCCATGGCTGGCGGCTTCGCGGATCTGGTGGTCGGTGACTCCGTTGCAGATGCAGACGTACACAGGCGGGAACCGGGCTGACAGGCCACAAGCGGCCTGGTGGCTATTCCAATGGAAACGAGAATGGTTGTCAATCAGAGACCTGAACCATTCTCGATACCGTTCAGCCGGTCAGCTGGCCGGGCCGTCGCCCGTGACCTTCTTCGGCCAGTACCCTCGGGTCCGCGGGCGCTTGCGCGGGCGATCGTGCCCGGCGGTGTGGCCCGGCATCCAGGCCTCGGCGGCGCTCTTGGGCATGGCGGTGACGCCCTGCCCGGCCACGCCACGCGCCAGTGGCGCCAGGTGTCGCAGGGCACGCGCATAGACGCCGCGTTTGAACATCACCACGTGCTCTACCGGGTACCAGAAGTCGACCCAGCGCCAGTGGTCGAACTCGGGCGAGTCGGTGTGGTCCAGCGTCACGTGGGATTCGTCGCCGGTCAGGCGCAGCAGGAACCAGACCTGTTTCTGGCCGATGCAGACCTGCCGCTCGTTGCGGCGGATGGCCCGCGCCGGCAGCTTGTAGCGCAGCCAGCCGGGCGTGGCCCCGAGCACTTCCACATGCTCAGGCAGCAGGCCGGTCTCTTCCTGCAGTTCACGATACATGGCCTCGACAGGCGTCTCGTCGGTGTTCATGCCACCCTGCGGGAACTGCCAGCCATCCCGGCGCACGCGTCGTGCCCAGAACACCTGGCCGTCCTGCCGCATCAGCACGATGCCGACGTTCGGTCGATAGCCGTCCGGATCGATCACGATGCGGACTCCTAAGAAAATCTACTGGTCGGGACTATCCCATGCCCTCTGTCGGCCCACAAGCACGACACAAAAGTGTTGACAGGGTCGATACACATCCGCAGAATAGCGGGCTCACCAAGGCTATGTAGCTCAGCCGGTTAGAGCACAGCACTCATAATGCTGGGGTCGGTGGTTCGAGTCCACCCATAGCCACCACACTGAAAATCAAGTTGTTTTTCAGTGTGAAAAGTGAGAAAATAGTTGCACGTTTTGCCCCGTCGCCAAGCGGTAAGGCACCTGACTCTGACTCAGGCATTCGGTGGTTCGAATCCATCCGGGGCAGCCAAATTAAAAACAAAAGGCCAGATCGAAAGATCTGGCCTTTTGTTTTTAATTTGGTCGCGCATCCCACCTTATCCCCGCGCCTGTCGGCGCGCCCCCTTGAACATCAAGGGGGCTCTTCTCCAGAGAGAGGCCCGGGGTCGGATCCTTTTCCAAAGGAAAAGGCTCTGACCCCACCCCTTCCGAGATGCGAAACCCCGGGTAGTGCCGGCCGCTGGCCGGCAACCACGAAATGCCTGACTCCAAAACAACAAAAGCCCGGCCGAAGCCGGGCTTTTGCTTTTCCAACCAGCGGGCTCCCGCAGGAGCCCAACCAGGCGCGGTAAATCAGCGCTTGGAGAACTGGGTGGCGCGGCGGGCCTTGTGCAGACCGACCTTCTTACGCTCGACTTCACGGGCGTCACGGGTCATGAAGCCGGCCTTGCGCAGCTCGGACTTCAGGGTTTCGTCGTACTCGACCAGCGCACGGGCGATGCCCAGGCGGATCGCACCGGCCTGGCCGGTGGTGCCGCCGCCAGCGGCGGTGACCAGGATGTCGAAGCTTTCGGTGTTCTTGGTCAGCTCGAGCGGCTGGCGCACGATCATGCGCGCGGTCTCACGACCGAAGAACTCGTCCAGCGGACGACCATTGACGGTGATGTTGCCCGAACCCTTGCGCAGGAACACGCGAGCGGTGGAGGACTTGCGGCGGCCAGTGCCGTAGTTTTGAGTGATAGCCATGATTAGATATCCAGAACCTGCGGCTGCTGTGCGGCGTGCGGATGCTCAGTGCCGGCGTAGACCTTGAGCTTGCGGTACATCTGGCGACCCAGCGGGCCCTTCGGCAGCATGCCCTTCACGGCGATCTCGATCACGCGCTCCGGGTGGCGCTCCAGCGCCTGGGCCAGGGATTCGGTCTTCAGGTTGCCGATGTAGCCGGTGAAACGGTGATACATCTTGTCCTGCAGCTTCTTGCCGGTGACGGCAATCTTTTCTGCATTGATGACGACCAGGTAGTCGCCGGTATCAACGTGGGGGGTGTAGACCGGCTTGTGCTTGCCGCGCAGACGGCGGGCCAGCTCGGTGGCGAGACGGCCCAGGGTCTTGCCCTCGGCGTCGACGAGGTACCAGTCGCGCTGGACGGTCTCGTTCTTGGCAGTGAAAGTGCTCATGAAGAACTCTAGGTTAGGTCGGGCTCATTGCGGCGAAGGACTCGCCGGAACTCTGCCACGCGTTGTGAAAGGTGAAGCGCAAGAGGCGGGATTGTACGCAGGTCACGCCCTCGGTGCAAGCTGGCCCTGCCCCGGGTTGGCAGGGGAGCGGGGGCGGGCGAGAATCGGCGGGTCTCCCGCCCCACCGCGTGCCGCCATGACCGTGCTCCGCCAGACCACCCCGCTGGACCACCTGCTGACCGAGGCGCAGCGCGCCCTGGACACGGTGTTCGGCAACCCTCCGGCGGCCCGCCCCTACCCGGCCGCAGGCACCGGCGAGCCGGGCATGGGCCGCGCCGAGCGCCGCCACGCCGCGGGGCTGATGCGGATCAACCATGTCGGCGAGGTCTGCGCACAGGGCCTGTACTTCGGCCAGGCGGCCGTGGCCCGCGACCCGGCCACCCGTGAACACCTGCTGGAAGCGGCCCAGGAAGAGACCGATCACCTGGCCTGGTGCGCGACCCGGCTGGATGAACTGGACAGCCGCCCGAGCCTGTTCAATCCGCTGTGGTACGCCGGCAGCTACACCATCGGCACCCTGGCGGGTCTGCGCGGCGACGGCTGGAACCTGGGCTTCGTGGTTGAAACCGAGCGCCAGGTGGAAGCCCATCTGGACGAGCACCTGGTCGACCTGCCGGCCGGCGATCTGCGCAGCCGCGCGGTCATCCAGGTGATGAAGGAAGACGAGGCCCGCCATGCGGAGCACGCCGAACAGGCCGGCGCACGCCGCCTGCCGTTCCCGATCCCGGGCGCGATGGCGCTGGCTTCCAGGGTGATGAAGACCATCGCCTACCGCATTTGAAGGGTCGCCCGCACCAACGGTGCGGGCCTACCAGGAGGTGCGGGGGCGACGGTGGGGCCCGACCGTTGGTCGGGCCATCAATCAGTTGGGCGAGACCAGCTTCAGGCCGATCACACCGGCTACGATCAGGCCCACGCAGGCCAAGCGGGCCGGCGACGCACTGTCGTTGAACAGATAGATGCCCAGCACCGCCACGCCCATGGCGCCGATGCCGGTCCAGATCGCGTAGGCGGTGCCGACCGGGATGCTCTTCATCGCCTGGCTCATCAGGTACAGGCTGATCAGGGCGGACACCACCGTGGCAACGGTGGGCAGGGGTTTGCTGAAGCCTTCGGAGTACTTCATTCCGAGGGCGAAACCGATCTCGAACAGGCCGGCCAGCAGCAGATAGATCCAGGGCATGGGTGGGGGCTCCTTACCTTTTTGGGAAAAACAAAACGGCCCGGTGTTTTCACACCGGGCCGTGGGTCGGTACATCACCGTGGAACCGTAACGCGTGCGAGGCACTGGTTCCACGGGGCGGGTCGTCCCGCCTGGGCGGCGATGCCTGCGGGCATCGCACATGGGGCTTACTCGGACAGGTTCCGGCCGTGGAACAGCTCTTCGATCTCGCGCTTGAGCAGCGCTTCGATCTTCATGCGTTCCTTGAACGACAGGTTCTTGGCCTTTTCCTCGAACAGGTACTGGTCCAGGTCGAAGTCCTTCAGGTGCATCTTCGTGTGGAAGATGTTTTCCTGGTAGACGTTGACGTCGAACATCTCGTAACGCGACTTGATGTTCTTGGCCAGGAAGTTCTGGATCGAGTTGATCTTGTGATCGATGTAATGCTTCTTGCCCTTCACATCGCGGGTGAAGCCACGGACACGGTAGTCCATGATCACGATGTCCGATTCCAGGCTCTCGATCAGGTAGTTCAGGGCCTTCAGCGGCGAAATGACGCCACAGGTGGCCACGTCGATGTCCGCGCGGAACGTCGCGATGCCTTCCTGCGGATGGGTTTCCGGGTAGGTATGGACAGTGATGTGGCTCTTGTCCATGTGCGCGACCACGGCGTCGGGAATCAGTTCCTTGCCGGCCTGCTTCTTGTCGATCACCGGCTCTTCGGAGATCAGGATGGTCACCGAGGCACCCTGCGGGTCGTAGTCCTGGCGGGCCACGTTCAGGATGTTGGCGCCGATGATCTCGGCGACATCGGTCAAGATTTGAGTCAGCCTGTCGGCGTTGTACTCTTCATCGATGTATTCAATGTAACGCTGACGCTCCTCTTCGGTGCGCGCGTAACACACGTCATAGATGTTGAAGCTCAGCGCCTTGGTGAGGTTGTTGAAACCCTGCAGCCTCAGGCGAGGCAACGGCTTGACCACGGCGGTCGATTCCTGTGTAAGAAGGGAAAGGGGGAATTATGGGGCAAACTGCCCCCGGGGGGAACGTGAAGACGCAAGAGTTCTGGCACACTGTTTGCCCTTAACAATTGCGCTGGTTAAGCTCCGCTATCGACCCCGTGAATCCGTTCATGCGCAGAGGGAGCGCCCCTATCGTGTCAACCGTGCGCCTAGCTAGCAGTCCACTGGCCCTGGATATCGCCACAATCGATCGTTTCCTGGCGCACAGCCACAGGCGGCGATATCCCACCCGTACCGACGTCTTCCGACCCGGTGACCCGGCGGGAACCCTGTATTACGTCATCAGCGGCTCGGTTTCGATCATGGCCGAGGAAGATGACGATCGCGAGCTTGTGCTGGGCTACTTCGGTGCCGGCGAGTTCGTCGGCGAGATGGGCCTGTTCGTCGAATCGGACCGCCGCGAGGTGATCCTGCGGACCCGTACCGCCTGCGAGCTGGCTGAAATCAGCTACGAGCGCCTGCATCAGCTGTTCCTCGGCCCGCTGTCGGCCGACGCCCCGCGCCTGCTGTACGCGCTGGGCCAGCAGATCTCCAAGCGCCTGCTCGACACCAGCCGCAAGGCCAGCCGCCTGGCATTCCTGGACGTTACCGACCGGATCGTGCGCACCCTGCACGACCTGGCGCAGGAACCGGAGGCGATGAGCCATCCGCAGGGCAGCCAGCTGCGCGTCTCCCGCCAGGAGCTGGCACGCCTGGTCGGCTGCTCGCGGGAAATGGCCGGCCGCGTGCTGAAGAAGCTGCAGACCGACGGCCTGCTGCATGCCCGTGGCAAGACCGTGGTGCTGTACGGCACCCGTTGACCGTTGAGCACCCGGTGGGTGCGGACCTTGGTCCGCACTCCTTCGCGCGCTAGGCTCGGGGCATGGAACTGAGCAGCGAATTCTGGTGGTTCATCCTCATCGGCCTGGGCGCACAGCTGGTCGACGGCGCGCTGGGCATGGCGTTCGGCCTGGTGTCTTCGTCGGTGATGCTGAGCATGGGCCTGCCCCCGGCGCAGGTCAGCGCCAGCATCCACACCGCTGAAGTGTTCACCACTGGCGCCTCGGGTGTGTCGCACCTCGCAGCCGGAAATGTCGATAAGCGCCTGTTCCTGCGCCTGGCCCTGCCTGGCGCGGTGGGCGGTGCCGTGGGCGCGTACGTGCTCACGCAGATCCCGGGCGAGATCATCCGGCCACTGATCTACCTGTACCTGCTGGTGCTGGCGATCATCATCCTCGCCCGCGCGGCCGGACGCTGGATGCCCAAGGGCGAGATCCGCCGGGTACCGGTGCTGGGCTTCTTCGCGGGCCTGCTCGACGCCAGCGGTGGCGGCGGCTGGGGGCCGATCGCCACGTCCACCCTGCTCGCCCGGGGTGGCCAGGCGCGCACCACGATCGGCACGGTCAATGCGGCGGAGTTCGTGGTCACGCTGACGGTGTCGGCGACCTTCCTGCTGTCGATGGGGGTGCAGCACCTGCAGATCGTCGCCGGCCTGCTGATCGGCGGCATGATGGCCGCGCCGGTAGCCGCCATCCTGGTCAAGCGGGTGAAGGAGCGCTGGGTGCTGGTGGCCGTCGGCGTGCTGGTGCTGGGGATCAGCCTGTTCCAGATTGGCCACGCGGTGTACGGGCACCTGTACCGCTGAGCGTTTGCCGGCCAGCGGCCGGCACTACCGGGACAGAGAAGCGCCGGCACAACCGCGACGGAGAGGGGTAGTGCCGGCCGCTGGCCGGCAGATCCATCACCGTGCGGCGGGATCAGGCCTTGTCGCCGCCCCGGTCCACGCAACCCCAGTTGAGGATGCGGGTGCCCGCCGGCAGCACGCGGCGGAAGAACGCCACCCGGCCCGGCTTCGGGTTCACCACTACCGGCGCCTTGGCTGCCAGCAGCAGCGGCAGGTCGGCGGTGCTGTCGGAATAGGCGATATCGATGTCGCCGTAGCCGCGCTCGCGCAGCATGCGCATCTTCTCTTCATTGTGGCAGTGGCGGGTCGGGCCGACGCCGCCCAGCCGTGGGCCGACCTCGGTGCCGATCACCGGTACGTCCTGGTGGGCCACGAAAGCCAGGATCGCGCGCGCCAGCTCCGGCGGCGCACCTGTGGCAACCACCACGCGGTCACCCTTGGCGCGGTGCGCGGCGAACACCTCCAGCGCCTGCGGCAGCAGCTTGGCGCGCATCTGCGCCTGGTTGCGCAGCACATAGGCGTCGATCACCTTGTTGAAGTCACGCGCACGGTGCAGGCCGAAGCTGCCGATCCACACATAGACCGAGATGCCCGCGCGACGGGTCGGCAGCATCGCCACCATCGGCCCGGCGATCGGCGTGACCAGCAGCGCCGCCAGCATGCGCAGCGGGTTGCGCTTGATCAGCGAGGCGAACAGGTGGGTGCCCGAATCGCCGTCGTACAGGGTGTGGTCGAAGTCGAAGACCACCAGCGGCGCATCCTCGCGCGGCGTTGGATAGTGCGTTGTCATGCCGCGAAGAATAGCTGACGCAGGCCCTCGCCCGGCTCTTCCACGCGCATGAAGGCTTCGCCGACGAGGAAGGCATGGATGCCGGCGTCACGCATCAGCGCCACGTCCTGCGGGCCAAGGATGCCGCTCTCGGTGACCAGCAGGCGGTCACGCGGCACCGCGTTCTGCATGTCCAGCGTGGTCTGCAGCGACACTTCGAACGTGCGCAGGTTGCGGTTGTTGATGCCGATCATCGGCGCCGGCACCTGCAGCGCACGCTCCAGCTCGTCGATGTCGTGCACTTCCACCAGCACGTCCATGCCCAGCGACAGCGCCAGTTCGGACAGCGTGGCCAGCTGGGTGTCGTCCAGCGCGGCGACGATCAGCAGGATGCAGTCGGCGCCCAGCACGCGTGCCTCGTACACCTGGTAGGCGTCGATGACGAAGTCCTTGCGCAGCACCGGCAGCGTGCACGCCTCGCGCGCCTGCTGCAGGTAGGCGTCGGCGCCCTGGAAGAAGTCCACGTCGGTCAGCACCGACAGGCAGCTGGCGCCGCCGAACTCGTAGCTGACGGCGATGTCGGCCGGGCGGAAGTCCGGGCGGATGACGCCCTTGGACGGGCTGGCCTTCTTCACCTCGGCGATCACCGCTGGATCGCCGTTGGCCACCGCCGCCTGCAAGGCGCGCACAAAGCCACGTACCGGCGGGGCGCCGGCCACGGCGGCCTGCAGCGCCTCGAGCGGGCGCTGGGCGCGGCGCTGGGCCACTTCTTCGGCCTTGCGGGCCAGGATCGTCTGCAGGATGTCGCTCATCGTCTTCGGTTCGGTGCGGGGGCGGTGAGGACGGCCATTATCGGCCATCGACGGGGTCAGGCTGAACCGCGCGCTCAGGCAACCAGCGCACGGGTGGTCTCAACATACTGCTGCAGGCGCTGGCGGGCACTGCCGTTGGCGATGGCGGCACGGGCGCGGGCCAGGCCGTCGCCGATGTCGCTGGCCACGCCGGCAACGTACAGCGCGGCGCCGGCATTCAACGCAACGATGTCCAGCGCCGGGCCGGGCTCATTGTCCAGTACCGCGCGCAGCATCTGGATGGACTGCTCCGGGCTGTCCACGCGCAGGTTGCGGCTGGCCGACATGGCGATGCCGAAGTCCTCCGGGTGGATCTCGTACTCGCGCACCTTGCCGTCGCGCAGTTCGCCCACCAGCGTGCCGGCACCCAGCGAGATCTCGTCCATGTTGTCGCGGCCCCAGACCACCATGGCGCGCTCGGTGCCCAGCTCGCGCAGCACGCGGGCCTGGATGCCCACCAGATCGGGATGGAACACGCCCATCAGCACCGACGGCGCGCTGGCCGGATTGGTCAGCGGGCCGAGGATGTTGAAGATGGTGCGCACGCCCATCTCGCGGCGTACCGGCGCAACGACCTTCATCGAAGGATGGTGGATCGGCGCGAACATGAAACCGATGCCGGTCTGCTCGATGGCGGCGGCCACCTGATCCGGCTGCAGTTCGATCACCGCGCCCAGCGCTTCCAGCGCGTCGGCACTGCCGGACTTGGAAGACACGCTGCGGTTGCCATGCTTGGCCACGCGCGCGCCGGCGGCGGCCGCGACGAACATCGAGCAGGTGGAGATGTTGAAGGTGTGCGAGCCATCGCCACCGGTACCGACGATATCAACCAGGTTGGAGGTATCGGCCACCGGCACTGGCCGGGCGAATTCACGCATCACGGCGGCCGCCGCGGCGATTTCGTCCACGGTCTCCTTCTTCACGCGCAGCCCGGTCAGGATCGCCGCGGTCATCATCGGCGAGACGTCGCCGCGCATGATCTGCCGCATCAGGTCGACCATTTCGTCGAAAAAGATTTCGCGGTGTTCGATGGTGCGATGCAGGGCTTCCTGGGGGGAGAAGCTCATGGGAATGCTCCTTGGATCAGGCCGCCGGACGCTGCAGGAAATTGCGCAGCAGGGCGTGGCCGTGTTCGGTGAGGATGGATTCGGGATGGAACTGCACGCCTTCCACCGGGAACTGGCGGTGGCGCAGGCCCATGATTTCTTCGATCGAGCCGTCGTCGTTCTCGGTCCAGGCGGTCACTTCCAGCACATCGGGCAGGCTGTTCTTGTCCACCACCAGCGAGTGGTAGCGGGTGGCCTGGTAGCGGTCCGGCAGGCCGGCGAACACGCCCTTGCCTTCATGGCGGATCGGCGAGGTCTTGCCGTGCATGATGTTGCCGGCACGGATGACCGTGCCGCCGTAGACCTGGCCGATGCCCTGGTGGCCCAGGCAGACGCCGAGGATCGGCGTGGTCGGGCCCAGGCGCTGGATCAGCTCCAGCGACACGCCTGCTTCGTTGGGCGTGCACGGGCCGGGCGAGATGACGATGCGCTCGGGCTTCTGCGCGGCGATCTCGTCCACGCTCATCGCATCGTTGCGCACCACCTTCACCTCGGCGCCCAGCGTCTGCAGGTACTGCACGAGGTTGTAGGTGAAGCTGTCGTAGTTGTCGATCATCCACAACATGGTCAGGTTCCGTCGCTTATGAGGAAAATGGCGTACACGTTTTCGGTGTAGGTGATGGGGCCGGCTTCAATGGATTCGGGCTCAGCGGGCGCGGGCGCGGGCGCGGAGGCGGGCGCGTAGCTGCCGGTCACCGAGATCCTGTCGAGGTCCCCGCCGTCCTCGCCCTGCTGCGGCCATTGCCCGGCCCGGATGCCGTAGGCGAAGTCCGGCGCCACATCGGAGATGCTGTACAGGCCACGCACTCTTGTTCCATAGGCCTTGGCCAGGCCCAGCGCGGACTCGCGGGTCTGGGCCGCTGCCTCGCCCTTGAGTTCGCGGCGCAGCGCCACTTCGCCCGAATAGGTCGGCGCCAGGCTGCTCACCTGTACGTTCTCGTTGGCCTTCAACGCCCCCAGCACATCCTGCATCGCCTTCACGCTGGCGAAGCTGGCACGCAGCTGGCGCGATACGCGGGTACCGATGAAGACCTGCCGGTTCTGCTCATAGCGCGTGGCCGGGCCGATCCGCAGGTTGTCCGCACGCACGCTGCCCTCCACCGCCTTGTGCTGCTTGAACAGTGCCAGCACGCGGGCAACGTTGTCCTGCACGCGGCGGCGCGCGGCGTCGGCGTCCATGTCGGTCTCTTCGATGTTCAACTGCAGGCCGAACCGGTCCGGCATCACCGTGCGGCTGCCCTGCCCCTTCACCAGCAGGTGCGGCTGCGAGGGAATCGTGTTGGCCTGCGCCCACGCAGACGGGGCCATCGTGGCCAGCAGTGACGACCACAGCAATGCGCTCAGCAGCTTCATGCGGTACTCCTTGTCTTGAATGGGAACAGCGGAAGGTGCCGCGGCGCAGGCCACGGCACGGGGAGGATCACAGGCCCTTGGCGGCCTGGGCGACGGCGCGGAACAGCGCGCGGCCCTTGTTCATCGTCTCGTCCCATTCCTTGTCCGGGTCCGAGTCGTAGACGATGCCGGCACCGGCCTGCACGTACAGGCGGCCATCCTTGATCACCGCGGTGCGGATCGCGATCGCGGTATCGGCATCGCCATGCCAGCCGATGTAGCCGATGCTGCCGGCGTAGACATTGCGCTTGATCGGTTCCAGCTCGCGGATCACTTCCAGCGCGCGGATCTTCGGCGCGCCGCTGACCGTGCCAGCCGGGAAGGTGGCACGCAGCACGTCGGCATAGCTCAGGCCCGGCTGCAGCTGCCCGGTCACTTCGCTGACGATGTGCATCACGTGGCTGTAGCGTTCGATCACGAACTGCTCGCCCACCTCCACGGTACCTGCCTTCGAGACGCGGCCGGCATCGTTGCGGCCGAGGTCGATCAGCATCAGATGCTCGGCGCGTTCCTTCGGATCTGCCAGCAGCTCGGCTTCCAGCGCCAGGTCCAGCTCGGGCGTGGCGCCACGCGGGCGGGTGCCGGCGATCGGGCGCACGGTGACTTCGCCATCCTGAAGGCGTACCAGGATTTCCGGCGATGAACCGACCACCTGCAGGTCGCCGACATCCAGGAAGTACATGTACGGCGACGGGTTCAGTGCACGCAGCGCGCGGTACACATCCACCGGGCGCGCCTTGAACGGCACGCTCAGGCGCTGGCTGAGCACCACCTGGAAGATGTCACCGGCGCGGATGTATTCCTTGCTGCGCTGGACCGCATCGACGAACCCTTCGCGGGTGAAACCGGAGACGAAGTCGGACTCGTCCAGCACGTCGCTGTTGAGCGGCGCCGGATAGCCGGCGCCCGGTGCACGCAGCTTGGCAGTCAGTGCATCCAGGCGCGCCTGGGCCTGCTCGAAGGCGCCCTCGACGCGCGGGTCGGCGTGCACGATCAGGTACAGCCGGCCCTTGAGATTGTCGAACACCGCCAGCTCGTTGGAGTCCAGCAGCAGGATGTCCGGCGTGCCCAGCTCATCGCGGCCGGCCGGCGGGGCCAGGCGCGGCTCGATGTAGCCGATGCACTCGAAACCGAACCAGCCGACCAGGCCACCGGTGAAGCCCGGCAGGCCTTCCAGCTTCGGCACCGAGTGGGCGCTGCGCAGCGCCTCGACCTCGGCGAACGGGTCGGCCACTTCGCGGGTGTCCACCACCTGGCCGTCTTCGCGCACGGTCAGCGTGTGGCCATGGAAGGCGTACACGCGACGCGCCGGCAGGCCGATGATCGAGTAACGACCAAAGCGCTCGCCGCCTTCGACGGATTCAAACAGGTAGGTATTGGGGCCGTCGGCGAGCTTCAGATAGACCGAAAGCGGCGTGTCCAGGTCGGACAGCACTTCACGGACGACGGGAATATGGGTGTGGCCTTCAGCGGCCTGCTGCTGAAACTGAGCGTGCGAGTTCAAGACGACTTTCCTTCCGGGACACAGCGTTATGGGGGCGGACGACGGCAACGGGCCACCATCGCCACCAACGGCGTGCGGAAGAAAGGGTATGCGGGGTCGTCAGGCTGGACACCCCCTGACTGTATCGCAGCCGGGGCGGGAGGGGAACCCTGTGAAACTGAACCACCGGACGGCCGAGCCGGCCGCGGGGACCGGTGGCGCGGACCGGTAGAGTCGACTGTTGGTCGACTTGCGCGCGTAGCGCGGGGTTTTACGCCGTCGGAACGAAAAGCAGTCGGCCAACAGTCGACTCTACCCCCTACCCAGCCAGCAACGGGCATCCGGTCGGCAGGTGCATCCGCACCCTGCCCGGCACGCACGCGATGCGGAACTGGCGGGCCTGCACCGGTTCGCCGTCCAGGTTGAGGGTCAACGGGCGCTCGGACTCCACCTGCAGCCACGGCAGCCGCGCGCGCGTGGCCAGCTGTTCGAGCGCCGCCTGGGTGCCCGACTTCAGCATCTGGCCGAGCGTGGCGGTGACCTCACCTTCCAGTTCCGGAAGCACGGTGACATCCAGCAGCCCATCGTCGATCACGGCCTGCGGGCACAACTGCTGGCCACCGCCGGCCTGCCGGCCATTGCCGATGCCCAGGGCGATGAAGTCGCCTTCCCACGCGAAATCCGGGCCGGACAGCCGCGCGGTGATCGGCTCGATGCGGCCCAGCTTGGCGATGCCGGTGATCACATAGGCCAGCCCGCCCAGCATCTTCTTCAGGCCGGCATCGGTCTCCACCGTCACCTGCGTGCCGAAGCCACCGCTGGCGAGGTTGGCGCACCACCAGGGCGTGCCATCGGCATCCACGCGCAGCAGATCGATGGCACGCGGCGTGGTTTGTCCGATCAACGCAAACGCGCCCTCAGGCTCGGTCGGAATACCCGCAGCCGTGGCGAAATCGTTGGCGGTCCCCATCGGGATCAGCGCCAGCGAGGGCAGCGCATCCGCCGCTTCCTCACGATGCGCCAGGGTTTCGGCCACCGCGCTGAGCGTGCCATCGCCACCGGCGGCAACGATCACGTCCACGCCATGATCGATGGCCTCGGCCACGTAGCGTTCGGCGTCACCGTCCTCCCAGGTCACCCGCACGTCCAGCTGCACGCCCTGCCCGCGCCAATGGCCGACAGCCTCGCGCAGTTCCTCGTTGCCTGCGGATTTGCCATTGAGGATCAGGCGCCAGCGCGGGGTGGTCATGCGGTACTTCCAGGAGGGGGTGGCACAGGCTAGCAATGCGCTGTTTGCCCGCGGTGAATGTCACGCAGGTGTCATTCAGTTGCTGGAGAATGGAAGGCCATAGCAGGGACGATGGATGGAGGCAGGATCAGCCTCCCACGCATGCAGCGAGGCCACGCCAGTGATTGGCGTGGCTTTTTTTATTTGCCCAGCAGTAGATCCACGCCAAGCGTGGATGCACGTCATCTCACCCGTTGGCGAAATCGTGCAGCGCCTGGCCCTGCAACCGGTACACGGTCCACTCGTCCTGCGGTTTGGCACCGGCAGCGGTGTAGAACTCGATGGCCGGGGTGTTCCAGTCCAGCACCGACCATTCGAAACGGCCGCAGCCCTCGGCCACGGCCTGGCGCGCGATGTACTTCAGCAGTGCCTTGCCGGCGCCCGCACCGCGCTTTTCCTGGCTGACGTAGAGGTCTTCCAGGTAGATGCCCTTGCGGCCCAGCCAGGTGGAATAGTTGTAGAAATACACCGCATAGCCGATGGCCTCGCCGTCGGCTTCGCAGATCAGTGCGCGTGCCGTGGCATCGGGACCAAACAGGCTCTCGGCGATGCCGATCTCATCGGTCTGCACCGAATGCTCGGCCTTCTCGTAGATGGCCAGCTCGCGGATGAAATGCAGGATCAGTCCCGCATCGGCGACGGTGGCCGGGCGGATGTTCAACAGTGCCATGGGCGGAAAAGGGGACGGAGGGGATCAGGCGAGCTTAATCGCCTCCGTCCCCTTTTTGTCAGCGTGCCGCAGCGACGTTGGCGCGCATCTGCGCGATCACATCCTGGTAGCTGGTCCTGGCGTTGAAGATGGCCGAACCGGCGACGAAGGTGTCGGCGCCGGCAGCGGCGATCTCGCCGATGTTGTCGGCCTTCACGCCGCCATCGATCTCCAGGCGGATGTCCTTGCCGCTGGCATCGATCATCTTGCGCACCACGCGCAGCTTGTCCAGCGCCGAGGGGATGAAGGCCTGGCCGCCGAAGCCCGGGTTGACCGACATCAGCAGCACCAGGTCCAGGTCATCCAGCACCCAGTCGAGGATGTCCACCGGAGTGGCCGGATTGAGCACGATGCCCGGCTTGCAGCCCAGCGAGCGGATCAGCTGGAGGGTGCGGTGCACGTGGCGGCTCGCCTCCGGGTGGAAGCTGATGTAGGTGGCACCGGCCTCGGCGAAGTCCGGGATGATGCGATCCACCGGCTCGACCATCAGGTGCACGTCGATCGGCGCGGTGACGCCATGCTTGCGCAGCGCCTGGCAGACCATCGGGCCGATGGTCAGGTTCGGCACGTAGTGGTTGTCCATCACGTCGAAGTGGACCCAGTCCGCGCCAGCGGCGAGGACGTTGTCGACTTCCTCGCCGAGGCGGGCGAAGTTGGCGGACAGGATGGAGGGGGCGATGAGGCAGTTGGACATGGCCGGGGCCTTCGGAACGGGGAAAAGGTTCTCCCGCCCGCAGGCGGGACTCTGGAATCAGCGCTTGCGCAGGGTCTTGATGCGGTCGTAGGCGGCATTGATCCGCCGCGACTTCTGCTCGGCCTGCTGCTGCAGCTCGGGGGCGGCACCGCCCAGCTTGTCGGGGTGGTACTGCGAGATCAGCTTGCGGTAGGCGCGCTCGACCTCGGCATCGGTGGCCTCGGAGGTCAGCCCCAGCTCCCGGTACGGGTTCTCCTTGTTCAGGCGGAACCAGTCCGAATCGAAGGCGTGGCCGATCAACAGGCCGACCACCGCGCCGAACAGCGGATTGGGCCGGAACAGCAGGGCGCCGGCGATGAATCCGAGCAGTTTTCCGTACCAGCGCATGGCGCTCCGGGGTCGACCGACGAAATGGACGCTCATTTTACGTCACAGCGGGCCCGGACCGCTTTACACTAGGCCGCCCGCTGGTCAGCGGGCCCGCCGGGTCCGTTGGGCAGCAGCCGTATCGACAACGCCCCAGGAGTGCCCGTGCCAACCACGCTGTTGCAATCCGATCTCCCCGGCCTGCCCTTGCGCCATCGCGGCAAGGTGCGTGATGTGTTCGATATCCCGCGCGAGCGGCTGCCAGCCGGAACCCCGCCGGGCGAGTACCTGCTGATGGTCGCCACCGATCGCCTGTCGGCGTTCGACGTGGTCCTGCCTGACCCGATTCCGGGCAAGGGCGAGATGCTCTGCCAGGTCTCCAACTTCTGGTTCGCCAAGACCGCGCACCTGATGCCCAACCACCTGACCGGCATCGACGTGGCCAGCGTGCTGCCCGAAGGCGTGGACCCAGCCCTGTACGCCAAGCGTGCGGTGGTCACCCGCAAGCTGAAGCCGGTGCCGGTGGAAGCGATCGCCCGCGGCTACCTGATCGGCAGCGGCTGGAAGGACTACCAGCGCACCGGCAAGGTCAGCGGCATCGACCTGCCCGACGGCCTGCGCCAGGCCGAGCAGCTGCCGGAGCCGATCTTCACCCCCTCGACCAAGGCCGCCGTCGGCGACCATGACGAGAACATCGATTTCGATGCGATGGTGAAGCAGGTCGGTGCGGAACTGGCCGAGCGCGTGCGCGACGCCACCCTGCGCATCTACAAGTTCGCGGCCGATTACGCCCGCGAGCGCGGCATCATCCTGGCCGATACCAAGTTCGAGTTCGGTACCGACGCCGATGGCCGCCTGTACATCATGGACGAGATGCTGACGCCGGATTCCTCCCGTTACTGGCCGGCCGACGAATACGAAGTGGGCACCAGCCCGCCGAGCTACGACAAGCAGTTCGTGCGCGATTACCTGGAGACGCTGGACTGGGGCAAGACCGCCCCGGGCCCGAGCATCCCGGCCGAGATCATCGAGCGCACCCGCGCCAAGTACGCCGAGGCGCTGCAGCGCCTGGCCGGGATCAGCGTCGACTGATCCCCCCGCGTCCCCCCGGCCGGAAAGGCGGGGGGCGCTCTGATCGCGGTAGTGCCGGCCGCTGGCCGGCAACCTCGCGAACTCGGCTATGCTCTGGAGTGCCGGCCAGCGGCCGGCACTACCGTTGCCCGAGGAAGCGACGCAGCATGCAGACATCCACCCAGCTTGCGCGGCCGATCGACCGCTATTTCGCCAGCTACTCCGACGACCACCGCAATGTGATCAACCAGCGCATCCACGTGGTGGCGGTCCCGGCGATCCTGTGGTCGGTGGTGGCCCTGCTGTGGTGCCTGCCGCCGCTGATCACCTGGTTCCAGTACGGCATCTGGTCGGCGTTGGCGATGTTCAGCGCGTGGTGCTTCTACAACAAGCTGTCGCGCCCGCTGGGCATCGGCATGCTCATCCAGTTCTTCGTGTTCGGCTGCCTGTGCCGGCTGCTGGAGGCCGAGATCGGCCTGCAGGCCCTGCGCTGGCTGGCGGTGGGCGTGTTCGTGGTGGCCTGGATCGCGCAGTTCGTCGGCCACAAATTCGAGGGCCGCAAGCCCAGCTTCCTGACCGACCTGACCTACCTGCTGATCGGCCCGGCCTGGGTGATGGCCAAGTTCTACCGCAAGCTGGACTGGCGCTACTGACCTGGCGGCGGCCGACAGCGGCCGTCGTTTCCTGAACGGGCGGATTCCGTCACCCGTAGTCCACGGGAGCCCTGCCAGCCTGCGCCGGTGATCCGCTCCCCATTGCCCGCCCGTCGACGGCAGCCCCTGTGCGACAGGGCCTGCGGTCTCCCTGCGTGGGCGTAGGGTGTCCCCCGAGGGCAGCCAGGGAAGGGATGCAGGAATGTGATGTTGCATCGCAGAAAAAATGAATCAGCGAACGTTACATGCAATTGATCGCTGTTCGATGGGTTTCGGCGACATTTCGCAGCCTGTTATCCTCCCTGACCTGCTCGTGAATCATGGATTCCCTGCATGCTCCCCAGCCTGCCCCTGCTGCTGGCCCTGCCGTTCCTGATGGCAGCGGCTGTTGCGGCCTTCCCCCGTAGTTCGCGCTCGACTGCTGCCTGGCTGGCGGCGCTGGCGCCGTTGGGCGGGCTGGCCATCCTCGGCTGGCTGACCCCGTCGGTGCTCGATGGCCAGGTGGTCCGCACCCTGGTGCCCTGGCTGCCGCAGCTCGGGCTGGACTTCACCCTGCGACTGGACGGGCTGGCCTGGATGTTCGCCGGGCTGGTGCTCGGCATCGGCGCGCTGGTGGTGCTGTATGCGCGCTACTACCTGAGCCAGCAGGACAACGCGCACCGCTTCTACTGCTACCTGCTGCTGTTCATGGGCGCCATGCTGGGCATGGTGCTGTCGGGCAACCTGCTGTTGCTGATGATCTTCTGGGAAATGACCAGCATCAGTTCGTTCCTGCTGATCGGCTTCTGGTCGCACCGCCAGGACGCCCGCGAAGGCGCACGCATGGCGCTGGTGATCACCGGTGGCGGTGGCCTGGCCCTGCTCGGTGGCGTGCTGCTGATCGGCCGCATCGTCGGCAGCTTCGACCTGGACGTGGTGCTGGCCGCTGGCGAGCAGATCCGCGCCAGCGCGCTGTACCCCTACGCCCTGTTCCTGGTACTGGCCGGCATCTTCACCAAGAGCGCGCAGTTCCCGTTCCACTTCTGGCTGCCGCACGCGATGGCGGCGCCGACCCCGGTCTCGGCCTACCTGCACTCGGCCACCATGGTGAAGGCCGGCGTGTTCCTGCTGGCGCGCCTGCATCCGGCACTGGCCGGCAGCGACCTGTTCTTCTACACGGTCAGCGGCATCGGCGCACTGACCCTGCTGATCGGCGCCTGGAATGCGATCTTCCAGCATGACCTGAAGGGCCTGCTGGCGTACTCGACCATTTCCCACCTGGGCCTGATCACCCTGCTGTTCGGCCTGTCCACGCCGATGGCGGTGGTGGCCGGCGTGTTCCACATCCTCAACCACGCCACCTTCAAGGCCTCGCTGTTCATGGCCGCCGGCATCATCGACCACGAGACCGGTACCCGAGACATGCGCAAGCTGGGAGGCCTGCGCAGGCTGATGCCGTTCACCAGCGCGCTGGCGATCATCGCCTCGCTGGCGATGGCTGGCATCCCCCTGCTCAATGGCTTCCTGTCCAAGGAAATGCTGTTCGCCGAAGCGATCACGGCCGGCGGCCCGGGAATCATGCGCACGGCGGTGTCGATCGCAGCGTTGCTGGCGGGCGTATTCGGGGTGGCGTACAGCCTGCGCTTCGTGCACGACACCTTCTTCGGCCCCGGCCCGCACGACCTGGACCGCGTGCCCCACGAACCGCCGCGCTGGATGAAGGTGCCGGTGGAACTGCTGGTGGTGATCTGCGTGGCGGTGGGCGTGGCACCGGCACTGACCGTAGCGCCGGTGCTGCACGCCGCTGCCGCCTCGATCCTCGGCGACGCCATGCCCGAGTACAGCCTGGCGGTATGGCACGGCTTCAACCTGCCGCTGGCGATGAGCGCGATCGGCGTGATCGGCGGCGTGGCGCTGTACTTCGGCCTGCGCAAGCTGATCAACCTGCACGCCGTGACCAACGTCAGCACTGGCCGCAATGTGTTCCATGCGCAGCTGGACGCGATCTCCGCACTGGCCATGCGCCTGACCAACGGCATCGCCAACGGCAGCCTTCAGCGCATGCTGCTGGGCCTGGTGCTGGTGGCGATCGTGGCCGCCGCCGCGCCGTTCGTGGCCAACCCCGCCTCGCCGAACTGGACCAGGCCACAGCCGATCCCGCTGCTGGGCTGGGCGCTGTGGCTGGTGATGATGGCCTGCGCGGTGGCTACCCTGCGTATCTACAAGCAGCGCCTGCTGGCGGTGCTGCTGGTCGGCGGCGTCGGCCTGATGGTGGCGCTGACCTTCGTGTTCCTGTCCGCGCCGGACCTGGCCCTGACCCAGCTGCTGGTGGAGATGGTGACCCTGGTGCTGATGCTGCTGGGCATGAACTACCTGCCTGCGCAGTCCGGGCCGGAGCGGCCGCGCTGGCGCAAGCGCCGTGACGCGGTGATCGCGATCATCGCCGGTGCCGGACTTGGCGCCTTGGCCTATTCCGCGATGACCCTGCCGCCGAACACCATGGCCGGCGAGCTGCTCGCCCGTGCCCTGCCCGAGGCCTATGGCCAGAACGTGGTCAACGTGATCCTGGTCGACTTCCGCGGCTTCGATACCTTCGGCGAGATCACCGTGTTCGGCATCGCCGCGCTGGTGGTGCATGCCCTGCTGCGGCGCACGCGGATGGCGCCGGAGCAGATCATGCCCGGCCCGCCGATCAAGCTGCCGGTGCCGGCCGACCTGGCCCAGATCATGTTCCCGCTGACCCTGACCGTGTCGATCTTCCTGTTCCTGCGCGGCCACAACGCGCCGGGTGGCGGCTTCATCGCCGGCCTGGTGCTGGCGGTGCCGCTGCTGATCCAGTACGTGATCCAGGGCACCGCGTCGGTGGAGTCGCGCTTCGGCTTCGACTACATCCGCTGCATCGGCATGGGCCTGCTGATCGCCCTGCTCAGCGGCAGCGCGTCGATGCTGTTCGGCGTGCCGTTCCTGACCAGCGGCCACCTCGACCTGCACCTGCCGCTGATCGGCGACGTGCCGCTGGCCAGTGCGATTGGTTTTGACATCGGCGTCTATCTGGTGGTGTTCGGCGGTGCCATGCTGATGCTGTCGATGATGGGCACGATCAAGCCATCGCGTACCCGTACCGCCCGCAAGGGTGAGATCGACCTGCAACGCCGCTCGGCACGCACCGGGGAGATGCATTGATGGAACTGGCCCTGGCTACCGCGATCGGCGTGCTGACCGCCATCGGCATCTACCTGCTGCTGCGTGCGCGCAGCTTCGATGTGATCCTCGGCATGACCTTCCTGTCCTATGCGACCAACCTGCTGATCTTCGCCGGTGGCCGCGTGGTGCTGGGCAAGGCGCCGGTACTGCAGGACGGCGTGGACAGCCACCTGGGCAACTACACCGACCCGCTGCCGCAGGCGCTGGTGTTGACCGCGATCGTGATCGCCTTCGCGATGACCGCGGTGAGCATCGTGCTGGCCATGCGCAGCCGCAGCGACAACCACAGCGACCATGTGGACGCCCACGAGCCGGATGACGACCTGCAGGATGAGCGCGTACCACCACGGCAGGGCGGGGACCGCGCATGAACCACCTGGTGATCCTGCCGATCCTGATTCCGCTGCTGGGTGCGGCACTGTCGCTGTTCGTCGAACACCGCCGCTATGGCCCCAGGGTGCAGCGCGCGGTGGCCTGGACCGCGCTGTCGGCGCTGGCACTGGCGGTGGGCCTGCTGTTTGCCACCACCGCCAGTGGTGAGATCAGCGTCTACCTGCTGGGCGACTGGCCGTCGCGGCTGGGCATCGCGCTGGTGGCCGACCGGCTTTCGGCGTGGATGCTGCTGACCACCCTGCTGCTGGCCATTCCCTGCCTGCTGCACGCCTGCTCGGGCTGGGACCGCCGCGCACCGCACTTCCATGCGCTGTTCCAGTTCCAGCTGGTCGGCCTCAACGGTGCGTTCCTGACCGGCGACATCTTCAACCTGTTCGTGTTCTTCGAGGTGATGCTGATCGCCTCCTACGGCCTGCTGCTCAGTGGTGGCCGTGGCCTGCGCATGCGCATCGGCCTGCACTACGTGGTGTTCAACGTCACCGCCTCGACCCTGTTCCTGATCGCGCTGGGCCTGCTGTACGCCACGCTGGGTTCGCTGAACATGGCCGAGCTGTCGCAGCGCATCGCCGAGGTACCGCCGGCGCAGCTGACCCTGGTGAAGGCGACGATGGGCCTGTTGCTGCTGGTGTTCTGCGCCAAGGCCGCCCTGATGCCGCTGTACCTGTGGCTGCCGGAAGCCTATTCACGCGCACCGGCGGCGGTGGCTGCGCTGTTCGCGATCATGACCAAGGTCGGCCTGTACTCGGTGCTGCGCATCCAGATGCTGTGGTTCGGCGACGATGCCGGCGCGATGGCCGGCTACGGCCGTGACTGGCTGCTGTGGGCCGGTGTGGCGACGCTGGTGCTGGGCGGCCTGGGCGCCCTCGCCGCGACCCGCCTGCGCGTGCTGATCTCCTACCTGGTGATCGTGTCGGCAGCCACGCTGTTCATCGCCTTCTCGGTCGGCACACCGCAGGTGCTGTCGGCCGGCCTGTACTACCTGCCGCACAGCAGCTTCGTCGCCGCCGCGCTGTTCCTGATCGCCGACCTGATCCGCCGTCGTCGCGGCGGTGCCAGCGACCGCAAGGAAGTGGTCGCGCCGATGCCGGGCAAGGAGACACCCGCCGTGCTGTTCCTGATCGGCGCGGTGTCGGTGGCCGGCCTGCCGCCGCTGTCCGGTTTCCTGGCCAAGGCCGCACTGCTGGCCGGCATGCCGGCGCAGTACACCGCTCCGGTCTGGACCGCGGTGCTGGTCAGCAGCCTGCTGGTGATCATGGGCCTGACCCGCGGCGGCATCCGCCTGTTCTGGCGCGTGCCGCCTGTCGATCCCGAGGCGCCGAAGCCGCGCAAGGCTCCTCTGCGCCGGGTGGAGCTCTACGCCGCCTGCCTGTTGCTGGCCTACGGCATCGGGATGACGCTGGCCGCTGCACCGTTGATGCGCTACACCGACGCCACCGCCGCACAGCTGCTGCAACCCAGCGAGTACGTGCAGCAGCTGCGCGCGACCGCACCGGAGATCCGCCAGCCATGACCGCCCAGCGCTCCCTGTTCCGTCGCCTGATTCCCTCGCCGATGCTCAGCATCATGGTGGTGGCATTCTGGCTGCTGATGTCCGACAGCTTCACCCTCGGCCAGATCGTGCTGGGGCTGGTGCTGGGCGTGGTGGTGCCGCTGTTCGCCGCACGCCTGGACCGCGAGTTCGCGCGCATCGGCACGTTGCGGCCGCTGCCCAAGCTGGTATGCGTGACCCTGTGGGACATCCTGATGTCCAACATCCGCGTGGCCCTGCAGGTGCTGGGCCCGGAGAAGAAGATTCACCCCGGTTTCATCTGGCTGCCGCTGGACATCGCCAACATCCACGGCATCGCGGCGCTGACCAGCATGATCACGCTGACCCCGGGCACGGTCTCGGCCGCGCTCAGCGACGACCGCAAGTTCCTGCTGGTGCACGTGCTGCACCTGGAGGACCCACAGGACCTGATCGATACGATCAAGCGCCGCTACGAGGCGCCGTTGATGGAGATCTTCCCATGACTGGATTCCAGATCATCCAGACCACGCTGGTGGTGTGCATGCACGTGGTCGGCCTGGCCATGCTGCTGGCCACCTGGCGCCTGCTGCGCGGACCGACCGTGCCCGACCGCATCCTCGCACTGGACACGTTGTCGGTGACCGCCATTGCCGAGCTGATGCTGTTCGGCATGTACCTCAACTCCGCGATCTACTTCGAAGCCGCACTGGTCATCGCCATGCTCGGCTTCGGCAGCACCGTGGTGCTGAGCAAGTTCGTGCTGCGCCGGGACATCGTCGAATGATCACCGCGATCCAGATCGGCCTGTCGATCCTGCTGCTGTTCGGCTGCTTCTTCATCCTGGTCGGCGCACTGGGGCTGGTGAAGCTGTCCACGTTCTTCAAGCGCCTGCACGCGCCGACCAAGGCCAGCACGCTGGGCGTGGGCTGCGTGCTGGTGTGCTCGGTCTGCTACCACATCTTCCTGGGCCAGGACCCGCAGCCGCGCGAGCTGCTGATCACCGTATTCCTGTTCATCACCGCGCCGATCAGCGCCCACATGATGGCCAAGGCGGCGCTGTCGCTGCTGATGGAAACCCGTCCCAGCCTGCCGGGCAACGAGCCGGCTGCCGAGGAACAGCTTCCGCCGCCGGAACCGGCGCGGGAAGAGGAAGCCACGCAGAACCGGTAGAGCCGGCCGCTGGCCGGCAGTGGCAAGGGTTCCGTCAGAGGCAGTGAGGTTGCCGGCCAGCGGCCGGAACTACCTCATGCCGCGCCGACCAGCAGCAGCTCCAGCACGAACCAGCCGGCGAACGCGACCAGCAGGATTCCGCCTTCACTGCGGCTGATCTTCAGATCGCCACGCAGCATCGGGTACAGCACCAGGGCGAACGCCAGCAGTGCCGGCAGTTCCAGGCGCACGAACGAGGCCGGCAACGCCAACGGCTGCAATACCGCCATCGCCCCGATCACCAGCAGCAGGTTGACCACGCTGGAGCCCAGCACGTGGCCAAGCACCATGTCGCCGTGGCCGCGACGCGCGGCAGCAATTGCGGTTGCCACCTCCGGCAGTGCGGTGCCGATCGCCACCGGCAGCAGGCCGACCAGCAGCGGTGTCCAGCCCAGCGCGGCACCGAAGTCAGCGGCGGCGCCCACGACCAGGCGCGCGCCCCAGTACAGCGTCAGCGCTGCGATCAGCACCCGCAGCACGTTCAACGGCAGGCTGGTGCGGCTCAGGGCGGACTCGGCGATGGCCGCCTGCACCTCGGCACGCTCAACGCGGCCGCGGCGCAGCAGCAGCACCTGCATGACGATGAAGCCTGCCACCAGCACGCCGCCTTCCCAGCGCGCCAGGCGACCATCCAGCCCGAACAGGACCAGCAGCACGCCGGCCACCAGCAGCGACCACCACAGCACCGTCTGCAGGCGCGCGCGCAGCAACAGGGGCGCGGCGATGGCTGCCACCGCCAAGGTGAAGCCCAGGTTGACGATGCTGCTGCCCACGGCATTGCCCAGTGCCAGCTCCGGTTGGCCGACCGCCAGCGCGCGCGCATTGACCGCCAGTTCCGGCAACGAGGTGGTCACCCCGAGCAGCAGCAGCCCGGCAGTGAACGGGCTGGCCCCGAAGCGCTGGGCCAGGCCGGACACGGCCTTGACGATGGAATCCCCGCCCAGCGCCAGCAACAGCAGGCCGAGCAGGAACCAGGCAATGGCAATGGCGATCATCGAGCACTCCCCAGCAGTGGTGGCGCGATTCTACGCTTGGCCCGAGCGCATGGCTGGGCGGTGGATCAAGGATCAGCCACAGCCTTCGGCGTAATCGACCTGCGGGGTCTGGCCGACGCGCCAGGCGCTGACCCGACCATCGGCGCCGAGCGCGAAGTCGATGACCGCCCCGCCTTCCTGCGCCGGCCGCACGCGCAGGTGCTGCGCTTTCTCGTCGTACTTGTCAGGACCGACGTCCGCGCGCTCTGGGTACAGCACCTGCAGCTCGCCCAGGGTCATGCCGACCTTGCCGCCGCCCGGAGCGACGATCGCCGCACTGCGCACGTCATAGCGCACCAGCTTGCGTGCCTCGATCATCAGGCGAGGGTCTTCGGCGCCCTGCGGACGCAGGAAGTAGCAGCCGTCGTTGCTGTCGTCGGCCGGCAGGGGCTTGCCATTGGCGTCGGTGCCCAGTCCTTGCAGCGGCGTGCCGAAGCCGCTGCGGACCTCGGCGATGCCGGCGCCCAGCGTGACGCCGCCGAAGCCGTCCAGGCGCGCTGGACTGTCCTTGCGGAGGTCGTTGGCCGGGCGGGCGGCCAGGTCGGGATCCGCCGACTGCGCGGGCCCGGTCGCCGAGGCGGTTTCGGCCGGGGTGTCGCTGCCACTGCCGGCCGCCCCCTGCTTGTCGGGGCCAGCACTGCAGGCGGTGAGCGAAAGGAGCAACAGACCAGCAAGCGGAAGGTGCTTCATCGGTGCGGTTCCCTGGCACGAAGATGGCTGCACGCTAGCCCATCCCGTGTGCAGGCGCTGCATTGTCATCGCGGTTTCATCGCCTTCGTTCAGGCTCGGCGTGCACCGACTTGGCTGTCCCTTCCATGCAACCGCGCAAGACCGAACTCGCCCGAACCGCGCTGCAGGCCCATCGCGCGCCGCTGGACATGCGCCAGCGCCGGCTGCTGATCCTGTGCGACGGCCAGCGCAGCATCGCCGACCTGACCGGCCTGCTCGGCCAGGACGCGCCCGACATGGTCATCCAGCTGGTGCAGGCCGGCTACCTGAGCACCGGTACCGGCGCCACAGCCGCACCGCCACCACCCGCAGACGCGGCAGCACCGGCACCCGCCACGCCGGCTGCGGCACCGGCTGCACCCGCAACCGGCAGCGAGCGCCGCCGCTCGCTGGTGGCCGCGCGCATCTATGTACTGGGCATCCTGGAAATGCAGCGCCACCCGCAGGCGGCGGCGCTGTTCCGCGACCTGCAGCAGGCGCGCGCCGAAAGTGAAGTACTGCAGGTGCTGCACTCGGCGATGCAGATGCTGCCCGGGCTGACCTCGGAGGGTTATTGCCAGCGTGTGCGGCAACGCCTGCTGGAAGCGCTGCCGCTGGAGCATTGCGACGCGTTCACCGAGGCCGCCTGAAGAAAAAGGGGACGGAGGGGATTAAGTCGTTTCAGGCACACGTGTGCTGATTGCGGCTTAATCCCCTCCGTCCCCTTTTTCGGGTCAGCGGTAGTTGTTGCGCAGGCCGTTCCAGCACTGCTGGTAATCGCCCTGGCGATGGCCGGCGGCCAGCGCCTGCGCGGTCGGGCGGATCACCGCGCGGGTCTCGAACATGAAGGCCATCGTGTCCTTGATCACATCGGCCTTGGACAGATCGGCATTGGAGGCCTTGTCGAAGGTCGGCGCATCCGGGCCATGACCGCTCATGCAGTTGTGCAGCGATGCGCCACCCGGCACGAAGCCTTCGGCCTTGGCGTCGTAGGCGCCATGCACCAGGCCCATGAACTCGCTGGCGATGTTGCGGTGGAACCACGGCGGGCGGAACGTGTTCTGCGCCACCAGCCAGCGCGGCGGGAAGATCGCGAAGTCCATGTTGCTGGTGCCGGGCGTGTCGCTGGGCGAATGCAGCACCAGGAAGATCGACGGGTCCGGATGGTCGTAGCTGATCGAACCGATGGCGTTGAAGCGACGCAGGTCGTAGCGGTACGGCGCGTAATTGCCGTGCCAGGCCACCACGTCCAGCGGCGAATGGTCGATCGGCGCGCGCCACAGGCGGCCCTCGAACTTGGCGATCAGTTCGAAATCGCCATCGACATCCTCGAACGCCGCGTGCGGGGTCTCGAAGTCACGCGGGTTGGCCAGGCCGTTGGAACCGATCGGGCCAAGGTCGGGCAGCTTCAGCAGCGCGCCGTAGTTCTCGCAGATGTAGCCGCGGCTCGGGCCATCGGGAAGTTCCACGCGGAACCGCACGCCGCGCGGGATCACCGCGATCTGCTGCGGCTCGATCTCGATCACGCCCAGCTCGGTCAGCAGGCGCAGTGCGCCCAGCTGAGGCACGATCAGCAGTTCACCGTCGGCGTCGTAGAAGTAGCGGCCGACCATGTCGCGGTTGGCAGCGTAAAGGTGGATGCCCACGCCGGCATGCGCGTCGGGCGAGCCGTTGCCACCCATCGTGTACAGGCCTTCGACAAAGTCGGTCGGCAGCTCCGGCAACGGCAGCGGGCTCCAGCGCAGCTGGTTCGGTGAAGCCGGCTGTGCGCCGAAATCACACTGCAGCTGCGACTGCGCGAACGGAGTGAACTCGCCATGGGTCACCGCCGGGCGGATCCGGTACAGCCAGCTGCGGCGATTGCTGCCGCGCGGCGCGGTGAAGGCGGTGCCGGTCAGCTGTTCGGCGTACAGGCCGTGGGCCACCTTCTGCGGTGAGTTCTGCCCGACCGGCAGCGCGCCGGCGACGGCCTCGGTGGCGAATTCGTTGCCGAAGCCGGACTGGTAGCCGCGGGCGGTGATGGCGGGGGACATGGGAACTCCAGAGATTGCCGGCCAGCGGCCGGCACTACCATTCGGACAGGCAATGCCGGCGGGACGCCGACATTGCCTGCGGACCTTACAGCACGCCGCGGCGGATCTGGTCGCGCTCGATGCTTTCAAACAGCGCGGTGAAGTTGCCTTCGCCGAAGCCTTCGTTGCCCTTGCGCTGGATGATCTCGAAGAAGATCGGGCCAATGCAGTTCTGGGTGAAGATCTGCAGCAGCTTGCGCTGGTGGGTTTCCGGATCGGCGTCGATCAGGATCTTGTTCCTGGCCAGGCGCGCCACGTCTTCACCGTGGTTCGGCACGCGCTGGTCGATCACGTCGAAATAGGTTTCCGGCGTGTCGAGGAAATCCACGCCCTGCGCGCGCATCGCTTCGACGGTCTCGTAGATGTTCTCGGTGAAGCAGGCGATGTGCTGGATGCCCTCGCCCTTGTACGCGTCCAGGTACTCGTTGATCTGGCTCTTCGGGTCGGACGATTCGTTCAGCGGGATGCGCACGATGCCGTCCGGTGCGGTCATCGCCTTGGACACCAGGCCGGTCTTCAGGCCCTTGATGTCGAAGTAGCGGATCTCGCGGAAGTTGAACAGGCGCTCGTAGTAGTCCGACCACTGCTGCATGTTGCCGAAGTACAGGTTGTGGGTCAGGTGGTCGATGAAGGTCAGGCCGAAGCCGAACGGGTGCAGGTCGGCCCCTGCGATCGGCTCGTAGTCGCCGTCGTAGATGCTGCCGGCGCTGCCATAGCGGTCGACCAGGTACAGCATGCAGTCGCCGATGCCCTTGATGACCGGCGCGCTGACCGCCTTGCTGTCCGGCTTGAAGGCGATGGCTTCGGCGCCGTTGCCCAGCGCGGTCTGGTAGACCTCCTGGCCCGGCTTCTTGAAGCGGATGGCAAAGCCACAGGCGCAGGGGCCATGCTTTTCGGCGAAGTCGGCGGCGAACGAATCGGGGTCTTCGTTGACCAGGAAGTTGACGTCGCCCTGGCGATAGACGGTAATCGGACGCTGCTTGTGCTTGAGCACCGCGCTGAAGCCCATCTTCCGGAAGTACTCGTGCAGCTCCTGGCCACGGCCGGCCGGGGCGGCGAATTCGACGAACTCGAAGCCGTCGATGCCCATCGGGTTCTCGAAGGTGGTGACCTGCATGCCGGGGTTGGGATGCGAGGCGGTCGGGACTGCGGTATTCATGGCGTGGCTCCGAATCGGTACCGCATCGGTACAAACCAGGTGCGGGCAGGTAGGGACCCGGCGAGAATGCAGGGTCTGGACCCACCCCTTATAGTTACACTTGAAACCACCAGCAAGGTGCACCGCAACATGAGCCCCGCCGATCCCGTTTCGACCCGCCTGCGTGCCTCGCACGTCCTGCTCGACCTGGAACAGTTCCTGCCGTACCGGCTGAGCGTGCTGTCCAACCGGGTCAGCGGCAACATCGCCAAGCTGTACGGCGATCGTTACGGTCTGGCGATCCCCGAGTGGCGGGTGATCACCATCCTGGCGCTGTACCCGGGCTCCTCGGCCAGCGAGGTCTCCGACCGCACGGCGATGGACAAGGTGGCGGTCAGCCGCGCCGTGGCCCGCCTGCTGGAGCGCGGCTTCATCAAGCGCGAGACCCACGGCGACGATCGCCGCCGCTCGGTGCTGGCGCTGTCGGCCGCCGGTTTCGAGGTGTACGAGACCATCGCGCCGATGGTGATCGAGATCACCCGCAAGCTGATGTCGGTGCTGAGCGAAGAAGAAGAGCAGGTGCTGGAGAAGCTGATCCTTCGCCTGGCCGGCGAAGGCCTGGAGCGGATGGGCGAAGGCGTCTGAAAGAAAAGGGGACGGAGGGGATTAAGTCGCATCAGGCACGCCTGTGCTGATTGCGGCTTAATCCCCTCCGTCCCCTTTTTTCAGCTGAGGTGCTTGCGGCGTGCGTGGATCCACGGCACGGCCAGTGCTGCGATGGCGCCGCCGGCGAAGCCCAGCGAGGCGGCCACCGTCGCTGCTTCGACCGCCCCCGGAAGCGCCAGCGCCGCCGCCACCAGCAGCAACGACGGCAGGCCGACGAAGGTGCCCAGGAAGAAGTGCCAGCGCGGTGACCAGGTGTTGAGCTGCAGCAGGCTGACCGGCTGCCAGGCGTCCGAGGCAGCGTCCTCGGCGATCTTCGCCACGGCCTTGGCCAGGTCCACTTCCGGCAGCGCGCGCCCCAGGCGGGCGGTCGCCAGCAGCTCGGCCACCGCTTCCACCGGCGGGAAGCTGGACGGCCACGCAACCGGCGCCGGCACGCCGTAGGCGGTCAGCAGCGGCACGCTCAACCACGGCGCCACCAGCGGGCGCATGCGGCGGCGCCCGTGCACGCACCAGATCTGCGGCTGGCCGTGCGCAGTGACGCTGTACAGCGCCAGTTCGTTGGCCGGCGGATAGCCGAGCATGGTCACCCGCGCGGCCAGGCTGTCCTGGCCCATCGCGCGCAGGAAGCCGGGGCGGCTGCGACCTTCCTGCATCCACGCCAGGCCCAGTGCGCCCACCAGATATGCCTCGGCGACGTCCTTGCTGCCGGCCGTGGCGCGCTCGTCACTGGCCAGATACCACGCCAGTGATTTCGGTTCGGCCACATCGTCCAGGCCCCAGCGGCTGTCGTCACCCAACACATGGCGCACCGGCAGTCGCGCGGGGGCGGTCTCGCCACGCTCGCCAGTCTGCAGGAAGGGCAGCACGCCCTGGATGAAGGTGGACAGCTCGATCGCGCGCGCGCCGTGGCCCTGCCATTCGGGCGGCAGCAGCCCGGCCAGCTGGCCTTCGGCGGCCAGCGCATCAAGCCGGGACTTCTGCTCGACCAGCTTCTGCACCGCCCCCTTCAGCACCACGTTGTCCGGCAGCGCGATCTGCGGCAGGCGATGGCGTGGCGGCGCCAGGTCGACGCTGTCCTCGCCGGTACCGGCGTCATCCAGCAGCGCTTCCTGCGGCGGCAGGGTCACGCCCTCGCCTGCCCCACCCTCGGCCAGGTCGCTGGCGGGTTCGGGCAATCGTTCGGCGTGGTCGCTGTGCATGGGCGTTCCGGAAGGTTGCATCGACGGGATGTCGACTGAGGTCCTTGCCGGTAACGGCGTGCTCACGGTGAAGTTGAGACGCCGATTCAGAGAGTGTGACGGTGCGCGCAGTAGATCCGCGCCAGGCGTGGATGCGCCTCAGTGCCGACCAACGGTCGGCACCCACCGGGGTGGGCGGTCAGCGGTCGGCACCCACCAGAGCATGCCGGCCAGCGGCCGGCACTACCCTATTCCGGTTTGTCAGGCGCCCACTGCTTGAGGAAGGCACTCACCCGCGCAGGCTGGAACGCCTCGCCCCTGCGCAGCTCGCCGGTGGCCTGCGATACCAGCAGGCCGCCATCTGCATCGAGCACGAGCAGGTACGGGTAGTCGCGCGCCATCACCGGGTACTGGGCGAAGAAGGCGGTGTTGGGCTGCTCGTCGCTGGCGTTGACCTTCACCCACACGTAGTGGGCATCGCGGAAGCGACGCAGGTCGCCGTTGCCTTCCACCACGTCGTCCAGCGCCCGGCAGCGCTCACAGGCGGCGTTGCCGACCTCCAGCAGGATCCGCTTCTTGCCACGCTGGGCTTCCACCTTGGCGGTGGCCAGGTCGTCGGCGGGGTTGCGGGCCGGGTCGAACTGCGCGCCGAGCCCGGCGATGGCGGCGATGTCCGCCGCCACCGGGGTGTTGCCCGAGGCCACCGGTTCGCTGGGGTCAGCAACCGGTGGCTCGGTGGGTCGGGTATCCAGGGGCTGCGTGGGCTCGGCGGCGGCAGGCGGTTGCGGTTGCGAACAGGCGCCGATCAGCGCCGCACAGACCACCACCATTGCACCACCGAGCTTGCTTCGCATGCCTTCTACCCTCTCATCATTACTTGACGCCGTGCATCAGCTTGTTGATCAGCGGGGCGATCAGGAACAGCACCACGCCGGAGCCGATCAGGGCCCAGAACCCGAAGGTATACCCCTTCAGGGCCGACTCGACCGTCATGCCGCCTTCACCACTGACCACGCCGGCGAAGATGCCCGACAGGTTGTTGCCGATGCCGGTGGACAGGAACCAGCCACCCATGCCGAAGCCGACCAGGCGCACCGGGGCCAGCTTGGTCACCATCGACAGGCCGATCGGCGACAGGCACAGCTCACCCACCGACTGGATGACGTAGACCATGAACAGGGTCCAGAACGGGATCTTGCCGTCAACGACCATCTGCGACAGGGCGAACATCAGCAGCGCGAAGGCGGCGCCGTTGAACAGCAGGCCCAGGCCGAACTTGCGCGGGATGGACGGATTGGCGCGGCCCATGGCCACCCAGATCCAGGCGATGACCGGTGCCAGGGTGATGATCGCCACCGAGTTGACCGACTGGAACCACGCGGTCGGGAAGGTCCAGTCACCGAACTGGCGGTTGACGATGTTCTCGGCCAGGAAGGTGAACGAGCTGCCGGCCTGTTCGAAGAACATCCAGAACATCACGTTGAAGGCGAAGATGATCAGCATGGCGATCACGCGGTCGCGCTGCACCTTGCCTTCGCGGACGCCCTCGACCAGCAGCAGGATGGCCAGCGCGGTGAACATCGCGCCCAGGATCCAGGCCAGCGCGGTGGCACCGGTAGCCAGCAGGAAGTACGCCACCGGGATGGCGACCACGGCACCGGCAAGCACCATGATGATGCGGCCAAAGCCTTCAGCGCCGGCCGGCGGTGCACCGATGCCCTTCAGGCCGGCGCGACCGATGTAGAACCACACCAGCGAGATCAGCATGCCCACGCCCGAGGCAATGAACACGACCTTGTAGGACGGCATCGCGTCGGTACCGAACACCTTGCGGGCCAGGTACTCGGTCAGCACCGGGGCGATCATCGCGCCGATGTTGATGCCCATGTAGAAGATGGTGAAGCCGGAGTCGCGGCGCTCGTCCTTCAGGCCGTACAGCTTGCCGACCATGGTCGAGATGTTGGGCTTGAACAGGCCGTTGCCTACGATGATCGTGGCCAGGCCAAGCTTGAAGATGTGCTCCTGCGGCAGCGAGATCATGAACAGGCCGGCGGCCATGATGATCGCGCCGGTCAGGATCGAGCGCTGGTAGCCCAGTACCCGGTCGGCCACGTAGCCACCGAAGATCGCCGCGGCGTATACCAGGGCCAGGTAGGCGCCATAGATGCGGCTGGCGTCGCCTTCACCGGCAGCGCTGCCGTTGTAGAACTGGGCGACGATGTACAGCACCAACGCCCAGCGGATGCCGTAGAACGCAAAGCGCTCCCAGAACTCGGTCATGAACAGCATCCACAACGGGCGCGGGTGGCCCAGCGTGGTCTTGAAGTCCGGCAGCGCCGGCTCTGGGGTGTTCGCAGTGGCGTTTACGCTCATGCGGATTTCCTGGTTCGGTGGATGACGAGCACGTCCGCTGTGCAGTTGGAGCAACGCGCGAGGATCACCGACTTCTGCCGTTCACGTCAAATACACGCCGTTTGAGGCAGGTGCCAGCCTGCTCGCTGAACTTGCATCTGAAACGATCCAGCCAATGGCCGGGGTCCAAGCTGAATGGGGGTCAGCCCAGTTCTGCCGGGGGTGCCGCCTGCAGGCTGGTGCGCACCTGGAACAGTTCGGGGAAGAAGGTCAGCTCCAGCGCCTTGGCCAGGAAGCCCACGCCGGACGAGCCGCCGGTGCCGCGCTTGAAGCCGATCACGCGCATCACCGTGCGCATGTGTCGGAATCGCCACAGCTGGAAGGCGGTCTCCAGGTCCACCAGGTCCTCGCACAGCGCGTACTCGCGCCAGTAGCGGTCGGTGTCCTGGTAGATGCGCTCGAAGACCGGCTGCAGCGCGTCGTCAGCCACGTGCGGCTGGGTCCAGTCGTGGGATTCGTACACCGCCGGCACGGCATGGCCGAAGCGGGCCAGGTACTTCAGGAATTCCTCGTACAGGCTCGGCGCCTCCAGCACGATGCGCAGCTGCGCCTGCCCGGCCGGGTCGTGCTCGAACACCTGCAGCATCTGCGCGTTCTTGTTGCCCAGCAGGAACTCGATGTAGCGGTACTGCAGCGACTGGAAGCCCGAAGACGGGCCCAGCACGTCGCGGAAACCCATGTATTCGGACGGGGTCAGCGTTTCCAGCACCGACCACTGCTCGGTGAGCTGGCGCAGCACCTGCTTGCTGCGCGCCAGCACCTTGCGGCACTGCCAGACTTCATCGCGCTGCAGGAAGCCGATCGCCGCACGCAGTTCGTGGCCGAGCAGCTTCAGCCACAGCTCCGAGGTCTGGTGCTGGATGATGAAGAGCATCTCATCGTGGTGCGGCGGGTTGGACAGCGGCTGCTGCGCGCTGAGCAGCTGGTCCAGCCGCAGGTAGCCGCCGTAGGTCAGGCGTCCCTGCAGGTCGGTGTGGATGCCGGCTTCGAGATCGCGTTGGTTGTTGTCGACGGACATGGGCGGGACCAGATCGGGGGCGGCAAGGGTAGCGCGTTGCCGCCGCGCTGGCAGCCGCCGGGTCCATACCGGGGCGTGCGGTGCCCCGTGGAGCATTGGCCGATGCGGGGCCTGCGCGTGGAACCGATCGGGTCGTTGCGCCAGCAGTCAGCCAGAGGCGTATTCTGATGCTTTGCAGCAACGACTGAATACGTTGTTGTTATTGGCCCCCCACCCGCCGGCAGGGGTAAAACAGGGCGTTGCCGTGTTGCGGCGCAGGAAGGCTATTCCGTACGCGTTCCTTAACATGGCGATTCATATCATTTGTAACTTCTCTGTCGAAGGTGCAGTACGCAATGACGGTTGCCGCTGAATTCAAGATCGAATACCTGCAGTACCTGGATACGGACGGCAAACTCGTCCGCGATGACCTGCCCGCGTCGCTGCGCGACCCCAAGGTCCTGGTACCGCTGTTCAAGCAGATGCTGTTCGTACGTACGTTCGACAGCAAATCCATTGCACTGCAGCGCACCGGCAAGCTGGGCACCTATGCCGCCTGCCTGGGCCACGAAGCCGCGCACGTGGGTATCGGCGCGGCGATGCAGAAGGACGACGTGTTCGCGCCTTCGTACCGCGAGTATGGCGCGATGTTCATGCGTGGCGTGCGCCCGCACGACGTGCTGATGTACTGGGGCGGCGACGAACGCGGCAACGATTACGGCGGCAACGCGGCCAAGGACTTCCCGTTCTGCGTGCCGATCTCCACCCAGTGCCTGCATGCCGCAGGCGCCGCGCTGAAGTTCAAGCTCAACAAGGAACCGCAGATCGCCGTGGCGGTGTGCGGCGACGGCGGCAGCTCCAAGACCGACTTCTACGCGGCACTGAATTCGGCCGGCGCCTACAAGCTCCCGCTGATCCTGTGCATCGTCAACAACGGCTGGGCCATCTCGGTCCCGCGTTCGGCCCAGACCGGTGCCGAAACGCTGGCGCAGAAGGGCCTGGCTGGCGGCCTGCACTGCCTGCAGGTGGACGGCAACGACCTGATCGCGGTGCTGGCTGCCATGGAGCAGGCGCGCGAACGTGCGCTGGCCGGCGACGGTGGCACCGTGCTGGAACTGATGACTTACCGCCTGTCCGACCACACCACCGCCGATGACGCGCGCCGCTACCGCGACGATGCTGAAGTGAAGGACGCCTGGCAGCGCGAACCGATGCTGCGCCTGCGCAAGTACCTGATCAACGCCGGTGTGTGGAGCGAGGATGAGGAAAGCGCCTGGGTCGCCGAGTGCGGCAAGCGCGTGGACGAGGAAGTGAACCTGTACCTCAACACGCCGGTGCAGCCGGTCGAGGCGATGTTCGACTTCCTGTATGCCGATCCGCCGCCGGACCTGCTGGCCCAGCGTGCCCAGGCGATCGCCCTGGAGAAGCGCCATGGATGAGATCAAGAACGGCGCGCCCGGCGCGCACACCAACGCCGCCGACAGCGCTGCGGTCGCGCGCGGAGAAGAGAGCATGACCACCACCCCGATCACCCTCATCGAAGCCATCACCCAGGCGCTGGCCTGGGAGCTGGAACACGACCCGTCGGTGCTGGTGCTGGGCGAGGACGTGGGCGTCAACGGCGGCGTGTTCCGCGCCACCGCCGGGCTGCAGCAGCGCTTCGGCTCGGACCGCATCCTCGATACCCCGCTGGACGAAACCACCATCGCCGGCCTGACCATCGGCCTGGCCGCACAGGGCATGAAGCCGGTGGCCGAAGCCCAGTTCGACGGCTTCATGTACCCGATGGTCGACCATATCGTCTGCCACGCGGCACGCCTGCGTTACCGCACGCGTGGCCGCCTGCACTGCCCGATGGTGCTGCGCGTGCCGTGGGGCGGTGGCATCCGCGCGCCGGAACACCACAGCGAAGCCAACGAGGCGATCTTCACCAACGTGCCGGGCCTGCGCGTGGTGCTGCCGTCGTCGCCGCAGCGTGCCTATGGCCTGCTGCTGGCCGCGATCCGCGAGCCGGATCCGGTGATCTACATGGAGCCCAAGCGCATCTACCGCCAGTACAAGGAAGTGGTCGTCAACGACGGCGAAGCCTTGCCGCTGGACGTCTGCTTCGTGCTGCGCGACGGCACCGACGTGACCCTGGTGACCTGGGGCGCGCAGGTGAAGGAAGCGCTGGAAGCGGCGGACAAGCTGGCCGGCGAAGGCATCAGTGCCGAAGTCATCGACGTGGCCACGCTGCGTCCGCTGGACTTCGCCACCATCGCCGAATCGGTGGCCAAGACCGGCCGCTGCGTGATCGTGCAGGAGGCCCCGAAGACCGCGGGCTTCGGCGCCGAGATCGCCGCGCGCCTGGCCGAGGAATCGATCTACGACCTGCTGGCACCGGTCGAGCGCGTCACTGGCTACGACACCCACATTCCGCTGTTCCGCCTGGAAATGAAGTACCTGCCGAGCGTTGAGCGGATCGTGGCTGCGGCCAAGCGCGCGGTGGCGGCCGGCTGACATGCGGGCCCGCCTTCTGGGGGCTTACCGCAGCCAGTATCCCAACCCGCTCCGGTTCCGCACCGGCCAGATCGTCGAAGTAGGTGTCCGTGACGAGGAATGGCCGGCGTTTGCCTGGGTACGCACCAACGATGGGCGCGCTGGATGGGCGCCCATCGCCTGGTTGCAGCTGCTGGACGAGGGTCGCGCCGAAGCGCTGTGCGACTACGACGCCCGCGAGCTGGATGTGGAAAGCGGCGAGATGGTGAAGCTTCATCACGAACACGGCGGGTGGTGGTGGTCCGAGCGCGCCAATGGCGCGACGGGCTGGCTGCCGGCCCGCGAACTGGAACTGCTGGAAGAGAACTGCAAATGAGCCAGACCAAGAACTTCAACCTGCCCGACCTGGGCGAAGGCCTGCCGGACGCGACCATCGTCGAGTGGTTCGTCAAGGAAGGCGATGTGATCAAGCTGGACGAGCCGCTGGTGTCGATGGAGACCGCCAAGGCCGTGGTGGAAGTGCCCTCGCCGTTCTCCGGCAAGGTGTTGAAGCTGTCCGGCGGCGCCGGCGACATCATCCCGACCGGCTCGGTGCTGGCCAGCTTCGAACTGGACCCGAACCTGCCGCAGCGAGCCGATGGCCAGGACACCGGCCACAGCCATGGCCACGCTGCACCGGCGGCCGCACCGACCCCGCCGCCGCTGCCGGCTGCGGCCGCTCCAGTTGCCGCCGAGGAGGCCAAGCCCGCCGCGGCCGAGCGCGATGACGCCGGTACCGTGGTCGGCGCGATGCAGAGCTCCAATGCCGTGCATGCCGAACAGGCGCTGGCCGTCGGTGGCGTCAAGGCCGTGCCGGCCGTGCGTGCGATGGCGCGCAAGCTGGGCGTGGACCTGAGCCGCGTGGCCGCTACCGGCACCGATGGCGCGGTGACCATGGCCGACGTCAAGCAGGCTGCCGCCAACGGCAGCGCCAAGCTCGGCGCTGCTCCGGCACCGGTTGCCGCTGCTGCCTATGCCGCGCCGGCCCCGGCGCAGGTGTCTGCCCCGGTGCAGAGCGAAGCCCGCACCCCGCTGTCCGCCGCCGGCAAGCCGATGCGTACCCAGCCGCCGGGCGTGGTCGCCAAGGGCCAGCCGGAACCGCTGAAGGGCGTGCGCCGCAACATGGCCCGCGTGATGGCCGATGCGCACAGCAAGGTCGTGCCGACCACGCTGAACGACGACGCCGACATCCATGCCTGGCTGCCGGGCAACGACGTCACCGCCCGCCTGGTGCGTTCGATCGTGGTCGCCGCGCAGAAGGTGCCGGCGATGAACGCCTGGTTCGACGGTGAAGCGCTGACCCGTACCCTGCACGCGCAGGTGGACATCGGCATCGCCGTGGACACCGACGACGGCCTGTTCGTGCCGGCCCTGCGCAACGCCGACATGCTCGACGCACGCGGCATCCGCGAAGGCGTCAACCGCCTGCGCGAGCAGGTGGAATCGCGTTCGATCGCGGCGTCGGAACTGAGTGGCTACACCATCTCGCTGTCCAACTTCGGCATGTTCGCCGGCCGCTACGCGACCCCGGTCGTGGTGCCGCCGTGCGTGGCCATCGTCGGTGCCGGCCGAGCCCGCCACCAGATGACCCCGGTGATGGGCGGCGTGGAAGCGCACAAGGTGATCCCGCTGTCGGTCACCTTCGACCACCGCGCAGCCACGGGCGGTGAAGCCGCCCGCTTCCTGCGCGCGATGATGGACGACCTGGCACTGGCCAGCTGATCGGCCACCTGACAGGTAGGTGCCAACCGTTGGTTGGCACATGACTTGGAGAGAACGCCGGGCATTGCCCGGCGTTTTTTTTCCGGCATCCACGCATGGCGTGGATCTACACAATGCGGGCGATCAATCGCGCGCGACCATGCCTTCGGCGCGGCTGTACACACGCAGCCGGTGGCCATCAGGGTCGGCACCGACGAAGGTGTGGCCGAACTCCAGCGTCACCGGCGACTGCAGGATCTGCACGCCGAGCCCACGCCACGCATCGTGCATCTGCTGCACGGCCTCGGGGTTTGCGACCACCATCGCCAGTTCGGCGGCGCCTGCCTGCGCAGACACCGGCGGTTGCACGTCATCGCGTTGCCACAGGCCGAGTGCGGCGCCATCGCCGAGCAGGAACAGGGCGAAGCCAGGCGACTGCTCGACCGGCGGTTTGCCGAGGATGCCGCTGTAGAAGGTGGCGCTGGTGGCGACGTCGCGCACGTACTGCAGCAGGGTGCTGGGCGTGAACATGGGGAAGCTCCGTTGTTGGGAGCGATCATGGTGGTACGGCCCTGCTGACAGATTCTGTCAGTAGCGGCGAGCGTGCTCTACTGCCGTCGCTCCTGCCCTGGTAGAGGCCGAGCTTGCTCGATGCCGTTGCCACTGCCCTGGTAGAGGTCGAGCTTGCTCGACTGCTGTTCGCGAAGATCAAAGGCGGTCGAGCAAGCTCGCCCCCTACCAGGAGCAAAGTGCGAAGGCCGCCCTCCCCCAGAGGCAGGAAGCAGAACGCAGCAGCAGTCGAGCAGGCCCGACGCTACGAACGGTCCAGCCAGTCCGGCGCGATGCCCTGCGCCTTCTGCCAGCGCCGCAGCAGCGTGGCGCGTGGTACGAGGTAGTGCTCCTCCAGCACGCGCACCTGGCGGATGCGATCCAGGCGGAAATGGCGAAAATCCTCGCGGCGCTCACACCACGCCGCCAGCATCGGCACCTCATCGAAGTAGCCCAGCGCGAACGGCCAGACGATGCGCTCGCTGCGCTGGCCGTGCGCGTCCTCGTAGCCGAACTTCAGGCGCTGCTGTGAACCGACAGCCTCTCGCACGGCCTGCAGACGAGCTGGGGGAACCTTGGCCGCCGCACGCGAAGGGCCCACCCGCAGGCCACTGTCACGCAGGGCCTCGCGCCGCGCTGCGGGCAACACATGGGCGATGCGCGCCAGGGCATCGCGTGCGGCTTCGGCCAACGCGGGTTCGGTACGGGCCGCAACCCAGCGCAGGCCCAGCACCAGCGCGTCGATCTCGGCCGGTGGCAGGGTCATCGGCGGCAGGGTATCGCTCGGCGTCAGCTGGTAGCCGACGCCGGCCTCGCCGCGCAGGTCGGCGCCCTGCTCGCGCAGGGTTTCGATATCGCGGTACAGCGTGCGCAGGCTCACTCCCAGCGCGTCGGCCAGCACCTGGCCGGCCACCGGCCGCCGATGGCGGCGCAGCAGCTGTTGGAGCTGGGTCAGGCGCAGCGCACGCGACATCAGCCGGCCAGTGCGCTCGATGCCACCACGTGCTCACCCGGTTGCGGGGCCAGCGCGGCCTCGACCAGCGCCTTGGCGATCTCGCTCGCCGGGTTGATCCGCCACGCCCGCGGCAGTACCGGCCCCAGCACGCCCAGCACCTTCAGCGCGAGACGCTCACCGCGCCGCACCTCGTTGCGCTCGCCGCCGATCAACCCTGGGCGGACCAGGGTCAACGAGGTGAAGCCCAGCGCGCGCAGATCGCGCTCCAATTCACCCTTCACCCGGCTGTAGAAGATCGACGACCGCGGATCGGCACCGGCTGCGGAATTCAGCACATAGGTCTGCGCACCCTTCGCCTGCGCCAGACGGGCGAACGCCAGCGGGTAATCATGGTCGATGCGATGGAAGGCCTCGCGGCTGCCAGCCTGGGCAATGGTGCTGCCGAGCGCGCAGATGACCGCGTCCACGCCCGCCCACCCGGCGGCGGCGGGCAGCGCATCGAAGGCCAGTACCGGGTTCTCCAGCTTCCCGTGGGCTGCGCCCAACGGGCGACGGGTCGGGGCGATCACGGCGCTGCAGCGCGGGTCGTCCAGCAGCCGGGGCAGGGTCAGCCCACCGACCAGGCCGGTCGCCCCCAGCAACATCACGCGCATCACCACCTCCACTGCGGCATCCTGTCGCCCATCCTAGCCGTTCAAGCCGTCGGCGGCCGCGCCGATATGCTGGAACCAGTCCCTGCCAGCCCCCAGGATTCGCTCCATGACGGACCAGCCCGACCACCGCCCTGCCCCCGGTACCGCCCTTGGGCCGCCGGCACGCGTGCGCGCGGTGGTGGACGATGGGCTGGGCGACCGCGTGGTGCTGCAGGGCGGCGGTGGCGTGGCGCTGCAGCAGCTGTTCGCAGGCGCCGACGCGCCGGAACCGCTGCTGGCCGCGTTCGCCAACGGCATGGCCACCCTGCCCGGCGAGCTGGGCGACATGGGCGACCGCCTGCAGTCGGCGCAGGCCAGCGCCGATTGGCCGCGCTACGGGCGCGCGATGCGGCAGTTGATCGACAAGTACATCCGCACCATCGAACAGCATTCGCCGGATGGGCAACCCGAAAGCCTGCGCCTGTCCGAGCAGCTGCGGCTGCTGCTGGGCGGCGCGGTGGTGGCGCTGCTGCAGCACGACCCGGACCTGCGCGAACAGGCGCAGGCACTGGCCATGCACCTGCGCCAGTGGCAGCCAGGCACGGCGCTGGAACCGATCGAGCAGGGCGTGCGCGAACTTGGCCACCAGGTCGGCGTGCGTGCCGAGAGCTGGCAGGAGCAGCAGGCGCTGCTGCTGGAGCTGTTCGCGCTGCTGCTGGAGAACGTGAGCGAGCTGCTGGATGACCGCAGCTGGCTGCAGGGCCAGATCGCCGCGGTGCGCCAGCTGCTGGACGGGCCGTTGGAAGCTGAGGCGGTCGAGCGCACCCGCGCCGAACTGCGCGAAGTGATCTACAAGCAGGGCCTGCTGCGCCAGGGCATCGACGATTCGAAGGCGGCGATGCGCGGGCTGATGGGCGAGTTCATCGAGCGCATGGATGGCATGGCCACCAGCACCGGCGAGTACCACGATCGCATCGGCAGCTACGCACTGCAGCTGCGCGAGGCGCGCAGCATCGCCGACCTCAACCAGCTGCTACAGGACGTGATGCGCGACACCGGCAAGGTGCAGCAGCAGGCCGCGCAGGCGCGCGATCACCTGGCCAACGCACGGCAGGAAGTGGAGCGTGCCGAGCAGCGCATCGCCGAGCTGGAGCAGGAACTGCGCGCGGCCGGTGACCTGGCACGCATCGATCCACTGACCCAGGCGCTGAACCGCCGCGGCCTGGACGAACTGCTGCAACGCGAGCTGGCCCGTGCCGCACGCAACAACTCGCCGCTGGGCGTGGCGGTGATCGATCTGGATGATTTCCACCAGACCAACGATGCACATGGTCATGCCGGTGGCGATGCACTGCTGCAGCACCTGGTGGCCGTCTGCAAGCTGCTGCTGCGCGCCACCGATGGCATCGCGCGGCTGGGCGGCGACGAGTTCGTACTGGTGCTGCCGGAAACCCAGGGCGCCGACAGCATGGCCACGGTGCAGCGCCTTCAGCGTTCACTGGCGCATCGCGTGCTGACCGTGCAGGACCGGCGCGTACCGGTGCATTTCAGTGCCGGGCTGGCGCAATGGCAACCCGGCGACGACACCGAAACCCTGCTGCGGCGCGCGGACGACGCGCTGTATGCCGCCAAGCGGCAGGGCAAGAACCGCGTGCAGGCAGGCTGACCGTGGATGGGGGTCAGATCCCTTTTCCGTTGGGAAAAGGGATCTGACCCCGAGGGTCTACGTGCTTACTTGCCGCGCAGCTTCTGGAACCCGGTCACCGCCGCCAGCACGATGGCGCCGGCGATGATGCCCACCACCATGTTGCCCGCCGCGCTGACCAGCCAGCCCCACTGGCCCTCGCCGCCCAGCGCCTGTACTGCGTGGTGCAGCGCCGGCACGTTGTGCACCAGGATGCCGCCGCCGACCAGGAACATGGCAATGGTGCCGGCCACCGACAGGAACTTCATCAGCCACGGTGCCGACGCGACCAGGCCGCGACCGAAGGCGGCAACAGCCCCACCCTTGCGCGACAGGTACAGGCCCACGTCATCCAGCTTGACGATGCCCGCCACCAGCCCATAGACGAAGACCGTCATCGCCAGTGCAACCACGGCCAGCGTGACCAGCTGGTTGGTGAACGATGCGGTGGCGACCACGCCCAGGGTCAGTACGATGATCTCGGCCGAAAGGATGAAGTCGGTGCGGATCGCACCCTTCACCTTGTCCTTCTCCCACGCGACCATGTCCACCTGCGCGTCGGCCAGCGCCTTGCGGCGTTCGGTCTGGCGCTCGGCATCGTCGTCGGCCGAATGCAGGAAGCGGTGCGCCAGCTTCTCCACGCCCTCGAAGCACAGGAAGGCACCACCGATCATCATCAGCGGCACGATCAGGGGCACGTTCCAGCCGCGGCTGTGCAGCCAGGCTTCCAGCGCACTGATCGCCAGGGCCGCCGGCACCAGGATCACCTTGTTGACCAGCGAGCCCTTGGCCACCGCCCACACCACCGGCAGTTCGCGGTTGGCGTTGACCCCGGTGACCTGCTGCGCGTTCAGCGCCAGATCGTCACCGAGCACGCCGGCGGTCTTCTTCGCGGCGACCTTGGTCAGCACCGAGACATCGTCGAGCAGGGTGGCGATATCGTCGAGCAGGGCGAACAGGCTGGCACCGGCCATGGGGCGTCCAAGAAAGGGAATAGGCGGATTCTGACCGATCCGGTGTGGACTGCGGAAGACACCGGGTTCACCGCATGCCCACCGCCCCCCGGCGACACTGCGGAATCCGGACATTGCCGGCCCGCAGCCGGCGCTACCTGTCTTCGTCGCATGGGAGTCCCGCTTGAGCAATCCGTCCGCCGCCAATGGCAATCCCCCGCTGGTCAAAGGCATGAGCCGGCGCAGCCAGATCCTGCGCCTGCTGATGCGCTACCGCCATTCGGGCGTGTTCTCGGGCATGAACCTGGATGCGGCAAGCAACCAGGCCGACGTGCCCGCCGACGGCAATCCGGAACAGTTCGTCAGCGACCTGGAAGCGTTGGGGCCGACCTTCGTCAAGCTGGGCCAGATGCTGTCCACGCGGCCGGACATGGTGCCGGTGGAGTTCGCCACGGCGCTGGAGCGCATGCAGGAGAAGGTGGCGCCGATCCCGGTCGAGCGCATCCACGCGATCATCGAGCAGGAACTGGGCGTAGGGGTGAACAAGCTGTTTGCCTCGTTCGATCCCGAGCCGTTGGGCTGTGCTTCGATCGCGCAGGTACATCGCGCGGTGCTGCACGATGGCCGCCAGGTGGCGGTGAAAGTGCAGAAGCCCGAAGTGGCCGCACAGCTGCGCTCGGACCTGGAGGCACTGCGCAGCTTCGCGCTGGCCGCCGATCACCTGACCCAGGTCGGACGCCGCGTGCGCCTGCGCGACTGGCTCAACGAGTTCGCCAAGACCCTGATGCAGGAGCTGGATTACCACGCCGAGGCCGAGAACCTGGCGCGCTTCGGACGGCACCTGCGGCCGTTCCGCCGGTTGTGGGTGCCGCAGCCGATCTGGGACTACAGCAGCCAGCGCGTGCTGACGATGGAGCTTGCCACCGGCGTGCGCGTGGATGCGATCTCCGGCGTACGCCGCACCGAGCAGGACATGGACCCATTGGCGGCGGCGCTGATCCGCGGCTACCTGGACCAGATCTTCGTGCATGGCGAGATCCATGCAGACCCGCACCCGGGCAACCTGCGGGTGATGCCCGACGGCCGGCTGGCGATCTTCGACCTGGGCATGGTCGCGCACATGCCGCCGCGCCTGCGCGAGCGTCTGCTGAAGATCCTGTTCGCGGCGGTCGACGGCCGTGGCGAGGAAGTGGCCGATGACCTGATCAGTATCAGCACGCGGCTGGAGGCCTTCGACGAAGAGCGCTACCTGCGCGAAACCGGTCAGCTGATCGCGCGCTATGCGGCCAGTGGCAGCTTCTCCGAAGGCCGCGTGGTGCTGGACATGGTGCGCATCGCCACCGCCTGCGGCCTGCGCACGCCGCCGGAACTGAGCCTGCTCGGCAAGGCCCTGCTCAACCTGGAAACCGTGTGCCGGCTGCTGGCGCCAGAGCTGGACACGCGCCGCATCGTCGAGCGCCAGCTGCAGCACGTGATGCGTGCGCGCCTGAAGAAGTCGCTGTCTGCAGCCAACATCGCCAGCGAGGCGATGGAGCTGCAGCAGCTGCTGCGTGATGGGCCGCGCAAGCTGTCGGACATCATGGCGCTGCTGGCCGAGAACCGCCTGCAGATGAAGGTCACCGGCCTGGAAGAATCGCGGCTGATGGAGAACCTGCAGAAGATCGCCAACCGCGTGGCGGCCGGCATCATCAGCGCCGCATTGATCATGGCCGCCGCGATGATGATGAGGATCGACACCGGCTGGCACCTGTTCGGTTACCCGCTCATCGCCCTGATCCTGTTGTTCATCGGCGTGGTGCTCGGCCTGGGCATCGTAACCAGTGCATTGCTGTTCGACCGTCGTGCGCGGGCACGCGAAGAACGCGGGCATCGCTAGCGCATCGACGAAAACGCCCGTATTCATGCAGTTTTTAATGCAATCCAGCTACCCCTTTCACGCTCGTTTTACCTTCTGAGCGCGATTACGCGCGCGTCATTTCAACAAACATTTCAGTCAGGTTCGTGCATGCACTATCGGGTCATCGGCCTGTCACATGCATGTGCTTGCGGCAGCGTCGGTCGGATGGACACGCGTCGGTACGACGTCCATCACCACCACCCCGTCACTGCCGAAGCTGCCTATGCTCTGGATACTGCTGCTGTCGTTGTTGCTGTTGTGCTGGTTGTTCCTCGCGTCCGACAAGTGGGTGTGGTGGAAGGCCGGCGCGTTCTCGCTGCTGCTGCTCATGCTCAGCGCGTGGTGGCTGATCGACAAGCTGTCCGGTGATGGGCTCAATGCCGCCACCCTGTACCACCTCGGCGCCGACATGGAAGGTGCCGGTGTCTCCGACTTCAAGGGCTACATCGCCGGCTTCATCGTGTTGGCGCTGGTCTCGCTGCTGCCACTGTTCGCCACACGGGTGAAGCGCTGGCGCCGGCCCGGCCACGGTGGCGCGTTGTTCGCCGGTTTCGCGGCCGTGTGGGTGGCCACGATCATGATCAGCCCGCTGGCCCGTGACGGCCAGCGCCTGTACCAGCAGCTGCGCCCGGTCGACTTCGCCCGCATCGCCCCTGAGTACCAGGTGCCGACGCAGCCGCTGCAGCGCCCGCGCAACATCGTCTGGATCTACGGCGAAAGCCTGGAACGCACCTATCTGGACGAGGCCGTGTTTCCCGGCCTGATGCCCAACCTCAACCGCCTGGCGTCCGAGTCGCTGGACGTGCGTGGGCTGGCCTCGGCCGAAGGCAGCGGCTGGACCATCGCCGGCCTGGTGTCGTCGATGTGCGGCGTGCCGCTGACCACCTCGCAGGGCGATGAAAACAGCATGGACCGCATGGGCAGCTTCCTGCCCAAGGCGGTGTGCCTGGGCGACTACCTGAAGCAGCAGGGCTACACCAACCATTACCTGGGCGGTGCCAACGGCCAGTTCGCCGGCAAGGGCCAGTTCCTGGCCAGCCATGGCTTCGACGAAGTGCATGACCTGGCGTGGTTCAAGCAGCAGAAGAAGATCGGCCGCATCCACTACTCGGCCTGGGGCGTGCACGACGACGTGCTGCTGGATACCGCCTACCAGCGCTTCGAGCAGCTCTCGCGTGCCGGTTCACCGTTCATGCTGACCACGTTGACCATGGACACCCACCACCCGGCGGGCCACCTGCCGGTATCGTGCAAGGGCGAGCGCTACCAGAGCCAGTACGGCAACATCAACATGCTCAACGCGCTCAAGTGCAGCGACCGGCTGATCTCGCAGCTGGTGCAGCGCATCCAGGCCAGCCCGTACGGCAAGGACACGCTGATCGTGATCGCCTCCGACCACCTGGCGATGCCCAACGATCTGACCCACATCCTGACCCGGCAGAAGCGCGAGAACCTGCTGCTGTTCCTGGGCGATGGCATTGCCCCGCAGCAGCTCAGCGCCGACGCCGGCACCACCCTGGATTCGGGTGCGACCCTGCTCAGCCTGCTGGACCCGAACCTGAAGACGATGGGCTTTGGCCGCTCGTTGATCGACAGCCAACGCGCACCCAGCGCCAGCGTGGCGGCCCGGCGCGATGGTGGCCGCGACTACCCGCAGTACCTGGCCTTCGCCCGCTCACTGTGGCTGGGCGAACCGACCCGCGAACTGAAGATCGATGGCGATGACCAAGTGGTGGTCGGCCTGCAGCACGTGCAGCCACCGGTGCTGCTGGAGTACGACAAGGACTGGGGGCTGAAGTCGGTCTACCTGGAGAACACCTCGCGCCAGTTCGATGACGCGGATACGGACAACACGCTGGCCTATGTTGATCGCTGCACCGCGTTCGAGGACGGCTCGGCCGACGGCGACTGGTGTGCCCTGCTCGTCAACCGCGACAACGGCATCAAGCTGTACCGCGACAATGACCTGCGCGGCGGCATCGCGGTCGATGCACCGCTGGACGCATTCCAGGGCCCGCGCCCGAGCGTGCGCCAGGCGCACATGATCACCCAGAAGGGCCGCCGCACCCGTGCCGGCCAGTACATGCTGCAGCTGGTGGCGAGCACGCGCCCGGATCGCGGTTTCTGGATCGAGGCGGTGTCCTCGCAGCGCAAGGTGGTGCTGGCCCAGCAGTGGGTGCAGCCCGATGCCGACGGCAAGATCAACGTGTCGTTCGGGCTGGACCACGAAGTGGATGATCTGGAGATCCGCGCGTGGTTGAACCATGCCGAGAAGCTGGCGGTGGATACGTTCGCACTGGTGCCCTCGCGCAGCCGACCACGGGGATAGGGTTCTTTGCAGGGCTGCGCCCTGCACCCGTGGTAGTGCCGGCCGCTGGCCGGCAACCTCAGAAGCAACGGCAACAGCGTGCAATCCGTGGTTTGGCGGGGCGGTGTCGACCTTGGTCGACACACTCTGTCAGATATCGAAAATCAAGATGGGGTCAGATCCGTTTTCCTCCGGAAAGCGGATCTGACCCCAAGAGCATTTCCGACAGATCGCGGGAAACTGTCGAAGGCGGGGTGGGTCCGGTCGCAGGAGTGTCCGCGGCATGGATGCCGCGGCCAAGCCCCCATGGGTGAGGGCGCTTTGCTTGCGAAGCACTGCTTCGCAAGCGCCCGAACGCACAGCCGCCAGCGGCTGGGCCGGCCTGGGGGTTTACGGCGTCTCCCGCAACCGGACCCACCCCGCCATCCCGCAGGAAATCAGCTGTTGCTGTTGAAGTTGCCGGCCAGCGGCCGGCACTACTGGGGGTGCAGGGCGCAGCCCTGCAAAACAACCCCTACTCCTGCGGGTCGCGGATGATGTGGATGTCGGTCGGGGTCGACAGCGGAATGTTCCGCTCGGCCAGGATCTGCAGCAGGCTGAAGTACAGATCGCTGCGGGTTGCATACACCTGTCGCGGGCTGGCCACGTACGCGAAACTGTTGATGGTGATCTGGCCACCGGCAATGCTGTCGATGTAGACCGTCGGCGCCGGCTGCTTCAGCACGTTGGTGTGCGCGGTGTACGCATCCAGCAGCGCCTGCCGCAGGTTGCCGACATCAGTGCTGGGCGGCACCGCGAACTGGATCTGGATGCGGCCCTGGTTGTTGCCCATCGTCATGTTGCGCACGGTCTTGGTGACCAGCTCGGAGTTGGGCACGATCAGCGTCGACTTGTCGCCCACCTGGATCTCGGTCGATCGCAGGCTGATGCGGCGGATGTCGCCCTCCTGGTCACCCAGCTTCACCCAGTCGCCGATCTTCACCGGGCGCTCGGCAAGCAGGATCAGGCCGGAGACGAAGTTCTGGGTGATCACCTGCAGGCCGAAGCCAATACCCACCGACAGTGCGCTGACCAGCAGGGCCAGCTTGCTCAGCTGCAGCCCCATCGCCGACAGCGCCCAGATCACCGCGATGATGATGCCCACGTATCGGGCAACGGTACTCACTGAATTGCGCGCGCCCAGGTCCAGCTCGGTCTTGGGCAGGTAGGTGTCGGTCAGCCAGCGCTGCACCAGCTGGGTGATCGCCAGGCCGGCCAGCAGCGCCAGTACCGCCAACACGATCCCCGCCGGTGCCAGCTTGGTGCCACCGATATCGAATCCGGTCGTGAACAGTGAAGTGAAGCGCTCCACCACCGCGCCGATGTTGCCGAACGGTGCCACCAGCGCCAGCAGCGCGATCAGTACGACGATGGTACGCAGCGCTGCCGACAGCAGCACGCCCGCCTGTTCCAGCCGCGATACGCTCAGGCCGGTGCTGAGCAGGATGGTCTGGCCGACCTTGCTGTCGGCGTTGAGCATCCACGTGCTCAGGTCATCGACGAACTTGAACAGCAACGTCGCGGCCAACACCACGATGCTGCCGCCGATCAATTGCTGGTTCACGAACTTGGCGAAATTCAGGTAGCCCAGCAATGTGGCAATGATGGCGGCCACCACCGCGATGTTGCCCGCTACCCGGGCCAGTACCAGCCAGCTGCTGCGGCGCACCGGCGTGGCTGCACCCACGCCATCGGCCTGCGCTTCCAGCTTGGCCTCGGCCTCGGCGGTCTGCCGGCGATGCAGGCGCGCCAGGGTCACCAGCATGGCCATGATCAGGCCGAGGTAAGTCAGCGCAATCAGTCCGTCCAGCGCCACCGTGGTGACGTCGCTGGTGCGCGTGGCCTGGTCCAGGGCCACCAGCACCGTGCTCAGCCAGGCCAGCGCCGCCGCGCCCCAGGCGTATTTGCGCAGCTTCAGCGCGGCGGTGTCGTCCAGGTTCAACAGCCGCCATGACGGGCGCTTGGGCACCAGCAGGCAGGCGCTGAGTGCGGCGATGAAGGCCGCGCGGAACGTTGCGGTCTCCAGGCCGTCGGCCACCACCTGCAGGCGCGGCGCGATCGCATCGATGGCATCCAGCGCCGCCATCAGCACCACCACGGCGTAACCGGGCAGCAGCGTGCCCACCAGCAGCAGCCACATGGCCAGGCCGGACCGGCGCAGGCGACCATCGGGCGCACGCTCGGACGCAGCAAAGCGGCGTCCCAGCCTGCGCAGCCACAGCCGCAACGGGAACATCATCACCAGCGCGGCCAGCAGGCCCAGCAACGGCGTGCCCCAGCCATGGGCGCGGATACCGGCGACCAGCGCATCGCGGCCCTGCCCGGCCAATGGCACAACCCGCGCGATATCGATCGGCAGACGCTCGGCCACCTTGCTCCACAGCGCGGGCGACAACGGCGAGGCCACCTTCTGGCCCAGTTCTTCCGTGCGTTGCGCGGTTCGCTGCTGCTCGATGTCCGCCGCCAGCTGCTGCGCACGCACGGCACTGGCCTTGGCCTGCACCACCGAAGCGGCCAGGCCGTCACGCTGCTTGGTGAGGGTGCGCCGTTGCGCCGCCAGCTCCGGCGGCTCAGCGGCCCCTTCTGCCGGCGTTCCCAGCTGCGCCAGCTGTTCGTTGAGTCGGTCCAGCTGCGGCTGCAGCGCCTTTTCCAGCGCCTCGGCATCGCGCCGTGCCTGCGAGGCATTCTCGGACAGCATCGCCAGCGTCTCGGTGGCTTCTGCATCGCCACGCTTGCGCTCCACATCCTTCAGGCTGGAATCGATATCCGCCAGCTGCTGCTTCGGCGTGGGGTCCTCATCCTGCGCCAGCACCGGCGCGGACAGCAGGAAGGCGGTGCACAGCAGCAGGACCCACCAGGGCCCCCGTGCACGGATCGATCGCAGGAAAGAAGACACGCAGCCACACCGGTTCGCGCGGACCACCGCGCCTGCGCGCGACTATACGGCAGAGCCGGTCAAGGCCGGATGGGCGGCCCCGCCAGCGTCGCGCATCAGTACTTCAGCCGAAGCTCTTCCACCGTCGGCTGCTGCAGCGCATACCAGTCCTGGAACTCTTCCTCGGTGATCTCATCGGGCGCGTACACCGCCACCGGGTGCCAGTCGTGGTCGGTCGGCAGCGGCTGGCGCGGGCCGGCGCGCAGGCTGTAACTCACACCTTCGTAGTCGACCAGTTCGTCGACCTGCGGCCACTGTTCGCGCGCGAACGCGGATTCACTCTTCAACAGGATCACCTGGTACATCGGCACCTCCACCTCGGTTGGATCAGGAAAACACGGCGCTGGCGGCAGGATACCCCCAGGCCGGTGACAACGGGCGCTCCGCCGGGGCGACGGAACGTTCTGGACACGGCCATCGCCCCGGCTTCACCCGCCCATGGCAAGGCCATCGGCATCGTGGAGGCCCACCCCTGCCACGACCGCCGATGACCGAGCACCCGCCGCTGAAAACCGTCGCCGACCTCAAGCTGCCGCGCTACCTGGGCACCTGGTACGAGATCGCACGCCTGCCGATGCGCCACGAGCCGGAAGGCTGCACCGACGTATCGGCGCACTACACCCTGCTCGACAACGGCAACGTCGGCGTCACCAACCGCTGCCGCATGGACGGCGAGATCGAAGAGGCCACCGGCGAGGCCTGCGCTGTCGACAACGACAGCGCGCGGCTGGAGGTCAGCTTCCTGCCCAAGGGCCTGCGCTGGCTGCCGTTCGCCAAGGGCGACTACTGGGTGATCCAGATCGCCCCGGACTACAGCGTGTCGCTGGTCGGCAGCCCGGATCGCAAGTACCTGTGGCTGCTGGCGCGCGAGCCGCGCCTGGACGCGACCGTGCAGGACCATTATCTGGCGGCGGCCCGCCTGCAGGGCTTCGATCTGTCCGAACTGATCCAGACGCCACATACCGGCAAACCCACAGCCTGAGCCCCACGCACGCATGGACCTGAAAAGCGGTTACCCGTGGTGGGCCGTACGCAACGGACTGATCCAGGCGTTCCCCCCGCTGGAGAAGGATCTGCGCTGCGATGTGCTGGTGGTCGGTGGCGGCATCACCGGCGCGCTGATTGCCGACGAGCTGTCCCACCATGGCCATGACGTGGCCGTGATCGAGCAGCGTGACATCGGCTGGGGCAGCACGGCGGCCAGCACCGCGCTGCTGCAGTACGAGATCGATACCCATCTGCTCGAACTGGCCGAACGCTACGGGCAAGACGCCGCAGCACGGGCGTACCGGGCCTGCGCGGAGGCAATCCCGGCACTGGGCGAAGTGGCACGCGGGTTGAAGGACGTGGATTTCCAGCGCATGGACAGCCTGTACCTGGCCAGCCGCCATCGCGACGTGCCGCGCCTGATGGCCGAAGGTGAGGCGCGGCGCAGCATCGGCCTGGATGCCCGCTGGCTGGACCGCGAAGCGCTTCGCGAGCGTTTCGACGTGGATGCCGGCGGCGCCCTGCTGACCCGCCAGGCGGCGCGGGTCGATCCCTACTGTCTCACCTACGGCCTGCTCAAACGAGTGCGCCGCCGCGGCGGCCATGTGCACGACCGCACCGTGCTGCACACGCTCAAGCCTGGCGCGCAGGGCGTAACCGCGATGACCGAGGCCGGCGCCACGGTCCGTGCCCGCCACGTGGTCCTGGCCATGGGCTATGCCAACCAGACGTGGCTGGAACAGCGGGTTGCGCGCAACCGCAGCAGCTATGCCTTCATCACCGATCCCATCGAAGCGGACGTGCTCGGCAGGCTGCGCAACACGATGGTGTGGGAAAGCGCCCGCCCGTACCTGTACCTGCGCGCCACCGGCGACCGCCGCCTGCTGGTGGGTGGGCTGGACGACGCCATCGATATCCCCGCCCGGCGCGACCGGCGCGTTGATGGCAAGGCCGGCAAGCTGATGAAGCAGCTGCGGCACTGGTTCCCGCGACTGGATCCGATACCCGCCTTTTCCTGGGCCGGCACCTTCGCCGAAACCGCCGACGGCCTGCCCTTCTTCGGCCCGCACGCGCAGTGGGGACCGCGGGTCCATTTCGCCATGGCCTACGGCGGCAACGGCATCACTTATTCGATGATCGGCGCCCAGCTGCTGCGGGCCCGGATCGAGCGGCGCAGGCATGCGCTGGAATCGCTGTTCGGGTTCGAACGGTTGTAGCGTGCAGCCAGGCATGACCTGGCTCTACCGCAAGCGGGCGCCGACAGGCATCATTCAAGCAACCCCTGCTAGCGTCGGCCTGTACCGCCGCGTGTTGCGTGGCCACCTGTCCGCTGGAGCGCCGTCATGATCCGCCCCCTGACCCTGCTGCTGTGCCTGGCCCTGCCGGGAACCGTGCTGGCCCAGTCCGCCGCTGGCGCCACTGCGCCGCAGGCTGCCGGCCTGGACTTGACGCTGCCGCAGGCGCCGATGCGCTACCTCAACGACCCGGCCCTGCAGCAGGACCCGCCCGGCACCTATTACGGTGACAAGAGCGGCCCGCGCGTGCACGACGATGCGAAGATCGCCGACGTGACCGACGACAAGGTCAAGGTGTCCGGCAGCTTCACCACCGGCATCGGCTATTCGAAGAACGGCGGCAACAGCCACTACAACGCGGCCACGCTGAACCTGAGCAAGAACTACACCACCGATGAAGGCAAGACCCACGGGGTCAACCTCAACATCCACGTGAGTGAGGGCAAGGGCCCGGGCTTCTTCGGCCCGTATGGCGGCTACTACGGCCGCGGGCCGGGCTGGGATTACCCGCCGCCGTACGGCTGGTAAGCCAGCCCCTGTAGAGTCGAGCCCATGCTCGGCTACGGTTGGCCGCAAAGCCGAGCATGGGCTCGGCTCTACAGAGGCCAACGTCAATCCAGCCAGCCATCGCGCTCGCTGTGCAGGATGCGGCCGTCATAGCCGCTCAGGCGCACCTCTACCTTCTGGTTGCGGGCATTGCGGGCTTCCAGCGACCAGGTAGCACCATCGCGTTCCAGCGAATGGATCTCGCGCAGGCCATGCGACTGCGCCCGTGCCAGCACCTGCTCGGTAGTCAGCAGCGCGCGGCCGCTGTGCTCATCGAAGATCTCGCCGGTCTTCGGGTCCACGTAGACCTCGCTGAAGCGGCCATCGGCGCGGCTCACGTCAGCCTCCCACAGGCCATCATCGCGTTCGATCTCGTGGATCTGGGTGTAGCCGGCCTTGCGCAGGGTCTGTTCAACCTGGGCCATGCCCAGCGGCGCGGCCTGTACGGCCGGCGCGACGGCAAGCAGGGCAACAGTGGCGAGGGTGAGCGACTTCAACATGGGGGTTCTCCTGTTCGTGGCCGGACCATCCCGGCAACGCCACGATGCATGGCCCGGTTAACAGCGCCTTAGCCGTGGCTGTTAGCCGGCTGTTAGTCATCCCCGCCACACTCGCGCCTGTACCCCTCTCTCTTTCGTTACCCGCATGCTCGCCACCCTGCCCCTGCTGCTGGCCCTGGCCAACGCCCCGACCGCCGCCGCGCCCCTGCAGGACCCGGCGCAGCAGGTCGCGCGTCGCGCCGTGCAGCAGGGCCGCTACGTGCCGCTGGAGAGCGTGGTGCGCGATGCGCTCAAGCGCTACCCCGGCCAGCTGCTGGAAGTGGAGCTGGACGACGGCGTCTACGAAGTGGAGATCCTGCGCGGCGACGGCGTGGTGGTGGAGCTGGACTATGATGCGCGCAGCGGAAAGCTGCTGAAGACGGAGCTCGACGACTGATGCGCATCCTGTTGGCCGAAGACGATGCCGCACTGGCACAGCGCCTGGTGCCCCTGCTGGAACAGGCCGGCTATGTGGTGGCGGTGGTCGCCGACGGTCGCGAGGCCGAAGAAATCGGGCAGATCGAAGACCTCCAGGCCGCCATCGTCGACCTCGGCCTGCCCGGGCTGGACGGGCTGAGCGTGATCGAGCGCTGGCGCGGCAACGGCCGCAGCTTTCCGGTGCTGGTGCTGACCGCGCGCGGGCGCTGGCACGACAAGCTGGCCGGCTTCGATGCCGGTGCCGACGATTACCTCACCAAACCCTTCCAGGCCGATGAGCTGGTGCTGCGCCTGCGCGCCCTGATCCGCCGCAGCCATGGCCACGCCAGCCCGCGCCTGCACTGCGGCCCGCTGCAGCTGGACGTCAATGCCGGCCGCTTCGAGCTGGATGGACAGGCGCTGCCACTGAGTCCGCAGGAATTCCGCCTGCTCAGCTACTTCATCCACCACAGCGGACAGGTGATCAGCCGCGACCGGCTGGGCGAACAGGTGTTCGACGGCGGCCACGACCCGGACTCCAACGCACTGGACGTGCTGCTCGGACGCGTGCGCCGCAAGCTCGGCATCGACCTGATCCAGACCGTGCGCGGCCAGGGCTGGCGGCTGGCCGAGCCATGAACCGGCAACCGTCGCTGCGGCGGCGCCTGCTGCTGGCCGGCGGCGTCGGGCTGCTGCTGGTCTCGCTGCTGGCCAGCGCTCTGCTGGGCGAGCTGTTCAAGCGCAGCGCGCGCGACCGCCTCGACCACGAACTGCAGCAGGACATGCTGACCCTGCTGTCACAGGCCGAAGTGGACCCGGACGGGCAGTTGCGCCTGCGCCAGGAACCCAATGATGCGCGCTTCCAGCGCGTGTTTTCCGGTGCCTATTGGCAGATCGCCGGTGCCGATGGCCGCGTGCTGCTGCAGTCGCGCTCGCTGTGGGATGAAACCCTGCCGGCGAAGGCCGCCGGGCCGGCCACGCGCAATCTGCCCGGGCCGCTGCAACAATTCCTGCGTGCACGCGTGCAGCAGGTGCGCCTGCCACGCGCCAGCGAACCGTTCGTGGCCGTGGTCGCCACCGACCGCAGCGCGCTGGATGCCGATGTTGCCGCGTTCCGCAAGCGCACCGCCATCGCACTGGGCGTGCTGGTCGCGGCGTGGCTGGCGGTGCTGGCCAGCCAGGTGCACTTCGGCCTGCGCCCGCTGCATCGCCTCGGTGCGCAGCTGGAACGGGTACGTCGCGGCGATGCGCAGCGCATCGACACACAGGGACTGGGCGCGGAGGTCGCACCGCTGGGTGAGGAACTCAACGCGCTGCTGGACCACCAGCAACGCATGGTCGCGCGTGCGCGCACCAGTGCACAGGATCTGGCGCACGCGCTGAAGACTCCACTGAGCGTATTGGCCACCGAAGCTGACAGCGACGGCACGCATTGGCGTGCCACCGTGCGCGAGCAGAGTGCGCGCATGCAGGCCAGTGTCGACCGTTACCTGGCTGCAGGACTGGCTGCCGACCATCGCCAGCGCACCGACGTGGCGGCCGTCGCACAGGCGATGTGCCGGCTGATGGCACGCGTGCATGGCGAACGTGGCATCACGTTCACGGCGGCAGGCATCGATCCGGCGCTGCAGTTCGCCGGCGCCAGTGCGGATCTGGAGGAGATGCTGGGCAACCTGCTGGACAACGCCGGGCGCTGGGCGCAACAGCAGGTCACTGTCGAAGCGGAAACCAGCGAAGGGCAGCTACGCATCGAAGTGCGCGACGATGGCCCCGGCCTGGCCGCAGACGCGCTGGAACGGGTCACCCAGCGTGGTGTGCGGCTGGACGAGCGCGAAGGCAGCAGCGGGCTGGGGTTGGCGATTGTCGGCGATATCGCCGCCAGTTATGGCGGGCGCGTGGCGTTGGAAAATGCGCAGCCGGGCCTGCGCGCGACGTTGTGGTTGCCAGGCATCGTCAAGCAATAGATCGACCTGGATGCGCCGTTGTAGAGCCGAGCCCATGCTCGGCTCGGGGCAGTGCGAAACGCAGCCGAGCGTGGGCTCGGCTCTACAGGCAGCGCGAAGAGCGCCGACCAAGGTCGGCATCTACCAGAGCAGGTGTTCGCTGCAAATCAACGATGATGCATCCACCAGCAATCAATCGCGTCCAGCACGATGTGGATGATCAGACCGATACCGAACAACCGCGTTTTCTTCGGCACGCACAGCCCGGCATAGACTGCGATGGCCGGTGCGGTGTGCAGCGGGTGGAACCCGATGCTGCAGCGGTTCGGTGCATAGATCGGGTCGGCCAGCAGATGGTCCAGGTCGATGATCCAGCCCAGCAGCATCAGCAGCCACGCCGAGGCAAAGCGCTTGCGCCAGAACAGCCATGCCAGCAACGCTGGCACGGCGGCATGCAGGAACAGGTGGAAGATCGCGCGCGCGCTCATCGGCAACGGTGGCGCCGGGCAAACCCGGCGCCGTCCATCACACCAGCGGTTCGTCGGACAGGTAGGTGTAACCGGTCAGGCCGGCTTCCAGCGCGTCCGACAGTTCCTGTGCGCGTTCCGGCGACAGCTGCGCTGCAGCCACGCGCTGCGCATAGGTCGCACGCAGTTCGTCCAGGCGGTAACCCACGTAGTCCAGCATCACGTCGGTGGTGTCGCCGCGGCGCTGCTGGGTGATGGCATAGCCATCGGCATCGGCCAGCACTTCCACCGCGTCGGTATCGCCGAACAGGTTGTGGATGTCGCCCAGGATTTCCTGGTAGGCGCCGACCATGAAGAAGCCGATGCGATAGCTCTCGCCCGGCCTCATCTTGTGCAGCGGCAGCGAGCTGTCCAGGCTCTCGTTCTCGACATAGGTTTCCACCATGCCGTCCGAGTCGCAGGTCATGTCGGCGATGATGCCGCGGCGGTCCGGGGTTTCATCCAGGCGCTCGATCGGCACGATCGGGAACACCTGGTCGATCGCCCACACGTCCGGGATCGATTCGAACACGCTGAAGTTGACGAAGTACTTGTCGACCAGGCGCTCGTTCAGTTCGTCCAGCACCGGGCGATGGCTCTTCTCGTCGTAGCTCAGGCGCGCGCGCACGCCGTGGGCGATGGCGTAGAACAGGTCGTCGATGCGCGCACGCTGCGGCAGATCGATCTGGCCCAGCGCGTAGCTGGCCAGGCCTTCGGCATGGAAATGCTGCGCTTCCTGGAACAGTTCCACCGCCGGGCGCACGTCCAGTTCGTCGTGGATCTCGCGCAGGTGGCGGATCGCTGCCGGCTCGTCGTCGTGCTGGTCCGGCACGCGGCCTTCCTGTGCCTCTTCCACTTCCGACACGTTGGCGATCAGCACCGCGTGGTGCGCGGTCATTGCGCGGCCGCACTCGGTGACGATGCGCGGCGGGGTCAGGCCGAACTCTTCGCAGGCATTGGCCAGCGGCTGCACGATGTTGCTGGCGTAGGAATGCAGGCCGTAGTTGATCGAGCAGAAGCTGCGCGAACGGGTACCTTCGTAATCCACGCCCAGGCCACCACCCACGTCGACGTGGGTGATCTTCGCGCCCAGGCGCGACAGCTCCACGAAGTAGCGGGTGGCTTCGCGCATGCCGTTGGCGATGTCGCGCACGTTGGAGATCTGCGAGCCCATGTGGAAGTGCAGCAGGTTCAGGCAGTCGGCGTACTCGGTGTCACGCAGCGACTTCCACAGGTCCAGCAGCTGGCGCGGCGACAGGCCGAACTTGGCCTTGTCGCCACCGCTGTTCTGCCACTTGCCGGCGCCCAGCGAGGCCAGGCGCATGCGCACGCCCAGGCCCGGCTTCACGTCCAGCGCTCTGGACTCTTCCAGCACCAGCTTCAGCTCGGACGGCTTCTCGATGACGATGAAGGTCTGCAGGCCCAGCTTGCGGCCGATCAGGGCCAGGCGGATGTACTCGCGGTCCTTGTACCCGTTGCAGACGATCAGGCCACCCGGGCGGGACAGCGCCAGCACGGCCATCAGCTCGGGCTTGCTGCCCGCTTCCAGGCCGAAGCCTTCGCCGTGGTGGCTGGCCAGGGTGCCGGCCACGCCGCGGGTCTGGTTGACCTTGATCGGGTACACGGCGGTGTAACCGCCGCTGTACTCCCAGTCCTGCTGGGCCTGGGCGAAGGCCGCCTGCAGCTTGCCCAGGCGCTGGCCGAGGATGTCCGGGAAGCGCACCAGCAGCGGCAGCTTGGCACCGGCCGCGCGCGCAGCGTCCACCACCTTGGGCAGCGATACCACCGGGCCGTCCGCCCCGGTCGGTCTCACCACCATGTGCCCGGCCTGATCCACGTCGAAGTAACCGTCCGCCCAATGCGGGATCGAGTAGGTCTTGCGGGCTTGGTCGAGGGACCAATCGGTCATTTCAGTCGGCCTTGTTGGCAATAAAAGGGGGGGCATGATAACGCCTATATGCCCACAGGTTCGTTATCATGCGCGCCCGCGCCCGTGACAGGTTCCAACCTGAACGGGCCGATCCGTCCGGATGTGGCATCTGTGCCACGCGGCCCCGCCCGCCAGCCCGGCTCCACCCCTCCGAACAGGACTGTTTTCCAATGACTGACAGCAACAACTGGTACATCGAACACTTCGAGCGCACCGGCTCGGCCATCGGCTACCGCATCACCGGCAAGCTGGACGAGGTGCAGTCGCCGTTCCAGAAGATCGAGATCTTCCAGACCACCGACTGGGGCAACCTGATGACCATCGACGGGGCCATCATGCTGACCAGCAAGGACAACTTCTTCTACCACGAGATGATCAGCCACCCGGTGCTGTTCACCCATGCCGCACCCAAGCGCGTGGTGATCATCGGTGGCGGCGACTGCGGCACCCTGCGCGAAGTGCTCAAGCACAAGGGCGTGGAGAGCGTGACCCAGTGCGACATCGACGAGCAGGTCACCGTGATGGCGCGCAAGCACTTCCCGGAACTGTGCGACTCCAACGACGACGCCCGCGCCGAGCTGCTGTTCGACGACGGCGTGGCCTACATGGCCAACTGCCCGGCCGGCAGCGTGGACGTGGTGATCGTCGATTCGACCGACCCGGTCGGCCCCGGCGAAGGCCTGTTCAACAAGGCCTTCTACGAGAGCTGCTTCAAGGCCCTGAAGGACGACGGCATCCTGGTGCAGCAGTCCGAATCGCCGCTGATGCAGCTGGACCTGATCAACGAAATGCGCACCGAGATGGGCAAGGCCGGCTTCGGTTCGTTCAAGACCCTGCCGTTCCCGCAGCCGTGCTACCCCACCGGCTGGTGGAGCGTGACCATGGCGCGCAAGGGCGACAGCAGCTTCGACTTCCGCCAGGCCGACTCGGCCGCCAAGACCTTCAACACCCTGTACTACACCGCCGCGCTGCACACCGGCGTGCTGGTGACCCCGCCGTTCGTGCAGGCGGCATTGAAGGGTTGATCCAAACAAAAACCCGCGCTGGCGACAGCGCGGGTTTTCTGCTTTCTGTAGAGCCGAGCCCACGCTCGGCTGCTCTTCGGACAGGTTGCGGTAAACCCAGCCGAGCATGGGCTCGGCTCTACAGTCAAAGCGCCCAGATGCCCGCAATCACCGCCACCACCAGGCCCCACTTGATCAGCTGGTAGGCCACCACGCTGCGCTCGCGCAGCGCCTTGGCCTTCAGGCGCACCTTGTAGACACTGCCGAACGCCTTGTTGACGCCACCGGTCGGGTCACCCGGCAGGTTCGGCGATGCACCACCGGCCAGCAGCGTGGCCGCCACCGCGCGGTTGAACAGGCCCGGCAGGCCGAAGCGCAGCGGGCGGGCGATGTCGCAGAACAGGATCACCCGGTCCTGCTGCGTCTCGTTGTGCGCATGGTGGATGTAGGTCTCGTCGAACATCATCCACTCGCCGTCGCGCCAGCTCTTCTTGATGCCGTCCACTTCGATGTAGCAGGCATCGTCGTTGGGCGTGCTCAGGCCCAGGTGCAGGCGCAGCGAGCCAGCGAACGGGTCGCGGTGCGGGCGCAGCTCACTGCCCGGTGGCAGCTGCGCGAACATCGCCGCACGCACGTCCGGGATCGACTCGATCAGCGCCGTGGTCTTCGGGCACAGCGTCTTCGCCGACGGGTGCGACGGGCCGTACCACTTCAGGTAGAAGCGCTTCCAGCCACGACGGAAGAACGAATTGAAGCCGGCATCGTTGAACGTGCTGGAGGCAGCGATCTTCTGCGCGTCGCGCAGCGCCAGCGCCTCGTCGCGGATCATCTGCCAGTTCTGGCGCAGCGGCTCCAGCTGCGGGAACTCTTTGCCCGGGTCCAGGAACGGCGTGGTCGGCACCTTCGAGAACATGTACATGACCACGTTGATCGGGGCCATGAAACTGGAGTGGTCCAGCAGCTGGCGCGACCAGCGCGCGCGGACCTTGCCACGGAAGTGGATGTACAGCACGCAGGCCACGAACAGCGCTGCAATGACGATTTTGATGATCAAAGCACTTTCCTCCAGCCGCGGCCGGAACGGGAAACGGGGCGATGCACGGCCAGGCGGCCAGCACCGGTTCGGAACGCGGCAGGGGACGGGGACGTGCCGGACGGGGGCGGCCGCCGATGTCGCGGGTTAACAGCTTATGGTCGGCAGGGCGCGCGCCGGGGTCAAGCTGGACGTGCGTGGCGTTCAGCGCGCCGCCGATGAATGGGCTGGAAGCGCGCCCAACTCATTGATCCAGCGGGGCAATCCTTATAAGTGAGACGGAATTGTCCGATTCTGCGTGACGAACTGTTCCAGCCACGACCCCGACATTTCTCCGACAAATCGTGGAATAGCGAACTGGCGAGTACTAAAATTAACGAAAACTTAGTAACTCCCTGTAACACCGGTTCGCTTGACGCTTTGCGCCACCCACCGGGTCGTCCGAGACCCCGACATGCATCTTCCTGCTCTTCCCCCCTCCTCCTGCGGCAATGATGCCGCCTCCCCGCTGCTGCTCAAGCGCGGCGAACGTTTCCTGGCCCCCGACGTCTACCGCACCTGCCTGGACGGGCGCGAGGCGGTCATCAAGGACTACTCCCGCTACCGCGGCACTCCCGTTTCGCTGATCGCGCGGCTGATGGTGCGCCGTGAAGCACGCATGCTGCAGCGCCTCGGCGGCTGGAAGCATGCCCCCGCGCTGCTCGGCACCCTGGGCGGCCTGGCACTCGGCATGGAGTTCATTCCCGGCCAGACCTTGAGCACCGCGCAGGCCGTGGGCAATGAAGTGTTCGAGCAGCTGCAGCACGCGCTCAGCCGCCTGCACGCCGCCGGCATCACCCACAACGACCTGCATGGCACCAACGTGGTGGTCAGTGGCGGCGTGCCGGTCCTGCTGGATTTCACCTCCGCCTGGCGCGTACCCCGCTGGCTGCGCCGCGGCCCGCTGAGCCGGCAGATGCGCCGCAGCGACATGAAGAACCTGCTGAAGATCCGCCAGCGCGTGACCGGCCAGGCGCCGAGCGCCGCGCAGGCCGCACTGGTGGCCGACCCGGGCTGGGTCGCCGCCGTGCGCCAGGGCTGGAAGCGGTTCTACAAGTGGGCCAAGCGGCGGTAGGGGTCGAGCTCGCTCGACCGCTTTACCGCTCTTTGTAGAGCCGAGCCCGCGCTCGGCTGCTGTTCCTGCATCGCGCGAAATGCAGCCGAGCATGGGCTCGGCTCCTACAACATCCCGCCGAGCGGGTTACAACGCGTCCGCGTCCAACTCGCCGGTACGGATACGCACCACGCTGCCCAGGTCGTACACGAACACCTTGCCGTCCCCAATCTTGCCGGTGCCGGCGGCCTTCACGATGGCCTCAACCACCGCCTCCACCTGGTCATCGGTCACCGCCACTTCCAGCTTCACCTTCGGCAGGAAATCGACCACATACTCCGCGCCACGGTACAGCTCGGTGTGGCCCTTCTGGCGACCAAAGCCCTTCACTTCCGTCACCGTGATCCCGGTGACCCCACGCTCGGCCAGCGCTTCGCGCACGTCGTCGAGCTTGAACGGCTTGATCACCGCCATGACCATCTTCATCGTCTATCTCCTGTCTTCCGGCGTGGAGGATAGCGCCTGAACGCGGCCCGTGCGAAGCCGCTGCGGCCTGTCCGGGCAGTGGGTGCCGGCAGTATCCTTGTGCCCGAATGGCCTGCCCGCGCCGGATGCACGGGCCCACCCCACGGAGCACCCCATGATCGACCTGAATCAAATCGATGACCTCGCCCGTCGCCTCAGCGACCTGGTGCCGCCGGGCCTGCGCGAATCGCGAGAGGAACTGCAGGCCACCTTCAGGAGCGCGCTGCAGGCCGGCTTGGCCAAGCTCGACCTGGTCACCCGCGAGGAGTTCGAAGTGCAGCGCGCCGTGCTGCTGAAGACCCGCCAGAAGCTGGACGCGCTGGAAACCGCCGTGCGCGAGCTGGAAGGGCGCGGCGCCGCAGAATGAAAAAAGGAGGCGCACTGCGCCTCCCGTTTACAGATTATTTCCCGGATGGGGCCTTGCAGCAAGGCCCACCGGGCGCCCTAGACTCGCCGGCCTGTCGATCCGGCAGCACAGAGAGGGGCAGCAGCAATGGCACAGGACACCGACTGGACACCCGTTTCGCATGACACCTGCGACCAGGTGGCTGGGCCGTTCTATCACGGCACCCGCGCTGACCTGGCCGTGGGCGACTTGCTGAGCGCGGGCTTCCGCTCCAACTATCGCGACAGCGTGGTGATGAACCACATCTACTTCACCACGATTGCCAAGGGCGCCGGGTTGGCTGCGGAGATGGCTCGCGGTGAAGGGCGACCGCGCGTGTATGTGGTGGAGCCGACCGGGCCGTTCGAGGACGATCCGAACGTGACCAACAAGAAGTTTCCCGGCAACCCGACGCGATCGTATCGGAGTGCGCAGCCGTTGCGGGTGGTTGGGGAGGTTACGGAGTGGGAAGCCTACGACGCGGAGTTCGTTCGGCAGTTGAAGGCGTTTGTTGCTTCGGGGAGTGGGGAGATCATCAACTGATGGCCTGCTGGCGCTGGGCGTTGCGCACTTCTTCATCGGCTTCATAGATGTCCAGCCCGAGCTCAATGCCGCGCTCACCCAAGGCGAGCAGCGCGCGAGGCGAAAGCGAGACACCACCGTTGCTGCTGCACATGAAAAGGCCACAGAACAGATCAGGCCGGAAGCGTGCCAGAGCCTGCCATACGGCGAGATCGCCGGTGAGTTGATCGAGGATCTCGAAGATCTGAGCGTCCAGATCTTCAGGCTCACGACGCTCCGCATCAAGTTGCCAGCTTCCAGTCCTGGCGATACGCACGGTGCCTGATCGGCTGCCTCTGAGTTCCTGGCCCTTGTGATGCGATGCGGTCGGGGTCGCCCCGAGCAAGGCACTGACTTCTTCGGGTAGGAGGTCATCCCCGAAGAATCGGAGGGTTACCAGGGAATGATCGAATGCTGCCATGGGAATCCAGCTGTCCTTTTCGGAACGTATTCCAATGCGTAGGCCTCGTTGATGCCAGATTCCGGCCGGAACCGGACGACAGCAGCTTCGGAATAGGCCGAACCGGGGGAATCGGCTTGGGCTCAAACGGAGGGCTGGCCGGTCCCTACTTGAACATGTCCAAAAAGCCCAGCCGTAAAAATCATCAAGCCCCATCCGGAAGGCGGACCTGCGCCGCGCATTCTGCCGCAACGGACGCAACCGATGTGCCCTTCAGTCGTGAAAGTGCCGCAAGCGTACGTCGTTCATACGCCTCCGCGACTCCCGGATCTGGCTCGATGAACGGCGATGTGCAGATGTCCTCGACCTTGAATCCCTCGGTGGTCAATGCCAAGACCCGCTCTGGCGTTTTGGGCAATGCACGGGCTACCGCGTAATTGATGGATAGCGAGGCGCCCGCATCTGAAAACGGCTTTAGCGCAGCCGCAACCTCAAGCCATGCAGGATCGCCTGACTCGATGCCAGCGGTGACCTGCCCAAACTCCCGCTCGTGCTGCCACAGGTCCCAAAGCACCTTGCGCCCCCCTTCGTTGGCAACGCGATTGAGCACGGCCTGTGCCGAAGGGCGATCCGCCGCGACTGCAGCTGCGCTGGCAATCGCAAGCACGAGTAGGAGCACTGTCATGTTTCTCATGGGACCTGACTCCCTGATGGATGGACCCTTGGATCCGGTCATACGACCTGCCCACAAAGCACCATGTGGCGTACTTTCCCCTGATACAGCGCGATCCTAGGGTGGCTGGGTTCGGCCATCAAGCCGGCGCATGGCCAGATCCAGGCATAGGATCAGACGCCCCGCCAAATCCACGTTCAAGACATTTGGGCCATGTCCGCTACGGGTCGCTGGCTGGTCAGTGATCCACAGGAAATACCCTGCGCGAGCCAATGTCCGCTCTCGGCCAGTGGTGGACATTCGCGAACGCCATGAGTTGAGCCGCGAAGTGCTTCAGATCGAAAGAACGCCCAGCATCGACCAGTAAGCCTCCTTCTCGTACGAGACACTCTTGCTGTGCCAGTGATTGCCGCCCCTTAGAGCTTCGTAGTGCCCGATCTCCGTGCTGGACAAAGGGCGCCAGCCAGATCCGCGGCGAAAGCCGCTTGCGACCTCGACGCCAAGGGGGAAACTGGAAAGAGCATTCTGCTGCGCTTGCGCCAGAGACTCGCCGTTGGCTCCGCCGGTGGATGTGGGGTTGGCAAGTTGCACTCCGTCATCCTCCCAGTTGCAGATCGGACATATGGCATGGGACCCGTAGACGTCTTCCAGGGTCAGGAAGCCACACGATGGACAAGGCAGATCGATCATTGAGAACCAAGAACCTCAGGTAGACGAATCACTGGACTGGCAGGTGTCGCGTAGGGCTGAAGGGGACGAACGTCCGCTTCGGATCGAGAGCGGCCTCTAGCATTCCGGGTCGCGTTGTCTGGCGCCGGCACGTTTGCATTCAGCGAAGAGCGGGCATCAATCGCAAGAGCCTTCTCTGGGCGCGGTTGCGCTACTTATAGCAGAAGGCGCGCACGACCTTTCCCCTCTTGCCACCCGTGGTGCCAGCATCAAGGAACAGATGGTTGAAGAGCACCCACGGCTTGAACAGCGAGCACACTGGCATGAATCCCGAGAAGATCACCTTGAGCTGGGGCCGGAGAATCGAGAAGTCCTTGTTCGGCCCTCTATGTTCCTGTCGCGCGCCCCCATCAATGCGCAGCCTGCGCCTTCAGCGCGCTTGAATCCCTGCGCAGCAGGTACAGCGCAACCAGGAACGGCCACAGCGAGTTGATCGACGAGAACAGGCGCTGTGTCAGCCCCCTGAATCCCTCCGGATCCGCCCCCACCACGTTCAACCAGAGATAGACAATCCCCGCGATGCTCACCACAGCGGTCACGGCGTACGCCCTTCGGTTGGCCGACCACGCGCTCAGTTCGATGTGCGACATCGCCGGTGCAATGATGTTGGCGATACCGATGGTGTAGAAGCCGTGCATCGGATGGCCCATGGGCCAGAGCCCGTTGGTCAGCATGGAGATGCCAAAGATCGCCCAGCAGATTGCGCCTACGGCAATCCGCCGGCCGGACTCCCGCCATATCCCGATGGCAAACGCCACGAAGCCCACGCCGGAGCCGAGGGCGGCGATCCTGCCGCAGATGCTTGCAAGCGTGGGCGCCTGCAGCAGCTCGCTGGCGTGCTGCGCAAGCGGGTTGTAGCCCGGCGCGAACAGGGCAGCAACGCTGGTCCAGAACAGGAACCACGGAAGCGGGAGCAGACCCGCAGACAGAAGAAGTCGATTGCGGCGTAACACGTACAGTGATCCTTGTAGCGGCCTGCGCCAGTGGGTGGAGTCCGTTCAAACGCCGCAGAACCTTCCTGCTGCGGGCAGGACAGTTCCTGGTGACTACAGCAGTAGTCAGATTCTGCGTGACGCCCCACGGGGTCAATAGGCAGAAAGTCACTCACGCATGGAGGCGAAATACGCGGCATCCATCAGCGACCGTCGGACCAATGCTGTCGCATTTGCCGCGCCCTACATCTCTGACGGAAGGTTCTGACGACTCCGTTCCAGAAGTCCCGCTGCGCCAAGCACGCCAAGGCTCTCGCCGCTTCCGGTGCTATGCGACAATGCCAAAAGCGTCTCGGGTTTTGGCGGCATTGCCCCCCACCCGTTGGCATTCCGAACAACAGCAGGTAATCGTTACTGCGCCACCGTGCATCGGTGGTCGGGACTCGAAAGCCCGTTTTGTTGGGAAGTAGTTTGCGCTTGCCAGCCGGCACCACCGCGCGTGGTGCCGGCTGGCAATCCGTCTGCCGGCTATGGCGGGCGGGGCGTGGGGGTCTTGTACCCGCCGGTTCCCAACATCCGGTTTTCGAGCCACGCTCTGCCCGCCACCTTTATCGGTGGCGGCGTCCGCCTGCATGCACGGAGCCCGCCATGACCACGCCGCACTCCCCTCCCCCGCGCCCGATCCAGCAAGCGCCCTCGGCCGCTCCGGCCCCGGACCCCAACAGCCTCATCGCCATCCTGCGCGCCATCGGCGCGGGCGCTGCGGCCGATGGCCAGCCGTGGCCTGAGCGCCATCACCTGCGTGGCCGGCAGATGGCGTTGTCCGACGCCGACTGCGCACTCACCGGCCAGCGCATCGTGCAGGAGATCCTGCTGGCGGCCGAGCGCACGCGCCAGAACGGCGGGCCAGAGCAGTACGTGGGCGACCGGGTGATGGAGGGGCTGGTGATGGCCGATCTGGCGCTGACCGCCTTCATTCACGAGCGGATGCGACCCAAGGACTGAGCGCGCTTATCGCGCGGACCTTTCTGCCTGTGTGTGGGGTGACGAATGAAGAAGCTCGGCCTGGCCGCTGCGGTGATGTGCATCGCGGTGATCGGCGCGATGTGGGTGGATTGGCCCGAGCCTGCGGGCGATCAGGTGTGGGCCTACCAAAAGCTGCAGCCGGCCGATTACCGCCTGCTGCACAGTGATGCGCGCGGCTTCGTGACCGCGAAGGCCCACGAGGGCTTTGAACTGCACGCGCGCCATGCCGGGGCGACATCCTTCGAGATCCGCTGCAAGGGCGTGCTGGTGATGGACGTGGAGAACGCGCCCTCGCGCGTGCTGATCCGCATGCCTGCCGATGCACGGTGGCGCGCGCCGGACATCGAGCGTCTGCGTATCAGCTTCGAGCGTTGGCTGGATCTGCACCAGAGCCAGGGGCGGTTGCTGGTGGAAAGCGCGGGGCCTTCGTGGGTTGAGGCACGGTTTGGGTGCTTCAATGGGTTGGTGCTGGATGAGCAGCGGTGTCTGCTTGGGGCGCCAGCCGACCGCCAGGCCGCTCCCACCAATTACCTCAGCGCTGAAGTGCCCTCGTAGGCTGACGCTCACGGTTGCGCTGTGCCTGCACCGCATGCGGCACAGCAACTGGTCAGGGACCAAACCCCAGCGCCATCGCAACCACTTTCCCATCCCGAACGTAGAAGCAAATGCTCGATCCACCTTCCGAGAACCCACAGGTGCGCTCGACATCGAAGCCCCCCAGCGTTGCCTGCTCTGTCTTCCGCTGGCCATATCTGCGTGCTGTGCCGATGGCCTCGGACGCCGGATCACCCATCGCAACGCCTTTCAGCTTCACGCCGCGCAGGCTCTCGGTTCTACCTGCAGTGGGTTGCGCCGCGCTGATCGATGAAACGCGGATCTCATCAATGGTTCGGAACTGCGGAGCCACGTCAGGGTTGGAGGTGATCAGCACCTCCAATCGGGTAGTGGGATCCAGGTATCTACGCCGCATCAGTCCTGTGGCATCCACGACCAACTCGCCATCACCATAGCGGCGCAGGAAATCCCTCTCGCTGTAGACATGCGGGATGAAACTTCCATCGCGGAAGGCTTTCGATACAAAGTCCACGCGTGGATTCCCTGCGGGGAAGCCTGCTGCTGCAGGCAACATACCCAGCGCAATCAAGATGAGTCTGCGTGTCTTCATGACAACTTCGTCCATCCATCTGAAAGAATGATCACAGAGCATTCTTGACTCGGATAGCCCACTCGTTCCAGAGGCGTATCACCATTCCGGACGATAGCGGTCCTTGTACTCGTCTTGAATCAGTCCTTGGTTCACATAGCGCCCCTGATTGGTCCTCAGCACGTCCCGCGCGAACCTCAAGGCGCCGTCAACCGAATCAAACGTCCACTCGGTACCAAAGGGATGATCAGGATCCACCGCCTCGAACTCGTACACATCGATGAAGCCAGGCGCTCCATTGTCAAATACTTCGCAAAGACGAACCCTCCAGGCGTTCAGATTGGCCTGCTCAATGGAGACAAAGCGAATCACACGCTGATCCAACTCATATCGATCGGAGAGCAGCTGCTCGACATCGCGGCCCGCCGAAAGATTGCCTGTTACATCCAGATCACAAAGATAGCGCTGCAATGGATCCCTCATTCCGTTGAGAAAATTGACCAGCAAGTGAGCATCGGTGACTTCCGGAGCGACTAGGACGCCTCGCCCGAGGCATAGTGCCATGCACCCGACGATTGGCCGTTGTAACGGCTATCGATGTCCTCCAGCCATACCTTCAGATCCATCAGAAACCTTGCATGGTCGAAGTCCTTGAACTTCACCCTGCCCAGTTGCTCCGCCAACTGCTCAAGCAATTCGCGGGAGACATACCGCATTTTCTCCTTCATCGAGAGCGGAACGATGGTCGGCAGGTCAAGCATCACATCGGTATAGAACTCCGCCTTCTTTCGTCGAAACTGCACTCTTCGCTTGAAATCCAGCTCGGGATCTCGACACACGAAAAGCAATGCCACAGAAGCCACTTCGTTCCCGTAGCTCCTGGACTCGAATGTGGCGGAGCGCTCTACGTAATGACTTTTTATCCTGCCAACATGCGACTCCCAGTCGCAGTCCGCCACGAAGTTCAGTTTCATCAGTCCCACGCTCCATGTCAGTGCTGCGCGCGCATCCCGCACCTATTCGAGCAGGTCGTGTAGATCGATGCCAGACGGATTCACCAGGCGCTTCTCGCGACCCACATGGTGAAGCTCGAAGGTGCCTTTCTCTGAATCGATGACACGGGTGCCATCAAGCACCGCCAGAAACCCGAAGACCGCCGAACGGGCAGCTTCACCGGCAACGGCTCGCAACATGTCGGCTTCTACAGCGGACAAGCTGTTGAACCATTCGGACCGTGCCAACAGGTCTGGGGCCACCCGACGGCCCGGTGGATACGCCAGGTTCGAGATCGTACTACCCACGGATGATTCAAGCACATAGCGCTGGATAGCGGATACAAATTCGTCAGCTTTCATGCCACTCCCCCGGCTTTGAAAATGAGCCAGAACACATTCGCCTGTCCGGACCTGCTGCCTCTTGTCCCCGCTCAGCCCGCCTCTCGCAGGCAGTGCGGCACAGCATGAACTCAATCCCGTCCAGACGAGTTCAGATCAAGCGGAATACCCTCCGCAACACAGATTTTCCGCAACGCGGCCTCCAGCTTGCTGCCGTTTTCCAACGTTTTCAGTGTCACTGCAATCCCACCAGTGATCCCAAGCTTCCTCTGTGCACTTTCGGAGAGAGACAGCTCAAGCTCCATGCGCCGCAGAGAGATATGCACCAGACCGCCATAGCAAGGCTCAAGACCTCCACCGACCTCGATATGGGCGTGCGCCATGCCCAACTCTTCGTCCTGGTCGTCATACGCCTTCGCGTTCTGCAATACCACGTAACGAGACGGATTCGTCGAGCTGTCGGCCAAGCCAACTACGATGCAGTAGTCATCTTCCTCTATGGAAACGACTTCGGCCTTGAATCTGTACATTTCCCGGGTACTCCTGACATGTGGAAAACTCAATGTCTACTCCGCCGCTGTCCTGGTGCCGCTCTCAGCACGCAGGGTCGTATCGTTGTCACCCTTCCAGCCCACCTGGGTGCCACTCGCCCCGCCTGCGAGCCCATCCGTACTTTTGTCTGTTCCCCCGCCGCTCGGTCATCAAGGGCGGCGCCAACGTCAGGGGCGGTCTGTACTGACGGAAACCGAGCCGTCTTCCAGCAGGTGGACGCTTACATATGCGTCTGGCGGAGGTATCCGATCGATCGACGCCCCTGCGGGGAGAATGTCCCAACTTGTGATCGGGCCGCAGACTGTCCTATGCACCAAACGGCTGCTATCCAACCCTCGCTTGGCAAGCTCGGCCACAACTACTTCAGGCGGCTGGCGCTCGAAGCCCTTGTAGGCGGTGCACGTCTCTCCCGTCTGGCCAATGGGATACGTTGAACTCTCCACCTCATCCCGGCACCCCGGCAGGCCCATGGCGAGCGAGAGGGCCATCAGTACTCGAATGCACTGCATTTCAGCTCGCTCCTTTCCTTCACTGCCCTGTAGTACCCCTTGTCTGACGCAAGACCTGCGAGACCGCCATCCCAGAGCCGCGCTGCACAGATCATTTGCCCTCGATGCGCACGCTGCGCCCTTTGCAGGCAGAAATACCCCGAGACGCATTGCCGGCAAACCCCGATAGTCCCACGCAGATTACCTGCCGCACCATCAGGCGTCTTTCTGCAGGAATCCACACATGAGCCTGGCGCTGGTCCACAGCCGTGCCCGCGCCGGGGTCGATGCCCCGCTGGTGCGGGTGGAAGTGCACCTCTCTGGCGGCCTGCCTGCCACCCAGATTGTCGGCCTGGCCGAGACCAGCGTGCGCGAATCGCGCGAGCGCGTGCGTGCCGCGCTGCTCTGTGCACGCTTCGACTTTCCGCAGCGGCGCATCACGCTCAACCTCGCGCCTGCCGACCTGCCCAAGGAAGGTGGGCGCTACGACCTGGCCATCGCGCTGGGCATTCTTGCCGCGAGTGGCCAGGTCGATCCGCAGTCGCTGCTGCAATACGAGTTCCTGGGCGAGCTGGGGCTGACCGGCGAACTGCGGCCGGTGGCCGGAGCGCTGCCTGCTGCGATTGCGGCGGCTGATGCCGGCCGCATCCTGGTGGTGCCGCCCGGCAATGCCGCCGAGGCGGCGCTGGCCGAGCACGCGGATGTGCGCGTGGCGCGCACGCTACTGGAGTGCTGTGCCGGTCTGGGCAATCCGCGCCTGCTGCCGCCCGTGGAGCGCGTGGACACGACACCGTTGCCCCTGCCCGATCTGGCCGACGTGCGGGGGCAGGCGCATGCACGGCGCGCGTTGGAGGTTGCCGCAGCGGGGGGTCATCACCTTCTGCTGATCGGCAGCCCTGGCTGCGGCAAGACGCTCTTGGCTTCGCGCCTGCCCAGCCTGTTGCCGGATACCGAGGAAGCCGAGGCGTTGCAGATGGCCGCGATTGCCTCGGTGAGTGGCGAAGGGCTGGACCCAAGACGATGGCGGCAGCGGCCCTTCCGGGCACCGCACCACAGTGCGAGCGCGGCGGCGCTGGTGGGTGGCGGCAATCCGCCCTGCCCTGGCGAAATCTCGCTGGCCCATCACGGCGTGCTGTTCCTGGATGAGCTTCCGGAGTGGAACCGCAGTGCGTTGGAGACCCTGCGAGAGCCGCTGGAATCCGGCCACATCCGCATCGCCCGCGCGGCACGCAGCGTGCAGTATCCAGCGCGATTCCAGCTGGTGGCGGCGATGAATCCCTGCCCCTGCGGCTGGGCTGGCGACCGCAGCAACCGCTGCCTGTGCAGTGATGAGCGCATCAACCGCTACCGTGCGCGCGTGTCCGGCCCGTTGCTGGACCGTATCGACCTGCATATCAGTGTGGCCCGTATGGACGCAGTGGAGTTGCGGGAGAGCACGCCGCTGGGGGAGCCCAGTGCGGCGGTACGTGCACGGGTGGAAGCCGCCCATGCCAAGCAGCAGGTGCGTGGCGGGCTCAACGCGCATCTGCCGCCGGCGGCACTGCGGGCCTGTACCCGACTGAGCGAGGCAGATCAGGACATGCTGGAACAGGCCATCGAGCGCCTGCAGCTGTCGGCGCGGGCGATGCACCGGATTCTGCGGGTGGCGCGCACGATTGCCGATCTGGCGGGTTGCGAAACGATCCAGACGGCGCATCTGGCCGAGGCCATTGGCTACCGGCAGCTGGACCGGGGGAAGGCGAGCACGTAATCGCAGCGGGCAGAATCAGGCCGCGTCATGCGGGCACACGTTCAAAAAGATCCGGCAGCCATTCCGGCTTGAACAGGGAAGCAGGCTGTTCTCTCATCTCTTCTACGCGCCACCATTTCCACGCCCTGATCGTGGCATTTTCCTCCTCCGTCCACCCGTCACGCTGGATGTCGGGCTGGTTGGGGCTGCGGACCAGAAAATATTCTTCCAGCCATCGCGCGGGCGTTGATCGGGCGACCGCGTAGATGGCATCGCGCTTTTCCAGCCGCACGCCTATCGGCAGATCCAATCCGGTCTCCTCCCTGAGCTCACGCCGTGCGGCGTCCGCATATCCCTCCCCGGGCAGAAGCTCCCCGCCCGGTGTAGCCCAGAAGGGAGCGTGGTGTTCATCGTGATACCGGAACAGCAACACCGCATCCTCAGCAACGATCACAAGGCGTGCAGATCGTCTGATTTCCATCGTTTCCCGTCCTTACCAGCCCGCCCCAGAATAGGCCAAAAGCAGGCGGACCAAGAGAAAGCCATCAACGCGTGTCGATTCCTGGCCAGTGATTCACTTTCCCAGGATGGGCGCCTGTCGCCGGACGGCAACGGACGCCATGCGGCGGCTGACAAGGCCGAAGAGGTCCTGCAGTTCGGCTGCGCGCTCGGGCGTGCTGTTGCTGCCGAAAAGCACACGCGCCAGCGCGGCTTCACGGGTGTCATGCGGGAACCGCAGGCGGTCCCGGTACACCTTCTGGCACACCAGCCAGGCCCGGCGCAGCCCACCGCCGGGCAGCGGGCGGACCACGCGTTCGTAGACCTGCCAGAACTGGTACTCGCCCTGCAGATCGATCGCCGGCGCCACGGACAGAGCCTGCCGGGGCCGTCCTGGGCCCCGGATGCCGAACAACGGGGTTCGCGGGTTGTGCTGTGCCATGCCAACAGGATGACCCAGCAACATTGTGGGAACCTTGCGTCGCCGCCAGAAAACCCCTGTTGTTTGCGCAAGGCGGGTTTCTAGGCGGGTTTTGGGGATCAGAGCCCTTTGCTGCGCAAAGGGGTCTGACGCCGATCACGGGGTGGCTGCGGGGTCGGATCCCTTTGCGCAGCAGAGGGCTCTGACCCCACCCTCATCGCCTCAGAACGCCATCGAGGTACTGAACATCAGCTGCCGTGGCGCGCTGCGCTGCAGGGTCTGGTAATCCCCCGAGAACGACGAGCCGGCAATGGTGGCGGTGCCGATGTTGTGGCGGTTGAACAGGTTGCTCACGTCCAGCCGCAGCTCCAAGCCGGGCACGGCGCTGTCGGCACCGAAGCGGTAGGCGGCATAGGTGTTGACCTGCCAGAACGTCGGCACGCGGATGTCGTTCTCGTAGGTGAAAGGTTGGCGCAGGTAAGAGGTGCTGGTGGCACCGAAGCGCCAGTCACCGAAGTGGGCGGACAGGTCGCTGACCAGCGAGATCTGGGGGTAGCCCGGCTGCGCGTTGCCCTTGATCGGGTACACCGTGTCGCCCACCACGAAATCGCTGTCGTAGTACGAACGGGCCACGGCCACGCCCTGATAGAACTGCAGGTGGTCAGTCAGGTCGGCGGTGATGCCGAGGTCGGCGCCGATCACGTGCATCTTCGGCATCAGCCGCACGGTGTTGATCTGTGCGAACTGGGTGCCGATGGCGGCCGACAGCAGTCGGTTGCGGATGTCGTTGTAGAACACGTCGCCGGTGATCGTCAGCCGGTCGAAGCGATGCGATGCGCCCACGGTGAGGTTCCAGTTCTTCTCCGGGCGCAGCGTGCCGGCCACGCGATCGAACTCCTCCTGGCCGGTGATGGTCCACGCCGAGGCGGTGTAGCCGATGTTGCCGCGCTGGGCCACGCGGTAGCCGTTCATGGTATTGGCCAGGTCGATGAAGGCATCGGTGGATTCGGTCGGGCTCCAGAACAGCGAGAAATGCGGCAGGAAGTTGCTCTTCGCGCGCAGCGTGCCGTTCACCGGCCGGTCCTTGGCATCACCGAGGCCGCCACCGCGGGTGCGGAAGTCCACGGCCTTGAAGCCGACACCCAGCTTCAGCGTGTCGTTCAGCACGATGTCGTCCTGCAGGTAGAACTGGCGCGAGCGGGTCACCCAGCTCGATGCGTTGTCGGTCTTGAACGCGGGGCCGTACACATCGAACGGGCCGGTGGCCTTCAGCGGCGGACCCTCGCCCAGCAGCGGCTGCTGGTACCACTCGGTCTTGGCGGCGGCCTTGCTCTTCTCCTGCCAGAAGCCGGCGGTGACGGTGTGCGCGCCGGTCTCGAACTGCAGGTTGAGCATGCCGCCCAGCCGGTTGAGGCGCGGGGTCTGCACCTGTTCGGAGAACGGCGCGCCGTTGGGCGACGGCACGTTCGGGTCGGTCAGCGTGGCCTGGGTGTGGCTGTTGGCGTTGTACAGCTGCACGTTGCCGCTCAGCGCCGGACTGATCTGGAAGCGGTGGTTGATCGAGGACACGCGGTCACGCGTGCTCTGGCCGGTGTCGTAGGGAATAAGCCCGGACAGTTCACCACAGGTATAGGCGCCGCAGGATTTGTCTGCGTTCTCCGGCGAGGCCACGTAATACGCCCAGGCGTAGTCCGGGTAGAAGATGTCGGCCTTCCAGCCCAGCTTGCGGATCATGTCGAAGGAAATGTTGTTGTAACCCCAGACCTTGGCCTTGCTGTCGGACAGGAACACGGTGACATCGCCCCAGGCGACGTCCTGCTGCAGCTTCAGGTCGCCGCGCAGGAAGTTCTGCGTGCCCTCGCCCTGGTACTTGTCGGCGGACACGCGCTGCAGGTCGACCAGCACTTTCGGGCCATGCTCGCCGAGCTGGCCGCTCTGCCCGGATACGGTGGTGACCAGCGTGCTGTTGCTGCCCACGCCCTGCTTCACGCGCAGGCTGGGCGTGTCCTGCAGGTCGCGCAGGCGGTATTCCAAGCTGCCGCCGTTGACGCTGCTGGAGAACACGCTGACCGGTGCGCCACCGGGGCTGACCGTGATCGCGCCGATGCCATCGGGCACGCCCACGTTCACCACGCTGGTGCCGGTAAGCGAGAGGAAGCCGTTGTCATTCAGCGGCACGCCTTCGAAGGTGATGCCCATTTCGTTCATGCGGAAGCCGCGCACGAACAGGCTGGTGGCGGAGATATCCAGGCCCAGCCCATCGGTGGCGGTATAGCTCGCGCCCGGCACCTGCTTCAGCATGGCCAGGCCATTGTTGCCGGTGACCATCGCGTCGAGGTCCTCGGCCTTGATGATGTAGCGGTTGGGACCGACCACCTGGGTCGGTGCCACGGCCGCGCCGCGCGGCGTGGCGATGACCTGCAGGGCGTTGAGCGTGGTGGGCGTGTCGAGCGCGGCGTCCTGCGTTTCTGCAGCGTACGCAGGTGCGGTGATGGCCGCGATGATGGCCAGGGCGAGGCGCGTCGTGGGTGGGGTGTTCATGGCAGTAGATCCAGGGTGCAGGGAGAGAGCCGCGCAGGCGCACGCCCAGCGCGTTGCAGCGCCGGTGTCGGCGCCCTGGCTGGCGGTGCGATTGCGTTGAGAGAGCGACGGCGCGGTGCGCGCCGGTCAGCAGAGGAAGACGATCATCTGCCGCAGGATTCGATGGCGTGATTTCGACGTGCGAAATTCTTGCATCGCGCTGCCGCATACGCCATTGCGCGGTGGTACAGCGCCGATGGCGGTGGGGATGGGTGGGCTATACGTGGGTATAGACCCAGGTCGGCGCTGGCCGCCTGCGTGTGCCAACCAAGGTTGGCACCTACCGGGGCGAATGGGGCCTGGTAGAGGCCGACCTTGGTCGGCGCTTGCCGATTGTGTGTGCCAACCAAGGTTGGCAGCTACCAGAGCATAGAGACGCGCGGTTACTGCAGGACGAAACGCTCGATCGCGCGCGCCACGCCTTCATCGGCATTGCTGCTGGTCTCAAACCGCGCCACCGCCTTCACCGCATCGATGGCATTGCCCATGGCCACGCTGGTACCGGCGTACTGCAGCATGGTGAGGTCGTTCTCCTGGTCGCCGATGGCCATCACGTTGGCGCGGTCGATGCCCAGGTGCTCGGCCAACTTCTGCAGGCTCGGCCCCTTGCCGGCGCGGTGGTCGAACACTTCCAGGAAGAACGGCGCGCTCTTCAATACCGCGAAGCGCTCGGTCAGCGCGCTGGGCAGGCGCGCGATGGCAGCGTCCAGCACCTCGGGTTCGTCGATCATCATCAGCTTGATGAAGGACATCGACGGGTCCATGTCTTCCACGCGGCGATACGACAGCGGCATCCGCGAAAGATGCGAGTCGGCCACGGTGTAGTAGCTGATGTCCTGGTTGGGCGTGTACATGCGCTGGCTGTCCAGCGCCTGGAAGTGCACGCCCAGGTCGCGGGCGACCTGCTCGCAGAACAGGAAGTCGTCGAAGCTGAGCGGGTACTCGACCACGGTTTCGCGCGTGCCGATGCGCTGCACCAGGCCGCCATTGCAGGCGATGCAGTAGTCGTCGTTGCCGGTGATGCCGAGCTCGTGCAGGTACGGCGCCAGGCCCGGAACCGGGCGGCCACTGGTCAGCACGATGTGCACGCCCAGCGCCCGCGCCTGCGCGATGGCCTTCCTGGCGCGGGGGGTGAGCTGGTGCGACGGGTCCAGCAGCGTGCCATCCATGTCGATGGCGACCAGTTCGATGGTCGATTGCCTGCGGCCCATGTCCATTGCGTTCAACTCGTGCGGGGCACGCCAGTTTACCCCCTCATGCCCGGTTCACCTCTTTGCCCACGTTGGCCGGGATACTGCAGGAGCCTGTGCGTCCCCCACCGCAGGACGGCCCGCTGACCGCCCTTCCCTGGAGAACCTTGCGACGCATGACCTACCGTGCCCCCGAAACCAACGACAGCGCCCCCCTGGCCCAGCAGATCGAGCAGATGATCGACGAGCTGCCCGGCGACCAGGTGAGCGTCGGCACCCTGCTCAGCGCGCTGGGCGATGAGGGCCTGCTGCTGGTCGTGATCCTGCTCTCGGCCATCTTCATCATTCCGGTGTCGATTCCCGGGCTGAGCACGGTGTTTGGCGCCTCGATCCTGCTGATCGGCCTGAGCCGGGTGCGCAACCGCCCGCTGTGGGTGCCGCAGAAGCTGGCGCGCCGCGGGATCGCCACCGAAAAGCTGAAGGCCAACCTGGGCCGTGCGCTGAAATGGGTGCACCGCATGGAGCGGCTGTCGCGGCCGATGCGGCTGGCGGTGATGGTGCGCTCGAAGAAGATGATGCGCCTGAACAACCTGATGCTGGTGTTCGCGACCCTGCTGCTGATGGCGCCGGCCGGGCCGATTCCCTTCAGCAACACGCTGCCGGCGCTGGCGCTGATGTCGTTTGCGATTGGCTTCATCCAGCGCGATGGTGCGGCGGTGGCAGCCGGCTACGGCTTCGTGGTGGCCACGGTGGTGTACTTCGGCGTGCTGCTGGGCGGCGTGGGATTTGCCGCCGAATCGGTGTTCAGCGGGTTCCGCAGCAGTACCGCCGAACTGTAGAGCCGAGCCCATGCTCGGCTGCTGTTCGCTCGGTGCACGGAAACCCGCGCGCTGCGCGCGTAAGCCGAGCATGGGCTCGGCTCTACAAAGGCCGGATCCACAGCAGTCGAGCGTGGCTCGACGCTACACAGCTATTTCGCCGACACCCGCCACACCACGTCGCCCACGTCGTCGGCCACCAGCAGCGCACCCTCGGCGTCCATCGCCATGCCCACCGGCGCACCCATCAGGGTCTTCTCGTCCTTCGAGGTGAAGCCGCTGACCACGGTCTGCGGCCGCCCGGTCGGCTTGCCGTCCTTGAACGGTACGTAGACCACTTCGTAGCCACTCAGTGGCGAGCGGTCCCAGCTGCCGTGCTCGCCGATGAAGGCGCCGCCGTGGTACTGCGCCGGCAGTGCCTGGCCGGTGTAGAACAGCAGGCCCAGCGGTGCCACGTGCGAGCCGATGGCGTAGTCCGGCACGATCGCCTTGGCCACCAGGTCCGGCCGCTGCGGCTGCACGCGCTCGTCCACGTGCTGGCCGTAGTAGCTGTAGGGCCAGCCGTAGAAGCCATCTTCCTTCACCGAGGTGAGGTAATCCGGCACCAGGTCGGCACCGATCTCATCACGCTCGTTGGCCACGGCCCACAGCTGGCCAGTGCTCGGCTCCCAGTCCAGCCCGGTCGGGTTGCGGATGCCCGACGCGAAGATGCGGCTGCCACGGGTGGCTACGTCCACCTCCAGCACGACCGCGCGGCGGTATTCGACGGCCAGGCCATTTTCAGTAATGTTGCTGTTGGAGCCGACGCCCACGTACAGCTTGCTGCCATCGCGGCTGGCCAGCAGTTCCTTGGTCCAGTGGTGGTTGATGGTGCTGGGCAGGTCGGTGAACTCGCGGCCCTTGTCGGACATGCGGGTTTCGCCGGGCACGTAGTGGTACTGCATGATGTTGCCGGTGTTGGCCACATACAGCGTGTCACCGATCAGCTGGATGCCGAATGGCGAATGCAGGCCCTCGATGTAGACGTGCTGGGTCCAGGTGTTGGTGCCCGGCGAGCGGCGCAGCAGCGTGACGCGATTGCCGCCCTTGCCGGCCTTGCCCGAGCGCGCCTTCACCTTGCCGGCGATCCACTGCTTGGGTGTGGTGACCGGCTCTTCGCCGGGGCCATTGCCTTCCACCACCAGTACATCGCCGTTGGGCAGGGTCAGCAGCCGGCGCGGGTGCTGCAGGTTGGCGGCGATGCGCTCGATCTTCAGGCCTTCGGCCACCGTGGGGGCCTGGCCGTCGGCCCAGCCCACACCCTTGGGCACCTGCATCGGCGGCATCAGGAAGTTGGCCGGCTTGGGCAGTGGCGGCTGCGGTCCCGACTGGTCGGCCGGATGGTATTCGGCCTTGCCGGCGCAGGCCGACACGGTGACGGCCAGTGCCAGCGCGGCCACGGTGGGCAGGATGTGCTTAGCCATGACGACCTCCCTGCAGCACCGGCGGCTGCAATGACAACAGGATCAGGCCCAGGGCGATCAGGGCCACGGTCAGCGCCGACAGGATCGTGCCCGGCACAGCAACGGCATACGCATCGCGGCTGTGCACGAAGGCGTTCCAGATGGCCAGCACCACCGCGACCAGGTTGAGGAAGAAGTCGATGCGGTCGATGCGGGTGGCCGTGCCGTTGCGGCGCCAGACCGCGAACAGGTTGATCAGGCGCGGCACGATGGCGATCAGCAGGCCGAACGTGATCAGCCAAGCGGCGGCCTTGCCCCACATCACCTCGGCGCTGTTGAGATAGATCGCGTCGAAGATCAGTGCACCGACGAAGAAGCCGAAGGGTATCGGGTTCAACAGGCTGAACAGCGTGGTGCCGAGGCCGCGATGGGCCTGGGCGAGCGGATTGACCATCATCGTGCTCCGTGCGGAAGGGTGCACGGGCTGTAGTAGCACAGCGCGATGTGAGGGCGCGCGATGACGCCCCGGCGGCGCTGCCACACCCACCGGGCAGGCACCGCACTACGCGGGTTCGTCCTCGCGCACCGCGTGGAAGGGCAGCATCGTCTCGAAGCCGAATTCGTGTTCCATGCTGGTGCGGACCAGGCCGCCGATGGCGTAGTAGCTGGTATTGGCGTGTACATCGATGCCACAGGGACCATCCTCAGCCAGCAGGTGCAGTGTCTGCGCCCTACGCATCTTCACTCTTTCCTCCTGCAGCAGCGCGCGTCGGTGCCGCTTCATCATCAAGCGCAACTGTTTGATCGTGGTGATATTGAATGTGGCGAGCGCCGGCAGCAGCTCGGCGATATCCGCATCGGTCCAGTAATCATGGCGACGGTGGTACATCGACAGCACCACCTTGCGGATGGCGGCAACCGAGAGCGGGGTCTGGTCTGCGCGCGCACGTGCACGCTGGCGTTCCTTCTTCATGTGTCTTCACCTGCATGTGGTTACCCGAGTTTCCCGCACCCGAAGCAAGCGCGCGAAGATGGCGTGAAGGCATTCGCGCGCCCTGTCATAACCTGACGTACTAAGTGTTTGTGACGCAATTTGCATATTCGTACATTGCGGATGTGAAGAGGTAGGGGGTTCTCCGTTGTGTCGCGTTTGGCTCGTTGCGATGGGGCAGTTCCGCCCCGCCGTCCTGCCATGCCGATTCACAACAGAAGGATTCGTGTATGAAGCGACACACGCAACGCTCCGCGCCACCGCGCTCTGCGCGCCTGGCCCTTGCCACTGCCCTGGTGCTGGGCAGCCTGGCCGTCACCGCCCAGGCCCAACAGGCCGATCCGCTGGCGGGTATCCAGTGGCACCTGCTCAACACCGGGCAGACGGTCCCGGCTGACACCCTGCCGGTGGCCGGCAACGACCTGAACGTGGATGGCCTGTTCCGCAACGGCATCCGCGGCCAGGGCGTCACCATCGCCATCGTCGACGATGGCCTGCAGATCGCGCACCCGGACCTGGCCGCCAACGTGGCCGCGGTGGCCGGCAAGAACTTCATCAACGGCTCGAACAACCCCACCCCGACCAACCCGGATGTCGACAACCACGGCACCATGGTCGGCGGCATTGCTGGCGCGGTGGGCGCCAACAACCTGGGCGTACGTGGTGTGGCGCCGGCGGCGACGCTGAAGGGCTTCAATCCGATTTCGCGCTCAGCCCTGGGCAACCAGCAGAGCAACATCGAGTACGCCTGGTGGGACGGCGCGGAATCGGCCGACGTGCAGGTCTTCAACAACAGCTGGGGCGCCGGCCCGGGCAATCCGAACCTGCCGCTGGCGTACAGCGAAAACACGATTCGTTCGTATGAGCAGGCACTGTCGGGTACGCGCGGTGGCCGCGGCGGCATCTACGTGAAGTCGGCGGGCAACAACTTCAACAATGCCTCGATCAGCCAGACCCAGGATGTCTGCACCACCGACACCAAGAACCGCAACACCGGCTGCGTGCCGGCTGGCCGTGATCCGCGCAACAACCTTTTCAACGTGATCACGGTAGGCGCGGTGCGTGCCGATGGCGTGCGCTCGTCGTATTCCTCCACCGGCTCGGCGCTGTGGGTGTCGGCCTTCGGCGGCGAATACGGCCTGCAGGCCCAGTACGCCCCCGGCCTGGTGGCACGCGCCTACGACCCGGCCATCGTCACCACCGACGTGACCGGGTGCGCGCAGGGCAGCAACAAGAACACCAACCGCCAGAACACGCTGGACAGCAACCTGTCGGCCATCGACAGCACCTGCAACTACACCGCCAAGATGAACGGCACCTCGGCGTCAGCGCCGATGGTCTCGGGCGTGGCGGCACTGGTGCTGGAAGCCAATCCGAACCTGTCCTATCGCGATGTGAAGTACATCCTGGCCACCACCGCCACCCGCAACCACCCGAACCAGCCGGCGGTGACGCTGGCCGACGGGCGCACGCTGGTGCCAGGCTGGACGGTGAATGCTGCCGGCCGTGCCTACAGCAACTGGTATGGCTTCGGCGTGGTCAACGCTGCACGCGCGGTGCAGGTGGCCGAGAACTTCCAGTCGCTCGGTGCGCTGGTCGACAGCGGCTGGCGCAACACCACGCGTACCGTGGCCATCGGCAACACCTCGGCCGCCGCTGCACGCCTGACCTTCCAGTTGGCCAACGGCGCGCGCAACATCGAAAGCGTGCAGCTGGGCTTCCGGGTCAACCACCGCAACACGCGCCAGCTGCAGTTCGTGCTGGTGTCACCCAGCGGTACCCGCAGCGTGGTGCAACCGGCGTTCACCGCGATCGGTTCGGGCACGGGTGGCGCGCAGAGCAACTTCACCAGCTGGGACCTGCTGTCCAGCAATGCCTTCCTGGATGAGAACGCCACGGGCACCTGGACGCTGGAAGTGACCGACATGGGGCAGGCCGCGACCGCTGCATCGCGTGGCAACCTCGAATTCTTCAAGATCCGCGTTCTGGGGCACTGATGATGAAGACCACCATTCTGTTGAGCACGCTCGCCTTCGCGGCGATGACCTTCCCTGCCTGGGCACAGAGCTCGGGGCAGACCCCTCCGGCCAGGACCCTGTCGACCGTGGATGCGCAGGAACTGAAGGCGTCCGCTACCGGCCGCTCGTTCGATGTGGGCGGCACGCGTTTCCAGCTGTCGCCCTCGGCAACGGTAAAGCAGGCCAGCGGCGGCCAGTTCACGATCACCCCGCAGGCGGCGGCGACCACCAGCTCGCGTACCAAGCGTTCGCTGGATGGCGCCGCGGCGGCGCCTGCTGATGCCGGTGCCGGCAAGTTCGCGGCGGCGGTCTCCCGTGACGGAGCGCCGGTGGTGGCGACCTCGCGGGTCAAGGTGTTCTTCACCGATGCAGCATCGGCCCAGCGCGCGGCTACGGCCACCGGTGGCACCGTGGTGAAGGTGTCGAAGGCTTCGGGCCAGGCCATCGTGGAGTACCCGTCGGTGAACGCGGCACTGGATGCGACCACCAGGCTGCTGTCCACCGCCGGTATCCGCGCCACCGAGCCGGACGTGGTGCAGTGGGAAGAGACCAAGTAAGGCGTTGAGCGGTGCCCCGGCCGGCTGGCTCTCCTGGCCGGCCGGGGATTGGTGTGGGGGTGTGCCGACCAACGGTCGGCACCCACCGGGGCCGCGCGCGTGTAGAGCCGAGCCGATGCTCGGCTGCTGTCTATGGGGTACCGCAGGCGCGGTGCGCGCGGCGCCGAGCATGGGCTCGGCTCTACAGCTGTGCCAACCAAGGTTGGCATCTACCAGGAGCAGATTCGGACGTGCCAACCAAGGTTGGCACCCACCGGCGTTACCGCGCGGCCAGTGTGCCGCTGTGCTTGAGGTGGCAGCTGGCCAGTGCGTCGTTGCCGGCGGCCGGATGGCCGGGCTCGAGCAGCAGGCGCTGCACGTCCGAGAACAGCTTTTCCACCGGCATGCCGTACGGCGCGAACAGGCGCAGGCGGCCCTGGCGGTCGAACACGTAGCCACCGGCAATGTGGCTCATGGTGTAGGTATCCGGTACCTGGCCGGGCTCTTTCTGGTAGAACGCCTTGAAATCGCTGGCCATCGCGGCCAGCTGCGCATCGTTGCCAACCAGCGCGATTGCCTTGGGATCGAACGCTTCCACATAGGTGCGCGCGACCTCGGGCGTGTCGCGGGCCGGGTCGACGCTGACGAACACGACCTGCAGCTGATCGGCATCCTTGCCCATCAGGTGCTTGACTTGGCTCAGCTCGACCATCGTGGTCGGGCACACGTCCGGGCAGCTGGTGAAACCGAAGAACAGGTAGGTCACCTGCCCCTGCAGGTCCTTCGGGCCGCGCACGGTGCCGCGGCTGTCGGGCATCGACCACTGCTGGCCAAGTTCTTCGCAGGCGATGTCCTTCGCATAGAAGTCCATGCGCGACTGCGCGCTGCAGCCGGCCAGCAGGCCGAGCAGCAGGCCTGCGGCCAGGCGCAGGCCACGATGGGGGAACGCAATGCCTTTCACGGTTCGCCAGCTCAGTTGATCATCATGTGGTAGTGCATGCTCCAGATGATCCAGACCGACAACGCGACGACGATGAACAGGATCACCAGGGTGAACACGAAGCTGGCCAGGTTCCAGCCACCTTCGGACTTGCGGTCCATGTGCAGGAAATAGACCAGCTGCACCAGGATCTGCGCCACTGCGAAGCCGACCAGCAGGAACAGCGTGAGCGGCCGCGACAGCACCGGATTCATCACCAGTGCGAACGGCACCACGGTCAGCAGCGCGCACAGCACGAAGCCGATCAGGTAGGACTTGGTGGAGCCGTGCGCATTGCCGGCGCGCGAGGTTTCGACGTGGGCCATGTCAGAAGGCTCCGATCAGGTAGACGAAGGTGAAGACGCAGATCCACACCAGGTCCAGGAAGTGCCAGAACAGGCTCAGGCACGACACGCGGGTGATGTTGGTCGGGGTCAGGCCACGGCGGTAGACCTGGTGCATGACCACCGCCATCCAGATCAGGCCGCTGGCCACGTGCAGGCCGTGGGTGGCGACCAGCGCGAAGAACGCCGACAGGTAGGCACTGGTGCTCGGGCCCGCGCCTTCGTGGATCAGGTGCGAGAACTCGTAGATCTCCATGCCGATGAACGAGGCACCGAGCACGAAAGTCACGCCCAGCCAGCGCAGCACCGCCGAGGCATCGTGGCGATGCATGGCCAGCACGGCCTGGCCGTAGGTGATGCTGGAGACCAGCAGCAGGAAGGTCTCGGCCATCACGAACGGCAGCGAGAACAGCTCCTTGCCGGTGGGGCCGCCGGCGTAGGCGGTGCTGAGCACCGCGTACGAGGCGAACAGGGAACCGAACAGCACCAGGTCGGACATGAGGTACACCCACATGCCGAACACCTTCATGCCGCCCTGTTCGTGGCCATGGTCGTGCTCGCGGTGGTCCTCGTGCGCCTGCGTGTCGCTGGCCAGCTCCGGGCGGGTCAACAGGTTCATGCGCGTACCTCCTTCAGCTTGGCAAGGTTGGCCGCTTCGGTGCGCGCCACCTCTTCGGAACTGACGTAGTAATCCACGTCCTCGTCGTAGGACCGCACGATCAGGGTCACGATCATCGCGATGAAGCTGGCTGCGGCCATCCACCAGATGTGCCAGACCAGGGCGAAGCACAGCACCAGGATCCAGATGTTGAGGATCAGCGGCACGCCGGTGTTCTTCGGCATGTGGATCGGGGCGTACGTCTTCGGCGGCGGCGGCAGGCCGCGCTTCTTCGCTTCGTGGAAGGCATCCAGCTCATCGGCCTTGGGCACCACGGCGAAGTTGTAGAACGGCGGCGGCGACGGCGTGGCCCATTCCAGCGTGCGTGCGTTCCACGGGTCGCCGGTCAGGTCCAGGTTGCGCTTGCGGTCGCGCACGCTCACGTAGATCTGCACCAGCATCAGGATGATGCCCGCGAACACGAACAGTGCACCGATGAAGGCGGCGATCAGGTACGGCGTCCACGCCGGGTTGTCGTACTGGTTCATGCGGCGGGTCATGCCCATGAAGCCCAGCATGTACAGCGGCATGAAGGCCAGGTAGAAGCCGATCACCCAGCAGGCGAACGACCACTTGCCCAGGCGCTCGTTGAGGGTGAAGCCGAACACCTTCGGGAACCAGTAGGCGAAGCCGGCCAGGTAGCCGAACAGCGCGCCGCCGATGATGGTGTTATGGAAGTGGGCGACCAGGAACAGGCTGTTGTGCAGCAGGAAGTCCGCGCCCGGGATGGCCAGCAGCACGCCGGTCATGCCACCGATGGTGAAGGTGACCAGGAAGGCGATGGTCCACAGCATCGGTACGCTGAACTCGACGCGGCCGCCGTACATGGTGAACAGCCAGGTAAAGATCTTCACGCCGGTGGGGATGGCGATGATCATCGTCATGATGCCGAAGAAGGCATTGACGCTGGCACCCGAGCCCATGGTGAAGAAGTGGTGCAGCCAGACGATGAACGACAGGATGCCGATCGCCAGCGTGGCGCCCACCATCGACTTGTAGCCGAACAGCTTCTTGCGCGCGAACGTGGCGGTGACTTCAGAGAAGATGCCGAACGCCGGCAGCACCAGGATGTACACCTCCGGGTGGCCCCAGGCCCACACCAGGTTCACGTACATCATCGGGTTGCCACCCAACGTGTTGGTGTAGAAGTTGAAGTCCAGGTAGCGGTCCAGGGTGAGCGCACCCAGCGCCACGGTCAGGATCGGGAAGGCGGCGATGATGATCACGCTGGTGACCAGCACCGTCCAGGTGAACACCGGCATCTTCATCAGGGTCATGCCCGGCGCACGCATGCGCAGGATGGTGATGAACAGGTTGACGCCGGTCAGCAATGTGCCGATGCCCGAGGCCTGCAACGCCCAGATGTAGTAGTCCACGCCTACGCCCGGACTGAACTCGATGCCCGACAGCGGCGGATAGGCGACCCAGCCGGTCATGGCGAATTCGCCAACGCCCAGCGAGATCATCATCAGCGCAGCGCCAACCACGAAGATCCAGAAGCTGAAGGCGTTGAGGAACGGGAACGCCATGTCGCGTGCGCCGATCTGCAGCGGCACGATGATGTTCATCAGGCCGACCACGAACGGGGTGGCCACGAAGAAGATCATGATCACGCCATGCGCGGTGAAGATCTGGTCGTAGTGCTCCGGTGGCAGGAAGCCATCACTGCCTGGCCCGGCCGCGGCCAACTGCGCGCGCATCATCAGCGCGTCGGCGAAGCCACGCACCAGCATGACCAGCGCCACTACCACGTACATGATGCCGATCTTCTTGTGGTCCACGGTGGTGAACCAGTCGCGCCAGAGCACGCCCCATAGCTTGAAGTACGTCACCGCGCCAAGCAGCGCGAGGCCACCCAGCACCATGGCCGCCAGCGTGACCACGACGATCGGCTCGTGCAGCGGCACGGCCTCCCACGTCAATTTACCCAACATGTTCGTTACTCCTGGGAAACCTGGGCACCACCGGCAGCACCCGCCGGGGACGCAGCAGCGGTGTTCTCACCGACGCCGATGAACTGGTCGATGACCTTCTTGAACAGCAGCGGTTCGACGCTGGAGAAGTGCTGCACCGGCGCGTTCTTCGACGGTGCGGCCAGCGCCTTGAACTGGTTGAAGTCCAGCGCCTGTGGTGCGCTGCGTACCTCGGCCACCCAGCGCTCGAACTCCTCGTTGCTGCTGGCGGTGGCAATGAACTTCATGTTCGAGAAGCCATGCCCGCTGTAGTTGCCGGACATGCCACGGAACTGGCCGGGCTCGTTGGCGATCAGGTGCAGCTGCGTGCGCATGCCGGCCATCGCGTAGATCTGCCCACCCAGCTGCGGGATGAAGAAGGTATTCATCGTCGAGTTGGAGGTGATGTTGAACGCCAGCGGGCGGTTGGCCGGGAAGTTGAGCTGGTTGACCGTGGCGATGCCCAGGTCCGGGTATACGAACACCCATTTCCAGTCGGTGGCGATCACGTCCACGTGCAGCGGCTCACCGGCCACGTCCAGCGGCTTGTACGGGTCCAGTTCGTGGGTCGACTTCCACACGATCACGGCCAGGCCGGCAATGATCAGCAGCGGCACGCCCCAGACCACGATCTCCACCTTGGTGGAATGCGACCAGTCCGGCGTGTATTTCGCCTTGGTGTTGCCGGCGCGGAAGCGCCAGGCGAATACGAAGGTCAGCACGATGGCCGGTATCACCACGATCAGCATCAGGCCGATGCAGATCAGGATCAGGTCGCGCTGGGCGAGCCCGACCATGCCCTTCGAATCCAGCAGCACCCAGTCACAGCCCGACAGGCCGACGCAGGCCAGGGCGACCAGCGCCAGGCGGATGCGGTTCCAGCAGATATTCATTGGAGGTCAACCCTGTTGAAGAAGCGCGCTTGACCGGCTCGCCTGCGCGCAGCGCCCGGGCGTGGAGCGGCTACACTGTGGGTACGAGGTCGCCTACAAGAGAGCGATCCACTCCAATCAAGCCCATACAAGATACATGATTGTATGGACTTGTGCATCTGCACGTATGGAAAACTGACCGATGACGCCACCTGCCGCCGGCCGCCGCCTGAAACACCCCAATCGCACCTGGGTTCGCCCCTTCCGCGAGGGCGCTGGCCCGCTGTACCTGCAGATCGCCCAGCAGGTGCGCGAGGCAGTGGATGACGGCGTGCTGCGTCCGGGCGACCGGCTGCCGCCGCAGCGCGACCTGGCCCAGCAGGTGGGCGTGGACCTGACCACGGTCACCCGGGCCTTTGCCGAGCTGCGCCAGGCTGGCCTGCTGGATGCGCAGGGCGCCGGCGGCACCTTCATCGCGCTGTCGGCCGGCAACCGCAGCACCTCGGTGGACCTGAGCATGAACATCCCGCCGCTGCTGGGCAGCGCGCCGTTCGCACAGGGCATGGAGGCCGGTTTCCAGCACGTGGGCCAGCAGCTGGGCCAGGGCGAACTGATGAGCTACCACGTCGGCGCCGGCACCCGCGAGGACCGCGCCGCCGCCGTGCAGTGGCTGTCACCGGTGCTGGGCACGGTGGGTGCCGACCAGGTGGTGATCTGCCCCGGCGCGCAGACCGCACTGTGCGCACTGATCCTGGCCCGCACCCAGCCGGGCGAGCTGATCGCCGCCGAGCAGCTGACCTACCCGGGCCTGCTGGCCGCCGCGCGCGTGCTGCAGCGGGGTGTGGTGCCAGTGGCGATGGACGCCGAAGGCATGCTGCCCGACGCGCTGGAAGAGGCCTGCCAGCTACGCCGCCCGCGCCTGCTGTACCTGGTACCGACCATCCAGAACCCGACCACGGCGACGATGTCGGCACACCGCCGGCAGGCCCTGCTGGCGGTTGCCAAGCACCACGATCTGACCGTGATCGAAGACGATCCCTACTGGTTGCTGGCCGGGGACGCCGCACCGCCGCTGGCCGCCCACCGCGACGCCGGCTGCCCGGTGTATTACATCTCCACCCTGTCCAAGTGCCTGGCACCGGGCCTGCGCACCGCCTACCTGGTGGTGCCGGGCGGCGAACCGATGGAACCGGTGCTGGACGCCCTGCGTGCGATCGCGCTGATGCCGACCCAGTCAATGGTGGCGGTGGCGTCGCAGTGGATCCGCAGCGGCCAGGCCCAGGACATGGTGCAGCGCTTCCAGCAGGAGCTGCGCGAGCGCCAGGCGATTGCCGCGCAGTACCTGCCGTCCCGCGCGCGGGCGCACCCGGCCGGCCTGCACGTATGGCTGCCGCTACCGCCGCGGCTGGACCAGTACCGGCTGATCCAGGCCGCACAGGAACAGGGGCTGGGCATCGCCAGCTCGGACGCCTTCAGCGTGGAGGAACCGCCACCGGGCAACGCCATCCGCCTGTCGCTGGGCGGCGCAGTTGACCAGGATGCGCTGGCCGGGGCGCTGGCCAAACTGAACGAGATCCTGTCTGAGGCCCCCGGGGCCCGGCACAACGCCATCGTCTGAACCGGGCGCATGGCGCCTCATCCATACAAGATGATATTTTGTATGCAATGTATGGATGAAGGGACGTGCGTCGATGCGCGCCGAGAGACTGAAGTTCCACCTGGTAATGGCCGGCTGTGGTGGCTTTGTGGTGTTGATGCTGGCCGCGCTGGCCTGGGTCTGCCTGCAGCCGCAGACCGTGGATGTGCAGGCCGCCGAGCGCCACGCCATCGAGCAATGCGTGCAGCGCAGCGAGGATCCGTCGCGTAGCGAGATCCAGCGTCGCGCGCAGGCCGACTCCTGCCGAGAGATGCGCAAGCAGTACGTGCACAAGTTCGGCGGGGACGCGTCCTGATGGGCGCAGCCGCGCCTCGCCGCCGCTGGCTGCTGCCGACGATGATCGCCCTCGCCTGCCTGTTCATGGCCGGCGTGGCGGCTGCGCTGTGGCAGTACTTCGGCTACAGCGCGCAGTCGACGTTCACCGAACAGGCCATCGTCTTCGACGACTCGCAGCTGCGCCTGCCGTCCGATCTGGCCGGCGATACCGGCCGCATCCGCGTGGTGCACTTCTGGGACCCGGCGTGTGCCGTCTGCAACCGCGAAACCGGCGCACACCTGAGCTACCTGATCAGCATGTACCGCCGCGCCGGCATCGACTTCTATGCGATCCGCCGCCCCGGTACCCACGGCGAACTGCCTGAGCCGCTGCGCAACAAGGTGATCAACCTGCCGACCATCGACGGCATCGAACACATCCCGGCCAGCCCTGCCGTGGCGATCTGGGACCGGCAGGGCCACCTCGCCTATGCCGGCCCGTACAGCATCGGCATGGTCTGCAACTCGGCCAACAGCTTCGTCGAACCACTGCTGGACAGACTGGTGCGCGGCGAAACCGTGCGCCCGAAAGGACTGCTTGCCGTGGGCTGCTACTGCCCCTGGCAGGCCAAGCGCTGAGGACGCGCAATGACACCACTGACGCTGGCCGCTGTGGCCGCCACAAGCAATAACGGCGGTCACCTGTCCGAACCGACCGATGGTTATGGACAGGCTCCCGCCGTTGGAAGCAACGATACGCCCCGACATGCTCCGTACATGCCGCGACCGGATGTCGCAGCCCGCGAATGGGTGCAGGACGTGCTCGCGCACAACGGGCCGATCTACCTGCGCATCGTCAATTCGCTGGAGCGCACGGTACGTCGCGGTGGTCTTGCACCAGGACAACGCCTGCCCTCGCAGCGCGCGTTGGCGCAGCAGCTCGGCGTCGACCTGACCACGGTAACGCGGGCATTCGACGAAGCGCGCAAGCGCGGCCTGATCGAGGCGCGCGGGCCACAAGGCAGTTTCATCGCACCACCCAAGGCCGGCTTCGACCAGGTGGTGGACCTGAGCATGAACGTGCCGCCGGTGCCCGATGCCGATGCGCTGGCCGAGACCCTGCGCCGCGGTGCCGCCGCCGTGCTTGCGCGCAGCAACGCGCCGAACCTGATGACCTACCACCTGGGCGGCGGCAATCCCACCGACCGCCACGCGGCAGCGCGCTGGCTGCAACCGATGCTGGGCGCGGTGGAGGATGCCAGCCTGTTGCTGACCGAAGGCGCGCAGGTGGCGCTTGCCGCGATCCTGGTCAGCCAGGGCCGCGACGATGATGCGATCCTCTGCGATGCGCTGGTCTATCCGGGCCTGCTGCAGGCCGCCGCCGCACTGGGCCGGCGGCTGCTGCCGGTGGACAGCGACGAACACGGCATGTGCCCCGATGCGCTGGCCCGGCTGGCACGCGAAAGCGGCGCGCGGTTGGTCTATCTCAACCCCACCTGCCAGAACCCGACCGCGCTGAGCCTGCCGCTGCAGCGGCGCGAAGCGCTGGCGCGTGTTCTGGAGAGGGAAGGCCTGCTGGCGATCGAAGACGATCCTTACTGGCACCTCGCCGAGGATGCACAGACACCGCTGGCGGCGCTGGCACCGCGCCATGTGTTCTACGTGGCGACGCTGTCGAAGGTGATCAGCCCCGGCCTGCGCACTGCGTTCGTGCAGTGCCCAAGCGCTGCGCACGCCGAGGCGATGGCTTCGGCCTTGCGCGCCACCCGGTTGATGGGGCATCCGCTGGTGGCGGCGCTGGCCAGCCAGCTGCTGCTGGATGGTTCGGCGCAATCGCTGCTGGCGCAGGTGCGCAGCGAAGCGCACGAGCGCATGCGCATGGCGCGCTACCTGCTGGCGCCTTCGCTGCTGCTGCGCGCCGAAGGCCTGCATGCCTGGTGCCGGGTACCAGCGCCATGGACTGACGCCACCCTGGTGCGTACCGCACAGCTGCAGGGGCTGGCGATCGCGCCCTCATCGGCGTTCTGCCCGCCGGGGGTGCAGCATCAGAACGGCGTGCGGCTGTCGCTGGGGCTGGCGGCCGATCGCCGGCAGCTGGAAAGTGCGCTGCGACGGATTGACCGGTTGTTGTTGTCGGACGCGTTGCCGGCGATCGAGCGGTAGCCCTGGAATGGGATGTGCCGACCAACGGTCGGCACCCACCCGACCGGTAGTGCCGGCCGCTGGCCGGCGGAAGATTCCTCAGCACGGTTGGAATGTGCCGACCAACGGTCGGCACCCACCCGACCGATAGTGCCGGCCGCTGGCCGGCGGAAGATTCCTCAGCACGGTTGGAATGTGCCAACCAACAGTTGGCACCCACCCGACCGGTAGTGCCAGCCGCTGGCCGGCGGAAGATTCCCCGGCACGGTTGGAATGTGCCAACCAAGGTTGGCACCCACCCGATCGGTAGCGCCGGCCGCTGGCCGGCGGAAGATTCCCCGGCACGGTTGGAATGTGCCAACCAAGGTTGGCACCCACCAAAGCAGGGTCAGGCCAAGGCGGAGAGCGCCTTCACCAGCGCATCCATCTGCTGCGGCCGGGTGAACACCGACGGCGTCACCCGCACGCAGGCGCCGGAGTCCAAGCCGTCGCGATGGGTGGTGAACACGCGATGTTCGTCCAGCAGGCGCTTCTGCAGCGCGATGTTGTCAGCCACGCTGGTGCGCCCGCGCAGGCGGAAGCTGGCCAATGCACTCGCCAACGCCGGATCCGGCGAAGACAGCACTTCGATGTGCGCCATCTGCCGCGCCGGCAGCGTCCAGCGCTCGCGCAGGTAACGCAGGCGCGCCTGCTTGTTGTCCGCACCGATGCGCTGGTGCAGGGCAATCGCCTCCGGAAGTGCCAGGTAAGCGGCGAAGTTGACCGTGCCGGTGTGTACGCGGCTGCCCACGCGGCCGTCGTCGGTCTCGCCCATGTACGGGTCGAGGTCCGCAACGCGGCCCCTGCGCACGTACATCGCGCCGACACCGACCGGTGCGCCGATCCACTTGTGCAGGTTGATGCCGACGAAATCGGCCTTGAGCTGCGGCACCGCGTAGTCGATCTGGCCGAACCCGTGCGCCGCATCGACGATCACGTCGATACCGCGTGCGCGTGCACGCTCGGCGATCTCGGCCACCGGCAGCACCAGCCCATGGCGATGGCTGACCTGGGTCAGCAGCACCAGCTTCAGGCGTGGCAGCCGCGCGAACGCGGCCTCGTAGGCCTGCAGGATCTGCGCATGGTCGGGCACCACCGGCAGCGCGATGCGCTCGACCTGCACGCCACGGCGCTGCTGCAGCCAACGCATCGCACCGATCATGCTGTCGTAGTCGATGTCGGCGTACAGCACCTGGTCGCCGGGCCGCAGGCGGTTGTAGCCACCGATCAGCGCCAGCATCGCTTCGGTGGCGCCACGGGTCAGTGCGATCTCGTCGGCGCCCACGCCCAGCAGTTCGGCCACCTGCCGCTGCACCGCCATGTACTGCACCGGGAACTCATGACGGCCGTACCAGGCGTTACCACGGTTCACCTCGGCGGTGTGGCGCTGGTAGCTGGCCAGCGTCTCGCGGCCCATCGCGCCCCAGTAGCCGTTCTCCAGGTGGTTCACTTCATCGGTGATGTCGAAGTGGCTGGCCACGGCGGCCCAGTAGCCTTCATCGCGGGCCAGCGCGTCCGGCGCTACGGTCGTTGCGGGAATCTGCATGGACGCAGCGTAACCCGCGGCAGCCATGGCGGGCAGTGAAGACAGCGCAGCTGCAGCCGGCAGCAGTGCACCGGCACGCAACAGGACGCGGCGGTTGCGGTCCATCAGAAGCTCAGCCGGTACTGTGCGTACAGGTTGGCACCGTCGGTGTCGTACGGCGCATTGCGCGAGTAGACCAGGCCGCGACTGGCCTGGAAGGTGGCTTCGTTCGGATAGCGGTCGAACACGTTGTCGGCACCCACGCGCAGGCTGTGATGTTCGTTGATGCGATAGCCGACGGCCAGGTCGAGGAAGCTCATCGCACCAAAACGCTGGTAGATATCGCCCACCGCATTGCCGCTGGAATCGGTCCAGGCACCGTAGTAGCGCATGCGCGCCATCAGCGACCAGGCACCGATGTCCCAGCTGCCGGTCAGGCTGCCCTTGTGCTCGGGCAGGCGATCTTCGAACAGCACGCGCTGGGTCTCGTTGGTTGCCACCGAGGTGCTGCCGTTGTCCACGCGGGTGCGGTTGTAGTTGTAGGCCAGGGTCAGCGTCATGCGGCCCGCGCCGAGGTCGCGCAGGTAATTGCCGACCACGTCCACGCCGGTGGTGGTGGTGTCGAAGTCGTTGGTGAAGTAGTTCACCGAGGTATAGCCCAGCGGATTGGGCGTACCGGCCGGAATGGCGAAACTGGCCGACTGGCTGAAGCGGTCGGTGAGCTTGATCTGGTAGACATCCACCGAGCCGGACAGGCCCAGGTCGGTGCGCCAGGTCAGGCCCAGCGATGCGGTACGCGATTCTTCCGGCTTCAACGGCCTGGCACCGAGCAGCTGCGCCAGCGGATCGTTCGGCGACAGGCGGCCGCTGGTGAAGATCTGCAGCGTGCGCGTATCCAACCCCTGGGTGGTGCTGGTGGTGTTGAGCTGCGCCGGCGTCGGCGCGCGGAAGCCGGTGGACACGGTGCCGCGCAGGGCGACGTCCGGGGTGATCGCGAAGCGCGCCGACAGTTTGCCGTCCAGTGTGCTGCCGAAGCTGGAGAAGTCCTCATAGCGGCTGGCTGCACCGATGCTCCAGCGCTCGCCCAGCGGCACTTCCATGTCCACGTAGGCGGCCTTGCTGCGCTGGCTCCACTGCCCGGCCTGGCTGGCCGAGAAGCCCGGCGCGCCATTGGAGTTGGCCTCCAGGCCCCCGGCCGCGCCCGGACCCACCGCGTACGAGGCCGGATCACCGGCGCGCACCTGGTAGGTTTCCTGGCGGAACTCGCCACCGAAGGCGACGTTGATCGGCTTGGACAGCGCAGCCACGTCCCATTCGTAGTTGAAGTCGGCGTTGGCGTTCTTCTCGGTCTGGGTCAGGCGGCCGAGATCGAAGTCGGTCGGGCTGGCCGGGCCGAGCGAGGCATTGATCGAGTTCTTCAGGCGATAGTCGATGGCGTTGCGGCCATACGAGGCGCTGACATCCCAGCGCAGCTTCGGCGTGATCTCGCCGCGCAGGCCACCGACCAGCTGCAGGTCGTTCTGCACGTTGCCGTACTGCGGGCTGAAGCCGACCGGATACAGCGAGCGCAGGTTCCAGCCCGGGAAGATGGCGGTGGTGCGGTACGCGCCGGTGGTGGTGTCCGGGTTGCGCCAGTTGAAATCGCTGACGCCATCGCTGTGGCTGTACAGGCCAAAGGCATAGAGCTCCAGCGTATCGCTGGCGTTGGCCTTTACGTTGAAGCCGACGCGGCGGCTTTCCAGTTCCGGCTGGCCCCAGCGCTGCACCGGGTTGGGCACCTCCAGCTCCGGATGCGCGGCCTGGAAGGCGATGGCATCGGGGCGCTGGCGGGTGCGCGAGGTGGCGTCGGAGGTGGACGATTCGGCGAACAGCACCAGGCTGCCATAGTCGCCCAGCGACCAGCCGGTGCGCGCACTGAAATCGCGCGAAGCACCGTCGCCCTGCGCGTACTGCGAGTAGCCGGCGGTGATCTCGCTACCCGGCCCATCCTCCAGGATGATGTTGATGACGCCGGCGATGGCGTCCGAGCCGTACTGCGCCGACGCGCCATCACGCAGCACCTCGATGCGCTTGATCGCGCTGGTTGGAATCTGTGCCAGATCAGCGGCCTGTGCACCACGGTTGCCGAGCAGCGCGCTGCGGTGGAAGCGGCGACCGTTGACCAGCACCAGGGTCTGGTCCGGCGACAGGCCACGCAGCGTCGCCGGACGCACGAACACCTGGCCGTCCGCCATCGGCAGGCGCTGCACCACGAACGACGGCACCAGCTGGGCCAGCACGTCCTTCAGGTCGGTGGATTCGACGGACCTGATGTCTTCCTTGCTGAACACATCCACCGGCGCCAGCGTTTCGAACTGGGTGCGGTTGGACGCGCGGGTACCGGTGACCAGCATCGCGTCGAGCTGGGTGGGCGCGGCGCGGCTGCCGCCGGCGGCATCGACCGCATCGGCCTCCGTTGCGATCGCGCCTCCTGCGCTGGCCATGGAAAGGGCAAGGAGGATGGAACGCGAAAGCTTCGAACGATGCACGGCAGGGCTCCGGGAGGACGCGACAGGGCCAGCACCTGTGCGCACACAACAGGCCTGGACAAGGCGCGCAGTCTCGGCGCGATGTGTGAAGGAGGCATGACGTCAGTACGACAGCTTGATGCGCCAACCAAGGTTGGCCCCTGCCAGGGCTCATCCGTAGATCCACACCATGCATGGGTGGCAATGCAGACCCACGCCCCATCTCCGCACACAGCGGCTAGCCGTTGGCGTCGTCGCCAAAGCCGAAACGGGCCGGCCGTGCCGTTCGCAGCGGAACGAACATCATGGCAGCGAACACCACCAAGGCGGGGGTGGACATGATCCAGATGCCCCTGTTGCGAATCCCGATCCCCATGAAGTCGACCTGCAGATCGCCGATCCATTGCAGCTGCGTCAGTATCATCACCAGCCCGCCGATAGTCGCGCACGGCAACCCACCGTGACCGGCCCCCAACAACGTCGGTGTCAGAAACCCGCCCAGCAACGCGAAGCCGACACGGTACACCCAGGGGTTGCCGCGCCACCGTGGCGCGCCGAACAACATCAGCAGCATCAGCGCCAGGGTCAACAGACTGGGAAGTACCCAGAGGGCAAGCAGCATTTCGATCATCTCGATCATCGGCCGGGCTCCGCTGGCCTGGCATCCCCCGTCGTCGATCGCATCTCCCTGCCCCCCATCACGTCCATGAAGCGCGCATTGTTGCCGGTACGCAGGCAGACGCAAAGCCCCGGCAGCGCAAGAACTGCTAAACGCCGTGCCTGCCGATCCGCTACTGTGCCGGCATTGGATGCGGGGAACGGCAGGATGAGCGCGGCAGGCAAGGCGTTGTGGTACATCGAAACCCATGCGGACCAGCCATTGGCGCTGGCCGACATCGCCGCTGCGGCCGGCCTGTCGCCGTTTCATCTGTCACGCCTGTTCCAGGCCCGCACCGGCACCTCGGTGGTGCGCTACCTGCGCGGGCGCCGCCTGACCGCTGCCGCGCAGCGGTTGGCCAACGGCGCGGGCGACATCCTGCAGGTGGCGCTGGGGGCCGGCTACACCACCCATGCTGCCTTTACCCGTGCCTTCAGCGAACAGTTCGGGCAGACACCGGAACGGGTACGCGAACAGGGCACCGATGGGCTGACGCTGGTGCAGGCGATCCGCCTGGACGAGGCCCCGTCAGCCTGCATTGAAGCCCCCCGGCTGCTCGATACGCCCGCGTTCCAGGTGGCAGGCGTCGGCATGCGGCATACCCGCGACAGCAGCGGCGCGATTCCGGGCCAATGGGCCCAGCTCAACCGCGAGTGGCCGACGCCGGCACCGGTCAGCTTCGGCGTGTGCTGCAACAGTGATGACGATGGTGGCTTCGACTACATTGCGGCACTACCGGCAAGCGCGGTGCCGAGCGTGCCTGCGCACTGGCGACGCGTGGACATCCCGGCGCGCCGCTACCTGGTGGCTTGGCACGGCGGACACATCTCGGCCATCCGCTCTACCTGGTTCTGGTTGCTGGATCACTACCTGCCCGGCTCCGGCCTCAGCCTGGCCGATGCACCCGATCTGGAACGCTACGACCTGCGTTTCGATGAGCATAGCGGCAACGGCGGCGTGGAGATCTGGCTGCCGGTGGAAGAACGTCCCCACTGACAAGGAGTTGAAGATGCGCATGACCGCTGCTGTGCTGGGAGGAATGCTGCTGGCGTTCGCGAGCGTCGGCGCCGCCCGCGAAAGCGGCGTCGCCGGCGAGCGCCACGGCACGACGACGCTGGCCAGCGCCGCCGTGCGCGACGCAGGGCACCGCGACGCGCTGCGCTACACGGCCTGGTATCCGGCACAGGCCGGCAGCCGCGAAAACGCGCTGACCATCGGTCCTCCCGACGCGCCGCTGTTCGACGCCGGCCGGTCGGCCAAGGATGCGCCGGTCGCGGGTGATCGCCTGCCGACCCTGCTGCTCTCGCATGGCAACGGCGGCAGCGCGCGCATGATGGGTTGGCTGGGCACGGCACTGGCGCGGGCCGGGTATCTGGTGATTGCGGTGGATCATCCAGGCAACAACGGCGTTGACACCATGACCCTGCCCGGCAGCCTTCTGACCTGGTTGCGCGCCGATGACCTGCGTGCCGCACTGGCGGCCGTGCAAGCTGATCCGGTGCTGGGCCCGCATGTCGATCCTGAGCGCCTGGGGGTCGCCGGCTTCTCGGCCGGTGGCTACACCGCGCTGCTGGCAGCCGGTGCGCGACCGGACCTGCAGCGATTGCGGGACTTCTGCACCGCACATCCGGATGACGGCGTCTGCCGGCCCCAACAGGAGGCGGCAACGCACACGATGGAGGCGCGCGTTGCCGCTGCGGCGTCGCCCGAGCTGTCGCCATGGATGTCCCACGCCAACGACGCACGCGCCATTCCCGGCGTGCGCGCGGTGTTCCTGCTGGCGCCGGCAATCGTGCAGGCCTTTGCGCCCGAGCAGCTCTCCTCACTGAAACAGCCGGTGTCGATCGTGCTGGGCCAGGCGGACACGGTCGCGCCACCACAGACCAATGGCGAGGCTGCGCGTGCGGTGATTGCGGGCGCTGCACTGCAGGTGCTGCCCGGTGTCGGCCATTACGATTTCCTCGCCGCATGCACCCCGGCCGGACAACAGCGGCTGCAGGACCTGTGCAGCACATCGGTGCCGAAGGCGCAGACCCACGCGCAGGCAGCGGACGCGGCAATACGGTTCTTCAACCATTCGCTGCGCTAGTGGCCGCCGGGCATGGCCCGGCGCTACAGTGGGCGCGTCCACGGAGAATCGATCATGCGCCTGCTGCACCTCACTCTGCCGGTATCCGACGTCGCTTCCGTGGCCACATATTTCCACGATGTGCTGCAGCAGCGCGTGGTCGGCAACCATGTGCACATCGGCTGGAGCACCCTCGAACTTCAGCCTGCGGCGGGGCGTCCGGTGGGTGGCGTGCATCTGGCCTTCAACGTGCCGGACAACCGCTTCAGCGAGGCAATGACGTGGTTGCGTGAGCGCACGCCGCTGCAGCGCAATCCGGCGGGGCTGGACTACTTCGCGCTGGAGAGCAGCTGGCAGTCGCAGTCGGTGTACTTCACCGGCCCGGACGGCCTGATCCTTGAACTGATCGGCCGCCGCCGCCTGCCGGCCAGCGCTCGCGAAGGCGTGTTCCATGGCAGCGAGCTGACCTGCCTGAGCGAAGTCGGCCTGCCCAGCCGCGATGTCGAGGCCGTACGCGAACTGTCCAACCAACGTTTCGGCCTGCAGCCGATCAGCCCGGCTTCGCCGCAGTTCGCACCGATGGGCGACGACGAGGGCCTGCTGATCGTGGTCGCGGCCGATCGACGGTGGTTTCCCGAGCAGAAGGACCTGCCCAATGCGCAGGGGCTGTTGCTGCAGGTGGGCGACGTGGCTGGCCCCGGTGTCGTGGAGGACGTTGTGCTCGGCTGGCGGGTACAGGCAGCCTGAACTACCAGCTGCCCGACGCACCACCTCCGCCGCTGCGGCCGCCGCCTCCGGACCAGCTGCTGGAGCTGCTCGCAGACGAACTTGATGACGGGGAGCTGGACGCACTGCGGTGGCCGACGGATGATCTGCGGCTGCCGCGTGCCTTCTCACCGGGCAGCATGGTGAAAATCCAGGCGAAGTACAGCACGACCGTGCCGGCACTCCACCCGATCGTCGCGGCAAGGCGTGCCACCGGGTCGGCGCGATCAATGGCCAGCAGTGCGAAGAGCACGTAGCCAGCGGTCAGCAGCAAGAGCACTGCGAACCTCACCCCGAAGCTGCTGCGGTCCTTGTGCCAGCGCGCGCGGCACGCCTGCACGAGGAAGAACAGCAGCATGGCTACGATGCCTGCCGCCAGGTCCAGCAACGTGTGCAGGGCCAGACTGGGCGGCAACTGGCCACGCAGCATCATCACCACCAAGAACCCCGAACTGACCCCGAGCATGCCGAGCAGCACCACGCGCACACCTCGGCTGCGGCGCCAGCACCAGCCAAGCAGGCTCGCCACCGGTACGCACAACGCCAATACGATGCAGACCGCTGCCAATGCCTGGCGTGGCGCCCACATAGCCGCCGACAGCAGACCCGCGGCTACCACAGCCGTCACCAGCAGCGGGCGACCCCAGGCCGGCAATCGCTTCGGGCGCGCCTGCGGCGTGGTGACCTCGCGTGGCGCTCCACGCTGGCGCTCGCGATGCCTGCGTGCGAGGTCGTCCGGCATCCTGGCCGCGGGCGCCGAGGGCGGTGAGCGCCACAGACCCGCAAGGAAGCCGGCCAGCAGCGTCATTGCAACCACGGAATCCGCGCTGCGCCAATCGGCCGGCAACACGTTGCGCATCGATGGCGCTTCCCAGGCCGGCAGGTCCTCGCCATCGATCAGCGCGACCACGACCTTCGTTCCATCCAGCAGGCCCTGGTCAAGGTCGCCATCGCGGAAACGCGGCACGATCGCCTTGTCGATGATACGGGCGGCATAGGCATCTGGAATCGCGCCCTCCAGACCGTAACCGGTCTGGATGCGTACACGGCGGTCCTGCACGGCCACGAGCAGCAGCACGCCATCGTCAACGCCTTCCCGGCCCAGCTGCCACTGGTCGAACACCCGCTGTGCGTAGGCCTCGATGCCCTCTTCGCCAGCATGGTCGACCACCAGCACCTGCAGCTGCGCGCCGGTGCGCGCCTGCAACTTGAAGGCCTGCGTGCGCAGTATGTCGCGGGTATCCGCCGAAAGTGCGTTGGCGGCGTCCACCACCGGGTCATCCAGCGCAGGGACCGCAGCACCGGCCATCACCCTCATCGGCAACAGGCACAACAGCATCAACAGCCATGCCGTGACCCGGGTGCACGTCGTCCTGCGCAGCATCTTCACGTGCCCTGCCCTGCCTCGATCCGCGCATGCAGCGCCTGCAGCTGCGCGACCGCCTGGTTGAACACCTGCAGATCAGCATCAACCAGCGCCGGCCAGTCGGGCGCGTGCCCCAGCAACTGCGCCACCTGCTCGGTCGGCGCACGATCAAAGCCTTCACCCAGCACCGCGAGATAGCGTTCACGGAACCCTGCCGGGTCGCGTTGATCCTGCACGAACAGCTGCACGGCCAGCAGCCCTGCATAGAGGTAGTTCACCAGATAGTTGGGGTCGTCATACATCAGGCGCTTGCCGATCCAGCCGTTGCACAGCTGCGGATAGCGCTCCGGGTCCTGACCGAAGCGCGCCAGCACCCGGCCGGTCAACGCGTCCAGGTCATCGGCGGTACCCAGCGTGTTGTCCGCCACGCCCTCGTAGATCGACTGCTCCAGCTGCGCCTCTTCGGAAGACGTGAACAGCTGCAGCACCATATCGTCCAGCAGTGACTTCAGGTAATAGGCCTTGGCCCGCGGGTCCTCTGCCTGCTGGTACAGCTGGTCGCGGAAGCGCAGTTCGTTGTAGATGGCAAAGGCCTCGGTCAGCCACTGGCTGCCATTGCGCTGCAGCGGCGAGGCATGGCCGCGCTGCATCCACTCACCGTGCATGGCATGACCGGCTTCATGGGCGATCTCGACATCGCTTTCCAGATCACCACGGCGCACGCCAACGAACAGCATTGCCGGCACGCCGGGAGCGCTTACCGAGAACGCGTCCTGGCTGCGGTCACCACGTTCGGTGGCCAGATCCATGCGCCGGTTGGCCGGATCGAGCAGCGCACGCAGCTCACTGACGTATGCCGGCCCCAGGTGCTGCATGGCATCGGCGGCATTGTCGCGCAGCTGCGCCAGCGTCAGTACCGGCGGCATATAGCCGGCATCGGGCAACGTGGTATCCCAGAGCTGCGGCGCATCGATGCCTGAACGCGCGGCGTGGCGCAGCAGCATGTCCTGGTAGGCGCGACGGTCCCGTGCATGGCGTTCGATCGCCTGCAGCGTAGCATCCACCGCCGATGCATCCAGGCCCATGCGCTGGTAGCCCCGCGCCGGTGCAGAACCATCGCCCTGCAGGCGCGCGGCGGCATCGTTCACCTGCACCAGGCCCAGAAGCACCGAGGCCATCGGCTCGCGGCGCGAGTGCAGGCCCTGCCAGTAACCCTTCCAGCCCGCTTCCCGCAACGCGCGGTCCCGCTGCTGGGCCAGTGCCTGCTTGTCGTGCCCGGTGTCCCAGTGCCGACCATCACGCTCGATCTGCGGGTACTCGGCACTGCGCAGGATCTGCCCACGCAGCCGTGCGAAACTGTCCAGCGCCGGATCGGCCAGGGCCTCCACGGCCTCATCCAGTGCGGTACTGGCCGGTGCTGCGACGTCCTTCAGCGCACGCGCGCGCAGGAAGGCATACGGTGCTGCCCACGCCGCGTCTGCGGGCGCTTCGCGCAGCGCCGCGCGGCCGGTGTGGGCGATGCGGCTGCACAGCCCCATCACCTGGTCCAGCGCCTGCGTCGGGCGATGGTCACGGGCGTTGCGTGCGGCCTGCAGATGCAGATAGCTGTGATGGCGCAGGCACTGCGCCTGCAGTGCCTCGGCCTGATGGAAGCGTTGCGCAGGTGCAAGCGCGGAAGCCTGCTGCAGGGCCTCGACACGCTTGCCCAGCTCGCCGCGCGCGGCCTGTTCGGCTGCCGCACTGGCGAAGTAGGCGCTATCGTCGGCCGGCAGCGACTGCGCCTGGACGCCGGTGAAGGGTGCCATCGCCAGCATGACAGTCATGGTGGCGGTGATGGTGCACATCCTGCGAGCCTGCATCGGCGTCTCCCTGCCTGGATCAGGCTCCGAGCCTAGCAGCCCCCGCCCGGCCGCGCCTGTGCCGGGACAGGCATCAGATCGACTCATCCTCGCGCTTGACCAGCGTCCAGCAGGGCGACTGCGCGAAGGTGTAGGTCTGCTGGTCGCTGCTGTCCGGCGTGCGGATCTGTACCTGTCGTTGCCCATCGGCCAGCGTGCTGACCTGCATCTCGCGGCCCTGCCCGGCCAACGCGGCGGGATCGGGCATCACCGGCCACTCGACATCGGCCAGCGCCAGGCGGCTTTCCACCTTGCGCGGTTCCGGCTCGGCCTCGGCATCGATGTAGCTGTCCAGCAGCGGATCGGCGGTGGCCTTTTCCTGCAGCGCGATCTCGTTGCCGAAGTGCTTCAGGAACGCATCGAACTGCGAGTAGGGGCATTCACCGCTGGCAGGCACCGGTGCGGGCTGGACCGCTGCCGCCGTGGACGACGGCGCGGGATGTGCAGGCGCCACTTCCGTGGGCGTCACCTGGGGCTCGGGCGTGCAGGCAACCAGGGCCACGCCACAGGCAAGCATCAGCACGGCAGCGGAACGGTTTCGACGCATGGGCTCATCCTGAATCCGGTTGGGTCGTCCCATGCTACCGCGCGCCCTACAATTCCGGCACTCCGCCTGTCCGAGACTCTCCATGCGTCGCCCCCTGCTCATGATCGGCCTGCTGTTGCCCGCCCTGTGGCCAGCGCTGGCGATGGCCGTCGATGTCCACGAAGGCGATCTGCTGTTCGTCACCGCCGGCCGCAGCGGCCTCAGTGCGGCCATCGACGATGCCACCGGCAAGCAGGGCGCGCCCAGCTTCGATCATGTGGCCCTGGTCGCTGTGGCGCCAAACGGCTGGGAGGTACTGCATGCGGACGAGAAGGGATCGCGTCGGCAATCGCTGGTCGAGTTCCGCCAGGACGCCCGGGCCAAGCAGCGGCAGATCGTGGTCTATCGCCTGCGGGCACCGCAGCAGGCGGCGATCAAGGATGCGGTCGCCACCGCGCGCATGATGCTGGGCAAGCCGTACAACACGTCGTATGTGTTGAACGAGGACAGCTACTACTGTTCCGACTTCATCGAGCGTGCGTTCCGTGCGCACCATGTGTTCGCGCTGCAGCCGATGAACTTCCGCAATCCGCAGACCGGGCAGATCGCACAGCATTGGGTCGATCTGTACCGCGGCATGGGCATGGAGGTGCCGCAGGATCAGCCCGGCACCAATCCCAATGACATGTCGGCCGCGCCGGTGCTGCAACGCATCGGCGTGCTGGAATAAGCGAAGCCCCGCGCGCGGCGGGGCTTCGGGGGTTGCCCAGGGTGGGTACCGACGTCACTCTTCCTCGTCCTGCCCACCTTGCTGCTGATTGCGCTGGTTGCGCTGCTGCTGTTCCTGCTGCTGTTGCTGCTGCTGGTCGCGGCCACGGCCCTGCTGCTGATCCTGCTGGTTCTGCTGGCCCTGCTGCTTCTGGTTCGGGTTCTGGTTCTGCTGTGCCATGTCCGATCTCCAAAGCCACGCGCGGAATGCGGTGGACGGGGCCATCGTCTGCAGCGAAGAGTTAATCGCGCGTTGGCGGACGGCTACACCTGTGTGTACGCGCGTGAATGAACGCGCGAAAGCCCTTGCAGCACAAGCCGCTGAAGGATTCATGCGGGTTCGGCATGTCCTTATGTGGTAATGACAGGAGCACGTATTCAGTGCTGTAGGGCGCACCGGAATGCGCGAGCGTTCGCTCAAGAATGGCTACCCGAAGCCGATAGGCTGCGGACGGGCTGCTATGGACGGCCCATCTTTCCAAGCATCAACAAGGAACGTCTAAATGAACGCCGTGGTTGCAGAAGCAAGTGACTCTCGCCTCCTCAAAGCGGTCGAGAGCATCGCGATCAGTCCCGCAGACGCGAAGGCCCTCGTCGCCCAGTACAGGCGCCAGATTCTCTCCCGGGATCCAACACGCGGCCAGCACGAGGTTGCAGGGTTGGTGGCCGACAAGATCATCAGCCGTTATTGCCGGATGTCAGCCACCACGGGGGGAGCGACTGCTCTGACCGGGGTCATCCCGGGAATTGGTACGGCCCTGGCAATGGTTGGCGGTGGTCTCGCCGATGCAAGCATCAGCATGAAACTGCAGGTCGACATGACCATGTGCTTGGCTGAGGCCTATGGATGGGACGTGAATGGCGAAGACGCCAGGCACCTGGCTTTTCTCATCGCCGCAGGAGGTTCTCTGGAGAAGCTCGGCGTCGAAGCGTCGACTCGGATCGCCTCAAATGCTGGCGTAAAGATGGTCCGTCAGTACTTGAAGGGCGCCGTGTTGCAAGCTCTCAAGGAACTCTTCAAGAAGATCGGCATCACCTTTACCCGCAAGGCGCTGGAAAAAGCCATTCCGTTCGGCATCGGAGTCGTCATCGGCTCAGGGGCCAACTATGCGTTGACCAAGTATGTTGGCAATACTGCGCGAAGCTGGTTCGAAGCGGATGCCGCACTGGGCAACAAGCCCAATGAAATCTGAGCAGCGCGCGTTCTGGCCATGCGGCTTTCAAAGTAGGAAGCCGCATGATCCGGGGATACTGGACTACGGCATCACCGGTGGCACATATGCCAGGGTCATGCCCAGCAGCCACAACAGGCCCAGCACCAGCGGGATGTGCACCAGCAGCTGGATGAAGGTGAAGCCCACGATGTCGCGTGCCTTCAGGCCCAGCACGCCCAGCAGCGGCAGCATCCAGAACGGGTTGATCAGGTTGGGCAGGGCTTCGGCCGCGTTGTAGACCTGCACCGCCCAGCCCAGGTGCGCCTTCAGTTCGTTGGCGGCCTGCATCACGTACGGCGCCTCGATGATCCACTTGCCGCCACCGGACGGCACGAAGAAGCCCAGCACGGCCGAATAGACGCCCATCACCAGCGCGAACGAATCGGTGCTGGCCACGTGCACGAACAGGCTCGACAGCCGGTGCGCCAGGGTCTGCCCGTCACCGCCAGCGGCGTGGGTGAGGATCATCGCGATGCCGCCGTACAGCGGGAACTGGATCAGCACGCCGGTGGTACTCGGCACCGCCTTGGCCACCGCGTTGAGGAAGCTGCGCGGGCGCCAGTGCAGCAGCAGGCCCAACGAGATGAACAGGAAGTTGTAGGTATTGAGGTTGGCGATGGCGGTGATCACCGGCTTGTTGGCGAACTCGTTGAACAGCCAGCCGAACGCCAGCAGCGAGAGCAGCACGGTCAGCAGCGGGCTGTATTCCAGCCATTCGCCCGGGCGCGTGCGTCGCTGCAGCGGTTCCGGCTCGGCCTGTGCAGCACCGGGGAACTCCTCGGCGGTACGCGCACTACCCGCCGCGGGTGCCGTCAGCCAGGCGATCAGCAGCGAGACCAGGATCAGCACCGAGGTCAGCGCGATCGACTGCCACAGGAAGATGGTTTCGGTGAACGGCAGCACGCCGGTGATCTCCACCAGCCCCGGCGGCATGCTGGCCGGGTTGGCCTGCAGCTGTGCGGCCGAGGAACTGAGCCCCATTGCCCACACCGCACCCAGGCCGAGGTACGCCGAAGCACCGGCGGCGCGGTAGTCCATGCGCAGTTCGGTACGACGGGCCAGCGCACGCACCAGCAGGCCACCGAACACCAGCGAGAACCCCCAGCTGAGCAGCGAGGCGAGCATGCTGACCAGGCCCACGTACACCACCGCACCGCGGCCGGTACGCGGCACCCGGGCGAGGAAATCGATGAAGCGTGCGACCACCGGCGCCGTCGCCACGGCGTAGCCACCGATGACCACGAAGGCCATCTGCATGGTGAAGGGAATCAGGCTCCAGAAGCCGTCACCGAAGGCGCTGGCAGTGGCCTGCGGGGTCGAGCCGAAACCCATCGCGGCCAGCGCGACGATGACCACGCCCAGCACCGCGAACACATACGCGTCGGGGAACCACTTTTCCGCCCAGGCGGCCGAGCGCAGCGCTGCGCGCGCCATCCAGCCGTCCTGTACTGCTGCCGTCGAGGCCATCGCCTACCCTCCCAGGTTCGATGGATCGATTCTGGGCGGTGGGGTGCAGGCTGTCAGCCACCTATTGGTCGTAGGTGGCGGGGTCGGATCCCTCTCCACAGGAGAGGGCTCTGACCCCGAGCCGGGTATCGGCGCGGCAGAAGGGTCAGAGCCCTTTCCCACAGGAAAAGGGATCCGACCCCGGGCAATCAACGCAGCGCCAGGTCCGCGGCGATGCCGGCAAACAGCGCGGCACCCACCCAGTTGTTGTGCAGGAACGCCTTGAAGCACGGGCCGCGTTCGCGGTTGCGGCAGATCCAGAACTCGTACACCACCAGCGCGGTGGCCACGGCCACGCCGGCCAGGTAGTACCCGCCCAGCCCGCCGCGCACGCCGACCAGCGCCATCGTGGCCAGGAACAGTGCGTACAGCACGCCCTGGATGACCAGGTCGAGATCACCGAACAGGATCGCGGTGGAGTGCGAGCCCATCTTCAGGTCGTCCTCGCGGTCGACCATGGCGTACCAGGTGTCGTAGGCGGTGGACCACAGGATGTTGCCGGCATACAGCAGCCAGCCCAGCATCGGCACCTCGCCCTGCACGGCGGCGAACGCCATCGGGATGCCCCAGCCGAACGACATGCCCAGGTAGACCTGCGGCAGATGGGTGTAGCGCTTCAGGTACGGATAGCTGGCAGCCAGGAACACGCCGATGAAGCTCAGGCCGATGGTCAGCCCGTTCAGGGTCAGCACCAGGCCGAACGCCACCAGCATCAGTACGGCGAACAGCGCCAGCGCGGCGCGGCCGCTGATCGCACCGGTGGCCAGCGGGCGCGCCTTGGTGCGCTCCACATGCGGGTCGAGCCAGCGGTCGGCGTAGTCGTTGATGACGCAACCGGCCGAGCGGGTCAGCCACACGCCGGCGGTGAACACGAACAGCGTCCACAGCGGCGGCAGGCCGCCCGCGGCCAGCCACAACGCCCACGAGGTGGGCCACAGCAGCAGCAGCGTGCCGATCGGGCGATCAGCGCGCATCAGACTCCAGTAATGCCGCCAACGCGGCGTCGCCGGCGACTGCGGCGAAGTGAGGGGGGTATCAGCCATGGCGATAGGATACTCCTGCCCCTCCGGCACGGCTTTGCCCGTGGGGGGAGATTTGTTCGGCGAAACTGGATAGAATGCCCGTCCCGCACCGCCTCATGACGCTGCGATGCCCGCCCCGGCACTGGCCGACGGCGCGGCGGTTCTACAACGCGCCCGTAGCTCAGCCGGATAGAGTAGTGGCTTCCGAAGCCATTGGTCGGGGGTTCGAATCCCTCCGGGCGCGCCATCTTCCCCTGTGTTGCCTGCACGCCGCCAGCCCGCGCTGGACGTTGCCACGTGCTTCATCAACACTGCGCGCATGACGCCACCGGATCTGCTGAAGCTGGCCGCGGGTGCTGCGATTCTCGGCCTGGCCACCTTGTCCACCGGCGTGAGCGTCGGTCGCACATCGCGTGGGAACCCGCTGCTCACCGCATTCCTCGCCTGTTTCGCCGCCGCCAATCTGTTCGGATTGGTGCTGCTGGGTGGCCAGGCCTGGCTCTCGCCCGACGCCGTGCGCTGGCTGCGGGTCATCGAAGTGCCTCTGGTCTATCTGCTCGGTCCACTGCTGTATGGCCATGCGCGTGCGCTGCTGACACCCGCGCAGGCCGCTGCAACACCCTTGCCGCTCGCGCATCTGCTGCCGGCTGGCCTCGCGTTCGCCATTTCCCTGTTGAACGCACTCGCGCCTTTCGAGGCCTCACCGCTGGGCGATGTGCTGTTCCAGCTCAGTTTCCACGGCTGGCTGCTGCAGGGTGCTCCCTACCTGCTGGCCGCGCTGTGGCTCTCGCTGCGTGCGCCGCCCGCCCCGCCCGGAGCCGCCATCCAACGCAGCGGACTGCGCGGGCTGGCGATCGTGATGGCGGGATGCTGGCTTGCCAGCGCAATGAACCGGTGGCCGCCGGACGCTGCTCCACTGCTGGCCAGCATCGGGCTCAGCCTGCTGACCACCATGGGCATGTACCTGCTGGCGTGCCGGGTCGTACGCCAGCAGCTGCGCGTACGTGCGAGCACTGCGGCACCCATCATGGTGGACATGACCGCGTCCGCCGAGGATACGACCCACGCACGCTACGAACGCTCGGGCATCGACGCAGCACAATGCGCGGCCATCGCCAGCGCGCTGACCGCATTGATGCAGGACGAACGCCTGCATGAAGCGCCCGGGCTGGATCTTCAGACCCTCAGCCAGCGCAGCGGCTGGTCACCCAACCAGGTCTCGCAGGCGCTCAACCAAGGGGTGGGCCAGAGCTTCTCCGAGTTCGTGAACAGCTTCCGCGTCGCTGCCGCGAGGGCGTGCCTGTCCGATCCGTCCGACCTCCGCAGCGTGCTGGACATCGGCCTTGCCGCCGGCTTCGGCAGCAAGTCGACCTTCAACAGCGCGTTCAAGCGCGCCACCGGACAGACGCCGAGCGAGTACCGCCGCCTCACCGCGTCCAACTGAACGTCCAATCCTTCACGCCCGGTCGAATATCCCCGGTCCGGGCGCTGCCATCACCTCCTGACCCAACGAAGGAGGTGAGGCGATGCGTTTGCGATGGATGCTAGGTGGCCTGCTGTGGGTGCTGGCGGTTCCGGCACACGCCGCGGGGGTGGATGCTGCCGATGTGCTGGCCAAGGCCCGCGTAGCCAGTGGTGGCGAGCAGTGGCTGTCGGTACAGCGTCTGCAGGCGGTGGGCGAGCAGTCGGTGGGCGGCCTGCACGGGCGCTGGCAGCTCAACCAGGACCTGCGTGCCGGGCGCTATGCCGAACAGGCGCAACTGGGAGACTTCACCGTCGCGCAGGGCTTTGATGGGCAACTGTCCTGGCGGCGCGACTATGGCGGCGAGGTCGGCCTGCTGGATGGCACCGTGCCACGTCGGACCGCGCGCACGCAGTCGTGGCTGGCGACCCGTGCCTATTGGTCCAACGCCTATCCGACCACGCACTTTGCCGCGCCCCGCACCGAGGCTCTGGATGGCCGGCGCTATACCGTCCTGGCCACGAAGCCGAGGGGCGCCGACCCGATCGAGCTCTGGTTCGATACGGGCAGCGGCCTGCTCGGCCGCGTGGTCATTGCATCCGCTCGCACACCCACCGCCACCGCACTGGAGGACTACCGGGCGGTCGAAGGCCTGTTGCTGCCCCATCGCATCATCACCGACACCCTCGATGCCCGGGGCCGTGCTGATCCGCGACTGCGCAGCGATGTACAGGTGCAGCGCTACCAGGTGGATGGCCCGGTAACAGACACCGTGTATGCACCGCCAATGATGGCCCATGACAGCTATATCGAGGATGCCAGCGGCACCACCCGCATTCCGTTCGACCTGATCAACAACCATGTCTACATCGAGGCCGAAGTGGACGGACAGCCGGCGCGATTCCTGGTGGATACGGGCGCCATCAATCTGCTGACACCGACCGCCGCCAAGCGCCTGGGGCTGACCACCACGGGCCGCCTGAGCGTGCATGGTGCCGGCGACAACGCCAGCGACCTGGGCCTGGCACAGGCCCGCCACCTGCGCATCGGTGGCGCGCACCTTGCAAGCCCGGTGTTCCACATCATCGACCTCGGCCAGCAGATCAACTCGATGGGCGTGCCGCATGATGGCTTCATCGGCTACGAGACCTTCCTGCGCTTCGTCACCACCTTCGACTATGGCGCGCGCGTGCTCGGCTTCACCCTGCCGGGCCACTACCAGCCGCCTGCCAACGCGGTGGTGCTGCCGTTCGAACAGGATGACCGCGCGCCGGTACTGAATGGCGAGCTTGACGGCATCCCGCTTCGCCTGTGGCTGGACACCGGCTCACGCAACTCGCTGAGCCTGAGCAGTCCGTTCGTGCGTACCCATGGTCTGTTGGAGAAATACCACGCCAGTGAGGAGGCGGTGCTTGGATGGGGCCTGGGTGGCCCGGGGCGGGCGCGACCTGCCCGGCTCGGTGTGCTGCGCATGGGCGATATCGAGGTCACTGGTCTGGTCGGTGATCTGTCCAGCACTGACAAGGGCGCGCTGGCCCTGGCCGACTACGGCGCGATCCTGGGTGGCGGCGTGCTGCGGCGCTTCTCGATGGGCATCGACTACGGTGCCAAGCGCCTCTATCTGGTACCCAATACCGAAAGCACGCAGGCCGATGCCTTCGATCGCAGCGGGCTGTGGCTGCAGGCTGAACACGATGCACTGCGTGTGGCCGATGTGGCGCCGTCCAGCGCCGGGGCACGCGCTGGGCTGCGCAGGGATGATCGCATTGTCATGGTTTCAGGCGAGCCGATTGCCACGCGGATGCTGGCGAACTGGCGTGCGCTGTTGCGTGAGCGTCCGGTTGGGACGCGCGTGGGCATCCGTTATCTGCGCGATGGCCGGCAGGTGGATACCGATCTGGTACTGGCGGACCGGGTGGCTGCGGGATGGCGTGCCGATTGAGTCAGCACTGGCGCTATCCCTGCGGAGCACCCGCCACTAACGTGGCGGATGCTCACGCACCACAAAGGCAGTTCCAACTATTTGTCTCTTAAGAAGTTCCTCGGCCGAGCACCAAGTCTGATGATTTTTCGCGCTGCACCAAGGTAGAAGTCACTGAATACAAATGAGAAGGCGGCAGCTGTATAGAAGACAAGTAGTGCCCCAGGAATGGGAATCGCGCGAACAAAGCTATCGCATTCGAGGTTGCGGGCGACCAGCAACCCAATCATGAACATCTCGGCCAGGAAAGCCATAGCGAATGCGAATCGCACTCGCCCAACCTCAACCGACAGAATTCCCCTCCCCGCCAGTTCGAACTTGGAATACACAAGCAGCACCAGCAATGCGAAAAAAAGAGCAAACATGACTGCTGGAGAGTACTCAACGACTGGACAGCCCATATTCATCATGGACGCAATCAGCGCGCAGCAGATCGCCAACGCTCCAACTGCAGCTGCGCCCTTCATGCACCTTATGAAAATCAGTTCGCGGGACATTGGCATTTGCTGTAGTTTGACCTCAGATACCGAGCTGGTGCTGGCGGGCCGCGTGGCTGCGAGATGGCGTGCCGATTGAGATCGCGCAAACCGCTGTGGGGCACCCGCTGCGCATGCAGTGGGTGCCGCTGAGCGGGGGTGACCGAGAATCTCGCACAGCGGCGGCAACGTCAGGGAATGAATGACGCGGTGCGATGTTCGCAACCGGCTGCATCCCGTACCACGATGGAGTACTCCGTGTCCGCACTGGATTGGCCGGGCAGGAACACGCCATCACCATCGAACAAAACGCTCTGCTGTTCACCCTGCCCGATCGACAGCCCGATCGCTCCCGGTGTGATTTCCTCAAGGATCACGTTGTAAGGTCGCCAGGCATCCTCGCCTTTACGCCTCATCTCTGCGCGAGCGGTCCTTGAGTTCAACCTGCGTCTCTCATCCACCCACAGCTGAAGCGGCTGATCAGCGTTGTGGGTGATCTGGAAGCGCCCGTAGGTCAGTCCGTCGACTCTCTCGGTGCCGACGTAGGTGAAATGGGCCGGTGGACACTTCGTGGTGCGGTTCGGATGCGCCGCACAGGATGTCAGTGCAACCACGAGGCAAAAGGCAGTCAGGCGCTTCATGGGTTCGAGGCCTGATGTGGGTTGTTGTCGCGGCGGCAAGCGGCAGTGAGGGCAACCAGCACTGCGCCCCAGAGCGGCGTGAGCAGCACGACGCTCATCACCGTCAGCGAAACCGGTACCTGCCAGAGCAGCGATGGCCTGAATCCGCTGAATCTATAGGCTTCCAGTACAAGCACCACGACCTGGGCCAGAAGGCCCGCGAGCAGCCCTAGGCCTGCCCCCTTGGCAAGCCGCTTGATCGTCAGGCGGCCCGCGGCGGGAACTCGTGCGCCAATTCCCAGCAACAGAAGGCTGACGGCATACAGCCAGAAGAAAACCTGATGTGAGTCGAAGGCGTAAAGCGCCCTGCCCACAAAGTGCAGGAACAGCCAGAGTGCTCCACACGACACCGCGTAGGCCAGCCCGTACCGAAGAATCTGCCTGGCTTTCATCTTGTACCTCTCCGAGGGCGTGCAGGCCGATCGCGTTCTTTGGTGGAGGAGCGCGGGAGCTCATGCACCTTGCATCCCGCTTGGCGCCCTACTCGCGCAACGCATCGCGCAGCGCTCGAGAGTACCTGCCTGCCTCCAGCGTTCGCAGCTGGGCCAGTGGAATCCGATACCTCCTGAACAGTGCGGCCAGTTCTCTTGCAAGCCCCTGGAGCGGAGCGCGTCGAACAATATTGATGAGACCTTTTCCAAGGTATCCAAATTCATCTTCATACCAGACGCCGAATTCGAGTTTCTTAAGGCCAGGCTGGCACTGAGAAGAAGATTGCGACTGCCGGCCCACAGCGGGCATCTGCGCCCCCCAACAGTGGAGGTCATACGGAGAATATCTGAAAATCACTATCTGCATATTTCCCGCGCCCTGCCGAGAACTGCCGCGCTTGCCCGTCCGACTTCGAGCTTTCGTATCAATCCAGCACATTCAGGCCGATCCCCAGTTTTCGCTCCATAGATCACGGGCTCACCCTTCCTATCTACTCCGTCCAAATAGAGCACTGCGCAATCACCAGCGATCGTACCAATGCGCACCGCACGAACCTTCTCGATACTGGCGTCTGGACCGGCTGCACCCTCGCACATCCCACCGTAATACGCACTACTCAGTTCCGCGTAGATGGGTTTCAGCTGCAGCTCCCCTAAGCGGTCATTCTCGCATGCGCTCAGGGCGAGCACACAGACGGACGCGACAGACAAAGCGCGCAGGAAGAAGCCTTTGGCATCGAGAGAACTCTTGAGCAACCCCGATTTCCTTTGACTGTTTTCCATTACCTCCCCAGAACGATCTGCTCGAACGCATTGGTCGCGCTGCGCCGATCTCCCTTGCGGTTGCCGAGCGCGCCATTGGTCGCACACCTGGCGTCATCCGCCAGGCAGTAGGCGGAGCTCGGCGCTTCAGCGCACTATAGCGCCGCCGAGCATCGACCGAATACGTTGGCGGGCTTCTCCCGAAGGCTCACGGCAACCACCCGTTGCTTCTGCTCACCGCAGCCCCCCATCACCCCATACATGATGAGAAGTCCCTTGTCGTTGACGTAGCCGATGAACTTGCCCCTACTTTCATCCGAAGCGGCCCTGACGAAGTAGACGCTCTCCCCGGGCGCTGGCTTCAGGTCACTCAACGGCATTGGACCGATCTTCCCTTCAACCTCTGATGCCGATACCACGGCCAGCGAATGCTTCAACATCCACTCCGCAATGGCTGCTTCACTATCAGGATCAAGCGTGGAAATGCGGTCAAGCGGCAGAGTCGTTGAATTGCCAGGGAAAATCGCATCGGACGAAACATCTACCCAGTCCGACTTCCATTCCGTATGTTGAAACTGGTGAATGCTGCAGCCCCCTAGCATTGGCAAGAGCAGCACCGCTGCACGCAAGATACCAGCCTTCGGCATAGACATGAAAGCCCCAGAAAGGGCCGGCCAAATGCTAATTATCATCTGCAACCCGTTCTGCAAAATGATCTATGATTTGTACCTCGTGCCCAAGATGGCATGTCATTTCTTGACTTCCCTATCATGGGCTGGCGCTTGGCGTGTCGCTACTCTGCCCCGGGTTTGCGGCAGCGTGCGTAGTCGAAACACCCGGCCTGCGCGCATAACTGTAATCGGGATCCCGGCAAGCGCGCACGATCGGACTTCGTGCGTGCCTGATCACGCCCGGGAACCAGCACAGCACCAGCACTACCAGACAGATCGTTCCCAGCCGTACCCATTCACCCGCGACACTGGCCCCGATCAGCGGCAATGCCGCCACCAGGATGACGACCTGTGTGTACAGAAGATAGAGCGTGTACGTGCCCAACCGCGGGTCTGAACGAAGCTCGACGCGACACCTCCGGCAGGACATCTTTGCTTGACGCCTTCCAGCAAATCGCAGGGGAAAGCGCTGCCCGCTGGCGCCACAAAGTGGACAGATGAAGGTCATCAGGCGCATCGGTAAAACCTCTTTTCAGAAGTTTCCATCAGCAGGTTCCATCTGCGGCGTCGACCATACGCACCACATCATCAAACCTCGGGTCCTGGCACATCATTTCCAGTGGTGTCCGATCAAGCTCATTCCGTGCGTGTGGGTCTGCACCACACTATAGGAGATAGGCCGCAGCCGCGACGCTGCCATGTGCCACCGCGCTTGCCAGCGGCGTCAGATCAAGATCACCACGCACATCGATGGTGGTCACGAAGGGCATCAATGCGCTGAGGAGGGCCACATCGTTGTAATAGGCCACCACATGCAGGGGCGTGTCCTCATAGGCCCCTTGGGTCTCCGGACAAGTCAGCACCGTATCGCCGAAGTCAGTGCCGACACCGAGCCGGGAAAGCAGTTCGCTGAGTACAGGATCCATGATGTTCATCGGGCTGCACGCACGGTAGAGCCCATTGCGTTGGCCCGATGGTGATCCGTCCTGTAATCCATCCCTCCGTCAGCTCCGTGTCGACCTAGATGCCCCGCAGCCCGCACCCACTCAAGCCAGGCGGAGCGTGCGTCGTGGAGCGATACCCTCAACAGATCACTCCGCACCCACGATGGATTCGCGTGGAAATGAAAATTCCGTCCCCATCCGGCGTATCCGTCTGCTGTTGCCCCCGGTGATCGATAGCTCGATCGCCCCGGGAAGCTCTGCTCAGGAATCATGATTTGACAGGAATCAACCGGCCTTCCCAAGTGCCCTCTACTAGAAGTGCAATCTCTGCGCCGACAGAGGCCTCAATGAAGACCAAGGTGTCACCATCGACAATTTCCCGGGCAGCCACTGGGTCTAGACCAAGGAGGAAGCAACACCGCTGGAATTCAAAGGAATCATCCTTTCGATTGAAGACCTTAAGATCGAGCACGACATTCTGGCTAGAGAAACCATCAATGCTCGCCTTCCTGACTCGACCAAAGACCAAATCATAGGATCCCTGCACAGAGTCATCGAACAGAGAAACAGTCACTCCGGACACCGGATCAAGACGAATTCCAGCTAACTGGAGATCATGAATATCAATACTCACAAGTTCCTTCTATTTGGCCAATGCTACAAGCTGGCTCAACAGCTGCAATCTCTGCCCCGCCCGCAAGCACACCAACAGAACGCTCGCAAATGAAATTCCCACTTCCCTATTCCCACCTCAGACCCACTCACTTAAGAATCTTCAAAGCGCTCCTGAGCACCCTCCGAAGACCTTGGCAGGCCTCTTATTCAGGCTCACAGCAACCACTTCGATGCACTTGCTCCCCACAACGTCCCATTACCCCGTACAAGATGAGAATTCCATTGTCATTCCCATCTATTGACATACGACCGGTAGCCGAAAGCCCACGCCCATCCTCTGCGCACCATGTGAGCCTGGGGACTTAGTGCGTAGCTGGACGTTGTTAGCCCTCAATCGGCAAGTGACCTCTCTCTCCCTATCCTTTACTACCGCATCGTTGAGCTGCTATGCGGGCCGCTTGCTCAAGTTCAGAGTCCGCGCCTCTCACCCCCTTCAACGCGGCACTCTTGAGCCATGCGTATGCCTCACTTGATGACGCGCAGTCCTTCTTGTCCTTCAACATGAAGAACACGTTGTACTGTGCAATCGGGTGCCCCAGTGCTGCGGCATAGACAAGCCACATGTGGGAGCTGCCAGCCGTGCCTCTGCCCTCAAAGTGGCGTGAGATTCGAAACGCTGCCTCAGCGTCGCCCGCGTCTGCGCGGCCAGTCAACGCAAGTAGCTGCTTATCATCAAGCTCAGCGCCACTATCCGTCGCGATCGAGCCGTCAAGCTCAACCACCGGCCTTTCCGGCTGAGGGGGCACCTGCGCATTTACATACCCTGCACCCACCAGATACAGGACAAGACCAGTCTTCTTGAACATGCTCATTTGACCCCACCCTCCTTCATGAAATTCACCCACTCTCCAGGATTGCTTTTATCTTTCTTCCCTTCAGGTGTTTTTCCATAGTTTCCTTGATCCGGATACAAAGGATCGTTCTTTGCCCAGGTGTACTCGGTAGGCGCCTGAATCGTCATATTCAGCGCCTTAGATAGCTGCTGAGCTGGGATCGGCCCACCATTTACCGACTTACCTGTTCGACAGGAATAGAGCCTGATATACAGATACTTTGAAAGATCTGCATCGCGTCGAATTGACTGCGCCAGCGATTCAACAGACATGCTTCTACCATCCGGCCCTATGAAGTTACTTCCGTTGTGGTGAATGCTAATGGTAAGCATATTCGGGGGCGACGGAATCATTTTATTGCCCAGATAAGAATCAGGATTGTCGTGGGGTGGAATATAGTTTAGGTCGGTGAGCCCGTGAGGGTCGACCCGCCTTGCCGGGGAAGCGCTAGCGTACCCATAGGTCGAGATCCCCCCCATCAACCCAATCGGATCACTCTGCGAATAGCGCCCCACAGCCGGATCGTACTCGCGCTGGTAGTTGTAGAGCAGCCCACTCACATCCGTCGCCTGCTGGCCCGGGAAACGCAGTGCCAGCTCGAATGCCACACCATCGCCATCTGGATCGGCACTTGGGATCTGGTTGCCGAACACTTCGCTCTTGCTGCTCCATTCCCAGATCGCGACATTCCGAACCGGATCGATCACCACGCGCGGCGTGCCCAGATGATCCGGCTGCACGTAGGCCAGCTCTGGCACACCGGTACCCGGCACGCTGATCAGCGCCACCGGGTAGTTGTCCAGCCAGATCGCCTGCTGCTGCGCCTGGCCCGTGGCCGAGTAGTTGCCCAGCCACTGCCCCGCCTCGTCATACAGGGTGATCTGCGCTGCGCCACCGGCCGGGGTACGCAGTACGCGTTCACCGCGATGGTTGTAACCGTAGCTTTCCAGTACGGCATTGCCCTGCTTCACCGCGTTCATGCGGTTAGCATCGTTGTAGATGAACGTCTTGCTGCCGATGCTGGTGGTGTTGCCCGCTGCGTCATGGTTGCGTGCTTCGCCATCCACCGCAGTCAGGCGATGGCTGGTTGCTGGATAGGTGTAGCTGGCAGTGCCCGCCGAAGTGGTCAGCGAAGTGCGATTACCCGTGGTGTCGTAGGCATAGGTTTCGATCGGCGTGCCGGTCGTACCGTCCTGGGTCTGGGTCAGGCGGCCCAGCGTGTCGTAGGCGTACTTGGCCAGCACCGTCGAGCCTGTGCCGTTCTTCAGCTCGGTGATCGAACCGACGGGATCGTAGCCATAGCCCAGCGACAGGCCACCGGCGGCCGGGTCATGCACCGCCTGCGGGCGGTAATCCAGATCCAGCGGACGCTGCAGCTGGCGGCCGTTGCCGTAGGTCCAGCCGGTCGCCGGGCCGAAGGCCGCATAGGTCACGTTGTTCACCACGATCTGGCGCGCCTGGCCAGGCCGGGTCAGGCCGATCTGGCTGATGCGGCCCTGGGCATCACGCACGTAGTCAGCCACGCTGCCATCCGGGTAGGTCAGCGCGGCCAGGCGACCCGACTTGCTGTAGGCATAGCGCAGTGTGCTGGCCACACCATTGACGGTCTGCACCTTGCGGGTGACCTGGCCGAAGCGGTCATGGCAGTACTGGGTGCTGCCATTGGCATGCAGCACCTGCCCCAGGCGTCCCTTGGCAAAGCGCTCGTCGGCGGTACACGCAGCAGGCGCCACGTCATAGCTGTAGCCCACGTCCAGATTGGGGTCCGGGTAGGCGATACCGATCAGGCGGTTGAGTGCATCGTAGTGATAGGTGGCGGTGACGCCACGCGCATCGGTAGCCGTCTTGCGATTGCCGGCGGCGTCCACGGTGAAGCTGCTGGCGCCACTGTCCGGGCTGACTTGCCCGGTCATATCACCGAAACCGTTGTAGGCATAGGTGGTATGCAGGCCCTTCGGGTCAGTGACCTGGGTGACCTGGTCCAGCGCGTTGTACTGACTGCGGATCTCCGCCGCGACGCCACCCACATCCTGCAGGGACTGGGCCAGTCGGTTGAGCGGGTCGTACTGCTGGCTGGTCACGCGCTGCAGGGCGTCGGTCACGGTCTGCGGGTTGCCGTTGGCATCGTAGGCGAAGCCGGTGGCGTGATTGCCTGCGTCCTTCAATGCGGTCAGCTGGCCAAGCGTGTTGAAGGTCCGTGCCAGGGTCCGGCGCAGGGTGCCGCCAGTGTCCAGCGTGTCCTCCTTGAGGCGGTTGCCGGCGTTGTCCAGCGCATAGTGAATGGTGTTGCCGCTGTTGTCCGCAATATCGGTCAAGCGCTGGGCGGCGTCATAGACATAGGTGACACTGCTGCCGTCCGGCTCGGTGACCTGCTGCACCTGGCCGGTCGGCCAGTAGCTGATCTGGGTCACCCGGTCCTCGGCTGTGGTGGCACCGCGCACGGTGACCGAGGTCGGCCAGCCACGGGCATGGTAGGTGTAGGCGGTGATCACGCCATTGGCATCCTTCGCCGACAACGGCCGCCCGAGTGCGTCGTAGGCCAAGGTCTCGACCGTCTGGCCCAGCGCATCGGTCACACTGCGCAGGTCACCCTTGCGATAACTGCAGGCACCATTGGTCGCGCATCCCGCGTCGTCCGCGGTGTAGTAGGCATAGGTGGAGATATCCGCCACATCACTGCGTGGGCCATCCACGCTACGCAGCAGTCCCACCAGCGGGCACTCCGGCCCTTCGGCCTCACAGTAGGTCTGCGTGGTGATGCGGGTATCACCGGTCACCCTGTCGCGCACGGTGATGGTGGTTGGCTGGAGGCGCGCATTGCGTGCGATGCGGACCTCACGGTTACCGACGGTCTGCTGCACCAGCCGATTGCTGTCCATGGCCACGCGCGTTTCGCTGACGCGCTGATCCGGAGTACCGGCCGCTTCGGTGGTGGTGGTCACGCTGACGGCGCCTGCGGCAGCATCGCTTGCCTCGGCATAGGCGTAGCTGGTGACGACACCACGGCGATCGGTCACCGACTGCAGCCGACGCCGGAAATCGGTGCCCTCGGGCAGATAGGAGCGAGTGATGCTGCCGTTGCTTTCGGTGATGCCATTGACCTTGCGCGGAAGGCCGCTGGTACCGCTGGCGGTCAATGCGTACGTACTCTGCTTGCCCAGTGCGTCGGTGACGATGGTGGTGCCTGCCGGGGTGTACTCCAGGCGCACGCCATCAATGCCCACGTCGGCTTGACTGCAATCACCGGAATGGCGGCTGCAGCTGACCCGCCCCTTGGCGTCATAGCCAAACCAGCTGTAGCGCCGGGTGTCTTCGGCGGTCACGCCCGTCAGGTAGCCCGGGAAACGTGTGTCCTCATAGTGGTATGTACGGCTGGCGCCGTCTGCATAGGTCGCGGTGATCAGTTCCCCGGCCGGAGAATAGGCGTAGCTCACCACAGGCTGGCCGGCGATCACCAGGGCCGAGATCAGTGAATCGTCGCCCGGCGCGAGGTACTGGACATCCACGCGCCGACCGGTTGAATGGGTGATGCTGAGCAGGCGGCCGCGGCTGTCGTGTGCATAGGTCAGCGAAGTACCGTCTTCGAAATCACGGCGCTGCATCAAGCCATCAGCATCAAAATAAATGCGCTCTTCGGCACGTGAAAGTTGCCAGTTGGTGCCCTGCTGGACCGCGCGATCGCCGCTTCCGTCCATGGCTTCGTAGCTTGCCCCCACTTTCTGGAATGCGGTCTGCCCGCCATCGGCGCCGATCAGCCCAACTTTCAGTTCGGAGCTGGGAGGGAAGGTGGAATCGTCTACGCCTGTGGTAAGCCGCAGATTATGGGAATGGGTCCAGCCCGTACCCAACGCGCCACCCGCCGTGCTCGTCAGGGAGTGATAGTGGCGTTGGAAGCTCACCCATCCAAGGTTGAAATCCGGCTCAGGCTGGGATTTATCGCCAGTGGTCGGATCACACGGGTTACCAACAGGACACTGCTGCGGCGGCAGCGGCCCGCTTGTGTAGGAGAGCATGGGCGACATGTGCGGCTCGTCCTGCTGGACCAGAGAGCACATCTGCAGGGCCTCATTCCACGTCAGGGACGGTCGATTCGGACAAAGCGCCGTTCTGGCCCGGCGCACATGCTCCCACCCCACTATCGACGAGCATTCTTGAGTGCTCTGATGATAGAAGTTCAAGGTGTAATGGAAATCCTTCTCCTCGTTGGTCACGCTACCGTCGTCGCCCCTGCCAAGTCCAAGGAGCTCCACCCAAGGATCCTCCGTGAGTGAAGTCGCCGGGCACTGCGGGTCGCTGACGCGGGTAGCGAGGATCACGCTACGAATCTGATCTTCGGAGGAGTACTCCTGCCCTGAGTGGATGTAGACCCAGTCGGTAGTAACGATCTTCTCGGGTCTCACCCGGTAATCGTAGATGACCTTCTTTCCAAGGACGCGTTGGCGTTTGACATGCCAATCGAAGGGTTTGTCCTTTTCGTACTGGGAAAAGAGCGACTTGATGTCCTTCTGCACCGCCGCTTCGGTGGCTCGCGGCTGGCCCATCGACAGGTAGCTCTCCCACTTCTTCTGCACCTCCTGCGCCTGCGCAGCCCAAGGAGCCAAGCTCCCTAGCGCGATCATCGCCAGTGCGGCACACGAAATGGTCTTCAGTCGTTCCAACATCCCTGTTCTCCTTCCTGGACGAACACAGCTCCGGCGGGAACGAGAACGTGGGGCAGCTGTCTCACCACGTCATGCTTCGGATCGTCCCTGGTCCGGAATGCGGCCATGACCGCACGGGGAACGTTATCTCCGATGTGGTTTACACATTCAAGTCAGAAACTGTGGAGTGGGTCGGATTTCAGAGTTTTCTGATAAAGCGAGCGACCGACCGAACAAGCAGCCGGGCGTGGGCTCGGCTCTACAAGACGAATGCTTCCAGAAACAGAAACACCGGGCAGTGCCCGGCGTCTCCGTCACAGCGTGGAAGGGTGTAAACCTCAATACTTCCCGTCGAACGCGAAGATCGGCTTGCGCGTCTTCCACGCACCAGCAGTAAAGTCCGGGAACTCCAGCGTCTGGAAGCTGTTGGCGATCGACTGCTCGCTCAACGGGGTGATCGCACTCCAGGTCACCGCGTCGTAGATGTCGATCGGCATCGGTGCCTTGGCCTTCAGTGCTTCAACAAATGCATGGATGACGAACCAGTCCATGCCACCGTGGCCGGCGCTGGCGGCGGTGTCGGCATTCTGCTTCCACAGCGGGTGTTCGTACTCATCCTGGTACTTCTTGAACTCCTCCCACTGGTGCGGCGGGCTGCGGCCTTCGATGTGGATCGAATGGTTGACGTCCATCCACAGGCCCTTGGTGCCCTGCACGCGGAAGCCCATCGAGTACGGGCGCGGCAGCGAGGTGTCGTGCTGCAGCAGGATGGTCTCGCCGTTCTCGCAGGCCAGCGTGGTGGTGACGATGTCGCCCAGCTTGAACTTCACCTTGGTGCTGGGGTGGGTGGTGCCGCCACTCTTGGCCACGGTGTATTCGTGCAGGCCACGCGCCTTGGTCGCGAAGGCGTTGATGTGAGTGAAGCGGTTGCCACGGTTGATGCCGGTGTACATCGCGCATGGGCCGATGCCGTGGCTGGGATACAACTCGCCGTTGCGCTCCACCGAATGCTCGGTGCGCCAGCGTGCTTCGCTCCAGCCCTTGGGACCGAACTCCACGCCGCTGTCGTAGGGCTGGTTCGGGTCGCCGGAATTGAACTTCACGCCGCGCAGGTCGTGCTGGTAGCCGGCCTGCAGATGCACCAGCTCGCCGAACAGCCCCTGGCGCACCATCTGCAACGCCGCCATCACGTCGCGACGGTAGCAGACGTTCTCCAGCAGCATGTACGGGGTGCCGGTACTCAGCTGGGTCTTCAGCACGTCCCAGTGGTCCTGCAGGGTGATGCCGGCCACCACTTCGCAGCCGACGGCCACGCCGGCCTGCATCGCGGCAATCGCCATCGGTGCGTGGTATTCCCACGGCGTGGCGATGATCACGCCATCGATGCCCTTCTGTTCCAGCAGGCGCTTCCACGCGTTGGTATCACGATCCTGGCCATAGGTCTTCGGCGCGGGCTTGCCGGCCTTCGCCACCATCTCTGTGGCACGGCCCAGCATGATCGGCTCGATGTCGCACAGGGCAACCACTTCGACGTCGTCGCGACGTACCAGCTCCTTCAGCAGCACCAGCCCGCGCATGCCGGTACCGATCATCGCCAGGCGCACCTTGCGCCCGCGTGCCCATGCCGGGGTCTGCGGCAGCAGGCTGCTGGCGGCGACAGCGGCACTGGCCGCGATGAATTCCCTACGCTTCATGGCAAACATCTCTCCTCTTGGCAGCGTGCCGGCCGCAGCCGGCACGCCAGGTCACGCAAACGGAATTACTTGAACCGGTAGCCGATGGTCACACTGTAACCACGACCGAAGATGGTTGCGTAGTCACTGGAGTCACCCAGGAAGCTGTTCGGATCGTAGAACGGCAGGCGGTTGAACAGGTTCTTGACGGTGAAGCTCAGGTTCCACGCATCGTCCGGGCGCCAGGTGACGCTCATGTTGGCGGTCCACCACGACGGTGCACCATCGCACTTGCTCTTCTGCAGGGCCAGGTAGCCGCCGGTGCAGGTTTCCTTGTTGTTGCTCTCTTCGTCGATCTGGTCGGTGGCCCACTTGGTGCCGCCCACGTAATTGACGAACATGCTGGTGGTCACCTGCTTGTAGGTCCAGTCGGCATTGAGCGTGGCGCGCAGGCGCGGATTGTTGTAATAACCCACCACGTCGCCGTAGTACCAGCCGTTCTCGGCGTCCATGTAGAAGCGGTTGCGGTTGGCGATGGTGGCGGCCAGGCCGATGTTCAGGTTGCCCCAGTCGCCCAGCGAGAAGCGGCTGCGCGCGTCGATGTCGAAGCCGTCGATCAGGGTCTTGCCGCGGTTCTTGTACTGGCCCACCACGCTGGCCACGTTGCCGGCGGAGTAGCCCGGCAGGTTCGCCGGGCAGCTCACACCGCTGGCCGGATCGGCGCACATCGCCGCCAGCTGCGCCAGGTTGGCGCGGTCACTATCGGTGATCGGCGAGCGCGACATCGAGATGATGTCTTCCATGCGGCGATAGTCCGGCGCGACGATTTCATTGTTGCGGTAGATGAACCAGTAGTCGGCCGACACCGACAGCCAGCTGGCCGGCTCGTAGACGAAGCCGAGGGTGGCGATCTTCGCCTTCTCCGGCTTCAGGTCCTTGTTCGGCTGGGTCATGCGCGCCACGGTGCGGCTGCAGTCGACGTTCAGCAGGGTCTTGCCGAGGTCGACGTCACCCGGCCGCTGCGACTTCAGCAGCAGGTTGGCGATGGCGTTGGTCTCGCCGCAGCGCAGTTCGTCACGGAAGCCACCGAGCTGGGCGAACACGCCGCCGTTGCCGGACTCGGCCAGGCTCGGTGCGCGGAAGCCGGTGGAATAGGTGCCGCGCAGCATCAGCTGATCGAACGCCTGGTACTTGAAGCCGATCTTCGGCGCGATGTTGGCGCTGAAGTTCGGGTACTTGTCCACGCGCACCGCCGCATCCAGTTCCAGCTTGTCGGTGATCGGCGCCACGGTCTCGGCGAACAGCGCGTAGGTGTTGCGCTTGCCGTCGAACCACGAGCCGCCCTGCTGGGTGATCAGGCCATTGGCCGCATCGGCGTTGCCCGGGGTGTAGAAGGTCTCACGGCTGGCGTTGAAACCGAACGCGGCGCGCATCTCGCCGGCCGGCAGCTGGAACAGCGGTCCTTCGATCTTGCCGTCCAGGGTATGCAGGCGGGTCCACGACTGGATGTCGAAGGTCGGGAACGCTTCACGGATCAACGCGGCGTTGGCTTCGCTGATCTCGCCGAACTTGTACGCCGGATGGTCGGAGATGATCACCCGACCGGTGCCCGGATCGATCGTGTACGGGCCGAACGCCTTTTCGAAGCCCTTGGTGTTGACGTTGATCGTCTGGTAGGTGGTGGAGTGGGTACCCGCGCTGGCGAAGGCGGTTTCCCAGTTCCAGTCACCCACATTGCCACGTGCGCCGGCCAGCACCCGGTAGCTCTTGTCGGTGTTGCGCTGGCCGAAGTAGTTCGGACCGGCATCCTGCAGCAGGTAGTTCAGGCCGACCACCCCGCCCATCATCGCCTTCAACTGCGGACTGGCATGGTTGTATTCGTTGTTGGGGCCCAGGAACGGGTACAGGAACTGGTTGACGGTGTTGCCGGTATTGCGCGAGAACCAGCTGGTCGGGTTGCCGGTGGTGGTGCCGTAGGTGCGCGGCGTGCCACCGTTGGCGCGCAGGTCGATGTCGGTGTAGGTCGCCTCGGCGAAGATCTCGGTGCTGTCACCCACCAGGAAGGTGCCGTTGAGGTAGGCGGTGTTGCGCTCGGACTTGGCACCGGCGTCGATCTCGTTGTTCATCCAGGTTTCCCAGACGCAACGCGGACCGGCCGCTTCACTGGTCAGCACGTTCCTGCAGCCCGGCGCAGCTTCCTGCACGCGGCGGCCGGTGACCGGATCGAAGGCGAAGTAGGTGCCCGGGTTGAACTCGCCCGGCTTGCTGCCCACGCCCAGGCGCAGGTTGTTGAGGTAGTTCGGGTTGTTGACGTAGTACTGGTCCGGACGCTTGTCGTAGAAATCGCTCAGCGGAATCGCGTCGCGGCGGTACATGTTCACCGCGCCGTAGATGTTGAAGCGGTTCTCGGCCAGGTCGCCGAAGCCGGCGGTGATGCTGGCCTGGCGTTCGCCATAGGAGTCGATGCGCGAGGAGGTGTCGTTGGTGAAGCTGATCTCGGCACCCTGGAAGTTGCGCTTGGTGATCACGTTGATCACGCCGGCCACCGCGTCGGTACCGTACACGGCCGACGCGCCGTCGGTCAGCACTTCCATGCGCTCGATGGCCGCCGCCGGGATCGCATCGATGTTGACGAACTGGGTCTGGAAGCCGGCCGGCGCACCGTAGTACGACAGGCGGCGACCGTTCAGCAGCACCAGCGTGCCCTGTGCGCCGAGCCCGCGCAGGTTGGCCTGCGAGGCACCATCGGAACCGGTGAACAGCGAGCGCGCATCCTGCTGCGCAGGGCGTGCGGCCGGCAGGTTGTCGAGCACCTGCAGCAGCGTGCGCGCACCCATGTTCTGGATGTCCTGCTTGCTGATCACCTGCACCGGCGAGGCGGTTTCAACGTCGGTGCGGCGGATGTTGGAGCCGGTGACCTCGATGCGGGCCAGGTCGGTGGCGTTGTCCTTGCTCTCCTGGGCGAAGGCAGGAGCGGCAAGCGAGAACAGCGCGCCGGCAATGGCCAGCGTCAGCGGAGCGATCGGGCGGCAGGGGGGGCGGTGGTGGCGGGCGGGCAACATCGGGGTTCTCTCCTGGCAAGGGTGCGGCGCAACTGAGTGAGCGCGTGGGCGTTCGGCGGGCAAAACGCTCCCGGGCCACGGCCATGAGGGCCGTAGTCGGGATGGGGCGGGGGAGGAGCGGTGTTACGTGGGGGTCATGGGGCGACGATGCTGGCGGAGTCGCCCTCCTGGCCGATCAGTACGGCGTTGGCCCAGTTGGCACAGACCTGGGCGGGTTGGCTGCCCTGCGCACCCAGCGTGCGCAGGCTCAGGGTGGAAAGGCCACGGATGTCCAGCTCCGGCTTGACCACGCCGGGCGCCTTCACCAGGCCGCTGTCGTACAGCAGGCGGTTGTCGCCCCATACCTGGAACTGCAGGCCGCCGGCGTTGCGGCAGGCGTCGTCGATGCCGAGGTCGGCACGCAGCAGGTGCCAGCCGCCCTGCAGGCGCAGGTCGATGCGGCTGCTGGCGCCGACCCCCAGGCCACGGCGGAACTGCAGGCCGTTCATGCGCATGCCGGCGTCGCCACGGAAGGACTGGTCGGTACGCAGCTGGCTGGCCAGCGCGGCCGGCACCGGCAGCTCGGAGAGATAGCGCTGCCGGGCCGGTCGCTCCGGTTCCTGGTGTTCGAGAATGTGGAAGGTGGACAGGGCGATCGGGCCAACATCGCGCGGCTGCAGTGCATCGAACGCGCGGGCGCTGCCCTGTGCGGCGGTGACCATCGGGTCGGTGCTGCTGGCGCCGTCGCCTTCGGGGTTCTGCACGCTCAGCACGCGGAAGCGCAGCAGGCGGCCGGCGTGGGCCGGGAAGTCGATGCGCTGCACGCCTTCCTTCAACTGCAGGCGGCCACGGGCGATCGGCTCGCCCCACTCACCGTTGCTGTCGCCCAGGTAGACCTCATAGTCACGTACCTGCCCGTGCTTCCAGTTCTTGTCATTGCGTGGCGCGATGTCGATGCCATCGATCATCTTCCGCTCGCCGAAGCCGATCACCCACTCGTGGGCGCCGGTGCGCACGGCCTGGTTGCGCACGCTGCGGAACCAGGTGGCCGGATCGTCGTCGAAAGCATTTTCCAACGCATGGCCAGGCTCTTCGGCCGGGCGGTTGACCACCAGCAGGCTGTCGGCCGGCAGTTCGCGGCCCAGCCCCGGTGCGGCCGGATAGGCATCATCGGTGGCTGCGGCAGCGACTGCGAAGTCCAGCTGCAGCTGCAGTGGCTGGCGGATGTCCTGGGTGGCAGTGCGCACATGCACGGTGCCGCGGCGGTCCTTGGCATCGAAGTACCAGCCCTCGTTGGCGCTGTTGAAGGCGGCAGCATCGGCCAGCGCCGGCAGCGCGCGGCCACCGGCCTGCACCGCACGTGGTGCCTGCCGGCTGAGTACGCGCAGGCCGTAGCGGCGCTGCGCCAGCTGGCCGTTGTACTGGCCCTGCACGGCGTCGATCTGCACCTGCACCGGGCCACTGCCCTGCGCCGGCGCCTGCACGCGGATTACCTGCGTGCTCGACTCGCCCTGCTGGTAGCGGCGCGTGTTGCCATCGTCTTCGTACAACGTGTACTGCGAGTCGCCCTGCGGGTACAGGTCGAAGGTCACTTCATCGAGCGGTTTTTCGCCATCGAACAGCATCGACGGGTACATCGGCAGGATCGCACCGGCACGCACGAACACCGGCAGCGTGGCCAGGTCCACCTGGCGGTCGAGCTGGCGGCCATCGGCGGCGGCCTGCACGCGACGGCCATCCCAGTAGTCGATCCAGCCGCCGGCCGGCAGGTGGATGTCGCGGCGCCAGCCACGGCTGGCGGCCTGGCTGCGGTACACCGGCGCCACCAGCAGGTCGCGGCCGAGCAGGAACTGGTACTTGTAGGTTTCATCCTGCGCATGCGGATCGCGCGGGTTGTCCCACATAAGGCCACGCACCGGCGGTGCACCGGTCTGCGCGGCCTCGTGCACCAGCCCATACATGTATGGCGTCAGGCGCATCTTCAACTTCAGGTAGTCGCGGTTGATGCTGCGGTAGGGCTCGTCGTACCACCACGGGTGCTTGCGCGCGTTCGACGACCAGCCGCTCATGCCCATCAGCACCGGCGTGAACGCCTTCCACTGCAGGTCGCGGGTGAAGGTCTCGGCGCTTCCGCCGAAGATCGCATCCACATCGCCGCTGGCGTAGGCCATGCCGGACAGGCCCGAACCGACCAGGGTCGGCACGTGCCAGCGGATGTAATCCCAGCTGCTGCTCTGGTCGCCGGTCCATGCCACCGCGTAGCGCTGGATGCCGGCCCAGCCCATCACTGTCCACAGGAACGGGCGCGAATCGGAATTGTCGAGGATGCCGTTGAATGCCTGGCGGTTGGCGTCCATCGCGAACTGGTAGCCCTTGCCGGTCCAGGCCACGTCCAGCTTCTGCACGCGGCTGCCGGCCTTGCCCACTTCCCACGCGATCTTGTCGACGCCGTTCTCGGTCCACAGGCCGGTGCGGAAGCCGTAGCCGGCCAGCCCCTTCACCGTTTCCGGCAGCTGCTTGTAGCCGCAGCCGTAGCCATCGTTGGGCAGAATCCAGCCACCGGGCATGTCGTGGGCGCGGTACTGCTTGGCCACGCTGTCGATCACATCGGGCGTGGTGCCGGTCGGGCCGTCGCTCCAGCCTTCGGGCACGGTGCCGGGCTTCCTGCTGTTGTCGCCGTCGTTGTAGCAATCGGCATCGCCGTAGGACAGCGCCCAGCGCGCGACCATGTTGGGGCGGCCGGTCAGCTGGGTGTAGCGTTCGATCAGCTTGGGCAGGTCGGCGCCCACGAAGTAGTACGCATCGAAGCGGTCTTCGCGATGCAGCAGCGTGGCCTGGTCGCTCTGGCGCAGGTCGTAGCTGCCATCGCTCCATGTATTGCGCAGCATGCCCCAGCCACGGCTGCTCAGCAGCATCGGCGCCGGGCTCGGCCGATCACCTTCTTCCCAGCCACCGGAATAGGACACCTCCAGCTCGCGGCCCTTGAACTGGTAACGGCCGTTCTGCTGGCCACCACCGAAGTAGCCCTCATCGGCCTGCGAGGACAGCACCTGCACGCTCTGCGTGGCATCCAGGTCCAGCGGTTGCAGTTCCTGCCACAGCGCGGTGGGCTGGCCATTGTCCAGCCGTTCCAGGCGCAGGCGCAGCGGCTGCCGCTGTACATGCAGTACCAGTGCCTCGGTACGCACGCGGATTTCCTGTGCGTCTTCTTCCAGCTGCGCCTGCACGCTCGCCTTGGGCTGCGGCAGCACGATCGGCGCGGCCTTGTCGCCGGCGCCGGTCAACGTGCCGTTGCGGCCGGCCTGCACGCGGATGATGTCGGTCGCCGGCAGTTCAATGCGGATGCGCGCGCCCTTGTCGGTCTGCAGGTCCCAGCCCTGCACGCCGTCGCGGCTGGCGCTGGCGCTGACCGTACGCAGGTTGCCGACCGGCTCGGCGCGGGCCGTCATGGACGCCAGCATCAAGGCCGGCACCAGGGCCAGCATCAGCGGCGAGCGACGAACGCAGTTTTCCACGCGGACTCCCAACCCGTTCACCGGGCGTTTCGAAAGCGATTGGGCCGACTCTAGGGCAGCGATTCGAAAGATGTCAACAAATTGAAAGGAAAAAGGAAGATATATTCCGTTGAAACGAAAGTTGTTGCGCCGCAATACTTTGTGTAAGCGCTTGCAGGTGCCTGTTAAGCATTGTGCGATACGGCATTCAGTGGGTCCTTTCGTTTTTCCCGGCATTGCGCACAGGGCAAAGCCACCCACCTTTTTTCTTTCTTTTTACTTTCGATGTTTGACATTTCGAAAGAAAACGCAGATGGTGCGCTGGCCCAACTGGAACCTCCGAATGGACGTCACCCTGCTTTCCGATGTGTCCGCCTGGCAGCGCCTTGGCGGAGCCGATACCGCTACCGAAATCGCCCAGCAGCCTGCGCTGTGGGACGCCCTCGCACAGGACCTGTCGCGTGCCCGCGACCGCCTGCAGGCCTTCCTCGGCGACAGCCTCAACGATCCCAACCAGCGCGTGCTGTTCACCGGCGCCGGCAGCTCCGGCTTCATCGCCGAAATGGTGGCCGACGCGATCAACGCGCAATGGCCCGCCGAGGTGCGCGTGGTGCACACCACCAGCCTGCTGACCCACCCGGCGCTGTACCTGCAGCGCGACCGTCCGACCCTGCTGGTCTCGTTCGGCCGCAGTGGCTCCAGCCCGGAGAGCGTGGCGGCGGTGGACCGCGTGCGCAGCGACGTGGATGACGCGCGCTTCCTCGACATCACCTGCAACGCCGATGGCGAGCTGGCCCGCCGTGGCGCCGGCCGTGCCGACACCTGCACCCTGCTGATGCCGTCGGCCAGCTGCGACCGCGCCTTCGCCATGACCAGCAGCCTGACCTGCATGCTGCTGGCCGCGCTGACCGTGTTCGATCGTTCGCCGTGGGATGCGCGCGTGACGCGCCTGAAGCAGATCGCCGCACTGGCCCGCGAAGGCCTGGCGCAGTGGGATGCACCGGTGGCGACACTGGCGCAGCGCCCGTTCAACCGCATCATCTACCTCGGCAGCGGCCCGCTGGAAGCACTGGCACGCGAGTGCGCGCTGAAGGTGCTGGAGCTCACCGCTGGCCGCGTGCTGGCGCTGGCCAACACACCCCTGGGCTTCCGTCATGGCCCGAAGTCGACGCTGGATGGCAACACCCTGGTGGTGGTGCTGCGCAGCGTGCAGCCGCTGGCGCGCCGCTACGAACAGGACCTGCTGGAAGAACTGCGCCGCGACGGCGTGGCCGGCCAGGTGCTGGCGATCGGTCCGCATTCGGACATCGGCGCCGACGACGAATACACCCTCACCGTGCCGGCACTGGACGATCCGTGGCTGGCACCGGTGTGGCTGGGCTTTGCGCAGCTGTTCGCACTACAGCGCTCGGCCGCGCTGGGCCTGACCCCGGACAACCCGTTCCCGGACGGCACCGTCAACCGCGTCGTCAAGGGCGTCACCATCCACCATGGCTGAGCTGATCGCCCACGCCTGCTACGGCATCGACATCGGCGGCACCAAGATCGAGCTGGTGGCGTGCGATGTGGCGATGCAGGTTACCTGGCGCCGCCGCGTGGCCACCCCACAGGGTGACTACGACGGTTTCCTGCAGGCAGTCGTGGCGCTGGTCGCCGAGGCCGATGCCGCACTGGGCCGCAGTGATGCGGCGATCGGCATCGCCCTGCCCGGCGTGCGCGACCGCCGCAGCGGCCGCCAGCTCAGCGCGAACGTGCCTGCGTTGACCGGCCACAGCGTGGCCGCGGACCTGCAGGCGCGGCTGCAACGCCCGCTGCATTTCGGCAACGACCTGCAGTGTTTTGCCCTGTCTGAAGCACACGGCGGTGCCGCCGACGGCTACCCCAGCATGTTCGGCGCCATCCTCGGCACCGGTGCTGGCGGTGGTTTCTGCGTGCAGGGCCGCCTGCTGACCGGTTTCAACGGGCTGGCCGGCGAATGGGGCCACTGGAGCGTGCCCGGTCATCTGCTGCAGCGCCACGGCCTGCCGCTGATCGACTGCGCCTGCGGCCTGCAGGGCTGCGTGGAGCGTTATGTGTCCGGCAGTGGCGTGGCGATGATCGAGCGCCACCTTGGTGGCAGCGCCGCCGACGCCAGCGCGGTGATCGCCCTGGCCGAAGCCGGTGATGCCCGCGCGCGCAAGGCGCTGGACATCCATCGCGACCTGCTCGGCCACAGCCTGGCCGCGCTGGTGCTGGCGCTGGACCCGCACGTGATCGTGCTCGGCGGCGGCCTTTCGCAGTACGCGCCGCTGTACCAGCACCTGCCCGCCGCCATCGCCGCCCACCTGTTCAAGGGTGTGCAGGTGCCACCGATCGTGCCGCCACGCTTCGGCGATGCCGGTGGCGCACGTGGTGCCGCCCTGCTCGCCTGCCAACCCTCGTTTTCCTGATGTCCGGAGCCTGACCATGTCCCCGTTGCAGACCCTGCTTGCTTCCCACCGCGCCGGTGCCAATGTCGGCCTGTACAGCGTCTGCTGCAGCAACGAGCAGGTGCTGCGCGCGGCCATGCACGTGGCACAGGCACATGGCACCGTGCTGCTGGTCGAGGCCACCTCCAACCAGGTCGACCAGTTCGGCGGCTACACCGGCATGACCCCGCCGCAGTACCGCGATTACGTCGGCACCCTGGCCGATGAGGAAGGCTTCCCACGCGAACGGCTGATCCTGGGCGGCGACCATCTCGGCCCGAATGCCTGGCAGAAGCGCCCGGCGGCCGAAGCGATGACCCACGCGCGCGTGCTGATCGAAGCCTACGTCGCCGCCGGTTTCCACAAGATCCACCTCGACTGCAGCATGTCCTGCGCCGATGACCCGGTGCCGCTGCCCGATGCCATCGTCGCTGCGCGTTCGGCCGAGCTTGCCGAGATCGCCGAACGCACCGCCGCCGAACACGGCCTGCCGCCGCCGGTCTACGTGATCGGTACCGAGGTGCCGATTCCCGGCGGCGAAGCCTCGCTGGCCGAAGGCCTGCAGGTGACCACGCCGGCTGCCGCCGCGCAGACCCTGGCCATCCACCAGCAGGCGTTCGACACGCCACAGCTGCGCGATGCGTGGCAGCGCGTGATCGCGATGGTGGTGCAGCCGGGCGTGGACTTCGACCACAGCAGCGTGCATGAGTACAACCCGGACGCCGCCCATGCGCTGGCCGACTTCCTCGAGCGGCAGCCGCGCATCGTGTTCGAAGCGCATTCCACCGACTACCAGCGCGAAAGCGGCCTGCATGCGCTGGTACGCGACCACTTCGCCATCCTCAAGGTCGGCCCGGCGGCCACCTTCGCTTACCGCGAGGCGCTGTTCGCGCTGGCCGCGATCGAGGCCGAACTGCTGCCGGCCGCACAGTGCTCGCACCTACCGCAGGTGCTGGACGAGGTGATGGTGGCGCAGCCGAAGTACTGGCAGTCCTACTACCAGGGCGATGCCGCCGCGCTGCGCCTGCTGCGCCGTTATTCCTTCAGCGACCGCTGCCGCTACTACTGGGGCGAGCCGGCGCTGGTACAGGCGGTGCAGACCCTGTTCGCCAACCTGGAGCAGCATGCGCCGCCGCTGGTGCTGCTCAGCCAGTACCTGCCGGAGCAGTACCGCGCCGTGCGCGAAGGCAGCCTGGCCAACACCCCCACCGCGCTGGTGCAGCACCGCATCGGCCTGTGCCTGGGTGAGTACGCCCGTGCCTGCAGCGCCAACCAGGCCGGACCCCGCACGCAGAACGCAGGTTCGGCTGCCGGCGTTCCTGCGAACGGCTAATCTCTACCTTTTCCCGCGAAACCGAGAATGGCCATGCGCAACACCCGCTCCCGCCGGCAACAGATCCTGCAGCTGCTGATCGAGCACGGCTCGGTGCAGGTGGCCGATCTGGTCGAGCGCTTCGGCGTGTCGGCGGTGACGATCCGTGCCGACCTGACCCACTTCGAATCGCAGGGCCTGGCCAACCGCACCCACGGCGGCGCGACCCTGGTGCGCACGCCGCCGCAGGAACAGGACATCCATGAGAAGGACGCGCTGAACCTGCCACTGAAGGAATCGATCGGTGCGCGCGCTGCGCGCCTGGTGCAGCCGGGTGACAACATCATCATCGATTCCGGCTCGACCACGATGACGCTGGCCCGCCACCTGCGCGCGCATCGCGACGTGACGGTGATGACCAACGGCCTGAACATCGCCTGGGAACTGGCCAATGCCGCGGGCATCACCGTGCTGCTGACAGGTGGCCTGCTGCGCCAGCAGTCGCTGTCGCTGCAGGGCAGCCAGGCCGAAGCCAGCCTCAACTCGTACAGCTTCGACACCCTGTTCCTGGGCGTGGACGGCCTGGACCTGCAGTTCGGCCTGACTACCCACGACGAGGCCGAAGCCCGCCTCAACCACCGCATGGTCGAGCGTGCGCGCCGCATCGTGGTGCTGACCGATGCCTCCAAGTTCGGCCGCGTCAGCCTGCACCGCATCGCCCTGCTGGACCAGATCCACGCCATCATCACCGACGCCGGCATCGACGATGCAACCCGCGAAGGGCTGCAGCGGCTGGGCATCGAAGTGATCATCGCCGAGCCCACCGCATGACCGACACCCGCACCCTGCATGGCCGCATCCTCACCCCGCTGGGCTGGCGGCGCGGGCACGTCCACTTCGATTCACGCGTGCGCCGGCTGCAGGTGGACGACCACAGCGGCGCCGACGACCTGCAGCTGCCGGTGATCCTGCCCGGCTTCGTCGACCTGCATGTGCATGGCGCGGCCGGCGTGGACCTGATGCAGGGCGGCGACGTGGCACGCACCATCGCCCGCACCCATCTGCGCTTCGGCACCACCACGCTGCTGGCGACCACCATGACCGCCGGGCTGGACGAGATCGAGCACGCGCTGCACGGCGTCGCTGCGGCAATGGCGGCGCCTGATACCGACGCCGCCAGCATCGTCGGCGTGCATCTGGAAGGACCGTTCATCAGCCCGCAGCGGCTGGGCGCACAGCCCAATCGTACGATCGAGGCGACGGTGGCACTGGTGCAGCAGCTGCACGCGCTGGCGCCGATCCGGGTGATGACGCTGGCGCCGGAGATCGGCGAGCACACCGCGTTGATACCCGCGCTTTCGGCGATGGGCATCCGCGTGCAGCTGGGCCACAGCGCCGGCACCTACGAGGAGGGCGTGGCGGCGCTGCAGGCCGGTGCCTCCGGTTTCACCCATCTGTTCAACGGCATGACCGGCGTTGACCACTATCGCCCGGGCATTGCGGCGGCGGCGCTGGCGCATGCGCAGTACGCCGAGATCATCCCCGACCTACAGCACATCCACCCCGGCGTTATCCGGCTGGCCGCGCGCGCGATCCCGCGCCTGTACGCGGTGACCGACGCGACTGCCGCCACCGGCATGCCCGACGGCGAGTACGCGCTGGGCGAGCAGCGCGTGCACAAGTGCGGCGGCTGCGTGCGCCTGGCGACGGGTTCGCTGGCCGGCAGCGCACTGACCATGGACCAGGCGCTGCGCAACCTGGTGCGCGTCGGCCTGGACCTGGCCGACGCCTCGCAGCGGGTTTCCACCTTCCCGGCCGACTATCTGGGCCTGGGCGATCGCGGCCGCATCGCGCCCGACGCCCGCGCCGACCTGGTGGTGCTGGACGCCGAACTGCGCCTGCAGCAGGTGGTCATTGGTGGGCGCGTGGTCGATCTGACCTGACGCAAGCGATGCGGCCCGGATGCCGCGCGGGCTCCCTGTAGAGCCGAGCCATGCTCGGCTCACCGCGCGAAGCGCGGCATGGGGAACCTCGATATCGGAACGGAAAGCAGCCGAGCATGGCTCGGCTCTACAGAATGCACTCTGCGACGAACCGCCGCCGGGCCTGGCCCGGCGCTACCACAGGAACTGCCGATGACTGCAAGCACCGCCCCGCGCTGGCCCGTACGCTACCTGCTCTTCATCGGCGGCCTCGGCGGCCTGCTGTACGGCATCGACATCGGCATCATCGCCGGTGCCCTGCCCTACCTGGAGGCAACGGCCAGCCACGCCTGGCAGCTCAGCAGCCAGCAACTCGGCTTCGTGGTGGCGGCGGTACTGCTGGGCAGCGTGCTGTCCTCGCTGTTCGCCGGCATGGTCGCCGACCTGATCGGTCGCCGCGGTGCGATGCTGCTGGCCGGCCTGCTGTTCACCGCGTCGATTCCGATCATGGCGCTGGCCTCGGGCTACACGCCGCTGCTGCTCGGGCGGCTGCTGCAGGGCATCAGTGGCGGCCTGATCGGCGTGGTGATTCCGCTGTACCTGGCCGAAGTGCTCAGCCCCGAGCGGCGTGGACGCGGTGCGGCGATGTTCCAGCTGCTGCTGACCATCGGCCTGGTGTTGGCGGCACTGATCGGGCTGTACCACGCACATGCGGTGGATGCCGCCGCCGAAGCCGTGCGCTCGCTGCCACTGGCGCAGCAGGCGCAGGAACTGTTCACGGTGAAGGACCAGGCCTGGCGCACCATCTTCTGGAGTTGTCTGGCGCCCGGCCTGCTGTTCTGTGCCGGCATCTTCTGGCTGTCCGAATCGCCGCGCTGGCTGGTGCGCCGCGGCCGCGTCGATGATGCCCGCCGCAGCCTGCAGCGGGTGCTGCCTGCTGCCGACGTGGAACCCACCCTTGCACAGATCCAGGCGCCGGAATCGAGCAGCAGCGACGGCAAGCGCGACCCACTGCTCAGCCGACGCTACGTGGTGCCGTTCGTGCTGGCCTGCGTGGTGCTGGCCTGCACCCAGGCCACCGGCATCAATTCGGTGCTGGCCTACGCGGTGAACATCCTCAACCAGGCCGGCCTGTCCGGCTCGGTGGCCAACGGTGCCGACGTGGCGATCAAGCTGCTCAACGCGGTGATGACCGTGGTCGCGCTGCTGCTGGTCGACCGCAAGGGCCGCAAGTTCCTGCTGATGCTCGGCAGCGGCGGCATCTGCGTGGCCCTGCTGGCCGCCGCCACGCTGTTCTTCCAGGCCGAGCGTGGCCGCGCCGACGTGCAGCCGCAACTGCAGGCGGCGGTCAGCGCCGATGGCTTGCAGCTGGTGCTGGACGACGCACAGTGGCAGCGCCTGGGCGCCGGCATCGACAGCGAAGGCCGGCCGATGCAGCTGACCGTGTCGTACGCCTACGGTGACTTCACCAATGTGCGCGCCCTGCGCAGCGACAGCCTGACCGACCGCGAGCTGCGCATCGAGCGTGCCGGGACCGTGCAGCCGGACAGTGTGATCGGCGCGTTCTTCCGCAAGCTGCATCTGAACCCGTTCGCCGACCCGGCCAAGGCCGCACAGGCACCGCTGCGCATCGAGCAGGCCCGCATCGGCCCGGTGCCGCCGCCGGCGCATGGCTGGGCGGTAGCCGCCTGCATCCTGGTATTCGTCGCGTTCTTCGCGGTCGGCCCCGGCGTCTGCGTGTGGCTGGCACTGTCGGAACTGATGCCCAATCGCATCCGCTCCAACGGCATGAGCATCGCCCTGCTGATCAACCAGTTCGTGTCGACCACCATCGCGGCGATCTTCCTGCCCACGGTGGGCCACTACGGCTACGCCAGCATGTTCCTGTTCTGGGCGGCGTGCACGTTCGTGTTCTTCCTGGTAGCCGCGTTCTGGCTGCCGGAGACCAAGGGCAAGTCACTGGAGGAGATCGAGGCACGGTTCGCACGGTAGCGGTCGACCTTGGTCGACCTCCGCGCGTAGCGCGGTGGTGTTGGCGCGCCCGTCACTGACCGGTGATGTGCCTGGCCAGCGCCTGTGCCTCGGCAATGCTCGGCAGCCCGCTCAGCATCATCGATTCCCCGAAGGGGCCTTTCACCGTCGCCACCATCAGCACGCGGCCGTCCACGCTGATCGCCGCGCGCTGGCCCACCAGGGCCGAGGTGCCATCGTGGATGCGCTGATGCGCTTCTGGCCGATAGCGGATCTGCAGGCCTGGCTGCTTGGCATCGTCCAGCACGTAGCGCACATCGGCGATGTCCGCACTGCCGGCAATCGGCGGCTCGCGCAGGGCCAGGGTTTCACCTTGCCAGTGCGCCGGAGTGCCGTTGCCAGCCGCATCGACCGCGCTCAGGCACACATCCACGCCGGCGCGCGGCGCATGATCCTTGCCTGCCAGCGCACCGGGCGTGGCACCCGGCATGCATCCGGCCAGCACCAGCGCCGCGCCCAGCAGGAGCGGAAGCGCGCCCCTCATTTCAGCTTCCGCAGCTTGAATGCCACCAGCACCTGCAGCAGCCCGTACAGCAGGCTGCCAATGCCGATCCACAGCGTGGTCACCGCCACGCCTGCGTGTGGATTGGCCGCGAACAGCAGCCCCAGCACCACCGCCAGCACGCCACTGAGGATCAGCAGCCACTCGCCCTGGATCTGCTTGCGCACGCGGATCGCGAAGACGATGCGATAGATGCCGGCTACCAGCAGCCACGCCGCCAGGAACAGCACCAGCACGCTGGCGGTGGCCAGCGGGTTGATCACCGCCAGGATGCCGAAGCCCAGCGAAGCGATGGCATACAGCGCCAGCCAGCCGCGCGAGGCGCCGCTGCCACCACTGATCAGTGCGAACAGGCTGATGACCCCTTCGATGATGGCCATCACGCCCAGCGTCCAGGCCAATGCCATGGCTGCGGACAGCGGCCAACCGATGGCGATGATGCCGAAGCCGAGCGCGACCAGGCCATACAGCAGCAGGATCCACCAGCTGCGGCCAACCGCTGACAACAAGGGAGACAAGGGGGAATTCATGGTCACTCCTTCGATCCGGAACCGGGTTCATCCTAGCCCGTTGCGATGAAGGGAGCGATCACGGCACCCGCGCGCACACCCATACCCGCACCTCTCTGGCGCCCACGCAGCGCAGGGTTTCGGCGATTTCCATCACCGTGCTGCCGGTGGTCATCACGTCGTCGACCACGGTCAGATGCGTGGGCACCGGCCCGTGGACATCGAACGCATCGAACAGGTTTTCCCTGCGCTGTTCGGCCGTGCGTTCGGACTGCGGTGCGGTGTGCCGCCGCCGGTACAGCCCCTGCCAGACCGGCAACGGCAGCAGCCGGCAGAGCTCGGCAGCCTGGTTGTAGCCGCGCTGGCGCAGGCGCCGGCGGTGCAGCGGCACCGGCACCAGCGGCGGGCAGGACCAGGGCGGTGGTGCGCGCTGCATCAACTGCGCCAGCAGGCGACCGGCCGCCAGGTCCTGATGGAACTTGTAGCGCAGCAGCAGCTGGTCCACCGGCGGCAGGTACAGCAGGCTGGCGTGCGTGGCCGTCTGCGGTGGTGCTTCCTCGCGGCAGCTGCCGCAGACGATCAGGGCCTCATCCGGCAACGGCAGTGCACACCGCAGGCAGGCGCGACCGGCCCAGGGCAGTCCGGCGAGGCAGGCGCGGCACAGATCGAGATCATCATGGCCCGGATCGCCGCAGACCAGGCAGCGCAGTGGCAGCAGGACACCCAGCAGTGCGCGGGAGACACGGGTTGCCGAATGCAGGAGATCAATACGCATTGCCCATGCTTCATCGCGCTGCCCATGTGCGGCCATCGGCGAAGCACCGATCGCAGTGTCGGGACTGCCCGCAACTGCAGAGGGTGCTGCCGATCAGGAAAGGCGTCCGCCCTGCCCAGGCCCGGTTGATGCAACGGCCGACGCCGTCAACACCTCCGCCAACCCACGATAGATCGGCACCCGGCATACCAGACCGGACACGCCCCGCGCGATCAGCACCGTGGCCAGGATCGGCAGGAGCAGATCGCCGCTGTCGGTCAGCTCCAGCGAGATCACCGCCGAGGTCAGCGGTGCCTGGGTGACGCCGGTCAGGTACGCGCACATGCCCAGCAGCACGAACGCGCGCGGATCCACGCCCGGCATCAGCACCGCCAGGTTGTGGCCCAGCCCCGCACCGACCGCCAACGCGGGCGAGAACAGGCCGCCGGGTATGCCGGCCACGTACGATGCCAGGTTGGCCAGCAGCTTCATCAACCCGAACTCGTGGCCGACCAACGCCTGCCCCTGCACCAGGCTGCGCGCCTGCTCGTAGCCGGTGCCGAACGCGCCGTCGCCGAACGTCAAAGCCAGTGCCACCACCGCCAGGCCGCAGCCTGCGGCCAGCAGCACCGGATGCCGCTGGCGCAGCTGGCCCAGCCAACGCGGGCGGCCCGCCGCACTGGCCAGCACCGCGCGCGCGAACAGGCCGCCCAGCAGCCCGGCCACCACGCCGCACAGCAGGATCGCCAGCCAGCCCTGCCCCAGCGGCAGCCGCGCGCTCACATGGCCGAAGTAGGTGTAGTTGCCAAGCAGGCCCAGCGACACCACGCCACCGACGATCACCGCCGTCAGCAGGGTGCCGGAGAAGCGATGCTCGAAACGGCCGCTGAGCTCCTCGATGGCGAATACGATGCCAGCCAGCGGCGTGTTGAACGCCGCGGCAATGCCCGCTGCACCACCGGCCAGCAGGAAGTGCGAGAGCTCGCGAGGATCCTTGAAGCCGAACCAGCGGCCGAACAGGTACATCAGGCTGGCACCCACATGCACCGTGGGACCTTCGCGTCCGACGGACGCGCCGCCGAGCAGCGACAACGAGGTCAGCAGCAGCTTGCCGGCTGAGACCGCAGGCGAAAGATTGGTCTTCCGGAATGGCTCATCGGGCTTGTCCAACGCAGCGATGACCTGCGGAATGCCGCTGCCCCGCGTGGGCTTCAGCACGCCACTGGTCAACCAGGCCAGCAGCGCGAAGATGCCCGGCGTGAGCAGCAGGGCCCACCACGGCGAGTGCGCGGTGATGCGCTGGAACAGATGGAAGGCCGCGTCGCTGGCCTTGGCGAACAGGATGGCCACCAACGCCACGGCCACCGCGCCGCCCCAGAGCGCGGCACGGCGGCGCCAGGCCTCGCTGAGAACCAGCGCGGTGATGCGGCCGCGGAGGCGATGGAGATCGGTCATGGGGCACAGTCTGCGCGCCAGCGCTTGCGTTGGGCAGCGGTTATTGTGGCTGCAGGCCTTGCAGGATGCGGTGAAACGCGCGAGTGCGGGTGCTCGCCGATAGCACCTGCCCTGTGCAGCTACCTATGCCTGCAGGCGCTCCCGCCACCGGCGCTTCTCCACCGCACGCACGTTGGGCTGCTGCCGCAGCCACTCCAGATACAGCTGCAGATGGGCCAGCTCGTCATCAGCCGGATCACCGGTGAACTCACGCACCGCGACCAGATTTCCGTAGTTTCTGGCGTACTTGCCGGGCGTGTCATCGATACCGATCATCTGCTCCAAACGGAAGCCGTGGCGCTTCAGCTTGCCCAGCCGCTTCTGCGAGGTGTAACCGCCGGTTTCCCAATCACGGGCCGTGCTGCACCGCGGCGCGGACCACAGGAACGCCAGCGGACGCCCCGGCATCAGCCGGTCCACCAGCGGTTCGGCGTACAGTTGCCCGGACGACGTCCACACACCCACCGTGAAATGGGCAAAGGCATAGTCGAGGAATGCCTGCAGATGGGGCCGCAGGTAGACGTGGTAGCCGACGAGGCGGAAATCCGCGGGTCGCTCCAGTTCACGCTCGCTGGCATGCACCAGCGTCTCATCCAGATCGAGTATCAGCAGCTTCCCGCCCTGCGGCATCGTGTCCGGTTCCATGCGCATCCTTCTTTCATTGCCTCGGCTGCCGCCATCTTCTGGATGGACTTCAGCATGTGTCCTTCCAGCAGGTAGATGTAAGCACAGTTCCAGCCAGGTCCTGGTGGGCGCAAGCCTACTGCCGGACGCGCACTTCGCAACAGCCCATCCGCGTGAGGTCGCCCTGTGCCTGCAACATGCCCCGTTCCACCAGCATGCGTACACGCCCTGCATAGAACACATCGGGAATTCCCGATCGGCACTTCGGCTGCAGCGACATGGCCATGCCCACAATGTAGGCGATCTTTCGGAACTGCCCGTCGCAGAGGGAGAACAGCTGCTCATCGATCGAGGCGATGTCCTCGCTGGTCAGCGCGGCGATGTTCTGCCGCGCCAGGTCAGTGAGATGGGCATCGTTGTCGGAGCGCTCGTCCGTATCGCGCAGGCAGCCATTGATGGCCAACAGGCGAACCAGCACATAGTGTCCGAAAGCCTCGAGCTCCTCCTTGGGCAACGTCGCCGGATCGAGCTGCCCTGCCGGGTAGTCCTTGAAGGTCACGAAGACGTGGTTCTTCCACTGCCCTGGCGTGTCGGACTGGCGCAGATCATCCAGCACCACGCGCAGGCCGCCGTCGGGCAGCTCGGCAAGGCTGCACAGCACCGCGTCGCGGCGGATCGGGTAGGACTGGTAGCTGTTCATGGCACGTGCTCGCGCGTCCGTATGCAGCAATGAACTTACACCGTAGCGCCCATTCATGGCGGTCAACCGATGTAAACCACATGGGAATCAATCAAGTTGACAGGGCTCACCAACCCACCCACACTGCCGCCCTCGCTCCACTCGTACCCAAGGTCCCGCCATGGCTGCTGCCATCCGCCACGACTGGCAACACGACGAACTGCAGGCGCTGTTCGATCTGCCGTTCCCCGAGCTGCTGTTCCGCGCTGCCGCAGTCCATCGCGAGCACTTCGACCCAGCGCAGGTGCAGGTGTCCACGCTGTTGTCGGTGAAGACCGGCGGCTGCCCGGAAGACTGCGCGTACTGCCCGCAGGCACAGCGCTACAGCACCGGGGTGAACGCGCAGAAGCTGATGGACACCGACGCGGTGCTGGCCAAGGCACGCCAGGCCAAGGCTGCCGGCGCATCGCGCTTCTGCATGGGTGCCGCGTGGCGATCGCCGAAGGACCGCGACATCCCGAAGGTGGCGGCGATGATCGCCGGGGTGAAGGCGCTGGGCCTGGAAACCTGCGCCACGCTGGGCATGCTCAGTGGCGAGCAGGCGCGTGCGCTGAAGGACGCCGGCCTGGACTACTACAACCACAATCTCGACACCGCGCCGGACTACTACGATTCGATCATCCACACGCGCCAGTACCAGGACCGCCTGGACACGCTGGCGCACGTGCGCGATGCCGGTCTGAAAACCTGCTGCGGCGGCATTGTCGGCATGGGCGAGACGCGCGCGCAGCGCGTGGGCCTGCTGCTGGCGCTGGCCACGCTGCCGGCGCATCCCGATTCGGTGCCGATCAACAGGCTGGTGCAGGTGGCGGGCACGCCACTGCATGGCAGTGCCGAACTGGATCCGTTCGAGTTCGTGCGCATGATCGCGGTGGCACGCATCGCCATGCCGCGTTCGATGGTGCGGCTGTCGGCCGGTCGCGAGGCGATGAGCGACGAACTGCAGGCGCTGTGCTTCGTGGCCGGTGCCAACTCGATCTTCTACGGCGACAAGCTGCTGACCACCGGCAACCCGGAGAGCGAGCACGACCTGGCCCTGTTCGCGCGGCTGGGGTTGCAGCCGATGGCGGTGCAGGTGGATGCCGAGGGCCACGACCACGGCGGCATCGTGCACGCTGATATCAGCGCCGATGCGCCCGCCTGTGGCTGCGCTCACGCGGCCTGAGACGGGCCGCAAGCAGGCGCCGCGGCAACGCGCTACCCTAGCCGCCCCGTCGCCGCATTCAGCCGCCATGGCCCGCCCCGACCTGACCGCCCGCCTCCACGCCCAACGCGCCCTGCGCGATGCCCAAGGCCGTCGCCGCACGCGGCGCACGGTCAGCCGTCGTGATGGCGTCCGCCTGGAGGTGGACGGCCAGTGGCTGACCGGCTTCTGCAGCAACGATTACCTGGGCCTGGCCCAGCAGTTCAGCGTGGTCAACGCATTGCAGGATGCGGCCGCACGCGAAGGCTCCGGCGCGGGCGCCTCGCATCTGGTCTGCGGCCACCACGCCCTGCATGACGCGCTGGAGCGCGAAGTGGCGGAGTGGCTGGGCTACCCGCGCGCGCTGCTGTTCGGCAGTGGCTTCGCCGCCAACCTGGCCGTGCAGCAGGCGCTGCTGAGCGAAGAGAACGATGTGTGCGTGCAGGACAAGCTCAACCACGCCAGCCTGCTCGATGCGACGCGGCTGGCGGGTGCGCGCCTGCGCCGTTATCCGCACCTCGACGCCGAAGGCGCGATGCGCCAGCTCAAGCACGCGCCCGATGGCGCGGCGATGCTGGCCACCGACGGTGTGTTCAGCATGGATGGCGACATCGCACCGCTGCGTGCATTGTCGCTGGTGGCACGCCTGCAGCAGGCGCTGTTCTATGTGGACGATGCGCACGGCGTGGGCGTGGTCGGTGATGGCCGTGGTGCCGTGGCCGCCGCCGGGCTGGGCGTGGACGATGTGCCGCTGCAGCTGGTCACGCTGGGCAAGGCACTGGGCGGTTCCGGCGCGCTGGTGCTGGGCCGCGACGACCTGGTCGAGCACCTGGCCGAAACCGCACGCCCGTACATCTACACCACTGCGATGCCGCCGGCGCTGGCCGCCGCAGCACTGGAAGCGGTGCGCCTGGCGCGCCGTGACAACTGGCGGCGCTCGAAACTGACCGATCTGATCGCGCTGTTCCGCGGCGAAGCCCGCCGCCATGGCCTGGACCTGATGGCCTCGGAAACGCCGATCCAGCCGCTGCTGTGTGGCGACGACCATCGCGCCGTGGCGATGTCCCAGGCGTTGGAACAGGCCGGTTGGCTGGTCGGCGCGATCCGCCCGCCCACGGTTCCCGAAGGCAAGGCGCGCCTGCGCGTCACGCTGTCCGCGCTGCACACCCCCGAGCAGGTGCGTGGCCTGGTCGAAGCCATTGCCAGCGCGCGCGATCGCGTCGACCTGGCCGCGCGTGAGGCCGCGCCACCGCCGCTGCCTGTCTTTGCCTGAGCCTGTTGCCGTTTCCCCATGCATATCGACGTCACCGGCCAGGGGCCGGACCTGGTACTGATCCATGGCTGGGCCCTGCAGGGCGGCGTGTTCGCGCCGTTGGTGCAACGCCTGGCCGATCACTTCACCCTGCATCTGGTTGATCTGCCGGGCCATGGCCACAGCCGCGATGACACCACGCCGCTGCGCCTGCCGTTCGTGGTCAATGCCATTGCCGCGGCCACGCCGCCTGCGGTGTGGTGCGGCTGGTCGCTGGGCGGCCTGTTCGCGCTGCACGCCGCCGCGACACTGCCGAAGGTGCGCGGGCTGGCGATGATCGCGGCCACGCCGCGCTTCGTGCGTGGCGACGACTGGCCGCATGCGGTGGAGCCGGCGGTGTTCGAGCAGTTCGGGCGCGAGCTGGCCACCGACTTCGGTGGCACCCTGGAACGCTTCCTGGCGTTGGATGTAATGGGCTCGGCACACGCCCGCGAGGAGCTGCGCACGCTGCGCCAGCGCCTGGTCGAGCGCGGTGCACCCACCGAACGCGCCCTGCTGGAAGGCCTGCGCCTGCTGGAAAGCACCGACCTGCGTGGCGCACTGCCGACGCTGGCCAAGCCCAGCCTGTGGATCGCCGGCCAGCGTGACCGGCTGGTGTCTCCGGCGGCAATGCAGGCCGCCGCGGTACTGGCCCCCGGTGCGCAGGCGCTGACCATCGCCCACGGCGGCCATGCGCCCTTCCTCGGCCATGCCGACGAGGTGGCCGCCGCCCTGCAACACTTCGTTGCCGGCCTGTCACCGGCCGATGGCGGACAATGAGCGCCTTCCTCATTCCGCAGGATTGATGCATGGATCTGGGTATCAACGGCCGCTGGGCACTGGTCTGCGGCGCAAGCAAGGGGCTGGGCCTGGGCTGCGCGCGTGCGCTGGTGCGCGAGGGCGTCAACGTAGTGATCGTGGCCCGTGGTGAGGCTGCGCTGCAGGCCGCCGCCGAAGCGCTGCGCGCCCTGCCCGGCGCCGCCGAAGTCCGCGTGGTCGCCGCCGACGTGACCACCGAGGCCGGTCGCTCCGCAGCGCTCGCCGCGTGCCCGCAGGTGGACATCCTGGTCACCAATGCCGGTGGCCCGCCGCCGGGCGACTTCCGCAGTTTCGAGCGCGACGACTGGATCGCCGCACTGGACGCCAACATGCTGGCGCCGATCGCGCTGATCCGCGCCACCGTGGACGCGATGATCGCGCGTGGCTTCGGCCGCATCGTCAACATCACGTCCTCGGCGGTGAAGGCCCCGATCGACATCCTGGCGCTGTCCAACGGCGCGCGCAGCGGCCTGACCGGCTTCGTCGCCGGCCTGTCGCGCCGTACCGTGGCGCACAACGTCACCATCAACAACCTGCTGCCCGGCCAGTTCGACACCGACCGCCTGCGCGCCAACTTCGCCCACAGTGCGGGCAAGGACGGCAATGCTGCCGAAGTGGCCGAACGCCGCCGCCAGCAGATCCCGGCCGGCCGCTTCGGCACGGCGGATGAATTCGGCGCGGCCTGCGCCTTCCTGTGCAGCGCACAGGCCGGTTACCTCACCGGGCAGAACCTGCTGATCGACGGCGGCGCCTACCCCGGTACGTTCTAAGAGACTTTCGCAATGCCGTCCCACTTCGATGCCCGCCATGTCCGCCGCGCGTTCGCCCGCGCCGCCAACAGCTACGACGCCGCCGCCGCCCTGCAGCGCGAGGTGCAGGCGCGGCTGGTGGAATCGCTGGACTACCTGGAGGCACGCAAGCCCGAGGTAGTGCTGGACATCGGCGCGGGTACCGGCCACGCCAGTGCGCTGATGAAGAAGCGCTGGCCGAAGGCGCAGGTGATCGCGCTGGACGTGGCGCTGCCGATGCTGGATCAGGCCAAGCGCCAGGCCGGCTGGTGGAAGCCGTTCCAGCGCCTGTGCGGCGACGCCGCCGCGCTGCCGCTGGCCGACAACAGCGTGGACGTGATCTTCAGCAACCTGTGCCTGCAGTGGGTGGACGACCTGCCGGCGGTGTTTGCCGGCTTCCGCCGCGTGCTCAAGCCCGGCGGCCTGCTGCTGTGCTCCACCTTCGGCCCGGACACGCTGGTCGAACTCAATGAGGCCTTCGCAGCCGCCGATGATCGCCCGCACGTGAGCCGCTTCGCGCAGATCGCCCAGTTCGGCGATGCGCTGATGATGGCCGGTTTCCGCGACCCGGTGCTGGACCGCGACCTGTTCACCCTGACCTACGACGACCTGCCCTCGTTGATGCGGGAGCTGCGCGCGATGGGCGCGACCAATGCGCGGGTGGACCGCCGTCACACGCTGACCGGGCGTGGCCGCTTCGCCGCGGCGGCAGCGGCGTATGAACCGATGCGACGCGCCGACGGCAAGCTGCCCAGCAGCTGGGAAGTGATCTACGCCCACGCCTGGGCACCGGACCCGGGCGCACCGATCCGCGAAGGCGGGCATGACGTGGCCTCGGTGCCGGTGTCGGCGATTCCGATCCGGCGCAGGCAGACCTGACCGGCTGGTAGTGCCGGCCGCTGGCCGGCAACCTCACGTTTCCACGATGGGCGTCTGCCCAGATCAGGTTTCCGCCCTCAGGTATTGGCCGGCGAACTCAGCGGCGGCCGCACCAGGTCGCGGTGGAAGAAATAGATTTCCTGCACCAGGAAGCGCCAGCTGGTGTGGAAGCTGCGGAAGCGCGTGCTGGGCGTGGACGAGGCCAGCGCATCGATGCCCAGCGCCTTGCTCAGGCGCAGCGCGCGCGCCATGTGCAACGGGTCGCTGACGATGATCACCCGGTGCAGGTCGCGCTGGTCCATCAGCCGCTTGGCCTCGACCAGGTTCTGCACGGTGTTGCGCGAGGCGGTCTCGATCAGGATCGCATCGTCCGGCACGCCATGCTTGAGCGCATAGCGCCGCGCCACCTGCGATTCGGAAAAGCGCGCGCCGGTGCCACCGTAGCCGCCGGTGAAGATCAGCAGTGGCGCGTACCGGGCTTCATAGAGATCCAGGCCATGACGGATGCGTTCTTCGAATACCGGCGACGGCTTGGCGTCATAGGCCGCCGCACCGAGCACGATGATGGCGTCGGCCTTGGCTGCCTGGTCGCGCTCCCCCACCCAGACGATCCAGGCGGTCACGCCCAGCAGCCAGACCACCAGCAGCACGAACAGCCGCCACAGCCAGCCCAGCAGGCCGGTGCGGGGCCGGTGCCCGTCGCGGCTCAAGGCGCCCCCCAACGCAGCGCGGGCAGGTCGACATTGCCACCGGACAGCACCAGGCCCACCCGCAGGCCGGCGAACCGCTGCGGCTGTGCCAGTACCGCGGCCAGCACGGTGGCCGAGGACGGCTCGACCACCTGCTTGAGCACCTCCCACAGCAGGCGCATCGCGGCCATGGTGGCGGCGTCGTCGACCACGATCACCTCGACGCCGGCCGCGCGCAGCAGCGCGAAGTTGGGGGCGCCGATCAGGGTACGCAGGCCGTCGCAGATGGTGTCAGGGGTGAACGCGCCCTGGCGCTCGCCTGCGGCCAGCGAGCGCGCGGTGTCGTCGGCACCGGCCGGTTCGGCCAGCACCAGCCGGGTCTGGGGACTGGCGAACTGCAGGGCCCGGGCGGTACCGCTGGCCAGGCCGCCCCCTCCGACTGGGACTACCAGCACGTCGAACGGACCGTCGCTGTGCAGCAGCTCCAGGGCCGCGGTGCCCTGCCCGGCCATCACCGCCGGGTCCGCATAGGGATGGACCAGGGTCGCGCCGGTATCGGCCTGTACTTTGGCGCAGGCGGCCTCGCGGTCGGCGATGGTCGGCGGGCAGCGCCAGAGCGTGGCACCGTGGCGGGCGATGTTGGCCAGCTTGGCCGCCACCGCACCTTCGGGCACCACCACGTGGCAGGGAATGCCACGGGTGCGCGCGGCCAGGGCCAGGGCAGCGCCGTGGTTGCCGGACGAATGGGTGACCACGCCGGCACGGGCGCGATCGGCATCCAGCGACCACACCGCGTTGCAGGCCCCGCGGAACTTGAATGCGCCGCCGCGCTGCAGGTGCTCGGCCTTGAACGCCAGCTGCGCGCCGGCCAGCGCATCAAGCGTGCGCGAGCGCAGCACCGGGGTCACGCTGGCGTGCGGCGCGATCCGCGCAGCGGCAGCCAGGACATCGTCGGCACGGGGCAACAGTGAATCGCTCATGACGCAAGATTAACGTATGGCCCCACGCTGGCGACCCCGGCACAGGTCATGCCAGCATGAGGGCCTTCACCTCCATTCATCCTGGGCAGTGAAGTTAAGGGCCGATTCAACGCCTGCGCACGAAGCTGACTGCACAACCCGTCCTCTGGGGGGACCCACCATGAAAACGCGCCTGATGCTTGCCGGTGGCCTGTTGCTGGCCCTGACCGGCTGCACCACCTACGACTATGTCGGCGGTGGCCGCAGCGGCAGCTACTACCACGGTGCGCCGTCGGTGGAGTACCGCTACCCGGCCGGCTATCCCTACAACTACGGCTACCCTTACTACGGCGGCTATGGCGGCTACTACGGCGGCTATGGCAATCCGTACTACTCGCGCCCGATCTACCGCCCGCCGCACAACCACCGTCCGCCACCGCGCCCGCCCGGCAACGGTGGCGAGAACCGTCCGCCGCCGCCGCCGCGGCCGTCGTACAACGGCGGTTCGCCGTGGCGGAACATGGACTCGATGCGTCGCCCGCCGCAGTCGAACATCCAGCCGTCGGCGCCGCCGCCGCCGGCCCGTCCGACCCCGGCGCCGAGCGCGCCGAGGATGAACGGTTCCCCGTGGCGCAACATGGATCGTGGGACGCAGCGCACAGTTGAGCGCTGAACCGTCTTGCATTTCACCCGGTCCAGGTTGCACTCTACGGAACCGGTGACGGCCCGCGTCACAAAGTGACAAAAAGCGAGACGGGCCGCCGCAAAAATCTCTACGTCGATATCCGACAGGAACATCTGGATCCCCCCTGTTCCGGCCCTGTCGGATGTCGGCACCTCTGAAGACAGACGGCCCCGCACTGCGGGGCCGTCTGTTTTGCCGGGTCGCCAACCGGAGAGAGCCCCAGCGTCGGTAGATCCACGCCATGCGTGGTCGGGCCTTTCCCGGCAATCCCAAAAAAACAGGGCCGGACAGTCCCCCGACTGCCGGCCCTCTGCTCCCCCACCGTGCGCCTGTACCGGCCCCTGTTCCAATTCCGGTCACGGGCGCCTGCGGCGCCAGCCACGGTGGGTGCTATTGGGTTATCTGCAATAATCCTGCCAACTTTAGGGCTGATTTCGACGCCGGCCGGCCGGCACCGACGCCGCGGCCCCGAATGGCGCTAAAATCGCCACCCCGGCGCCGCCCCGGCCGCGCCTGCCCCCAGCTGAACAGCCCCATGAACCCGTCCTTCCATCGTTACGACGTCATCGTCATCGGCGGTGGCCACGCCGGCACCGAAGCCGCGCTGGCCGCGGCCCGTACCGGCGTGCGCACCCTGCTGCTGACCCACAACATCGAAACGGTGGGCGCGATGAGCTGCAACCCGGCCATCGGAGGCATCGGCAAGGGCCACCTGGTCAAGGAAATCGACGCCCTGGGCGGTGCGATGGCGCATGCCGCCGACCGTGCCGGCATCCAGTGGCGCACCCTCAATGCCTCCAAGGGCCCGGCCGTGCGCGCCACCCGCTGCCAGGCCGACCGCAACCTGTACCGCATGGCGATCCGCGCCATCGTTGAAGGCCAGGCCAACCTGACCGTGTTCCAGGCGGCCGTCGATGACCTGGTCATCGACGGCGACGCCGTGCGCGGGGTCATCACCCAGACCGGCCTGCGCTTCGATGCCGAGGCCGTGGTGCTGACCGCCGGCACCTTCCTGGCCGGCAAGATCCATGTCGGCCCGACCCAGTACGCCGCCGGCCGCATGGGCGACCCGCCGGCCACCACGCTGGCGGCGCGCCTGCGCGAGCGCCCGTTCCAGGTGGACCGCCTGAAGACCGGCACGCCACCGCGCATCGACGGCCGCTCGCTGGACTACAGCGTGATGGACGAGCAGCCCGGCGATTCGCCGCGCCCGGTGATGTCCTTCCTGGGTTCGGTGGACGAGCATCCGCAGCAGGTCAGCTGCTGGATCACCCACACCACCGAACAGACCCACCAGATCATCCGCGACGCGCTGCACCGCTCGCCGCTGTACAGCGGCCAGATCGAAGGCATCGGCCCGCGCTACTGCCCGTCCATCGAGGACAAGGTGGTGCGCTTCGCCGAGAAGGCCAGCCACCAGATCTTCGTCGAACCCGAAGGCCTGGGCATCGTCGAGATCTACCCCAACGGCATCTCCACCTCGCTGCCGTTCGACGTGCAGCTGGAGATGGTGCGCAGCATCCGCGGCTTCGGCAACGCGCACATCACCCGCCCCGGCTACGCGATCGAGTACGACTTCTTCGATCCACGCGGGTTGAAGGCTTCGCTGGAAACCAAGCTGGTCAACGGCCTGTTCTTCGCCGGCCAGATCAACGGCACCACCGGCTATGAAGAAGCCGCCGCGCAGGGCCTGCTGGCCGGCCTCAACGCCGCACGCCAGGTGCGTGGGCTGGACGGCTGGTGCCCGCGTCGCGACGAGGCCTACCTGGGCGTGCTGGTGGATGACCTGATCACCCACGGTACCAACGAGCCGTACCGCATGTTCACCAGCCGCGCCGAATACCGCCTGCAGCTGCGCGAGGACAACGCCGACCAGCGCCTGACCCCGGCCGGCCGCGAGATGGGCCTGGTGGATGACCAGCGCTGGAGCGCGTTCGAGACCAAGCAGGCCGCCGTCGCCGCCGAGCGCGCGCGCCTGGGCGCGCTGTGGGCGACCCCGGCCAATGCGCTGGGCCGCGAAGTGCAGGACACGCTGGGCGTGGCGGTCAGCCGCGAAACCAACGTGCTGGACCTGATCAAGCGCCCCGAGCTGGATTACGCGCAGCTGATGCAGGTGCCGTCGCTGGGCCCGGCCGTGGCCGACGCCAAGGTGGCCGAGCAGGTGGAGATCGGCGTGAAGTATGCCGGCTACCTGGACCGCCAGCGCGAGGAGATCGAGCGCCAGCAGCGGCATGAAGCCACGCCGATCGCTGAAGCCTTCGACTACGCCACGGTGCGCGGGCTGTCGGCCGAAGCCCTGCAGAAGCTGGAGCGCGTGCGCCCACAGACCATCGGCCAGGCGCAGCGCATCCCGGGCATGACCCCGGCGGCAATCTCGCTGCTGCTGGTGCACCTGGAGCGTGCACGCCGGGGCCGCGTGGCGTAGGCAGCACCGTCCGCTTCTGGTGGGTGCCGACTTGGGTCGGCACATGAATCTGCCTTGGTGGGTGCCGACCTTGGTCGGCACGAATCATCAGATCGCGACACTCCATGCTTCCGTGCCGACCAAGGTCGGCACCTACCAGAGCAGGGCGCGTTACCGTGCGTCTGCGCCACCGCCCAGCACCTTGAACAGCGTCACCCGGTTTCCCGCTTCCTGCTGCTGCAGCGCGATCAGGTCCTGCTGCGCGGCAAACAGGCTGCGCTGCGCATCCAGCGCCTGCAGATAGCCGTCCAGCCCGGTGCGATAGCGCGCCTCGGCCAGCGTGTAGCTGCGCTGGCTGGCGGCGACCAGTGCCCGTTGTGCCTCCATCTGCGCGCCCAGGTGATCGCGCGTGGCCAGGGCATCGGCCACTTCACTGAAGGCCTGCTGGATCGCCTTCTCGTACTGAGCGATGCCGATGTCCTTGCCAATCTTCGAGGCATCCAGTGAGGCCTTCAACGCACCGGCGTGGAAGATCGGCGCCGTGATGCTGGGCGCGAACGACCAGCCGCGGGTGCCGGCCGAGAACAGCGTCGACAACGCGGTGGAGCTGTGGCCGTAGTTGGCAGTCAGCGTCAGCGTCGGGAAGAACGCGGCGCGCGCGGCGCCGATATCGGCGTTGGCCGCCTGCAACGCGTGTTCGGCGGACAGCACGTCCGGACGCTGCAGCAGCACGCTCGAGGGCAGGTTGGAAGGCAACGGCGCCAGCGCCACGGTGCCGTCCAGTGCCTGTGCGCTGGGCAGCAATGCCGCGTCCAGCGGAGCACCCACCAGTAACTGCAGCGCATCACGATCCTGCGCCTGCTGGGTCTGCAGCCTGGCCAGCGCAGCGCGCGCGGCGTCCACACTGGTCTGCACCTGCGACAGGTCCAGGCCCGAGGCCAGGCCTTGTGCATGGCGGGCCTCGGTGCGCTGCAGGGTCTGCTGCTGACTGTCCAGCGTCTGCCGGGTGAACGCCAGCGACTGCTCGTCGGCCGCCAGCGCCAGCCAGGCCGTGGCCACTTCGGCGACCAGGCTGGTGCGCGCCGCACGCTGGTTCTCGGCACTGGCCAGCCAGTTCTGCAGCGCCTCGTTCTTCAGGCTGCGGATGCGCCCGAACAGGTCCAGTTCCCAGCTGCTGAAGCCCACCTGCACGGCATCGGATTCGGTCACCTGGCTGACGCCGATCTCGCTGTTGGCATCACTCACCCGCGAACGGGTCACGCTGCCGCTGGCATCCACCGACGGCAGCAGCGCCGCGCGCTGGATGCGGTACTGCGCGCGTTCCTTCTCCACCTGCAGCACCGCCACGCGCAGGTCGCGGTTGTTCTGCAGTGCCAGCGCGATGACCTGCTGCAGGCGCGGCTCCAGGAACACCTCGCGCCAGGCCGGCATCGCCAGTGCTGGCCCGGTCTCGCCGGTGGCGGCATTGGCGAACTGTGCCGGCACCGGCGCCTCGGGGCGCTGGTAGTGCGGGGCCATGCTCACGCAGCCGCCCAGCACGGTGGTCATCGTTGCGGCCGCCAGGGCGCGCAGCAGCATCGGCTTCATGGGCGTGCCTCCGGGGCAGTGGCGTCGGCCGGCGCGCGGCCCGGGAACAGGCGGCGCACCAGCAGGTAGAACAACGGCACGAAGAACATGCCCAGCACCATCGAGGCGACCGTACCGCCGGCCACGCCGGTACCCAGCGAACGGCGCGCGGCCGAACCGGCGCCGGTGGCGAACACCAGCGGCAGCACACCCATCAGGAATGCCAGCGAGGTCATCACGATCGGGCGCAGCCGCAGGTAGACCGCCTGCAGGATCGCGTCGCGGGTGCTCCTGCCCTGCTGCTCGAGGATGCGCGCGAACTCGACGATCAGGATGCCGTTCTTCGCTGCCAGGCCAATCGTGGTCAGCAGGCCGACCTGGAAGTACACGTCGTTGTTGAGGCCACGCAGGTTCATCATCAGCACGGCGCCGAACACGCCCACCGGCACTGCCAGCATCACCGCGAACGGTACCGCCCAGCTTTCATACAGCGCGGCCAGGCACAGGAACACGAACAGCAGCGAGATGGCATACAGCATCGGCGCCTGGTTCCCCGACAGCTGTTCCTGGTAGGCCATGTCCGACCAGGCATGGCTGAAGCCTTCCGGCAGCGTGCCGGCCAGACGTGCGATCTCGGCCATCGCCTCGCCGGAACTGACGCCCGGTGCCGGCTGGCCGGTGATCTCCATCGCCGAGACGCCGTTGTAGCGCTGCAGCGCGGCCGGCGCACTGGTCCAGTGCGCGCTGACCAGCGACGACAGCGGTACCATCTGCCCGGCCTGGTTGCGCACGCTCCAGCGCTCGATGTCCTGCGGCTGCATGCGGGCTTCGGCCGTGCCCTGGATGAACACCTTCTTGATGCGGCCCTTGTAGATGAAGTTGTTGACGAAGTCGCCACCCAGCGCGGCGTTCAAGGTGTCATTGATGTCCTGCGGATTGACGCCCATCGCCTGCGCCTTGGCGTCGTCCACCTTCACCGCGTACACCGGCGCGTCTTCCAGGCTGGCGTAGCGCACGTTGACCAGCTTCGGATCCTTGGCAGCGTCCTTCAGCAGCGTGTTGCGCGCGGCCACGGCGGCGGCATGGCCGGCACCGCCTTCGTCCTGCAGTTCCAGGGTGAAGCCACCGGCATCGCCGAGGCCGAGGATGGCCGGTGGCGAGGTGATGAACACCTGCGCATCGGGCACGCTGGCCATGGCCGCGGTCAAGCGCGCGGCGATGGTATCGGCATCGTCCTTGCGGTCGTCCCAATCCTTGAGCCGGATGAAGGCCTGGCCGACGTTCTGGCCACTGCCGCTGACACTGAAACCTGCGGTGGCCTGGATTGACAGTACGCTGTCGTCCTTCACCGCGGCGGCGCTCAGGCGATCCATCACGGCACGGGTCTGCTCCAGGGTGGACCCGGCGGGCAGCTTCACCAGCGCGTTGAGCATGCCCTGGTCTTCATCGGGCAGGAACGCGCCCGGCAGGTGCCACAACAACAGGCCGGTGGCCACGCTCAGCACCAGGTAGAACAGTACGCCCAGCGTGCGCCGGCCGAGGAAGCGGTCGACGCGATGGCGCAGTCGGTTGGAGGTGCGCTCGAAGCGATGGTTGAACCAGATGAAGAACTTGCCCAGCAGGCCCGGCTCGCCAGCGTGGTCGCCATGCGGATGGCCGCCCTTGGGAATCTGGTGCAGGATGCTGCCGCACAGCGCCGGGGTGATGGTCATCGCCACCAGCACCGACAGGATCATCGCAGCGGCGATCGTCACCGAGAACTGGCGATAGATCACGCCGGTGACACCGCTGAAGAACGCCATCGGCAGGAACACCGCGGTCAGCACCAGCACGATGCCGACCAGCGCGCCGGTGATCTGGCCCATCGCCTTCAACGTGGCTGGCTTCGGTGCCAGCCCTTCGAAGGTCATCACCCGCTCCACGTTCTCCACCACCACGATGGCGTCGTCCACCAGCAGGCCGATGGCCAGCACCAGCGCGAACATGGTCAGCGTATTGATCGAATAGCCGAAGGCGGCCAGCACGCCGAAGGTGCCCAGCAGCACCACCGGCACCGCGATGGTCGGGATCAGCGTGGCCCGCCAGTTCTGCAGGAACAGGTACATCACCAGCACGACCAGCGCGATCGCCTCGATCAGGGTGATCACCACTTCCTTCAGCGAGATGGTCACGAACGGCGTGGTGGTGAACGCCACGTGGTAGGTGTAGCCATGCGGCCAGTACTTCTGCAGCTGCTGCAGTCGTGCCTCGACGGCCTTGGAGACGGCGATGGCGTTGGCACCGGCGTTGAGCTCGATGCCCAGCGAGGCCGACGGCTTGCCGTTGAACGTGCTGATGCTGTCATAGCTTTCCGGGCCCAGGCCGATCGTCGCCACGTCGCCCAGGTGCACCACGCTGCCATTGGCATCGGCCTTGAGCACCACCTGCGCGAACTGCTCGGGCGTGTGCAGGCGGCTGCGCGCGGTCACGGTCGCGTCCAGCTGCTGGCCCTTCAGCGCCGGCTGGCCACCGAGTTCACCGGCCGACACGTCGGTGTTCTGCGCCTGCAGTGCGGTCTCGATGTCCGACGGCATCAGCGCGTACTGGCGCATCTTTTCCGGGTCCAGCCAGATACGCATGGCGTATTCCTGGCCGATCGGCTGGATGTTGCCGACACCGCTGACGCGGCTGATCTGGTCGTCGATGCGCGCTTCCATGAAGTTGGCGACATCGAAGTTGTCCATGCTGCCGTCTTCGCTGGTGAACGACAGCACCTCGAAGATCGAACCGCTGGACTTGGTGATGGTCAGGCCGTTCTGCTGCACCGCCTGCGGCAGCGTCGCCATCGCGGCCTGCAGCTGATTCTGCACCTGCACCTGCGCGGTGTCCGGGTTGGTGCCGGTGGCGAACACCAGGTTGACCTGCGCCGAGCCATCGGAAGCACTGGTCGAGGTCATGTACATCAGGTGGTCCAGGCTCTGCTGGGACTGCTCGATGACCTGGGTGACCGCGTTTTCCACGGTCTGCGACGAGGCGCCGGTGTAGGTGGCGCGGATGGTGATGGTGGGCGGGGCGATCTGCGGGTAGCGGTCCACCGGCAGGATCAGGATCGCGAGCAGGCCGAGCAGGCTGACCGCGATGGCGATCACCCAGGCAAAGATCGGCCGGTCGATGAAGAAACGAACCATGCGCGGCAGGCCTCAGTGCGACTTTTCGTCGGTGTTGCCGTTCGGGTCGACCGCCGGCATCGCCGCCAGCTGCGCCGTGGTGGCCGCCACCGCCTTCACCTGCTGGCCCAGCGCTACCGCACTGCCGTTGCTGACGATCACCCGCTCGCCAGCCTTCAGGCCCTGCGTGATCTGCCACTGGTTGCCCACCACCTGGCCGGTGCTGACCCGCCGCTCGACCACGCGATCCTTTGCGTCGAGCAGGCGCAGCAGCGGCTCGCCACGTTCATTGCGCAGCACCGCCTTCTGCGGCACCAGCAGGGCACGCGCATCGGTGGCCATCGGCAACACCGCCTTCAGGTACATGCCCGGCAGAAGCAGGCCCTCCGGGTTCGGAATGACCGCGCGCAGCACCACGTTGCCGGTGCCTGGATCGACTGCGCTGCCGACGAACTCCAGCGTGCCCTCATGGGCATAGGTGCTGCCGTCCTCCAGCAGCACCTTCACCTGGGCCTTGCCATCGATGGCCTTCACCAGGCCGGCGTCGAGCTGCTTGCGCAGCGCCAGCATCTGCGTGCTGGACTGGGTCACATCCAGATAGACCGGGTCCAGCCGTTGAATGGTCGCCAGCGCCGCATCCTGGCCGGCGGCGACCAGCGCGCCGGCGGTGACGCTGGAGGTACCGATGCGGCCGTCGATCGGTGCGGTCACCCGGGTGTAGTCCAGGTTGATCCGCGCGGCCTGCAATGCCGCGCGCGCGGCAATCACGTTGGCCTGGGCCTGCTTCAGTGCCGAGGTGGCATCGTCGGCGTCCTGCTTGCTGGCCGCGTCCATGCCCAGCAGCGTACGGGTGCGCTCGGCCTTCGGCTGCGCCGACAGCACAGCGGCCTCGGCCTGCGCCAGCTGGCCACGCGCGGTATCGAAGGCGGCCTGGTACGGCGCCGGATCGACCTGGTACAGCAGCTGCCCGGCCTTGACCTGCTGGCCTTCGGTGAACAACCGCTGGCGGATCAGCCCACCGATCTGCGGCCGCACCTCGGACACCTCGAACGGCACCGCCCGGCCGGGCAGGGTCCGCTGCAGTGCCAGCGGTTGCGCGCGGGCGGTGATGACGCCGACTTCGGGGGTGGCCGGGGCCTCGGTCCTGCCCGCCGAGCAGGCCGCCAGGCCCAGCAGCAGGGGCAACAACAACGCACGGGGGGAGCGGAACAGCGGACGCAGGAGTGACATGGGGGGCGTGGGGGCCTTTCGTTGACCCGTGCACGCTGCCGTGAAAGTGTGCAGAGAATATGGAGATTGTGCGACCGGCTCAGCGGGCGCTTGCTTTCGGCGCCGCATGCGCCGCTAATGGCCCGGCGATGGCGAAGATTCGATTCAAATTCGGCCTGACCGCGAAGACCTTCCTCGCGATCTTCACCGCCTGCCTGCTGGTGCTGGCAGTGAACGGCATTGCCAGCCGCGTGGCGTTCCAGACCGGCTTCCTGGACTACCTCAACGACCAGGGCGACCTGCGCATGCAGCGCGTGATGCCACACCTGCAGCGCGAGTACCGCACGCAAGGCGGCTGGGAGCATCTGCGCGGTGACAGTGACCGCTGGGCGCGGCTGCTGCGCCCGGACCTGGGCCATGGGCACGAGGGGCCCGTGCCGCCGCTGTCCGACCAGACCGGCGTTCCCTCGCGGCTGGGCCTGTTCGATGCGCAGCATCGGTTCGTGGCCGGCAACCCGGACGCGATCAGCGACGACGAGCCGCACAGTGTGCAGGTGGACGGACACACCGTCGGCTGGCTGGGCATGGTGCCGTTCCAGACCGTCATCGCTACCAACGACCTGAATTTCTACAACACCCAGATGCGCGCATGGTGGGTGATCGGCATCTCGCTGCTGCTGGTGACCGTAGTGCTGGCCTGGCTGGTGTCGCGCGCGCTGCGCCAGCGCCTGGCCAAGCTGGCCGCCGCCACCCACCGGCTCGCCGCCGGCGACTACGCCACCCGCATCGAGCGCACCAGCGATGACGAGCTGGATGCACTGGTCAACGACTTCAACCGGATGGCGCAGGCGCTGGACGACACCGAGCGCAACCGCCGCGCCTTCATTGCCGACATCTCGCACGAACTGCGCACGCCGCTGGCGGTGGTGCGCGCCGAACTGGAGGCGATCGAGGATGGTATCCGCCCGCTGGACCGCGCCAACCTGGGTGCCCTGCAGGGCGAGATCCGCCAGCTGGGCAAGCTGATCGACGACCTGCACGACCTGTCGATGACCCAGTCCGGCGGCCTGGCCTACCGCTTCGCCCCGCTGGACCTGGTGGCGCTGGTGCGCAGCGAGCTCAATGGCATGCGCGTGCGCTTCTCCACGGCGGGGCTGGCACTGGAAGAAGCGCTGCCCGCCACACCGCTGCAGGTGTCCGGTGACGAGCGCCGCCTGCAGCAGGTGCTGGCCAACCTGCTGGAAAACGCACTGCGCTATACCCATGGCGGCGGCCGCGTGCGCGTGCAGGCTGCGCGCGTGCCCGCCGGCGTGCAGCTGATCGTGGAAGACACCGCGCCGGGCGTACCGGCCGACAAGTGCGCGCTGCTGTTCGAGCGCTTCTACCGGGTGGAGAGTTCGCGCAACCGCGCCAGCGGCGGCAGCGGGCTGGGCCTGGCCATCAGCCACAACATCATCCTCGCCCACCACGGCCATATCCACGCCGAGCCCTCGCCGCTGGGCGGGCTGCGCGTGGTCGTCACCCTGCCGGAGTCCGCATGAGCCTGTCCCCCGCCGCGTCCGCGAAGATCCTGATCGTCGAGGATGAGCCACGCCTGGCCTCGGTGCTGCGCGACTACCTGGCCGCCGCCGGCATGACCAGCGAATGGGTGGACGATGGCGGCCAGGTGATCGACGCATTCGCGCGCTACCAGCCCGACCTGGTGCTGCTGGACCTGATGCTGCCGCAACGCGATGGCGTGGACCTGTGCCGCGAACTGCGCGCCGGCAGCGACGTACCGGTGATCATGGTCACCGCGCGGGTGGAAGAGATCGACCGCCTGCTGGGCCTGGACATCGGTGCCGACGACTACATCTGCAAGCCGTTCAGTCCGCGCGAGGTGGTGGCGCGGGTGGTGGCAGTGCTGCGCCGTTACCGCCCGGACCCCGCTGCACGCGCCAACAGCGGGCTGCACATCGACGAACCGGCGGCACGCGCCACCTGGAACGGCAAGGGCCTGGACCTGACGCCGGTGGAATACCGCCTGCTGCGCACCCTGCTGGCCACGCCCGGCCGGATCTGGGCGCGCGATGAGCTTCTCGACCGCCTCTACCTGGACCACCGCGTGGTGGTCGACCGCACCGTCGACAGCCATGTGCGCAACCTGCGCCGCAAGCTGGCCGACGCCGGCATGGAAGGCGAACCGATCCGTTCGGTGTACGGCATGGGCTACAGCTACGAACCCTAGCCGGTAGTGCCGGCCGCTGGCCGGCAACCGCAGAATTCCAGGTGCGCCCATTGAGGTTGCCGGCCAGCGGCCGGCACTACCCGTGCGCAACTGCGCTACAGTCGAGCACGCTCGACATCAACGGATCACGACTGCATGGACGACATCCACCCGATCGCGCCGGGCAAGCGCGCCGCCATTCTTTCCAGCCTCGCCGACATCGAACGGCGACACGACGTGCGCGTTCTGCTGGCGTGCGAGTCCGGCAGCCGTGGCTGGGGCTTCTCTTCGCCGGACAGCGATTACGATGCACGCTTCATCTACGTGCATCGCCAGCCGTGGTATCTCACCGTCAACGAGAGCACCGGCCCCGGCGATGCGCAGCGGGACGTGATCGAACTGCCGATCGACGATGAGCTCGATGTCAGCGGCTGGGACCTGCGCAAGGCATTGCGCCTGGTTTCAAAATCCAATCCGACACTGATTGAATGGCTGCGCTCGCCGATCATCTACCAGCAGGATCACACCGCAGTGTCGCAGCTTTGGAAGGCAGCTGAGTCGTTCTATTCACCACTGGGCACGTGGTGGCACTACTTCAACATGGCGCGCTCGAACCATCGCGGTTACCTGCGTGGCGAAACGGTACGCACGAAGAAGTACCTGTACGTGCTGCGCCCACTGCTGGCCTGCCAGTGGATCGAGCACGAACAGACCCCCCCGCCGATGGCCTTCGAGGACCTGCTGGACCGGCTGCTGCCGCACGGCCCGGTGCGTGAAGCCATCGATGCCCTGCTGGCGGTTAAACGCGCCAGTGCCGAGGTCAGTGCCGGACCACGCATCGCGGCGATCAGCGATTTCATCGATCGTGAACTGGCCATCCGGACTGCGCAGGCGCCGCAGCTGCCCGCTGGACACGGTGATGCGGCATGGTTGGATGAGCTGTTCCGGCAGATGCTGGCCGAGCACGCGCCGATCTGAGCGGCTGCACCTGGACTCGGGTAGTGCCGGCCGCTGGCCGGCAACCGCAGAATTCCAGGTACGCCCATGACGTTGCCGGCCAGCGGCCGGCACTACCACGCAGGTATCATCGCGGTGAACGCCCTGATTTCCGGAGACACCGATGAACCCGCTGCGCCCCTTCCGCGACAAGATGCCCGTCCTCGGCGAGCGCGTGTACATCGATCCGGCCTGCACCCTCATCGGTGACGTGGAACTGGCCGAGGACGTATCAGTGTGGCCGGGTACGATCATCCGCGGCGACGTCAATTACGTCCGCATCGGTGCGCGCACCAATGTGCAGGACGGCACCATCATCCACGTCAGCCACCACAGCCCGTACAACAAGGCCGGCTACCCGACCCTGATCGGCGAAGGCGTGACCGTCGGCCATGGCTGCATCATCCACGCCTGCACCATCGGTGATTACAGCCTGATCGGCATGGGCGCCTGCATCCTCGATGGCGCCCGTGTGGAACGCCATGGCTTCGTCGGTGCCGGAGCGGTGGTCGGCCCGGGCAAGGTGGTCGGTGAAGGTGAGCTCTGGGTGGGCAACCCGGCCCGCCCGGCGCGCACGCTGAGCGACAAGGAGATCGAGTCGCTGCACTATTCGGCCGACCACTACGTGCGGCTGAAGGACGAATACCTGGGCTGAACGGCCAACGCCGCCATGCGGCTCTGCTAAAGTCTGGGCCCGACCAGGACCTGTCGAGACCCCCATGCCTGTGGCTGCCTGCCGGAGAGGACTCCGCCGCCCACAACGAAGGCCATCGCACTGATGGCCGCACCGATGCTCGATACCTACCGCGAGGTGGTGACGCCGGAGGGTGTGCCGCTGCAGTTGCCGGCGGCCGGCCCGGTGCCCCGGGCGATGGCCTGGCTGATCGATCTGGGCGTGCGCATCGCGGTGCTGGTGCTGATGTCGATTCCGCTGGCACTGCTGGATTCGTTCGGCTCCGGGCTCGGCCTGGTGCTGATGTTCCTGGTCTACTGGGCCTACCCGATCGTCTGCGAAGCGCGGTGGGGCCGCACCCTGGGCAAGCGCGCACTGGGCCTGCACGTGCTCGCGCGCGATGGCGCGCCGGTGGGCTGGATGGCCGCCATCACCCGCAACCTGCTGCGCACCGTGGACATGCTGCCGTTCGGCTATGCACTGGGCCTGATCAGCAGCCTGTTCGATTCCCACGGCCGCCGCCTCGGCGACCTGGTGGCCGGTACCGTGGTGGTGCATGCACCGGTGCTGTACCTGCCGCCTCCGCCCACCATCGACAGCGTGCTGGCCCCGCCGCAGCCGCTGCGACCGGAAGAACAGGCGGCGCTGATGGCCTTTGCCGAGCGCGCGCCGCGGCTGTCGGCGGCACGCCAGCAGGAACTGGCCGGCATTGCCGAGCCACTGACCGGCACCCACGGCCAGGTCGGCGTGCTGCGCCTGTATGCCATGGCCAACTGGCTGCTGGGGCGGCGATGAAGCAGGAACAGTTCGTCGCCCGCTACCAGCAGGAATGGCAGGACCTGGAACACTGGCTGCTGCTGCGCGCCGGTGCTTCGCGCCGCACGCGGCGCAAGGCCAGCGCGCTCGCGCTGGACGATACCGCCTTCCCGCAGCGCTACCGGCGCCTGTGCCAGCAGCTGGCGCTGGCCCGCGAGCGCGGCTACAGCCCGCAGCTGGTGCAGCGCCTGCAGCAGTTGATGCAGCAGGGCCACAGCGTGCTGTACCGCACGCCGCCGACGCGCTGGCGCGGTGCGCTGGAATTCCTGGTGGCCGACTTCCCGTTGCTGGTGCGCAGCCAGGCGCGCAGCATGTGGGTGGCGCTGGCGATGTTCGCGCTGCCGGCGCTGGCCTGCTTCGTGCTGGTGCAGGTCTATCCGGACCTGATCCACATGGTGATGGACAACCGCCAGATCGCCGAGATGGAGCGCATGTACGATCCGGCCGCCGAGCACCTGGGACGCGACAGCGGCACCGACTGGATGATGTTCGGCCACTACATCCTCAACAACATCAGCATCGCCCTGCGTACCTTCGCCAGCGGCCTGCTGGCCGGCCTGGGCACGCTGCTGGTGCTGCTGTTCAACGGCGTGATCATCGGTTCGGTGGCGGGCCACCTGCAGCACATCGGCCATGGTGATCCGTTCTGGCGCTTCGTCGCAGGCCATGGTGCCTTCGAGCTGACCGCGATCGTGATCGCCGGCGGTGCCGGTCTGCAGCTGGGCATGAAACTGCTGGCACCCGGCCGGCGCAGCCGCCTGGATGCACTGGTCGAGGGCGGCCGCATCGGTGCGCGCCTGTGCCTGGGCGTGGCGTTCATGCTGCTGGTGGCCGCGTTCATCGAAGCCTTCTGGTCGTCGATTGCCGACGTGCCGGCGTGGGGCAAGTTCAGCGTGGCCGGCATGCTGTGGGCCGGCGTGCTGCTGTGGCTGTGGCGCGGCGGACGCGGAGGCGGCCATGCGCATTGATCACCTGGACGTGGTGCTGCGCGCGCGCAGCGGCTGGGAAGCAATGGAGCTGGGCAGCGCCCTGTCGCGCCGCCACGCACGCGCGGTATGGGGCAGCTGGCTGCTGGCCAGTGCGCCGCTGTTCGTGGTCTTCAACGCGCTGGGCTGGTGGCTGGATGCATTCGGCTGGGCGTGGCTGGCGATGTGCTGGTGCAAGCCGCTGTTCGAACGGGCGCCGCTGTACGTGCTGTCGCGTGGCATCTTCGGCGAGCCGGTCGGTACGCTGGCGGCCCTGCGCGCGCAACGCAGCTGGGGCAATGCAGGTTTCTGGGGCTACCTGGGCTGGCGCCGTTTCAGCGTGCTGCGCAGCCTGTGCCTGCCGGTGAACCTGCTGGAGGGCAATGCGCCGGCCCAGCGCGGTGCACGCCGCCGCGCTGTGGCCGCTGGTGCGGCGGGTGCCGCCGCCGTGCTGACCGTGGCCTGCATGGCGTTTGAAGCGGTGCTGGTGTCCGGTGCGATCGGCGCGGTGTTCATGTTCATGCCGCTGGAGCTGATGTCCGAATCATGGCGTGCCGCGTGGGACATGATCGGCCAGGACACACCCGCCTGGGCGCGGGCCGGCTTCAACCTGGCGTGCTGGCTGGCCTCGGTGCTGATCGGTCCGTTCTACGTCGGCGCCGGCTTCGGCCTGTACTTGAACCGGCGCACGCAGATGGAAGCGTGGGACGTTGAGATCGCCCTGCGCCGCCTGCGCGAGCGGCTGCTGCCGGCGGCATCGACGCTGGCGCTGCTGCTGTGCCTTGCCCTGCCGCTGGCCTCCGCGCCAGTGCATGCGCAGGACGCGCAGACGGCGGCAGAACAGGCAGACGATGCCGGAGAGGACGAGGACAGCGCGGAGGAACCGGCCACTGCGGCGAACGATCCGGCCAATGCACCCGCCATGATCTTCGGTGCAGCGCCAGTGGACACCGCCGGCTTCCGCCAGGCGGTGAACCGCGCCTATGAAGATCCGCTGCAGCGCCCGACCCGCCAGGTCACCCGCTGGAAGCCGATCGAGCAGGCCGAGGAAAAAAAGAAGGAAGACAAGCAGCTGCAGCGTGACACCAACAGCAAGGGTGAACGCAAAGCGCGCAAGGACGGCATCGCCTGGCTGGCACGCCTGGCCGAGTGGGGCCTGTGGGGCCTGCTGGGCGTCCTGCTGCTGGTGCTGCTGCTGACCGCACGGCTGTGGCTGCCGTGGCTGCGCGGCAGTGGCCGGCGCAAGGCCGAGGCCGCACCGCAGGTAGTGGAAGAACCGGTGGAACTGCCGGTCGTGCTGCCGCCGGACGTGGCCACCCAGGCCGGCCTGCTGTGGGACCAGGGGCGGCCGCGGCAGGCGCTGGCCCTGCTGTACCGCGCCAGCGTGCGCACGGTGGGCGAGCGCAGCGGCATCGCGCTTCCGCCCGGTGCCACCGAAGCGCAATGCCTGCGCGCGTCGCGGCGCATGCCCGATGCCACCGACCGTGACCTGTTCGCGCGCATCGTGCGCATGTGGCAGTACGCCGCCTACGGTGGCCGCCTGCCCAGCCGCGCCGATTTCGATGCATTGGCCGATACCCTGCGCCGGCAGTACAGGTGGCTGGCATGAGTCCGCGCCTGTTCTGGTCGCTGCTGCTGGGTGGGCTGGTGCTGTTCGGCGTGCCGCTGACGATCCTCTACCTGCGCACGCACGAACGCGTGACCGAGACCGTGCAACTGCCGCCGCAGGGCGAAGCTGGCTACAACCCGCTGTACGTGCTGGGCCAGGCCCTGCGTGCCGATGGCATCGAGGTGCACTCGCGGCCGCGGCTGGACCTGCAGCAGATGGCGCTGGGCCCGCACGATACGGTGGTGCTGCTGCAGGACAGCAGCGAACTGCCGGCACCGGCGGCCAGGGCCCTGCTGGCCTGGGTTGATGGTGGTGGCCATCTGCTGGTGCGTACGCCGCCGCCCGCCGAGGACGACGCCAGCAGCACGCAGGGGCCCCTGCTGGACCAGCTGGGCGTGGACAGCCTGTATCAGCAGAGCGACTGCCAGCCATTCCACGTCATCGATGATCCCAGCCACGTCGAGTTCTGCGGTGGCCGTCGCTTCACGCTGGGCTTTGCCGCCAATGCGCGGGCCGAACGGCGCTGGGGCAACGAGCACAGCCTGGTGTTCGCACGCCTGCACCATGGCCAGGGCAAGGTGAGCGTGCTGGCCGACATGGAATTCATGCGCGGCGAGGTGGATTCGCCGGCGGCACGCCTGGCGTCGGCCGCAGGCAAGGCCAGTGATGGCCTGCACGATCTCTCGCACCGCGACCTGACCCGTTATCTGCTCGACCCGAATTACGGCAAGGGTGCGTTCTGGCTGGTCTATGCCAGCCGCCCGCCGTCACTGTGGGCGCGCCTGTTCTACCAGGGCTGGCCGCTGTGGGCGCCGCTGCTGCTGGCCCTGCTGGGCTGGTTGTGGGGCCGCTCGCAGCGCTTCGGCAGCCTGCTGCCGTCGCCGGTGCTGGAACGCCGCTCGCTGCTGGAGCACGTGCGTGCCAGTGGCGAGCTGCTGCTGCGCTTCGGCCACGGCACGCGCCTGTACGACGCCGTGTTCGCCCTGTTTCTGCATCGCCTGCGCCTGCGCGCACCGGTAGCCGCTGCACTGGACGGTGCGCCGCGCGATCAGGCCATCGCCGAACTGCTGAAATGGCCGCAAGGCCGTGTTGCCAGCGCGCTCACGCCCCCGCCACCGCACGATTCCTCCGCCCTGCGCGAGCGCATCCGCTTGCTGCTCCAGATGAGATCCCTGCTATGACCGAAGTCCCCGAGCTGCCGGCGGCCGCCAACGCCCGCCTGATCGAACGCGTCGATGCCATCCGCACCGCCGTTGGACACGCCTTCATCGGCCAGGCCGATGTACTGGACCAGATCCTGGTGGCGCTGCTGGCCGGTGGCCACGTGCTGATCGAAGGCGTGCCCGGTCTGGGCAAGACCCTGCTGGTGCGTGCACTGGCACAGGCCCTGGAGCTGGACTACGGGCGCGTGCAGTTCACCCCCGACCTGATGCCCAGCGACGTCAGTGGCCACGCGGTGTACGACCCGAAGAGCGAGAGCTTCAAGATCCGTCGCGGCCCGGTGTTCACCAACCTGCTGCTGGCCGACGAGATCAACCGTGCCCCGGCCAAGACCCAGTCGGCCCTGCTGGAAGTGATGCAGGAAGGCCAGGTGACCATCGAAGGCAAGGCCTTCACCCTGGCGCCGCCGTTCATGGCGCTGGCCACGCAGAACCCGCTGGAACAGGAAGGCACCTACCCGTTGCCGGAAGCACAGCTGGACCGCTTCCTGCTGAAGGTGCTGATCGACTACCCGCAGCTGGAGGACGAGAAGCGCATGGTGACCGCGATCACCAGTGGCCGTGCCGCCAGCGATTTCGACCTGAGCCAGGTGCCGCGTGTATTGGGGGCCGGCGAGCTGCTGGAACTGCAGCGCGCGACCGCGGCGATCACCGTCGATGACGAAGTGATCGACTACGCGGTGCGGATTGTGGCGGCCACGAGGCAGTGGCCGGGCATCGCGGTCGGCGCTGGCCCCCGCGGCAGCATCGCGCTGGTGCGTGCCTCGCGCGCGCAGGCGGTGCTGGCCGGCCGTGACTTCGTCACGCCGGACGACGTGCGCGACATTGCGCGCCCGGCGCTGCGCCACCGCATTGCACTGGCCCCGGAGCTGCAGATCGAAGGCCAGGACGCCGACGACGTGCTGGGCGCGCTGCTGGCCAAGGTGGAAGCACCGCGCCGATGAGACCGGCCCCGCTGCTGCTGGCGCTGCTGCTGGCCTGGGCTGCCCTGGGCGGCCTGGTGCTGGGCGGGTGGCTGCCGCGCTGGAGCTGGGCGCTGGCAGCCGTGGTCATCGCGCTGCCCGCCTTGTGGGATCTGTGGCGGCAGTCGCGGCGTCCGTCGCCGCAGGTACAGCGCGAGCTGCCCGAAGCGCTGGCGCTGGGCGTGCGCCGCGAGGCGGCGCTGCGCCTGCAGGCCGAGCAATCGATGACGGTGCAGGTGTTCGACCTGGTGCCCGGCGGCTGGCCGCTGGAAGCGCTGCCGCAGCGCGTGCGCCTGCAGGCCGGTACGGCGTCCACCCTGCACTACCACCTGCAGCCGCTGCAGCGTGGGCACTTCCGCTTCGAGGGGGTGCACCTGCGCATGCGTTCGCCGTGGCGCCTGTGGTGGCAGCAACGCACGCTGCCGCCGGCGCTGGAGGTGCGGGTCTATCCGAACTTCGTGCCGCTCACCCGCTTCGCATTGTTCAGTGCCGACCAGGCCTCGCGGCTGGTTGGTGCGCACGTGAAGCGCCGCCGTGGCGAAGGCACCGATTTCCACCAGATGCGCGAGTACCGCATCGGCGACAGCCTGCGCCAGCTCGACTGGAAGGCCACCGCGCGTGCGCGCAAGCTGATCTCGCGCGAATACCAGGACGAGAAGAACCAGCAGCTGCTGTTGATGCTGGACAGTGGCCGGCGCATGCTGGCCAGCGAAGGCGGGCTCTCGCACTTCGACCATGCCTTGAACGCCTCGCTGGTGGTGGCTTACCTGGCGCTGCGCCAGGGCGACGCTGCCGGCCTGTACGCTGCCGGTGGCGAACGCCGCTGGGTGGCACCGCAGCGCGGCATGGGTACGGTCGAGCACCTGCTGCGCGCCAGCTACGACCTGCAGCCACGCGCGGTGGCCACCGATTACCTGGCCGCCGCCACCGAGGTGTCGCTGCGCCAGCGCCGGCGTGCGCTGGTGATGCTGGTCAGCAACGTGCGTGATGAGGACATCGAAGACCTGCTGGCGGCAGTGCGCCTGCTGCAGCGGCGCCACCTGGTGTGCGTGGCCAGCCTGCGCGAACGCGAGCTGGACGGCGCACTGGAGGGCGAGGTGCAGACACTGGAAGACGCCACCCAGGCCGGTGCCGCCGCGCTGTACCTGCAGCAACGCGCGAAGGCGCATGAGGCCCTGCGCAGCGAAAAGGTGATGGTGCTGGACGTGACCGCCGATGCCCTGCCCGGCGCGCTGGTGGAACGCTATCTGGCGGTGAAGCGCGAAGGGCTGCTCTGATACCCGCGATCGCTCTGGTAGGTGCCAACCTTGGTTGGCACGGAATCCACAGCGCCGACCAGGGTCGGCATCTACCAAAACCGGTTGCCGGCCAGCGGCCGGCGCTACCCCCTGCAACAGCCGCCGCATCGCCTTGGTAGGTGCCAACCTTGGTTGGCACGAACCCACAGCGCCGACCGAGGTCGGCATCTACCAAAACCGGTTGCCGGCCAGCGGCCGGCGCTACCCCTGCGGCAACCGATGCATCGCCCTGGTAGGTGCCAACCTTGGTTGGCACGAACCCACAGCGCCGACCGAGGTCGGCATCTACCAAAACCGGTTGCCGGCCAGCGGCCGGCACTACCCCTGCGGCAACCGATGCATCGCCCTGGTAGGTGCCAACCTTGGTTGGCACGAAATCCACAGCGCCGACCAAGGTCGACATCTACCAAAACCGGTTGCCGGCCAGCGGCCGGGACTACCCCTGCAACAACCGATGCATCGCCCTGGTAGGTGCCAACCTTGGTTGGCACGGAATCCACAGCGCCGACCAAGGTCGGCAGCTACCAACGGCGGTTGCCGGCCAGCGGCCGGCACTACCCCCTGCAACAACCGATGCATCGCCCTGGTAGGTGCCAACCTTGGTTGGCACGAACCCACAGCGCCGACCGAGGTCGGCATCTACCAAAACCGGTTGCCGGCCAGCGGCCGGCACTACCCCTGCAACAACCGATGCATCGCCCTGATAGGTGCCAACCTTGGTTGGCACGAACCCACAGCGCCGACCGAGGTCGGCATCTACCAAAACCGGTTGCCGGCCAGCGGCCGGCACTACCCCTGCAGCAACCGACGTTGCAACCGCTCCACCGCACGCTGCAGCAGCACCCGGTTGCGGCCCAGCTTCATCCACTGCGGCAGGCGCGAGAACATCGAACCGTTGGTAACGCCCGCGCGCTCGCGCAGAGGCGCGGCAGCGTAGTCGTGCAGTGCCTGCAGGTGGGCTTCGTTGTAGGCCCACAGCACGCCGGCCGCGGTCTTTTCGACCAGCCGCAGCGGCAAGCCGAAATGCGGATCGATCGCCTCAGTGCCACGCCATCGCGACAGCGTGACCTCCACCTCGCTGCTGCGTCCGCACTGACTGCAGTCCGCCGCCAGCGTCCGCAACGGCGACACTGCACGCGCACGGTGCAGCTCGGCGCGGACCCATTTGTGCCCGCAGTATCCGCAGGGACGATAGCCGCTGTAGCGCACGGGCCCGACCCAGTCGCCCGCGGCACAGCAACCGCAGCCGCATCCACTGTCGAGGGCTGCGCTGCAGCCCAGGCAGCGGAAACGTCGCGATTCCGGCGTCCGCACCACCCAGCCGGGCGTATCGCAGCGGTGGCAGCGCACCGCGATGCGGTCCGAATAGCGCCACAGGGCGTGGCCGTCATCCAGATGCCGGCCCGGCAGCGGCGCAGGCCGCAGGTCGCGATTGCGCCGCACCGTCATCAGACGTAGATCCGCGTCGGCGCCTCGTCGACGATCGCGTGCGGCACGAAGCGCGCACTGTCGCGGGTGATCGCGCTGTCATCCTCGCGGATGCCGATGCCGCAGGCATGGTCACCGATCACCCAACTGCCGATCAGCGGATAGCCGCCTTCGAAGCGGGTGAGCGGATGCGCACGCTGGATGATCGCCGGGCCGTCGTAGGGACCGTCGCTGCGTTGGGTGCTGCCATCGGCCAGGTGCATCTCGATGTTGGCGCCTTCGCGCGAGAACAGCGGTTTGCGTACCCAGCCCGACGCCAGCGCGCTGCCGTCATCGAAATGCGCTTCCAGCAGGTTCGGATGGCCCACGTTGCGCTGCCACAGCAGCGGCAGGATGCCCTTGTTGCTCAGCACCGCCTTCCAGGCCGGTTCCAGCAGCTGCACGCCCGAACCGGGCAGCGCGCGGCCGAATTCCTCGGCCATCAGGTCTTCCAGCGGATACAGCTTGAACAGCGTGCCGATCACCGAATCGTCCAGCGCGGTGAAGCGTCCGTCCTCGGACAGGCCAATGTCCTCGATGGCGATGGCCTGGCCATGCAGGCCGGCCTGCGACGCACAGTCGCGCAGGTACTCGACCGTGCCGCGGTCTTCCTCCGAACTGCCGACCGCGCTGAAGTACAGCGGGGGCGGCAGCTGTGTGGCGAGGTCGCCGAAACGCTCGACCAGCGCCTCATGGATGGCGTTGAACTGGTCGGCATGCTGCGGCAGGCGACCGGCATTGCGCTGGTCTTCCAGCCACTGCCACTGGAAGAAGCTGGCTTCGAACAGCGAGGTCGGCGTGTCGTAGTTCAATTCGTACAGCTTGGCCGGACCGGTACCGTCGTAGGCCAGGTCCAGGCGGCCATAGAGGTGCGGCTGGCGCTGGCGCCAGCTGTCGGCGATCCAGTCGCGGTAGTGCGACGGAATCGCCAGCTGGTCCATCAAGCGTTCGCTGCCGATGACATCACCGACCAGATCCAGCGCCATCTGGTGCAGCTCGGCGCTGGGGTCTTCGATGTCCTGTTCGATCTGGCGCAGGGTGAAGGCGTAATACGCGCGTTCATCCCAGTACGGCTGGCCGTCGATGGTGTGGAAGCGGAAACCCGCCTCTTCCGCGCGCGCCCGCCACTGGGCACGCTCGGCAATCCGGATGCGCTGCATGGGTCGATCAGCCGCCGTAGCTGCCGCTGGTGCTGCGGCGTGCGCTGGTGTTGCCGAAGCCACCACGGCTGGCAGTGACCGCACGGTTCGGCTCGCTGGTGACCGGGGCCAGGCCGGCCTTGCCAGCACCGATGCCGCTGGCGGTGTTCAGGCCACCGGTGCCGCCCGGTGCCGGGCGCGCCCAACCCGCATTCTTGTCCTGGTAGGCCGGTGCCGACGCCGGCGCCTGCGGGGCGAGGCCGCCGCGGTTGCTCAGCATCTGCGACATGAAGAAGCCCATCATCATCGGGCCGATGAACGAGGTACCGGCCGAGGTGTGCTGCTGCACGCACTGTTCCGGCTTGTAGTCCTTCTCGCAGGCTTCCTTGCTGGCGTACTTCGGCGCCGCATCGGCGGCCTGCTTCTGCGCTTCAGCGAACGCATTGCGGCACGACGACGGATCGCCGGTGGCCTCGGTGCAGGCCTCCACCGAGGTATACAGGCCTTCCTGCACCTTCACCTCCGGCTCCTTCTGGCAGGCGGTGAACAGCAGCGGCGCGGCGCTCATCAGCAGCAGCGCGGTGGTGCGGGAACGTTTCATGGCCTCATGCCCTGTCGACGGATCAATGCCCCAATGATGCCAAATCCGGGCCAGCAACCGGAATCGGCAAAGTGCGAAAGATGAACGGACTTTCATTTTCGTCGGCATTGGGGTCAGAGCCCATCGCGCCGCGATGGGATCCGACCCCAGGCGACGCACCGCTCTGGTAGGTGCCAACCTTGGTTGGCACACATCCCGCGGCGCCCGGTCATGCCCGGCGCGCGCAGCCAAGTCTCCGGCAAGAAGCCCCCTTGTTGTTCAAGGGGGGCGCGCCGAAGGCGCGGGGATAAGGGGAAATGCGCGGACCGCCAAGCCGCTGCAAGCGGTGAAGGTGGTTGCAGCAGCAACCGAAAAAATTGGCCATGATCGGCTGACCCCCACGTCGTACGGCCCGCCCGTTCCGCCCGCCATGCCCGAATACCGTTCCCGCACCTCCACCGCCGGTCGCAACATGGCCGGCGCCCGCGCCCTGTGGCGCGCCACCGGCATGAAGGACGGCGACTTCCACAAGCCGATCATCGCCATCGCCAACTCCTTCACCCAGTTCGTGCCCGGCCACGTGCACCTGAAGGATCTCGGCCAGCTGGTCGCGCGCGAGATCGAACAGATCGGCGGCGTCGCCAAGGAATTCAACACCATCGCCGTGGACGACGGCATCGCGATGGGCCACGACGGCATGCTGTATTCGCTGCCCAGCCGCGAGATCATCGCCGACGCCGTGGAGTACATGGTCAACGCGCACTGCGCCGACGCGCTGGTGTGCATCAGCAACTGCGACAAGATCACCCCCGGCATGCTGATGGCCACGCTGCGCCTGAACATCCCGGTGGTGTTCGTCTCCGGCGGGCCGATGGAAGCGGGCAAGACCAGGCTGTCCGAGCACAAGCTGGATCTGGTCGATGCGATGGTGGTGGCCGCCGATGACAGCGCCTCCGACGAGAAAGTCGCCGCGTTCGAGCGCAGCGCCTGCCCCACCTGCGGTTCCTGCTCGGGCATGTTCACCGCCAACTCGATGAACTGCCTGACCGAGGCGCTGGGCCTGTCGCTGCCCGGCAACGGCACCACGCTGGCCACCCACGCCGACCGTGAGGCGCTGTTCCGCCGCGCCGGCCGCCTGATCGTCGAACTCTGCCATCGCTGGTACGGCGGCGAAGACCCCAGCGCACTGCCGCGCGGCATCGCCACCCAGGCCGCGTTCGCCAATGCGATGACCCTGGACATCGCCATGGGCGGCTCCACCAATACCATCCTGCATCTGCTGGCCGCCGCACAGGAGGCGGAGGTCGACTTCGACCTGACCCACATCGACGCGCTGTCGCGGCGCGTGCCGCAGCTGTGCAAGGTGGCGCCGAACACGCCGAAGTACCACATCGAGGACGTGCACCGCGCCGGCGGCGTGTTCGGCATCCTCGGTGAACTGGACCGTGCCGGCCTGCTCGATACCACGGTGCCGACCGTGCACAGCGCCAGCCTGGCCGACGCGCTGGAACGCTGGGACGTAGTGCGCAGTGACAACGACACCCTGCATGCCTTCTTCAAGGCCGGCCCGGCCGGCATCCCTACCCAGGAGGCCTTCAGCCAGGCCACGCGCTGGCCGACCCTGGACATGGACCGCGCCGAGGGCTGCATCCGCTCGCTGCAGCATGCGTACTCACTGGAAGGCGGCCTCGCCGTGCTGCGTGGCAATCTGGCCGTGGATGGCTGCGTGGTGAAAACCGCCGGCGTGGACGAATCGATCCACGTGTTCGAAGGCCCCGCGCGTGTCTATGAAAGCCAGGACGCCGCCGTCGCCGGCATCCTCGCCGACGAGGTGCAACCGGGTGAGGTAGTGGTGATCCGCTACGAAGGGCCGAAGGGCGGCCCCGGCATGCAGGAAATGCTCTACCCGACCAGCTACCTGAAGTCGAAGGGACTGGGCAAGCAGTGCGCGCTGCTCACCGATGGCCGTTTCTCCGGCGGCACCTCGGGCCTGTCGATCGGCCACGTCTCGCCGGAAGCCGCCAGCGGCGGTGTCATCGGTCTGGTGGAGAACGGCGACCGCATCCGCATCGACATCCCGGCCCGCCGCATCGACCTGCTGCTGGATGAGGCCACGCTGGCCCAGCGCCGCGCCGACGCCGACGCGCGTGGCTGGAAACCGCGCGCGCCACGCCCGCGCAAGGTCACCAGCGCGTTGAAGGCCTACGCCCTGCTGGCCACCAGCGCCGACAAGGGCGCCGTACGCAACACCGCCCTGCTCGGCGATTGATGCCGATCCGGTAGTGCCGGCCGCTGGCCGCCATCTGGGAAAAGGGGACGGAGGGGATTAAGTCGTTTGAGGCTCAAACGACTTAATCCCCTCCGTCCCCTTTTTTCAGCCGATCACGCGCTTGAACGGGGGCAGCGCGTCGATGATGCGCTTGCCGTAGCGGCGGGTCAGCAGCCGCGAATCAAGAATGACCACGCGGCCGGTGTCGGTGGAGGTGCGGATCAGGCGGCCGGCGAACTGGGTCAGCGTGCGCAGCGCATGCGGAATGGCGATCAGGTTGAACGCGTTGAGCCCGCGTCCCTCGAACCACTCGCTGAGGGTGGCGGTCTGCGGGTCGGTCGGCACGGCGAACGGCACCTGGGTGATCACCACCGTGGTGCAGGCCTCGCCGGGCAGGTCGAGGCCCTCGCCGAACGAATTCAGGCCGAACAGCACCGAGCCCTCGCCTGCCTCGACACGCCTCAGGTGTTCCTCGATCAGCCGGGTCTTGGACATCTCGCCCTGCACCAGCACCTGCTTGCGGCGCGCAGCCGGCATCAGCCCGGCCACCTTCTCCATCTTCCAGCGCGAGGTGAACAGCACCATCGAGCCCTTGGCCCAGTCCAGTTCGGTGTCCAGGTAGCGCGCCACTTCGCGCGGGTGGCCTTCGCGGTCGTCCGGCGTGACCGGGAACTTCGGCACGATCAGTTCGGCCTGGTTGGGCAGGTCGAACGGCGACGACAGCGAGACCATCTCGGCCTCTTCCGGAATGCCGTTGTCGATCGCCAGCGACTGGAAGTCGCCACCGCCGGTCAGCGTCGCCGAGGTCATCACCACCGAGTCCACTTCATCCCACAGCAGCTTGCGCAGCACGTGCGCGGCCGACACCGGCGAACCGTGCAGCACCAGGTCGCCATCGCGGGTGGCAGTCACCCAGCGCGCCATCGGCGGCGCGCCGTCCTTGTCTTCGCGGCGCCACGCCTGCCACAGGTTGTACTGCTGCTCGATCATCTCCAGCGCCATGCCCAGGTTGCGCTGCAGGCGCTCGCGCGCGGCATCGTCCGGCTTGCCCTTGGCCACCTGCGTGGTGGCCGCATGCGCCCAGTTGTAGAGGCTGCGGGTATCGTCGGCCAGTGCCTCGATCGGCTCGCGCCAGGCCTCGGGCAGGCGTCCATTGGCCGCGCGCCACATCGGCTCTTCGTCCGCCGGCGCCGGCATCCACACCCGCTCGATGTGATCACGGAACGCGCGCAGCTGCTTGGCCACGTTGCTGGCGACTTCGATCGCTTCGTTGGGCAGCAGGTTGCCCAGCCGGTCCTTGTCGACCGCGCGGTACGCACCGGCGATCAGGATCTGCAGGCGGCCGGTGCGCTTGGCCATCTCGTCCAGCGCGAGGCTGGCCGCGCCCTGGTCGATCGCCACGTTGCCGATGTGATGGCCTTCGTCCAGCACCAGCAGCATGTCCGAGGGTGGCGCGATCAACGGCTGGCCGTTGTCGCTGTCACCGATCGACAGCGCCGACAGCAGCAGCGCGTGGTTGGTGACCACGATCTGTGCGTCGCGCACCGTATTGCGCGAGCGCAACACCGCGCACTGCGCCGAATAGGCGCAGCGTCGCCCGGCACAACCCGAGGCCGGCGTGGTGATGCGGCTGCGCAGGCCGGGACTGATGGTCTCCGGCGCATTGTCGATATCGCCATCCCAGCTGCCGCTGGTGAAGGCGTCGGTCAGGCGTTTGGCGATGTCCATCTCGATCGGCGCCAGCGGCCGGTCGAACAGTGGCGCGTCATCCTCGAACATGCCGCCCTGCGAGCCCTCGCCCTGCGCCTCGGCGGCATTGCGCGTGCACAGGTAGCGGGTGCGTCCCTTGGCCAGCGCCACGGTCGCTTCCAGGCCGGTGGCCTTCAGGAAATTCGGGATATCGCGCTCGACCAGCTGCGACTGCAGCGCCACGGTGCCGGTGCTGATCACCAGCTTCTTCTTGGTGGCCAGCGCGATCGGCACGCCTGCGGTGAGGTAGCCCAGGCTCTTGCCGACGCCGGTCGGCGCCTCGACCACGCCGACGCCACCGCTTTTCGACAGCGCGCGCGACACCACGCCGATCATCTGGCTCTGCGAGCGACGGGTGGAGAAGCCGGGGGTGTTGGCCTGCAGCGTCGTGTACGCCTTGCGGATCGCGTCCTTCAAGGTGTCATCGAGCGTGCGCGGAGCGGCGACGGTTTCGGTCACGCCGGGAACTACCGTAGCTGGATCAGGCCGGTCATTGTCGCATGGCCGGCCGCGTTCACTGTTGCTGGCACCCTGAACGAGCCAGCGACGACGCCCGCCGGCGCGCACGGTCCGAAGCCCGCGCCGCACAGGGGCGAAACACGCCGGGCGTGGCCCGGCGCCAGCGCTCAGGCGACCGGGGCGGGACGGCTACGCAGCAGGCGCACCAGCGCCCACACCAGCAGCACCACGCCAATGGCCTCGACCATCGCCAGCGCGAAGTGCACCACGCCGAAGATGGCGCTCATGCCCGAGATGGCGCTGAAGTTGCCGCTGCTGACCAGCCACATCGGCAGCATGCCCGCCGCCAGGCCACCCAGGCTGGACAGCAGCAACAGCAGCAGGCCGACCAGCGCGCCGGTGCGGGTGGCATCGCGCGGCGCACCGACCACCCAGACCAGGCCGACGCACAGCGCGATCAGCACCGGCAGGCGCACGCCGACCATGCTCAGCACGGTCACCATCAGGGTTGTGCTGTCCATCGGTCAGTCCTCGCCGGCCAGCACGGCCGAGCCCTGGCGCAGCGACTGGTAGACCTCGCCGGTCTGCGGGCGCACGCCGTGCCACTGCAGGAAGCTCTCGGCGGCCTGCTCGACCAGCATGCCCAGGCCGTCGACGGTATTGCGGCACTGCGCCGCACGGGCCCAGGCCAGGAAGGCGATGGCCGCCTCGCCGTAGTTCAGGTCGACGGCAGTGGTCATCGAATTGACCAGCGACAGCGGCAGCTTGAACTCGACGTCGCGGTCGCGGCCAGCCGAGGTGGCATTGACGATCAGTTCGAAGTCGCCGAGGTCGCGCAGGTCTTCCCAGTAGCGGCTGATCGCACGGCCGGGCTCGCCCATCGCGTCGATCAGTTCGTCGGCGCGCTCCGGCGTGCGGTTGACCACCACCAGTTCGGTGATGCCGGCATCGAGCAGCGCCGGGGCGACGCTGCGCGCCGAGCCACCGGCGCCGATCATCAGCACGCGGCGACCGCGCAGGTCCAGGCCGTGGCGGTCGGTCAGGTCGCGCACCAGGCCGATGCCATCGGTGGTGTCGCCGTGCCAGCGGTCGCCCTTGCGCAGCAGTGTGTTGACTGAGCCGGCGCGGCGCGCGCGCGCGGTCAGCGTGGTGCACAGCGAGAACGCGGCTTCCTTGTGCGGCAGGGTGACGTTGGCGCCGACACCGTCCTCGGCGGCGAAGGCCTCCAGTCCGGCCAGGAACGCATCCGGGGCCAGGTCGATCGCGCGGTAGTCGATGGCGATGCCTTCCTGGCGACCGAACGTCGCGTGGATCTGCGGCGACTTCGAGTGGGCAACGGGGTGTCCGAAGACGGCGTAACGGTCGGTCATGGAATCCTCAAGCTGGCTAGACTGATGCTCTTTCGTGCACGGAACCGGATGATGCGCATCACCCCGCCCCTGCTGGTGCTCGCCGCCAGTCTACTCTCTGCCCCCGTGGCGATGGCGTTGAACGAGTACGGCATCGAAGGCATGGGCGTGGTCTCGACCCGCGCCGACGAAGGCCGCGCCACGATCAGCGCCGATGGCCAGCGCATCGTCTTCGCCCGCCGCGGCGAGGCCGGCTGGGGCCTGTGGCAGGCACGCGTGGTGGACGGTCGCTGGCAACAGGCACAGGTACTGCCGGTAGGCGTGGACGGTGAAGCGCGCGATCCCTACTTCAGCCGTGACGGCCGCTGGCTGCTGTTCGCGGCCGGCCGCGAGGGCGCGCTGGCGCTGTACCGCGCCGCGTTGGCCGCCGACGGCCGGCTGGGCCCGGCGCAGCCGCTGGCCGGTGACGGCGGGCGCCGCGAAGAGCGCGGGCCGGCCCTGAGCGCGGACGGCAAGCAGCTGTTGTTTGCCCGCCAGCAGGGCCGTGGCGCCGGCTGGGACCTGTTCGTGGCGACGCTGGATGCGCAGGGCCTGCGCGGCCCGGCCAGCGCACTGAGCGCGTTGAACAGCGCCGACGACGAGACCGACGGCGACTGGCTGGGCCAGGACGGCGCCGTGGTGTTCAGCCGCGGCAATGGCAGTACCGCGCAGGTCTGGAGCAGCGGCTGTGCGTGGAGCGGTGTAGCGCTGCAGCCGCTGGGGCTGTCGTTCAACCAGGCCGGCGGCTGGACCGGTGCGCCGGTGGTCGACAACGCCAAGCCGGGCGAGATGATGGTGGCCAGCAGTGCAGCGAAGGCGCCGCGTGCCGGCGGCGTGGACGTGTACCGGTTGGCGGTGCCGAAGGTGGCGGCGGTGGCCGGGTGCGCGCGGTAGATCCACGCCATGCGTGGATGGCCGTTTGGTAGATGCCAACCTTGGTTGGCATACGTGAAAGCGCCAACCAAGGTTGGCGACTACCAGTAGATCCACACCATGCGTGGATTGAAACGCCCCGTCAGCGCGACAACACCTTGGCGCGCAACTGCTCGTACTCCATCTCGCTCAGCTGGCCGTTGTCCTTGCGCTGGTTCAACGCGGCCAGCTCGGCCTGCACGGTCTCCGGCAGCGCCTGCTCACGGGCCACGTGGCGGGCAGCGGAGAGCTGTTCCGGCGGGCGCTTGCCGGCCCGCCAGGCGGCGATGAAGACAGCGACGATGATGGCGCCGAACACCAGCGTACCGGTGCCCCAGATCAGCCATTGCATCCATCCCAGTTCGGGTCCCATCGCGCAGTCCTCCGTCTATCGTGGCGCTATTGTCAGCGCTCGCGCAGCCATCGCGCCACCTGCGGCGCGAAATAGGTCAGCACACCATCGGCGCCGGCCCGCTTGAAACCCAGCAGCGACTCCAGCACGCAGGCGCGTTCGTCCAGCCAGCCGTTGGCGAAGGCGGCCTTCATCATCGCGTACTCGCCACTCACCTGATAGGCGAAGGTCGGCACACCGAATGTCTCCTTCACCCGGCGCACCAGGTCCAGGTACGGCATGCCCGGCTTGACCATCACCATGTCGGCGCCCTCTTCCAGGTCCAGCGCGATCTCGCGCAAGGCCTCGTCGCCGTTGGCCGGGTCCATCTGGTAGGTCTTCTTGTCGGCCTTGCCGAGGCTGGCCGCGCTGCCCACCGCATCACGGAACGGGCCGTAGAACGCCGAGGCGTACTTGGCCGAGTAGGCCATGATGCGCACGTTGATGTGGTTGTCGGCATCCAGCGCACGGCGGATCGCGCCGATGCGGCCGTCCATCATGTCCGACGGCGAGACGATGTCCACACCGGCCTCGGCGTGCGACAGCGACTGCTTGACCAGCGCTTCGACAGTGATGTCGTTGAGCACGTATCCCTTGTCGTCGATGATGCCGTCCTGGCCGTGGGTGGTGTACGGGTCCAGCGCCACGTCGGTCATCACTCCCAGTTCCGGGAAGCGCGACTTCAGCGCGCGGATCGCACGCTGCGCCAGGCCGTCCTCGGCCCACGCCGCCGACGCGTCCAGCGACTTCAGCGACGGGTCGATCACCGGGAACAGGTCGATCACTGGAATGCCCAGTTCCAGCGCTTCTTCGGCCACCTTCAGCAGCTCTTCGATCGACAGCCGCTCCACGCCCGGCATCGACGGCACTGCGGTGCGGCCCGCCCGTTCGTGCACGAACACCGGGTAGATCAGGTCGTCGGTGGTCAGCGTGTTCTCGCGCATCAGGCGGCGCGAGAACTCGTCGTGGCGCATGCGGCGCGGGCGGTAAAGCGGGTGGGACATGGCAGGCTCCGAGGAGTGGCTATTGCAACAGGTAGCCCTGCGGCAGCAGGGGTTCGGGCAACGGGCGTTCGCCGAGCGCGTCGAGCTGGTCGATCTCGATCGTGCGCACCAGCGCGTCCAGCGGCAGGTCGTTCGGCTCCAGGCCGAACGGGTCTTCCATTTCTTCGCCCAGCTGGTCCAGGCCGAAGAAGGCGTAGGCCAGCACCGCCGACAGCACCGGCGTGCCCCAGCCCAGCGAGCTGGCCAGGCCGAACGGCAGCAGCACGCAGAACATCCATGCGCAGCGATGCAGCAGCAGGGTGTAGGCGAACGGCAGCGGCGTGGTGAGGATGCGCTCGCAGCCGGCCTGGATCGACGACATCGCGTGCAGGCGCTCTTCCAGCTGGGTGTAGAGGATCGGGTCGAGTTCGCCGGCGCGCAGGGCCTGGGCCAGCTCGGCAGCGATCATCGACAGCAATGCGTCGGGCACGTTCTCGCGCTGGCCCAGCTGCTCGCGCTGCGGCTTGTCCAGCCACGGCAACGCCGCCAGGGCCACGATGCGCCCGCGCAGGCGCGCGGCCAGCGCATGGGCAAAAGCCGTAGTGAGGTAGGCGATGCGGCGGCGGCGACCGGCGTCATCGGCCAGCAGCAGGTTCACCTGGCGGGCCAGCGAACGCGATTCGTAGACCAGCTGGCCCCACAGCTTGCGGCCTTCCCACCAGCGGTCGTAGCAGGCGCTGTTGCGGAAACTGAGGAAGATCGACAGCACCAGGCCGAGCAGGGTGAACGGCGTGACGGAAACGCGCTCGATGCCGGTCGGCGGCGCCAGCTCCACCACCGCGGCCACCGCGATGGACAGGATCAGGATGGCCAGCACCTTCGGCGCGATCGCTTTTACGATCGAGCCGCGCAGGATGTACAGCAGTTGCCAGCCGTGGGGACGGGGTCGGATGATCATGGGGCAGCCGCGCCGGGCGCGGATTCACAGGCACGCGGGGGGCTCGCGCAGCCGTTCATTGTACGCCCCTGCCCGGCCCGCGGCCGTGTACCTGCGACGCCCTGTCGCACCCGGCGATGCGGCTCAGATCACGCCGCCCCCCAGGCCCAGGCGCAGGATGCCGACCACCACCACGATGCCGTTCAGCACCAGCCCGGCCCAGGCCCGGCCGCGCTTGGTCGGGTGGGTGAACAGGATGCCCAGCGCGGCGATCACCGCGCCCACGGCGGCGAACGGGATCAGGAACCAGTTGCCCCAGCCCAGCAGCGGAATCAGCGCCAGGATCATCCACAACAGCGCCAGTACGCCCCACAACAGACTGATCACGCCCATTCCACTCTCCCGCAGTTGGTTCCTGTCTGTGCACCATAGTCGTTCCCGCCGTCGCCGCCTACTGCCGTTGGCGGGGCTGTCACCAGCAGCGTGCTAGCGTGCCGCCGTGCCTGCTCTGGGCCGGGTGTTGGCGCCGATTCAGAGTGGCCCGCCGATGATCGCAACCAGTCCTACAGGGGTCGTGCCATGAACATCCGTTGGGCCGCGTTGGCGGCCATCCTGCTGGTCGCCGCCGGCTGTGCCAGCACCTCCAAGGTCATGCTGGGGCGCGCCCGCGCGCCGATCGATCCGGCACTGGTGCAGATCTATTCGACGCCGCCGGCCGGCTCCCAGGAAATCGCCCAGCTGGAATCGGCGTCTGCCGTGGGCTTCGGCACGCAGGGCCAGACCGATGCAGCGGTGGCGCGCCTGAAGCGCGAGGCCGCAGCGCTGGGCGCCAATGGCGTGGTGCTGATGGGCGTGGGCAGCAGCGGCTCACCGGTGGGCATGTCGGTGGGTGCCGGCACGTTCGGCTCGCATGTCGGCGGTGGCGTCGGCATCGGTATTCCGACCACGCAGAAGCGCGCCGCCGGCGTGGCGATCTGGGTGCCGAACCCGGAACCCCCGGCACGACTGCCGACGCAGGTGATCACCCCGCAGCGGTGACGCGGCAGCATCACCGCAGGTAGTGCCGGCCGCTGGCCGGCAACCTCAGGAATCCTCCCGACGTCAGGGGAATGCCGGCCAGCGGCCGGCACTACCGGGGGGTGTTCAGCGCTTGTACTTCGGCACGAACACCTTGTTCACCGCGTCGGCCAGCTGGTCCGGCGGCAGCAGGCCCTGGTCGAGCAGGAAGTTGTTGAACGCCAGGCGGTCGAACTTCGCACCCAGTGCCAGCTCGGTCTGCATGCGCAGTTCCAGGATACGGGTGTAGCCGTAGAAGTAGCTGCCGGCCTGGCCCGGCATGCGCACCATGTAGCGGTCCAGTTCCTGGGTGGCCATCGCCTTGGACAGGCCGACCTGCTCCATCAGCACGCGCTCGCCGTTGGCGCGGTCGGTCAGGCCGAGGTTGAGCATCGGGTCGAGCATCGCGCGTGCGGCGCGCAGCAGGCGGAACTGCAGGGCGATCATCTGCCCGTCCAGCGGCTCGTACGGCACCATCTCGGCCTCGGCATACAGCGCCCAGCCTTCCACGTTCACCGAATTGAACGCGAACATGGTGCGTGCCAGCGACACGCCGCGCTCGACCATCGCGGTGAACTGCAGCTCGTGGCCGGGGCGGCCTTCATGCGCACTCAGCGTCCACGCCGCCGCACCGAAGTTGAAGTCGTCGTACTGTGCGCCCGGGCCCGCGGCCGGGTTGCCCAGCGGCAGCACGAAGGTGCCCTGCTGCCCGGTGTTGTTGACCAGCGGCGCAGGCAGGAAATGCGGGGCCGGGCTGGCCGCGCTCTCGGCGGCCGAACCCAGGCGCATCTGCATGGCGCGCTTGGGCACGTCGACGATGGCGTGCTCGCGGATCAGCGGATCGATCGCATCGATCACCTTGCGGTAGTGGCCTTCCAGATGGTCGTCGGCGATCTTGTCGGCCTTCAGCGCGCGGATCACCGCCACCGGGTCGCTCGGGTCGGCCACCTTCAGGCCCTTCTCCTTCACCACCAGCGGCGCCAGCTGCTGCATCGCCGAGCGGGTTTCCATGAACTCCAGCTGCGCACGCTGCATCAGCAGCTTCGGGTCGATGTCGATGCCGACCTGCTTGAGCTGGTAGGCGTACAGCGGCGCCGGCAGCCGTGCGTCGGTGCGCGCCTTCGGCAGCACGGTCGAGCGCGTCCAGCTGGCGTAGTCCTTCATCTGCCCGGCCAGGGCCTTCATCGCTTCATCGGCGCCGGCGATCTGGTACTTCTTCAGCAGCGACTCGATGCCGCTGATGTAGGTCTCGACGTTGTCCAGCGACTGCTGCACTTCGATCTTCGTCGGCTGCAACAGGCTGCTGTCCTTCAAGCGCTCTTCGTAGCGCTGGCGGGCCAGCGTGGTGAACGCGGTGCCGCCCGGCTGCAGGCCGGCATAAGCCTTGAGGCGGTCGATCGCCTTGGCCCGGCGCTCCGCCGGCACCTGGTCGGACAGCAGCAGGTTGAGGCCGCTGAACACCGTCTGCGGCGCGTCACTCCACGGCAGCAGGTACTTCTCGTTGAGCTCACTGCCTTCGATGTTCTGGTTGGCGGCGTGGATCATGATCTCCAGGTCCTGGCGGACGTTGGGATCCTGCTCGGTGGCCAGCTTCGCCTTCAGTTCGTCGCGGGCCTTGGCCATCGCGGCGCGGTAGCGCTTGCCGTTGTCCGCGCCGAGGTCGGCCACCTTGTCGTCGTAGCCGGGCACGCCGAAGAAGCCGGTTTCTTCCGGCTGGAACGGGCCCTGCGCATCGAGCAGGATCTGCGCCAGTGCGTTGCTGCGGGCGACCCAGGCCGGGCTGGCCGGTGTGGCGGCCTTGGCGGCGGGTGCCGCCAGCGCCGGCGGTGCGGACAGCAGCGGGGCGGCGGTCAGGGCCAGGGCAACGGCCAACGCGATCGGCTTCATGGTGCACTCCAGGACAGGGTTGCCCGCACCCTACGCGCTCAGCGCGGTGGCGACAATCGGCCGGAGGTCACAACGCTGCGGTCAGCGGGCATTCGCCGCGTTCGCGGCAGGCCTGCAGTTCGCATTCCTGCGCGGCCTCATCGTCATCCAGCGCAGTCAGGTCGAAGGTCTGCTTGTTCTCGCCCAGCACGTACATCACCGGGTAGTCCCACACGTCGTCACTGCGGGTGCCCTTCACGAACAACCGGCCGTGTGCGCGGGGGCCTTCCAGGGCCACGGTCAGGCCGACATCGCGCTGGCCGTTGAGCGCGGTCTGCATGCTGCCCAGCGGCATCGATTCGATACGCAGCGGCTCGCCGAAGGCTTCCACCAGTTCGATGCTGCAGCCGGCGCGACGCATCGCCTCGCGCATCGGTGGGCTCTCGCGTGCCGCCTCACTCCAGCGCAGCACGCTCCAGGCCACCGTGCCACCGGCCCCGGCCAGCACCAGCAGCACGGCCACGGGCATCGCCCAGCGCCAGTGGCGGGACCACCAGCCGGCGGGCTTCGGGCCGTGGGTGGGAATCGGCGGCGGCAGTGTCATCGGCGGGCTCCTTCCCGTCTGTGTTTCAAGGCTTCAGGCAGCGCCCCAGGAAGGCTTCGGCCACACGGTAGCGATGCAGGGCATCGGCGCCGGACAGGCCATGCTTGGCACCCGGGTAGGTCATCAGCTCGAACGGCTGGCCGCGCTTCTGCAGCGCGCTCATCAAGCTGGTCGAATTGGTGAACAGCACGTTGTCGTCCGCCATGCCGTGGATCAGCAGCAACGGCGAGCGCAGCCCATCGATGTGGGTCAGCACGCGCGCTTCACGGTAACCGGCGTCGTTGCGCGCCGGCAGGTCCATGTAGCGCTCGGTGTAATGGCTGTCGTACAGGCCCCAGTCGGTGACCGGGGCACCGGCCACGCCGCAGGCGTACTGGTTCGACGCCTTGGCCAGCAGCATCAGGGTCATGTAACCGCCGTTGGACCAGCCCTGCACGCCGATGCGCGCCGGGTCCACCCACGGCTGCTGCTTGAGCCAGGCCACGCCGCGCAGCTGGTCGGTCACTTCCACCGTGCCCTGCTTCCCGTACAGCGCACCACCGAAGTCGCGGCCGCGGCGCGGGGTGCCGCGGTTGTCCAGCGAGAACACTACGTAGCCCTGCTGGGCCAGGTACTGGTTGAACAGATGGTCGCCACGGCCGGGCCAGCTGTCGGTGACAGTCTGGCTGGCCGGGCCGCCATAGACATACACCGCCACCGGATAGCGCCTGGACGGATCGAAGCCGGCCGGCTTGATCAGGCTGTAGTGCAGCGGCGTCTTGCCGTCGGCGGCGGTGAGCGTGCCGAACTCGACCGGGCGCTGCGCGTCGCGGTAGCGCGCATACGGGTGCTTGGGATCGGCCAGGTTGTTTTCCACCAGTGTGGCGATCTTCTCGCCGTTGGCGCGGAACAGCTCGATCTGCGGCGGCGTGGTGCTGTTGGACCAGCTGTCCACATAGACGCTGGCATTGCGGGCGAACGTGGCGCTGTGCATGCCCGGCGCCTTCGACAGGCGCTGCGGCTCACCGCCCTGCAGCGATACCGCGTAGATCTGGCTTTCGCGCGGGCTTTCGATGCCGGCACGGAAGTAGGCCTTGCCGGCCGTCTCATCCACCGCCAGCAGCTCGTCCACCGGCCAGTTGCCGTGGGTCAGCGCGGTGGTCTTGCCGTTGCTGTCGATGCGGTACAGGTGCTGGAAGCCGGTGCGCTCGGACGACCACAGTACGCTGCCGTCTTCAAGGAAGCGCAGGCTGTTGTGCAGCGGTACCCAGGTCGGGCTGGTCTCGTGGGCGAGTACGCGCTGGCGGTTGGAGTCGAGTGCCACTTCCACCAGGTCCAGCTGCTTCTGGTCGCGTGACTGGCGCTGGAAGCTCAGGTGCTGCGGATCGCGCCAATCGACGCGGGCCAGGTAGATGTCCTGTTCCTTGCCCAGGTCGACCCAGCGCGGCTGCGCCTCGGCGGCAGGTGCGATCACGCCCAGCTGCACGCGCACGTTGGCGTCACCGGCGGCCGGGTAACGCTGTTCGATCACATCGGTGCGGTCGGCGTAGACCTCGTAGCGCTTCTGCACCGGCACCGGTGCCTCGTCGATGCGCGCGAACGCGATGGCCGAATCGTCCGGTGCCCACCAGTAACCGGTGTGGCGGTCCATCTCTTCATCGGCGACGAACTCGGCCACGCCGTTGCCGATGGTGGTGCTGCCGTCGCGGGTCAGCTGCAGCTGCTTTCCACTGGCCAGGTCGATCACCCACAGGTTGCGGCCGCGGATGAAGCTGACGAAGCCGCCCTTGGGCGACAGCTTGGCGTCGGTGGCGAAGCCCTCACCGTGGGTCAGCTGGCGCACGGCCGCCGCCCCCTGCTGCTTCAGGTCGTACAGGTACAGCTCGCCGCCCAACGGGAACAGCAGGCGCTGTGCGTCCGGCGACCACTGGTAATCGACGATGCCGGTCATCGCGGCGATGCGCTGGCGCTCGCGGCGCGCCTTTTCCTCATCGCTGAGGGTCTCGGTGCCGGGCAGCACCACCTTGGAATCAACCAGCAACCGGGTCTGGCCACTGCCGATGTCGTAGGTCCACAGATCCAGCTGGTTGCGATCGCTGTCCTTGCCGCGCAGGAAACTGACCTGCGAACCGTCCGGCGCCACCTTGGGCTTCATCAGGGTCGGGCCGGACAGCGGCAGCGGGCCGGTGATGGCCTCCAGGGTCAGCTTTTCGGCGTGGGCGGCGGTACTGGTGGCGAGCATGAGGGCAAGCGAAGCGAACAGGTGGCGCATGGAGGATCCCGGCAAACGGCAGGTCCGCCCGGCGGCGGGCGCGGGGCGGTCGTTCCCCCATCCTAACCAAGCCCGTGCAGGAAGGCAGCATGACCTTCTGCCCATGCTGCGGTGCTGGGGTCAGGGCCCTTTGCGTTGCAAAGGGATCCGACCCCGCGGCGGGTCAGCGCTGGCCGAACAGGTGCTTGCGCTCTTCGTCGCTGAGCGGCTTGCCGGCGTTCGGGTTCACCTGCTGGCGCAGCGCATAGGCGCGCTGGGTGGCCGGGCGCGCGGCGATGGCCTCGTGCCAGCGCTTGAGGTTCGGGAACGCGGCGAAGTCCACCGGCAGCTTGTCGTAGGCGCCGATCCACGGGTAGCTGGCCATGTCGGCGATGGTGTACTCGTCGCCGGCCAGGAAGGCGTGCTGGGCCAGGCGCTTGTCCATCACCCCGTGCAGGCGGCGCACTTCGTTGTCGTAGCGCTCGATGGCATAGGGAATTTTTTCTGGTGCGTACACGTTGAAGTGGCCCATCTGGCCACTCATCGGGCCCAGGCCGGCCATCTGCCAGAACAGCCATTCCAAGGTGGTCACGCGGCCGCGCGGGTCGCTGGGCAGGAAGCGGCCGGTCTTCTCGGCCAGGTACAGCAGGATCGCACCGGACTCGAACACGCTCTGCGGGGCACCGCCATCGGCCGGGGCGTGGTCGACGATGGCCGGCATCTTGTTGTTGGGCGAGATGGCCAGGAACTCTGGCTTGAACTGGTCACCCGAGCCGATGTTGACCGGGTGGATGCGGTACTCCAGGCCGGCTTCCTCCAACAGCAGGGTCACTTTGTGGCCGTTCGGGGTGGGCCAGTAATACAGGTCGATCATGGCGTCGGCTCGGGGTGCGGAAAGGAACCTGAAGTCTAGTGCGTGAGTTGGGTTGGCACCGTCATGGCGGGCCGGTAACCTCGCGGCTCCCCCGAAACGCACTGTCCTGCATGAGCCACAGTCCCCGTCCCCTGTCCCCGTTGTCCTCGCTGATCTTCGCCTCGCGCTGGCTGCAGCTGCCGCTGTACCTGGGCCTGATCCTTGCCCAGTGCGTCTACGTGTTCCTGTTCGGCAAGGAACTGTGGCACCTGCTGTCCCACTCGGTGTCGATGGGCGAACAGCAGATCATGCTGATCGTGCTGGGCCTGATCGACGTGGTGATGATCTCCAACCTGCTGGTGATGGTGATCGTCGGCGGCTACGAGACCTTCGTCTCGCGCCTGCGCCTGGAAGGCCACCCGGACCAGCCGGAATGGCTGAGCCACGTCAACGCCAGCGTGCTGAAGGTGAAGCTGGCGATGGCGATCATCGGCATCTCCTCGATCCACCTGCTGAAGACCTTCATTGCCACCAGCGCGCTGAAGGGACTGCCACTGTGCAAGCCGGAACAATGGGCGGCAGCAGTGTCTTCGGCTTCGACCAGCTTCTACAACGCTGGCGTCGATACCTGCACGACCATGACCCAGGAAGGCGTGCTGTGGCAGACCATCATCCACTGCGTGTTCATCCTGTCGGCGATCGGCATCGCCTGGACCGACAAGCTGATGTCCAACGGCCACAGCAAGTCGCACGACAAGGCACACGACTACTGAGGTCGCCGCCGGCCACGACATGATCGCCGCGGCCCCACCCGGCCACCACCCCTTGTGCGGGGCGGTGGCCGGGATGCTAGATTGCATCCTCGCCGTTGCCGGCGGTGGCGTCGGGAAACGCTACCCTGCCGCGCCTGGACCACGGGTCCCGGCCATGCATATCAATGATTTACGTCACGTCGTCTTCTAAAGGGGAGCAGGATGTCGCACGTCTCAACGATCACCGCCGCGCGCCGGTGGCTGCCGGTTGCCTTGGCACTGGCGCTGGCCGCCTGCTCGGGCAAGGAAGAATCCGCAGCACCGGCTCCGGCCGCCGCCCCCACCGCCGCTGCACCTGCCGCACCGGTGGTCGCCGCCAAGGTGCAGTCGATGGGCACCGAGCAGCTGCGTGAGTCGGCCAGCCAGGCCCTGCGCGAGAACCGCATGTACGCGCCGGCCGGCGACAACGCCATCGAGTACTACCTCGCCCTGCGCGACAAGACCCCGGACGACGCCTCGGTGAAGAGCGCGCTGACCGACCTGCTGCCGTACACCCTGATCGCCGCCGAGCAGCACCTGGGGCGCGAGGACTACACCGAAGCGCAGCGGCTGGTGGCGCTGATCGAGAAGGTGGATGCATCCGCGCCGGCCCTGCCGCGCCTGAAGGACGGCCTGGCCAAGGGCGTGCAGAACGCGGCCAAGCGCACCGAGGCCGAAGCCGAGAAGGCCAAGAAGGACGCCGAGGACCGCAGCAAGCAGCAGACCGAACAGCAGCGCCTGGCCGAGCAGCGTGCCAAGGAAGCCGACGCGGCCAAGCAGATCGCTGCGCAGCAGGATGCCGCCCGCCGCGACAACGAGCGCCAGGAAGCCGAGCGCCAGGCCGCCGCGCGCCGCGAAGCCGAGCTGAAGCAGCAGCAGGCCGCCGCCCAGCAGGCCAGTGCCGCACGCCAGGCCGCGGCTCCAGCGGCCGCTGCGGCGCCGAACCTGCGCCCGGTCAGCACCCCGGCGCCGCGCTATCCGTCCGAGGCACTGCGTGCAGGCACCTCCGGCGAAGTGCTGGTGGAAATCACCGTCGGCACCGACGGCTCAGTGACCAACGCCCGCGTATTGCGCGCAACACCGTCGCGCGTCTTCGATCGCGAAGCCATGAACGCGGTCAAGCGCTGGCGCTTCGAGCCGGTCAGCGCACCGGTCACCACCCGCCGTACCCTGGTATTCGCCCCGGGCGGCACCTGACCGCAAAAAGGGGACGGAGGGGATTAAGTCGTTTCCGCCCCCGCAATGAGGACACGGCCCGGCATGTCCGGGCCGTGTTCGTTTCAGGAGAGGCTGTCGATCAGGCGTTGCAGTGCCGGATCGCGCGCGGCCAGCACCTGGAACAGGCCCAGCGCATGCAGGCCCGGCAGCAGCCCACGCAGATCTGCTTCGGCGGTGGCCCGGGTGGCGTCATCGCTGGCGGGGTCCTGCCAGTCACGGACGCTGGCGAGGAAGGCGCCGACGCTGCCCTTGCGCACGGTGAGGCCGTTTACCTGTACTTCGTTCTGGTGGTCGGGAAGGATGTCCTGGGGCTGCATCGGGGCGGCTCGTGTTGAAATGGGCGCCCAGTGTGGCGCGCGCGGATCGGCGCTTCTGCCGTATAACTGCCAATGGATATGGCAGATCAGACACCGACCGGCTTGATTGATCCGGCATTGGCGGACGCCGACGACGGCCCCATCGTGCTGGCCGGCCAGCTGCGCGTGCCCGGGAGGCGGCGCACCGCCCGCCACCAACACCGGCGCGGTCAATTGCTGGGCGCCCATCAGGGCCTGTTGCGGATCGAAGCCGGGAATCTGCAGTGGCTGCTTCCGGCCGGGCACGTTGCCTGGATACCGCCGCTGCTGCCCCATGCGCTGCTCGGGGCAGACGCATTCGATGGCTGGAGCCTGTACGTCCGCGCCGATACCGGCCTGGATCTGCCCCCGCTGCCCCGTATTTTCCAACCCGATGCGCTGTTGCAGGCGGCGGTGACGCGCGCACTGCGCTGGCCGCATCAGGCACTGGACGCTGCGCAGGCACGCCTGGCCGGCGTCATCGCCGATGAGATCCGTGCCAGCACTCCCTTGCCATTTGCCCTGCCACAGCCGCGGGATCGCCGGTTGCGGCGGATCGCGGCGGCGCTGGCGCGTTCGCCGGACGACCTGCGCAGCGTCGAAGCGTGGGCAGCCGCCAGCGGACTGTCCAGCCGCAGCCTCGCCCGCCGTTGGCAGGCCGAAACAGGCATGGCCCTGGGCCAGTGGCGGCAGCGCCTGCGCGTGCTGCTGTCACTGCCACGCCTGCTGGCAGGCGAGCCGGTGATCAGCGTCGCCCTGTCGATGGGCTACGACACCCCCAGTTCCTTCATCAACGTATTCAAGCGCGAGATGGGGGTAACGCCCGCGCGGTACGCAAAAGGGGACGGAGGGGATTAAGTCGCTTCTGACTCCTCCGATACGCCTGCGCGGCATTACCTGATGCCCTACGCCACGGTGCCGATGCCAGGCTGAGGCCCCCTTCGACCTGGGAATCCCATGCCCCGACAAGCGCGCCTGATGCTGGCCGGCCAGGCCTATCACGTGGTCCAGCGCGGTGTGAACAAGGGTGCGATCTTTGTCGACGACATCGACCGGCAACTGTTCCTGCATCTGCTGCACAGCGCTTTCCTCAAGCACCGCGTCGCACTGCATGCCTACGTACTGATGGACAACCACATCCACCTGCTGGCCACGCCATCCACGCAGCGTGGGCTGGCCGATGCAATGCGCATGCAGGGCAACAACTATGTACAGGCTTTCAACCAGCGGCACGGCCGCACCGGTCCCCTGTGGCAGGGCCGCTTCCATTCCTCGATGATCGACAGCGACGCTTACCTGCTCAGCGTATACCGCTACATCGAACGCAATCCCGTTCGTGCCGGCATTGCGGTCAGTGCTGAAGATCATCCGTGGTCCAGCGTGCACGGCAACCTTCAACGACGCGATGACCCCATGCTGACCCCGCATCCCGCATTCAGAGCGTTGGCCGCGACCGCTCGCAACAGGACGACGGTGTATGCGCGATTCCTGCGCGATGTGAATGCGTCCGCCGATCTGCCCGCAATCCGCAGTCATAGCGCCAAACAGCGTCCGTTGGGGGATGCTGCGTTCCTGCGGATGGTAGAGAAGATGCTCGGGCGGCCGGTGGCGATGCGAAGACAAGGCCGCCCGCGCAAGGAGGGGACGGGAGGGGCAGAAACGACTTAATCCCCTCCGTCCCCTTTTTTGGGGTCAGCCGGAGATGGCCAGGCGCTCGTTGTGGTAGCGGCGCACGGCGGCGAACCACAGCACGGCGGCCAGGCCGAGGCTGGCACCAAGGTAGATCGCCCAGACCGTCGGGGTGATGGTCTCGTGGCGGATCACCTTCAGCAGCATCTGGTTCTGCGACAGGAACGGCACGGCGTACTGCCACAGTTCGCTCTTCAGCGGGTAGGCCACCAGTGCGTAGCCGGGCAGCATCGGCAGCAGCATCAGCCAGGTCATGTGGCTCTGCGCTTCCTTCATGCTCTTGGCCGCGGCCGACAGGAAGGTCAGCAGCGAGGTACCGATCAGCAGCATCGGCAGCATCACCAGCAGCATCTGCAGCATCGAGCCGACGTTCATGTTGAACTGGCGGCCGATGTTGCCGGGTGCGATCTGCGCGCTCACCTTGAACGCGACCAGGGTCAGCAGCAGCGACACGAAACCGACCACGCAGGCGGCGGCGATCTTGCCGCTGACGATCGCGCTGCGGGAGCCCGGCGTGGCCAGCAGGGGTTCCAGCGACTGCCGCTCGCGCTCGCCGGCGGTGGCGTCCATCACCAGGTAGGCGCCCCCGATGAACGAGGTCAGCGTCAGCAGGACCGGCAGCAGCATCGACAGGATCATGCCGCGCTTGGCTTCGGCACTGGCCAGGTCCTGGCGTGCCACGTCCAGCGGGCGTGCCACCTGTGCATCGATGCCGCGTGCCATCAGGCGCAAGGCACCGACCTGGCCGTTGTAGGTGGCCAGCGCCGCCTCCAGGCGTGCACTGGGTACCTCGGCCGCGCGACGCGTGCTGTCCTTGATCACCTCCACCAGCGCCGGCTTGCCCTCGGCCCAGTCCTTGCCGAAGTCCCCGCTGATGCGCAGCGCCACATCGATATCCTGGCTGCGGATGGCCTCGGCCAGGTCCTTCGGCGCCGGTGCGGCATTGAGGCCCTGTGCGGCGAGGAAGCGCACCAGGTTCGGCGCGTTCTCCGCGCCGATCGTCGGGATCTGCAACGGCTCCTCGATCTGGGTGCGCACCCGGCTCTCGGCCAGCTTGCCCATGCCCAGCAGCAGCACCGGGTACAGCAGCGGCCCGAACAGCAGGGTCAGCAGCAGCGTGCGGCGGTCACGCGACAGGTCGCGCAGTTCCTTGCGCATCACCGTCATCAGGGTCGACATCATGCTCATGCGTGCAGGCCCTCTTCGCTGCCGATCAGTTTCACGAACGCGTCCTCAAGATTGGCTTCACCGGCCTGCGCACGCAGATCATCGGCGCTGCCGGCGGCCATCACCGTGCCCTTGGCGATGATCACGATGTGGTCACACAACGCGCCCACCTCCTGCATGATGTGGCTGGACAGGATCACGCAGCGACCCTCTTCGCGCAGGCCCAGCAGGAAGCGGCGCAGCGCGCGCGTGGTCATCACGTCCAGGCCGTTGGTCGGTTCGTCGAGGATGACGTTGCGCGGATCGTGCACCAGCGCGCGGGCAATCGCGGTCTTGGTGCGCTGGCCCTGCGAGAAGCCATCGGTCTGCCGGTCGAGGATGTCGCCCATGTCCAGCGCGTGCGACAGCACCTCGATGCGTTCGCGGATGCGCTCGGCCGACAGGCCATGCAGCTCGCCGAAGTAGGCGATGTTCTCGCGCGCGGTCAGACGCTTGTAGACGCCGCGCGCATCGGGCAGTACGCCCAGGTGGCGACGTACCTCCACCGGATTGCCGGCGGCATCGATGCCATCGACGCTGATGCTGCCCTGGTCAGGGGTCATCAGCGTGTAGAGCATGCGCATGGTGGTGGTCTTGCCGGCACCGTTGGGGCCGAGCAGGCCGGTGATCTGCCCATCGCCGGCGCGGAAGCCGACGTTGGCGACCGCCTGGATGCGGCCCGTGCGGGTATCGAAGGCCTTGTGCAGGTTGTCGGCGACGATCATGGTTCCCATCCGTTGAACGAGGTGAACGCCGGCACGTAGCTCAGCGTGTCCAGGCAGCCGGCATCCAGCGCCTTGGCATCGGTCTTGTCGATGAACTGGCCGAGCAGCCGCGGCATGCAGCCGGCGGTCAACGTGCCATGGCCCTGGCCACGGGCGACCAGCGCACGGCCATTGGGCAGGCCCTTGAGCACCTGTGCGGCGTAGCGCGGGGGGGTCACCGGGTCCAGCTCACCGGACAGCAGCAGTGCCGGCACGTCGCTGCGCAGCGGCACGGCATCGGTTGCCGGCGCCGGACGGTGCGGCCACACCGGGCAGGCGGCGAAGAAGGCGCTGGCCACTTCGTTGCCGAACAGCCGCTCGGGGTCCTCGGCCGGCGCGTGGTAGCGCGGCGCATCCTCGCTGCAGATCACCGACCACTGCATGCCGCGGTTGATCTGGAAATCCATGCTGCGGTTCGCGCCGCGCGCCAGCGATGCCAACGGGGCATAACGACCGTGCGCGGCTTCATCCAGCACCAGTGGCAGCAGCGAGGAATACTGCGGCACGTAGGAGAAGGCGAAGGCCAGGCCGACCACGCTGTCCGGCGTCAGGACATCCTGCCGCGGTGCGTTGGTACCCGGGTCGCGATACTCGACCGAGACCGGTGCACGGCGCAGGGTGTCGACCACGCTGCGCAGCTGCGCGCGGGTGTCGGTCGGGAAACGCTTGCTGCACGCGGCATCCTTGCGGCACTGCGCCGACTGCAGGGCGATCGCATCCTCGAAGGTGGTCGCGAAGTCGCCACCGACCACCAGCTCGTTCGGTACCACGCCATCGATGACGATGCTGCGGGTGTGCTGCGGATAGGCCCCGGCATAGCGCTGGGCCACGCGGGTACCGTAGGAGCCGCCAACCAGGTTCAGCTGGTCCACACTGAGCGCCGCACGCACCGCATCCAGATCGGCGATCGCCTCGGTGGTGGTGTAGAAGCGCGCATCGGCACGCCCCTGCAGCGATGCGGCGCAGCGCTGGGCGTAGTCGCGCAGCGATGCCTCGGAAGGCGCGGCATCCTCGTCCATCTGCAGCGGCTTGCCATCTGCGCCCAGACAGCTGAGCGGGTTGGAGCCGCCGGTGCCGCGCTGGTCGATCAGGAACACGTCGCGCTGCTTGCGCACCTGGCGCAGTGCGGTATCGACGATGACCGCCACCTCGCTGGCCGCCTGGCCGGGGCCGCCGGCCAGGAAGAACACCGGGTCGGGCTGGCTGGCGCCGCTGCTGCCCGATTCCAGCCAGGCGATGCGCAGGCCGATCCGGCGGCCATCGGGCTGGGCCCGGTTCTCCGGCACCTGCAGGGTGGCGCACTGCGCCTCCACGTTGGCGCTGGCGCCTTCGGTGGACAACGTGCAGGGCTGGAAGTCGATCGTGCCGAAGCGGCGGCTGGGTGCATCGCTGGCGCTTCCGGCGGCGGCCGGCGGCGGTTGGCTGCACCCGGCAAGCATCAGGCTGGCCAGCATCCCGGCCAGCGCGAGGTGGTGTCTTTGCATCGTGCTCGTTTCCCCTGGAGGACGTTCCTGTCGACCACGACGGGCTGCCGCGGAAGATGTGACCCAACTTACACGGGCAGCGCGCCGACGGCGATGGGCAATGACGAATCCGCCGCCGACGGCGCGCAGACCTGGCAGTCCCGCGCTCGGCCTTGGCCCGTGCAGGGCGGCATCGGCGGCGGCCAGCAGCACCCCAAGGGCCAGTGTTCCGGCCCGAGGGCGATGCGGGGTCTGAAAACGGCGAGCACGGCGACCGGCGCATGCGCACAATCCGCGGAAAACCCAAGGAGACGCCCATGCACGCGTGGTACCTCGGCGGCATCGACCACCGCCCTTTCCTGCACCTGTTCGAGATGAGCGACAGCGCGCTCGCCACGCTCGGCATCCAGCGTCGCTGGGCCGGCGCCAACGGCGGACATCCCTGCCGGATCAGCCTGAGCGACCCCGCGCCTGGCAGCGAGCTGCTCCTGCTGTCCCACGTCCACCTGCCGCTGCATTCGCCGTACCGCGCCGCCGGCCCGATCTTCGTGCAGCGCGGCGTGACCCGTTGCGTCCTGCCGCCGGGCGAGGTGCCCCCGTATGTGCAGCGCCGGATGATCTCGATGCGTGCCTATGACCACGCCGCGCTGATGTGCGGTGCCCAGGTCTGCGCGGGCACCGAGGTGGCCGACCACCTGGATGCACTGTTTGCCGACCCGTCGGTGGCGTTCGTGCAGCTGCACAACGCGGCGCATGGCTGTTTCTCGTGCCAGGCAGATCGGGTGGGTACCGGGACTGCGTCGCGTGATCTCCATGACGTGATCGATGCCACGCCGGTCACGTGACGTCCAGCGCATCCGTTCAGCCCTGCGTGAAGCCTGCGGGAAGGGCTTCACATGCGCAGTCACGGATCGGCACTGCGATGGTTCCGTCGCCTGCAGTGCGGCTCGATACTCGCCGTGGTGCCGCCGAAAGTCCGCCGCGCAGCGCAGCTCCTGCGGTCACCGTTCCCTTTCGACGACCACAAGGATGCGCCATGTCATTCCGATCCACACCGCTGTTGCTGGCCACCTCGTTCGCCGCTGCGGGCCTGTGCCTGGCCGGCAGCGCGTTCGCCCACGGCACGATGACCACGCCGGTCAGCCGCGTCTATGCCTGCTTCCAGGGCAATCCCGAGAACCCGACCAACCCGGCCTGTGCCGCTGCAAAAGCGATTGGCGGTTCACAGGCGTTCTACGACTGGAACGGCATCAACCAGGCCAACGCCAACGGCAACCATCAGGCCGTGGTGCCCGACGGGAAGCTGTGCAGCGGCAACAACCCGACCTTCCGCGGCCTGGACGTGAACCGCAGTGACTGGCAGACCACGCCGATCCAGGCCGATGCCAATGGCAAGTTCACTTTCGTGTTCAAGGCGACCGCACCACACGCCACGCGCGACTGGCGCTTCTTCGTTACCCGCGAAGGCTGGCAGCCGGGAAGCCCGCTGCGCTGGGCCGACCTGCAGGAGTTCTGCACGCTGGGCAATACGCCGCTGTCGGCCGACGGCACCTACAAGCTTCAGTGCACGTTGCCGCAGCGCACCGGCCAGCATGTGATCTACAACACCTGGCAGCGCTCGGATTCGACCGAGGCGTTCTATACCTGCATGGACGTGCGATTCCAGGGAGGCGGAGGGACCGCACCGGCACCGCAATGGCAGGACGCCGGCCCGGTCACCGCACGCAGTGAGCTGCCGGTTGGCACGACGCTGGCGCTGCGCGTGTTCAACGCCAACGGCAATGACGTCGAACGTGTGGAGGCCACCCTGGCCAGCGGCCAGACCGCACCCGCGCAGTGGCCGTTGGTGCTCGCCCGCAAGGTCAATGGCAGTGCCCAGCACGCGCGCGTGGGCGTGCTTGCCAATGGCGTGATCACGCCGACCGCCTCGGCCACCGACAACCGCGTGTACCTGAAGGACGGCAACCGCTTCCAGCTCGATACCCAGGTGCCCGACCCGGGTACACCGTCACCGGGCGGTGATTTCGACCACGTGTACCCGGCGGGCATCGGCAGCTATGTGCCGGGCCAGACCGTGGTGAAGGGCAGCGACGGCAAGCTGTACGCCTGCCGCCCGTTCCCGGAAGGTGCATGGTGCAACGTCAACGCCGAGGCGTACCGGCCGGGTGTGGGTGCGGCCTGGCGCGATGCGTGGATTGCATACTGAGACCGGGTACAGGGAACGGTGGCAGAGCGCCGTTCCCTGCATAGCGTGAGACGCGCCAGCGTGTGAGTGGGAAGCCGTTCCCATATGCAACCACGCGATGCTTTTTTCAACGTAATCCGATGGATGCGGGCGGGTGGGATGTCGAGACTTCGCGGGGTTTCACCACCCTCAGGAGATCTCCATGCATCTGTCACACCGGACCGTCATCGCGCTGTCTGTGATCGCAGGCATTGCCACCTCTGGCAGCGCGTTCGCCCACGGCACCCTGTCCAAACCCGCCAGCCGTGTCTATGCCTGTTACCAGGGCAATCCCGAGAATCCGACCAACCCCGCCTGCGCTGCCGCCAAGGCCATCGGTGGTGCGCAACCGTTCTATGACTGGGCCGGGATCAACCAGGCCGAGGCCCATGGCAACCACCAGGCCGTCGTGCCCGATGGCGAGTTGTGCAGCGGCGGCAACAGCAAGTACCGCGGCCTGGATCTGAACCGCAGTGACTGGCAGACCTCGCCGATCCGTGCCGACGCCCGTGGCCGCTACACGTTCGAGTTCAAGGCGCCGGCCCCGCATGCCACCCGCGAGTGGAAGTTCTATGTCACCCGCGATGGCTGGCAACCGGGCAGCCCGCTGCGCTGGGCCGACCTGCAGGAATTCTGCACGCTGGGCAACGTGCCGGTCTCCGGTGACGTTTACAAGCTGGACTGCCCGCTACCCAAGCGCAGCGGCCAGCACATCATCTACAACACTTGGCAGCGCTCGGATTCGGGCGAGGCGTTCTATACCTGCGCAGACGTGCGCTTCGAGGGGGACGGTGGTGTGACCCCGCCGCCGCAGTGGCAGGACGCGGGTCCGGTCACTGCCCGTGGTGCGCTGGACGTGGGCACCATCCTGACCCTGCGGGTCTTCAACGCCCAGGGCAACGATCTGGAAAGCCCGCAGATCACCCTTGCCGCCGGCCAGACCGCTGCGAACCAGTGGCCGCTGGCACTGGCCCGCAAGGTCAATGGCGCTGCGCAGCAGGCGCGCGTGGGGGTGATGAAGAACGGCGTGATCACGCCCGTCGCCTCGGCTACCGGGAACCGCGTCTATCTGAAGCCAGGCCACCTGTTCCAGCTCGATACCCGCGTGCCGGATCCGGTCGATCCGATCGATCCGCCGCCGGCTGACGACTACGACTTCGTATACCCCGCGGGTATCGGCAGCTACACGCCGGGCCAGACCGTGGTGAAGGGCACCGACGGCAAGCTGTATGCCTGCCGCCCGTTCCCGGAAGGCGCCTGGTGCAACATCAATGCAGAGGCCTACCGCCCGGGTACCGGCTCTGCCTGGCGTGATGCCTGGATCGAGTACTGAAGGCAGGGCACCGGGGGCGGCGTGGGGTCGCCTCCGGTTTCCAGGGTTGCCGGCCAGCGGCCGGCACTACCGGGGTTCGTGCGGTTGCCGGCCAGCGGCCGGCACTACCAGGTTCGTGCGGTTGCCGGCCAGCGGCCGGCACTACCGGGGTTCATGCCGTTGCCGGCCAGCGGCCGGCACTACCGGGGTTCGTGCGGTTGCCGGCCAGCGGCCGGCACTACCAGGTTCGTGGGGTTGCCGGCCAGCGGCCGGCGCCAGCCGGACCTATTTGCTGCTGACGTACTTCTCGCGGCGGATCTGCGGGTTGCCCAGGCCGGCGGCCTTCAGCAGCTCGGCGCAGGCATCGACCATGTCCGGGTTGCCGCACAGGTAGGCGATGTCCGTGGCCGGGTCCGGCGTGAAACCGGCCAGCGCCTGCTGCACGTAACCGTGCTGCACGTCCGGATGCGGATCGGCGGGCAGTTCGCGCGACAGGCACGGAACATAGCGGAAGTTCGGGTGTTTTTCGGCGAAGCTGTAGAAGTCCTCGCTGTACAGCAGCTCGCCCGGGCTGCGCGCGCCCTGCAGCAGCACGATCTGCGCACCACGTTCGGCCATGGCCTTTTCCAGCAGCGGCAGCATCGAGCGGTACGGGGTAACGCCGGTACCGGTGGCGATCAGCAGGTAGCGGGCATTGTGGTCACCGGGATTCAGGCAGAAGCGGCCGTAGGGGCCGGATGCACTGATCTGGCCGCCGTGCTCCAGCGCCTCGAACAGCGCGGTGGCGGCGCCACCGGGCACGAAGCTGACCGCGATATCCACCGCCTCGCCCGGGCCCAGTGCGTGGTCGTGAATGGTCGCCAGCGAGTAGCTGCGCTTGGTTTCGGTGCCATCGGCGTAGCTGAAATGGACCTGGATGAACTGGCCGGGCTGGAAATCCAGCGGCTGCCCATCGTCACGCACGAACTGGTAGTGGCCGACGGTCGGGGCCAGCATGCGGCGGCCGACCAGCTTGAGGGGGAATTGAACAGGCACGACTTTTCGGGACAGTGTGTAGCCGGGGCAAGCCCTCGGGGTCTTCTATAATAGCCCCTCCCCGCCCCTCTCCAGCGCCAGCCCATGGGCGCGAAGGCTTCGAGCTTGGCATCCCAGAACGATACGGCGCCCGCCCTGCGCGTGCGCGACCTGCGCAAGACCTACGACAACGGCACCCAGGCCCTGAAGGGGGTTTCCCTGGAAGTGGCCCCGGGCGACTTCTTCGCCCTGCTGGGCCCCAACGGTGCCGGCAAGTCGACCCTGATCGGCATCATCAGCTCCCTGGTCAACCTCAGCGAGGGCCAGGTGGAGGTGTTCGGCAGCGACCTGGTGCGCAACCGCAGCGCCACCATGCGCCTGATCGGGCTGGTGCCGCAGGAAATCAACTTCAACCTGTTCGAAAAGCCCTTCGACATCCTGGTGAACTACGCCGGCTTCTACGGCGTGCCGCGCGAGGAAGCGGAGCAGCGCGCCGAAGAGGAACTGAAGCGGGCCCACCTGTGGGAAAAGGCGCAGGTGATGAGCCGCACGCTGTCCGGCGGCATGAAGCGCCGGCTGATGATCGCCCGCGCAATGATGACCCGCCCACGCCTGCTGATCCTGGATGAGCCGACCGCCGGCGTGGACATCGAGATCCGCCGCGACATGTGGCGCGTGCTGAAGGAGATCAACGCTGCCGGCACCACGATCATCCTCACCACGCACTATCTGGAAGAAGCCGAGTACCTGTGCCGCCACCTGGCGATCATCAACCATGGCCAGATCGTCGAGCAGGGGCCGATGCGCACCCTGCTGGCCAAGCTGGACGTGGAGGGCTTCCTGCTGGACATCGACGGTGACCTGCCGGCGCAGCTGCCGGTGATCGAGGGCGCGACCCTGACCGCGCCGGACCCGCACACGCTGGACATCGACATGCCGCGCGCAATGGACCTCAACCGCGTGTTCGCCACGCTCAACGAGGCCGGTATCCGCGTGCGTTCGATGCGTACCAAGAGCAACCGCCTGGAGGAGCTGTTCGTGCGCCTCACCGGCAACCTGGAGAAGCCTGCATGAGCACCACCGAGCTGACCGACGGCCAGCGCAACCGCATCGCACTGATGACCATCGTGCGCCGCGAAGTCGCCCGCATCATGCGCATCTGGGGCCAGACCCTGGTGCCGCCGGCGATCACCATGACCCTGTACTTCCTGATCTTCGGCAACCTGATCGGGTCGCGCGTGGGTGACATGGGCGGCTACACGTACATGCAGTTCATCGTGCCGGGCCTGGTGATGATGAGCGTGATCCAGAACAGCTACGGCAACATCAGTTCCTCGTTCTTCGGTGCCAAGTTCGGCCGCCACGTGGAAGAGCTGCTGGTCAGCCCGATGCCGAACTGGGTGATCCTGTGGGGCTACGTGGCCGGCGCCGTGCTGCGCGGCCTGATGGTGGGCGTGATCGTGCTGATCATCGCGATGTTCTTCACCCCGGTGCGCATTCCGCACCCGCTGGTGATGCTGACCACGGTGATCCTGGGCGCGACGATCTTCTCGCTGGCCGGTTTCATCAATGCGGTGTATGCGAAGAAGTTCGACGACGTGGCGATCGTGCCGACCTTCATCCTGACCCCGCTGACCTACCTGGGTGGCGTGTTCTATTCGGTGAAGCTGCTGCCGGGCTGGGCCGAAGCGGCCACGCACGCGAACCCGATCTTCTACATGGTCAATGCGTTCCGCTATGGCCTGCTGGGCAGCAGCGATGTGCCGCTGCCGGTGGCCTATGGGTTGATGATCGGCTTCGTGGTGGCGCTGACGGCGCTGGCGTTGTGGCTGCTGCGCCGTGGCGTGGGCATGCGCAGCTAAGGGTGGCCTGCAGGGCCTGCGGCCCTGCACCCGCCGAATCAACGTCAACTTCAACTTCAACGGCAACGGCAACGGCAACGGCAAAAGCTGACTATCCGGGGGATGGCGGGGTGGGTCCGATTGCGGGGGACGCCGTAAACCCATCCCTGGGGGCTTGGCCGCGGCATCCATGCCGCGGACACCCCCGCAATCGGACCCACCCCGCCTTCGACAAATTCCGGCGATCTGCCGGGATGTCGTTCTCCGCTGCTGCTGGTAGGTGTCGACCTTGGTCGACACGATGGATCGACGCCATGCGTGGATGGAGCTTTCACGGCAAAGCCGATGTTCCGCTTTTCTCGTTCGGGATTGCAGCTAGGCTGTGGCGATGAAGATCACTTCCATTGCGCTGGACAAAGCCGTGTCGGACGGCCCCATCGATGCCTTCAGCCATGCGTTGCTGGGCGATTCACCCACGCTGGATGAGGTGCTGGAATACCTGGCCTCGCGGCACGCGGCTGATCCCCGGTATCGCTACCTGTGCACGCTCGATGATGCCGGCCAGTGCCGCTACACCAGCATGCACGCATCAGACGACGCGCGCATCGCGCTCTACGAGGACGAAGACCCGGCAACCCCCGACGATGCGTTGGCGGCACGCGGGCGGTTGCTGGCGCATGTGGTCGCGCAGCTTGAGCATTCGACGCATCGGCTGGAATGGAGCACGCTGGCGGGCACGCTGATGTGCAATGACGCAGACATCGAGGCATTGGTCGCGGCCAATGCCGCACCGGATCTCATCGTCGACGAGGTGGTCTGCGTGCAACAGGTGCCCGTGGATCGTGACGACCTGCTGATCGCCGCCCTGCCCAACGGCTACTTCAGCGCGGACTGGAACATCTTCCAGAACCACGCCCTGATCCGGCACCTGCAAGAGCATTACGACTACCGCCTGTTCGGGCTTGGCGCATCGTGGCTGGGCTTCCAGCGTGACAGCGCGCCGTCGCCTGCGGAAGCGGACGCTCTGGTCGCGGACCTGCAGCGCGTCTACGCTGCCGGAACGCACGACACCTGGTCACAACTGGCTGCAACGCTGTCCTCCCGCACCACGCTTCTATTGGGATACACCGAAGGCTTCAGCGAACAGCTGCCCTGAGCGCGGTTCTACACGCGCTCGCGCAGCGAGCGGCCCGCTTCCGCTCCTGATCTGTCTTCCGTGGTGGCCGCACCCGGCCAACCCCACTGAACCGTGCTTTCCGCGAACCACCACGAGTGGCACCGCCGTTGGCCGCGATCTCCGGCACAATCGAAATCCTGATTCCCCAGAACACGGTGAACGTGCAATGCGCATCCTGATCCTCGGCGCCGGCGGTACCGGCGGTTACTTCGGTGGTCGCCTGGCCCAGGCCGGTGTGGACGTGACCTTCCTCGTGCGCCCCGCGCGCGCCGCCCAGCTGGATCGCGACGGCCTGGTCATCCGCAGCCCGCTCGGCGATGCCAGCTTCCCCGTGCAGCATGTCACCGCTGATGCACTGCCCGCATTGGCCGCGCAGAAGCCGTTCGACCTGGTCATCCTCAGCTGCAAGGCCTACGACCTGGACAGCTCGATCGACGCCATTGCCCCGGCCGTGGGCGCAGGCACCACCGTGCTGCCGATCCTCAACGGCCTGCATCACTACAACGCACTGGACGCGCGCTTCGGCCGCGACGCCGTGCTTGGTGGCCTGTGCTTCATCAGCGCCACCAAGGCCCCCGACGGTGCGGTGCTGCACCTGGGCAAACCGGCCAAGCTCACCTTCGGCGAGCGCGACAGCGGCGCGGCCTCGGCGCGCGTGCGCGCCTTCGCTGCGGTCTGCGCGCAGGCCCATCTTGATCACCTGGCCAGCGAACACATCGGCCAGGAACAATGGATCAAGTACACCTTCCTTACCGCGCTGGCGGCGGCGACCTGCCTGCTGCGCGCCGACATCGGCACCATCGTTGCCACCGATGATGGCGAGGCGATCGTGCGCGGCCTGTACGACGAATGCCTGGCCGTGGCCGAAGCCGCCGGTGAACCGGTTCCCGTGGCCGCGCAGGACACCGCGCGCGGCACCCTGACCCAGGCCGGCTCGGCACTGAAGGCATCGATGCTGCGTGACCTGGAAGCCGGCCAACAGGTGGAGGCCGAACAGATCGTCGGCGACATGCTGGCCCGCGCGCGCAAGGCCGACCAGGAAGCCCTGCTGCTGCAGGTCGCCTACAGCAGCCTGCAGGCCTACCAGGCACTGCGCGGCGCGTGAGCATCATCTCCGCCGCCAGTGCATCGCCCTCACGGGTGCTGATCCTCGGGCTGGGCTGGAGTGGCGGTGCGATGGCCCGACATCTGCAGGCATTGGGCGCACACGTCGCCGGCACGGTACGCGATCCCGCATCGGCACCACGCGATGGTCTGCGTCGCCATCCGCTGGGTGCCGATGCCACGCCATCGCCCGCCCTGCTCGATGAGATCGCGCAGGCCGAGGCCGTACTGTGCAGCGTGCCACCCGACGCCGATGGCGATCCTGCGCTGCGCCTGCTGTTGCCCGCGCTGCGGGCCAGCCCGGCATTGCGCTGGGTGGGCTATCTGTCGTCCACCTCGGTGTATGCCGACCGCGCCGGCGGCTGGGTCGACGAGCGCAGCGCAGCCGATGCCACTGAAGCAGCCGGCGTGCAGCGCCTGCGGGCCGAAGCGCAATGGCGTGCGCTTGCAGGAGAACGCGGCATCGCATCGGCAGTGTTCCGCCTGCCCGGCCTGTACGGGCCGGGGCGCAATGCGCTGCTGCAGCTGGCGCAGGGACGTGCCCGCCACGTAGTGCGTCCCGGGCTGCTATTCAACCGGCTGCACGTGGATGACCTGGTGACGGTCGTTATCGCGTCGATGCAGCGGCCGTGCGTGGATGGCCTGTATCTGCCGGCCGATGACGAGCCGGCACCGCCGCAGGAGGTACTGGCCTTCGCCGCGCAGCTGGGCGGGTTTGCGATGCCACCTGCCGTGGCATGGGACGACCCTGCACTCAGCCCGACCCTGCGACGCTTCTACCAGAGCAACAAGCGCATCGACAGCCGTGGCACGCGTGAAGCACTGGCGTGGGCGCCGCGGTTCCCCAGCTACCGTGAGGGCCTGCGCGACCTGCTCCGGTAGTGCCGGCCGCTGGCCGGCAATCAACCGTATTGCCGGCCAGCGGCCGGCACTACCATCAACCTGCGCCGGGCAGGCGGAAGAACGTACGCGTCGCGGCCGTTGCATTCGCGGCGGTCACTGCCACGTCCTCGCCACGGTCACGCGCCAGTTCTTCCACGATGTGCGAGAGAAACATCGGTTCGTTGCGGCGGTCCTTCGGCATCGGCTTCAGCGTGCGCGGCAGCAGGTACGGTGCGTCGGTCTCGATCATCAGGCGGTTGGCCGGGATGTTCTTCACCAGTTCGCGCAGGTGCGCGCCACGGCGCTCGTCGCACAGCCAGCCGGTGATGCCGATGTACCAGTCCTGGTCCAGGTAGTCGAACAGCTCGTCACGCTCACCGGTGAAGCAATGCACCACCGCCGGGCCGATGCGGCCTTCGAAGTTCTTCATCTGTGCCATGAAATCGGCATGCGCATCGCGCTGGTGCAGGAACAGGGGCTTGCCATTGTCCGCGGCCAGCTGCAGCTGGCGCTCGAACGCGCGGTGCTGGGCCGGGCGCGGCGAGAAATCGCGGAAGTAGTCCAGCCCGCACTCCCCCACCGCCACTACTTCCGGGTGGGCATGCAGCGCGCGCATTTCGGCATCGCATTCCTCGGTGTATTCCACCGCGTGGTGCGGGTGCACGCCGGCGGTGGCGTACAGGAAGCCGGGGTGCTGCTGGGCCAACTGCAGGGCCAGTGGCGAGTGCTCGCGGCTGGCACCGGTGATGACCATCTGCACCACGCCGGCCTGGCGCGCGCGGTCCAGCACGGCATCGCGGTCGCGGTCGAAGGAGTCGTGGGTCAGGTTGGCGCCGATATCGATCAGGTGCATGGTCATCGCGGGGGAAAAGTGCCCGCGCATTGTACCTGCGCCTGCCGTGGCCCCTTATCCTTTGCATATGAACGCCCCGCTCTTCCCGATTTCCCCGCTGCTGCCGCAGATCCAGCAGCAGCTGGCCGTGCAACCACGGCTGGTGCTGGAGGCCCCGCCCGGTGCCGGCAAGACCACCCAGGTGCCGCTGGCGCTGCTCGACGCGCCGTGGCTGCAGGGCCGCAAGATCATCCTGCTGGAACCACGCCGGGTCGCCGCGCGCAGCGCGGCGCTGTTCATGGCACGGCAGCTGGGTGAGGAGGTCGGCGGCACGGTCGGCTACCGCATCCGCTTCGAGAACAAGGTATCCGCGCGCACCCGCATCGAGGTGGTCACCGAGGGCATCCTGACCCGGATGCTGCAGGACGACCCGATGCTGGAAACCGTCGGCGCGATCCTGTTCGATGAATTCCACGAGCGCCATCTCAGTGGGGATCTGGGCCTGGCGCTGGCGCTGGACGTGCAGGCGCAGCTGCGCGACGACCTGCGCCTGGTGGTGATGTCGGCCACGCTGGACGGCGAGCGGCTGGCACGCTTCCTCGATGCGCCGCGGCTGAGCAGCGAGGGCCGCAGTTATCCGGTGGCGATCAGCCACTTCCCGGCGCGCCGCGATGAAGCCCTGGAACTGCAGGTGCGCCGCGCGGTGCAGCAGGCGCTGGCCGAGCACCCCGGTGACCTGCTGGTGTTCCTGCCCGGCCAGCGCGAGATCGCGCGCGTCCAGGCCGGCCTGCAGGAGTCACTCGATGGCAACGTCGAGGTGCTGGCGCTGCATGGCGAGCTGCCGGTGGAACAACAGGCGCGCGTGTTGCAGGCCGCCAGCGATGGCCGCCGTCGCGTGGTGCTGGCGACCAACGTCGCCGAGTCGTCGGTGACCCTGCCCGGCGTGCGCGTGGTGATCGACAGCGGCCAGGCGCGCGAGCCGCGCTACGACCCCAACAGCGGCTTCACCCGGCTGGACGTGGTGGCCATCGCGCAGGCGTCGGCCGACCAGCGCGCCGGCCGCGCCGGTCGCGTCGCCGAAGGCGTGGCCTGGCGGCTGTGGCCGCAGTCGCAGCGGCTGGAGCCGCAGCGCCGCGCCGAGATCGACCAGGTGGAACTGGCCGGACTGGCGCTGGAACTGGCCGCCTGGGGCAGCAGTGACCTGCGCTTCCTCGATCCGCCACCGGCCGGCCCGATGGGCGCGGCGCGCGAACTGCTGCAGCGCCTGGGTGCACTGTCGGACTCGGGCGCGATCACCGCACTCGGGCGCCGTGTACTGGCGCTGGGTACGCACCCGCGGATGGCGGCGATGCTGCTGGCAGCGCCCGATGCCCGCGCGCAGGCGCTGGCCGCCGATCTGGCCGCCCTGCTGGAAGCGCGCGACCCGCTGCGCCAGGGCGGTGACGCGCTGGCGGCCCGCTGGCGCGCACTGGCCGCGTTCCGCACTGGCCGCGCGCCGGGCGATGCCAACCGCAGCGGGCTGGCCGCCATTGATGCCGCCGCCAAGCAGTGGCGTCGCCGCCTGCGCTGCGAGGCTACGCCGCCGGCCAGCATCGAGGCGCACGAACTGGGCGATCTGCTTGCACACGCCTTTCCCGACCGGATCGGTTTCCAGCATCCCGGCGATCCGCTGCGCTACCTGCTGGCCAATGGCCGCAGCGCGCGCCTGCACGAACTGAGTGACCTGCGCGGTGAGCCGTGGCTGGTGGCCAGCGAACTGCGCTTCGAGGCGCGCGATGCGCTGCTGCTGCGTGCCGCACCGGTGGATGAAGGCCAGCTGCGCAAGGCATGGCCGGAGCGCTTCGTCACCGAAGACGTGGTGCGCTGGGACAGCGAGCGACGCGCCCTGGTGGCGCTGCGCGAGACCCGTTTCGACCGGATCGTGCTGGACAGCCGCTCGGCCGGCCGGGTCGATCCGCAGCACGCCGCGCAGGCGCTGACCGATGCGGTGGCCGAGCTCGGCCTGCAGGCGCTGCCGTGGACCGAGGGCCTGCGCCAGTGGCAGGCCCGGGTGGAATCGCTGCGGCGCTGGATGCCCGAGCTCGGCCTGCCCGACTGCAGCGACGATGCCCTGCTGGCCACGCGCGCACAATGGCTGCAGCCCGCGTTCGCCGGCAGGACGCGACTGGATACGCTGGATGAATCCAGCTTCGGCGAGGCGCTGAAATCGCCACTGGAGTGGTCACAACGGCAGTTGGTCGAGCGTCATGCGCCGACCCGCATCACCGTGCCGTCCGGACTGGAGCGGCCGATCACCTATGCGCTGGACAGCGAGAGCGGCGATCCGCTGCCGCCGGTGCTGGCGGTGAAGCTGCAGGAACTGTTCGGCCTGGCCGACACGCCGCGCATCGCCGATGGCCGCGTGCCGCTGACCCTGCACCTGCTCTCCCCCGGCGGCCGCCCGCTGCAGGTCACCCAGGATCTGCGCAACTTCTGGGAAAGCACCTACGCCGAAGTGAAAAAGGAGATGAAGGGCCGTTACCCGCGCCACCCATGGCCGGATGATCCGTGGACGGCGACGGCCACGCACCGGGCCAAGCCGCGCGGAACCTGATTGGTAGTGCCGGCCGCTGGCCGGCAGCCCCCTGGCACCAGGCGGAGAGCATTGCCGGCCAGCGGCCGGCACTACCGGGTGCGGAGCCTGCCTGATCCTGAATGGCTGCGGTAAAGTCACACCACGTGCGTCCCCGACTGACATACCGTTTACGGGCAACACGCGACACTGGACTTCGACCCGAGGCAAAGGACCCCCGCATGAGCAAGCTGACCGTAATCACCGACCGCGCTCTGGAGCGCGCCCTGGAGCTGGCCCACACCGCCGGCGATGGCCTGAAGAGCGCCGGTGGCAGCCTGCGCAACGCGGACTGGATCAAGACCGGCGCCGCCCTCGGCGCAGTGAAGACCGGCGGCAAGGTCGCCACCAAGTTCGCCCGCCGCAACCCGGCCGTGACCATTGCCGCGGCTGCCGTCGGCGTCGGCCTGCTGGGCTATGCGCTGTACCGCAAGCAGCAGAAGAAGAAGGCTGCCAATGGCCACGTGGTGAATGGGCAGGCGCAGCGCATCCACGCACGCGACCGCCGCAACGACACCGTGGTGGACGAGCACAGCGATATCGGCAGCGACGCGTGAAGCTGCCCGGGTCAGACCCCTTCCGCAGGAAGGGCTCTGACCCTACCAGCTACGAGAGGGCCGGATGCCGCGAGGTATCCGGCCCTTTCTGTTTCAACCGATCTGCCGCCACTGCCCCGGCTGCAGGTCGTCCAGCCGGTAGGGCCCCATCGCCACCCGCACCAGCCGCAGCGTTGGCAGGTTCACTGCCGCGGTCATCCGCCGCACCTGGCGGTTGCGGCCCTCGCGGATCGTGATCGCCAGCCAGGCATCGGGCACGGTCTTGCGGAAGCGCACCGGCGGATCGCGTGTCCACAGCGACGGCGCCGGATCGAGGCGCTCGATCTTCGCCGGCAAGGTCGGCCCGTCATTCAGCTCCACCCCATCGCGCAACCGTTGCAGCTGCTCATCGCTGGGCGTGCCTTCCACCTGCACCCAGTAGGTCTTGTCGGCCTTGTGCTTCGGGTCGGTCAACGTGTGCGCCAGCGTGCCGTTATCCGTCAGCAGCAGCAGGCCTTCGCTGTCATGGTCCAGGCGACCGGCGGCATACACGCGCGGCGGCAGGCCGAACCCGGCCAGCGTCGGCCGCGGCGGTACGCTGCGGTCGGTGAACTGGCAGAGCACGTTGAAGGGCTTGTTGAAGGCGATCAGCATTGCGGGCACGGCAGTCGGCGGATGGCGCATTGTCCCATGCCGCGCCACGCGCCACTCGGCTGTAGAGCCGAGCCCATGCTCGGCTCATCGCGCACAGCACGGCGGAACGCAACAGCAGCCGAGCATGGGCTCGGCTCTACAGAGTCAGCATGCGCCAGCCCGGCACCCCTCTTACGGCTTGATGAAGCGCAGGGTCATGCGGTCGCTTTCGCCGATCGCCTGGTACTTCGCATCATCGGCCTTGTCGTGCTGGTTGGTCGGCGGCAGCGTCCACACGCCGTTCGGGTGGTCCTTGGTGTCGCGCGGGTTGGCGTTGACCTCACTGCGCGCGTCCAGCTTGAAGCCGGCGGCCTCGGCCATCGCGATCACCTGCTGCTGGCCGACATAGCCGGTGTCATCGTCGTCGGCCACGTCGGCCTTGGCGCGGTGCTCGACCACGCCCAGCACGCCGCCCGGCCTGAGCACGTTGAAGAAGCCCTGGAACATGCCCTGCGCCTGGCCGGCCTTGCGCCAGTTGTGCACGTTGCGGAAGGTCAGCACCACATCGGCTGAACCGGCCGGGCCGAACACCGGCTTGGCCGGATCGTAGGCGACCACGGCAGTCTTGCCGAACTGTGCCGGTGCAGCGGCGTACTTCCTTTCCAGGCTGTCGCGGCTGCGCTGCTGGTAGTCACGGCCGCGGCCTTCGGGCACCGCCATCGGATCGACCACCGCAGCAACGTAGTGGCCCTTGTCGTGCAGCAGCGGCGCCAGGATCTCCGAGTACCAGCCGTTGCCGGGGGTGATCTCGATGACGGTCTTTTCCGGCGTCACCTTGAAGAACGACAGCGTCTGCGCCGGGTGGCGGAAACCGTCGCGCTTGACGTTGTTGGCATCGCGGGTGGGCGCCTTCACCGCCGCGTCGATGGCCGGCGACACCTCGATCTTCGCCGGCGCGACCGTGGCCGGTGCGGCAAACGCGGGAACAGCGGCAAGCAGGGCCGAAGCAAGCAGCAGGCGGCAACCACGCAGGGACGAAGCAGGCATCATCGGAGCGACTCCAGCGGAAGATGCGGCGAGACTAGCAGCCGCGGCGCCCCAGGTGTTCACAAAACGTTAGCCGCGTGCGTATCGCGGAACACTGTTTTGTGGTCGCCGCCGCAGCACGGTCACACTACGCGTTCTATTCTGGAGCACTTCCCCCAAGGAGTCCGTGCCCATGACGGCAACCCGCGAACTGGGCCGTTCCGGCCTGCATGTACGTCCGCTCGCCTTCGGTGGCAACGTGTTCGGCTGGAGCGCCGATGAGAAGGCCAGCTTCGCCCTGCTCGATGCCTTCGTCGACGCCGGCTTCAACCTGGTCGACACCGCCGATGTGTATTCGGCCTGGGTGCCGGGCAACGCCGGCGGCGAATCGGAAACGCTGATCGGCAAATGGTTCGCGCGCAGCGGAAAGCGCGACAAGGTGGTGCTGGCGACCAAGGTGGCCAAATGGGCCGAACGCCCCGGCCTGACCCCGGACAACATCAATGCGGCCGTCGAGGATTCGCTGCGCCGCCTGCAGACCGACGTGATCGATCTGTACCAGGCCCACGAGGATGATGAGTCGACGCCACTGGAAGCGACCCTGGCCGCGTTCGGCCGCCTGATCGAAGCCGGCAAGGTGCGCGCCATCGGTGCCTCCAACTACAGCGCCACGCGCCTGGCCGATGCGCTGAAGGTGTCCACCGACTACAAGCTGCCGCGTTACGAAACCCTGCAGCCGGAGTACAACCTGTACGACCGTGCCGGCTACGAGAAGGAGCTGGAACCGCTGGTGCAGCGCGAACAGATCGGCGTGATCGGCTACTACGCCCTGGCCAGTGGCTTCCTCAGCGGCAAGTACCGCACACCGGCCGATGCGGCCAAGAGCCCGGCACGTGGCGAAACGGTGGTGAAGCGCTATCTGAACCCGCGCGGCCTGCGCATCCTGCAGGCGCTGGATGACGTGGCCAGCAAGCACAATGTCAGCGCCGCACAGATCGCACTGGCATGGCAGATCGCGCGGCCGTCGATCACCGCGCCGATCGTCAGCGCCACCAGCGTCGAACAGCTGCACGATCTGCTGGCAGCGGCCAACGTGTCGCTGAGCGTGCAGGATGTCGCGCAGCTGGATGCCGCCAGCGCCGAAGCGTGAGGCCCGGTAGTGCCGGCCGCTGGCCGGCATTGCACAACAGCGAAGAAAACAATTGAACAAAATGGTTGCACGCGACTAAATCGTGGTTTATCGTGCGCACCTCGTTTCAACAACCACTGGAAACTTCCCTTGAACGCGCATTCCGTCGCCATCGCCAAACTGCTGCCATGCCTGCGCATGGACGGGCTGGCGCGCGCGTTCGGCAAGGAAGACCAGCTGACAACGGCCTGATACCCGCCCTGCGGAGATCGGCCACCCCGATCTCCGAGGCCTGACGACGCCCTCGGAACGCAAGTCCCGGGGGCGTTTTCGTTTGCGTCGGCACAAGGACCCGCGATGCCAGAACTGCACCCCGCGCGGCAACCCGCCGCTCACTGACCCAGGTTTCTCCCGCCCCGCCGAAGGATTTACTTCGCGCGATCGGCTGCGCCAGGACATTATCTGCATCGCATCAAAACATTATCGCTCGTCGATAATGTCGGTGGCCTGCACCCTCGATTCTCCAACGGTCCCGTTTCCATCACGGGCTGGTGCGCGCGGCGTTGCCGTGGCGTATGCCGGAGGTCGCGGACATGCCATCGCCTGGATCGCCTGCTGGAGGCAGGCGCCGGTTCGCCGGTACGCGGTTCGATTCCGCGCGGTCCCCAACTGGATAGCTCAGCAGGGTAGAGCAACGGATCCTGATTCCGTCTGTCGTGGGTTCGACTCCCACTCCAAACCACATGACCTGTCACGTCATGACTTGAAGCAACACCCGGGGCGCAAGCCCCAGCGGCCATCGTCGCCGTCCACCGCCATCGCCTTCGGGCGGGGCGTGGAAGGCAACGGACCGCACGCCGGGCCCCGGCCCGCCGCCACTGCCAGCCACGTTCCGCCCCGGTGCTGCCTGCCGGGAACGGCGATGGCAGCACTGCCGGCGCACCGAAGGCTCCGCGCGCGGACCGTCCGCCGATGGCCGCCCTCTTCCGCTGCCTGCACGTGGTGTGCAGGCGGCCGCGCCACGACCTGATCGACCCGGGTCATGGCGATTCATCCGCAACGGGTCGAACCACCAGAGCCATACAAGGAGAGACTCCCATGTTCTGGACCATCAAGGTCGTGATCGGCGACGGCGAGCGCGGCCTGGTGTATCGCAACCGTCGTTTCCAGCAGATGCTGCTGCCGGGCGTGCACCGCCTGTCGCCGTTCGGCGGCCGCCCGCACGTGGACATCCACACCGCATCGAAGGGCGCGGCCTATACCGGCAGCGACCAGGACAGCCTGATCGAGGCACTGGGCGCGACGCTGGACACGCACTTCGTGCTGGCCAATGTCAGCGCCACCGAAGTCGGCCTGTTGCTGCGCAACGGCCGCATCGATGAAGTGCTGCCGCCGGGCAGCCGCCGCCTGTACTGGCGGGGTTCGGTCGACACCCAGGTACGCGTGATGGCGCTGGGTGACGAGCCGCGCATCCCGGCGGACGTGCAGCAACGCCTGGGCCAGCTGGGGGTGCTGCCGCGTGTGGCGGTGATCAGCACCGTGCCAAGCGAGTCGGTCGGCCTGCTGTTCATCGATGGCACGCTGCGGCAGACGCTGGACGCCGGCCTGCACGCGTTCTGGAACTTCAACGGCAACGTGTCGGTGGAGCGCGTGGAACTGCGTGCACGTTCGCTGGACGTGTCCGGCCAGGAGCTGCTCAGCCGCGACAAGGTGACCCTGCGGGTGAACCTGGCCGCGACCGTGCAGGTGATCGACCCGGTGCGTGCACACCGCACGCTCAGCAATGCCGATGAGTTCGTCTACCGGCAGCTGCAGTTCGGCCTGCGCCAGGCGATTGCCGCGCGCAGCCTGGACGAGCTGCTGGGCGACAAGGCGGCGCTGGACGGCGAGATCGCCGCCCATGTGCAGGCCGCGATCGAGGGCCACGGCGTGCGGCTGCTCGGCGTGGGCATCAAGGACGTGATCCTGCCGGGCGAGATGAAGGAGATCCTCAATGGCGTGGTGCTGGCCGAGAAGCAGGCCCAGGCCAGCGTGATCCGTCGACGCGAGGAGGCCAACGCCACGCGTTCGCAGCTCAACACCGCAAAGCTGATCGAGGACAACCCGGTGCTGATGCGCTTGAAGGAGCTGGAGGCACTGGAGAAGGTCACCGAGAAGATCGACACGCTCACCGTATTCGGCGGCCTGGATGGCGTGCTGAAGCAGCTGGTGACGATCAGGTAGGGGGCAGCGGCGGCGCAGGGACGCGCCGCCGGCCCATCAAGGACATACACGAAGACATGGACACTCAACACAACTATCAATGGCTGCACGCCGAGGGCACCACGCCGATCAAGGGCTGGGTCAACGGTGTGCCGCTGGAAGCGCAGGCGCATGAGCAGCTGCGCAACATCGCCGCGATCCCGTTCGTCGGGCCGTGGGTGGCCGTGATGCCGGACGTGCACCTGGGCAAGGGCGCGACCGTCGGCTCGGTGATTCCGACCCGCGGTGCGATCATCCCGGCCGCGGTCGGCGTCGACATCGGCTGCGGCATGGCGGCGGTACGCACCACGCTGCGCGCCAACGACCTGCCCGACGACCTGCGGCAGCTGCGCAACAGCATCGAGCGCAGCATTCCGGTCGGCAACGGGCGCGGCGGCGAGCATCACCGCATGCCCGACAGCATCCACACCCGGCTGGTGCAGTCCGGGCTGGCCGTCGGCCTGGAGAAGATCAAGGACAGGCACCGCAGAATCCGCACCGACAAGCTCGACCGCCAGCTGGGTACGCTGGGTGGTGGCAACCACTTCATCGAACTGTGCCTGGACGAGACGGACACGGTGTGGGTGATGCTGCACAGCGGATCGCGCGGCACCGGCAACCTGATCGGCACCTACTTCATCGAGAAGGCGCGCGAGGAACTGGCCCGGCGCGTGCTCGGCTTCCACCTGCCGGACAAGGACCTGGCGTTCTTCATGGAAGGCGAGCCGCTGTTCGATGACTACGTCGAAGCCGTGTCGTGGGCGCAGGACTACGCCCGGCAGAACCGCGAGGCGATGATGTCGCGCGTGCTTGCCGAGATGCGCCACCGCTTGCCGAAGTTCCAGCTGGCAGCGATGGCGGTGAACTGCCACCACAACTACGTGCAGAAGGAGACGCACCACGGCCAGGAACTGCTGGTGACCCGGAAGGGGGCGGTGAGTGCGCGCGAAGGCGAGCTGGGCATCATTCCCGGCAGCATGGGCACGCGCAGCTACATCGTGCGCGGCAAGGGCAACGCCGACAGCTTCCACAGCTGCAGCCACGGTGCCGGCCGGGTGATGAGCCGTGGCACGGCGCGCCAGCAGATCACGCTGGCCCAGCACCGCGAGGCCACCGCGCACGTGGAATGCCGCAAGGACAGCGGCGTGCTGGACGAGTCACCGGCCGCGTACAAGTCGATCGACGATGTGATGGCCGCACAGCTGGACCTGGTCGAGGTGGTGCACACCCTGCGCCAGGTGCTGTGCGTGAAGGGGTAACGGAGCGGTGCCGGCCAAGGCCGGCCTCTACCAGAGCAGTACGTCACGTCGGGGGTCAGATCGCTTTCTGCGAAAGGGATCTGACCCCGCCACATTCAGCGCGGCACGCTGTCTTCGGCCACCAGCGCATGATGCACGCCGATGCCCGCGCGCACGCCTTCGGCCATGGCCAGGGTGATGTTGCCGACCGTCGTCGCATCGCCTGCGGCATACACGTTCGGCACCGAGGTCTGCTTCATCATGTCGACCTCGATCAGCACCCCCAGCGGGCTCTCGGCCAAGGTGCAGCCAAGCTGCTGCACCAATGGCGTGGCCATCGCCTGGGTGGCCGGTACGAACAGCGCACGCTGGGCGATGCGGCGGCCATCGGCCAGCTCCACTTCCAGCCAGGTCGGCTGGTCGCCCTGCACGCCCAGCACCGGCGACGTCTCGATCTGCACGCCGCGCTGCTGCATGGCAGCCCGTTCCTCATCGGTCATCGGCAGGCCCTGGCTGAAGAAGGTGACATTGCCCCAGTCGGCAAACAGCGGCGCCTTGCCGGCGGACATCGGATGGCCGCCAAGCAGGCCGATGGCGCCGCCACCCACTTCGTAACCATGGCAGTAGGGGCAGTGCAGCACGGTGCTGCCCCAGCGCTCGGCCAGCCCGGGCAGTTCCGGCAGCTGGTCGGCGATACCGCTGGCCAGCAGCAGCTTGCGCGCGGCCAGCACCTGGCCATCGGCGGTACGTACTTCCACGCCCTCTGCGCTGGCGTTGGCCTGCACAGCCTCGGCATGCACCCAGCGCACGCTGGGGTAATCCAGCAGCTGCTGGCGCGCGGTCTTCAGCAGCTCGGCGCCGCTGATGCCATCCAGCCCTGGCACCCCGTGCGAATGGCTGGCGAAGCGGTTGCGCGGCGAGCCGGCGTCGATGACGGTGACCGGCCGCCGGGCGCGGGCCAGGATCAGGCCGGCGGCAATGCCGGCGTAGCTGCCGCCGACGATGAGCACATCAGGATTCATGAGGACCTTCCAGGGAACGGTGATGGGCGAGATGGCGGGCGAAGTCGGCGCCGAGCTGGTCCAGCGTGGTCGCCCGCAGGCGCGCCTCCAGCAACCGCTGTGCCTCGCGTGCCCCCTCCAGCAGCGCGCTGTTGACCAGCTGCTGGATCGGGCAGCCGCCGCCGGCGTCGCGGGCGCCGACCTGCACCAGCGGTGGTGCGCCCACGGCCAGGTAGATGTCATGCAGGGTGATCGTTGCAGCGTCGCGGGCCAGCTGGCTGCCACCGCCATGACCGCGGGTGCTGCGTACCAAGCTGGCCTTGTGCAGCTGCGCCAGCAGACGGCGGATCACCACCGGATGGGTCGGCAGGCAGGACGCCAGCTGCCCGGACGTGCGCGGGCCATCCTGGCCGACCAGATGCGCCATCACGTGCAGGGCGTCAGAGAGCGGGTTCGCGGATTTCATGTAACTACATTAGTTACATTTATATCCCCTGTCCAGGGTCCGTATTTGTTCCATATGGACACATTTGTCCTATGAAACACTTCCTTCACATCACTAAACGAAACGCTAATGTGATGTTCGTCGCACTTCAGCGGAAGCGTAGCGGGTCGATACCGCATTGCCCCTTCCCGAGAGTGCTTCCCGATGAATGCGTCTGTCCGTGCTCCGCGCCTGCAGTCCAAGCTGCTCGGCGCGGTTTCTGTTGGCTTGGCCGTGGTCCTGCTGTGCGCGCTGGCAGGCCTGGCCTCCGCCTGGTTGAAGTTGTCCACCGAGGTCCCGCCCGAAGTCGCGCACAGCCGCGATGCCGAACGCCTGCAGCGTGAGTTCCGTGGCCAGGTGCAGGAATGGAAGAACGTGCTGCTGCGCGGGCACGACGATGCGCTGCGCCAACGCCACCTGGATGGCTTCGACAGCGAAGGCCGCCTGGTCGGGCAACTGGCCAAGGGTCTGGCCACCAGCCCGGACCCGCGCACGCGTGAGCTGGCGCAGGCGTTCGTTGGCCTGCACGCGCAGCTGCAGCAGGACTATCACGCGGCGCTGCAGGCATTTGCCGCGGCCGGCTACGATCCCGCGGCCGGCGACAACCTGGTGCGCGGCAAGGATCGCCCGGTGGCGATGGCTCTGGATGCGCTGAGCACGCACGCCACGCAGGTGGCTGAAGCGGCGGTGGCGTCCCGTTCGCAGCAGGCCCGGCAGACCCTGCTGCTGTGCGCGGCGCTGACCGTGCTGGCCGCCGTGCTGCTGCTGATCGGTCTGGCCTGGTGGCTGCGGCGTGCGGTGGTGCAGCCGGTGCTGGCAGTGGAAGCAGCGGCGCGCGCGGTGGCCGCCGGTGACCTGCAGCACGCAGTACAGGTGCGCAGCCGCGACGAGATCGGTCGCCTCGCGCAGGCCATGCAGGCGGTGCAATCCACGCTGCGCAGCGTGCTGGATGCACAGGCCGCGATGGCGCAGGCGCACGAAGCCGGCACCATCAGCCATCGCATGGACGCCGCTGCCTTCCCCGGCGCGTTCGGCACCATGGTGGCCGACTGCAACGCACTGGTCGATGCGCATATCCGGGTGAAGATGCGCGCGATCTCGATCATGGGCCGCTACGCGGTCGGCGACCTCAGCCAGGACATGGAACGCCTGCCCGGCGAGAAGGCCGTGATCACCGAAGCGCTGGACATGGCCAAGCACAACCTCGGCCTGATCAATGGCGAGATCCGCCGCTTGGCCGAGGCGGCGGCCGCCGGTGACTTCAGCCAGCGCGGCGACAGTGCCCGCTTCGAGCATGATTTCCGTGCAATGGTCGAAGGCCTGAACCGCCTGATGCAGACTACCGAACTGAACCTCGGCGAAGTCTCGACGATGCTGCGCGCGATCGCCGATGGCCGTCTCGGCGCGCGCATGCACGGTGATTTCCAGGGGGTGTTCGCCCGTATCGCCGGCGATGCCAATACCACCGCCACGCAGCTGGCGACCATCGTCACCGACATCAAGCACGCCTCCGGCAACATCCACACCGCCGCCGCGGAGATCGCCGCCGGCAACAATGACCTGTCGCGCCGCACCGAGCAGCAGGCGGCCAACCTGGAGGAGACCGCGGCATCGATGGAGGAGCTGACCTCCACCGTGCGCCAGAACGCCGAACATGCGCGCCAGGCCAACCAGCTGGCGATCGGCGCACATACGGTCGCCTCGCACGGTGGCAGCGTGGTCGGCCAGGTGGTGGCGACGATGGGCGCGATCGAGACCTCGTCGCGGCAGATCGCCGAGATCATCAGCGTGATCGATGGCATCGCGTTCCAGACCAACATCCTGGCGCTGAATGCCGCGGTGGAAGCGGCACGCGCCGGAGAACAGGGCCGCGGCTTCGCGGTGGTCGCCAGCGAAGTGCGCACGCTGGCGCAGCGCTCGGCGGCAGCCGCGAAGGAGATCAAGTCACTGATCGAAGCCTCGGTGGAACAGGTTGGCCATGGCGCACAGCGCGTGCGCGAGGCAGGCGACACCATGGCCGAGATCGTTGCATCGGTGCAGCGCGTGACCGACATCATGGCCGAGATCTCCGCGGCCTCGCAGGAGCAGAGCGCGGGCATCGAACAAGTCAGCCAGACCGTGATCCAGATGGACGGCACGACCCAGCAGAACGCCGCGCTGGTGGAAGAAGCCAGCGCCGCCGCGCGCAGCCTGGAGCAGCAGGCCAACCGCCTGATCGATGCGGTGGATGTGTTCGACCTGTCAACCACGGCGGCGGCGAAGGGCGGGCTGGCACGCGCGGCTTGATTGATCCGGTTGCCGGCCAGCGGCCGGCACTACCGTCGAGCGCAGACAGGGGGAGTGCCGGCCGCTGGCCGGCCGCGTCCAACGCTGCATGGGTGGCGGCATGAACAGTGCGGACCAACGGTCCGCACCCACCACCACCTGCCGTCGTACACGTCGATGCAATGCACCGTTGCCGGCATGCACACGGCCGCTGGCCTACCCTTTCGTGGATATTCCCGCCTCCCTCCCCCTCTGCTGGAGCCCCCATGACTGTCCCCGCCTTCGGTCTCGGCACCTTCCGCCTGAAAGACCAGACCGTGATCGACTCCGTGCGCAACGCGCTGGCGGTCGGCTACCTCGCCATCGATACCGCGCAGATCTACGGCAACGAAGCCGAGGTCGGCCAGGCCATCGCCGATTCCGGCGTGCCGCGCGACGACATCTACCTGACCACCAAGGTCTGGATCACCGCGTTCAAGCGCGATGCGCTGCTGGCCAGCCTGCGCACCAGCCTGGAAAAGCTGCGAACCGAGTACGTCGACCTGGCGCTGATCCACTGGCCATCGCCGAACGACAAGGTCGACGTGCCGATGGAGGAGTACCTGGCCGCACTGGCTGAAGCCAAGGCGCAGGGCCTGGCCCGCGAGATCGGCATCTCCAACTTCACCATCGCGCAGACCCGCAAGGCGATCGGCATCCTCGGCGCCGGTGCCATTGCCACCAACCAGATCGAAATCCACCCCTACCTGCAGAATCGCCTGCTGGTGAAGTTCCTGCAGGACAACGGCATCCACATCACCGCCTACATGAGCCTGGCCTACGGCGAGGTGATCAAGGACCCGGTGATCCAGGCCATTGCCGGACGCCACCAGGCCACGCCGGCGCAGGTCGCGCTGGCCTGGGCGCTGCAGCAGGGTTTCTCGGTCATTCCGTCCTCGACCAAGCGCGAGAACCTGGCGAGCAACCTGGAAGCGGCAGCGATCCGGCTTACCGACGAAGACATGGCACAGATCGCCAAGCTCGACCGCGGCCATCGCCTGGCCAACCCGGAAGGCATCGCCCCGGCCTGGGATTGATTCCAACGACGGCGCGCAACTGCTCTGGTAGACGCCGACCTTGGTCGGCGCAGACGTCTGATCGATCGATGAAACACCGTGCCGACCAAGGTCGGCACCTGCCGGACGGTCAGCGCTCGGCAACACCGCGCAACATATCCAGCACGTCGTGGATGTCCAGTGGCTTGCATAGAAAACCGGCAGCCCCCAGCGCGCGGGCTCTTTCAATCACCTGTACCCGCGTATCCGCGCTCATTACAAGAACCGGTGGCGCGCCGGGGTCCCTGGCTAGCGACTCCAGCACCTCCCATCCGCTGCAGCCGGGCATGTGCAGATCCAGCAGCACCACATCAGGCTCGACTGCCGCGATTACTGCGCGCGCGTCGTGACCATCGTGGCGGGAGCTGAGGCGATGACCGGCGCTCTGCAGCAGGCGCTCTACCACGTCACGGTTGGTTTCCACGTCCTCGAACAGCAGGCAGTGCAGCGGTCGCACCGACGCTGCGTGTGACTGAAGAAGTTCTTCAAGGGAAGGAAGAGGGTCCACCTCCGTGGTTGAGGCCACCGTGAAGCGCCACGCGAATGAGGCACCGCCTGCTTCATTGCGGCTCACGCTGATCGTCCCACCCATGGCATCGGAAATCAGCCGCACGATGTACAGCCCCAGCCCGACACCCTGCTCGCAGCGTGCCTCACCTTGGCTGAGCTGTACGAACGGCGAGAAGATCATCTCCAAGTCCGCGGCTTCGATCCCCGTGCCGGAATCGCAGACCTCGATCTGAACCTGCCAGTCGTCACCCGATCGGACCGCAACGATGGATACCGACACCTCGCCCGCCATCGGGGTGAACTTGATGGCATTGCAGACAAGATTGGTCACCACCTGTTCGATACGTCCGCCGTCTGCCAGCATCCAGACATCGGGCTCACTCCCATCCAGCTGCAGAAGTACGCCCTTGTCGGCGGCAGCCGGCATGCAGGTCGCCTGCACGCTTTCAATGATCGACCGCAGCGAACAAGGATGAAGCCGCAACTGCAGCCGGCCACCATCGATGCTGGCTGCGTCCAGTACATCATCGATGCGGTGCCTGAGCGCCTGCGCCTGCGTTGCGACCGTCGCCAGTGCATGCCGTTGGGCCGTACTTGCCGTCCCCACTTCCAGCAGCTGGATCCCACTGATGATGGCGTTCAGCGGCGTCCGCAGCTCGTGGCTCATCGTACTGACGAATCGGCCCTGCGCCTCACGCGAAGCAATGGCACGCAGCGCTATGTCACGCATCGCGGCTACCAGCAACGCCGCTACCAGCGGCAACAGGATCGTCAATGCCAGCGCGTAGGCGAGGTAGGCGGGCCGAGAGACCCAGTAGCCTTCAGGCGCGGCCCACAGCAATGCCAGCGCAGTCGATGCAATCGCGGGAGCAATTGCCCTGCGGCCATACACCGCGGTCGCGGAGATCACGAGGAAAGGCAGGGCTGCATTGAGCGTCATCAGCAGGATGAACGCCGCGTCCACCTGGATCGCAACCATTGCCAGGCTGAGCAGAAGGCCTACCCCATCGCACCAGCGGTGGCAGCGCTCCATGCAGAGCCTTGCAACAAGTGCCCATGTCCCGGATACCGCGAGCAGTGCAACGGCCACCGGCAGCACGCGGGCCGCCTCATTGGCCAGAACCGGCTGCGGGCCATCCACCCACTGCCAGCACCACAGCACCACCAGTACCTGCAGCAGGACCCGGAACCCGCTGGCGCGTGGCTCCTGAAGGCACGACAGAAGCCAGGCCAGGCGGTGCATCTCCAGCGCACGGGCTGCCTGCAGCAATGCTGCCGGTGCGGAAGCCTGCGAGCACACACAGGGCTGGTGCACGTCAGCCTCCTTCCATCCGGAAATGCGCCGTCGCACGATGCAGAAGACGCTGCGCGGACAGTGCCAACGCGCATGCCCGCCGCCGCACAGCGTACGCTTCTGTACCCGAGCGGAGACAGTCACTCAATGCGTCGCAGGCCAGCGTTACCTCGGCGCTGCCCAACGCCGAGGTCACGCTCTTCAAGGCATGCAGACGCGCCAGCTCCTGCTCCAAGCCACCGAAGGATTCGTCCTTCGCCTTGCTCATCCACTGCGATATCGCCGCGTCCAACGCTGCGGTGAATGAAGGCAGCTGGTGGGGCGACGTTGCCGCAATGAGACCTAGCATCGAGCGTTCCCCAAGCTCAGGCCGGTCCATGGCGTGTGGACCTGCGTTCAGCCCAAACCGGGACTTCAAGCTTTGCATCGCCTTCCTCCATCTGTCGCATTCAACACCTGAACGGATGTATTCCAGCGTCCCGTTACGCCTGACTGGAGACCTCAGGCGTCAGCATGCAGGACCCGCGAGCTATTGCATCCGCTGATGGATCTGTACGAAGAACTGCGGAAAGCAGCCACCCAGCAGATGCCCTGCAGCCACCGCGAGCATGATTCCGCCTACGATGGCAGCACATCGGGCCGGGAGTGACAGTCGCTTCAGATCCATGACATCCAGCATGTAGGCAACGAATGCGCTACGCCATCGGAATTCTTTCAAACTTTCCTCATGGACCACCATGCTGACACTGACACTTCTCCTGCTGCTTTCATGCAGCGTGCTGGTCTGGAAACGCCGTCTGCGCAGTGCTGCGTTTCTGGCGACGCTTCCGCTGGCCATGGCAGCCAGTGCCAGCGCCCCGGTCACGCAATGGTTGCTGGATCGCGCGCAGGGCACCCCTTCTGTCACTGATCACGGTGCACTTCATCCGCGCACTGTGATCGTGGTACTGGGTGCCGGCATCGACCACGATGCCCGGGGCTCCAGGCCCGGGCTGGGCGGTTACAGCCGCCTGATGAGGGCAGCACAGCGTTACCACGAATGCGATCGCACGCGGGAGGTCTGTACGGTGCTTGCCAGCGGAGGCGTCACTGCCAAGGGCGATGTCGCTGAGGCCGATGTCTACGCACGCGAACTGATTGCGCTGGGCGTGCCCACCGAGAGGATTGTCCGCGAGCGTGCCAGCAGGAACACCTGGCAGAACGCCCGAAACAGCAGTGCGATCATCGGGCGCAACAGCCCGCGGGTGGTGCTGGTGACCTCGGGCCTGCATCTCACGCGGAGCCTGATCTACTTCCGTCACTTCGGCGTCGTGGCCGAGGGCCTGCCCAGCGACCGCCTCCGTGCCACCCGGGGGTGGCTGCCCTCCACATTCAATCTATTGCTGGTCGAAGTGATGTTGCATGAGCGTATCGGCGTTCTGCGCTACCACCTCTACAACCGGATGGGCTGGAACGACGCCCCCATCGAGCCGGTCAGTGTCGCGCCTGCAGCAACCACCCACGCATCGCCGCACTGACCTCGTCCGGTTTCTCCATCGGTGCCAGGTGCCCGCAGTCGGGCACCACCACCAGCTGCGAGTGCGGCACCATCGCGTGCATTTCCTCACTCATCGCCAGTGGCGTGATGCGATCGTTCGCGCCGCACACGATCAGCAGCGGATCGCGGTAGCCGGCCAGCACATCATGGCCATCGCGGCGTTCCAGCGCGCTCTGGCGCAGGAACACGTCCGCGCCCAGGCGGGCGGTCATGTCGCGCACGCGCTGCACCAGCACGTAGTCATCCAGCCGCGACGCATCGATGTAGCTGCGCATCAGCACATCGCCGAAGCCGTGGAACTTCCCCGGCAGGCGCACGCTGGCACGTTGGCTGCGGCGCTGCTCGGCACGTTCCGGTGGATCGGCGTGGATCGAGGTATCGATCAGCGCCAGCTGCAGCACGCGCTCCGGCGCAATGCGCAGGATCTGCTGGGCGACGAAGCCGCCCAATGAGAAACCGGCCAGCGCAAAGCGCTCCGGTGCCTGTGCGAGTACGTCCTCGGCCACCGCCTGCAGGGTCTCGCCACGGGTCTGGTCGCCTACTGTACAGTCGGCGATGTCGGCCAGGTCGGCCAGCTGCGCGCGCCACAGCTCGGCATCGTTGAGCAGGCCGGGCAGCAGCAGCAGGGGAATACGGTCGGTCATGGGGGTATTGTCGCGCCAGCACGGTGACGGAACCATGCCGCAACAGGCGGTTGCGTTGTAGAGTCGCGCCATGCTCGACTGCTGCACGGCCCGTCGAGCATGGCTCGACTCTCAGAAGGCAGCGACACGGACGCGACCATGGCAGACCCCTACAACAGCGGCACCCCCACCCCACCCGCGCTCCGCTTCGATGATGCGCTGGTCACCACCGCCTTCGAGCTGCCTGGGCACCGCGTCGTGCGCAACCTCGGTGTGGTGCGCGGCATCACCGTGCGCTCGCGCTCGATCGTCGGCAACTTCCTCGGCGGTATCCAGACGATCTTCGGTGGCAACATCACCATCTATACCGAACTGTGCGAACAGGCCCGCGAGGAAACCTACCGCGACATGGTCAAGCATGCACGGCAGCTGGGTGCCAACGCGATCATCGGCATGCGCTACGACGCCACCGATGTGATGACCGGGCTTACCGAAGTGCTGTGCTATGGCACGGCGGTGGTGGTGGAACCGATGCGTTGAAGCTGTAGAGCCGAGCCCATGCCCGGCTCAGGCGTGCCCGTGTGATGCAAGGCAGCCGAGCGTGGGCTCGGCTCTACAATGGCACGTCGGGCACCTCGACCTGCTGCACCGGCAGGGTCACCATCATCACCGTCGGGTCGTCCGGGTCCAGCTTCGTCTTGAAGCCCAGGCTCTGGCACATCGCCAGCATGGTGCTGTTCTCGCGCAGCACCTGGCCTTCGACCACGTCCAGGCCCAGCCACTTGGCGTACTCGATCATGATCGCCATCAGCCGCCAGCCGATGCCGTGGCCCTTCAGGTCCGAGCGGATCAGGATGCCGTACTCGCCACGGTGGTAATCGGCATCGGCGTGCAGGCGCACCGCGCCCAGCATCTCGCCGCTGCGCGGTTCGATCGCCACCAGCGCAATCGAGCGCGCGTAGTCGAGCTGGGTCAGGCGCGCGATGAACTCGTGGCTGAAGTGCTTCACCGACTGGAAGAAGCGCAGGCGCAGGTCCTCGTCGCTGACGCGGGCGAAGAACGCACGGAACAGCGCGTCGTCCTCCGGCCGCACCGGGCGCACGAAGGCACGGCCGCCATCGGACAGTTCGATGGTGCGCTCCCACTCCTTCGGGTACGGGAACACCGAGAAACGTGGATGGCCGCGGCCCTTGTGCAGGATGCGCGACGGCGCCACCGCCACGCGGGCGTCGAGGGCGAGGATGCCCTTGCCGTCGACCAGCAACGGGTTGATGTCCAGCGTACGCACTTCGGGAATGTCGGCGGCCAGTTGTGCCAGCTTCACCAGCGCCAGCGCCAGTGCGCGCTCGTCAGCCGCCGGCACGTCACCGTAGGCCTTGAGGATGCGCGAGGCGCGGGTCTGGCCAATCAGCTCGTGGGCCAGGCGCAGGTCCAGCGGCGGCAGCGCCAGCGCCTTGTCGTTGATCACTTCGACGGCAGTGCCGCCGCGACCGACCACGATCACCGGGCCGAACGTCGCATCATCGGCGATGCCGACAATCAACTCGCGCGCCTTCGGACGCACGATGGTCGGCTGCACCAGCAGGCCGTCGATACGCGCATCCGGCCGCAGCTGGCGTGCGCGCGACAGGATCGCGTTGGCCGCGCTCTGCACCGCCGGCAGCGTGGACAGGTTCAGGCGCACACCATCCACTTCCGACTTGTGCGGAATATCCGGCGAGAGAATCTTCAGCGCGACCGTGGCACCGCGTTCCAGCAGCGGCTGCGCCAGGTCCATCGCCTCGTGCGCATCACGCGCATGCATCACCGGCGCGGAGGGAATGCCGTAGGCCTTGAGCAGTTCATGCGTAGCCAGCGGGTCCAGCCACTGCTGGCCGTTGGCCAGCGCGGCATCGACCAGTGCGCGCGCGGCGGCCGTGTCGACGCTGAAGTCCTGCGGCAGGCTGGGCGGCGTTTCCATCAACGCGTTCTGCGCTTCGCGGTAGCGCACCAGATGCTGGAAGCCACGTACGGCTTCGGCCTCGGTCGGATAGGTCGGCACCCGCGCCGCGTTGAGCGTGGCGGTGGCCTGGTCGTCGTTGCCCAGCCACACCGCGAACACCGGCTTGTCGCGGTGGTGGCGCGGGCGCAGGCCGAGCGTGCGGGTGAGTGCCTGCGCGGCGTCCGCCGATGAGGTGAATGCGGTCGGCACGTTGACCACCATCACCGCGTCATTCTCGTTGTCGGCCAGCAGCGCTTCGATGGCCGCGGCATAGCGGTCACCATCGGCGTCGACCACGATGTCGACCGGATTGCTGCGCGACCAGCCCTGTGGCAATACCGCATCGAGCTTCTGCACCGTGCTGTCGGACAGGGTGGCCAGCGTGCCACGCAGCGCGATCAGCTGGTCCACGGCAAGGCGGCCGACGCCGCCACCATTGCTGAGAATGGCCAGGCGGCGGCCAGGGAAGGTGCCCAGCCGCCCCAGTGATTCGGCGGCGGTGAACAGCTCGTCCAGCGCACCGACGCGCAGCAGGCCGGCGCGGTTGAAGGCCGCACCGTACACATCATCGGCGCGGGCCAGGGCCTGCACATGGGTATCGCGGCTGCCCGGCTGCACGCGCTCGGCGCGGCCGGACTTCACCACCACCACCGGCTTGGCGCGGGCGGCGGCGCGCGCGGCCGACATGAACTTGCGCGCGTCCTTGATCTGCTCGACGTAGAGCAGGATGGCGCGGGTACGGTAGTCGGTGGCGAAGTAGTCGAGCAGGTCGCCGAAGTCGACGTCCATCGTATCGCCCAGCGAGACCACGGCGGAGAACCCGACCGAGCGCGCCACGCCCCATTCCACCAGCGCGGCGGCAATGGCCGAGGATTCGGAGATCAGCGCGAGGTCGCCGGCCTGCGGAAAATGTGCGGCGATGCTGGCATTGAGCCGCGCGTGCGGCGCGATCACGCCCAGGCAATGCGGCCCGAGGATGCGCAGGCCATGCTTGCGCGCCACCGCCTCTACCTGTGCAGACAACGAACCGGGGCCTTCGCCCAGGTGCGCGGTGAGGATGATCGCCGCCTGCACGCCACGTTCGGCGGCAGTGCGCACCACCTGCGGCACGATCGCCGCTGGTGCGGTGATCACCACCAGGTCGGGCACCCAGTCCAGGTCCTTCAGCCGCTTGACCGTGCGGATGCCATCGATCTCGGCATGCCGCGGATTGATCCACGCCACCTTGCCGGGGAAGCCGGTGCCACGCAGGTTGCGCATCACCGCGCGCCCGGCCGAACGCTCGCGCGGGCTGCCGCCGATCACCGCGAGCGACTGCGGACGGAACACGGACTGCAGGTGGTAGGTACTCATGCGCCTACGGTACCCAAATTCCGTGGCGATGGGGTCGGAGGCGGGGTCGGATCCCTTTTCGCAGGAAAGGGCTCTGATCCCCTGCTGCGGATATCCGGGGTCAGAGCCCTTCGCTGCGCGAAGGGATCCGACCCCGGCGTGCACGTTTTGTTACAGCAGCGTGCCGTGCAGGATCATCGCGGCGATGCTGAAGTAGATCACCAGGCCGGTCACATCCACCAGGGTGGCCACGAACGGGGCCGAGGCGCTGGCCGGGTCGAAGCCGAGCCGCTTCAGGATGAAGGGCAGCATCGAGCCGGACAGCGAACCGAAGGTGACGATGCCCACCAGCGCGGCGCCGATGGTGATCGCCAGCAGGATCCAGTGCTCGCCGTAGTCGTGCAGGCCGCCCAGCTGCCAGATCACGATGCGCACGATGGCCAGGCAGCCGAGGATGGCGCCCAGCACCATGCCGGTCGGCACTTCGCGCAGGGCCACCTTCCACCAGTCGCGCAGGCGCAGTTCGCGCAGTGCCAGGCTGCGGATCAGCAGCGAGGTGGCCTGCGAGCCGGAATTGCCACCCGAACTCATGATCAATGGGATGAACAGGGTCAGCACCACCGCGCGCGCCAGTTCGTCCTCGTAGTGCTGCATCGCGCTGGCCGTCAGCATCTCGCCCAGGAACAGCACGCTCAGCCAGCCGGCGCGCTTGCGCAGCATCTCGAAGAAGCCGATCTGCATGTACGGCTTGTCCAGCGCTTCCATGCCGCCGAACTTGTGCGCGTCCTCGGTGGATTCCTCGATCAGCGCATCGAGCACGTCGTCCACGGTGACGATGCCGAGCATCTGCTGCTGCGCGTCGACCACCGGAATCGCCAGCAGGTCGTGGCGGCGGATCAGCCGTGCCACCTCTTCCTGGTCCATCAGCGCATCCACTGTTACCGGCGGATTGACCTGAGCCACGTCCAGGATCGATTCCTCGGGCAGGCCGGTGATCAGCCGGCGCATGGTCACCACCTGCTGCAGCTGCTGGCTGGCCGGCTCCAGCACGTAGATCGCGTACACCGTCTCGCGGGTGCGCTCGACCTGGCGGATGTGCTGCAGGGTCTGCGCCACGGTCCAGCTGGCGGGCACCGCCACGTACTCGGTGGTCATCAGTGCGCCGGCGGTGTTCGGCGGGTAGCTGAGCAGCTTCTGGATGACCTGGCGGGCGTCGGCGCCCAGCAGCGGGATCAACCGCGCGCGCTCTTCCTCATCCAGCTCGTGGACGATGTCGGTGGCGCGGTCGTCGGCCATCAGGCCCAGCAGCGCCGCAGCCCGCGCGGGTGGCAGTGCGGCCACCAGCTCACCGCTGCGGTGCAGCTCCGGCGCTTCGAGCATCTTCACTGCACGCGGCAACGGCAGCGCAGCCAGCGTTTCCGCGGCGCGGGTCAGGTCCAGCGTGTTGAGGAATTCCACCGCGTCGGCGGTGTTGTAGTTCGCCAGCGGTGCGGCCAGTGCGGCGGCATCGGCCACCGGGCGCAGCAATTGCTTCTGGTTCATCGGTTTTGCCTTGTGGGGATGCGACCTCGCGCAACGCCAACGCAGGCAAACCGTCCCGGTATCAGGCGGTGGCCATCGCTGGCGTCGAACGAGGTCGACTTCTACTGTCGCTGGACATGGGTTGGGGACTCCGGGATGCGTATGCCAACGGACGCGCCGCCAGCGGCGGGCAGTCTGGACCCGTGGGCCATGCAGGTCAACCTGGGCGCCCCGCGCTGGGTGGCCGCCCGGCCGGTTGTTCTCGTGCATACACAGGCCGGCGCGCATAATGTCGTGGTGGCGCTCGCCACGCCCTCCCCCATCCGAACGGACGCACAGCGGGCTCCCCCGATGACCAGGTATTCCCATGCATAGCGGTGGTCTGGAACTGGCCCTGGTGCTGCTGCTGGCGGCGGTCATCGCCGTGCCGGTGTTCAAGAAGTTCGGCTTCGGCGCGGTACTGGGCTACCTGGCGGCCGGCGTGGTGCTGGGCCCGGACGGGCTGGGCTTCGTGCAGGACGCCGACCGCATCCTCGGTGCCGCCGAGATCGGTGTGGTGATGCTGCTGTTCGTGATCGGCCTGGAGCTGTCACCGGCACGCCTGAAGGTGATGCGGCGCTCGGTGTTCGGCGCCGGCGCGGCGCAGGTGGCGTTGTCCGGGCTGGTGCTGGGCGGCCTGCTGCTGCTCGATCACTTCCAGTGGAAGAGCGCGCTGGTGGTCGGCGTGGCGCTGGCGCTGTCATCCACCGCGGTCGGCCTGCAGCTGCTGTCCGAGCACAAGGCGATCAACAGCGACCATGGCCGGCTCGGGTTCGCCATCCTGCTGTTCCAGGACCTGATCGCGATCCCGCTGCTGGCGGCCATCCCCCTGCTGGGCGGAGTGAAGAACGAGACCCTGCGCTGGGAAGATGCGGCCGTGGCGCTGGGTGCGCTGGCGGTGGTGATCCTGTGCGGACGACCGGTGCTGCGCAAGGTGTTCAGCATCATTGCGCGCACCCGCAGCCCGGAAGTATTCACTGCCACCGCCCTGCTGGTGGTGCTGGGCACCGCCTGGTTCATGCAGGAAGCCGGCCTCAGCCCCAGCCTCGGCGCGTTCCTGGCCGGCGTGCTGCTGTCCGATTCGGAGTTCCGGCATGAGCTGGAAGCGCAGATCGAACCGTTCAAGGGGCTGCTGCTGGGCTTGTTCTTCATCGCAGTGGGCATGGGCATCGACCTGGACCGCATCGCCGCCGAGCCGTGGCTGATCGCCGCGGGTGTCGGCATCCTGCTGGTGGTCAAGTTCAGCCTGCTCTACGCGGTTGGACGTGTCGCCCGGCTCAGCTCGCGGCAATCGCTGCTGCTGGGCAGCGTGCTGTGGCTGGGCGGCGAGTTTGCCTTCGTGGTATTCAACGAGGCACAGCGCGCGCACCTGCTGGGCAACGCCAACCACGACCGGCTGGTGGCGATCGTCGGCCTGTCGATGGCGATCACGCCGCTGCTGATGATCGCGCTGCTCAAGCTGCTCGGCCAGGAAAAAGCCGCACCACGCGCGGCGGCCGAGGCCGACAAGGTGGCGCCGGACAACCGGCCCAAGGTGCTGATCGCCGGCATGGGGCGCTTCGGCCAGGTGATCGCGCGCCTGCTGACCGCGCAGAAGGTGCCGTTCGTGGCGCTGGAGGCGAACCCGGACACCGTTGCCGACCTGCGCCGCTTCGGCAACCAGCTGTACTACGGCGATCCGACCCGGCCGGAGATGCTGCGTGCGGCGGGGGGCGAGCACATCGATGTGTTCGTGATCACCGTGGATGACCCGGAGACCAACCTGCGCGCGGTACGCATGGTGCGCCGGCTGTACCCGGACGCGACGGTGCTGGCGCGTGCACGCAACCGCCAGCATGCGTGGCGCCTGATGGACATGTCGGCCGAGCCGTTCCGCGAAGTGTTCGGCACCAGCCTTGAGATGAGCGGACGCGTGCTGACCGCGCTGGGCGTGGCGCCGGACGTGGCCGAACGCCATGTGCAGCGCTTCCGCGAGCACGATGAGCAGCTGCTGCGCGACCAGTATCTGGTGTACGACGACGAGGCAGCGGTGATCCAGACCTCGCGCGACGCACGCAACGACCTGATGCATCTGTTCGAGGCCGACGCGGAAAGCGACGGCAAGTAGGCGTGCCGACCAACGGTCGGCACCCACCGGGGGCACGATCGGCACCCACCGGGGGCAGGGTTGGCACCGACCCGATCGATGGCGGACCCGGTAGTGCCGGCCGCTGGCCGGCAGCCTCGGTATCCCGGAGGTCTCAGCAGGTTGCCGGCCAGCGGCCGGCACTACCCACTGCGGATTCCGATCCCGGTGCTCAACCGTTGTCGCGCAGGAACCGCGCCATCGACGAAACGCCCGGCACGCGCGGTTCGAACTCGCCAGCGACGTCGATGAAGCCGCGCATCACCGCGATCTCGCGCGGGCTGCGGTTGAGGCTGTCGCGCACTTCCGGATCGGCACCGGCGCGCAACAGGCGCTGCACCAGCAGCGGCAGTCCATGCAGGGCGGCCAGATGCAGCGGGCCGAAGCCGCGCGGATCGCGCACGTCCAGGCTGACGTCCTCATCCAGCAGGCGCTCTACCGCCGCCATCACCACCTGCTCGTCGCAGGCGGTTCCCGGCTCGGCGCGTGCGCCCAGCAGCAGCAGCAGCGGCGTGACCGAACCGGCGGCGGCCTGGTCCGGCTCGGCGCCCGCCAACAGCAGGGTGTCGAGCAGGGCCAGCAGGCGCGAGCGGTCGCGGGCACTGAAACCGTACAGCGCGGCACAGTGCAGCGGGCCCAGCTGCTGCGCGTCACCGGCATGCACGTCGGCACCGGCAGTGAGCAGGCGCGCGACGATGTCCGGCAGGCCCAGCGCCGAGGCCAGCATCAGCACGGTCACCCCGCCCGGCAGGCGATGTTCCAGCTTGGCGCCGGCATCGAGCAGGGCCGAAACGATGTCGACCTGGCGCATGCTGACCGCCGCCGACAGCGGCGTCGCACCGCTTGCAGCGGCGTGCTGCGGATCGGCACCGCGCGCCAGCAGCAGGTCGGTCACGGCCAGGTGGCCACCACCGGCCGCACGCAGCAGCGCGGTGCAGCCCTGTGCGTCGACCGCGTCGACGGCAAATCCCAGATCGATCAGGCGGCGCACGGCGTCCACATCACCTGCCATCGCAGCGGCCGGCAGATCGGCCTCGCGCAGGGTACGGCGTGGCAGCGGCCACACCCGCCAGTCCAGCCAGTCGGCCAGGTCACGGCGACCGATCGACAGCGCCACGCCCAGTGGCGTCTGACCGTCGGCGGCACGTGCTTCCGGCGAGGCACCGTGCTGCACCAGCAGCTTCAGCGCGCCTTCGCGGGCCAGGGCGGTGGCCAGATGCAGTGCGGTCATGCCATGGCTGTCGCGCGCTTCGCGATCGACACCGGCCTTGAGCAGGGCCTGCTGCAGGCGCAGCCAGCCCAGGCGTACCGCCAGCGACAGCGGTGGGTCACCGGCCGGCGAAGCGGCGAACGGATCGGCGCCACGCTCCAGCAGTTCCAGCGCCAGCTGTTCCAGGCCGCGGGCGGCCTGGTCGTGCTGTGCGCAGGCGGCCAGGAAGCGTGCCAGCCCACCGCGCCCGGCCGGCGACAGGCCGCGCTGCAGCATGACCTGCAGCGCCGGCACCGCGTCGATGCCGCGCGACAGCAGCGCGAACATCGGCGTATCGGCGCAGGCGTCGCGCACATAGGGATCGGCACCGTGGGCTAGCAGCCAATCGACCGCGCGCGGCTCCAGGGCCAGCTCCGGATCGAGCAGCAGGCCGCCCAGTTCTTCCGGCTGGCACAGCCTGGCCAGCGGGGCCATGCCATCGGTGTTGCCGAAGCCCAGCGCTTCGCGCAGCAGGGTCAGCGGCGGACGGTCCGGCAACAGGCCGCTGGCGCTGGCCGCTTCACCGCGCTCGGCCAGGCCATCACTGACGGCTGCCGGCAGCGGATAGGACGGGTCCAGCAGGGCCACGATCGCCCAGCGGCCCGCTTCGGCCGCATAGTCCACCGCGCGGCGGCCAACCGGGTCGGTGGCGTCGGCGGCGATGCCCAGTTCCACCAGGCGCTTGATCAGCAGCGGCGAGACATCCTCGGCCATCACTGCCAGCTGCACCGCATTGCGGCCTTCGCCGTCCACCGCGACCAGGTCCGGCTTGTGCGGCAGCAGGTGCTCGACCACGGCGGCACGGCCGGCACGGGCGGCTTCCAGCCACGGCGTGCGGCCCAGTGCATCGCGCGCTTCCAGGTTGGCGCCGGCGCCCAGCAGCACGCCGATGATCTCCACGTGGCCGGCCAGCGCTGCCTCGTGCAGCGCGCTGCGGCGCTGGCGATCACGCGCGTCGGCGCGTGCCTTGTGCTTGAGCAGCAGCTGCACGCCGGCCGGATCGTCGTCCTCGGTGGCGGCGGCGGCCAGCAGTACCGGGGTGCCGTCGGCCGGTTCGCTGCGTGCACCGCGCTCGAGCAGGAAGCGGGCCAGGCGCCAGTTGCCGACCTGGCAGGCCACCGCCAGCGGCGACCAGCCCTCGCGGTTCAGCGCATCGACTTCGGCAGCGGCATCGCGCAGCAGCGCGGCAACGCCCGGGTCGGAACTGCGTGCGGCATGGTGCAGCGGGGTGTTGCCATCGCTGTCGGTGGCACGCGAATCGGCACCGTTGGCGAGCAGGGTCATCACCGCTTCGGGGCGGCCATGCCAGCTGTCACGGGTGGCGGCCAGCAGCGGGGTCATGCCCCGGTGCGGCGCGTTCACATCAACGCCGCGGGCAATCAGCTCGCGCAGCAGGCGCAGGTCCGGCAGCACCGCCGCCAGCACCGCCAGGCTGCGCTGGTCACGCCAGTTCGGGTCCGGCAGCGCATACGGATCAGCACCGGCCTGCAGCAGCTGCAGGCCACGGTCGACGCGGCCCTGGCGCGCGGCCTCATACAGGGCCGGTGTCAGTTCCTGCGGCGCCATCGCCTCCAGCGGCGCGGTTTCGGCCGCAGCGGGGAACATCGGTTCCTGTTCGCTGCTGGCAGCGGCGAACGGGCTGGGGCGCAGCGACACCAGCGGCGCGGGCGCGACCCGCTGCAGCAGCAGGTGCAGCGCCGGCGACAGCAGCACGACCGCCAGTGCGGCGGGCCAGCGTGCGCCGTCCGGCAACAGGCCCGGCCAGGCCGGCAGCACCACCAGTGCGGCCAAGGCGATCACCAGCGCCGCCACGCCAAGACCACGCCAGGCGGTCAGGTCGCGGCCGGCCAGCGCCTGCCAGTGCTGGGCCAGGCTGCCATCCAGGCGTTCGACATCGTTCCACAGCGGCCAGGTGCGCCAGGCCGCCAGCAGGCCGGCACTGACCAGCACGCTCAGGCCCAGCACCGCCGCCAGGCTGCCGCTGTCACGCAGGGCCGCCAGCGGCCAGGCCAGCAGCAGCGCCAGCAGCAATGGCGCGGCAGCCCACAGCGCCAGCAGTGCGGGCAGGTCCTGGCGTGCGACCACCTTCAGCGGCAGCAGCGCACGGCTGCGACGCCACCACGACACGCCCAGCGCGAACGCCGGCTGCGCCAGTGCGGCAAGGATGGCACCCGGCACACCGCCCACCGCGGCGCCCAACGCCAGCATGGCACCCACGGCGAAGCCGATCGACAGGGCACGCGGACGGGAGGTGTCAGTCATAGTGTCGCGGCATCAGGCTGGCCACCGACGGCGGTACCTGCAGGTAGAACCCGCGTTCGCTCATTTCGCTGCGGACCTTTTCAGGATCGGCCTGGGCCAGGCGGCGCTGGACATCCAGGGCCACCTCCAGGACGAAGGCGAGCGTCCCCAGCGAGGTGAGCAGCGGCGCGGGCAGCGCGCTGAAATCATCGCGTCGGGGAACGTAGACGTAGGTGTCCGGCTTGAGTTGGCTTTTATAGACGTAGGCGTGCATGTCCGCGGGACGATAACCCGGGAAGAGCCATGATTGTGTCGGAAAGCCGACACCGGGGAAAGCCGTCAGCCGACGATGGCGGCGCGATCGGCGGCGTTTCCCCTGCGGGGTTCAGCAATGTGGCGGCGACGTTCAGCCAACGCCGCCGCCACGCGGGCGCTTACTTGACCTTGGCGTAGGTGCCCTTCAGCGCGACACCGGCGAGGATGGTGCCGGCGTAGCACTCGTAATTGGTGCTGCTCTTGAACTCGTTCTTCTTGTAGTAGCTGACGATGTCGACCACGGCGTTGGCGCCGCGCGACCTGGCGCCGTCCTGCAGCGCGCGCAGCGCCGACAGCGCGACCCAGCGGCAGGCCTCGGCATCGCTCTTGTTGGCGGCGTTGGTCTTCTTGTTGGTCACGTCTTCACCCAGGCGCTGCTGCACGCTGACCGGCTGGCCGGCCAGGTAGAAGCGCACGCTGCCGTCGATGCCGGCGTCCTTGGCAGCCTGCGAGCTGACCAGCTCCTGCAGGGACTGCTCGACGCGGGTATCGCGGGCAGAGGCGGTGGAGGTCAGGGCCAGCAGCGCGGTGGCAGTGGCGATCATGAGAGTGCGGCGCATCGAAACTTCTCCTTGTCAGGGGTGCGGGTGGATGGCGGAAACAGTGCGGTGGGGCGGTGGATCACTCGCTCCAGCGGCGGAACACCAGTGAGGTGTTGATGCCGCCGAAGGCGAAGTTGTTGCTCATCACGTACTCGGCCTGCAGTTCGCGGCCCTGCCCGGTGATGAAGTCGAGCTGGCCACAGCGCGGGTCGACCTCGGCCAGGTTCAGGGTCGGCGCGAACCAGCCGGCGCGCATCATCTGGATGCTCAGCCAGGCCTCGAACGCGCCACAGGCACCCAGCATGTGGCCGACATAGCTCTTCAGCGAGCTGATCGGCACGCGGTTGCCGAACACCTGCGCGGTCGCCTGGGTTTCGGCGATGTCACCGTGGTCGGTGGCGGTGCCGTGGGCGTTGACGTAGTCGATCTGCGCCGCGTCCAGGCCGGCATCCTCCAGCGCCAGGCGCATGGCCTGGGCCATGGTGTCGGCGCTGGGCTGGGTGACGTGCTGGCCATCGCTGTTGGTGCCGTAGCCGACCACCTCGGCAAGGATGGTGGCGCCGCGCGCCTGCGCGTGCTCCAGGTCTTCCAGGATCAGCGTGCAGGCGCCCTCGCCCAGCACCAGGCCATCACGGCCGGCATCGAACGGGCGCGGGGTGGTCTGCGGCGCATCGTTGCGCACGCTGGTGGCGAACAGGGTGTCGAACACCGCCGCTGCGGTGGCATCGAGCTGCTCGGCACCGCCGGCCACCATCACCGTCTGCTTGCCACTGCGGATCGCTTCATAGGCCGCACCCACGCCCTGGCTGCCGGAGGTGCAGGCACTGGAGGTGGTGTACACGCGCCCGGACAGGCCGAAGAACACGCCGATGTTGACCGGCGCGGTGTGGCTCATCATCTTCAGGTAGGTGGTGGCACTGATGCCATCGGTGGTGAACTCGTTGAGCATGCGCCCGAATTCACCGGTGGCCTCGTGGCTGCCCGAGGACGAGCCGTAGGCCACGCCGGTACGGCCGCTGCGCAGCACCGGATGCTCGTGCAGGCCGGCTTCACGCAGTGCCACCTCAGTGGCGCGCACCGACATGATCGCGACCTTGCCCATCGAGCGGGTGGTCTTGCGGTTGTAGTTCGGCGGCAGCTCGAAATCCTGTGCCGGCGCGGCCAGCTTGGTGTTCAGCCCGGCATAGACATCCCACTCGGGCATCGCACGCACCGCATTGCGGCAGCTGCGCAGGTGTGCCTCGATGGTCGGCCAGTCGTGGCCGAGCGGACTGATGGCGGCGGCACCGGTGACCACCACGCGACGATCGGCGGCCATCAGATCATGCCTCCGTTCACCGAGATCACCTGGCGGGTGATGTAGCCGGCCGGCTCGGACAGCAGGAACGCCACCGTGGCCGCCACTTCGTCGGGACGACCGACGCGGCCGGCGGGAATCAGCTTGAGCGCGTGTTCAACCACTTCATCGTTGAGCATTTCGGTCTCGATCAGGCCCGGGGCCACGCAGTTGACGGTGATCTGGCGGCTGGCCAGTTCCAGCGCCAGGGCCTTGGTGGCACCGATGATGCCGGCCTTGGCGGCGCTGTAATTGACCTGCCCGCGGTTGCCGGCCAGTCCGGACACCGACGACAGGGTGATGATGCGGCCAGGCTTGCGCCGGCGCACCATCGGCATGATCAGCGGATGCAGTACGTTGTAGAAACCGTCCAGGTTGGTGTGGATGACCTGGTCCCAATCCTCCGCTGACAGTGCCGGGAAGGCACCGTCACGGGCGATGCCGGCGTTGCAGACCACGCCGTAGTACGCGCCGTGCGCTTCGACATCGGCCTCCAGCACAGCGCGTGCGGCCTCGCGATCAGCCACGTCGAACATCAGTACGCGGGCCTGCTGGCCCAACGCGTGGATCTCGGCCATCACGGCCTGTGCCTCATCCAGGCGGCTGCGGCAATGCACCACCACGTCGAAGCCGTCACGCGCGATGCGCAGCGCGATGGCCCGGCCGATGCCCCGGCTGGCGCCGGTCACCAGCACGCTTCGATTCCCTGTCATGCCTGTCCACTCTCCAGATAGGCCATCGCATCGGCCGGTTCGAACACCGACACGTTGGCTGTCGCCCATTCGTCCTCGCCTGCCAGGATGCGGCAGGCGAACATCCCCAATCCATTGTCACCCAACAGCTCGCAGCGCGCCTGTACGCGCAGCCGCGATCCGCTGGGAAAGCTGCTGCGCGGGCTGCTGTAGCGGCGGCTGCCAAGCAGGAAGCCCAACTGCGGCGGCTTGCCCGCCGCACGCGCACGGCAACCGGCCCAGGCCGCGATGGCCTGCGCCATGTATTCGATGCCGACCCACGCCGGCACCTGGCCCTCCTCGACGAACAGGCCCGCGTCGGGCACCACCAGTTCGGCCTCGATGGTGTCCTGGTCCCAGTGCGTGATGCGCTCCAGCAGGCACATGTCCTGGCGGTGCGGCACCACCTCTTCGATCGCGTACAGCGTGTTCATCGACGCTCCAGCGCCAGCACGGCATTGCTGCCGCCGAAGGCGAACGAATTGCTCAGCACCCGCCGCGGTGCCTGTGCCAGGCGGGTGGCCGGTGCGACCAGCGGCAGTGCCGGCAGCGCGGGGTCTGCCACGCCGTCCCACCAGTGCGGTGGCAGCTGCTGCTGCGGGTTCCCGGCCAGCACGATCCAGCACAGTGCAGCTTCGATCGCGCCTGAAGCACCCAGCGTATGGCCGGTCAGCGGCTTGGTCGAACTGGCCGGCACCTGGTTGCCCAGCACCTGCGACACCGCCAGGCTTTCCATCGCATCGTTGTGGCCGGTGGCGGTGCCATGCAGGTTCACGTAGTCCACTTCATCGGCCGCCCAGCCGGCGCGCTGCAGCGCCTGCTGCAGGGCATCGATGGCACCCAGGCCCTGCGGATCGGGGGCGGACATATGGTGCGCGTCGGCCGATTCGCCCCAGCCGGCCAGGCATACCGGGCCGGGTTCGCGGGTGAGCAGGAACAGCGCGGCACCCTCGCCGATGTTGATGCCGGCACGGTGCTGCGAGAATGGATTGCAGCGCAGGGCCGACACCGATTCCAGCGCGCTGAAGCCGGCCACGGTGAAGCGGCACAGCGAGTCCGCGCCACCTGCGATCACGGCGTCGACGATACCGGCCCGCAGCATGCGTGCCGCCGACATCAGTGCCTTGGCACTGGACGAGCAGGCGGTGGACAGGGTCCACGCCGGCCCCTGAGCGCCGCTGCGCTGGCGCACGAACTGCGCGGCAGTACCCATTTCCTGCTGGGCGTAATCGAACCCGGGCGGCCATTGGCCCTGTTCGGCATGGGTGCGCAGGGCCTGCTCGGATTCACCGATGCCCGAGGTACTGGTGCCCAGCACGACCGCCACGCGTTCGGCGCCGTGGCGGGCGATCGCGGCGGCCACCGCCGGTGCGATCTGCGCCAGTGCCACGTCCAGCAGGGCGTTGTTGCGCCCGCGCAGGGCGGCCGGCAGTTCTTCCAGCGTCGGCAGCGGTGTACGCACCTGCCCCAGCGCCAGGGTGTGCCCCGGCAGCAGGGTATCGTTGTCGCTGAGCCCGCCCGGCACGCCGGCGAACATCGCCGAAGCCACCGCGTCGCGGCCATCGCCGAGCGCGCAGACCACGCCCAGATCGTTCAGATAGATCGGTGCACTCATCGATCCGGCCCGGCCATGTCGATCGATTCGATGCGCAGCGCATAGCCTTCGGCGCGGTTGTCCAGCTGCACGCTGCCATCGTCCAGGCGCTGCAGCTGCAGCCACACCGTGCCGTCGCGCGACAGGCTGCGCTGATGGCCATCGTCACGGACCTGCCAGCCGGCTGGCAGCGCGGCCGCGATGGCTGCGGTCGGCCACAGCGCGAACTGCAGGTCATCCAGCACGCGCTCGGCGCGCACCTGCGGCGGCAGCCACGGCGCGCGCTGCTGGGTCAGCTGCCGGCCGTCCCACTGCAGGCGCACGCCGGTCTGGCCCATCGCCTGCACCGCCAGCTGCACCTGCTGCGCATCGGCTTCCAGCAGTGCATCCAGGTCGCGCTCATGCGTGCCGAACCGGAAATGCAACTGCTGCTGCAACGCCAGCGGCGCCGGCAGGCTGGCCGGCGACAGGCGCAGCGGCGGCAGTTCCACCAACGGCTTCGGCATGCGGCCGGCGCAGGCCACCAGCAGCAGGCTCAGCAGCAGTGCTGTCGCAGGGGCGATCAGGCGCCGCACAGCTGCTCCAGCACGCGCATGCGGCGGCCACTGTCATCGGCCACGTACGGGTTGTTGGTGTCCCAGGCGTAACCGGCCAGGATGGAGCTGATCATGTCGCGCACTTCGGGCTGCTGCTGCGGGTGGTAGATGATCTTCTGGAAACCGCCTTCGTACCAGCTTTCGACAAAGCGGCGGAAGGTCTTCACGCCCGCCCGCAGCGGGACCGAGAACTCCGCTTCCCAGTCCACGGCTTCGCCGGCATAGCGGCGCGCCAGGCATGCACTGGCCAGCTGCGCGGACTTGAAGGCGATGGTCACGCCGGACGAGAACACCGGGTCGAGGAACTCGCCGGCATTGCCCAGCAGGGCATAGCCCGGCCCCCACAACGAACTGACATTGGCCGAGTAGCCGGTGATGCGGCGCACCGGCAGCACCGCCCATTCGGCATTGGCCAGCAGCCGGGTCAGGTTCGGGTCCTCGCCGACGATGGCCTGCAGTTTCTGCAGGTCGTCGCCCTCGTAGCGCTCGAAGAACGACGGTTCGGCGACCACGCCCAGCGAGCAGCAGCCGTTGGAGAACGGGATTGTCCAGTACCAGACGTCGACGTGCTCGGGATGGGTGGTGATCAGGATCTTGTTGCGGTCGAAGTCCGCTTCGGCCGGAATGTTGTCGCGCACGTGGCAGAAGATCGCCCCGCGCACCGGGAAGTTGGACGGGGATTCCAGCTGCAGCAGGCGCGGCAGCAGGCGTGCGAAGCCCGAGGCGTCGAGGATGAAATCGGCCTCGATGCGGTACTCGCTGCCGTCCGGGCGGCGCACCGTCACCGCCGGCTGCTCGCCGGCTTCGACCGACAGCACTTCATCACCGAAACGCAGCGTGGCCCCCATGCGCTCGGCACCGCGCGCCAGCACGTTGTCGAAGTCGGCGCGCTGCACCTGGTAGGTGGTGCCCCAGCCCGGCGAGAACTTCTTCCTGAAGTCGAATGCGGTACGCGCTTCGCCGTGCACGAAGGCCGCGCCGTTCTTGTGCTGGAAGCCGGCTTCGACCACGTCCTGCAGCAGGCCGGCGGCCTCGATGTACTCCATGCTCTGCGGCAGCAGGCTTTCGCCGATGGAGAAGCGCGGGAACTGCTGGCGCTCCAGCATCAGCACCTGGCGGCCCTGCTGGCGCAGCATCGCCGCAGCCACGGAGCCGGCCGGGCCGGCACCGATGATCAGGATTTCAGTACGTTCGACAGCATCCACAGCAGTATTCATCGGTGCGTCCTTGTTGCTCGATCAAGTGGAAAGAAGGAAGTCGGAAGCAGGCTCAGGCCCGCGGCAGATCATGCGGCGGCGGCCGGAACAGCGGCGAGATCAGCCAGACCAGGCCGATGCCGAACAGCAGGGTCAGGCCGAACGCGCGCAGCGCCGGGGTCTGCGACAGTCCCAGCAGGCCGAACGACAGCCAGGTGCTGGCCGCGCCCACGCACACCGCCAGCCAGGCACTGGCATCGCCGCGGTGCTCGATCAGGAAGATGCCGTAGTCGATGCCCATGCCCAGCAGCAGCATCAGTGCCAGCACGTTGAACAGCTGCAGTGGCTGGCCGAACAGGCCCAGCAGGCCCAGGGTCAACGCACCGGCAATCAGGGTCGGCGCGAACACGCGCCAGGCCTGGCGGCGGTAGCGCAGCCACAGCGCGCCGAACACCAGCACGATGCCGACCAGCAGCAGCCCCCCCATCAGCTTGCGGTAGTGGCCCAGCAGCTGCGAGAAGTCGGCGGTGCGGTCCACCCAGCGCACGCCGGGCAGGCCTTCGGCCGCCCCGCGCAGGGTCGCCAGCGCATCGGCGCGCGACAGGTCATCGACCATCACCACGCTGATCATCTGCCCACCGACCTCACCCACCCACAGGTGGCGGAACGGCTGCGACGCCGGCGAGGCCAGGAACGCCTCCGCGGTCAGCGGCGTGGTGGCGAAGTCGGGGCGCGGCAAGGGTTCTCCGACCGCATCGGACACGGCCTGCAGCACGCCCGGTTCCACCTTGGCGGTCAGCGCCGCATCGGCCTGCTGGCGTGCCGGCGACGGCAGCCAGTCACTGATCGCGCGGTAACCGCCGATGCGCTTGTCGTTGGCCAGTACACGCAGGCGTTCGGTCAGTGCTTCTTCGCGCTGCAGCAGCTGTGCAGCGTCACTGCCCTGCACCAGATAGAACTGCGCCGGGCTGGGCATGCCCAGCAGCTGGCTCAGGCGGATCTGCTGGGCCATCAGTGCCGGCGGTGAGGACTGCAGGCTGCGCAGGTCGTCATTGCTGTGCAGGCGGGCGATGCCGATGGCAGACAGCGCCAGCGTGATCACCACGAACACCGTCACCGGCCGGCGGCCATGCAACCGCGGGAAGCGCTCCAGCGTGTTGCCCAGCCACTGCGAGAAACGGGTCTGGCGGATCTCGCCGCCATCCAGCCACGGGAACCAGAAGATCACCGTGAGGAACGCGGCGGCCAGGCCGACCACCGAGAACAGCGCCATCTGGCGCAGGCCCGGGAACGGGGCCAGGCCCAGGGCCAGGTAGGCCAGCGCGCTGGTCAGCAAGGCCAGCCACAGGCCCGGCAACAGGTGCCGCAGCAGCTTCCAGCGGCGATCGGCCGGCTCGGCCTGGCGCGAGGCAAACCAGTGGATGCCGTAATCCTCGGCCACGCCCACCAGCGACGCACCGAACACCAGGGTGAGCACGTGCACCTTGCCGAACACCAGCACGGTCACCGCCAGCGCCACGCCACAACCGATCAGCAACGACGCGGCGACCAGCAGGATCGGCCGCAGCGAACGGAACGCCAGCCACACCAGCAGCAGCACCGCGGCCAGCGAGCCCCAGCCGATCGTGTTGATCTCCTGGTTGGCCTGCACCGCGGCCGCCTCGGCGTGCAGCGGCACGCCGGCATGCAGGATTTCCAGCTCCGGCGCTGCCGCCCTGGCAGCCCGCCCGGCACGTTCCAGCAGGCCGTCGAGATGACGCTCACCGTCGAGCTGGAACGCCGAACCCGGTGTATCGAACTGCAGCACGGCCCAGTGCCTGCCCTCGGCTTCGAGCAGGCCGTCATCGCCCAGCCGCAACCCCGACCCCTGCGACTGCTGCTGCCACCATTGCGGCCACAACGACAACGGGTCTTGCCGCCAGTCGGTCAGGCGCGGAGCGCCCATCGGGCCGTACAGCGCGGCCAACGCCTGCTCGGCCAACGCGCCCGGTTCGCTGCCCTGCAGCTGCTCGCGCTGGGCCGGCGTCAGCAGGCGGTCGCGGTACGGCGCGTAGAACGCGCGCGCCTCATCGAACCAGCCTTCGATCGAACCACTGGGCACCAGCAGGGCTCGGTCAGTGTCCTTGGCCATGGCCGCGGCAAAGGCCGCCTGCGCACGCTTGGCGGCAGCGCCGTCCTTGCTGCCCAGCAGCACCACCACCTGCCGCGAGCTGCCGTCGGCGATGCGCCGGGTGACGTCGCTCAACAGGCGGTCATGCGCATCCTGCGGCAGCAGCGCGAGGATGTCGGTATCGATCCGCGATTGCTGGCTCCACAGGTGCCACTGCTGCGCGCCCAGTACCAGCAGCAGCAACAGCCAGGCGATGCCCAGCCAGTGCCACCAGCGCCGCAGCCGCTCCGGTGCGTTCGATGCGACGGCCTCACTCAAAGCGGCGTGCCTCGTCGGCGGTGAGCGTGGCCGGCGCCTCGCTCAATGCACTGAACTGGATCTGCGTGCGGTCCTTGTTGGCCTCGACGATCTCGACCTGGCGCACGTAGCGGTCACCCTGCAGGGTCAGCGACTGGAACGCCTTGGCCAGCATCGCCGACTTCGGCGTCAGCCGCAGCCGCCAGCCCTGCCCTTCACGGCTGGCCGCCACGTTGAACTGGCTGGACAGCGCCTGCACGTCGCCACTCATCAGCGCGAACATGATCGCGTTCACCGAACGCATCGCCGGCTGCTGCCGTGCATCGAGCTCGACACGGGTGCTGCCATCGCGCTGGCGGCTCAGGATGCGGTCGGCGGTGACCACCACTTCGGAAGGGAACGGCTTGAGCGTGGTCCAGATCACGCCGTGCCGGCGCGCGACCACGAACTGGCCCTGCGAGCGCAGCGGGTTCCTGAAGCCGCTGACCTGCTTTTCCTGGCTGAACTGGCCACGCAGCACGTCCGGCCGCGCCACCGCCTGGGTGATCGCATCGATGGCGGGGTCGGCCGCCTGCACCTGCGGTGCGGCAACGAAGATCAGCGCGCACAGCAGCACGCTCGAAAGACGGACAAGGGGGTTCACGGCGCAGGTACTCCCAGGCGTTCCCACAGTACCGGCGGGCACTGGTACAGCATTTCCTTGCTGGCCGCGTCCACCGCGACCTGGATGGTCATCGCGCGGGTCAGCACCTGGCCGCTCTGCGCATCGAGGATTTCATACTCGATCTTCAGCCGGTTCTCCCATTCCACGATGCGCGCGACCACGCGCAGCGCCTGGTTGAACAGCAGCGGGCGCACGTACTTCACCCGCGCATCGACCACCGGCCACAGGTAGCCCGATTCGAGCATCTGCGGGTAGTCGTAGTCGTAGCGCCCGAGCAGCGCGCAGCGCGCGATCTCGAAGTACTTGAAATAGTTGCCATGCCAGACCACGTTCATCGGATCGCAGTCATGGAAGGCAGGGGTCAACGCAATTTCGCCAACCCGTTCGATGGCCTCATTCACCGGCATACAGCTCCCAACGTTGCGCGCGGATCTCCACCAGCAGTTCCCGCAGTTCGCGATCCAGCGCGCGGTCTTCTTCAACCAGGGCGATGCGCTGCCCCAGGTCGGCGTACATGTCGGCCAGACTGCCATGCAGCTGCGCGTTCAGGCCAACCCGTTCGCGCAGCGCCAGGCCCTGGCGGGCGGCGATCAGCATCGCGGCCACCACCTGTTCAGTCAGCTCGATCACGCGCAGGCAGTCGCGCGCGGCGATGGTGCCCATGCTGACCTTGTCCTGGTTGTGGCACTCGGTGGAGCGCGAGAACACGCTGGCCGGCATGGTCTGCTTCAGCGCTTCGGCAGTCCAGGCCGACACGCTGATCTGCAGCGCCTTCAGGCCATGGTTGATGGCCGCGCGCGGGCCGGTGGCCGCCGACAGGTTGGCCGGCAGGCCGTGGTTGTAGCGGGCATCCACCACCAGCGCCAGCTGCCGGTCGAGCAGGTCGGCAACGTTGGCCACGGTGTTCTTCAGGGTGTCCATCGCCAGTGCGATGTGGCCGCCGTAGAAGTGGCCGCCATGCAGGATGCGCTCGCCGTCGGCGTCGATCAGCGGGTTGTCGTTGGCACTGTTCAGTTCGGTTTCGATCAGCTGGCGCAGGAACGGCAGGCTGTCTTCCAGCACGCCGATGACGTGCGGCGCGCAGCGCAGCGAATAGCGGTCCTGCAGGCGCTGTTCGTTGCGCGGCGGGCGTTCGCTGTGCAGGTCGCTGCGCAGGCGCGCAGCGATGCGGCCCTGGCCCGGGTGCGGCTTGGCGGCGAACAGGGTTTCGTCGAAGTGGTGCGCGTTGCCGTCGCTGGCCAGCACGTTGAACGCGGTCAGGCGCGTGGCCATGCGCGCCAGGTAATCGGCGCGCTGCCAGGCCAGGCAGGCCAGGCCGGTCATCACCGCGGTGCCGTTCATGATCGCCAGGCCTTCCTTCGGCCGCAGCTTCAGCGGGGTCATGCCGATCTTCGCCAGCACTTCGGCCGCCGGCTGCACGCGGCCGTCATGCAGCACCTCGCGCTCGCCGCACAGCACCGCCGCCACGTACGACAGCGGAGTCAGGTCGCCGCTGGCACCGACCGAGCCTTCGGCCGGGATCATCGGCAGCACGTCGTGCTGCAGCAGCGTGGCCAGGCCTTCCAGCAGCGGCACACTGACGCCGGACATGCCGCGCACCAGCGACGCCAGGCGCGCGGCCAGCACCGCGCGGGTCTCGACCGGGTCCAGGTAACGGCCCAGGCCGCAGCCGTGGTAGGTGTACAGGTGGTGCGGCAGTTCCGCCACCAGCGCCGGCGGGATGTTCACCGTGCACGAGTCGCCGTAGCCGGTGGTCACGCCGTAGATCACGCCGTCCTCGCGCAGCAGGCGGTCGAGGAAGTCGGCACCGCGCTGGATGTGCGCGCGGAACGCCGGCGCGTCGCTCAGTGCGGCCTCGCACTGGCGCTGGGCCAGGGCAACCACGTCTTCGATGGTCAACGGTGCGTCGCCAAAGCGGCACACGGGTACGGCGTCAGTCGTCATGCGGAGCCTGATCCCAGAAGGGGAAGAAATTGAACCAGTCCAACGGGGACTGGATGACCTGGAGTTCCAGCCAGCGCGCGAAGCGCTGTGCCTGTTCGGCCAGCGCGGCGTCGCGCGAGCCACGCGGCAGCACGATGCGTTCGGCGAACTGTTCGAATGCCACCCGATAGCCGTCGCCCTCGTGCAGGCAGGCCATGGTGTAGACCGGGCAGCCCAGCGCCGCGGCGAGCACATAGGCGCCGATCGGGAACGGCGCGCGGTGGCCCAGGAAATCGGCAGTGACGCTGCGGCCACCCTGTACCGGCGTGCGGTCGCCGACGATGGCAACGAAGCCCCCCGCCGCCACGCGCTCGGCCAGCGTCACCGCGGTGGCCGGCCCCATTTCGGTCACCTGCACCAGTTCCACCGCCGCCAGCGGGTCCAGCCGCTGCAGCAGGCGGTTGAAGCGCTGCGCATGCGCGGTGTGCACCAGCACGGTGATGCGGAACCCCGGCACCTGTTCGGCCAGCACCTGGCACAGCTCCAGGCAGCCGATGTGCGCGGTGAGGATCAGCCCGCCCTCGCGGCGCGCGATCTTCTGCAGCACCAGGTCACGATGCAGGTGGATGCGCTCGGCCGGGTAGCGCCCGCCCAGGCCGAGGATCTTGTCCAGCATCGTATCGGCGAAGGCGAAGAAGTGGCGCAGGCTGTCACGCCGTGTCGGCGCGCGGCCGAGCACGCCGCTGTGCGCCTGCAGCCGCTGCAGGTACTGCATCGAAGCCTGGCGCCCTATACGGTTGCCCAGCCAATGGCAGGCCACCACCGGCCACACGCACAGGCGGAACGGCCAGCGCCCGAACCAGCGGTGCACCCAGCACAGGAACAGCACGCCGGCCACCGACGTCGATTCGCCGATGTCGGCCCAGTGCGGGGCACCCTGCGCGGCCGCCATCTCAGCGCTGCCCCCGCAGGCGGCGCCACAGCAGCCGCGGCGCACGCCAGAGCATGCCGAAGAACAGGCGGGTATGCATGCGGCTGATGCGCACGTTGTCGCGCCACACATCGAAGTGCGACACGCCATCGGATGGATAGGTCACGCGCGTGGCCAGGTGCTCGACCGGCAACTGCCGCCAGTACAGCCGCACCATCACTTCGGTATCGAAATCCATGCGCCGGCCGATGGTCTCTTCACCGATCAGGCGCAGTACCGGCGGCAGCGGATACACGCGGAAGCCACACATGGTGTCGCGCAGGTGCAGCGACAGCGTGTTGATCCAGACCCAGATGTGGGTGGCGTAGCGGCCATACAGGCGCGCCTTGGGAACACTGGCGTCGTAAGCCGGAATGCCGCAGATCACCGCCTCGGGATGGGCGCGCGCGGCTTCGATGAAGCGTGGCAGGTCAGTGGTATCGTGCTGGCCGTCGGCATCGATCTGCAGCACGTGGCTGTAGCCACGCGCGCCGGCCTCGGCAAAGCCGGCCAGCATCGCCCCGCCCTTGCCCTGGTTGGCGTCCAGGCGCAGCAGGTCGACGCCCTGGCGCTGTGCCAGCGCGCGCAGCACCGCCGCGCACCCATCGTGCGAACCATCGTCGACCAGCAGGCAGGGCAGTCCCGCGGCCTGCACGCCATCGACCACCGCCGCGATGGCGTGCTCGTGGTCGTAGACGGGGATCACCACCAGTGGCGCGAATGCGGCACCGGCAACGGCCGGGTCAGTCCGCATCAGCGAAAACCACCCTGCCGCTGGCATGCACACCGTGGCTGGAGGTGTAGCGGAAGGCCAGCACGTTGCGTGCGGCATCCCAGTCCAGCTGCAGGGTCAACTCGTCACCGGGGCGGGCCACGTGCTGGAATTTCACCGCATCCATGCGCACGAACGCGCCCCGCATCACAAACGCCTGGCGGGCGAAGCGCACCGCCCAGTCCAGCTGCGCCACGCCGGGCAGGATTGCCGCCTGCGGGAAGTGGCCCTGGAACGGCCGCAGCGCCGGGTCCAGGGTCATGCGCAGGGTGGCGCTGGCGGCATCGCGGTGATCCCACGCCGGCACCGGCATCAACGGCTGGAACAGCGCCGCCAGCGCGGCCTGGGTCACCTTGCCCTGCGCATTGATCGGCAGCGCCTGCACCAGGCGCCAGCGACGCGGCCGGGTCACTGCGTCATGCGCATGCGCCAGGCGGGCGCCAAGGCGCTGGCCCAGCGCCCGCCGCGCAGCGTCGCCGCCCTCCAGCAGCGCCGGATCGGCCGGCACCACCACGGCGGCCAGCTGCTCGCGCTGCCCGGGCAGCACCAGCACGCGCGCGTCATCCACCTCGGCGTCTTCGCGCAGCGCGCGTTCCAGCGCATCCAGCGACACCCGGCGTTCCTCGATCTTGACGATGCGGTCGGCCCGGCCCAGCAGGCGGAAGCGGCCGTCGACCAGGGCTTCGACACGGTCCTGGGTGCGCCACCAACCGGGGGTGTCCAGGTGCGCCGAGGCCACCGCCAGGCAGCCATCGTCGATGCGCCACTGCACGCCCGGCAGCGGCTGCCACGGCGGCAGGTCGATGTCCCAGCGGCGCCAGGCGATGCCGCCGGTCTCGCTGCTGCCATAGACCTCGGTCGGGGCCACGCCCAGCCACTGCCGCACCTGCCGCGCTGCGTCTTCCGGCAGCGGACCACCGGAGGAGAACACCGCGCGCAGGCGGCCATGCAGGCTGGCCCAGTCGAGCTGCCCGGGCAGGCGCTTGAGGTGGGCCGGCGTCGCCACCAGCACCGTATCGGTACCGGCCAGCGCACCCACCAGGTCTTCGTGGAAGAACCGGCGCGGATGAATCAGGCGGCCGGCGGCCAGCGGCCACAGCACGCGGAACAGCAGCCCGTAGATGTGCTGGTGGGACACCGTGCCATGGACCTGCACACCCTCCATCTGCGCACCGAACGCGGCCTGCAGCGCCTCCACCTCGCGCGCCAGCTGGTCCAGGCGCTTGCCGATCGCACTGGGCTGGCCGGTGCTGCCGGAGGTGAACACGCACAGCTCGCAGGCGCGCTCGTCCAGCGCCTGCAGCTCATCGTCCAGCGCGGCGTCCAGCGCCACCAGCGAGCGGTAGTCGGCGGACACGTCGCCTGCGAAGCCGCTCACCTGCGGCTGCAGCGCCTGCAGCGTGGCTGGCAGGTTGTCGGCGGCCAGGAACACCCGCTTGCCGGCATGCCAGGCACCGAACAGCGCGGCGGCAAAGGCCACGGCATCATCGAAGTACAGGGCCCAGTCGCGGCCTTCGGCGGCCGCAAAGGCGGCGCGCCAGGCCAGTACGCGCTGGCGGAAGCCGGCATGGTCGATCACCTCGCCGTCGCACAGGCCGACGCTGCGCTGCGGCCGTGCCTCCAGCAGCAGCCGGTCCAGGGCAATCCACTCAGCCATGCGCGTGCGCCGCCTTCACCTGCCGCCGCACCAGCCACTCCCCTGCGAACAACACGCCCATCATCACGTACGCCAACAATCCGTTGTAGAGCATCCAGACCCGGTCCGACGCGTACAGCGCGGTCAGCAGGGCCAGGCTGCCGTTGAGAACGAAGAAGCCGCACCACACCTGGGTGACGCGGCGGGTATAGGCCACCGCGAACGGCGGCAGGTCCGGCTCCTGCAGCCGCGCCAGGCGCTCCACCAGCGGCGGCCCGAAGCGCAGGCTGGTGCCGAACACCGCCAGCATCACCACGTTCACCAGCGCCGGGTACAGCTTCAGCGGCAGGGCCTGGTTGAGCACGGTGGCCAGCACCGCCAGCAGGCCGGTGCCAGCGGCGGCGGCCCACCACAGCGGCTGTCGCGTGCTCAGTGCACGCAGGAGGGCCAGGGTGAACAGCAGCAGCGACAGCCAGCGCGGCTCGAAACGGCCCATCGCCAGGTACACCAGCAGCGGGTAGGCAAGCGAAATCGCTGCCACCACGACGGTACGTGCGCGAGCCATGGCGAAGCCGCCGGCGCTGCGGTCAGGCGGCTGCCTGGTCCGGCAGCAGTCCATGCACGACATCGACGATGTCCTGCACGGTGCGCACGGCCTTGAACGCTTCCGGCTGCAGATTGCGGCCGAGCAGCGGCTTGAGCTGCACGATCAGGTCGACCGCATCGATGCTGTCGATGTCCAGGTCGTCGTACAGGCGGGCCTCGGGGGTGATCCGGGCGGTTTCGATCTCGAAGCTGTCGGTCAGGATGCTGACGATGCGTTCGAACAGTTCATTCTTGGTCATGGCAATTCCTGGCGCCGTTACGACTGGCGGGCGGCGACGAACTCGCCGAGCGCGCGCACGCTGGAGAAATGGCGACGGGTTTCTTCCGAATCGGCCGAGAGGCTGACACCGTACTTCTTCTGCAGCGCCAGGCCCAGTTCCAGCGCGTCGATCGAATCCAGGCCGAGGCCCTCGACGAACAGCGGCGCGGTCGGATCGATGTCCTCCGGCGTGATGTCCTCCAGCGAAAGGGAGGAAATGATCAATTCCTTGATCTCGTGCTCAAGTGCTTGCACGGGGCGGATCTCCAGACAGGTCGAAATAACGAGAAAGGTGCTCGGTGACGCGGCGTGCTGCCAAGGCATCCCCCCTTGGCGAGTCGTCATCGGCCAGGAAGGGCGCGATCGGGATATCTTCGCCGATCTGCAGCCGAACGTGAAAGCGACGTGAGGGGACACGATACCACTTCTGTCCCTTGGTCAACGTGGGCGGGGTGCAGGTGATCCGTACCGGGGTGATGTCCAGCCGGCCGCGGACGGCGATGTTGGCGGCCCCGCGCTGCAGCCGCGGCGGTTGGCCCGGCACGCTGCGGGTGCCCTCCGGGAAGATCACCAGGGTACCGCCGGCATGCACCGCCGCTACGCAGTCGTCGACCAGGCCGGCCCCGTCATCGTTGGCGATGTAGCCGGCCGCCCGCACCGGGCCGCGCATGAACGGGTTGCAGGCCACGGCCCGCTTCACCACGCAATCGGCGTTGGGCAGCAGCGAAATCAGGCAGACCACGTCGATCAGGGTCGGGTGATTGGCCAGAACCAGCAAACCGTCGCGCTGCAGGCGTTCCCCGCCCTCGATCTGGTAGGTCATCACCCCCAGCGCACGCATCAGGCGCAGGTGGCTGGCAAAGGCGACCTGGACCACGCGGCGGGCCCGGCGGCGGCGGACCACCGGGTCGCGCATCAGCAGCAGCACCGGCATCACCAGCACGCCCAGCAGCAGGCCGCCCACGCCAAATGCGGCGAAGCTCAGGCCGGTGCCGAACACCCGCCAGGCATGATCGAGGCGGCGCAGCGCCTCAGCCACGGCGTCCCCAGCGCCAGCGCTGGCCCTGGGCCACGTGCTCCAGCGCCGGCGCGCCAGACAGCAGGAAGCGGTGCAGGTCCAGCGCGTGCGGCAGCGTGCCCGGGGCGGTGGCGGTGGCCTCCGGCGCCGCCTCCCATTGCAGCGAGAGCGTCGGCTGGCCCGCTGTCGGCGCGGTCAAACGCCAGCACCAGGCAAAGAACGGGTCGGGTTCGTCGGCAAACGTCGCGTAAATTTCAGGAAGCGGCGACTCATAGACCACCACCCGCACTTCGCGGGCACCATCGGCCAGCAGCCCGGCGGCCTCCAGGCAGGCGGTCTCGACCGTGGCCTGGCCGGCGGCCAGCGCCAGGTAGTTGCCGCGGTGGCCGCGGGCGATCGAGTACAGCGCCGCGATCGCGTTGTGCACCGACAGGCCGAACCCGGTGGGGGACAGGGGCTGATCGCTGGCCAGCGCCCCCAGCAGGTCCATCGAACGGGCCACGTCGCCGTGGCGGCTGGCGAACACCAGCGGCACCTGGCTGTCAGCGCCCTGCCCGTCCTCGCACCAGCAGGCAGCCTGGATCGCCATCCGGCCCAGCCGCTCGATGCGGCGGCGCTGCATCGCCGGGATCTCGGCCAACGCCGGCGTGTCTTCGCCCTGCGGCGGATACGGCGCATCGGCCCAGCCCAGCCACTGGCTACGCTCGCTCAGGCCGGGCGCCCAGGCGGCCCAGTCGACGATGGAGAATTCGATCATTTAGCGATGGTGCTTCAACGGGAGAACGATAGGCACGAGCCATTACGGCGACGCGCGGCGGCCCCCCATTCCTGCAGCCGTGCGTCCGTCCAGGACGTCGCCGGCTGCCCCCCTGGCCGCCGGAAAGGAGCGCACGCTAGCACGTCCTGCGCGGGGTGTGCAGGTTTCACATTCCCCAACGCGGGGGCCGGCACCGGCCGGCCCCGCATTCAAACGATCAGTGGTAACCGGTGTCGGCGTGCACCTTGCCGCGGAACACCCGGTACGACCACGCCGTGTAGCCGAGGATGACCGGCAGCAGAATGACCAGCCCGACCAGGGTGAAGCCCAGCGAGGAGGCCGGCGCGGCGGCCTGCCACAGGGTCATCGACGGCGGCAGCAGGTAGGGCCACATGCCCAGCACCAGGCCAAGGAAGCCGAGCACGAACAGGGCCAGGCTGAGCAGGAACGGCGGCAGGTCGCGGCGCGGATGGGTCGCGCTGCGCCACAGCGCGGCCGCCACCGCCAGGGTCAGCAGCGGGACCGGCGACAGCCACCAGAAGTTGCCGTCGCTGAACCAGCGGTCCATCAACCGCGAATCGAGGAACGGCAGCCAGCTGCTCACCAGGCCCATCGCCGCGATCACCGCCACCACCAGCGGGCGGGTCATCTGCCGCGCCAGCGCCTGCACGCGCCCTTCCGTCTTCAGGATCAGCCAGGTGCTGCCCAGCAGCGCATAGCCGGCCACCAGCGCGGCACCGGTCAGCATCGCAAACGGGCTGAACCAGGCGAACGCGCCGCCCTGGTAGGCACCGTCCACCAGCGGGATGCCCTGCACCAGCGTGCCCAGGATCACGCCCTGGGCAAAGGTGGCCAGCAGCGAGCCCAGGCCGAACCCCACGCTCCACAGCCGGCGCGAACGATGTGCCTTGAAGCGGAACTCGAACGCCACGCCGCGGAACACCAGCGCCACCACCAGCAGCAGCACCGGCAGGTACAGCGCCGACAACAGCACCGCATAGGCTTTCGGGAACGCCGCCAGCAGCCCGGCGCCGCCCAGCACCAGCCAGGTCTCGTTGCCGTCCCAGATCGGCGCGGCGGTGTTCATCATCAGGTCCAGCTGCTCCTCGTCCTCGGCGAACGGGGCCAGGATGCCGATGCCGAGCACGAAGCCGTCCAGCACCACGTACATCAGCACGCCGAAGCCGATCACCGCGAACCACGCCACCGGCAGCCAGGTCATCAGGTCCATGTCAGCGCTCCTCCAGCGGTTCGTCGGCCGCCGACAGCGGGCGTGCCGGCGTATGGCTGCCATGGTCCAGCGACGGCCCCTCGGCATACGGCTGCGGCCCGTGGCGCAGGATCTTCACCAGGTACCAGATGCCCCAGCCGAACACGAAGGCGTAGCCGACCACGTACACGCCCAGCGACAACGCCGTCATCCACGCGCTCTGGGGGCCAACCGCATCGGCGGTGCGCAGCACGCCGTACACCACCCACGGCTGGCGCCCCATCTCGGTGACGAACCAACCGGACAGCAGCGCGATGAAGCCACTCGGCAGCATCCAGTTCCATCCGCGCAGCAGCCACGGTGAATCCAGCAGCTTCCTGCGCCACAGCTGGAACGCTGACACCCAGGCCAACAGCAGCATCAGCGTGCCCAGCCCGACCATGATGCGGAAGGCGAAGAACACCGGCGTCACCGGCGGCCGCTCGCTGGCCGGTACCGAGGTCAGCGGGTCGAAGGTGCCGTCCAGGCTGTGGGTGAGGATCACGCTGCCCAGCTTCGGGATGGCCACTTCGAAATCGTTGCGCTCTTCCTTCTCGTTCGGCAGCGCGAACACCACCAGCGGCACGCCCTCGCCTTCCTCGGTTTCATGCCAGTGCGCTTCCATCGCCGCGATCTTCATCGGCTGGTGCTTGAGCGTGTTCAGGCCATGCATGTCGCCGACGAAGATCTGCACCGGCACGGTCAATGCCGCGAATGCAACGGCGGCGATCAGCATGCGCCGCCCCGCTTCCACGTGCGTGCCCCTGCGCAGGTACCACGCACCGACGCCACCAATCACGAAACAGGTGGTGATGAACGAGCCCAGCGCCATGTGCGCCAGGCGGTACGGGAACGAGGGGTTGAACACCACCTGCCACCAGTCCACCGGATGCACGATGCCGTTGACCATCTCGTAGCCGGCAGGCGTATGCAGCCAGCTGTTGGACGACAGGATCCAGAACGTGGAGAACAGCGTGCCCAGCGCCACCATGCAGGTGGACAGGAAATGCAGGCGCGGCGAGACCCGGCCCCAGCCGAACATCATCACGCCGAGGAAGCTGGCTTCCAGGAAGAACGCGGTCAGCACCTCGTAGGTCAGCAGCGGGCCGATGACCGTACCGGCCACCTCGCTCAGCCGCGGCCAGTTGGTGCCGAACTGGAAGGCCATGACGATGCCGCTGACCACGCCCATGCCGAACGACACCGCGAAGATCTTCTGCCAGAAGAAATACAGCTCGCGCCAGACGGGCAGCTTGGTGCGCAGCCAGCGCCATTCGATGAAGGCCAGCCAGCTGGCCGTGCCGATGGTGAAGGCCGGGAACAGCACGTGGAAACTGATGACGAATCCGAACTGGATCCGGGACAACAACAACGCGTCCAAGGGACGCCTCCTGCCTGCGACCGGTGGGATACCGGACCACTTTAGGAGGATTTCGTTAAGGTGGGATGCGACCGGGTGACGCGCTGCTTCACTTTGTCGCAGGTGGACCGGCTCAGGGAAGGGTCCAATTTCAGATGGGCCGGACAAATTGCAACTCGTTGCATATCTGCGGGTCCTTTGACGTGAGAGCTTCTTGCCGTCCTGGGTTGCTGACTGCAGTCGGCCGAGTTCGGCAGGCAGCACTGCAACTTTCGGCGGTTCCTCACGAAACATCGCCAAAATCAGCCAAATCATTTAGAGAACCAATGATCACAACTCCCCAACGCCGTGAGCTTCTGCGGGCGCTCTATTCCACCGAAAGGCTCTACATTGAGTTCTCGTCCTCATCGATTTTCCAGAAACAGCCAGCGCGCAATTTTCTGGATTCATTGTGGAATTTGGTTGCGACAGGCGAGATGCCTTCACAAGGTCTCATCAGCGAAACCGATCTCTACGTCGAGAATGCTGTCCCACTCGACGAGTACGGTCTTTCAGCCGCTGACAATAAAGGTGAGGCGTTCATTCTGGCCTTGGGTTCCCTAGTGCTTTTCTTGGGAGAGGAGCCTGCAGAATCGCTTGATTTCATCCCTGAGGAGTTCGAAAGACACGTCGTCGAGGAAGTGGTGGTCGATGAGATGATCGATCCGTTGGGTCCGGCACAACAATCGCTACTAGTCACGAAGGAGGTCAGAGCAGAGATTGACAACCATCCGTTGATCAGGGCGTTCGTCAGCCAAGTTCAGCTGGACGAATGGAAGTCCAGGAGCATCGATCTGAATCCTGAAGATATCGAGAAATCGAAGGGGTGATCCAAGTGGTCCCCGTGGACGGATTGCAGATGGGTTCGATCGGGTTCGAGGCACGGCGGCTCCATATACGGCCCCGGGCTTGATCTTCAATCAGTGCCAGAAATACCAGGCTGCTGCAGCCAGCAGCGCGCCAAACAACACCACCTGCACCACCACATAGCCCACGCCACTGTCGCGCGACTCAGCGGCAATGCGCTTCTGCAGCGCCTCGCTCACATCCGGCGTTGCTTCCTGCTGCGCCTGCTTACGCAATGCCTGCGCCAGCGCGCGCTTTTCCGCATCGCGAGGGTCGGTCGGTCGGTTCACAGCAGTTCTCCGGCGGCGGCATGCCGCGTCAGTTCCTGCTTCAGGACCTGGCGCGCGCGGTGCAGGTGGCTCTTGATGGTACCGCGTGCCAGTCCGGTCACCTGCTCGATTTCGGCCAGATCGAAATCCTCCAGGTAGTGCAGGCCGACGATCAGGCGCTGCGGTGCACTCAGCCGTTCCAGCGCCGCGCCGAGCTGGCGCCCTGCCTGCAGCGCCTCGCTCAACTCAACCGGGCCCGGGCCTTCATCGCCGACACCCAGTTCCTCCGGCACCTCCACGGCCACCATCCATTGCGCCTCCAGCCGCCGCCGGCGCAGGTGCTGCAGCGCCGTGGTGTAAGCGACCCGGGATACCCAGGTGCGCAGCGAGCATTCAAAACGAAACCGGTGCAGCTGGCGGAACACCGCAAGGAAAGTTTCCTGCAGCAGGTCGGCCACCTGATCACGATCGCCCACCATGCGCCCGATCACATGCGCGCAGGTGCGTTGATGGGTCTCGACCAGCTGCGAAAACGCCACCTGCGAGCCATCGATGATGGCCCGCACCAGGGCCTGGTCCGCGTCCAGCGGTCCGATGGGTGCCTCCGTCTTCGCGTCGTGGCGGCGACGGCCCCGCAGTGCCGACAGTGCGTCGTCGAGCAGGCTCATCTACGGGGCGCCCCCTGTGCCCGTGGCACGCCTGCCTCAGCCCTTGCGCGCAGCAGGACGGGTGAAGTGCCAGGCCAGCAGCTGGCCGAGGCCGGCGCTGCCGACCAGTGCGGCGGCGGCGCCGAAGGTCAGGTCACGGGCACCCATCGCTTCCAGCAGGGCCATGGCCAGCGCCAGGCAGACCAGGCTGATGCCCCAGCGCAGCGCGCCCTGGCGGCGGCGCTCTTCTTCCAGCACGGCCAGCGAGCGGATCACTTCTTCCGGCACGTGCGGGGCCACCAGCTTGCTGCGGGCGCGGGCATCGGCAATGGCATGGATCGCGTAGGCGATGCAGATGAAGAGGGTGATCGGGATCAGTTCCTGCATGGTCGGGCTCCTGTTCGGTGGATGATGCGGGTTCAGGAGAATGGATGCGCGAGGCCGGCCACCGGTTGCACCACTTTGCCAATCCCGCTGCCATGACCTGTGGCCCCTGCCCCGGGCCCGTGCGGCTGCTACGCTTGCCCGGTTTCCTCTACTGGTGCCGTCCGCCCATGTCCCGAGTGCTGCCCCTGTCCCTCCTGCTGTCGGCCGTGCTGGCCGCACCGGCTGCGCATGCCGCGCCGACGCCGATCACCATCGAACAGGCCATGGCCGACCCGGACTGGATCGGTCCGCCGGTCGAGAAGGCCTGGTGGTCGTGGAACAGCCAGCAGGTGGAGTACCAGCTCAAGCGCAACGGCAGCCCGGTACGCGATACCTTCCGCCAGCCGGTGGCCGGTGGCGTGGCCGCGCAGGTGGCCGATGACCAGCGCGGCACCCTGGACGTGGCCGAGCCGGTCTATGACCGCAGCCGCAGCCGCAGCGCCTTCGTCCGCAATGGCGATGTGTTCGTGCGCGACCTGCGCAGCGGCGCACTGACCCAGCTGACCCGCAGCAACGAGCGCGCGGGCAACGTGAACTTCGCTGCCGACAACGGCGTGATCTGGCGCGTCGGCCAGAACTGGTTCCACTGGACCGCCGCCAGCGGCGTGCAGCAGGTGGCCAGCCTGAAGGCCGAGAAGGACCCGCGTACGCCGCCGAAGGCCGACGTGCTGCGCGACCAGCAGCTGCGCACGCTGGAAACCCTGCGCCGCGACCGCGACCAGCGCGAGGCATTGAAGGACCAGGACCAGCGCTGGCGCCAGGCCGACCCGACCCGCGCACCGGGCCCGGTGTACCTGGGCGCCGACGTCGAGATCGGTGACAGCGTGCTGTCGCCGGACCTGACCCACCTGATCGTGGTGACCAAGCCGAAGGACTTCGACGACGGCCGCACCAGCAAGATGCCGCTGTACGTGACCGAGTCGGGCTACGAGGAAACCGAGGACACCCGCACCCGCGTCGGCCGCAACGGCTTCGAGCCACACACCCTGTGGTACGTGGACGTGCGCACCGGCAAGGCCGAAAAGCTCTCGCTGTCCAGCCTGCCGGGCATCAGCACCGACCCGCTGGCCGAGCTGCGCCGCAAGGCCGGCAAGGATGCGCTGAAGGGCGAGCGCAGCGTGCAGGTGATGAGCGACTTCATGGGCGGCGGCATCCGCTGGAGCGCCGACGGCCAGCAGGCCGCGGTGATGCTGCGTGCCAACGACAACAAGGACCGCTGGATCATCAGCGTCAATGCCGCCGACGGCCGCGTGCAGAACCGCCACCGCCTGACCGACAACGCCTGGATCAACTGGGGCTTCAACGATTTCGGCTGGATGGCCGATGGCCGCACGCTGTGGCTGCTGTCCGAGGAATCGGGCTTCTCGCACCTGTACACCCAGGCCGGCACCGCCAAGCCGCAGGCGTTGACCAGCGGCAAATGGGAAACCTCGGCGCCGGTGCCGTCGGCCGATGGCAAGGGCTTCTATTTCCTGTGCAACCAGCAGGCGCCGCATGACTACGAAGTCTGCGCGGTCGACACCGGCAACCGCCAGGTACGCGAGCTGACCAGCCTCAACGGCGTGGAGGATTTCTCGCTGTCGCCGGACGGCCAGCAGCTGCTGGTGCGCTACTCCGGTGCCTACCTGCCGCCGCAGCTGGCGGTGCTGCCCAGCACCGGCGGCCAGGCACGCGTGCTGACCGATACCCGCACCGCCGACTACAAGGCACGCCAGTGGATCCAGCCGAAGCTGGTCGCGGTACCGTCCAGGCACGGTGCGGGCGTGGTCTGGGCCAAGTACTACGAGCCGGAAAACAAGGAACCGGGGAAGAAGTACCCGATCGTGATGTTCGTGCACGGCGCCGGCTACCTGCAGAACGTGCACCAGCGCTACCCGGCCTACTTCCGCGAGCAGATGTTCCACAACCTGCTGGTGCAGAAGGGCTACATCGTGCTGGACATGGATTACCGCGGCAGCGAGGGCTACGGCCGCGACTGGCGCACGGCCATCTACCGCAACATGGGCCACCCGGAACTGGAAGACTACAAGGACGGCCTGGACTGGCTGGTCGACACCCAGCAGGGCGACCGTGACCACGCCGGCATCTACGGCGGCTCCTACGGCGGCTTCATGACCTTCATGGCGCTGTTCCGTTCGCCGGGCACGTTCAAGGCCGGCGCCGCGCTGCGCCCGGTGGTCGACTGGCACAACTACAACCACGGCTACACCAGCAACATCCTCAACACCCCGGACATCGATCCGGAGGCGTACCGCGTGTCCTCGCCGATCGAGTACGCGCAGAACCTGCAGGACAACCTGCTGATCGCCCACGGCATGATGGATGACAACGTGTTCTTCCAGGACTCGGTGAACCTGACCCAGCGCCTGATCGAACTGCACAAGGACAACTGGTCGATCGCACCGTACCCGCTGGAACGCCACGGCTACGTGCGTGCCGATTCCTGGCTGGACCAGTACAAGCGCATCCTCAAGCTGTTCGAGCAGAACCTGAAGTGAGCAACGCCGCGGCCATGATCCGGATCGTGGCCGCGGTCATCCTGGATGACCGCGGCCGGGCGCTGCTGGTGCGCAAGCACGGTGCCCGCCGCTTCATCCAGCCCGGTGGCAAGCCCGAACCCGGCGAAGCACCGCTGCAGGCGCTGGCCCGCGAACTGCACGAGGAACTGGGCGTGCAGCTGTGCACCGGTGCCGCCATCGCACTGGGCACGTTCGAGGAGTGGGCGGTGAACGAGCCCGGCCACCGCGTGCAGGCCCAGGCCTGGTGGGTGCAGGTGGACGGTACGCCGCAGGCGTGCGCCGAAATTGCCGAACTGGCCTGGGTGCCGCTGCAACCACCGCATGGCCTGCCCTTGGCACCCTTGAGCGAACACCATATCCTGCCGGCGGTCGCCACCCGGGTGACGGCCCGCTGAGCAGGCGGGCGCCGACTGCAAGGACATCGGATGTCAATGTCGATCCCGTCGATCCCCTCGCTGCCTTCCCCGGCCTATCACGCCTGGGTGCGTCCTGTCGCACAGGCCTCGTTCTGGCTGTCACTGGTGCTGACGATCTACTTCGTGCTGCAGGGACTGGTGCTGTGGCCGTTGCACAACCTCGCGCTGTGGCGCCTGGTGGAAAGCGAAGTGCAGCACCAGCAGCTGCACAGCCTGATCTGGCTGCTGGCGCACCCGGTAGCCGCATCGATGGTCGTCGCGCTGTTGTGCCTGGCCTCGACCGTATCCAGCTGGGGCCTGCTGCGCGAACGGCGCTGGGGCCTGTGGAGCTTCGTGGTACTGCTGCTGCTGAGTGGCCTGACCAACTTCGCGGCCGCCTGGTGGCTGGACCTGTTCATGGGCGACTTCATTCCGCTGCTGGCCAATGACCCGGCCCTGCTGCAGGAGCTGCATCTGAAACGCTGGCTGATCACGCTGACCGTGGTCGGCATGTCGTTCGTGCTTCTCGGCCTGCAGGGCTGGCTGGCCTGGCGCCTGCTGCGGCCGGATGTGCGCTCGCGCTTCCACTGAGTTCTACCGATCCCCGTTCGACAAGGACTGTCGCATGCGCTTGCTGATGCTTCTTCCCGCACTGCTGTTCGCCGCGCTGCCTGCCAGCGCCGACGCGTTGCAGTGTGGCGAATACCGCAGCGCCGATGGCGGCACGGCGCTCGTGTTCACCACCTCCAGCAGCGGCTACCGCCACAACGACATCCGTGAACGGGAGCCGCTATGGGTCGATCGCAGTGCGGCGCAGACCCGGTTGGTCATGCTCGACGATGGCGTGGCGCAGCCGATCCGGATCAGCGCCGATGGGCACCGCATCGAGGACGACGTGGTGACCTACACGCTGAGCCACTCCCGCGCCTGCGCCATCGAACCCAGCGTGATGGACGGCAGCTGTCGCGCCGCCGGCAGCCACTGCATCGCGCAGCTGCCCACGGCCTCACCCGGCCAGGCCCTGCGCGCGTGCAATGAAGGCGTTGGCGCAGGCTGCTCGACGCTGCTGCGACAACTGCGCGAGAACAGCGCAGCAGTAGCCAATGACACCGGCCCGGCCCGCTTCGAGCGCCCGGGCATCTGCCGCGAACCCACACCTGGGCATGATCCGGAGGCCTGCGAGACGCAAACCAGTGATGCGCTGGCTGCCGCCATGCAGCAATTGGGCGAACGTCTGCAACAGGTAGACGAAGGCGCGCTGGATTCGCCGCTTCCGGGCGCTGCACGTGATCGTCTGCAGCAGCTGTGCCTGCAACACCGTGGTGGTCGCTTCTGTACCGAGGTTGCCGAGCAGCAGTTGATCGCGCTGGAACCCGCGCTGGCCGTGCAGGCGCTGCAGGTGGTCTGCGATGCTGGGCGCGCCAGTGCCTGCGAACGTAGTGCGCCATTGCGTGAACTCGGCACCGATCTACGCCTCGTGCCTCTCCAGCAAGTGCCCTGTGGCCGCTATCAGGCCGATGGCGGCGCGATCGACAGGCTCGACTTCGGCGATGGCACGCGCGGCCGACTGGATGACGGCGCCATCCACCTGCAGCAGGACGGCGAAACCCTTGTCCTGCGCCAGCTGGGCAACGGCGACCTGCTTGGCATGGATACGCAGACCGGTTACCAGCGCTACCAGCCGGTGCCCGGCACGGCACAATGCACGCCCCCGCGCGAGGGCCGTGATTCGCCGTAGCGCCTGGAGTTTCCCGTTCGATCGTCAAGGAGACGACATGCATTCACCCGCACCGCGCCGCCGCTGGCTGGCCTGGGCGCTGCTGCTGGCCGCGCCGATGGCCGCCGCACAGTCACCGCAATGCGGCCTGTTCAAGGCCGACGAAGGCAGCAGCACGCTGCGCATCAGCTCACCGAACCGCGGCGAGCAGAAGCACTTCGGCAGTGCGCCGTCTCCGGTCGCGTTCCAGCAGATCGACGGAAAGCTGCAACTGGTGAACCTGGAGTACGGCCTGCCCAGCGCGTTGCAGGTGCGCGATCGTGGCCGCACGGTCGAGGTGGATGGCACGGTCTACATCCTGCAGGCCCCCGCACAGTGCGCCGCCGCAGCCAGGCCGGCTGAAGGCAGCTGCCTGGCCGATGCGGCGGCGTGCCTGGACAACCGCCGTGAAGCGCCCCCGGCCGCGCTGGAAGCAGGGTGCCGGGAAGGCGTGCCCGGCATGTGCCTGCAGCTGGCCGATCGCTGGCATGTCGAGGCCAGGGCGCCGGCCACGCCGGATGAGGCGCAGCAACAGGCCATCCTCGATACCGCACTGGCCGGCATCGAACTGCCTGTGCCGTGCCGGAATGGCGGCTTCAGCAACGAAACACCGGCCTGTGCAGCGGCGCTGGAAGCGGATCCGGCGCTGCAGGATCAGATCGTCAAGGCCGCGATGGGTGCGGCGACGGTCGAAGCCGTGAGCTCCGTGCTGTCACCCTCCACGCCGGTGGTGGTGCCGGCCGCGCAGCGCCAGCAGCTGTTGCAGTTGTGCCAGCAGGTCGGCCATGGCGGCTTCTGCAGCCGCGTGGCCGAGCTCTCGTGGGAATCCGGCGACCCCTTGCAGGCGGTGCAGGCACTGACCACAGCGTGCGCGCCCGGTAAGGAAAGCGCCACCTGCGAGCGCCTGCCTGCATTGCAGGCGCTGGGCGCCTCGTTGCGGCCGCAGCCGGCTACGGCGCTGCCCTGCGGCACCTTCCGCGCCGCAGGTGGCCTGATGGATACGCTGGACTTCGGCGATGCAGGACGGGTCGGCATCGGCTGGGACAGCCAACTGCGTGCTCGTGTCGAAGGCGGCGACATCCGCATCCGCCACGACAAGGGCGGCGACTTCGTGCTGCGGCCGTTGCCCGGGGGCCAGCTGCTGGGCCTGGACACGTGGACACGCTTCCAGGTGTTCGTGCCGACCGGCGAGGGCGCGAGCACCTGCAGCCCGCCGAAACACTACACGGTGCTGCCGCTGCCGCAGGACTGCCCGCAGGCGCTGGCCAGCGGCGGTGCCGAAGCCTGCTGCGCGCAGGGCAAGCTGCAGGGCTGCAACATTCTTGGCAACCGTCTTGCGCTGTCCGGCCAGTGGCGGCAGGCGGCAGAGCACTACACCACCGTGTGCCGTGCCGGCGTGCGCGAGGGCTGCGAAAACCTGGTCGCAGCGCAGGGCCGCAGCAGCGACATCGACGCCCATGCGACGCTGGAGCGGCTGTGTGCCGCCGACCGCAGCGGGCGCCACGTCGCCTGCGACGTGCTGGACACCGGAAACTGGAGCGCCCTGGAGCTGGGCCGTGTCCTGCAGGAGGCGGTGGACGAAGCGACGGCCGAGGACACTCCGGCGCCGCGCGCTTCCAACCGCAAGCGATGAGCCGGCCAAGGCCTGCCCGCAGCTTCGGGCGGGCCCTGCGGTAAAGTAGCGCCATGAACGAATTCGAGCGCGTGCGCACCTACCTCACCGACCTGCAGGACCGCATCTGTGCGGCGATCGAGGCCGTCGATGGCCAGGCCCGCTTCCAGGAAGACCTGTGGCAGCGGGCCGAGGGCGGTGGCGGGCGTACCCGCGTGCTGCGCGACGGCGCGGTGTTCGAGCAGGCCGGCATCGGCTTCTCCGACGTGGCCGGCAGCCGCCTGCCGCCGTCGGCCTCGGCCAACCGCCCGGAACTGGCCGGCGCCTCCTGGCGCGCCACCGGCGTGTCGCTGGTGTTCCACCCGCTCAATCCCTACGTGCCGACCACCCATGCCAACGTGCGCTTCTTCCAGGCGCAGCGCGACGGCGAAGTGGTGGCCAGCTGGTTCGGCGGCGGCTTCGACCTGACTCCGTTCTACCCGTTCGACGAGGACGTGCAGCATTGGCACCGGGTCGCACGCAACCTGTGCACGCCGTTCGGCGACGAGCGCTATGCCGCGCACAAGCGCTGGTGCGATGAATACTTCTTCCTGCGCCACCGCAATGAAACGCGCGGCGTCGGCGGCCTGTTCTTCGATGACCTGCACGGCGATTTCGAGCGCGATTTCGCTTATCTGCGTGCGGTCGGTGATGGCTTCCTCGACGCCTACCTGCCGATCGTGCAGCAGCGCAAGGACGCCGCATATGGCGAGCGCGAACGCGAGTTCCAGCTGTACCGCCGCGGCCGCTACGTGGAGTTCAACCTGGTCTACGACCGCGGCACCCTGTTCGGGCTGCAGAGCGGTGGCCGCAGCGAAAGCATCCTGATGAGCCTGCCGCCGCGGGTGCGCTGGGAGTACGGCTTCACCCCGGAAGCGGGCAGCGCCGAGGCGCGCCTGGCCGACTACCTGGTGCCACGCGACTGGCTCTGATCGTCCGGCGCCACGCCTGATCCGTGGCGCCTTCTTACGCCTGTGGTGCGCCCCGCGCCGGACAGGCCCTGCACTGCCTCCTTCAAGGATGACCCCATGCCTGCTGCTGTTCCCTTCCGCCCCCGCGCCGCGGGCTGGCGCTCCCTGCTGTTGCTTGCATTGGCCTCGGCCAGCCTGCCGGCCGCCGCGCAATCGATGGCCTGCGGCACCTACAAGGACGTCGACGGCAACACCACGCTGACCATCGAAAGTGAAGGCCATGGTTTCCTGTCCGGCCCCTACCAGGCCACCGAGCAGCTGCGCATCGCCCGCCAGGAGGACGTGCTCGGCACCGGCAACCTGTCCACCGGCCGCCTGGAAAACTGGTACTTCTCGGACAACGATCGCACGATCAGCACCCCCTATCGCGAATTCACCCGCGAGCACACCGCCGCCTGCAGGACGATGCCGGAGCCCATCGAGGGCGGCTGCGTAATGAACACCTCCGAGTGCCTGGAGGCGTTGCCGGAAGCCGAACCGCTGAAGCTGCATGCCTGGTGCGCCGAAGGCGTGGGCGCGGCCTGCATGCAGCTGCTGGAGACCTACCAGCGGCAGGCCAAGGACGCAGCGCCGGCGCCTGCACGTTCCGAGCCGCCGATGCCGGAGATCTGCAAGGAGGATTCGGCGTCGTTCAATGCCGAGGGCTGCAGGGCGATCGCCGAGGTGGTCGGCGCCGAGATGATGGGCAAGGCCGTGCTCGGCCTGCAGCATTCGAACGACCCTGTCTTGCCGTCCGCGCAGCTCGATGAACTGGCCGCACTGTGCCGGCAGCAGCACGGCGAGGCGTTCTGCGCCGACGTTGCCGAGGCGCTGTGGAGTGGTGGGCGCCTGTTGCAGGCCCATGACGCGCTGCAGCTGTCGTGCGCCCAGCGCGCGGATGGCGTGGCCTGCGGCGGCGCCGAGGCGCTTGCCCGACTGGCCTCGGTACCGGCCGCCGCACTGGCCCCGGTGCCGGCTTCCGCGCTGCCCTGTGGGAGCTATGAAGCGGAGTACGGCGTGCTCTCGCAGCTGCGCTTCCTCGATGGTGGCCTGGTGGAAGCCGGGGGCCGCGACCAGCGCCTGCGCGCGAGCCTGCAGGACGGGCGCATCCTCATCCATCGCGACGTCGGCAGCGACTTCGTACTGCAGCCGCTGAAGAACGGAAACCTGGCCAGCGTCGACGGCGGCAACCGCTTCGCCTACTACGAGCGCAAGCCGGGCTCAGGCAATGCCAGCTGCGCACCGCCGGTGGCCTTCGTGGAGATCCCCCTGCCGCTGGACTGCCCGACCCTGGACCGCAAGGACGGCGCCAAGGCCTGCTGCACCGATGGCAAGCTGCTGGGCTGCAAGGTTGCCGGCGAGGCACTGTTCAAAAACGAACAATGGGCCGCATCGCGGTCCTACTTCCAGACGCTGTGCAGCGCGGGTGTGCGCGAAGGTTGCCTGGCAATGGCCGCGGTGTATGCGCATACCGCGGATCCGAAGATTCCGCAGGCCATGGCGGCGATCTGCGCGAAGGACGGCAAGGGCACCCACGTCGCCTGCGATGTGGACGCGACGCGCAACTGGCCGGCGCTGAAGGCTGAAGCCGCTCCCTGAGGCCAGGCACCTGTTGAGCCGGGCATGGGCCCGGCGCTACGAGGTCAGGTGCTCTTCCGCGCGATGATCGTGATGTGCCCGGTCGTCTCCAGCAAGGCGATCTGCACGTCCTCGATCCGCAGCCCGCCCTGTTGGCGCAGCGCGGCATCGAAATCGGCCCGGCTGATCAGTTCGCGGCGGAGAACGCCCTCCAACAGCCGGCCATCACGCGCGATCACGGTGGGCTCTCCTTCGATCATCCGCTCCATGCGCCGATTCCGGGTGGTCAACCAGCCCACCCCGTAGTTCAGCACGATCAGGGTGGCCGCCAGCAGCAGGCCACCGCCCAGCGAGGTGTCGGTGCCCAGCAGCGCGTTCTGCACCGCGTTGCCCAGCAGCACGATCAGCAGCACGTCGAAAGGCGTGATCTGCCCTAGAGCCCGCTTGCCGCCCAGCCGGACCATGCCCAGCACCACGACATAGACCACCACCGCGCGCAGGATGAATTCCCACCACGGCATGGCCAGGGCGAACAGGTCGGGCATGGTCTTCCCCTGCAGAACGGTGGCCCAGCCTAGCACCTGGGGTCAGATCCCTTTGCCCGGCGGGCAAAGGGATCTGACCCCCAGTGTGTGTTCCGTTGGCGCAAATAAAAAGCCCCGCTGACCAGGGGGAGGTCAACGGGGCCGGGGAACGGGCACTTGGGGAGGAGTCCCCGTTCCGAGATCTGCTCCAGGGGATGGGAGAGATCCACAACAGGCGTTGCGCCTGTCGGGAGTTATAGAAGCACTTCGAACACTAACGGTTCGTGAAGGGGCCCCATTTAATGAATTTCAATAGGGGCAACATTCATGGTCGAGTCAGAAACACCCGACTCATGAACAAATTCACGTCGTTTTCGGCCTGAAACACCGTCAGTGCGCTTCGTCCCAGTTGTTGCCGACGCCCGTGTCGACCACCAGTGGCACCCGCAGTTTGGCCGCTTGCGACATGCGCTCCACCACCTGCAAACGCAGGTCCTCGACGAAACTGCTTTCGGTTTCGAACACCAGTTCATCGTGCACCTGCAGGATCATCCGTGCCGGCGCCCCGCTGTCACGCAGCCACTGGTCCACATCCACCATCGCGCGCTTGATGATGTCGGCGGCAGTGCCCTGCATCGGCGCGTTGATCGCCGCGCGTTCAGCACCGGCACGCAGGCCCTGGTTGCGGGCGTGGATGTCGTTCAGGTACAGGCGACGGCCGAACAGGGTTTCCACGTAGCCCTGGTCACGGGCCTGCTGGCGCATCCGCTCCATGAAGTCGCGCACGCCCGGGTAGCGGCTGAAGTACAGCGCCACGTAGTCCTGCGCCTGGCCACGGTCGATGCCCAGGTTGCGGGCCAGGCCGAAGGCGCTCATGCCGTACATCAGGCCGAAGTTGATGGCCTTGGCGGCGCGGCGCTCGTTCGGGGTCACCTCCTCCAGCGTGCGCCCGAACACCTCGGCGGCGGTGGCACGGTGTACGTCGGCGCCCTGCTCGAAGGCACGCACCAGGCCCGGGTCCTCGGACAGGTGGGCCATGATCCGCAGTTCGATCTGCGAATAGTCGGCCGCCAGCAGCTGGAAGCCTTCCGGGGCGATGAACGCGCGGCGGATGCGGCGGCCGTCCTCGGTGCGGATCGGGATGTTCTGCAGGTTCGGGTCCGACGAGGACAGGCGGCCGGTGGCGGCACCGGACTGGTGGTAGCTGGTATGCACCCGGCCGGTGTCCGGGTTGACCATCTCCGGCAGCTTGTCGGTGTAGGTGCTGCGCAGCTTGGCCAACCCACGGTAGTCCAGGATGACCCGCGGCAGCTCATGCTGGTCGGCAATCGCCTCCAGCGCCTCTTCATTGGTGCTGGGCTGGCCCTTCGGGGTCTTCACCACCGCCGGCAGCTTCAGCTCGTCGAACAGCACCGCCTGCAGCTGCTTGGGCGAATCCAGGTTGAAGCTGCGCCCGGCCAGCTCGGTGGCCTTCTGCTGCGCGGCCAGCATGCGCGAGGACAGGTCCTGGCTCTGCCGGCGCAGTTCGTCGGTGTCGATCCGCACGCCATTGGCTTCAATGCTGGCCAGCACCGGCACCAGCGGCATCTCGATGTTGCGGTACACGCTGTCCAGCGCCGGCTCGGCCAGCAGCTGCGGCTGCAATGCGTGGTGCAGGCGCAGGGTGATGTCGGCGTCCTCGGCGGCGTAGCGGCTGGCTTCGTCGATGCCCACCTGCGAGAACGGGATCTGCTTGGCGCCCTTGCCGGCCACGTCCTCGAACTTGATGGTGCTGTAGCCCAGGTAACGCAGCGCCAGCGAATCCATGTCGTGGCGGGTGGCGGTGGAATTGAGCACGAAGCTCTCGAGCATGGTGTCGTCGTGGTAGCCCTGCACCGCCACGCCGTGGCGGCGCAGCACATGCAGGTCGTACTTGCCATGCTGGCCCAGCTTCTTCTTCGCCGGGTCCTGCAGCGCCGGGCGCAGTGCGTCCAGCACCTGCTGCATGGGCAGCTGGGCCGGCGCACCCGGGTAATCGTGGCCGACCGGAATGTACGCCGCCCTGCCCGGCTCGACGGCCAGGCTGATGCCCACCAGGCGCGCGCGCATCGCGTCCAGCGCATCGGTCTCGGTATCGAAGCTGATCAGTTCGGCCTGCTGCAGGCGTTCGACCCAGGCCTGCAGCTGCTCGGCGGTCAGCACGGTCTCGTACTCACCCGGCGCGGACAGTGCCGGATCCAGCGTGCCAGCGGCGGGCGCCTCGACGCTGCCACGGGCGAAGCCAGCGGCGGTGCCACGCAGGCTCGGGGTCGCCTCGCTGGCGGCCACCGGTGCCGGCACCGGCGCGCCCAGCTCCTTCAGCGCCTGGGTGAAGCCATAGCGCGTATACAGCTCGGTCAGCGCCGGCACATCCTGCTCGCGCAGGGCCAGCGTGGTCGGGCTGGCGTCCAGCTGCACGTCGGTACGGATGGTCACCAGCTCGCGGTTCAGCGGCAGCCGCTCCAGCGCGGCGCGCAGGTTCTCGCCGATCTTGCCCTTCATGGCCGGCGCGGCCGCCATCACGCCGTCCAGGTGCTGGTACTCGGCCAGCCACTTGGCGGCGGTCTTCGGCCCGCACTTCTCCACGCCCGGCACGTTGTCGACCGCGTCGCCCATCAGCGCCAGCAGGTCGATGATCTGGTCGGCGCGCACGCCGAACTTCTCCATCACCGCCGCATCCGAATCCATGCGGCTGCCGGTCATGGTGTTGACCAGCTCGATGCCCGGGCGCACCAGCTGGGCGAAGTCCTTGTCGCCGGTGGAAATGGTCACCTTCAGGTCCTGCGCCAGGCCCTGAAGGGCCAGCGTGCCGATCACATCGTCGGCCTCCACGCCGGGGATGCGCAGGATGCTGATGCCCAGCGCTTCGACGATGCGGCACATCGGCTCGACCTGGCTGCGCAGCTCATCGGGCATCGGCGGGCGGTTGGCCTTGTACTGGTCGTACAGGTCGTCACGGAAGGTCTTGTCCGGCGCGTCGACCACGAACGCGACGTAGGCCGGGCGCTCCTTCAGCGTCGAACGCAGCATGTTGACCACGCCGAACAGCGCGCCGGTGGGTTCACCCTGTGCATTGGACAGGGGCGGCAGCGCGTGGAACGCGCGGTACAGGTAACTGGACCCGTCGATCAGGACTAATCTGCTCATGTGCCGATTCTACGCGCCCGTGCCTGCACCGCGGCGACACGGCCCGTACACCGCGATGGGGCATAATCAGGGCTCTTTCCAGGCAAAGGCCCCGCCGATGAAGACCCTGATGCTGGCTTCCCTGCTCCTGCTCGCTGGCTGCGCCAGCATGGGTGGCGCGGGCGCTCCCCCGGTGGACGTCAAGGGCGCGGATGTATCCAAGCGCACCATGGACAACGGTGACACCATCGAGGAATACCGCGTGTCCGGCCAGCTGCGCATGGTCAAGGTGACCCCGTCGCGCGGTGCCCCGTTCTACATGTACGACAAGAACGGCGACGGCCGCATGGACAACGACAGGGACGGCGTGTCGCCGGTCTACTGGAAGCTGTACAGCTGGTGAGGTGACCGGGGTTGTGACCGGGGTCGGATCCCTTTCCACAGGAAAGGGCTCTGACCCCCTCGAAGCCACCGGCACGGCCCCGATCCCCCCACAAAAAAACAACGCCGGCGCGCATCCTGCGGCCGGCGTCGGGTCCCCTCCCCGGGAACGCTTGAATCAGCGGGTATGGATCAGCGGATGACCAGCACCGGCAGCGTGCTGCGTGCCAGCACTTCGGCGGTCTGGCTGCCCAGCAGTACACGGGTCACGCCGCGGCGGCCGTGCGAGGTCATCACGATCAGGTCGCTGTTGCGCTCACCGGCGGTCTCGATGATGCCGTCGGCCGCATAGCGGTCCAGCACGTGTACCGGGTTGGCGGTGATGCCCTGCTCGGCGGCCTTGGCCAGCGCCGGCTGCAGCACCTTCTGCGCGCCTTCCTCGCGGTCGGCCTTGTATTCGGGGCTGTTCATGTAGCCCACGCTCCAGCCCATGGCGTCGTACATGCCGACGGCCCACGGCTCGGAAACAGTGACGATATCGACCTCGGCGTTGAGGTCCTTGGCCAGCTCCAGGCCCTTGGCCAGGCCCTTGTCGGCCAGTTCGGACCCGTCAGTGGCAATCAGGATGCGCTTGTACATGGTGGGGCTCCGTGGCGGTCTGCCGGATGGGAACGACACCATTGCACACCGTATGTGCAGGCGGCGCCTTGAGCAGGATCAATCCGGCGCCGCGCAGCGGCGTGTGCGTACCGTCACGTGGTCCGGGGGACAGGCTCGGCCCGCCCTCTTCTGTAGAGCCGAGCCCGTGCTCGGCTGCTTCTGGCGGGAAGAGCAGCCGAACATGGGCTATGCCGGTCGTCCTGACCGGCACCCTTCGGGCCGTCGCAAGCGACGTTGGCAGCGGCTCCTGCCACTACCTTCGGCTCTACAACAACGTTGCTCAGGCGATCTGCACGATGCGCGCGTTCTGGCACAGCGGGTAGCTGGCCACGAACTCGTCAATCGCATCGCGCATCGCCTCGAACGATTGGCCGTACATGTACAGCGCGGTCTCGGTCGGGCCCTGCCACCAGCTGCAGATCTCGCCCAGGCCGTCGATGTTCCCGGACAGCTGCTCGAACACGTGGTTGGAATCGCACTGTTCGTAGACCTCGTCCGGCAGGTTCAGGCCATCCAGGTAGATGCCCAGGCCTTCGGTCACGCCGAAGCTGCGATCGGCCTCGCCTGCGCCCTGTATCTGCGAACCCTTCGGTGCACCCAGCTGCTCCAGCAGGTCGATCAGCTTCGGCACGCCCGCGGCATCGACCAGTGCCACTTCGATATCGCCGTATTCGACCTCACCCAGGTCGGACATCGCGGTGCCGCCGCCGGTCAGCTCGCCCACCTGGGCCGCCTGCAGCAGCGCGTCGAGCGGATCCTCGAACAGTTCGTGGCGGTGCTCCGGCTGCAGCCGGGCGTTCAACTTCACGGTGACGTGCAGCGTGGGTTCGGTCATGGGGGCGTTCCTGGAAGAAGTGCCACCTATTGTAGAGCCGAGCCCATGCTCGGCTGCTTCTGGCCGGAAAAGCAGCCGAGCATGGGCTCGGCTCTACAACAGCCTGTCAACGCAGGAACGGCGTGACCTTGCGCTTCAGCAGTTCCACCAGCACCGGGTCCATGTACTCGTAGTCATCCGGAATATCCAGGCAGATCACCCGCTTGCCGTTCAACCAGGCCTTGTAGCGGCTGGACAGCCGGTTGCGGTGGGCGCGCTCCATCACGAACACGATATCGGCCCACTGCAGCAGCTCGGGGCTGAGCACTTCCTCGGCGTCGGCCAGCAGCCCGGCCGAGGCGGTCTCGATGCCCGGCCAATCGGCGAATACCTGCTCGGCCGTCGGGCTGCGCAGGCGGTTCTGGCTGCAGAGGAAGAGCACATTGCGGGTCATGAGCGCAGCCTAATGGGGGCAGAGCCCTTTTCCAACGGAAAAGGCTCCGGCCCCAACCACGTGCATTCCGCGATGGGGTCAGAGCCCTCCCTGCGGGAGGGATCCGACCCCTCGACGGCGATCAGATCACCGTCAGGTTGGCGTAGGCCATCACCAGCCACTTGCTGCCGGCATCAGCAAACTCGACCTGCACGCGGGCGTGCGCGCCGCTGCCTTCGTAGTCGGTCACCATGCCTTCGCCGAACTTGGGATGGGTAACCAGCGCGCCGAGCTTGACCGGCGGCGCCTCGATCGAGGCATGGCCCATCACCCGGCTGGCGCCCATGGAGGCCGGCCGCGAGACCTGCACCTTCGGGCGCACTTCGTGCAGCAGTTCGCGCGGAATCTCGCGCAGGAAGCGTGACGGCAGGCTGTAGTTGTCCTGGCCGTGGATGCGGCGCGATTCGGCATAGCTCAGCACCAGCTTCTGGCGCGCGCGGGTGATGCCGACATAGGCCAGGCGGCGCTCTTCTTCCAGCCGCCCGCTTTCCTCCAGCGAGCGTGCGCTGGGGAACAGGCCTTCTTCCAGGCCGGCCAGGAACACCAGCGGGAATTCCAGGCCCTTGGCCGAGTGCAGGGTCATCAGCTGCACGCCCTCTTCGCCCGCCTGCGCCTGGCCCTCACCGGCCTCCAGCGCGGCATAGGCCAGGAACGCGACCAGCTCGTCCATGTCCTCGCCCACTTCCTCGATGTCGTCGGCCCGGCGCACGAAGCGCGAGGCGACCGAGACCAGTTCGTCGAGGTTGTCGGTGCGCGACTCCGAGTCCAGCGCGTTGCGGCTTTCCTTGCTCCAGTGCTCGCGCAGCTGCGAGCGGGCCAGCACGTGGTCCACGCGCTCGGCCAGGGTCATGTGCACGGTCTGCGCCTGCAGCTCGTTGACCAGCCCCAGGAAGCCGGCCAGTGCATTGCGCGCGCGTGCGGCCAGCGCACTGCCCTGGGTGACCAGCATGGTTGCTTCCCACAACGAGATGCCCTGCGCGCGTGCCTCGCGGCGCACTTCGTCCAGCGTGCGGTCGCCGATGCCCCGGGTGGGGGTGTTGACCGCGCGCTCGAACGCGGCGTCATCGTTGCGGTTGGACAGCAGGCGCAGGTAGGCCAGCGCGTCCTTGATTTCGGCACGCTCGAAGAAGCGCATGCCGCCATACACGCGGTAGGGCACCTGTTCGCTCAGCAGCGCTTCTTCCAGCGCGCGCGACTGCGCGTTGCTGCGGTAGAGCACGGCCACTTCGGTGTAGCTGCCACCGTCGCGCACCCACTGGCGGGCACGCTCGACGATGTAGCGTGCCTCGTCCATCTCGTTGTACGCGGCGTACAGGTCGATCGGCTCGCCGTCACCGCTGTCGGTCCACAGCTGCTTGCCGATGCGATCCGGGTTGTGCGCGATCACCGCGTTGGCAGCGCCGAGGATGTTGGCGGTGGAGCGGTAGTTCTGCTCCAGGCGGATGGTCTGCGCGCCCGGGAAATCGCGCAGGAAGCCCTGCACGTTCTCGACCTTGGCACCACGCCAGCCGTAGATGGCCTGGTCGTCGTCGCCGACCACGAACACGTGGCCGGAATCGCCGGCCAGCACGCGCACGAAGGCGTACTGGATGGCATTGGTGTCCTGGAACTCGTCCACCAGGATCTCGCGGAAGCGGGCGCGGTAGTGCGACAGCAGCGCCGGGTTGTCGCGCAGCAGTTCGTGCGCGCGCAGCAGCAGCTCGGCGAAGTCGACCAGGCCGGCGCGGTCGCAGCGCGCCTGGTACTCGATGTAGGCCTGGCGCATGGTCTCCAGCCACGCGTCGTGCGGTTCGGGCTGGATGTGCTGCGGGCGGCGGCCCTCGTCCTTCTGCGCGTTGATCCACCACGCGATCTGCTTGGGTGGGTACTTGCCGTCGTCCAGCTCCAGCGCCTGCACCACGCGCTTGACCAGCCGCAGCTGGTCGTCCGAATCCATCACCTGGAAGCCTTCGGGCAGCTTCGCGTCCTGCCAGTGCAGGCGCAGCAGGCGGTTGGCCAGGCCGTGGAAGGTACCGATCCACATGCCACGGCTGCCATGGGGCAGCTGTGCGTCGATGCGGTGGCGCATCTCGCCGGCCGCCTTGTTGGTGAAGGTCACCGCGAAAATGCCGTGGGTCGGCACGCCATCGACTTCATGCAGCCAGGCGATGCGGTGGGTGAGTACGCGGGTCTTGCCGGAACCGGCACCGGCCAGCACCAGGTGGTGGCCGGGGGGAGCGGAGACGGCTTCGCGCTGGGCCGGGTTCAGACCATCAAGCAGGTGGGAGACATCCATACCCCCATTTTACGGCATCGCCGTCGCGGCTCCTGCGACCACCTGGGTGGCCAGTGCCTGCGCCTGCTGACGCAGTTCAGGCACCGCCAGGCTTTCCCACAGGCTGCCGATGCGCAGGCTGCCGAGTACGCCCAGCCGCGCCTGCGGCTGGCCACCGGCGGCACGCAGGCGGTCGCCCGGCACCGTGCTGTCCAGACCCAGCCCGTGCGGGCCGGGGCGGGCCAGGCCATCGCTCTGCAGCTGCTGCAGCAAGGGATTGCGCAGCGCGCTGGCGCGGGTTTCCACGCCGGTGGCGTTGATCACGCCGCCGATCGTCCAGTGCTGTTCATTGCCAGACGGAGCGCGGCCAGAAAGCCGCAGCGCTTCGCCTTCGCGGCCGACGCGTTGCAGGCGGGACCGGTGAATACGCAGTTGGCCGCTTTCGATCAGCGCCTGCAGCTGTGCGTCGACCTCTTCGGCGATGCGGTGGCGATGCACGTCCCAGTAGCGCACCACATGGCGCAGGAAGCGGCGCTGGTCGGCCGCGTCGAGGCTGCACCACAGTGCCTGCCCGTGCGGACGGATGCGGTCCATTACCCCCTGCCACGGCAGACCATCGGCCTGCGCCTGGCGCGCGAACCCGCGCAACGCGCGCAGGCGCTGGCGCAGGCTCATCGGCAGCAGCGCAGCCGGGTCGAACGCGGGCAGGCCGCCATGCGCATGCGGCAGCGGCAGCAGGCCATGGCGCGAGATCACGTGCAGCGGGCCGGTGTGGCCGGCAGCAACCAGCGCCAGCACGGTGTCGGCCATGCTCAGGCCGGAGCCGACGATGGCCACGGCCTGCTCACCGGCCAGGGTGCGTATGCCGTCGTAGTCCCAGGCCTCGATCACGTCATCGGCGGGCAGTGCCTCGGCACCGGCTACCGGCAGCGGCCGCATGCTGTTGCCGGTGGCGAGCACTGCCTGTGCGGCGTGCAGCGTCTGGCCATCGCCGAGTGCCAGCTGGTAGCCGTGGTCATCCGGCTGCAGGCCCAGTACCGGCTGCACGATCACCTGCAGCTGTGCCGGGCTGGCCGCGGCGGCCTCCTGCAGGCGCTGCTGCAGGTACGCTGCAAAGTAGTGGCGGCACACGTAACGCTCGCCCAGCACCTCGCGCGCCTCGCCCGGGTAGGCGTTGGCGGCCATCAGGTAGTCGAGGAAGTCGCCGGGCTGGTCGGCAAACGCACTCATCTTCGCCGCCGGCACGTTCAGCAGGTGCTCCGGCCACGGCGTGGCATAGGCGATGCCCTGCGCCAGCTGCGAAGCCGGTTCGAAGATGGCCAGCGCCAGCGGCGCCTGGGCCTGGCGCAACACCTGGATCGCCACCAGCACCCCGGCCGCACCACCACCGATGATTGCCAGGTCCAGTTCGCCATTACGCGGTGAATCAGTCATGCGCCGATTGTAGGCCATCGGCGATGACGGGCCGGATTGCCGAAGCGGGCGGTTGCCGCCGTTTCACATCAACGCATCGGCCAGCCGTGCGATGCCTTCGCGGCTGCGCCGCCACGTGGGACGGCTGCGCCACTGCTGCAGGTCCAGCTGCCGCGACTCGCGCAGGTAGCCATCCTCGATCGCGCACAGCTGCTGCACCAGCGCGCGGTCGTAGCAGACCAGGCCGATTTCGGCATTCAGCGCGAACGAGCGGATGTCCATGTTGATCGAGCCGAGCACGGCGATGTCCTCGTCCACGCTCATGTGCTTGGCATGCAGGAACTGCGGCTCGTACAGCGCGATGCGCACGCCACAGCGCAGCAGCTCGTCGTAGTAGGCCTCCTGCGCCCACGACGTCAGCCGCTGGTTGTTGCTGGCCGAGAGGATCAGCTGCACCTGCACGCCGGACAAGGCCGCAATGCGCAAGGCGCTGAGCGTGGCTTCGTCGGGCACGAAATACGGGGTGACCATCACCAGCCGGCGCCGCGCCAGGTGGATCAGCGCCGCCACCGCATCGCGTGCGTTGCTGTAGGGATAGGCGGGGCCGCTGGGCAGCAACTGTGTGGCGATGTCGTCGCTGCACTCGGGCACATCGGCGATCACGTCCAGGCGCTGGCCGGTTTCCATGTACCAGTCGCTGGCGAACACCGCTTCCAGATGCGCCACCGCCGGGCCGCGCACGCGCGCCACCAGCTCGCGGTTCGGGTGGCCAGGCACGAACTGCGGGCCGGCCAGGTTCTGCGAACCGACATAGGCCACTTCGTTGTCGATCACCGCGATCTTGCGATGGTTGCGCAGGTCCATGCGCCCGCTGCGGCGCCAGCGCAGGCCACCGGGCAGCATCGCGCGCACTTCGATGTCGCGCGCCTGCAGGCGCTTGCGATAGGCACGCAGGCCGCGCTTGGCGCCCACCGCGTCGAGCAGCACGCGGCACTGCACGCCACGTGCAGCCGCACGCTGCAGGGCCTCGACGATCGCCTCGCCCACCGCGTCGTCGAACATCAGGTAGTACAGCAGGTGCACGCGGTCTTCGGCCTGGTCGATGTCGGCGATCAGCGTGTGCAGTGATTCGTCGTAGTCGGTCAGCAGATCGACGGCGTTGCCGTGCACCGGCATGAAGTCGCCCTGGCGCTGCACCAGCGGCACGATCTCGGCGCTGGCGGTGTCCGGCTGCGGTGTCCAGCGCAGGCGATGCTGCAGCGCCTGTTCCTCGCGGATGACCTGCGAGGCCTCGGCCTGGCGGCGGATGCGCTCGCGCGACAGCCATGGGTGGCCGAACAGCAGGTACAGCGGCAGGCCCAGCAGCGGCACGAAGCCGACCAGCAGCAGCCAGCTACGCGCCGCCCCCGGCGTGGTGCGGGTGGGGATCCAGCACAGTGCAACCAGCCGGATCAGCCAGTCGATCAGCAGCAGGTACGAACCCAGCAACCACTCGAACAGCATCGTGTCGCCCGTCGGGAGGTGATGGGCCATTCTGCCCACCGGCCCTTGTGGAGTCGAGCCGCGCTCGACGGCCTTCCGGTCCGACCGCACAGCAGCCGAGCGTGGGCTCGGCTCTACAGGATGGCTCAATGCCGCACCGGCACCTCGCACAGCCGCCGCACCGCGTCGGCATGGCGGCGGCCGTTGAGCGCCATGCAGGCGATCGCCTGTGCGGCCCGCTCCAGCTGCGCCTCCGGCAGCGGCGACGGCGCGCCGTTGGCCAGTGCCAGATGGTGGTCGCACAGCAGCAGCGCCATGCCCTCGATGCCTTGCAGCATGCGCTGCAGGCGCAGCCAGCCCAGTTCCAGGTCCTGCCGGTGTGATGGGGTGTTCATGCAACCTCCTTCAACGGATCTGGCCACCGTGAAGGTGGCGGACGATGCGTGGTTGCAATACCGGGAAGCAATCAATCAGCAAACGAACCGGCGGGCGCAAGGCCCCCTCGCACCGTCCGCCATAGAGGCGGATAGGTCACCAACCGTCGCCGGAGGGATCTCCGGCGACGGCGGGCGAGTCTACTGATTGATTGACTTCACGGGATTGCAAGCCCGACCGCTGCAACCGCAGCGGCTCACCATCATGGGCACGGCCACGCCCGTCGTTCCAATCGATTTGAACCGTGCGAGGCGCCCGAACCGGTAGGAACAATCACTTATCGCATTCGGCCCTTCGCTCCAGGCATGGCGCCATTGGCGACAGCGTGCGCAGGGACTGCCCAGTGCCGACCAACGGTCGGCACCCACCACCACCACAGCAGCATCGGAACGGTCGGTATCCACCAGGTAAACGCAGGGCATGAAAAAACCCGCCACAAGGGCGGGTTTCTTCGCGGGGACCAGCAATCCGTGCGGATTACTTGATCTTGCCTTCCTTGTACAGGACGTGCTTGCGCACGACCGGATCGTACTTCAGGAATTCCATCTTCCCCGGGGTGTTCTTCTTGTTCTTGTCGGTCGTGTAGAAGTGGCCGGTACCGGCCGAGGAAATCATACGGACCTTATCGCGCTTGCCTGCCATGATGCTTTACTCCTCAGACCTTTTCGCCGCGCGCACGCAGCTCAGCCAGAACGGAATCGATGCCGTTCTTGTCGATGGTGCGCAGTGCATGCGCGGAAACACGAAGCTTGACCCAGCGGTTCTCGCTGGCCACCCAGAAACGGCGCTCGTGCAGATTCGGCAGGAAACGACGACGGGTCTTGTTGTTGGCGTGCGAGACGTTGTTACCCGTCTGCACTCGCTTGCCGGAAACCTGGCATACGCGGGACATTGCGCACCTCGATAGTAGTAGTTGTCAGCCCGTAGCCCGGGCGACGGCGGCCTCGATGGTTGCCCACCACACGTCAAGAGAATCAAAGGGTTACGCTGGCGTTGGGCGGCCGGGGACGTGCTCCCGGGGGCGCCGCCCGGTAGAAAACCGGACACAGCGAGCCGCGCATTATGCACGGGTTCAAACACTTGCGCAAGTTACCCACAGGCGGGGACTGGACCGGCGGGGCGGGGGGACTTCGCCAACCGGCATACTGGCCCGGATCACTGCGGAGCTTTCCATGCGGCTGCTGGCCCTGACCTACGGAACCGAAGGCGATACGCGTCCGCTGGCCATGCTCTGCCATGGGCTGATCAGCGCAGGCCACGCGGTGACACTGCTGGCCGATGGCGGCACCCTGGGCAGCGCGCAGGCCCTGGATGTGCCCCACGCGGCCCTTGAGGGTGACATCCATGACGAAGTGGTCGCCCTTGTCTCGCGGGGCAACGGTGTTGCCGCCGCCAGTACCGGTCTGGCACGGATGGCGCTGCAGCATGTCAGCGGCTGGATGCGCCAGGCCGATGCCGCCGCCGAAGGCTGCGATGCGATTCTGACCGGCGGACTGGCGGCCCTTGTCGGCATGAGCGTGGGCGAACGTCGGGGTCTGCCGGTCATCGGCACCGGCATGATTCCGCTGACCCCGACGCGAGCCTTCCGCTCTCCGTTCCTGCCACCCGGACGCTCGCCGGGCTGGTTGAACCGGGCCAGCTACGGGTGGGTCAACGGCCTGATCTGGCGCCAGTTCCGTCGGCCGATCAACGCGGCACGCCAGCAACTGGGGCAATCGCCGCGTCGCGCGCTGTGGTCCGGCCTGCCGATGCTCTATGGCATCTCGCCGCAGCTGCTGCCGCCACCGGCGGACTGGCCGGTCGACCACATCGCCTGTGGCCAATGGCGGCTTCCTGATGCGCCCTGGACGCCGCCAGCCGATCTGCAGGCCTTCCTCGATGCCGGGCCGCCGCCGGTCTATCTGGGCTTTGGCAGCATGACCGGATTCGATCGCGAGCGCGTGCTGCCGGCCCTGCTGCAGGCGCTGGCACCGCGCCGGGTGCTGCTGTTTCCAGGGTGGGCCGGATTGCCGACGGGTGCGCTGCCAGCAGATGTGTTCGTGCTCGGCCCGACGCCACACGAAGCACTGTTCCCGCATTGCGCACTCGCCATCCACCATGGTGGCAGCGGCACCACGCATTCGGCCTGCCGCGCCGGCATTCCCTCGCTGGTGATGCCGTTCGCCGCGGATCAGTTCTTCTGGGCCGATCGCCTGTATCGGTTGGGCGTGGCACCGGCACCGTTGTCACCGAAGCGACTGGATGCAGCAACGCTGGCGGCAGCCATCACCTTCGTTGAAACCGACGCAACACGCGCACGCGCGGCGGCCCTGGGCGTGGCGATGGGCCATGAGGACGGGGTGGCCTGTGGCGTGGCGATGATCGAGCGCTGGTTACGGCCGGTGTAACAGCGCCCAGGCCTCAGCGCAGGTGCGAAATCACCTGCGCCAGCAGATGGGCATCCTTGAGCGCGCCGTGCAGGCCGCGCTGGCTGGGAATGCGCAGGCGCTGCAGCACATCATCGAGCTTGTTGCCCTGGCCGGGCCAGCGCCCGCGCGCCAGCTTCAGGCTGCAGGTGATGCGGCAATGCTGGGCCAGCGTGCCAGGAATACCGGACAGACGCAGCTCGTTGTCCAGGAAGCCCACATCGAAGGTGGCGTTGTGCGCGACCATCTCGCTGCCGCGCAGGAAGTCCAGCAGTTCGGCGGCCTTGCTGGAAAACAGTGGCTTGCCCACCAGCATCGCATCACTGATGCCATGCACGCGCTGTGCACCCCAGTCGACCCTGCGCTGCGGCTGCAGGTAGGTGTGGAACTGGCGGCCGGTGAGCTGGCCATCGATCAGTTCGACGGCACCGATTTCGATCACCCGGTGCCCCAGGCGGTGGGAGATGCCGGTGGTTTCGGTATCCAGTGCGACGATGCGACTCATGCGTGGCGATGTGTCCTGTTGCGTGCTGTGGTGATTTTCGCATGCCGGTAGAGCCGGGCCCACGCTCGGCTGGCGCGCGTAGCGCGGGCTTGGTGATGCCAGAAGCAGCCGAGCGTGGGCTCGGCTCTACAGATGCGCGCGCGCGATCAACCCAACGCCTCCACCACCCAATCGATGAACACCCGCAGCCGCTGGTTCATGTGCCGGTTCGGCGGGAACATCACGTGCATCGGCATTGGCGGCAGCTGCCAGTCCTGCAGCATCGGCAGCAGCTCGCCGCGCGCCACGTGCGGATCAGCCATGTAGCTGGGCAGCGCCACCACGCCGAGCCCGGCCAACGCAGCGGCCAGATAGGCGTTGCCGTCATCGAAGCCGACCGTATAGCGGCCCTGCACTTCGATGCGTTCATCGCCGCGCTGCGTGCTGAATACCCGCGCCCGGCCACTGCGCGGACTAAGGAAGCCGACCATGTGGTGGTCGGGTCCTTCCAGCGCGCGCGGATCGGCCGGCAACCCGAAACGCTGCACATAGCCCGGGCTGGCGTGGAAGCCGATCGGCAGCGCCGCCAGCGGCCGCGCCACCAGTGCCGGGTCGGCCGGGATGCCACCCCGGATCACGCAGTCGACGTTGTCAGCGATGACATCGACCTCGCGGTCACTCACGCCGATGTCCAGCTGCATCTCCGGGTAGCGCGCCTGGAAATCCGGCAACACCGGCACCAGCCGCAGCCGCGCGTACGGCCCGGGCACATCCACGCGCAGCCGCCCGCGCGGCTGGGTGGCCGCGTCACCCAGCCCGCCTTCCACCTCTTCCAGCTCGGCCAGCAGGCGGGCGATGCGCGGGTAGTAGGCCGCGCCGTCAGCGGTGACACTGACCCGGCGCGTGGTGCGGTTGAGCAGGCGCAGCCGCAGGTGCGCCTCCAGCTGCTGCACCAGTTGGGTGACCGTGGTGCGGCTGATCTGAAGGGTCTGCGCGGCGCGGGTGAAGCTGCCGGTTTCCACCACCCGGGCGAAGGCGCGCATTGCCTCGAAACGGTCCATGGCGGGTCAAGATTGTTTGGGATTGGCAATCAATCTAGGCCGATCATCGCGGTTTATCCAGACAGCACTGGCGCGGAGGATGGCGTTCTCTCCCACGGGATCTTCCCCATGTCACAGCGTGATGTCGTTTTCCCCGTCGGCCGCCAGGCGCTTTACGAGCGCAACCGCTACTCGCCGGCGATCCGATCCAATGGCTTCCTGTTCGTCTCCGGCCAGGTCGGCAGCCGTGAGGACGGCTCGCCCGAGCCAGACTTCGAAACGCAGGTGCGCCGCGCTTTCGAGAATCTCAATGCGGTGTTGGCTGCTGCCGGCTGCACGTTCGATGACGTGATCGACGTGACCGTGTTCCTGGTCGATCCAGAGAAGAACTTTGAGAAGGCCTGGGCAATCGTGCCGGAGTATTGGGGCGAGGCGCCGCACCCGACCCTGACCGGTATCGGCGTGACCTGGCTGTATGGGTTCCAGTTCGAGATCAAGGTGATCGCGAAGCTGCCGTGATACGGGTAGTGCCGGCCGCTGGCCGGCAACGCGGTGGGGTCGAAAAGCGTGTCGACCAAGGTCGACACCTACCTGAGCACATGTGCGCGGCGCACCCGAACGGTGTGGTGGGGTCAGAGCCCTTTCCGGAGGAAAGGGATCCGACCCCGCGCCCGGCCCAGCTGAACGGGAGATTCCGACGAATTCCCGAAGCGTCCATTGATATTGTATCCGGCGAAAACCGCTTGCTAGCCTGCCGTCCATGCGCTGGATCACCCGCCACCTCCGTTCGACCCTGCTGATGCTGCTGATGGCGGCATTCGTGGTCGTGCCGGTGGCCGACGCGCTGGCCTGCACGGTGGAACCGCATGCCAGCACGGTGCATGTGGAGTCCGCACCGGATGCCGATGGCGATGCCGACGGCAAGCACGTCGGTGCCTGTGGCCACAACCACTGCCACCACTCCAATCTGAGCCTGCCGGCCAGTACCTTCGCCGCCTTCGGTGCGCCGCTTCCGGCGCGCTGGATGAATGCCGGCGACGCGGCGACCTATGCGGTCGCCCAGGATGAACTGACGCGTCCTCCCCGGGCGTGAGTTGAGCGCGACCCGCATTCGCGGGCTTCGGTTCCCCTCACCTCCGGAAATTCTTCATGTCGACCCTGACACGTCGGCCGCTGCGTGCGGCCGGGCGGGTCGTCGCCGTGTTGCTGGGCCTGGCCCCGGCGGCATCGGTGATGGCGCAAGCCGCCCCTTCCTACGACACCCTGCTTGAACGCCTGGACCAGCTGCCCGGCACCCGCGTCGGTGCGGCGCTGGCCGAGGCCGCCGACGCGCGCGCCGACCAGGCCCGTGCGTTGCCCAACCCTTCCCTCTCTTACTCCGCCGAAAACGCCTGGGGCACCGGCTCCTATGGCGGCATGGGCAAGGCCGATACCGTGCTCACCCTGTCCCAGCCGCTGGAGGTCTGGGGCCAGCGTGGCGCGCGTGTCCGTGCCGCCCGTGCCGAGGCACAGGCCGCCAACCTGCGTGGTGCCCAAAGCCGCAGCGACGTGGCCAGCCAGCTGGCGGTGGTCTATGCACAGGCGGAAAGTGCACTGCGCCGCTACACCCTGGCCGAAGAAGCACTGAGCCTCACCCGCGCTGACGCCAACGCGGTCAACGCGATGGTCAAGCAGGGCCGCGAGCCGCAGCTGCGCGCCGTGCAGGCGCAGAGCGAAGTCGCCAACGCCAGCGCCGCGCTGGATGAGGCGCAGGCCTTCCGCGATGCCGCGCTGGCCCGCCTGGCCGGTGCCGCGCTGCTGGATGCGCCGGTGCAGTCGATCGGCGACAGCCTGCTCGACCGCGCGCCGCCGTTGCCACGCGGTGCCACCGATACCGCGCTGGCGGTGCGCATCGCCGAAGCCGAAGCGGATGCGGCGGGCAAGCTGGTCGACGTGGAGCGCAAGCGCGCCCTGCCCGACCTGAGCGTCACTGCCGCGCAGACCCGCTTCCGCGAGGGGGGCGAGCGCGCCTACAACCTCGGGGTCAGCCTCAGCATCCCGCTGTTCGACCGCAACCGCGGGGGCATCCGCGCCGCCAATGCCGACCAGCGCGCGGCCGAGGCACGCCTGGACCAGCAGCGCCGCGACAGCGAGGCGGCACGCCTCTCCGCGGTGGCCGGTTTGAAGGCCGCCGGCAGCCGTACCCGCGCCGCCGATGAAAGCGTGGTCGCCGCCGAAGAGGCGTATCGCCTGGCCCGCATCGGCTTCGACGCCGGGCGCATCTCGCAGCTGGAACTGCGCAGCACGCGCAGCGCCCTCATCGCCGCCCGCGGCACCGCCGTGGATGCGCGCCTGTCGCGCGTCGCCGCGGAAATCGATCTTGCCCGCCTTGAAGGGCGCGCACCTTTTGTGGAGGTCCCATGACGCTCTCCCGTACTTTCCCGCTGATCGGCGGCGTGCTGCTGGCCGCGCTGCTGGCCGGCTGCGCCGGCAACGCGCAGACACCTGCCAATGAAGACCCGGCTGCGGCCAAGGCCGGCACCGACGATGGCCACGGCCATGCCGCCGACAGCAAGGAGGCCAAGGCCGAATCCGCAAAGGCGCCCGCCGATGGCGATGAGGGTGTCGTGCAGCTGACTCCTGAGCAGATCAAGGCGTCCGGTATCGAAGTGGTCGCGGTCGGTCGTGGTGGCGGTAGCTCCACGCGCCTGTCCGGCCGGGTCGAACCGTCGGTCGGTGCACGCGCCTCGGTGGCCTCGACCGTGACCGGCCGCGTCGAACGCGTGCTGGTCGCACCGGGCACCGCGGTGAAGCAGAACCAGGCACTGGCGATCGTGGTCAGCGGCGAAGCGGCGGTGTTCCGCGCCAATGCGCTGGCCGCCTCGGCCGAGGCCGAGGCCGCGCGCCTGGCCTATGGCCGCGACAAGGCGCTGGTCGACCAGGGCGTGGTTGCCCGCCAGGAGATGGAAGCCTCGCGCGCACGGTCGCTGGCGGCACAGGCCCAGGCCGCTGCCGCGCAGGCCCAGGCCGCTGCCAACGGTGCGCCCGATGCCAGTGGCCGCGTGCGCATCACCAGCCCGGTGGCCGGAATCGTCGGCAACGTGCAGGTCACTCCGGGCGGTGTAGTCGCCGCCGGCAGTGCAGTCGCCGATGTCGCCGACCCGACAATGAACGAGCTGGTGTTCACCGCACCGCCGGCGCTGGCCGCACAGGTCACGCCCGGCATGACGCTGGAAGTGAGCGTGCCGGGTGGCAGCTTCACCGCCACCGTCACCGGTTCGGCCGCCGATGTGCGCCAGCAGGGCGGCGTCGCGGTGATCCGTGCCACGCCGGTGGATGCGTCGCTGCCGCCGGCCGGTTCGCCGGTCTCGGCCGTGGTGGTCACCGAAGGCCAGGACGGCTCGCTCAGCGTCCCGGCCGATGCAGTGCAGAAGGTTGATGGCAGCAGCGCGGTGTTTGTCGCCGTCGAAGGTGGCTTCAAGGCGCAGCCGGTCCTGGCCGGGCGCCGTGCCGGTGACCGCATCGAGATCCTCGCTGGGCTGACCGGCAGCGAGCGCATCGTCGGTGCCAATGCCTTCCTGCTCAAGGCCGAGCTGGCCAAGGGCGAAGCCGAGCACGGCCACTGAGGAGGCGACCATGTTCAAGCTGATCATTGAAACAGCGGTGCGCCACCGCTGGCTGGTGGTGTTCATGGCCGCACTGATCGCCGCGGTGGGCCTGTTCCAGCTGGGCAAGCTGCCGATCGACGCGGTGCCGGACATCACCAACCGTCAGGTACAGATCAACACGGTGGCACCGGCGCTGACACCGGAGCAGATCGAGCGGCAGGTGACCTATCCGCTGGAAACCGCGCTGGCCGGCATCCCCGGCCTGACCACCACGCGTTCGCTGTCGCGCAATGGTTTCTCGCAGGTCACCGCGATCTTCACCGATGCCACCGACATCTACTTCGCCCGCCAGCAGGTGGCCGAACGCATGCGCGAGGCATCGGAAGACCTGCCCGATGGTGCATCACCGATGCTGTCGCCGGTCACCACCGGCCTTGGCGAGGTGCTGATGTGGACGGTGGACTTCACCGCGTTCGATCCGGCCAAACTGGCCAAACCCGATGAAGCGGGCTGGCAGGCCGGCGAGGTCTACCGCACACCGGAAGGCAACCTGCTGCGTACGCCCGAAGAACGTGCGACCTACCTGCGCACCGTGCAGGACTGGATCATCGCGCCGCAGATGCGTTCCAGCCCGGGGCTGGCCGGCGTCGATACGGTTGGCGGCTACGTCAAGGAATACGGCGTGCATCCGGACAGCGCCAGACTGGCCGCGCATGGCCTCGGCCTGGCCGACCTGGTCACTGCCCTGCAGCGTTCCAACGTGCAGGCCGGTGCCGGCTTCGTACAGCGTGCCGGCGAGGGCCTGGTGGTACGTGCCGACGGCCTGGCGCTGACCACCGACGACCTGGCACAGGCCCCGGTGGCGACCCGCAATGGCGTGGTGGTACGCGTAGCCGATGTGGCCACGGTGGAACTGAGCCGCGCGCCGCGGCTGGGTGCGGCCAGCCGCAACGGCCATGAAGCCGTGCTGGGCACCGCGCTGATGATTGCCGGTGGCAACAGCCGCACCGTGGCCCAGGCAGCGGCCGCGCGCCTGGAACAGGTAAACAAGTCACTGCCGGCCGACATCGTGGCGGCACCGGTGCTGGACCGCAGCGTGCTGGTCAATTCCACCATCAAGACCGTCGCCAGGAACCTCACCGAGGGCGCGCTGCTGGTGGTGGTGGTGCTGTTCCTGCTGCTGGGCAACCTGCGTGCGGCAACGATCACCGCGCTGGTGATTCCGCTGTCGTTCCTGTTCGCAGTGATCGGCATGAACCGCTTCGGCATCAGTGGCAACCTGATGAGCCTGGGTGCGCTGGACTTCGGCATCCTGGTGGACGGTGCGGTGATCGTGGTCGAGTCGACACTGCTGATGCTGGGCCAGCGCCGCGCCGAACTGGGCCGTGCGCTGACCGCGATGGAACGCCTGCGCGTAGCCGCCGATTCGGCCATTAAGATGGCGCGCCCTGCGGCCTTCGGCCAGCTGATCATCCTGCTGGTGTTCGCGCCGATCCTCACGCTGGAGGGCGTGGAGGGCAAGACGTTCCACCCGATGGCGGCCACGTTCATGCTGGCCCTGGTCGGTGCCTTCCTGTTTTCCTTCACCTTCGTGCCGGCGATGGCCGCGCTGCTGGTGCGCGAGCCCAAGGTGAAGGACGGCGATGCGCACGCGGACGACGGCGAGCACGAAACCAGGCTGATCCGCGTGCTGCGTGCGCGCATCGAACCGGTGGTGCGCAAGGCCGTGGCGCACCCGCGCACGGTGCTGGCCGGTGCGGTGATGATGGTGGTGGTGGGCATCGGCGCGTTCTCGCTGCTGGGCCGCGAGTTCATGCCGACCCTGGATGAAGGCAACGTGGCGATGCAGGCCCTGCGCGTGCCATCGACCTCGCTGGAGCAGTCACTGGCAATGCAGCTGGCGCTGGAAAAGGCGATTGCCAAGCAGCCGGAAGTGGAAACCGTGTTCTCGCGCACCGGTACCGCCGAGGCGGCGATCGACCCGATGCCGACCAACATTTCCGACAGCGTGATCGTGTTGAAGCCACGCAAGGACTGGCCAGATCCGACGCTGGCCAAGGACGCACTGGTGGCGCGCTTCGAGAAACTGGCCGGGCAGCAGCTGGGCAACAGCTTCGAGTTCAGCCAGCCGATCGAGCTGCGCTTCAACGAACTGATTTCCGGCGTGCGTACCGACCTGGCCGTAATGATCTTCGGTGATGACTTCAGCCAGCTGCAGAAGGTGGCCGACCAGGTGGCGTTGAAGCTGCGTGCGGTGGATGGCGCGGCCGACGTGCGGGTGGAACAGATCTCCGGCCTGCCCACGCTCAACGTGGCGATCGACCACGTGGCGGCGGCACAGTACGGGTTGAGCGCTGCAGATGTGAGTGATGCGCTGTCCACCGGCATCGGCGGTACCACGGCCGGCAAGATCTTCGAAGGCGACCGTCGCTTCAACGTGGTGGTGCGCCTGGACGATGCCTCGCGCAACGATCCGGACCAGCTGGCCTCGCTGCCGATCGCCACGCCATCGGGGCTCGTGATTCCGTTGTCGTCGGTGGCGCGCATTACCGTGAGCGAAGGGCCGAACCAGATCAGCCGCAACAACGGCAGCCGCCGCGTGGTGGTGCAGGCCAACGTGCGCGGTCGCGATCTGGGCGGCTTCGTCGGCGAGGCGCAGGCTGCGGTGGCCGACGTGGCGCTGCCGCCGGGCGCCTACCTGACCTGGGGCGGTCAGTTCGAGAACCTGCAGCGCGCGGAGAAGCGGTTGGCAACCGTGGTGCCGGTGGTGTTCCTGCTGATCGGCAGCCTGCTGTTCATGGCCCTGCGCAGCGGCAAGGAAGCCATTCTGGTGTTCAGCTGCGTGCCGTTGGCGCTGGTCGGTGGCATCCTCGCGCTGCTGCTGCGAGGCATGCCGTTCTCGGTATCGGCGGCAGTTGGCTTCATCGCCGTCTCCGGCGTGGCCACGTTGAACGGCCTGGTGCTGATGCAGGCGATCCGCGAACGCCTGGATGCCGGCGACCTGCCGCTGCAGGCGGCGATCAACGGTGCCTCCAGCCGCATCCGCGCGGTGCTGACCACGGCGCTGGTGGCGATCGTCGGCTTCATCCCGATGGCGATTGCCAGCGGTTCCGGTGCGGAGGTGCAGAAGCCGCTGGCCACGGTGGTGATCGGTGGCCTGATCACCGCCACCGTGCTGACCCTGCTGGTGCTGCCGACCTTCGCAGCACGGGTGGCCAAGCCGCGGCCGGTGGGGTGAGGCGAGAGGGGGTCGGAGCCCTTTCCACAGGAAAGGGATCCGACCCCGTGACCGGGTCGGGTTGCCGGCCAGCGGCCGGCACTACCCTTGCACGGTCAGGCCTTCTTGCGCTCGGCGATGTAGGCCTGGATCTGCTGTTCCAACACCGGCAGCGGCACCGAGCCCTGCTTGAGCAGGGTGTCGTGGAAGCCCTTGATGTCGAACTTGTCGCCCAGCTCCTTCTCGGCCTGCGCACGCAGGCGCACGATGGCGATCTCGCCCAGCTTGTAGCTCAGCGCCTGGCCAGGCCAGGAGATGTAGCGGTCCACCTCGGTGGTCACTTCATGCTCGCTCAGCGCGGTGTGGTCACGCAGGTAGGCCAACGCCTGCTCGCGGGTCCAGCCCTTGCTGTGCACGCCGGTGTCGATCACCAGGCGCGCCGCGCGCCACATCTCGTAGGTCAGGCGGCCGAAATCCTCGTATGGGGTTTCGTAGATGCCCATCTCCACGCCCAGCTTCTCGCAGTACAGCGCCCAGCCTTCGCCATAGGCGGAGATGTAGGCGTTGCGGCGGAACTCCGGCAGGTTCTTCTGCTCGGCGGCGATCGCGCCCTGCAGCGAGTGGCCCGGATCGGATTCATGCAGGGTCAGCGCCGGCAGGTTGTACAGCGGGCGCGACGGCAGGTTGTAGGTGTTGAGCCAGTAGGTGCCCATGCCACCGCGGCCGGCCGTCCAGAACGGTGCGATGTCCGGCGGCACCGGCACGATGGTGAAGCGCGCGCGCGGCAACGTCATGTACTTGCCCAGCTGGCCATCCGCCCGCTTGGAGATCCACGCGGCACGCGACAGCAGCTCTTCCGGTGTCTTTGCATAGAACTGCGGATCGGTACGCAGGAAGGTCAGGAACTCGGCAAAGCTGCCCTTGAACTTCACCTGCTTGATGATGTCGTTCATTTCCTTCTGGATGCGCGCGACCTCATCCAGGCCGATGCGGTGGATCTCGTCCGGCGACAGGTCCAGCGTGGTGTACTCGTGGATCTGCTGCCGGTAGTACGCCTTGCCATCGGGCATCGCTTCGGCGGCCAGGGTGGTACGCGCCTGCGGCACGTACTCGTTGACGAAGAAGGTGCGCAGCTGCTGGAACGCCGGCACCACCTTGCCGCTGATTGCTTCGCGCGCCTGCGCCTGCAGCCTGGCCTGCTCGGCGGCCGGGATGGTGGTGGGCAGCTTCTTGAACGGCGCGTACAGCGGCGACTCGGTCGGGTCCTTCAGCTCGGCGACGGTGGCGATGGACACTTCGCGGCCATCGAGCACCGCGCGCGGCACGCTGAAACCACGCTTCAGGCCGGCGCGCATGTTCTCGGTCTGCTGGCCGAAGTAGCGCGGTACATCATTCAGGCGTGCGATGTAGTTCTGGTAGTCCTGCACGGTCTTCATCTCGCGCCGGGCCATGAAGGACAGGTTGGACCAGAACGAGGAATCGGCGTTGAACGGCATCTCGTAGCCGCGCAGGCGCGTCTCTTCGGCCAGGTTGAACACCTGGTCGTGGTAGATCGCGTAGTTGACCTGGTTGTCGGCCGACAGGGTCTTCGGGTCGATCTTCTTCAGCGCGGCCAGGGTCTCATCCCACACCTTCAGGCGCGCCTGCTGCGCGGCCGGGCCGACGTCGGGCATGCGGGTGGCGTTGGCCGGGGCGTCCTCGTCCTCGCTGGCCTCGCCACCGCCCTGCTGGCGCCACTTCCATTCCTTCTCGTACAGCGCGCGGAAGGCGGCGTCGGCGGGCGATTCAGTGGCCACGCCGGACGGTGCGGCGGTGGCGGGCGGCGCGGCCAGGGCCACGGCAGGGGCGGACAGGGCGATCAGCAGGGCAACGGCAAGACGGGTTTTCACGAGCACAGGTTCCCGGGAAGGCAGACCCCGATCATGGCACCGCCCATCGCCCGTGGCATGGGACGAAGGTCCTGCCTGCGCAGCAGACCGGGGCCCCGGTAGCCAGGTACGCAGTAGACCCACGTCATGCGTGGATGCGCCGCGGATCCGGACAGGGTGATCCGGACGGGGTCAGAGCCCTTTCCCATGGAAAGGGATCCGACCCCCGGGGCCTCAGTGGCTGGCCTTGTCGCGCTTCCAGCCGCGGTGCTTGATGTCCAGGTGCAGGCTGTACAGCGCGGTGAACGCCGGGAACAGGTTCTGCAGCACGCCCACCGAGTCCTGCTTGGCCGAGAACAGGAAGTAGCTCAGCGTCATCAGGCTGCCGAGCACGCTCATGTACCAGAACAGGCGCGGGATCACCGGCTTGCCGGCGCGCTTGGACGCGACGAACTGGACCAGCCAGCGGCCGCCGAACATCAGCGCGCCGGTATAGCCGATCAGCTTCCAGCCGGTCACGTGCAGGCCGGTCCAGTACAGCCAGGTCAGCGGCTGGTCGAGCCAATGCAGCTCCAGATCCATCAGCGCTCCTCCACCGCGGTGCGCTTGCTGCGGGTGATCAGCCAGGCCACGCCACGCAGGTCGCGGATGCCGACCAGCGCGCGGCCGAGGTTGTTGTACTTGGACACGCCAGCGGTACGGTGGCGGTGGTTGACCGGCACGCTGGTGGTCTTCCAGCCGGCGCGCTGCATCAGCGCCGGCAGGTAGCGGTGCATGTGGTCGAAGTACGGCAGGTCGAGGAACGCGCTGCGTTCGAACAGCTTGATGCCGCAGCCGGTATCGGGCGTATCGTCGCGCAGCATGCGTGCACGGATGGCGTTGGCCCATTTGCTGGCCCAGCGCTTGCTGCCGCTGTCCTGGCGGTTGACGCGCCAGCCGGCGAACAGCTTCACCTGCGCCTCGGCGGCGTCGCGTGCGGCGAGCAGCTTGGGGATATCGGCCGGATCGTTCTGGCCATCGCCATCCAGGGTCGCGATCCACGGCGCGCGCGCGTGCTTGACGCCGGTGCGCACCGCGGTGCTCTGCCCGCTCTGGTTCACATGGTGCAGCACGCGCAGTTCCGGGGTGGTCGCCTTCAGTCCCTGCAGCACCGCCAGGGTGTCATCGCGCGAGTGATCGTCGATGTAGACGATTTCGAACGGCAGCCGGCCACGCAGCGCGGCGGTGATTTCGGCGACCAGCGGGGCGACATTGTCGCGCTCGTTGAATACCGGGACGACAACGGAAAGCTCGGGTTGGCTCATAAGGCACTCGGCCAAAGGGGGGACAAAGACCGCGCATTCTCCGCTGCCGAGGTTATCCGAAGATGAACCCCGCGGCGTGAGGATCCATCCTCAGGCGCGATCGCCAAAATACTCGCGGCACCACTGCACCACAGGCGGCAGGCCTTCTTCGATCGGGGTCACCGCATCGAAGCCGAAAGCGTCATGTGCGCGCCGGGTATCGGCCATCGTGCGCACCATGTCGCCGGGCTGCATGGGCTTGTACACCTTCTGCGCGGGGCGGCCGGCGGCCTGCTCGATCACGCTGATGAAGCGCTCCAGCTCGACCGGCGTATGGTTGCCGAGGTTGAACACCCGGTGCGGCACCGGGCCGTCGGCCGGATGCGCGAGGGCGCCGAGGATACCGGACACAATGTCGGAGACATGTGTGAAATCGCGCTGCATGCGGCCTTCGTTGAACACGTCGATCGGCCGCCCGGCCAGCACCGCGCGGGAGAACAGCAGCGGTGCCATGTCCGGCCGGCCCCACGGGCCATACACGGTGAAGAAGCGCAGGCCGGTGGCATGCAGGCCGTACAGCTGCGCGTAGGTATGGGCCATCAGCTCATTGGCCGCCTTGGTCGCCGCGTACAGCGAACGCGGCTGGTCTACGCGCTGGTCCTCGGAGAACGGCGGCGTGGCCGAATCGCCGTAGACCGAGCTGCTGGAGGCATACACCAGGTGCTGCACGCCGCGGTGGCGGCACAGTTCGAGCATGTTGACGAAGCCGACCAGGTTGCTGTCGACGTAGGCGTGCGGGTTTTCCAGCGAATAGCGCACGCCGGCCTGGGCGGCCAGATGGATCACCGCCGTCGGCTGCACTTCATCGAACAGCGCAGCCAGGCCCTCGCGGTCGGTCAGGTCCAGCACGCGCAGGTCCAGCGACGGGCACAGCGCGGCCACGCGGTCGCGCTTGATCTGCGGGTCGTAGTAATCGTTGAAGTTGTCCAGGCCGACCACGGCCTGGCCGGCCTCCAGCAGTGCGCGGGCGGTGTAGGCACCGATGAAGCCGGCAGCGCCGGTGAGCAGGATGGTCATGGCAGGGGCCTGGAAACGAAGTTCAGGCCCCTGATGTTACCGGTCTCAGAACAAACCGAAACGCTTCTTCGCCACGTTGGTGCGGCCGGGTTCGATTACATCCTGGATCTTCTTCGCGTCGAAGCGGTCGAGCAGCGCCTCGGCGCCCTTCCTCAGCTTCAGGTCCATCTCTTCGGGGTACAGCGGGACCAGGCTCATGAAGCTGATGGTCTTGCCGTCGTCCAGTTCCAGCGTGGCAAAGTCCTCCGGGGTGGTTACCGGCGTCAGCACGATGGCGCCGTCGAAGCCCACGCCCGGCGCATAGGGCTCGCTGGGATGGCCGTTGGGAATGGTGTGGCCGAAGCCCAGCCAGGTGTCGTACTCGTGCGGCAACCGCGCCATGCCCTTCAGCAGGCGCACCGGCCAGTAATTGCGCTCGTCCTCGAAGGCGTCCTGGGAGATGGGCCAGTCCGCCGGCAGGGTCACCATCAGTTCCATGTAGCGCGGCACGTCCGCGTCCACCTCGGCGGGCACGGTCATCGGCAGGTCGCTCATGCCGGAGGTGACCAGGCGCAGGTAAGGGCAGTGGTCATTGGCCGGCACCACGTGCACGTCGATGTGCACCAGGTCGGAGATGATCTCGTGGAAGACACCGGATACCGGGCCCAGATGGCGTTCGAGGTGGGCGCTGATCGCCTCGATGTGGCGTTCTTCGCCGGTGGCGAGCACGAAGTCCTTTTCGCGGCGATGTACCAGTATCTGGGTGCCGTCCGGGCTGACGTCCTCGTATTCGTTGCTCATGTCCTGCTCCCTGGATGAGGCCACGGACCGGAAGGCAGTGCATTCCCTCGGCGCGCGCGGCGGTACGTTCCCTGTCATTGGCGGGACACGGCAGGAACGGGCCGCGCCACTGTCACTGCGCCGGGCTCAGCCCTGGCGCGTGCGCAGCTTTTCCAGCACGCCGTCCAGGGTATCCAGGTCGGTGTAGTGGATGATCAGCTTGCCCTTGCCACCGCGGCCATGATTGATCGCCACCTTGGCGCCCAATGCTTCGGACAGTTCGGTCTCCAGCGAGGCGATATCAGCCTGCTGCACCTTCGGCGTGGCCGCCGGGCGGTTGCTCGGCACCTTGCCGGCGGCGAAGGCCTGCGCACGGCGCTCGACCTCGCGCACCGACCAGCCTTCATCGGCTGCTTCCTGGGCCAGCTTGCCGGCCAGCTCGGGAGCCAGGGTCAGCAGCGCGCGGGCGTGGCCCATTTCCAGGCGGCGGGTTTCCAGCAGCAGGCGGATCGCCACCGGCAGCTCCAGCAGGCGCAGCAGGTTGGACACCGCCGCGCGCGAGCGGCCGACGGCCTCGGCGGCCTCGGCATGGGTCAGGGTGAACTCGCTGATCAGGCGCTGCAGCGCCTCGGCTTCTTCAAGCGGGTTGAGGTCTTCGCGCTGGATGTTCTCGATCAGCGCCATCGCGATGACGGTGCGGTCTTCCAGCTCGCGCACCACCACCGGCACTTCGTCCAGGCCGGCCAGCTGCGATGCGCGCCAACGGCGTTCACCGGCGACGATTTCGTAGTTGCCTGCCGGCAGCTGGCGCACCAGGATCGGCTGGATCACGCCCTGCGACTTGATCGAGTCGGCCAGCTCGGACAGCTTGCCCTCGTCCATCTCGCGGCGCGGCTGGTACTTGCCCGGCTGCAGCTGGCCGACCGGCAACTTGCGCAGCACTTCACCCGGCAGCGGCTCGATCACCGCGGTGGTGGCCTGCACCTGGCTGACCGCGCCTTTCGGGCCCAACAGCGCATCCAGGCCACGGCCGAGGCCTCGCTTCTTGGCTGCCGGCTTGCTGCTGGTCATCAGACGATCTCCACGGCCTTGCCGGCCTTGTTGCGTTCGTTGTTGCGGCGGATGATCTCGCCGGCCAGGCCCAGGTAGGCCACGCCACCGCGCGAGGCGCGGTCGTAGCCGACGATGCTCTGGCCATGGCTGGGTGCCTCGGCCAGGCGCACGTTGCGCGGCACGATGGTGCGGAACACGCGGTCGCCGAAGTGCTCGGTGAGCTCGGCCGACACTGCGTTGGCCAGGTTGTTGCGCACGTCGAACATGGTGCGCAGCACGCCTTCGATCTCCAGCGCCGGGTTCAGGCTGGTGCGCAGCGCTTCGATGGTTTCCACCAGCGCGCTCAGGCCTTCCAGCGCGTAGTACTCGCACTGCATCGGCACGATCACCGAGTCGGCGGCGGCCAGCGCGTTGAGCGTCAGCAGCGACAGCGCCGGCGGGCAGTCGATCAGGATGTAGTCGTACTCGTCGCGGATCGGCGCCAGCGCGCGCTTCAGGCGCTGCTCGCGCTCGCTCTGGCCCATCAGCTGGATCTCGGCGGCGGTCAGGTCGATATTGCCGGGCAGCAGGTCGTAACCCTCGGCAGTCTGCACGCGTACATCGGCAGCGCTGTTCTCGCCGAGCAGCAGGTCACAGGTGGAGGCGGCCAGCTCGCGTTTGTCCACGCCACTGCCCATGGTCGCGTTGCCCTGCGAATCCAGGTCGACCAACAGCACGCGCTTGGGTGCGTTGGCCAGGGAAGCGGCCAGGTTGACGGCGGTCGTGGTCTTGCCGACGCCACCCTTCTGGTTGGCGATGGCGATGATGCGGGCCATGCGGGTGTGCCTCGTCGACGTGTGCTGGGACCGGTCATTATGCGTACAACCGGCCCCTTGCGGAAATCGTGGATCGCCAACCCGTTGTTCCACAAGGGGCTGGCGGCGGGAATCAGGGGCCTGTAACAGTGACCAGGTGGCGTTCGCCGGCCAGGCCGGGCACGCTCAACGGGGTCACCTCGCGCACCTGCCAGCCCGCCGGCAGGTCCGCGATCTCCTCATGCGGGTAGACGCCCTTCATGGCCAGCAACACGCCGCCGGGGCGCAGCAGGTGGCCACCGACGCGGACGATGCCGGCCAGGGTGTCCATCGCGCGCGCGGTCAGCTGGTCATAGCGGCCGGCCTCGTCCAGCGCCTCGGCGCGCGACTCGGCCACGCGGGCGTTGCCCAGGCCGAGCTGGCGCACGGCTTCGCGCATGAAGCGCGCCTTCTTGCCGTTGCTCTCGACCAGGGTGACCTGCAGGCCCGGGCAGGCGATCGCCAGCGGGATGCCGGGCAGCCCGGGGCCGGTGCCAAGGTCGGCCAGGCTGCCGTCGGCCACGAACGGCTGCATCGCCAGCGAGTCGAGCAGGTGGCGGGTGACCATCTCCTGCGGGTCGCGGATGGCGGTGAGGTTGTAGGTGCCGTTCCAGCGGTGCAGCAGGGCCAGGTAGCGCAGCAACGGCGGCGCCAGCGCGGCGTCCAGGCCCATGCTGGCCAGGCCCTGTTCCAGCGTGGCAGACACGCTGGCGGGAAGTGGGTGTTCGCTCATGCCGGCATTATCGCCGGTTTTGCGCGCCGATTCCCCGCTTCAGTGTGGATACCAGGCCAATGCAGCGCGGAACTGGCCGCTGGCCTGCCACTCGTGCAGGTGCCAGCGCGCGGCCTCGCCCAGTTCCGGGTCGCACCAGCGCAGGTGCAGGGCGCCATCGGGCCCGGGCGCCAGCTGCAGGCGGTGCAGGCCGAACGAGATGCCCTGCCCGTGCGCCTTCAGCATCGCTTCCTTGGCGCACCACACGCGGAAGAACCAGTGCTCGCGCCCGGCCTCATCCAGGCGTTCCAGCCAGGCCACCTCCTGTGGGTGGAAGAAGCGCCGCACGATCTCCAGCAGGCGCGGTCGCGGCCGCAGCAGCTCCAGGTCCACGCCCAGCCGCACGCCTTCGCCCAGCGCCACCAGCAGCACCTCGCCGCTGTGGCTCCAGCCGGTGCCGTAGTGGGCCAACGGGCCGCTCAGTTCCGGCCGGCCCTTGTCATCACGGACCAGCGGCAGCGTCTGCGGGTCGGCGCCCAATGCCTGTGCCAGCACCTGCCGCGCCTGCGGTTCACCACGCTGGCCCGGCACATGCGGGCGCCGCCAGACCGTCACCGGACCGAAGCGCCACGGGCCATCGAGGGTGGCTGGCAGGCTCATCCGCACACGCCCATCACGCAATTCCACGACGGGTTCACAGCCCTGCGCGTCAACTGGTCACAGTTCCCCACCGGAGGTTCGATCATGGGCATCATCATCTGGCTGATCGTCGGCGGCATCGTAGGCTGGCTGGCCAGCATCATCATGAAGCGCGATGCCCAGCAGGGCATCATCCTCAACATCGTGGTCGGCATCGTCGGCGCGCTGATTTCCGGCTGGCTGTTCGGCGGCGGCATCAACGAAGCGATCACCCTCCGCACCTTCCTGTTCTCGCTGATCGGTGCGGTGATCCTGCTGGCGATCGTCAACCTGTTCACCCGCAAGAGCATACGGTGATCTGAGGGTAGTGCCGGCCACTGGCCGGCAGATGTTCCAGAACGGGCCCGGCAATCGTCGGGCCCCGTTCGTTCAACCGATCTGCACCCAGGCCGGCGCATGGTCACTCGGGCGTTCCCAGGTGCGCGGCTCGCGGTCGATGCCCGAGGCCACCGCACTGCCCTTCAGCGCCTCTGAGACCAGGGTCAGGTCGATGCGCAGGCCCAGGTTGCGGCGGAAGCCGGCGGCACGGTAGTCCCACCAGCTGAAGGTACCCGCCTCGTCGTTGTGCAGGCGGAAGCCATCGTGCAGGCCCAGCTGCAGCAGCTTGTTCAATGCGCCGCGCTCGGCGGTGGAGGTCAGGATGTGGTTGTCGTTCCACACCGCCGGGTCGTGCACGTCGCGCGCGTCCGGGGCGATGTTGAAGTCGCCCATCACGATCAGCTTCGGGTGGCGCTGCAGTTCTCCGGCGATCCAGGCATGCACCGCTTCCAGCCAGCGCAGCTTGTAGTCGTACTTGTCGGTGCCGATGTCCTGGCCATTGACCACGTACAGGTTGATCACCCGCAGGTCGCCGAAGGTGCCGGCGATGACGCGCTTCTGCTCGTCCTCGAAACCGGGAATGCCGATCTGCACGTCCTGCGCCGGCTCACGCGACAGCAGCGCCACGCCGTTGTAGGTCTTCTGGCCGGCGAACACGCTGCGATAACCTGCGGTGATCAGCGCCGAATCGGGGAACTTGTGGTCCTCCAGCTTGGTTTCCTGGATGCCGACGATGTCCGGGCCGAAGTCCCTGAGCCACTGCTCCAGGTGCGGCAGGCGGACATTGAGCGAATTGACGTTCCACGAGGCGATCTTCATGGGGGCATTCTACCCGGGTGGGCTTGGGTTGCCTTGTAGAGCCGAGCCCACGCTCGGCTGTGTCTGCCTGGACCAGCCAAGAGCAGCCGAGCGTGGGCTCGGCTCTACAGAAGAATCAGGCCCTGAATCAAGTGGAGCCACGCCATGCGTGGCTTCATCGCAGCAGGAACCGCAACAACCCCGCAATCCTCGAATACGGCGGCCGCAGCCGGTCGCTGGTCGCCCAGCGCGACTGCCACAGCACCGGCAGCCGCTTGCTCATCGCATCGAACCCGGCGCGGCCGTGGTACGCGCCCATGCCGCTGGCCCCTACCCCGCCAAACGGCAGGCCATCGGCGGCGAAGTGCAGCAGCGTGTCATTCACCGTAACCCCGCCGGCCACCACCTGGCCGAGGATGCGCTCCACCGCCGCGCGGTCGTGGCTGAAGGGATACAGCGCCAGCGGCCGGTCGCGGGACAGCACGTCCGCCAGCGCCGCCTCCAGGTCCGGGTAGGCCCGCACCGGAAGGATCGGGCCGAAGATCTCCTCGCGCATCAGGTCCAGGTCGTCCGGCGGGTCCAGCACCACGGTCGGCACCAGCAGGCGCTCGCGGTCGGCGCGCGCGTCATCCACCTGCGCCAGCGGAATCACCGGCACCCCGCGCTGCCGCGCCTGTGCCAGGTAGCCCTGCAGGCGCCGGTACTGGCCTTCATTGATGATGCGGGTGTAGTCGTCGGCATCGCTGAAGTCGCCATAGCGCTCGCGCACCTGCTGCTGCAGCGCCTGTACGAACTCGCGCTGGCGCGCGGTATCGATCAGCACATAATCCGGCGCGATGCAGGTCTGGCCCGCGTTGAACCACTTGCCGGTGGCCAGCCGCGCGGCGGCTTTATCCAACGGGAAATCACGGCAGACGATGGCCGGCGACTTGCCGCCCAGTTCCAGCGTGACCGGTACCAGATGCTCAGCCGCAGCAGCCATCACCTTGCGGCCGACCGCCGTCGAACCGGTGAACAACAGATGGTCCAGCGGCAGCGAGGACACCGCCGCCGCCACGTCCGCCCCACCCTGCACCACCGCCACCCGATCGGGCGGGAACACGCTGGCCAGCAGATCGGCCAGGAACGCGCTGGTGCGCGGCGTGTGTTCCGAAGGCTTCAGCAGCACATGGTTGCCGGCAGCAATCGCGGTGACCAGCGGCACCAGCGCCAGCGTGACCGGGTAGTTCCACGGTGAGATCACCCCCACCACGCCGAGCGGCGTCGGCCGCAGCTGCGCGCGCGCCGGCCACAACTTCCATCCCGCCGATGCCCGCTGCGGCTTCGACCAGCGCCGCAGGTGGCGCCGCAGGTGGTCGATGGCCGACAGCACACTCATGCCATCGGCCAGTTTCGATTCAACGTGGGCGCGATGCCCGAAGTCCTCGGCGATGGCCTGGGCCATTTCGTCCAGGCGTGGCTTCAATGCCTCGCGCAGACGGCGCAGGTCGGCTTCGCGCTGGTCGAGCGTGGGGCGCTGGGCCTGCCAGGCGCTGCGCAGGGTGTGCAGGAGGGCGGGAAGGTCGGCCGGCGTGGTGGTGGTCATGGGCCGACTATACGGGGTGCTGCGCAACGCAATGGTAGTGCCGGCCGCTGGCCGGCAAGGGCTTCATGTCCGCGGCGATTCAGGAGGTTGCCGGCCAGCGGCCGGCACTACCGGATGCGGGCCGAGTGGGCACGGCCCACAAGCAGAAAGGCCGCGGTCTGCACCGCGGCCTTTCCTTCACTGCATGGAACCCACCGGTTACTTGGTGATATCCACGTTCTTGGTCTCGCGCAGGAACAGGCCGCCGATCACCACCGACATCAGTGCGATCGCGATCGGGTACCACAGGCCGTAGTACAGGTTGCCGGTACCGGCCACCAGCGCGAACGAGATCGCCGGCAGGAAGCCACCGAACCAGCCGTTGCCGATGTGGTACGGCAGCGACATCGAGGTGTAGCGGATGCGGGTCGGGAACAGTTCGACCAGGTAGGCGGCAATCGGGCCGTAGACCATGGTCACGTACAGCACCAGCAGCCACAGCATGAAGATGGTGCCGGCGATGTTGATGCGGGCGCCATCGGCCTTGGCCGGGTAGCCGGCGGTGGTCAGGGCGGTCTTCAGTTCCGCACCGAACGCATCGGCCTTGGCCTTGCCTTCTTCCTTGGTCAGGCCGGCGGCCTCATACGAGGTGACGCTGGCGCTGCCCACGTTCACCATCGCCAGCGAACCGGCGGCGGCGGGCTGCACGTCGTACGGCACACCGGCCTTGGTCAGCGCGGCGGTGGCCACGTCGCAGGAGCTGGTGAACTTGCGCAGGCCGACCGGATCGAACTGGAACGAGCAGGTAGCCGGATCGGCCACGACCAGGGCCGGCGAGCTGCTGCGGGCTTCTTCGATGGCCGGGTTGGCGAAGTGGGTCAGGCCCTTGAAGATCGGGATGTAGGTGATGGCCGCCAGCAGGCAGCCGGCCAGGATGATCTTCTTGCGACCGATGCGGTCGGACAGCCAGCCGAAGAAGATGAAGAACGGCGTGCCCAGTGCCAGCGCAGCGGCGATCAGCAGGTAGGAGGTGGTGGCATCGACCTTCAGCATGCTGCTGAGGAAGAACAGCGCGTAGAACTGGCCGCCGTACCAGACCACCGCCTGGCCAGCCGCCGCACCGAGCAGGACCAGCAGCATCAGCTTCAGGTTGCCACCCTTCAGGCTGTCGCGGAACGGGGTCTTGGAACCCTTGCCTTCAGCCTTCATCTGCTGGAACAGCGGCGATTCGCTCAGCTGCAGGCGGATCCATACCGAAATGCCCAGCAGCAGGATCGAGACCAGGAACGGGATGCGCCAGCCCCAGGCTTCGAAGGCCTCGTTGCCCAGCGTCATGCGGCAGGCCAGGATGATCAGTAGCGACAGGAACAGGCCGAGCGTGGCGGTGCACTGGATGAAGCTGGTGTACAGGCCGCGCTTGTCGTCCGGCGCGTGCTCGGCCACGTAGGTGGCGGCACCGCCGTACTCGCCGCCCATCGCCAGGCCCTGGGCCAGGCGCAGGATGATCAGGATCACCGGTGCGGCGAAACCGATCGAGGCGTAGTTGGGCAGCACGCCGACCAGGAAGGTCGAGATGCCCATGATCAGGATGGTGACCAGGAAGGTGTACTTGCGGCCGATGCGGTCGCCGAGGCTGCCGAAGAAGGCCGCGCCGAACGGACGCACGAAGAAGCCGGCAGCGAACGCCAGCAGGGCGAAGATCATGCCCGTGGTTTCATTGACGCCACTGAAGAACTGCTTGGCGATGATGGCCGCGAGCGAGCCGTACAGGAAGAAGTCATACCACTCGAAGACCGTGCCGAGGCTCGAGGCGAAGATGACTTTCTTGTGGCCCTTGGTCAGGGTGCCCGCCGCATGGTGCGGGCCTGGTGCAGTGCTGGACATAAGACGCTTCCCCTCCGAAGCAATCGTTGTGGGTGGGTGCCGACCGTTGGCCGGCACTCAATTCGGTAGGTGCCGACCTTGGCCGGCACCCCATCTCGGTAGGTGCCGGCCGCTGGCCGGCACGCTCTTAGAAGCTGTACTTCGTGGTGAACTGCAACCGGGTGATGTCACCCTTGTTGCCGTTCTCCACTTCGCGGCGGCCGTACATCAGCTCGGCGCCGATATCGACCTTGGGCAGCGGCGAATAGAAGATGTTGCCGCGGATGCTCTGCACGCTCTTGGTCACCAGCGGGCCGAGGATGCTGTCGTTGTCGTAGTCGCTGCGCGCGTAGATCAGGTTGGTGCGCAGCTTCGGCGAGAACGCATGCCGCCAGCCCACGTAGCCGGCCAGCACGCCGGTCGGGTTGAGCTCGTCGCGGGCCACGTCGTAGGCGCTGTCGGCGGTGATGCCCAGGCCGATGTAGCGGGCGATGCCTTCGCCGCCGGTCAGCTGGTAGTGCAGCGAATCGCTGCCACCCATCACCCACTTGCCGCCCAGGGTCAGGCCGCCAGCCACCTTGTCGGCCTTCGCGCCGGTGGCCTGGTTGTCCACCTTCAACTGGCGGACGATGCCACCGACACCAAAGGTGCCCCAGTCGCCCTTCCAGCCATGACGCATGGTCATGTCGGGCAGGCTGCCACGGTCGGAGTTGGCGCTGGCGTTGGTCCAGGCCCCGGTGACCGGGTTGCGGGTACCGGTGAGGGTGGTGGTTTCCGGGTTTTCCAGTGCGACGCTGAAGCCGCCCTGGGTGTAGCGCACCTGGGCCTGGCGCACGAAGATCACGCCGTCGGTGGGGCCGACGAAGTCGACCGCCTCCGGCAGCGCGGCCGCGTCCATGAAGTTGGACCAGGTCTGGCCGGCCATCCAGTTGTTCCAGTACATGTAGGCGTGGCGCAGGGTCACGCCATAGGTATTGGTGGCGGTCTGGTTGCCCAGCGAGTTGCCGAAGAAGTCCATCTCGAAGAACGCACCGGCCTTGTTGCCCGATTCGCTCACGTTGTCGATGCCCAGGTTGAAGCGCGAGAACTTGGCGTGGGCGTTGAAGTCGGTGCCCGAACGCTTGCCGCTGCCGCCGGCGCCTTCCACCGGGGTCTGGCCCGGCAGGTACAGCGAACGGCCGGTGGCGTCGTCGGCCAGCTGGCCATCGCTGGTCTGGGTGGCCAGGAAGTCGGCCTTGATGAAGCCACCGATCTTGACCGTGGTGCCCGGCGCGGCGCCCGGGGTGATGGTGGTGACCTGGATCGGCTGCTTGCCCGCCGGCACCGAGGCGACCGGCTTCTGCCCGGCCTGCACCGTGCGCACTTCGGTCACCGCCTGCTGGGTCTGGCTGATCTGGGTCTGTTGTTGTTGCTGCGAAGACAGCAGCAGCTGGACCTGGCGCTCCAGTTCGGCAACGCGTGCTTCCAGTGCCTTCTCTTTGGCGGTCTCTGCGAACGCCATGCCCGGTGCGACCAGGGCGACCAACAGGCAGGCCGCCAAAGGTGTGCGCACGGCTTTCAACGTACGGTGGCTCATGTTGCCCTCTCTCCCAAGTGGCAAGGTGATGCCGCGCGTGGGGCACGGTCGAGCCGAGACTGCGGGGCGTTCGCGCACAGCGGCTATTGGCCATTGGTCGAACCCGGCCCTGCTGGGCGCTCACTTTCGACCATGGTCTAACCAGGGTGGTGACGCGGCCGGGGGTGGATGGGGCAAACTGAGGGGGATCGGTCGTTGCGATGCTGCGACCGCACATACAAAGTCAACGTGCAAGTGAGGGTGCCATGGCTGATATCTACCCCGTCGATCCGCAGTTCGCCGCCAAGGCACGCATCGACAAGACGTCGTACGAACAGCAGTACCAGGCGTCGGTGACCGACCCGGATGGTTTCTGGGGCAAGGCCGCCGAGCGCCTGCAATGGATGCGCAAGCCGACGAAGATCAAGAACGTCAGCTATGACCTGTCCGACTTCCACATCAAGTGGTTCGAAGATGGCGAGCTCAATGCCAGCGTGAACTGCCTGGATCGCCAGCTGGAAACGCGCGGCGACAAGACCGCCCTGCTGTTCGAGCCGGACGGCCCGGATGCACCGGCCCAGCACGTGACCTATCGCGAGCTGTACGAGCGCACCTGCCGCCTCGGCAACGCGCTGCGCAACCTCGGCGTCAAGAAGGGCGACCGCGTCACCATCTACCTGCCGATGATCGTCGACGCCGCGGTGGCCATGCTGGCCTGTGCGCGCATCGGTGCGATCCACTCGGTGGTGTTCGGTGGCTTCGCGCCGAATTCGATCGCCGACCGCGTCAGCGACTGCCAGAGCAAGCTGATCATCACCGCCGACGAGGGCCTGCGCGGTGGCCGCAGGATTCCGCTGAAGGCCAACGTTGATGCCGCGCTGAAGCTGCCGGGCACGAATACGGTTGAAACCGTGCTGGTGGTGCGCCACACCGGCGGCGCGGTGGACATGCAGGCCCCGCGCGACCGCTGGTTCCACGATGTGGTGGACAGCCAGCCGTCCACCTGCGAACCGGAACGCATGAACGCGGAAGATCCGCTGTTCATCCTCTACACCTCCGGTTCCACCGGCAAGCCCAAGGGCGTGCTGCACACCACCGGCGGTTACCTGCTGTACGCGGCCTACACCCATGAAGCGGTGTTCGACCTGCGCGAAGACGACGTCTACTGGTGCACCGCCGATGTCGGCTGGGTCACCGGCCACAGCTACATCGTGTACGGGCCGCTGGCCAACGGCACGACCTCGCTGATGTTCGAAGGCGTGCCGAACTACCCGGATACCTCGCGTTTCTGGAACGTCATCGACAAGCACAAGGTGACCATCTTCTACACCGCCCCGACCGCCATCCGCGCGCTGATGCGCGAAGGCGAGGAGCCGGTGAAGAAGACGTCGCGCGCGTCGCTGCGCCTGCTCGGCAGCGTCGGCGAGCCGATCAATCCGGAAGCCTGGCGCTGGTACTACGAAGTGGTCGGCGACAGCCGCTGCCCGATCGTCGATACCTGGTGGCAGACCGAGACCGGCGGCATCCTGATCTCGCCGCTGGCCGGCGCGATGGACCTCAAGCCCGGTTCGGCCACCCTGCCCTTCTTCGGCGTGCAGCCGGCGCTGGTCAATGCCGATGGCGAGGTCCAGGACGGCCCGACCGAAGGCAACCTGATCATCCGTGATTCCTGGCCGGGCCAGATGCGCACGGTGTACGGCGACCACCAGCGCTTCATCGACACCTATTTCCGCACCTACCCGGGCAGCTACTTCACCGGCGACGGTTGCCGCCGCGACGAGGACGGCTACTACTGGATCACCGGCCGCGTTGACGATGTGATCAACGTGTCCGGCCACCGCATCGGCACCGCCGAAGTGGAAAGCGCGCTGGTCTCGCACCCCAAGGTGGCCGAAGCGGCCGTGGTCGGCTTCCCGCACGACGTGAAGGGCCAGGGCATCTACGCCTACGTGACGCTGGTGGCCGAAGAGGCGCCGAGCGACGAGCTGCAGAAGGAACTGGTCGCTTGGGTGCGCAAGGAGATCGGCCCGATCGCCACGCCGGACCACCTGCAGTGGGCGCCGGGCCTGCCGAAGACCCGCTCGGGCAAGATCATGCGCCGCATCCTGCGCAAGATCGCCGAGAACGCGCCGGACCAGCTCGGCGATACCTCGACCCTGGCCGACCCATCGGTGGTGGCCTCGCTGGTGGACGAGCGCAAGGTGCGCTGACGTACGACCCGGGGCCGAATCCCGGGGCCGGATCCCGTTCCGCCAGGAACGGGCTCTGACCCCCGTAGGATCTGGCCCCATGCAGTTTCCCCCCACGGTTCCCCCCGACCATGACCACCCTCCTGATTGCCGATGACCACCCGCTGTTCCGCGAAGCCCTGCGCGGGGCCGTGCAGCGGGTCATCCCCGGCGTGCAGTTGTTCGAGGCCGACAGCGTGGAAGCGCTGTATGCACTGGCCGACCAGCACAATGACGCCGACCTGGTCCTGATGGATCTCAACATGCCCGGTGCGCAAGGTTTCAACGCGCTGGTGCACATGCGCTCGCTGCATCCGCACCTGCCGGTGGTGGTGGTGTCCGCGCGCGAAGAAGCCACGGTGATGCGCCGCGCGCTCGACCACGGCGCGCTCGGCTTCATTCCCAAGTCCGCCGACTCGGACACCATCGGCCACGCACTGGGCACCATCCTTGATGGCGAGACCTGGGCACCGCCGGAAGCGCACAACGTGCCGCCCACCGGCAGCGAAGAACGCGAAGTCGGCCAGCGCCTGCGCGAGCTGACCCCGCAGCAGTTCCGCGTGCTGCAGATGCTGGGCGCCGGCCGCTTGAACAAGCAGATCGCCTACGACCTCAACGTCTCCGAAGCGACGATCAAGGCCCACGTCACCGCCATCCTGCGCAAGCTGGGCGTGACCAACCGCACCCAGGCCGTGCTGATGGCCGGCAAGCTGGCCATCGACGACGACGCCATCGTGCTGCCGCCGGAAGAAGACTGAAGGTGGCGGACTGCGGAGCCGAGCATGGGCTCGGCTCTACAGACTTCATGATGCCCCTGTAGAGCCGAGCCCATGCTCGGCTGCTCTTGGCCTCAATGCCGATCACCCCCAAAGCCGCCATCGACTCCATACATAGGGGTATTCCCCGATGCGCGTGGCCAGCCCAGCACGCACTGGATTGGCTGCAATGTACATCGCCTGCGTGCGCAGGCACTCGTCACTGCGCAGCGCATGATCGTAGAACCCCGCCTGCCAGATCGGTGCGTTCGCATCAACGCGCCTGGCGATGGATCTTCCACTCCGGGACTTCAGGATCTGCATGCAGCCGGCCAGCGTTCCGGTACGCAACTCGACCAACCAATGCAGGTGATCCGGCATGACCACCCAGGCGAGGGAGGAGGTCCGCCCCGTCCGCTCTACGGTGCGCAGCGCTTCGATCAGCAGATCGACATTGGCCTTGTCGTCGAACCAGGGACGGCGTGCGCGTGTCACAGCCGTGATCGCGTAGACATTGTCGGTCTGCGACCAGCGACCAAAGCGGAGTGCGGGACTGGCCATGCGAAGAGGCTATGGCACGCATGACAGCCTCTCCATCAGCGAAATGCCGTGCTGCATGTCGGCGAATGCTCCAATGTAGAGCCGAGCCCACGCTCGGCTGCCATGTGAAGCAGCCGAGCATGGGCTCGGCTCTACAGGGGCGGGCGTTACCCCACGCCGTGCAGGTGTTCGTACAGGATCGTTGCGCCGATGATCACCAGGATCACGCCACCGATGATCTCCGCACGCTTGCCGACCATGCTGCCCAGTACGCGGCCGAGCATGATGCCGACGGTGACCATGGTCAGCGTGCACAGGCCGATGACCGCGGCCATCACGCCGATATGCACGTCCATGAAGGCCAGACCGATGCCCACCGCCATCGCGTCGATGCTGGTGGCGAAACCGGTCAGCGCCAGCTTCCAGAAGCCGTGGTGCTGCGAGGGGTCTTCGTCGTCCTCAGCACTGTCCGGGCGCAGGCCGTTGTAGATCATGTGGATGCCCAGTGCGCCGAGCAGGCCGAAGGCGATCCAGTGGTCGAAGGCTTCGACGTATTGTAGGGCAGCCCGACCGAGCAGCCAGCCGATGATGGGCGTGATCGCCTCGATGACGCCGAAGATGATGCCGGCACGCAATGCATCGCGGAACACCGGCTTGCGCATGGCCGCACCCTTGCCGATTGCAGCGGCGAAGGCATCGGTGGACATGGCAAAGCCGATCAGGAGGATCGAAATGGGGGACATGGGCGGTGGCTGAGGTCGGGCTGGGACGGACGCACGGCCTGCGCTCGCGCCCAACCTGACGTTGCGCGCGCGGGCCGCTGGTCTCGCCAACCATCATGGTTGTCCACGCCACGGCGCACTGGCCGAGTATGTTGACGTGGACGATTCCTGCGAAGGAATCCGGCTACTCCCCAAGGGGACGCGAAGCTTAGCATCGCGATCCGCACGTGGCGCATTTCCAGCGAAACGCGCAGGCAGGGCTGGTTTGTATAGCGATGGCTATATCGGCGCCGCCATGCGTTCGGGAGCCGAGCACGGGCTCGGCTCTACAATTGCCGATCAGGCATCGCTATTGCCGGCATCGCGCAGCGCGCCCAGGAAGGCGCGCAGCGAGGCCGGCTTGATCGGCTTGGTCAGCACGCGGTAGCCGCGTTCGCGTGCCATCCGCTTCAGTTCGTCGCGGCCATCGGCGGTCAACAACGCACCCGGCAGCGGGTAACCGGCGGCTTCACGCAGCGCCACCAGCGCATCCAGGCCGTCCATGCGGTCGTGCAGGTGGTAGTCCACCAGCATCACTTGCGGCCGCTCGGCCACTTTCTCCAGCGCCTGATCCACCGTCGATGCCGTAATCACCTGCACCTGCCAGCGACCGAGCAGCGCGCGCATGCCGTCGAGGATCTCTTCGTCGTTGTCTACGCACAGCACGCGCAGGCCGGCCAGCGAATCGCTGCGCAGCGGCGCGGCTGCGGCCTGTACCGGCGCGGCCAGTTCGGTATAGCCCGGCAGCGGCGCCACCCGCGGCAGGATGATCGAGAACATCGAGCCCTTGCCAACCCGGCTGCGCGCATTGAGGCGATGGTCAAGCAGGCGCGAGATGCGCTGGCAGATCGACAGGCCCAGGCCCAACCCCTGTTCGCCCCAATCGAACGGCTGCTGGTAGCGGTGGAACTCGTCGAAGATCTGCCGCATGTGGTGCTCGGGAATGCCCGGGCCGGTATCCCATACCTGCAGCTCCACTTCGTTGCCACGCTGGCGCACCGCCAGCACGATGCGGCCCTGACGGGTGTAGCGCAGCGCATTGGCCAGGAAGTTCTGCAGCACGCGGCGCAGCAGGCGGCGATCACTGCGCACCCAGGCCGGACGCGTGAACAGGTCCAGGCGCAGGCCACGGCCGGCGGCGACCGGCGTGTACTGCGCGGCCAGTTCGCGCATCAGCGCGCTCACGTCGAACTCGCCGATCACCGGGTGCAGGCCACCGGCATCCAGCCGCGACACGTCCAGCAGGCCATCAAGCAGCTCTTCGGCAGCACGCAGCGACGCATCCACGCGCTCGGCCAGGTGCTTCTGCTCGTCACTCACATGGTCGCTGTCGCGCAGCGCCGAAGCAAACAGCCGTGCGGCGTTCAACGGCTGCAGCACGTCATGGCTGATCGCCGCCAGGAAGCGGGTCTTCGACTGCTGCGCGACCTCGGCCTCGTGCGAGCGCTCGGCCACGCGCTGTTCCAGCGTCTCGTTGGCCTCCAGCAGTGCTTTTTCCGCGTGCTTGTAGTCGGTGATGTCGTTGTAGCTGGTCACGTAACCGCCGCCGGGCAGCGCCTGGCCGCGCATCTCGATCACCTTGCCGTCGCTGCGGGTGCGCTCGAACACGTGCGGTGAGCCGGCGCGCATGTAGCCGATGCGGCGGTTGATCTGCACTTCGATATCGCCCTCGCCCAGCTCGCCGCGCTCGGCGTTGTAGCGGATCAGGTCGGCCACCGGGCGGCCCACGTAGAGCATGCCGTCGGGGTAGCCGAACATGTCCTGGTAGCGGCGGTTCCATGCGGTCAGGCGCATGTCCGGATCAACCACGCTGACCCCGGCGCTGATGTTCTCCAGCGTGGTCGACAGGATCTCGCGGTTGAAGCGCAGCTCCTGCCCCGCTTCGTCCAGCACCGCCACCACTTCGCCCAGGTCCATGCCCGAGCCACGCAGCAGGCTGGTCAGCAGCAGGCGCGCCGATGCCGCGCCGATCGAGGCCGCCAACAGACGCTCGGTGAACTGTACCCACGGCCGGTCCGCAGGCGCCGAGGATTGCAGCTCGCGGCCCAGCGACTGCGCCTGCTCGAAGAACGAACGCCGCGCGTGACGCTCGCCGACCACGCGCGAGGCCAGTGCCAGCAGGTCGCCCACGTGCACGTGGCCGGGCCAGCCGCCGGCCACCGACGGGCGTTCGGCATACGGGTCGAGGAAGGGGGCAGCGCGCAGGCGCTCGTCGACGCCGGGTCGCCAGCGTGCGGACACCAGCATCATCGTCGCCGCATTGACCAGCAGCGACCAGAACGTGCCATGGGTCAGCGGATCCCAGCCGGTCATGCCGAACAGCTGCTGCGGGCGCAGCCACTCAATGCCGAACGGGCCGTGCTGCACCCAGGCGGCATCGACCCAGCCGGCCATGGTCATCGCCGGCAACAGCAGGGTGTACAGCCAGGTGGCGAAGCCGAGCAGCATGCCCACCTCGACGCCACGCCGGCTGGCACCGCGCCAGTACAGGCCGCCGATCAGGCCGGGCGCGAACTGCGCCACCGCTGCGAACGCCATCAGGCCGTACGAGGCCAGGGTGCTGTCGTTGCTGCTGGTGCGGTAGTAGCTGTAGGCCATCAGCGCCAGCAGCAGGATCGCCAGGCGGCGGATCCACAGCACGCGCGAGGCGACGTCGGCGGCCTCCTGGTGGTCACCGCTCCGACGCAGCAGCACCGGCATCACCAGGTCGTTGCTGACCATGGTAGCCAGCGCGATGGACGACACGATGACCATGCCGGTGGCCGCCGAAAAGCCGCCCACGTAGGCGATCAGCGCCAGCGCATTGCGGCCCTCGGCCAGCGGCAGGGCCAGCACCATCGAGTCGTCGGCGACGCTGCCGCCGGTGCCGAACAGGGTCACGCCGGCGGTGGCGATCGGCAGCACCATGCCCGAGATCAGTACCAGGTAGCCGCCGAACATCCAGCGCGCGCGGCGCACGTCGCGCACATCGCCGCACTCGACCACGGCCACGTGGAACTGGCGCGGCAGGCAGATGATGGCCAGGAAACTGAGCAGCGTCTGCGAGATGAAGCCCACCGGCGGCAGGCCGGTGAACAGCGTATGCACCGACTCGACCACCGCGTCGGTGCGGTTGCTCAGCCACAGGTAGGCGAACACGCCCACGGCCAGCATCGCCAGCAGCTTGATCACCGATTCGAAGGCGATGGCCAGCATCATGCCGTGGTGGTGTTCGGTGGCATCGACCTGGCGGGTACCGAACAGGGTGGCGAACAGCGCCATCAGCAGCGCCACGTACAGCGCGGGATCGGTGAAGAAGCCGGTCGGGCCGGTGTTGCCGGTCAGCACCTGCAGGCTCATCGCCACCGCTTTGTACTGCAGCGCCAGGTACGGAATGATGCCGATCAGCGCGATGATCGCCACCAGCGCCGCCAGCCGCCGCGAGCGACCGAAGCGCGAGGAGATGAAGTCGGCGATGGAGACCACGTTCTGGCTGCGCGCGATCAGCGCCAGGCGCTCGATGATGCGCCAGCCGAACAGCAGCAGCAGCAGCGGGCCGATGTAGATGGGCAGGTAGCCCACGCCGTTGCGCACGGCGGTGCCGACCGCGCCGTAGAAGGTCCACGACGAGCAGTACACGGCCAGTGCCAGGCTGTAGACCACCGGCCGCAGCCACGGCCGGTCGGGGTACATCGGCCGACGGTCGCCCCACCACGCCACGCCGAACAGCAGCGCGGCATAGGCAACCGAGACCAGCAGCAGGATCCAGCTGGAGACCACGCGTGCGTTTCCGTCAGGACAGGGGTCAGTAGATCACGACCGCTGGTCGTGCGGGTAGGTCACGAGGAAGGACCGCAAGGGTGGGGCATGGCAGTAGGTCACGATCGTTGATCCGTCTGGTGGGTCACGACCGTTGGTCGTGACGGGGACATCCGTGCCCACTAACAGTGGGCACCTACCGGGAATCAATGGGCACCCACCAGGAAGCGGTGGGCGCCTGCCAGGTACCGGCGTTATTGGGCCGGCACGCCCATTTCCTTCAGCAGCTCGGGCGCCGGGTAGACCTTGGCCAGCAGCCAGCGCAGGTAGCGCATGTCCACGTGCACGGCGCGCTTGTAGCGCGGGTCGAACCACCAGCTGGCGCTGACCGACTCCCAGTTGCTGTCGAAGTTCAGGCCGATCAGTTCGCCCCTGGCGTTGAGCACCGGCGAGCCGGAGTTGCCGCCCGTGGTGTCCAGGTTGGTCAGGAAGTTGACCGTCTGGGTCTTCAGTGCCGGATCGGCGGTGCTGCCGAAGTCACCCTTGGCGATGGCGGCCAGCAGCGGCTTGGGTGCATCGAACGGGTAGGCGTTGGTGTTCTTCTCGACGATGCCGGCCACGGTGGTCACCGGCGAGTAGGTCACGCCATCGCGCGGGTGCAGCGCCTCGACCTTGCCGTAGCTGATGCGCAGGGTGCGGTTGGCATCCGGATACACCGCGCGGCCCTGCTTGGCACGCCAGGCGAACAGCGCCTGCATGTACGCCGGGCGCAGGCGCAGCTGCTCGCCTTCGCGGGTCTTGCTCTCGTTCTCGATGCGCAGCTGCGCGGCCACCAGCGGACCGGCCACGCTGATCAGCGGATCGGCGGCCAGTGCCTTGCCTTCGCGTGCGGCGGCAAAGCGCGACAGGCGCTGCGCTTCCTCACCCAGCTGGGTACCGGCATACAGGGTGTCCAGCGCCTTGGCCAGCTGCTGTGGGGTACGACCAAAAGCCGCGTCGAACTCGGCCACGCGCTGCGCGTCCGGCAGCTGCTGGTAGCGGGTCAGCAGGGTGGTCAGCAGGGCCTTCTCGACCTCCGGCGCGTAACGGCGCTGGACCTGCTTGAGCACCCCTTCGATCATCGCCTGGTCGCGCTGCTGGTAGCCGCTCTCGCGCTGCGCGTCCGGCTTGGCCGATTCGATGCGCAGGCGCTCCAGCAGCAGCGCCGAGCGCAGCAGCTGGCTCTGCGCGGCCATCTGCTCCAGCAGCAGGTCACGCTCGCCCACCGCCGCACCCTGCGACAGGTTGGCCAGCAGCGCCTTGATGTCACCCTGGTACCTGCGGTCGGTGGCAGCCAGCATGGCCGTCTCGTCGGCGGCGCGCTGGGCCTTCGCATCGCTGCGCAGCAGGCCTTCCAGTTCGCCGGCGGCGCGCTTGCGGTTGTTCTTCAGCGACTGCAGCTGCGAGGCGTAGCGGGTACGCGCCTGCGCGTCCTTGGCGCTGGCGGCCTCGATGGTGTCGATCATCTGCTGGAACACCGATACGCGGCGCGGCAGCACGGTATCGATCTGGCCGGCGAATTCGGCCGCGGTGCGGTGGCGGTAGGTGATGCCCGGGTAACCGGCCAGCATCGCGTAATCGCCTTCCTTCGGGCCTTCCACCGACATCTGCAGGTGTGCCGGCGCCTGGTAGGGCACGTTGTCCTTGCTGTAGGCGGCCGGCTTGCCGTCCTTGCCCACATAGGCGCGCAGCAGGGTGAAGTCGCCGGTGTGGCGGGGCCACATGAAGTTGTCGATCTCATCGCCGTAGTTGCCGATCGCACGCGGCGGCGCATACACCAGGCGCACGTCGCTCAGTTCCAGCTGGGCAATGCGGTAGAAATCGGTGCCGTAGTACATGTTGGCCACCGAGCAGCGCACGCTGCCGTCCTTCTCGCACTCGGCCACGATCTGCTTGCTGGCTGCATCCACGGCATCGAAGTAGGCACGGCCGGTCTTGCCACGGGCCTGCGCCAGCACCTGGTCGGTCACCTTGTCGAAGCCGACGGTGACCAGCACGCGGAAGTCCGGGTTGGCCGGGCGCTCGTCGGCACGGTCCCTGGCGATGAAGCCACCAGCGATCAGGTCGTGCTCGGGCGAGCTGTTGTACTGGATCACGCCCATCGCCACGTGGTGGTTGGTCAGCAGCAGGCCGTCGGCGGACACAAACGAACCGGTGCCACCACCGGCGCGCACCACGGCGCTCAGCGGCGGCGCGGTGACGTTGGCCAGGTCGGCCGGATTGCCCTTGAAGCCAGCGGCCTGCAGCGGTTGGGCCAGGTCCGGCAGCTGCGTCGGCATCCACATGCCTTCATCGGCGTGGGCGCCGGTGGCGAGGGTCAGGCCCAGGGCCAGGGCGGTGGGGAGGGCTTTGCGTGGTGACATGAGGCAATCCGGTACGACAGAACAGCCCGGGACCATAGCCCGTGGGGCGCTGTCGGGCAACGCCCGATAGTCAGGCCTGCGCCGCGCTCCTAGAATTGCAGTTTTCTGCACATCGGACGTTCGCAGATGATCGTCGGCATCGATCTTGGCACCACCCATTCCCTCATCGGCAGGCACACGGCAGCAGGGCCGCAGCTGTTCCCCAATGCCCATGGCGAGCTGTTGACCCCTTCGGTGGTCAGCCTCGTCGATGGTGCCGTACTGGTCGGCCAGCCGGCCCGTGACCGCCTGGTCAGCCATCCGCAGCAGACCGTGGCCCATTTCAAGCGCTGGATGGGCAGCGACCGTGAGACCCGGCTGGGTGAGCGCAGTTTCCGTCCCGAGGAACTCTCGGCCATGGTGCTGCGCTCGCTGCTGGCCGACGCCGAAGCCGCCCTGGGCCACAAGGTGGAGGAAGCAGTGATCAGCGTGCCGGCCTACTTCTCCGACGCCCAGCGCAAGGCCACCCGGGCCGCCGGCGAACTGGCCGGCATCCGCGTCGAGCGCCTGATCAATGAACCCACGGCCGCTGCGCTGGCCTATGGTCTGCAGGAGCGTGACGGCGAAGGCCGCGTGCTGGTGCTGGACCTGGGCGGCGGCACCTTCGACGTCTCCATCCTGGAACTGTTCGATGGCGTGGTCGAAGTGCATGCCAGCGCCGGCGACAATTTCCTGGGCGGCGAGGATTTCCTGCAGGTACTCGTGCAGGCCTTCCACGCCGACCAGGGCACGTCCGCCAGCGACCTGTCCGCTGCCGAGCAGGCGCAGCTGCTGCGTCGGCTGGAACTGTTCAAGCGCGAACTCAGCCAGAGCGGCACTGCCAGCCTGCAGTTGCCCCTGGCCGGCAGCGAACGCCAGTGGCAGCTGGATGAAGCTCGCTACGCCCAGCTCTGCGAGCCACTGCTGCTGCGCATGCGCGCGCCCATCGAGCGCGCGATCCGCGACGCCCGGCTCAAGCCCGAGGCGCTGGACGACATCATCCTGGTCGGCGGTGCGGTACGCATGCCGATGGTCAGCAGGCTTGCGACCCGCATGTTCGGCCGGCTGCCGCTGCGCCATGTCCATCCGGACCAGGCGATTGCCTTGGGTGCCGCCGTTGCAGCGGGATTGAAGGCGCGCGACGAATCGCTGCGCGAAGTCGTGCTGACCGATGTCTGCCCCTACACGCTTGGCACGCAGGTGTCCCGCCAGGATGCTGCCGGTGGCGAGCGCAGCGGCTATTTCCACCCGATCATCCAGCGCAACAGCGTGGTGCCGGTCAGCCGCGAGGATCGCTTCTACCCGCTGCACGAGCGGCAAAGTGCCATCCGCATCGACGTGTTCCAGGGCGAGAGCCCGACGGTGGATCGCAACATCAAGCTCGGTGAGCTGACCGTGCCGCTGACCCATTCTGTCCCGATGCAGGAACGCAGCGTCACCGCCCGCTTCACCTACGACGTGAACGGGCTGCTGCAGGTCGAAGTCACCGAGGATGCCACCGGCAGGCGCCACGAGCTCATCCTGGAACAGAATCCCGGGCTGCTGTCACCCGAAGAGATCCAGCAGCGCCTGCGCGCGCTGGAAGCGCTGAAGATCCACCCGCGTGACGCCCAGCCCAACCTCGCGGTGATCGCCCGCACCGAGCGCCTGTACGAGGAACGCATCCATCACCGTGAACAGTTGCAGTCGTGGCTGAGCAGCTTCCGCCATGTGCTGGAGAGCCAGGATGCCGTTGCCGTCGAGCGTCATCGCCGTCAGCTGGACGAGGCACTCGACGCCCTCGAGCGCGATGCATGAGCTGGGCACTGCACGTCCTGGAGCTGGACCAAACGGCTGACGAGCGCGCGGTCAAGCGCGCCTATGCAAAGCGCCTGCGGGTGACGCGACCCGACGAGGATCCCATCGCCTTCCAGCACCTGCATGAGGCCTATCAGGCGGCATTGGACTGGGTCCGCCAGGAAGCGCTGGCCGATATCGCGGACGAAGACGAACCGGCGGAGCATGCAACCGACATCGCACCCTGGCCGCCCGACGCAGACGTGGCATGGGCGCCGCCCGAAACGCGTTCGTACTCGCCTCCATGGCCACCTCGCGGCACGCCTGTGCTGCTGCGCACGGCACCAGTGGCGGAACTGGAGGGAGCGGTCCACGTATCGGGCCATGCGCACACGATCCTGCGCATGGCCCATCTGGCTTCCCCTGAAGACTTCGGCCCCTGGCTGGAGGCCACGCCGGTGCTGTGGTCGCTGCGCTACAAGCCATTGGTGGGCGACGCGCTGCTGGATGAACTGGCACGCAGTCACAACAGCGTCAGCGCAGCCAACATGGGTCTGCTGGCACGCTGCTTTGGCTGGGATGATGTACACGATGGCGTGGATCCGGACAGGCTGGCATCGATCCAGTCGCGCGGTCATCGACGCTGGGCCGCCGAGACCGGGAATGCGGCAGAGCTGTCGGCACTGCTTGAACAAGAGGGCAGCCTGCGGCTGGGGAGGGTCACCCTTGCGCGTTGCCTGCGCTACCTGTCGCAGCCATGGCACGCGCGACGATCCCTCTGGCAGGCGCAGCTGCCCGAGCACATCATTGAGGTCAACGCGCTGCTGGATGCGCTGGAACGCGGCGGCCAGGAGCCATTGCCCGCCGCCTGGGATCGGCAGCAGGTGCAGTTCTGGCGCAGCCTTGCCGACGTTTCCCGTCCCAACCGCTGGCGTTGCCAGGTCAATGCGCTGCGGGGCGGCCTGTTGGCTGCCCTGACGCTCGCGATTGCCGGTGGCTCGACTCTCATGAGTCTTGCCCAGCGTGACCTGCGCACCGCCGCCGCGCTCGGCATAGGCGGCGTGCTGCTCGGGGTCCTGCTCGCCCTGGCCGGCGCTCTGTGGGTCCATGTCCGTTGGGCGCTGCGCCAGCTGACGCTGGATCTGCCCCCTTCGCGCTGGGGATGGCTGCTGGCGTTGCCAGCGCCGCTGATCGCCCTCGCCAGCCTGATCCTGGTCCATGGCCTGGATCTGCGGCTAAAAGGTACGTTGCTGCTGTTCCCTGGCCTTGCTCTGGCGACGGCACGCTGGATCCGGCGCGAGGATGGCCGGGGATTCCGGCCGCGCAACCTGATTGGACCGGGCATCGGCATGTTCGTCCCCGAAGTGGGCTGCGTCCTGGTCCTGCTGCTATGGACCACCTGGTTCCTGCGTGACAGGTGCCGTCGCCTGTCGATCGACCTGCCTCCACCTGCTTCTGGAAACACCGTGTGAACCGGGCACTGGACGCTCTCGGGCTCGACGCCAGCGCCGACGAAAAGGCGATCAAGCGCGCCTACGCGCAGAGACTGCGCGCGGCACGCCCGGACGAAGACCCGGTGGCATTCCAGGCGCTGCACGAGGCTTACCAGCAGGCCCTGCTGTGGGCACGCAGCCGCACGCAATGGCAGGAGGAAAGCAGTGCAGAAGCGCTGTCGACGCCACCTGCAGACAACAGCCCACCCGGCCCACCGGCGCCGTACGACAGCCATTCGCCGATGGACCACATGCCGGTGCTGCATCATCCATGCACGCCCGACACCGACATGCCGGACGATGTGGTGGAGCCATCATTGAACCTGCCCCGGTTTGCGCGCCTGCTGATCAACACCGCCGGCGACGCCGACCCGGCCAGCTTCGAGCACTGGCTGGCCCATCGCCCGGAGCTGTGGTCATTGGCCGACAGGCCGCGTATCGGTGACGTGGTACTGCAGCAGCTGCTGCACCAGGGCCAGCCGCTGTGCGAGTCCAACTTCGATCTGCTGGGTCGATACTTCTGCTGGGATGAGATCCGGGCTGATATCGATCCCTACCGGGTCCGCGCACGGCGCAACCTGCTGCATCGCCGCTGGCAGCTGCAGCCGCGCAACCACACGGCCCTCACCGCAGCCCTGGACCGACCGCATGACCGGGTGTCCGTAACCGAGGCCCATGCCCGCATGGAACGCTTGACCCGACCGTGGCACTGGCTGCAATCGCTGCTGTCGGCCAGCGTGCCCGGGCGTGCTGGCATCATGCGGCAAACGATGCAGCGTCTGGGAGTGCATGGTGTCCGTGACACGCTGGCGCCACTGGACACGGATCAGGTCGCCTTCTGGATGGCGGTATCCCAACCCGGGCACTTCAATCTCATGAAGATGCAGGTGGCCATTGTCCGCTGCCTGCTGGGCGCTCTCGTCGTGCTGGCCGTTCTGGCGGCGCTGGCATTGCTCGGTGATGCCGCTCGCCCTATCGCGATCAGCACGTCCAGCATGAAACACGTGGCAATCCATGCCTCGGTGGTCATCGTGTCTGGCGTCCTCATGCTGACGCCTTTCGTTGGAGGCACCCCATCGCGGACGGCGTCCGCGCCAGCGCCCGTCGAGCCACCGTCGGCGCTTGATGGGCACGGCATGCTCACGCACGGGCCTCGTCCGCGCAGGCCAGCCCCCTCCTTCGCCGTTGTCAGCCAGACCGATCCCGACACAGAGGGTGGTTGAGGGGCAGCGGGTTATTTCTCCCGCCGCCAGTTGATCGACCCGCGGTTTTCCACGGTGCTCGACTCCACTTCCACGTCGAACCCGCGGCGCAGCAGGTACTTCAGCGTGATCACCGAACCGGCACCGACCAGCGACACGCCGTAGCCGACGTACAGCTTGGGCGAGATGTACTTGCCGACACCGATCACCGAGCCGCCCAGCGCGCGCGACTGGCTCACGCCGGCGTCGTCCAGGCCCAGCTTGGCGCCCAGCTGCGAAGCCAGCAGGCCGCTGCCCGCCGAGAGCGCCGCCGAGGCCGCGTTGACCTGCTGCGCCTGGTCGCTGCTGGCACCGGTCAGGCTGCGTCCCAGCACCAGATAGGCCAGTGCCTCGGACTGCGACATTGCCGGATCGGACCATACGTCCGCGCGCGGCTGCTGCGCACGCCCGGTCACGTCGATGCCGGCGGTGACATCACCGATCCGGCGCTCGGCGCGGATGTTGATGCGCGGGTCGGACACCGCGTTGTAGTTCCAGGTGAGGTTGCCGCGGGTGATGGTCAGGTCCTGCCCATACGCCTTGTAGCGGCCGCTCACTTCCAGGCCGCCATTGGCGGTCATTTCACGGCCGGGCTTGGCCCAGACCTGCATCTTGCCGGTCAGCGCGCCCTTCAGGCCGAACCCGGTCATCTTCACCTTGTCGCCGAGGCTGACCGTCAGGTCCATGTCCAGCGGCGAGGTGCGCGACTCTTCCGGATCGGCCGGGTCCAGCACCACCACGTCTTCGGACACCGAGGTGCCACGGTCCAGGCGCTCCAGGTCGATGTCGGCCTCGGGCACGTGCACGGTGCCACGCAGCTCCATCGCCGCCTTGGCCAACGTGAAGTCGAGGTTGGGGTTGGCGACGATGCGCAGCTCGCTGGTGTTGGACAGCAGCACGTTCTCGCCGTGGATCTTCAGCTGCAGCGGCTGTGCATCACCGAACCACGACAGGCCGCCGTCGACATACAGCGTGCCCTGGCCCGAGTTGGCCTGCGCGGTGATCTTGGCCGAACCGTCGGGCTGGGCCACGAAACTACCCTTGCCCTGGTCGAAGGTCAGGCCAAGCGCGGGGAATTCGCCCTTGAAGTTGCTCAGCTGCGCGTCGCCGCCCAGCGACGGCTGCCCGCGCGTACCGCGCAGGCTGACGTGGCCTTCGATCAGGCCGGTCGGGCGCACGATGTCCGGCGAGAACAGCTCCAGCCAGTACAGCCGCGACATGTTGAGGTAGAGCTCACCGTTCAGCGGTGCGCTGGCTTCCCAGCCGGTCTGCATCTTCGCGTCGACGAAACCATTGCCCTGGAAGCCCATGCCCAGGTAGCCCTTGATGCTGGCCGGGGTCATGTCGAGCTTCAGCGAGAACTGGTCATAGCGCACCAGCTCGCCGCGGGTGGTATCGCCCACGGTGTTGCGGTTCTCGCCCAGGCGCACGCCGCCTTCCTTCGAGCGCACTTCCACATGGCCTTCCCAGGTCGCGCCGCGCGGGCGGATCTGCGCGTCCAGGCTGACGTCGCCGCGCAGGTAGATGCGGCGGCCGGACTGCGGCGGCAGCCACGGCTGCACCAGCGCCAGCGGCAGCGCGTCACTGCGCACCACCAGGCCTTCTCGCGGCCAGTTGGCCTGTGCGCACAGCGCGCCGCTGCTGGCGGCGGCCAGGCAGGCTTCGGACAGGGTGTAGGTGCTGCCGTTGATCGCGAACGCCGCCGGTGCACGCAGCGACCACGCATCACCCTTCACCGGTGCGATGCGCAGCGAGGCCAGCTCGCCACGCCACTGCGCCCCCTGCTGGCGCACGCTGCCCTGCAGCTCGATCGCGCCCATCTCATTGCGGGTCTGCGCAGCCAGGCGCAGGTTGGACACACTGCCCTGCGCATCCACGTTCAAGCGCTCCAGCAGCATGCCGGCGTTGACCTGCTGGCCCTGCACCGCCAGCGTGCCGCTGTCGCCGCGCCACGGCAGGTGGCCCTTGATGCTCACGCTCTCGGCGCCGTAGCCCTCCCAGTTGAGATTGTTGCCGACCAGGTCGGCGGTGATGTCCGGCGCATCGCGCGGCCCCTTCACCTGCACCTGGCCGCGCAGGCCACCGTCGGCGCCCGGCAGCAGGTCACTCAGCTGCAGCGGTTCGAAACGTGCATCGATGTCGAGGCGGTCGCCGACCTTGCCCGACGCGGTCACCCGGCTGCTGCCCAGCGACAGCTTCAGGTCACCCTGGCCCTGCGCGCCCTGCAGCGCGAACTTGCCCTGTGCATCAAGGTTGCGCTGGCGCAGGATGCCCTTCAGCGACGGCAGGTCGACGGTGGCTTCCAGCGTGCCGGCCGTGCCCGGTGCGGCATTGGCCGGCGGCGGCAGCTGACGGCCCTTGGAGGCCAGGTTGCCGGACAGGCGGCCGTTCCAGCCCGGCACGAAATAGCCGGGGTCGAAGTCCTTCAGCGTGGCCTTGGCGTCCCAGTCCAGCTGCGGCGCCCAGGCCACCTGGCCTTCTACCTGCAGCTGCCCACCCGGCGTCTGCGCCTGCAGCTGGTGGATCGACGCGGCCTGGTCATTGCCGCGTACGTCGAACTGCAGCTGCGCCTTCTGCGCCTCGCGTTCGATCTCGGCACGGCCGATCGCGGCCCAGGCCTTCAGGGTACCGGCCAGGCCGAAGCGTGCTTCCTTCAGGGTGACCGGCACCGGTGCGCTGCCAGCCGTGTTCGGGTCGGGTGCTGGCACGTAGGTCAGATCGCGTGCGACCACCGAGAAATTGAGTTTCTGCTGATCGTCCTGGCTGAAGTCGGCGGTGCCTTCCAGCCGCGCTTCGCCACCGAGGCCCTTCACCAGCAGCGGTGAGACCTTCAGCACCTGGTCCTGCAGCGACACCACCGACGGTGCCAGTTCCAGCTCCTGGTCGCCCTGCTTCACCCTGCCGCGCAGGTTGGCATTGCCGCCCTTGCCGGCGGCGGTGAAGTCCAGCGACAACGGCGCAATCGCCGAGCTCGCCAATGCTGGCGACAACAGCGCCAGATCCAGCTCGTCGCTGCGGATGCTGGCGCTCCAGCTCGGGTCGGTGCGGCCATCGAACACCAGCATCGCGTGCAGCGGCTTCGGCGCGCGCCCGGCTACGGCCACTTCCATGTGCGACAGGTCGCCACGTGCGACCAGACCCACCGTAGCGGCGGTGCGCCCACGCGGTGCTGGCAGCACCGCCGTCACCGTCACATCGGTGTCGTAGTCCTCGGCCGGAATGTAACGGCCCTGGGCGGTGAAGTTGCCCATGTCGCTGTCCACCACCAGCTTGTGCGCCTGGAACTCACCATTGGCGATCTCGATGCCACCACGCACACGGCTGATGTCGATCACCGGCTCGTTGGCCTGGCTGATGCGGAAGCCGTCGATGGCAATGGCATCGGCCTGGATCGCCAGCGGCATTTCGATCTGCGGCAGCGAATCGGGCCACGACGGCAGCTTGAACGGCTCGTCACTCTTGGCCAGGTTCAGCGTGGCGTTGGTCAGCTCCAGCTTGTCCAGCAGCAGCTTGCGGCCCAGCAGCGGGCGCAGGTCCGGCTCCAGGTGCGCGCGCTCGGCGTGGAAATGGATGTCGTCGTAGCGGAAGTCGACGTTGTACAGGGTCAGCGGACCGGCCACCGGGCCGTCCACCTTGTCCCAGGTGAAGCTGGCGCCCGCCGGCAGTCGCGCCACCACCTGTGCCAGCAGCACATCGCGGCCGGCCACGGTCTGCAGCAGCCAGTACACCGCCAGCAGGGCCAGCAGCACCACGCCGATCACGCCGACGCCGGACCAGGCCCAGAAGCGGCGGCGTCGGTAGAAGCGCACGCGCGGCGGTAGCGTGCCGGGGCTCGGTGCGGGCGTGCTCACAGGTCCGCTCCGATGTTGAGGTACAGCTGGAACTGCGAGTCCGGATTGTTCAGGCCGTGCGCGATATCCACCCGCACCGGGCCCACCGGCGATTTCCAGCGCACGCCGAAGCCGACGCCGGTATGCAGGTCAATGGTGTTGTCGAAGGCACTGCCGGTATCGACGAACACCGCCGCGCCCCAGGGGCCGCCATTGAAGTAGTGTTCGTACTCGGCCGAGCCGATCACCAGGTTCTTGGCGCCCAGCGCATATTTGTCGGGTTTGGGCGTGCGCGGACCAACTTCGCGGTAAGCGTAGCCGCGGATGCTGCGGTCTCCGCCGGCGAAGTAGCGCAGGCTCGGTGGCATCGCCACCAGGTCGCTGGTCCACGTGGTGCCGCCTTCACCGCGCAGGATCAGGCGGTTGCTTTCACCCACCGGGATGTACCAGCGCAGCACGGCGTTGGCCTGCACGAAGCTGGTATCCGAGCCGGCGCCTTCCACGCCGGCACGCACCGTCGCCGCGCCGCTGATGCCCTTGCGCGGGAACATCTCGTCGTCGACGTTGACGTAGTCGGCAACCATCTGCGGGTACACCAGCGTCGAGGTGTTGTAGACGGCGTCGGTGAATTCGGTGCCGGACGCGTAGCGCCAGCGCTCGCGCAGTGCGTTGATCGAGGCGATCGCGGTCCAGTGCTCGTTGATCTCGCCGCTGCGGCTGGCGATCAGCTTGAAGTTGCGCAGATCGATGTAGTCGGTCTGCTCGTCGTACGCGCTGGCGGCGAAGGTGTACCAGCCGTCGAGCCAGTTGAAGGCCGGAATGCGGTAACTGGTGACCAGGCTCTTGCGCTTCTGCGCATAGTCCAGCTGCGTGTTCATCTTGTGGCCGCGGTTGTTCAGGAAGCGCCGCTCGATGCCACCGCGCACACCCGGGCCGCTCTCGCTGCCGTAGCTCAGGCCGGCGGTATAGATGGTGCGCTTGGCGCGCGTCAGCTTCACGTCCACCGGCACTTCGCCGTTCTCGTCGGCCTGGTCCGGGCGCGGCTGGATGTCGATCACGCTGAAGTAGTCCAGCTTGGTCAGCGACTCGCGCAGCCGGTCCAGCTTGCCCTCGTGGTAGTAGCTGCCCTGGTCCCAGTAGACCAGTGGATCGAACAGCTTGTCGACGAAGTAGTCCTGCTGGAAGCGCACCGGGCCCATGTTGTAGCGGCGGCCGCTGTCCCAGGTCAGGTCGATGTCGGCGGCGTTGTCGGCGCGGGTGATCTGCACCTGGCGCTGGGTGTAGTCGGCGTCGAAGTAGCCGCGCTCGGCCAGGCGCCGGGTGATGGTGATCTTGCTGGCTTCGTACTGGGTGTGCTCGAAGCGCTGGCCCTTGCGCGGCTTGAACGCGGCCAGGTCATCCTGCAGGTACTGGTCGTACATCGCCGGACCGGTGATGTCGATGTGCTCCCGGCGCACGGTCACCGGGGTGCCCTTGTCGACATGGATCAGCACGCGCACGTGTTCGTCCTCGCGCGGTGCCTCGACCTTGATCACCGGGTTGTAGTACCCGAACGGTTCCAGTGCCTGGCGGGTCTGCCGCTCGGCCTGTGACAGCAGGTACTCCAGGCGTGATTCGCCCTGTTCCTTGCCGATCGTGTCGTACAGCGACAGCGATTCCTGGATGTTCTCGATGATTGCGGCGTCGTCGCCCTTGTCCAATCCCTTGATGTCCACCTTGTCGATGGTGCCGCGCGCGTGGGCCACGGAAGTGGCGGCCAACGACAGGACCATCAGCGGCAGGGCGTATTTCTTTGGCTGCATGCGGGACAGCATACCGACCGAAGGTGACGATGCGAAATGCATCACGTCATTCGGGATCGGTTGTTAAGTGGCGGTCAAAATACGCACCTTTGTGGCGATCATCGTGAATGCAGGCGAGGATGCCGGCATCGTGCGCGATGCCGGCAATGACCCCGATGGACATCCACCGGCGATGCGGTGCGCGGGGTAATGCCGGCCAGCGGCCGGCACTACCGATACGGGCATCAGCTCGACAGATGCTCGATCGCCGCGACCTTGCCCAGGCGCTCGCCCAGCATCGTCAGCAGCGCCAGGCGGTTGCCACGCAGCGCCAGATCGTCCGCATTGACCATCACCCCGTCGAAGAACGCGTCGACCTGCGGGCGCAGGCGCGCCAGGCGTGCCAGCACGGCCACGTAGTCCTTCTGGTGCAGGCTGGCGCCGGTGTCGTCGATGGCGGCGGTGACCGCTTCGGCCAGCGCGCGCTCGGCGTCTTCCTGCAGCAGCGCCGGGTCGATCTGCGCCGGAATGTCGCCCTCGGCCTTGCGCAGGATGTTGCGGATGCGCTTGTTGGCCGCAGCCAGTGCTTCGGCTTCCGGCAGTGCGGCGAAGGTGCCGATCGCATCCAGGCGGCGGTCGAAGTCGTACAGCGAGGCCGGCTTCAGTTCGGCCACCGCGTTGAAGTGCGTGGCCGGCACGCCCTTGTCGCCGTAATAGCCCTTCAGGCGGTCGAGAATGAAGTCGTACAGCTCGCCGACATCGGCCTGCACGTTGCGCGCGGCCAGGCCGGCGTTGGCGCTGGCCAGCAGCGCGCGCAGGTCCAGCTCGAAGCCGCTTTCGATGATCGTGCGGGCCAGGCCCAGCGCATTGCGGCGCAGCGCGAACGGGTCCTTGTTGCCGGTCGGCTTCAGGCCCGCGGCGAAACCACCGGCCAGCGTGTCGACGCGTTCGGCGATGGCCAGCACCTTGCCCAGCGGCGACAGCGCGATGTCATCACCGCCGAAGCGCGGCTGGTAGGCCTCGTCGATGGCCAGCGCCACCTCGGTCGATTCGCCACCGGCCACGGCGTAGTGGCGGCCGGCGATGCCCTGCAGCTCCGGGAACTCGTTGACCATGCGCGACTGCAGGTCGTTCTTGGCCAATTCGGCAGCCCGCCTGGCCTGCACGGCATCGGCACCCACCTGGGGTGCGATCACTTCGGCCAGGGCGGCCACGCGCGCCACCTTGTCGGCCACGCTGCCGAGCTTGGCCTGGTAGGTCACCGTCTTCAGGCCGTCGCCCATCGACGCCAGGCCCTGCTTCAGGTCCTCGTCGAAGAAGAACTTGGCGTCGGCAAAGCGCGGGCGGATCACCCGCTCGTAGCCCTTGGCCACTTCGGCCACGTCCTTCGATTCGATGTTGGCGATGCCGATGAACTTCTCGGTCAGCGTGCCTGCGGCATCCAGCACCGGGAAGAACTTCTGGTTGATCTCCATCGTTTCGATCAGCGCTTCCTGCGGCACTGCCAGGAACGCGCGTTCGAAGCTGCACAGCACCGCCGACGGCCACTCGACCAGGTTCACCACCTGCTCCAGGTTGTCGTCGGTGATGCGGGCGCTGCCACCGGCCCTGGCCGCGGCGGCCTCGACCTCGGCGACGATGCGCGCACGGCGCTCGCGCGGGTCGACCAGCACGAAGGCGGCGCGCAGGGCTTCAACATAGTCCTGCGGCTGGGCCAGCGACACGGGCTGGTCGTGGTGGAAGCGATGGCCACGGCTGACACGGCCGGCCTGCAGGCCGAACAGTTCGGCCTCCACCACCTCGGTACCGTGCAGCAGCACCAGCCAGTGCGCCGGGCGGGCAAAGCCCCAGGTGTGGTCGCCCCAGCGCATCGGCTTGGGAATCGGCATCGCTGCAATCGCCTCGCGCAGGATCTCCGGCAGCAGGCTGGCGGTGCGTGCGCCCGGGGTCACCGCGCGGTGCACGAAGCGCTCACCCTTGTTGTCGGTGGTCTTCTCCAGCGCGGTCCAGTCGATCCCGGCCTTGGCGGCGAAGCCCTGCAACGCCTTGGTCGGCTGGCCTTCGGCGTCCAGTGCGATGTTCAGGTACGGGCCCAGCACTTCGCTGTGCTGTTCCGGCTGTTCCAGGCCCACGCCCGGCAGCAGCACGGCCAGGCGGCGCGGGGTCGACAGCGGGCGTGCATCACCCAGTTCCAGCGCGACGCCGCGCGTGCGCAGGCCTTCGACAACACCGTCGAAGAACGCCTGGGCCAGGCCCGGCAGCGCCTTGACCGGCAGCTCCTCGGTGCCCAGTTCGATCAGCAGGGGGGACAGTTGGCTCATCGGTTCGATCCTGTGGTGGGGGCGCAGCGCGCGACGCGTCCGGCGCCCCGGGTAGTTGATGAAAAGCGGGTGGGTGCCGACGGCCCGTCAGGCCTTCTTCGCGCCCGGGAAGCCCAGCTTCTCGCGCTGCTCGTAGTACGCCTTGGCCACCGCCTGGGCCAGCGCGCGCACGCGCAGGATGTAGCGCTGGCGCTCGGTCACGCTGATCGCGCGGCGTGCATCGAGCAGGTTGAAGGTGTGGCTGGCCTTCATCACCTGCTCGTAGGCCGGCAGCGGCAGGCCCACCTCGACCAGCTTCTGCGCTTCACGCTCGCAGGCATCGAAGCGGTGGAACATTTCGTCCACGTCGGCGTATTCGAAGTTGTAGGTGCTCTGCTCGACTTCGTTCTGGTGGTAGACGTCGCCATAGGTCACCGGTTGCCCGTCCGGGCCGTAGGTCCAGACCAGGTCGTAGACGTTGTCGCAGTTCTGCAGGTACATGCACAGGCGTTCGAGACCGTAGGTGATCTCGCCCAGCACCGGGCGGCACTCTAGGCCACCGGCCTGCTGGAAGTAGGTGAACTGGGTCACTTCCATGCCGTTGAGCCAGACTTCCCAGCCCAGGCCCCAGGCGCCCAGCGTCGGCGATTCCCAGTTGTCCTCGACGAAACGCAGGTCGTGCACCAGCGGGTCGATGCCCAGCGCCTTCAGCGAATCCAGGTACAGCTGCTGGATGTTGTCCGGCGCCGGCTTCATCGCCACCTGGTACTGGTAGTAGCGCTGCAGGCGGTTCGGGTTCTCGCCGTAGCGGCCATCGGTCGGGCGGCGCGACGGCTGCACGTAGGCCGCGTTCCAGCGTTCCGGACCGATCGCACGCAGGAAGGTGGCCGGGTGGAAGGTACCGGCGCCCACCTCCAGGTCGAGCGGCTGGATGAGCACGCAGCCCTGCTGGGCCCAGAACTGGTTCAGGGTCTGGATCAGGCCCTGGAAGGTGATCGGAACGGTCGGGGTCGCGGACATGCGTACGAGTCTTGGCCGGCAAGGGGGTGCGTTAGTATAACGGCCGACCTGCGGGGCATTCCGTACCCGGGAGGAGCAGGCAGATGGAACATCGGCTGCCGGTGGGCACGCCCGGCGAGCCAGGCGACATCCCGCTGCCGTGGGGCCGCCTGCATTTCGAACAGGTCTGCGCAGCGCTGCTGGCCGATGGCCTGGTGGCCGAGCACGACGTCGAGCGCATGCGGTTTTCCGCACAGGGCGCGCGCAACGCCAGTGAAGTGCACCCGCTGGTGTTGCTGTCCAACCTCAAGCTGGCCGCCCGCGACGGTGGCGAACTGACCCTGGAACGCCTGACCGAATGGCTGGCCCGGCGCACCGGCAGCCGCTACCTGCGCATCGATCCGACCCGGGTCGACGTCGCTGCGGTCACCGCGCTGGTCTCCCATGCCTACGCCCGCCGCCACCGCTTCCTGCCGCTGGCGGTGGATGCCGAACGGGTGCTGGTGGCCACCAGCGAGCCGCTGGTGCAGGAGTGGCGCCGCGACCTGCAGCACCTGACCCGCCGCAGCATCGAGCTGGCGGTGGTCAATCCGCTCGACCTGCACCGCTACACCATGGAGTTCTACGGGGTGACCCGCTCGGTGCGTGGCGCGCGCGGCGATGTCCGCGGCGAAGCCAGCACCACCCTGCCCAGCTTCGAGCAGCTGGTCGAGCTGGGCCGTACCGGCGACGTCAATGCCGACGACCAGCACATCGTGCACATCGTCGACTGGCTGCTGCAATATGCCTACGAACAGCGCGCCTCGGACATCCACCTGGAACCGCGCCGCGAGATGGGGCGCATGCGCTTCCGCATCGATGGCGTGCTGCACAAGGTCTTCGAGGTGCCCCCGGCGGTGATGACCGCCGTGGTCAGCCGCATCAAGGTGCTCGGCCGCATGGACCTGGCCGAACGCCGGCGCCCGCAGGACGGCCGCATCAAGACCCGCTCGCCGGGCGGCCGCGAGGTCGAGATGCGCCTGTCGACCATGCCCACCGCCTTCGGCGAGAAGTGCGTGATGCGCATCTTCGACCCGGATGCCGCCTTCAAGAGCATCGACCAGCTGGGTTTCAGCCCGCAGGAGGCCGCCGGCTGGAATGCACTGGTCGAACGCCCGCACGGCATCGTGCTGGTCACCGGCCCGACCGGCTCAGGCAAGACCACCACCCTGTATTCCACGCTGAAGCGGCTGGCCACGCCGGACGTGAACGTGTGCACCGTGGAGGACCCGATCGAGATGATCGCGCCCGAGTTCAACCAGATGCAGGTGCAGGCCAACATCGACCTGGACTTCGCCAGCGGCGTGCGCACCCTGCTGCGGCAGGACCCGGACATCATCATGATCGGCGAGATCCGCGATCTGGAAACCGCGCAGATGGCGGTGCAGGCCTCGCTGACCGGCCATCTGGTGCTGTCCACGCTGCATACCAACGACGCGCCGTCGGCGGTCACCCGCCTGCTCGACCTGGGCGTGCCGCACTACCTGCTGGCCAGCACCCTCAACGGCATCCTCGCCCAGCGCCTGGTGCGCACCCTGTGCCCGCACTGCAAGCAGCCGCACACCCTTGGTGCTGCCGACTGGGCGGTGCTGGCTGATAGCCAAGCTGCATATCCAGATGCCGCCACGCCCTGTCGGCCGGTTGGTTGCCTGGAGTGCCGGCGCACCGGATTCCTCGGCCGCATCGGCCTGTATGAGTTGCTGCCATTGGGCTCGCGGCTGCGTGGGCAGATCCGCGCCGACATGGATCTGGCCGGTTTCACCCGTGCCGCGCGGGCTGAAGGGCTGCGAACCCTGCGCCAGGCCGGGCTTGAAAAGGTGGCGCAGGGGCTGACTACAATCGAGGAAGTCCTGTCAGTCCTGCCGCCCCCGGATGAACCCAGCCCCGTTCCTGATCCTTGAAACCGGCCGCCCGGTGCCGTCGCTGCGCCGCTACGGGCGCTTCCCGCACTGGATCCGGGTGGCCGCCGGGCTGGAAGAGCACGAGACGGTGGTGGTCGATGTCGAACACGGGGATGCCCTGCCCGACCCGCATGCCTTCGCCGGCGTGCTGGTGACCGGCTCGGCCGCCTTCGTCACCGACCACGCCGAATGGAGTGAGCGCAGTGCCGCATGGCTGCGCCAGGCCGCCCACGACGACCTGCCGGTATTCGGTATCTGCTACGGGCACCAGCTGCTGGCGCACGCGCTGGGCGGGGAGGTGGCCTACAACCCGGCCGGGCGCGAGTCCGGCACGATCGAACTGGAGCTGCAGCCGCAGGCCGCGCAGGACCCGCTGTTCCAGGGCCTGCCGCAGCACTTCGCCGCCCACGCCACCCACCTGCAGACCGTGTTGCGCGCGCCCGACGGCGCCGAAGTACTGGCACGCTCGCCGCTGGATGGCTGCCATGCCTTCCGCTGGGGGCGCCAGGCCTGGGGCGTGCAGTTCCACCCCGAGTTCGCCACCCACCACATGCGCGGCTACGTGCGTGCCCGCGCCGACTGCATCGGCCGCCATGGCGGCTGTGCCCGCAGCATCGAGCGCGCGGTCAGCGCCGCACCGCTGGCGCGCCAGCTGCTGCGCCGCTTCGTTCGCCAGGCGCGGCTGTCTTCAGCCCAGCCGGCGGCAAAACAGGGATAATCGGCGGCACGGGCAAGCGCCCGGCCCCCTCCTGTCCTTCCCGGATGTCCATGAAAGAGATTCGCAAGCTGCCGGCCTCGGCGGGCGCCCAGTGGTTGCTGGATACGTTCTCGCTGTATCGGCGTGCGCCGCTGCAGCTGGCCCGGATCGGTCTGACCTGGCTGCTGGTGAGCTGGGTGGTCACCCTGTTGTCGACGCTGATTCCCGGCGCTGCCGGCATGGCCGTGCAGCTGATGACCCTGGCCATCTCGCCGATCATGTTCGGCGGCATGCTGTACGCCGTGGGTGAGATCGACGAAGGTCGCCCGGGCCTGGCCTCGCACCTGCTGCAGCCGATCCGCGACCACCGCGTCAGCCACCTGCTGGTGCCGCTGGCGATCCAGGTGCTGGCGGTGCTGCTGCTGGGCGCGCTGCTGTTCCTGATGATCGGCCGCGAAGGCTTCACCGCCTTCAGCGAGGTCATGACCAAGATGGAAGAGATCAGCCGCAGTGGCCAGCAGATCAAGCCGGACGATGCCGCGGCGCTGGTGGCCAACCTGCCGGCCAAGCGCATCGCACTGTGGATGCTGCTGGTGTTCCTGAGCGCGGTCGCACTGTCGCTGGCAATGTTCACCCAGCCGGCGCTGGTGGTGTTCGACAAGCAGAGCGGCATGCACGCGCTGCGCCTGAGCCTGCAGGGCTGCATCGAGAACATCGGCGCAATGATCGTGTTCGCCGTGCTCGGCCTGATCGCCGCGTTCTGCATCTACATCCTGTTCGTGATCGTGATCCAGATCGCGATGCTGATCGGCGGCCCGCTGGCCGCCGCCTTCATCGCCCAGCTGGTGCTGACCACGGTGCTGATGCCGCTGTATGTCGGCGCGGTCTACGCCGCGTGGAAGCAGATGTTCGTGCACCGTGGCAGCCGCGCCGCACCGCCGATCCCGACCACGCCGACCTCGAGCGACATCTTCCACGCCTGATGAAAAAAGGGGACGGAGGGGATTAAGTCGTTAGCTGCACACACTGGGCATAAACGACTTAATCCCCTCCGTCCCCTTTTTTCTTTCAGGCGGCGGGCTTCTTGACTGCCGACGACGGCACCAGCCAGCGTGCGGCGTGGATGCCCAGCTCATAGAGCAGGCACATCGGGATCGCCAGCATCAGCTGTGAAACCACGTCCGGCGGGGTCAGCACCGCCGCCAGCACGAAGATGCCGACGATCGCGTAGCCGCGGCCTTCCTTGAACTGCTGCGGCGTCACCCAGCCCAGCAGCACCAGGATCACCATCGCCACCGGCAGTTCGAAGCTGCCGCCGAAGGCGAAGAAGATCGCCAGCACGAAATCCAGGTAGGCATTTGCATCCGGGGTGATCGCAATCACGTCCGGGCTGAAGGTGGTGAGGAAGTGGAACACCGCCGGCAGCACCAGGAAGTAGGCAAAGGCACAGCCGGTGTAGAACAGCAGCACCGAGGACACCAGCAGCGGCACCGCCAGGCGCTTCTCGCGCGCATACAGGCCGGGCGCGACGAAGGCCCACAGCTGGTACAGCAGCCACGGCACCGCCACGAACAGGGCAACGAAGAAGGTCAGCTTCAACGGCGCGAAGAAGGCGCCGGCCGGATTGGTGGCAATCATCGTCTGCCCGTTCGGCAGCTGCGAGACCAGCGGCTCGGCCAACGCGTTGTACAGCTTCTGGGTGAACGGCAGCAGCGCCAGCAGCACCACGCCCAGGCCCAGCAATGCGCGCACCAGGCGGCCGCGCAGTTCCACCAGATGTTCGACCAGCGAGCTCTCGCCGAAATCCTGTTCACTCATGGCTGGCGCTCCGTGCGCGGCGGCGGCGGCGCACCGGCTTCAGGGGGTGTCGCCGGCGTCGGCTCGGGAGCGACGCCCTCCTGTACCGGTGCATCGGCACGGGTCAGGCCGCTCATATGCGGCGGCAGATCCGCAGGCGCCGGTGCGCGTACCTCCTGCGCCAGCGTATCGCCCTGCTGCTGCGCCTCCTGCGCTTCGCGACGGATCGCTTCGCCGCTGGCACGCAGCTGGTTCTCGGTGTCCTGCATGCCCTGGCGAACGTCCTGCATCTGCCGCTTGATCTCCTCGGCCTGCAGTTCGCGCTCCAGTTCCTGTTTCACCGAATCCCATTGATTGCGGGCGCGACGCACCCACAGGCCGGCAAAGCGGGCCGCCTTGGGCAGGCGCTCGGGACCGAGCACCACCAGGGCGACCACGGCGATCACCAGCAGTTCGCTGAAGCCGATATCAAACACCGCGACCGCTCCGGATCAGCGAGGGGTGCGGTCGTGCTCGTCCTGCGCGGTGCGCGAGGCGTCCTGGCTGCGCGACTCGTCGCCCAGCTGCGCGTTCGGCTTGTCGTCGTCGCGCATGCCCTTCTTGAATTCCTTGACCGCCGAACCGAGGTCCTTGGCGCCACTGGTCAGGCGCTTGGTGCCGAACACCAGCAGGACGATGGCCAGCACGACCAACCAATGCCAGATGCTGAAACTGCCCATAAAGACGCTCGTTACGTTAGTGATCAGGCTGTCGAGCATAGCGCACCGGCTGTTAGCCGGCGCGCGTGACGAAAGTCAGTTTCCGCCCAGCGTTTCCGTGCGGATTTCGCCGTCGTTGACCGGCTGGAAGCCCTGCTGCTGCGGCGGCGGGTTCTGCGGAACGTTCTGCAGCGGCGCGGTGGTGGCTTCGGCCGGGGCCGCCGGTGCTGCCTGAACAGGCGCAGGCACAGGGGCGGCAGCCGGCGCCGGCGCCGGACGCGGTGCATTGCCACCGTTGCCGTTGCGGTTGTTGCGGGCGGCGTAGGTGGCCTCTTCCAGGCGATCGCGGAAGGCGACCACGTCCATCGACGGCGAACCGACGGCGCGACCTTCGAAGATCATGCGCGGCGTGGTGTTGCTGCCGTAGGCGTCAAGGTTGGCGGCATCGTCGATCTGCAGCACCGCGCCATCCAGCGCAACACCGGCGAACAGGCCGCGCGCGCGCGACCACGACCAGATCTCGGCCTTCAGCTGGCCGTCGGTGGCGGCGGCGGCATTGCGGCCGACCGGACCGGCGGCAACGCCGGCATCGGCGCCAAGCGTGAACTTGCCATTGACCAGGTTGTCCAGGCTGCGGTCGTTGCGGAACACCAGCACCACGTCCGAAGACTGGACGCCGGCCTGGAAGCCGATGCTGCCACCGGTCAGCTTGACGAATACCGGGCTGGACCAGGCGCCATTGGGCATGCGCACCGACATCAGCCCGTGGCCGCGACGACCGCCAATGACCAGGCCGGCCTTGATCGTGTCGGGAATGACGATGACCGCGCGGCCTTCGTCGAGCAACTTGTCCGGAATTCCCTGTTCAGGGATTTCCTGGATCTCCGCCAGCACGCGCACGGCATTGCGGGCGCGCTGGTCTTCCTGCGGTCCGGCCATGGCCTGGCTGGACAGCAGGCTGGCGGCGATCAGCAGGGCTTGGATCGGGCGACGCATGGCAGGCTCCAGAAGTCAGTCCATAGGAAGATATAGCAAGTGACTGAAATTAGTAGTGTTGTCATGAATCGCCAATGAGCGCTCCCCGCTCACATAGATGCCCGCTATGCCTGCAATCCGAACCCTGCATCCCGGTGCGACACCGGATCGGCGACAATGCACCCCATGCTCGACGCACCCGATACCGCCGTGCTGGCGGTCAACCTAGGCACGCCCGATACGCCGACGGCCCCCGCCGTACGCCGTTACCTGGCCGAATTCCTGTCCGACCGCCGCGTGGTCGCGATCCCGCCACTGCTGTGGCAGCCGCTGCTGCGCGGACTGATCCTGCCGCTGCGCAGCAGCCGTTCGGCGGCCAAGTACGCCCAGGTCTGGCTGCCGGATGGCTCACCGCTGATGGTCCATACCCGGCAGCTGGCGCAGGCGATGCAGGCCCTGCTGCCAACCCTGAAAGTGCGCCACGCAATGCGCTATGGCGAACCGGCCCTGGCCCACGAGCTCGACCGCCTCGCCGGCGAAGGCGCACGCCGCATCGTGGTGCTGCCGCTGTACCCGCAGTACTCCACCACCACCACCGCCTCGGTCGAGGACCGCGTCGACGCCTGGCAGCGGCGCAACCCGGGCGTGACCGTCAGTCTGGTACGCGACTACTCGGTCGACCCGGGCTGGGTCGAGGCCGTTGCCGGCTCGATCCGCCGCTACTGGGAACAGCACGGCCGCAGCCAGAAACTGATGTTCTCCTTCCACGGCATCCCGCAGCGCCTGGCCGACGCGGGTGATCCGTATCCGCAGCGCTGCGAGGCCAGCGCGCAGGCCATCGCCAACGCGCTGGGCCTGGGCAAGGACGACTGGCAGATGGGTTACCAGTCGCGCTTCGGCCGCGAGCGCTGGCTGCAGCCTTACGCTGAGCCGAGCCTGTGGGCGTTGGCCGAATCCGGTGTGAAGCAGATCGACGTGGTCTGCCCCGGCTTCGCCACCGATTGCCTGGAAACGCTGGAAGAAGTCGCGATGGGCTTCACCGAAACGCTGGCCGAACGTGGCGCGACGATGCGCTACATCCCCTGCCTCAATGCCGAACCGGAACACGCGCGCGCCCTGGCACGACTGGCCGTGGCCTCGCTGGCATGAGTCTGCAACCCTTTGAACTCGAGGTGGGCGGCACCCGCGTCGCCGGCCTGCGCAACAGCGGCGACGGCCCGCGCGTGCTGGCCCTGCATGGCTGGCTCGACAATGCCGCCAGCTTCGTGCCGCTGGCGCCGCACCTGGCGTCGCTGCAGCTGGTGGCGATCGACCTGCCCGGCCATGGCCACAGCGCGCACCTGCCGGCCGGTGCCAGCTACACCACGGCGGCCGCGATCTGCCACGTGCTTGATGTGGCCGACGCCCTGGGCTGGGACCGCTTCAGCCTGCTCGGCCATTCGATGGGCGCCGGCATCGCCAGCCTCACCGCCTCGGTCAGCGACCGCGTCGAACGCCTGGTGGCGATCGAAGCTCTCGGCGGCCTGCGCGGCCCCGAAGAAGAGACCGCCCATCGCCTGCGCGAGCACGTGAACGCAACCCGTGCGTTGGCGCGCAAGCAGCTGCGCGTGTTCCCCGACCTGGCCGCGCCGATCCGCGCACGGATGATGACCAACCAGCTCAGCGAACCGTGCGCACGACTGCTGGTCGAGCGCGGCGTGGAACCGGTCGAAGGCGGGTATCGCTGGTGCAGCGATCCGCGCCTGATGCTGCCCACCGCGATCCGCCTCAGCGAGGGCCAGATCGACAACCTGCTGCAGGCCATCGCGTGCCCGACACAGGTGATCTATGCCACGCCGGCGCAGTCGTATTATCCCGAGCCGATGCGCAGCGATCGCCTGCAGCACCTGCGGGATGGCCGGCTGGCAGTGTTTCCCGGCAACCATCACCTGCACATGGAAGATCCGGAACAGATCGCAGGCGTGATCCTGCACTTCTTCAGCAACGACAACGCCGGCTGAGCGCAGGCGTCCGCGCGCTTCACTCCGCGCGTTTGCGGCCGATACATCAGTTGCGGGCCCCTGCGCCCGCTGCACGCGGGCCCGGTCGGTCCTGCGGCATGTGTCTGGTTCTGCAAGGAAGTCCGCATGCCCGCTCTGCTGCACCGTCACCCACAGGATGTGGCCGCGGTGTCCCCTCTCCGCGTCGCTGATCGCGCCGCATCCCTCGAATTCCCGGCACCCGCCCTCGTCACGCCCTGCTGCGTGCGTTGCGGCGTGCTCGTTGTCGTCTGCTGACCCAGGAGCCTCCGATGTCCATTGCATCCGCCCGTCCCCCCGATACCGCCCGCCTGTCGCACCTGCAACAGCTCGCCCGCGGTGCTGACCGCCGCCTGCTGACCGGCAGCGCGGCACTGGCCGTGACCGGGCTGGTGCTGGCCCTGCGCGGTCCGCACGGTGTGGCCGCCGCGTTGGCCGCGGGCGCTGTGCTGCCCGCCTTGTGGCTGGCCGGTCCGCTGGCAGGCCGCGGCATCGCCCGCAACGCCCTGGCGATCCTGGTGGCGCTGCAGCTGGCCCTGTTGTCCGCGATCACCGGCCTGTCGCCGGCGTTGCCGATCGCCCTGCTGCTGGGCGTGCTGCTGGGCCATCGCGATCGTCTGCCGGTGTGGCTGGCCGGTAGCATCGGCACGCTTGCACTGCTGGCCCCGCTGCCGGCCGGTGCTGCGGTGGGGCCGGCGCTGCTGCAGGCCGCGATGCTGGCCGGCCTGACCCTGTTCCTTGGCCAGGTCGCACTGCGGCTCCGCCAGCAGACCGAAGCACTTGGCCACGGTCCCCGCCGGCTGGCCGCGCTGGCGCGCGACATCGCCACCGGCGCCGATCTTGGTGCACATGCTGACACCACCGCCTACGCACCGGGTTCGCTGGCCCATGCGCTGGCCGACACCGCACGCCATGTGCAGGCCCAGCGTGGACGCGAAGCGGAGGCACACGCCGAGAACGCGCAGATCCGCCAGGCCCTCGATGCCTCGCGCACCGCGATGATGATTGCCGACAACGATCACGTGATCCGCTACGTGAACCGCTCGGTGGTGGCCCTGCTGCGCAACCAGCAGGCAACGTTGCGCCAGGCCTTCCCCGATTTCGATGCCGAGCGCCTGGTCGGTAGCAGCATTCATCGCTTCCACGCCAACCCGGACCGGATCCGCGCCATCCTCAATGGCCTGCAGGTCAGCCACAACGGCAAGGTACAGATCGGCCCGGTGCACTTCGCACAGGTGGTTACTCCGGTCTTCGACGCACAGGGCGTGCGCCTGGGCTTTGCCGTGGAGTGGCATGACCGTACCCATGAGCTCGCCTTGGAGAACGCCGTCGCCGGCATCGTCGCGGCCGCCGCCGCCGGCGACCTCGACCAGCGCCTGCAGGCAACCGAAGGTGCCAGCTTCCTCGATGGCCTCACCGGTGGCATCAACCGGCTGCTGGATACGTTGGGCAGTACGGTTGACGAGGTGCGGCAGATGCTCTCGGCGCTGGCCAGCGGCGATCTCGATCGACGCATGCATGGCGAGTATCACGGCGCCTTTGCCGCGATCCAGCGCGATGCCAACGCCACCGCCGGCCAGCTGGCGCGCATGGTGGGCCGTATCCAGCAGTGCGCGTCCTCGATCAGCACCGCTGCCAGCGAAATCGCTGCGGGCAATGGCGCGCTGTCCGAGCGCAGCGAGCGCCAGGCAGCGCACCTGCAGGAAACGGCCGCTTCGATGGAAGAGCTGACTGCCACCGTGCGCCAGAACGCTGCCCATGCGCGCGAGGCGAGCCAGCTGGCGATCACCACCCAGAGCGCCGCCAGCGATGGCAACGTCGCCATGCAGCGGGTCGTCGACACCATGCAGGCGATCGAGGGAGCCTCGAAGCGGATCGGCGACATCACTGGCGTGATCGATGGCATCGCCTTCCAGACCAATATCCTCGCGCTCAACGCGGCAGTGGAGGCCGCCCGTGCCGGCGAGCAGGGCCGTGGCTTCGCGGTGGTGGCCAGCGAGGTGCGCGTGCTGGCGCAGCGCTCCGCCGCTGCGGCTCAAGAAATCAAGAAGCTGATCGATGAGGCAGGTCGCCAGGTGGGCGAAGGCGCCCAGCTGGTGGCCGATGCGGGCCAGCGGATGCAGGGCATTGTCGGGGGCGTTGAGAATGTCAGCCACCTGATGCACGAGATCTCGGCGGCCTCGCAGGAGCAGTCGGTCGGCATCGAGCAGATCAACCAGACCGTGGTGCAGATGGACCAGGCGACGCAGCAGAATGCCGCGCTTGTGGAGGAAGCCACCGCGGCCGCACGCGAGCTGCAATCGCAGGCGGGTACGCTTACCGAGGCGGTATCGGTGTTCCGCCAGCAGGAACCGCACGAGGTCTCGCGGGCCGCCTGATCCGGGCCTGCAGTTCCATCCCGGTCAAGACGGCGCCCGCAGGGCGCCGTTTTTTTGCCTGCTTTTGCGTGATGGGTCAGGAAAGTCCGCTTCCGGACCTGCCGTGAGGAGCGACCAACCCTGGCTGGCGCCGCATCCACACACGGCGTGGATCTACTGTGCGCCCGCATGCCCTCGGTAGTCGCCAACCTTGGTTGGCGCTGGGGCTGCCCGCGGAGAATATCCACGCATGGCGTGCATCTACCGGCCGGTGTGCAGCTATGGCGGTGCCGGCCGGCGGCCGGTACTACCCACATGTTCTGCGCACAAAGAAAAACCCCGCTGCGTGAGCAGCGGGGTTTGGGGTATAAACCCTGGCGATGACCTACTCTCGCATGGCTTGAGCCACACTACCATCGGCGCAGCTGCGTTTCACTTCCGAGTTCGGGATGGGATCGGGTGGTTCCACAGCGCTAATTTCACCAGGGAGGCTTTTGGAGAGTCGCACTCGTCCCGGGGGACGAGGCGCCAGCCTCGCATAGTTCTTGTGACGTAGCGTGCACTTGGATGCTCTTACGACGTTGTCGTAAAGCCAAGGCAACTTGAGGTTATATGGTCAAGCCGCACGGATCATTAGTATCAGTTAGCTCAATACATTGCTGTACTTACACACCTGACCTATCAACCACGTAGTCTACATGGTTCCTTCAGGGGGCTTGTGCCCCGGGAGATCTCATCTTGAGGCGCGCTTCCCGCTTAGATGCTTTCAGCGGTTATCGCTTCCGAACATAGCTACCCGGCAATGCCACTGGCGTGACAACCGGAACACCAGAGGTTCGTCCACTCCGGTCCTCTCGTACTAGGAGCAGCCCCTCTCAAATCTCCAACGCCCATGGCAGATAGGGACCGAACTGTCTCACGACGTTCTGAACCCAGCTCGCGTACCACTTTAAATGGCGAACAGCCATACCCTTGGGACCGACTACAGCCCCAGGATGTGATGAGCCGACATCGAGGTGCCAAACACCGCCGTCGATATGAACTCTTGGGCGGTATCAGCCTGTTATCCCCGGAGTACCTTTTATCCGTTGAGCGATGGCCCTTCCATACAGAACCACCGGATCACTAAGTCCTAGTTTCCTACCTGCTTGATCCGTCGATCTTGCAGTCAAGCACGCTTATGCCTTTGCACACAGTGCGCGATGTCCGACCGCGCTGAGCGTACCTTCGAGCTCCTCCGTTACTCTTTAGGAGGAGACCGCCCCAGTCAAACTACCCACCATACACGGTCCCCGACCCAGATAATGGGCCCAGGTTAGAACGTCAAGCACGACAGGGTGGTATTTCAAGGATGGCTCCGCTGCAGCTAGCGCCACAGTTTCATAGCCTCCCACCTATCCTACACAGACGAACTCAACGTTCAGTGTAAAGCTATAGTAAAGGTTCACGGGGTCTTTCCGTCTTGCCACGGGAACGCTGCATCTTCACAGCGATTTCAATTTCACTGAGTCTCGGGTGGAGACAGCGCCGCTGTCGTTACGCCATTCGTGCAGGTCGGAACTTACCCGACAAGGAATTTCGCTACCTTAGGACCGTTATAGTTACGGCCGCCGTTTACTGGGGCTTCGATCAAGAGCTTCGCCTTGCGGCTGACCCCATCAATTAACCTTCCAGCACCGGGCAGGCGTCACACCCTATACGTCCACTTTCGTGTTTGCAGAGTGCTGTGTTTTTGATAAACAGTCGCAGCGGCCTGGTTACTGCGACCCTCTTCAGCTATAGCTCGCACGAGCCACCAAAAAGGGTGCACCTTCTCCCGAAGTTACGGTGCCATGTTGCCTAGTTCCTTCACCCGAGTTCTCTCAAGCGCCTGAGAATTCTCATCCTACCCACCTGTGTCGGTTTACGGTACGGTCTGCGTAAGCTGAAGCTTAGGAGCTTTTCCTGGAAGCGTGGTATCAGTGACTTCGCCATAAAGGCTCGTCTCGGTGCTCGGTCTTAGAGGATCCCGGATTTGCCAAAGATCCAAACCTACCGCCTTTCCCCAGGACAACCAACGCCTGGTACACCTAACCTTCTCCGTCCCTCCATCGCACTTACGCGAGGTGCAGGAATATTAACCTGCTTCCCATCGACTACGACTTTCGTCCTCGCCTTAGGGGCCGACTCACCCTGCGCCGATTAACGTTGCGCAAGGAAACCTTGGGCTTTCGGCGTGCGGGTTTTTCACCCGCATTATCGTTACTCATGTCAGCATTCGCACTTCCGATACCTCCAGCAGACTTCTCAATCCACCTTCAACGGCTTACGGAACGCTCCTCTACCGCGCATAACAAAGTTATGCACCCC
>NZ_CP199879.1:3390000-3807500 GCF_052751275.1 Stenotrophomonas muris | reverse complement strand
GGCTGTTCCCGCGCTATGCGGTGATCGCCACGTTGCTGGTCGGCATCGCCGTCGCCGCGAGCCGTGGCTTGCTGCACGCCCAGCAGGTGCATCTGCAACTGGCGATCCCGCAGTGGGTGACGCCCTCGCTGTCGTGGACCGCCGTGGCCGGCATTGCCCTGCCCCTGTTCGTGGTCACCATGGCCTCGCAGAACATTCCCGGTGTGGCGGTGATGCGCGCGTCCGGCTACGACGCCCCGGTGTCGCCGTTGATCGGCTGGATCGGTGTAGTCAATACGCTGCTGGCGCCGTTCGGTGCGTATGCACTGAACCTGGCGGCGATCACCGCCGCCATCTGCATGGGCCGCGATGCGCACGAGGATCCGGCGCGCCGCTACACCGCAGCGATGGCGGCCGGCGCCTTCTACATTGTCATCGGGCTGTTCGGCGCCACGGTGGCCGCACTGTTCGCAGCCTTCCCCAAGGAGCTGGTGGCCTGCGTTGCCGGTATCGCGCTGTTCGGCACCATCGGCAACAGCCTGGCCAGCGCCCTGGCGGTGGAGCGCGACCGCGAGGCTGCACTCGTCACCTTCCTGGTCACCGCCTCGGGGGTCTCCCTGGCCGGGATCGGTTCGGCGTTCTGGGGACTGCTGGCCGGTGCGCTGTGCCTGCTGGTGTTGCGGGCACGGACAGCGGCCTGAGCAACCCTATCAGGCCGGCATGATCAGGCCGCCATGCGGGCGACGGTATTGATCACCGCGTTGGCCGCCATGCCGATCACCACCGCCCACACGCTGGTGCCGCCACGACGCTGCAGTTCGGCACGGATGCGGTTGTGCTGCCCGGCGTGGGCAGCCTTCACTTTGCCCAGCAGTCGCGTGCAGTAGCGCAGGTACAGGGTATTGGCGGTCACCGCGATGGCGAACCGAGGCACCGCCAGCAACGCCACCGTGAGCAGCGGGTTGGCGCGGGCCGCCAGCAGCGCGATACCGATCAGGACCAGCTCGAAGAGGATGGCTGCCAGGTACATCTTCCGGTGCAGCAGCCAGTACGTCGGCACCAGGAAGGCGGGCCAGTGCCACGGTCGCGGCGGCTTCGGCACCGGGCTGCCCAGGTGCCAGCGCTGGCGGTAGAGCGCCGCGTTGGGGCCGACGAGGAGGTTCAGGTAGTCCGCGTCGGACGGAGCGGGCGCGTCGTCCACCTCTGTGGCGGGCGCAAGATAGGGATTGTCATCCGCCGGGGAAACCGGCGGAGTATCCAGATGATTCATGTCGGCGATTCCTTGCCCAGGATGATCCCGCGGTAGCGGCAGCCACCGCTGGATCTGAAGCCTTCCCGGCCTCAGCCTGCCAGCGCCTGCCCCACCAGCATCACCGCAACGACGGCGATGGCCACCACCGCCGCTGCCAGTGCATTGGTGTCACCCCGTCTGGCCAGCTCGCTGCGCAGGCGCGCCTCGTCATCTCCCACCAACGCGCGCGCGCGGGCGATCTCACGCTGGCAATGCGCCAGGTACCAGCGGTTGGCATACACCGCGGCGGTGATGTTGATGACGAGGGTGATGACCGTCGACACGCCTTCCGGAACGCCCAGCAACGCCTCGGCGATGCTGAAGAACACCAGCACGCCGGCCCAGATCGCCGCCAGCCGGTACATCCTGCGGTACACCATCCAGATCACGCCGATCAGGAACGCCGGCCAGTGCCAGGTGCCGTTGCCGTCGGCAATGCCCTGGTCGAGCCGCCAGCGCTGTCGATAGATCGGGAAGTTGCCGCCGACCACGGCGGCGTACAAGGCGATGTCGCCTTCCAGCTGCGGCGCGGTCGCGGCCACCGGCGAAGCTGCCGGCGCACGATAGGGGTCGGACGGATCAGCGGTCGATGCGCCGCTGGCGCTGACGGCCTGCGCCGGTTCAATCGACGGCGGGGTCGGATCCATCGGCGCCACCGAAGGATCCAGCTCGGCCAGCGGCCGCCACGATGCCATTCCTTCCCGCCACATCAGCGTACGGGCGGTTACCGTGCCGTCCTGCTGCAGACGGCGCAGCCCGGCCAGGTCCACCGGCCCTTCGCTCTGCTTGCTGTTGGCGTACCACCACTGTGCGTCCTGCATGCCATCCATTCCTGTCGATCCCATGGTTACTCCGAACACCCCGCCACGGCCTGCAGCGGTTCACTGGCCAGTACCTGCACCAGCTGGTGGCGCGCGCCGGGTGCAAGGGCAATCTGCTCCGGCCCGGCATTGGCTACTTCCAGGCACACGTAATCGTGCCAACCGTCGCCGACATCGGCCATCTTCGCCGCCGCCTCCGCGCCCGGATTCCACGCCACCAGGGTCTGGCTGCCTTCGCTGCGGATCTCGATCCGCCGCTGCAGGACGGGATCGCGAAGCACGTAGTGGCCACCGGCACCGGTATAGATGCGGTCGCTGCGCCCCGGATCGCGCGGGTCACGCAGCGACCAGGGCCCCTGCTGCCGGCGCAGCTGCGTGTAATCCTCGTACTTGTCCAGATAGTGCAGGCCATCGATGCCATCAACCTCGACACGACGGGCATCGCCCACCCGGAAGTAGCTGTGCAGGGCCTGGGTGAAGGTCACCGGGGACGGGCCGGTGTTCTCGGTGGTCAACTGCTGGCGCAGCTGGCGACCGATGCGCAGCTGCATCTGCAGGCGCAGGCCACACTCGGCAATCGACAGGGGCGCCAGCTGTAGCTCCAGTTCAGCGTCATCGTCCTGGCGGGCCTGCAGCAGCTCCCAGCGCGCGGTGCGTACCAGGCCGTGTGCCGGCACGTCATCACCCTGGCCCTGGCGACCGAACCACGGCCAGCACACTGGAACGCCACCCCGGATCGGCGTGGGCAGCCCGGCCCGTTTTGGCGACAGCCACAGCAGGTCCGGCTGCCCCTCCGGGATGAACGACAGCAGCTGTCCGCCGAACACGCTGATGACCGCGGTGGCGCTGGGCGTGCGTATCTGCCAGGCCTCGAGCCCGTGGTACAGGCCGGTGCTGATGTCCGGGTTCGACTGCATGCTATGACGCTCCTTGAAGACCGCGGCGATGATGTCGCGGCCAGCCTGTGATCGGCAAGGTCTAGCGGGTGGCAGGCGTCCCTGCGGCTGCCTCCTGCTGCAACGCGCGCAGGATGCGCTGGCCGGCGCGCCCATCCGCATTGGCCCAGCCGAGGCGCTGCTGCTCGGCCTGGATCGCGCGGCGCGTGGCGGTGCCGATCATGCCGTCGGCGCTGCCGATGTCGTGGCCGCGGGCCAGCAGCAGGGTCTGCAGCTGGCGGCGTTCATCGCGGCCGATGCCGGGATCATCGGTCGGCCACGCGGTGGCTAGGCCGGTGCCGCCACGCAGCTGGTCGGCCAGCGTGGCGATGGCCAGTGCATAGCTTTCGGCGGCGTTGTAGCTGTAGATCGCATCGTAGTTGCGGAACACCAGCAGCGCCGGGCCCTTGATGCCGGCCGGCAGCAGCAGGGCGGCGCGCGCGTCGGCCGGCAGATTGGGCGGCACCAGCGCGCTGCCATCCAGCGCGGTCACGCCCTGCACGCGCCAATCGGCGAGGGCTCGACGTTGGGTGCGGCCTGCCTGGCTGGCATTGAAACCGGGGGGAACACGGACCTCCATGCCCCACGGTTCGCCACTGCGCCAACCCGCACGCTTGAGGTAGTTGGCGGTGGACGCCAGCGCGTCGGGAATGCTGCCGACCAGATCGCGGCGGCCATCGCCATCACCATCGACCGCGATACGTGCGTAGGTGCTGGGCATGAACTGCGTATGCCCGAAGGCGCCGGCCCAGGAACCGGTGAGCCCCTGGGCCTGCAGGTCGCCGCGGTCGATCAGCTTGAGCAGCGCCAGCAGTTCGCCACGGAAGAAGGCCTGGCGGCGGCCGGCGCAGGACAGCGTGGCCAGCGACTGCAGCAGCGGGCGCTTGCCGAAGACGCGGCCATAGTCGCTCTCCACCCCCCAGACCGCGACGATGGTGGCCGGGTCGACGCCATACTGCGCGGAGACGCGATCGAGCAGATCGCGATGTTGCTGCAGCAGGGTGCGGCCATCATCGACGCGCTGGAGGTCGACCAGCGCGGCCAGGTAATCCCAGATCGGCGTGGTGAATTCCGGCTGTGCGTCCAGCAGTCCGAGCACGCTCGGGTCCGGCGTGAGCCCGGTGGTGATCTCGTTGAAACGGTCGGCGCCGATGCCCTGGGTTGCGGCGGTGGCCTGCAGGCCCGCCAGGCAGCGGCTGAACGCCGGATCGTTGCTGGCGGCAGGGGCCGCAGGCAGCGTCGGGGTCGACGCGAGGGCGGCCGCCAGGCCGAGCGTGGTCAAAATGGGCATGGCGTCCTCCGTGTTGCCGTTGCACGGCCATCTTAGGGGCAGCAGTGCGGCCGAACCTGAAGGGGCACCGGCTGGCCGTCCCCCCTAGGCAACGCGCAGCAGGCGCAGGCCATAGGCGGGACTTTCGGCATCCCAACGCTGTGCGACCTGCAGGCCCGCCTGCTGCAACAGCGCGTCGAAGCTGTCATCGGTGTACTTGTGGCTGTACTCGACGCGGATGGGTTCACCGGCAGCAAAGTGGAAGGTGCGGCCACCGAGGTGGACGTCCTGCGGCCACTGGCTGACCAGGTCGGTTTCGATGCGCAGCCGCGCGGTGTTGTAACGGGCGCGGTGGCGGAATCCATCGAGATCGAAATCGCTTCCGATCTCGCGGTTGAGGCGGGCCAGCAGATTGAGGGTGAATGCCGCAGTGACGCCCTGCGCATCGTTGTAGGCCGCTTCGATCAGCGCCGTGTCCTTGTGCAGGTCGATGCCGATCAGGGCCAGGCCGTCGCGGCCCATCGTCTGACGCATCGCCCGCAGCAGGGCGACGGCCTCTGCTTCGGCGAAATTGCCCAATGTGGAACCGGGGAAGAACAGCAGCCGTCGCGCGGGTTCGCGTTCGGGCATGGGCACGGCGACGGCGCGGGTGAAGTCCGCGCAGACCGGCAGCATCTCGACCTCGGGCAGCGCCGGCGCCAGGTGGTCGATGCTGGACAGCAGTGCGGCCCGCGAGATCTCGATCGGCGTATAGGCCACCGGATCCTGCAGCGCGGCCAGCAGCAACGCGGTCTTGCGGCCACTGCCGCTGCCCAGCTCCACCACATGCAGGCGCGGGCCGACCACGCGCGCGATATCGGGCAGCACCCGCGCCAGCAGTGCCAGCTCGGTGCGCGTGGGGTAGTACTCGCGGGTCTGGGTGATCTGTTCAAACAGACGCGAGCCGCAGGCATCGTAGAAGTACTTGGAAGGCAGCTGCCGCGATGCGCATGACAGACCGGCCAGCGCATCGGCCAGGATCTGCTGGCGGCTGGGGGTCAGGTCGGTCAGCGCCTGCAGCGCGTCATGCACCGTGCTCATATGAGGTCCCTGGCCAGGCGCAGTCCGGAGAACTGCCAGCGCGCCGGCGGCATGAAGAAATTGCGGTAGCTGGCGCGCACATGGCCACGGGGCGTGGCACAGCTGCCGCCGCGCAGCACCCATTGCCCGCACATGAACTTGCCGTTGTATTCGCCGAGGTTGCCGTCAAAAGAGCGGAAGCCCGGGTAGGCACCATAGGCGCTGGCGGTCCATTCCCAGACATCACCGAACAGCTGCCGCAGCCCACTGCCCCCGGCTGCCTGCGGGTGCAGGTGATCGTCATCGGCGAAATGACCGCGCAGGGGCTGCGACGCGGCGGCCGCTTCCCACTCGAACTCGCTGGGCAGGCGCGCACCGGCCCAGCGGGCGCAGGCATCGGCCTCGTAGTAACTGAGGTGGCAGACCGGCGCATGCGGATCCAGCTCGCGCCAACCACCCAGGGTGTACTCGCGCTGCAGGGCATCATCCCAGTACAGGGGGTGCTGCCAGCCTTCGGCTTCTCGCAGCGCCCAGCCTTCGCTGAGCCACCAGCGCGGTTCGCGGTACCCCCCTGCCTCGATGAAGCTGCGGTACTCGGCATTGCTGACGGGACGCTCGGCCAGGGCATGCGCGGGCAGCAGCACGCGGTGCTGCGGCGATTCGTTGTCGTAGGCAAAGGCGGCGTGCCGGGGCCATGCCGCGGCACCGACGGTGACGATGCGTTCGGGCGATTCGATCCAGCCCTGCGCCGTGGCGGTGCTGGCGACGGGCCGCAGGTCGTCGCGATACGGTGGCTGCAGTGGATTGCACCAGAACGCATGCTTGATGTCGGTCAACAGCAGTTCCTGGTGCTGTTGTTCGTGCTGCAGACCCAACTGCAGGTGGTGCAGCGCCTGCGCGTCGAGGTCACCGGCTGCCAGCCGTGACTGCACCTGCATGTCGATCTGTTGCCGGTAGTCGCGCACCTGCTGCAGCGAGGGCCGCGACAGCAGCCCGCGCTGCGGCCGCGCATGCGCCGGGCCGATGCTCTTGTAATAGCTGTTGAACAGATAGTCCCAGGCCGGGTCATGCGCGGGCGTGGTGGCGAAACCGGCCAGCACGAAGCGTTCGAAAAACCAGGTGGTATGGGCCAGGTGCCACTTGCTGGGACTGGCGTCGGCCATGCTCTGCAGCATGGCGTCCTCGGCACTGAGCGGCGCGGCCAGCTGCAGGCTGCGCGCCCGCACCTGTGCAAAGCGGCGGGCGAGATCGCGCTGCGGGGCAGCGACGGCGGTGGGTACGCTGTCCATGCCGGAAGCATCGGCGCAGGACGGTGAGCGCAACGTCATGGCACCACATCACCACGTTCACATGACAGCGGGCACGCGCATTCAAGAAGCGCGTGGGGACGCCGCTAACGGCAATGTTGCGGCCGCATCGTCACCGCACTGGACTTACCGCGTGCCCCTGCATCCGCTCCGCCAGCCTGCGCATTACCTGTTCGTGCTGCCCGCCGTGCTGGTCGTCCTGGTGCTGTGGATGGCGCTGGGCACCGAGGATGTCGCCAGCCCGGCGCAGCGCATCCTGCCCTGGCTGCTGGCCTGTCTCGGTGCAGGCCTGGCCCTGCTCTACCACCAGATGCGCACGTTGTGCCTGCTGCTGGTGGTGGCGGTGGTATTCGCCCTGCTGCACCGGGACGTCGGTGGCTACCTGCGCAGCGGCCATGTCGACGCCCTGACCCCGCTGCGCTTCCACGCGATCTCGGCGTGGGTGCCGCTGCTGTTCGCCGGACTGGCACTATGGCCGGAACGCGGACGCCGACGCCAGGACCTGCTGCTGCGCAGCGTAGTGTGCGGCGCGGCGCTGATGATCTTCCTGCTGCTGGCGGCACAGCAGCCGCAGGGGATGCACGATCTGCTGTCGAACCGTCACTGGGCCTGGATTCCCGCCAACTGGAACGCGTTGGCGCAGTTGCCGGCGCTGCTGTTCCTGCTGGCGACCGCAGCATTGGGCTGGCAGGCGTGGCGGCATCCGCGGCCACTGCACACGGCAATGCTGCTGGCCCTGCTGTGCCTGTGGTGGATGCTGCCGCGGATCTTCCTGCAGCCGGTGCTGCTGCCGGCGCTGAGCAGTGCCGCCCTGCTGCTGATGCTGGGCGCGATGCTGCAGGAATCCTTCCACATGGCCTTCCGCGATGAGCTGACCGGCCTGCCGGGGCGACGGGCGTTCAACGAGACCCTGCAGCGGGCACGCGGTACCTACAGCATCGCGATGGTGGACGTTGACCACTTCAAGTCATTCAACGACACCCATGGTCACGACACCGGCGACGATGTGCTGCGCCTGGTGGCGTCGCGGCTGGCGCGGGTGGGCGACGGTGGCCGTGCGTTCCGCTATGGCGGCGAGGAGTTCGCGGTGGTGTTCCTGGACCGGCCGGCGGCAGCCTGTGTCGATGCCGTGGAAGCATTGCGGCAGAGCATCGAGGACACCCGCATGCAGCTTCGCGACCGCAGCACCCGCAGCCGTGACGACGAAGCCGGCCGCCAGCGGCGCGGACGCGGTGGCAGCGGCCAGGTGGTGCAGGTGACGGTGAGCATCGGGCTGGCCGACAGCTGCGTGGATCCGCGGCCGATGGCCGTGGTCAAGGCCGCCGACCAGGCCCTGTATGTGGCCAAGGACGGGGGCCGCAACCAGGTGCACGCGCACGGTGGCCAGCGCGTTCTGGCAGCGCACAGCGCGTAGTGCTCAGACCGCGTCGAGGTAGTACCAGCGGCCGTCGATGCGTTGGAAGCGGCTGTGCTCGGTCATCCTCACCGCGCTGCCGCCGCCGATGCGGTAGCGCGCGGTGAAGCGGACTTCGGCGCTGTCAGCACCAGTGACAGTGTGCTCGTGCACGGTCAGGCCCAGCCAATGGGTGCGCTGGCCGGGGGCATCGTCCAGCGACAGCTCGGCCGGACGCGTGTCCGGATGCCAGGACTGGCGCAGGTAGTCAGCCAGGCCACGCACATAGGCGCTGTAGCGCGAACGCATCAGGTGCTCTGCATCAGGCGCGGCTTCACCGGCATGGAAACGGCCACAGCAGGCGGCATAGTCGGCGGGAAGGCCACAGGGGCAGGGATCGGCGGGTTTTCGGCTCATGCCGGCATTGTCGCCGGGTTGCCGGGATTGATCCACGCGGGGCGGCAGTCGCCCGGAGCAGGACAGGCGTATGCTGTCGCGCCCCCTCCTTGATTGATCGCCGTGCTGGAACTGGTTCCCCCTGAGTTGTGGTGGCTGGTGGTGATCGCCTTCATCGCCGGCCTTGTGGATGCCGCCGTCGGTGGCGGTGGCCTGGTGCAGCTGCCCGGCCTGTTCACGGTGCTGCCGCAGCAAACGCCGGCGATGCTGTTCGGTACCAACAAGTTCAGTTCGATGTTCGGTACCGGTGCGGCCGCCTGGCGCTATGCGCGCAACGTGCGCTTCCCTTGGAAGCCGGTACTGTTCGCGGCCGGTACCGCCTTCATCTTCTCCTTCGCCGGGGCCACCGCGGTGAGCCTGCTGCCCAAGGATGCGGTGCGCCCACTGGTGCTGGTGCTGCTGATCGCGATGCTGGCCTACACGTTGTGGAAGAAGGACTTCGGCGCGTTGCACCGGCCGCAGGAGATCGGCCGCCGCGAACTGGCGATCGCGCTGGCGATCGGTGCGGCGATCGGCTTCTACGACGGCTTCTTCGGGCCGGGCACCGGCAGCTTCCTGATCTTCCTGTTCGTGCGCTTCTTCGGCCTGGATTTCCTGCGTGCGTCAGCGGCGTCGAAGGTGGTGAACCTGGCGACCAATGTGGCGGCAATCTCGTTCTTCGTACCGACCGGCAACATCCTGTGGCTGTTCGCGCTGCCGATGGCGGCGGCCAACATCATCGGCTCGGTGGTGGGCACGCGCCTGGCGTTGAAGGGCGGCACGCCGTTCATCCGCAAGTTGTTCGTGGGGCTGGTGGTGGTACTGATCGCGCGGATGGCGTGGGATACCTTCCGCGGTGCGTGAATGCGGTTGCCGGCCAGCGGCCGGCACTACCGGGTCATGAACGCTGCCCATGGGTAGTGCCGGCCGCTGGCCGGCATCCCCATCCGATCGGGTCGTGAACCCCGCCCATGGGTAGTGCCGGCCGCTGGCCGGCATCCCCATTCAATCGACCGGGTCAGGCTTCGGCTTCTTCCGGTTCGTTGGCCTGCTGGCGGCTGCGCTCGGGCAGCTTCAGGCGCTTGCCTTCTTCGTCGTACTCGATCAGCAGCACGCCGGAGTCGTGGCGGCCGCTGATCTCGACGAAGCAGGCGCCACCGATGAACGGCTCCAGCGTCATCACCGACTTCAGCGGGGTGGCGACCACCATCTGGAAACCGAAGTTGTCGAAGATGTTCATCGCCAGCGCGGTGAACTCGTTGTCGGCCTTGTCGAAGGCTTCGTCGAGCACGACGGCGGCGTAGCTGGGCAGCTGGCTGTCGGCGCCGCCGAGCTGGTAGCGCAGTGCCGCAGCCAGGCAGGTGGTGGCCAGTTTCTGGCGCTGGCCACCGGACTTGCCCGCGCCACTACGGTAGATCTCGACCTGCTGGCGCGTTTCCGCATCCAGCTCGACGCCGATGAACTCCACGTGCATGCGTACGTCCAGCACCAGCTCGCGCCAGCGCTTGTCCTCACCTTCCTGCGAACCCAGGCGGTTGACCAGCTGGCGCAGCACGGTGAACTGCGATTCGGCCAGCTCGCGCTGCTCGGTCTGCTGCTGCGCCAGCACCTCGCGCAGCTGCAGGTGGAACTCGCCGACTTCCGGCAGGCGGCGGTCGCTCAGTTCGATGGTCAGCAGCGTGCCACGGTTGAACGGCACCTGCTCCAGGCTGGCGTTCACTTCGTCCAGGCGCTGGCCGATCGACTTGCGGGCCTCGGCGCTGTGGCGCTGCAGGGCCAGCAGGTTGTTCTTGCTCTGGTTCTGCAGCAGATCGAAGAAGCGCTCTTCGTGCTGCGGCAGGCCGTCGCGCTCCAGGCGCTCGAGGCGGGCAAGGAAATCCTCGGCCGAGGCCACCGATACGGTGAAGTCGCCCGATTCCTCCGGCCACTGCTGGATGAAGCGACGGAAGCAACCGATCAGCTGGTTCTCGATGCGGTTGAGGTCCTGCTGCGAGGTCGACAGCTGCTCGTTCAGCGCGTTGCTGACCTGGCGCATGTGCGCCTCCAGCGTTTCCAGGCTGAGCGGGCCCTGCTCCTGCAGGCGCTCGGCGAGCCCGGCTTCCTGCTCCTGGGCCAGGCTCGGCAGCACCAGCGCACGGCTCTGCTGGCGAGCGCGGTCGAGGCGATCGCGTTCCTTGACCAGCTGGCCGCGCTCGACGCGGACGTCTTCATAGGTGCGGCGGGCCTGCTCGATGTCGGCGCGCACGGCGTCGATCTGCTTGGCCAGCTTGGCCAGGTCGGCATTGCCTTCGCGCAGGTCGCGCAGGGTGGCCTCGATATCGGTCAGGCGCTGCTGCGGGGCGGCGATGTCGATCTCGTTCCAGCTGATGCTGACCAGCTCGTGGCAGGCCAGGCGACGTTCGTTGTCGCGGTCACGCTGCCCACGCAGGCGCGCGATGTCGGTCTCGCAGCTGGCGATGCGCTTGGCCAGTTCCTGTGCTTCGCGCTCGAAGGCGCCCACCTTGTCGTGGTTGTTGAAGCCGAGGATCCAGCGACGGCGGTCGCCCACCGCACTGCGGTCGTCCTTCTCGAAGCGGTCGCCGGGATGCTTGACCTGGCCTTCTCGGGTGATGCCGCGGTCGACGTTGCGCAGCTGCTTGGCATCCACGCACTCGTAGTCGAAGCGCTTGCCGAGCTCACGGCGCAGCCAGCTTTCGAATACGTGCTCGCGCAGCTCCAGCTTGTGCAGCAGCGACTTCGCCGACGGCTCGCGCGCGAACGCATCATCGTTGCGGCGCACACGGTAGTAGGTGAAGCGCATGCCCAGGTGAGTGCGATTCACCCACTCGGCGACGTCGTTGTAGTGCTTGTCATCGACCAGCAGCGACAGCGCGAAGCCACCCAGCACACGCTCGATGGCACCCTGCCAGCCCTGCTCTTCCGAGCGGACCTGGATCAGCTCGCCGACGAACGGCAGCGCCGCCTCGGCAATGCCGGTTTCCTCGGCCAGGCGCGCGCGCAGCTTCTGCATCGGCGCCGGGATGTTGGAGGGCGTGCGCTGCATCGCTTCGAGTTCCGCACGGACTTCGCCGAAACGGCGCTCGTCATCGCGCTTGCCACCCAGGCGATCGCTGATGGCATCGTCCAGCGCCGAAGAGGCACGCTGGCGGTCCTGCAGTTCGTTCTGCGCACGCTCGACCAGCTCGGCGAAGCCGTGTGCGTCGTCCGGAAGTTCAGCCCCCAGCTGCTGCGCGGCCAGGCTTGCCTGCTCGCGCTTGGCTTGGCGGCGGTCACGCTCGGCTTCGGCGCGGCCCTGCTCGCGTTCCAGTTCCTCGATGCGCTCACCGCCCTGCTGGCGACGCTGCAGTTCCAGTTCGGCCAGGCGCTCGGTGTGGTTGTCCAGTGCGGCACGGCGCTGGGCTTCTTCCCCGAGCAGGCCACGGTCACGCACGTCCATCTCGCGCAGGCGCGCTTCGATCAGCGCCTGGCGGCGGCTTTCACGGAAGCTGTCGACGCCAAGCTTGAGGGCTTCGTCGTCGCCGCGCCGGCGGTGCATTTCCTTCAGGTCGTTGTAGTAGGCGCGTGCCGGCAGCAGGGTCTCCACCTGGCGGCGGGCGGTGACCACGGCCTGGTGCGCGCCATCGAGTTCGGCGAAGTCGCTGACCAGGCGCTCGGCGGCGTCGAAGGTCTTCGGCGTGTCGAGCATGAAGTCGCGCAGGAAGACGTTGAGGTCGCCCAGGTTCTTCGCCGACTGCGTCTTGTGCAGCAGGCGCAGCGCCATCTCGTTGTCGATGCCGAGCAGGTCGCGGAAGCGCTCGGCGTAGCCGGAGAAGGTGTCGAAGTGGTGCAGGTCGGACAGCTTCTGCTTGAGCTTGCGCAGGTCCAGGTCGAAGCCGCCAAGATCCTTGGCGATGTCGAACGGACGCTCGGCGATCATGTAGTGCTTGCGCACGTCACCGGCCGAGGTTCCGTTACCGGAGATCCACAGCAGGCGCACGAGGCTGACCACGCGGCCATCGCCGGCGCGGTACTCCAGCACCAGCGCAGTCCAGGTCGCGCCCTTGCGAAGGTACTGGGTGGCGATTTCGCCAGTGCCGCTGTCCTGCTGGTCGGCCCACGCGCCACGCACGTAGGACACCAGGTTGCGGTCGCGGCCACTGCGCTCGGCTTCACGCGCGGCGGCGTTGAAATCGACGATGGCCGGCGGCGTCAGCAGCGCGGACATGGCATCGAGCAGGGTCGACTTGCCCGAGCCGGAACGGCCGACGAACAGGAAGCCACGCTCGGCGATCGGTACTTCGGTCAGTCCGTTGAACGTGCCCCAGTTGTGTACCTGCAGGCGACGCATGCGGAACTGCTGCAGGCGCGGGTCCGGCAGGCCTTCGTTGAACAGGGCGGGAGTGTGCTTGGAGATAGCCATGCGATGGTCGGGTCTCTCAGGCCTCGGCGGCCGGGGTTTCACGCAGCTGGCGGTAGACCGCCGAAAGCTGGGATACGTCTTCGGCGGAGAACAGCAGCTTCAGCGCCGGCGAGACTTCGTGGCGGTCTTCCTGGCCGCTGAGGCGGGTCAGGATGTGGTTGTCCTTCATCTTCTGCACCGCCGAGGCGACACGGCGGTTGAAGCCGGCGCGGTCGGTGGACAGGTTCTTCTCGTAGATGGCCAGCGCTTCGGCCATCTCGGCGTCGGCGACCACCGCGCGGTTGCCGCGCGCATCGGCCTCGGCCAGCTGCTGGCGCAGGTACAGCAGCAGCACCGAATCGATGAAGGTCAGCGGCGAGGTGCGCAGCAGCACCGGCGCATCCACGTCTTCGGTATCGGCCTGGCGGGTGAAGGCCACGCCGCTGTCACGGTCGAGCACCAGTTCCAGGAACAGGTCCGCCAGCGAGGAGCGGATGGCCGCCTCGCTGCGGATCAGTGCCGGCCACAGCTTGGCGTGGCGCAGCTGGTCGATGCTGGGGCCGATCAGCAGCTGGCACAGCGCGCGGCGTGCATCCAGCGGCAGGCGCCCGGTGTCGCCGAGGTAATACACGTCATTGCCACGGCGGGGCTGCGCCACGGCCGCCACCGGTTCGGCTTCGTAGGCGTCTTCCGCCACGTCGGCCTGCGGTGCGTCGATGGGATCTTCATGCCAGCTCATGGCGTCTCTCCTGGGTGAACCAAACCAGCGGGATGCGGGCGCGACGGACCTGGCCGTCGCCACCACGCCATTCGGCAAGCTCCTGCTCACCAGCGATCACGTTGCCGAAGCGCGTGCCCAGCGACAGGTAGCCGATGACGCTGCCGAGCCCCTGCGGTGCTTCGCGCTGCGACAGTGCCTGGGCGATGCTGAGCCGCGGCTGTGCATCGAGCAGGTCGTGCAGGTCGCGGCGCAGGGTGCGGAAGTCGATTTCAGACGAAGCGACCAGGTCACCGACGCTCTCCAGGCTGATGGCTGCGGCGTCGTTGTACTCGACGTTGCCATCGACCTGGGCGCTGCGCGGATCGTGCAGCTTCCACTGCGACCACGAGCGCAGGCGGCTGGTGGTCAGCTGCAGGTCGCGGCCGATGCCGCGTTGTGCGGGGAATTCGTCGCGCAGGGCCAGCGCTTCGGACTGCGCCTGCTTCAGCAGCTGGTTGAGGCGGCGCTGTTCCAGATAGCCACGGCTCTGCACGAAGCCACGCAGGCTGCGCGCGAAATTCTGCAGCACGTCGTGCACCTGGCCACCGCGCTCGAGCATGGTGCTGGTGAAGCCACGCAGGAAGTTGCGTTCATTGCGGTCCAGGCGGCGGGCGAAGCCACGCGCCAGCACCGCTTCCAGCGCGGCATCGAGCTGGGCGCTCTGTTCGGCGTCGTTGAGCAGGCGCCAGAAGGCCTGGAAGCTGCGACCGGCATCGCTCTCGCCGATCACATCCACGCCTTCGAACAGCTGCGACAGCACATCGCCGCGCTCGCCCTCGTCGTCGATGATGCGTTCGCGGAAGTCGCGGTTGAGCTGCTCGAAATCGTCGCGCACGCGACGGAAATCCTCGGTCAGCTCGTCGGCCAGGCCGATGATCTGGCGCGCACGCTCCAGCGCGCGCTTGCCATCCAGCGCGACCACGCGGCCGGCACCGACGCGGGCGATCTCGGCGTCGATGCGGTCGCGCTCGTCGCGCAGTGCTGACAGGCGTGCATCCGGGTCGGACTCGGTCTGCGCGGCCAACTGCGAGAGCTGTTCGATGACCAGCGCCAGGCGGCTTTCGGTGGCGGCCACGCGCGCCTGCTCAAGACCATCGGCGAAGCGGATGGCCTGCAGTGCCGCAGTCGACAGCTCGTACTGCTCCTGGTCGGCGCCTTCGGGCAGGCGGCGTTCCAGCCAGCCCTGGGCCAGCCAGTGCGCGATGTAGGCCTGCGCGGTACGCGGCAGCTCACGCGACAGTTCGTCGCCGTTGAGCTGGTCCAGCGCACGCTGCAGGCGCTCGTTGAGCACCGACGACGGCAGCGTGCGCTCGCCGTCCATCAGCAGCCCCTGCAGCAGGCCGATGATTTCCGGGGCGTGGTCGGCGGCAAGCAGCTTCCACTGGGGCTGTTCGCGCAGATGGCGGTAACGGGAGATGCGTTCGCGGTGCTTCATGCAGCGAAAGGAGTCATGAGGGCTGGCGGGGACGAGCAGCCGCCCGCGGCGGCCGCGCGGGCAGCCGTGGGCATGCCGGCCCGCAGAGGCCGGCGCAGTGCGGTCAAGCGGCTCAGCGCTTGCCGCCCACTTCGATGAAGCGCAGGAACTCGGCGCGGGTACGCGCGTCGTCGCGGAAGCTGCCCAGCATCTTCGAGGTGACCATGCTGACGCCGCGCTTGTGGATGCCGCGGGTGGTCATGCATTCGTGGGCACCTTCGACGACCACACCGACGCCGATCGGCTGCAGCACATCCTGGATGCACTGGGCGATCTGCGCGGTCATCTTCTCCTGCACCTGGAAACGGCGGGCGTAGGCTTCGACGACGCGGGCCAGCTTGCTGATGCCCACCACCTTGCCGGCCGGCAGGTAGCCGACGTGGACGCGGCCGATGATCGGCGCCATGTGGTGCTCGCAGTGGCTTTCGTACTCGATGTCACGCAGGACGATCAGTTCGTCGTAGCCGGCCACTTCCTCGAAGGTCCGCTCCATGTAGGCGCGCGGGTCGTCGCGGTAACCGCTGAACCAGTCGCCATAGGCTTCGGCGACACGGCGGGGGGTATCCAGCAGGCCTTCGCGGGACGGGTCCTCACCGGCCCAGCGCAGCAGGGTGCGCACGGCATCCTCGGCCTGGTCCTGGGTCACGTCGCCCTGCGGGGCGGCCTTTTCGTTGTTCTTGCTCATTGCGTACAGCGTCCCGAACGGGGGGCGAGCATCGTACCCGACCGGGGGGTGGGTCGTCCTGTTGGGACGGTTCATCGGGGGGTTCTTCCGGCGCCTCGTTGCTGCTGAGCGAGAGGGGGAAGGGGCAGGCCGGGCAGGACACGCAGCAAGTACGTCCCTGTAGGCTCGGCCACGGCATCCATGCCGTGGACGGTCCTGCCCGGCCTGCCCCTCCCCCTCTCCGACGGTTTCCTGCGGGCGCGGCCGGACCGCCCGAAAGCGGGGGCAAAAGCGGGGGTTCATGGCTTCTGAAGCACCGCGGGCCGCTGCTGCGGTGGGTGCGGGCCGTTGGTCCGCACTGCTCCTGCCTTTAAAGAGCCAACCCACCGCGCTCGCGGGGTGATGGGAGGGCAGCGGGGCCGGGCGGGGCAGGACCGTCCACGGCATGGATGCCGTGGCCGAGCCTACAGGGACGTACTTGCGGCGTGTCCTGCACCGTCCGGCCCCCGCTGCCCCACCCGACACCAAGCGGGCGCAACGCTTTCCTCAGTATTCCTACCCACCCATTCAGCAATACCTATTGATAGGAATGAAATTAGTAGTATCCTATCTATCTCTTATGGACCGACCCCTCGACGAGCGCACCGTGCTGCAGATGCAGCTCAGCTCCGGCCTGCTGTACGCAGGGCGGCAGTGGCAGCGCCTGGCCGACAGCCGGCTCGGCAGCTACGGCATCTCCACCGCCTGCACCATGCCCCTGCTGATGATCGGCCGCTCCGGCGGTGGCATCCGCCAGGTGGCGCTGGCCCAGCAGCTGGGCATGGAGGGTCCTTCCCTGGTGCGCCTGCTGGACAAGCTGTGCGCCAGCGACCTGGTCCGCCGCGAGAGCGACGCCAGCGACCGCCGCGCCAACCTGCTGTGGCTGACCGACGCGGGCCATGCGCTGGTCAGCGAGCTGGAAGACCAGTTGATCGGCCTGCGCCAGGACGTGTTCGGCGAGCTTTCCATGGATGAACTGCACGCCGTGCTGAAGGCATGGCGCCTGCTGGCCGAGGCCGCCGACCGCATCACGTAAGACCGCTGCCCCCGAATACCGCCGCTGCCGTGCACACGCCAGCGGCTTTTACCCGTTGCCGTTGTCTCGTTGTTCCTCCCCTCCCCCACCTCGCCCCCGCCCCTACCGATGCCCGGTGAATTCAGTCTCCACGGAGTGTTCGTCCCGACCCTGCTCGGGCTGATGTTGTTGGCCTACCTGGTCAACAGCGGCCTGCACGCGCTGCTGCAGCGTGCCGGCGCCTATCGCCACGTATGGCACCCGGCGCTGTTCAACCTGGCCCTGTACGGGATCGTGCTTGGCCTGCTGTTCCACCTCCTGCGTTGGATGCAATCGTGAACAAGATCGTGAAGAAGACCCTGCCGGTGCTGCTCACCAGCGCAGCCGTGATCATCGCCCTGCTGGTGCTGCGCCAGCTGTGGGTCTATTACATGGATGAGCCGTGGACCCGCGATGCCCATGTCGGCGCCGACGTGGTGCAGGTGGCGCCGGACGTGTCCGGGCTGGTGGAAACGGTGCAGGTGGCCGACAACCAGGCGGTGAAGAAGGGTGACCTGCTGTTCGTGGTCGACCGCGCCCGCTACCGCATCGCGCTGGAGCAGGCCCGCGCCAACCTGGCCGAGCGCCAGGCATCGGTGGCGCAGCTGCGCCGCGAGATCGGCCGTGACCGCAGCCTGCAGGACCTGGTCGCCGCCGAGGACGCCGAAGTGCGCCGCGCCAAGCTGCAGGCCGCACAGGCTGCGCTGGCCACCGCACAGGCGGCGGTCGACCTGGCCGAGCTCAACCTGGGCCGCACCGAAGTGCGCGCACCGGCCGATGGCCGGGTCAACGACCGCACCCTGCGCGTGGGCGACTACGTGGTAGCCGGCAAGCCGGTGCTGGCGCTGCTGGATACCGGCTCGTTCCGCATCGATGGCTACTTCGAGGAAACCCGCCTGCGCGGCGTGGCCCCGGGGCAGCGCGTGGACATCCGCCTGATGGGCGAGTCGGCCCCGCTGCGTGGCCATGTGGAGAGCATCGCCGCCGGCATCGAAGACCGCTACCGCAGCAACGGCAGCACCCTGCTGCCGAACGTGACCCCGGCCTTCGACTGGGTGCGGCTGGCACAACGCATTCCGGTGCGCATCGCCATCGACGAAGTACCCAAGGGCGTGGAACTGATCGCCGGCCGTACCGCCACGGTGACCGTGGACACCGGCCGCCATCCGCACAACGACAAGGCCGGCACTGCGCCGACACAGGCGGGCCTGTGAACGCCGCCCTGCCCCGTCTCGGCCTGATCGTTGCGCTGGCCAGCCTGGCGGCCTGCAAGACCGTCGGCCCGGATTACGCCCTGCCGGAAGGCTCGGCCTTCAAGCGCCCGCAGGCCAATGCGGCCTTCATCGATACGCAGAACCCGCAGGTGGCCGCCAACCAGGCGCTGCCCGACCGCTGGTGGTCGCTGTACAACGACCCGGTGCTGGACGGCCTGATCACGCAGGCGCTGCGTGACAACGTCGAGCTGAAGGCCGCCGATGCACATCTGCGCCGTGCCGCGGCGGTGTACGAGCAGGCGCTGGACGCCGGTGGCTTCGAGTACGAGGCCGAGGCCGGGGTCAGCCGCGCGCAGCTGTCGGCCGAATCGTTCCTGCAGGAGCACGAGCTGCCGGTGATCAACCTGGCCGATGGCAAGTTCGCGGTCAGCTACCAGTTCGACCTGTTCGGCAAGCTCAAGCGCGGCGCCGAGGCAGCGCGTGCCGACGAGCAGTCCGTTGCTGCCGCGCGCGACCTGGCCCAGGTCAGCGTGGTCGCGCAGGTGGCCGACAGCTATCTGGAAATCTGCCACGCCAACCACGAGCTGCACGTGGCCGAACATTCGCTGCAGCTGCAGCAACGCAGCCGTACGGTCACCGAGCGCCTGATCGCGGCTGGCCGTGGCACGCCGCCGGAACTGGCCCGCGCCAATGCCCAGGTCGCGCTGCTGGAAGCCGCGCTGCCGCCGCTGCGCGCGCAGCGTTCCGCGGCCGCCTATTCGCTGGCCGCCCTGCTCGGGCAGACCCCGGGCCAGCTGCCGGCCGGCGTGATCGACTGTGCACACGCCCCCGGCCTGGCGCAGCCGCTGCCGGTCGGTGATGGCCGTGCACTGCTGCAGCGCCGCCCGGACGTGCGCCAGGCCGAACGCAAGCTGGCTTCGGCCACCGCGCGGATTGGCGTCGCCACCGCTGAGCTGTATCCGGACATCCGCCTGGGGGCCTCGCTCGGTGCCGCCGGCCTGCTGGAGGATTTCGGCACGCCGATGACCCAGCAGTGGTCGATCGGCCCGCTGATCTCGTGGACGCTGCCGTCGTCCGGCACGCACGCACGCATCCACGCTGCCGAAGCGGGCGCCGATGCGGCCCTGGCCGAGTTCGACCACACCGTGCTGCAAGCGCTGCGCGAGACCCAGACCGCGCTGGACCGCTACGCGCAGGACCTGCGCCGGCTGCAGTCGCTGCGCACTGCGCAGGAACAGGCCGCATTGGCCGCCGAGCAGAACCGCCGGCTGTACCAGGGTGGCCGCACGCCGTACCTGTCCAGCCTGGATGCCGACCGCAGCCTGGCCACCAGCGATGCCACCCTGGCGGCCGCCGAAGCGCAGGTCTCGCGCGACCAGATCCATCTGTTCCTGGTGCTGGGCGGTGGCTGGCAGGCAAGCGCCACCGCGCCCAACGCCTCGACCGCAGCGAAGTAAACCATGAACGCGCTGACCGACCGCCAGGCCTGGCTGTTCTCGATCAAGACCTACCTGGCCGCAGTGGCCGCGCTGTACATCGCCATGGCCGGCAACCTGTCGCGCCCGTACTGGGCGATGGGCACGGTGTACATCGTCAGCCAGCCGCTGCTGGGCCCGACCCGGGCCAAGGGCGTGTACCGCATCGTCGGCACCCTGGTGGCCGGCCTGGCCACCCTGCTGGTGCTGCCGGCGCTGGTGGAGACGCCGCTGGTGCTGAGCGCGGCCATGTCGATCTGGCTGGCCGGCTGCCTGTTCATGGCCCTGCTCAACCGCGGCCCGCGCGGCTACGCGTTCCTGCTGGCCGGCTACACCACCGCCTTCATCGGTTTCCCTGCGGTGACTTCGCCGGAGACCATCTTCGACACGGTGGTGGCACGCAGCGAGGAGATCATCCTCGGCACGGTCGTGGCGGTGCTGGCCGCTTCGCTGCTGTTCCCGGCCTCGGTACGCCCGATGCTGCGCGCGCGCATCGGCAACTGGATGGAGGACGCCGCGCAGTGGTGCCGGCAGATCCTTGAACGTGGACGCGCGCACGCGCCGCGCAACCGGCTGGCCGCCGACCTGGTGCAGTTCGAGGCACTGATCGAATTCCTGCGCCGCGATGATCCGCGCCATGCCGGGTCTGCGGTGTCGATGGAGCGCCTGCGTGAGCGCATGCTGCTGCTGTTGCCAGTGCTGTCCTCGATTGCCGATCGCCTGAGTGCGCTGCGCAGCGACGGCCAAGCCCTGCCCGAAGGGCTGCCGGCGCTGGTCGATGACATCCACGATTGGCTGGATGGCCCAACCAACGCCAGTGAATACGCCCGCCTGCGCGCGCGCATCAGTGCCCTGAAGCCGCAGGTGGACCGCGACCTGCAGCACCTGCAGCTGGCCAGCCTGCTGCTGCGCCTGGAGGAACTGGTGGACCTGTGGCAGGACTGCCGCACCCTGCAGCACGCCATCGACCACGGCACCGCGCCGCTGGACCGCGCGCATTACCGCATCCGTACCGAACGCGTGGCCGCCGACAAGCACGTCGACTACGGCATGGCGCTGTTCTCCGCGCTCAGTGCCGGCGTGGCACTGATGAGCTACTGCGTGCTGTGGATCGCGCTGGGTTGGGAGGGCGGTGGCAACGGCGCGATGATGGCGGCCGTGACGGCGGCGTTCTTCGCCGCGCAGGACGACCCGGCACCGAGCATGGTGTCGTTCCTGGTGTGGGCCATGGTCGCCTCGGTGGTGGCCGGCGTGTACCTGTTCGGCGTGTTCCCGGCCGTGCACGACTTCGGCTTGCTGGCGCTGGTGCTGGCGGTGGCGTTCCTGCCGCTGGGGCTGATGCTGCACCACCCCAAGAGCGCGCTGTTCGCACTGCCGCTGACGGTGAACCTGGCCGCGCTGCTGAGCCTGCAGAACACCTACAGCGCCAACATCCAGACCTTCCTCAACTCGTCGATCGCGATGTTCATCGGCATTGGCTTTGCGGTGGTGATGACCCGCCTGTTCCGTTCGGTGGGTGCCGAGTGGACCGCGCGCCGGCTGGTGCGGCAGGGCTGGACTACGCTGGCCGAGGCCGCCGAAGGGCGCGGCCAGCAGGACCGCCAGCGCTTCGCCGCACGCATGCTCGACCTGCTGGGCCTGCTCGCGCCGCGCCTGGCGGCGACGCCGGAGGGCAGCGACATCGCTTCGGTGGACATGCTCAATGAAGCACGCATCGGCCTGAACATCCTGCAGCTGCGCCGCGCGCGGCTGGAACTGCCCGAGCGCAGCCGCGAGGCGGTCGAGCACATCCTGGAAGAGGTCGCCGTGCACTACCGGCGGCAGATTGCCGCACGCAAGCCGATGGTGGCGGCCGACGCATTGCGCGAGCGGCTGGATACCTCGCTGGGACGGGTCGGCAGCGTAGCCGCCTGCAAGGCACGCGACGAGGCGCTGATGGGCCTGATCGGCCTGCGCTTCGCGCTGTTCCCGGAGGCGAAGGCGCTGGCGCCGGGCCTGGCCATGAGTGCAGCCGAACAGCCGTAGCGCGATACCCTGTGCAGCCACAGACCTCGTTGCCGGGGTCGGATCCTTCGCCGCGAGCGAACGCCGCGAGCGAAGGCTCTGACCCCTGCTCTGCCCAGGAAGCTCCAATGAGTTACGACATGATGGTGTTCGAGGCCAGCGCCGCGCCACGCGAGGCGGCAGCCTTCATCGCCTGGTTCGAAAAGCAGACGCAGTGGAACGAGCGCCACGAGTACGACGACCCGGCAGTCAGCAGCGCGGCGCTGCAGGCGTGGTTCGCGGAGATGGCGCAGGACTTCCCGCCGTTGAACGGCCCATTGAGCAACGACGATGACGACCGCGCCGAGGTGACCGAGTACAGCATCGGCCAGCAGGTGATCTACGGTGCGTTTGCCTATTCGGTGGCCGAGCGTGCGCATGGCCGCGTGCAGGACCTGGCCGAAAAGCACGGCGTGGGCTTCTTCGATGTGAGTGCCGACGAAGCGGCGATCGTGTTCCCGGATGGGCTGGTGTTGATCGCGGAATAGGTGTGGCGGCAGGGCTGCGCCCTGCACCTGCCGAATCAACGTCAACGTCAGCGGCAAAAGCCTGCATTCCGTGGGTTGGCGGGGTGGGTCCGGTTGCGGGGGACGCTGCAAGTACATCCCTGTAAGCTCGGTCACCGCATCCATGCGGCTCACGCCCCCGCAACCGGACCCACCCCGCCTTCGACAGTTTCCTGCGATCTGTCGGCGCGGCGTTCTGCTCTGGTGGGTGTCGACCTTGGTCGACACGGTAGATCCACGCCATGCGTGGATGAACGTCGGAATGATCGAAGTACGCTTTTGTAGAGTCGAGCCATGCTCGACTGCTTCTGGCTAGCGATTCAGGAACAGATCAACCGCTTCGTCAGCCTCGTAAGCGGTTATCTGCCCAAGCATCCGCGCGACACCTGTGTTCTCATGGACCAGGGCAAGCGCTGTCAGCAACGCTGAACTCATACTCTTGTCATGTTTATCAAGAATTACGCTTGCGGCGAAGCGTGCGAGGCTTTGAAACGCTTCCGAGTACTCAGGCTCCACGAGTTCAGGAATCGAGATTTCGGCCTCTCGTCGCTCTATCTCGATTGTGATCGGCAGTTCGATGAAGTTAAACATGAAGAGCTCTGGCTGCCGCAGAAGCGCATCAACAATATGCGGCACCGCTGCAAACGAAGCGCTGTAGACATCCCCTTGATGGCACAAGCTGCTCCACAATCCCTCCCAGGTGTCTTCAATCGGATCGTCTTCCGATCTTTCACCTTTCGGAATACTCAGATTGGCGAGCAGCTCCGGAATGTCATCCGCAGCGCCGTAGGCGTGCTGCAGTTCGGCCCAGCGGGGATCATCCAAGGCGATTAGGGCCATGTGCCGGTTCCTGTGTCGTGGGGTAGCAACGCAGGATAGGTAGCGCCGGCGGCGTCATCAAAGGGCAAATGCGACATCGGGGCGATGGGGTCAGAGCCCGTTCCCGGTGGGAACGGGATCCGACCCCGATTCAGAACAACTGGCCCTGCACCGTGGGCTGTTCGAGGCGCGCCGGTGCTTCGGCCACCGCTTCCGCACCCAGCCGCCAGGCCAGGCCACCCAACCGGCTGGCGTGGCGTTTCAATGCGGCCTGCAGCACCTCTGCGCTGCCCGCCACATGCAGCACCTGGCGGGCGCGGGTCAGGCCGGTGTAGACCAGTTCGCGCGACAGCACACGGCTGTCCTGGCGTGGCAGCTGCAACCACACTTCATCGAACTCCGAGCCCTGTGCCTTGTGCACGGTCATCGCAAAGGCGCTTTCGTGCGCGGGCAGTGCCGCCGGGTGGAAGGCGCGCGGCTGCTCGACGGTGTCGCCGGGGAACCAGGCCACCATCGCGCCACTGCCATCGCGCAGGCAGATGCCGATATCGCCGTTGAACAGGCGGTGCCGGTAGCTGTTCTCGGTGACCAGCAGCAGGCGGCCCTGGAAGTAGCCCGGGGTGTTGCCGGCCAGGAGTTGCTCGATACGGCTGTTGAGGCCACGCGCGCCCTGCGGGCCTTCGCGCAGCGCGGTCAGCACGCGCAGTCGCCCGGCCTGCTGCAGGGCAAGCACCGGATCGGCGGCGTCGGCCAACGCACGCCAATGGCCCAGCAGGTGCTCGCGCTGGCCGCGCAGCGGGTCTGCCTCACCTTCATTGAAATGCACGCCTGCCAGTTCACCGCCGCGCAGCAGCTGCAAAGCGGCGACGGCGTCACCCTCGCGCACGGCATCCGCCAACGGGGCCAGCACCAGTGCATCGCTCTGCCGGTACCCTCGTTGCAGCTGCACGCGGCGGCCGGCGAAGGTGTTCGGTTCGGCCTGGGGCTGCAGCGTGGACGGCGCCAGCAATCCACGCAGCGCCTGCGCGTCATCGGCGCGGGTGCCGATGCCATCACCGCTGGCACGCAGGATCGCACTGAGTACGTCGCCGGCCTCCACCGACGGCAGCTGGTCGGGATCGCCGAGCAGGATCAGCCGCGTGCCGCTGGCGATCGCATCGACCAGCTTGGCCATCATCGGCAGATCGATCATCGAGGCTTCGTCGACCACCACCACGTCCACCGGCAGCGGATTGTCGGCGTGGTGGCGGAAGCGCGGCGAATCCGGGATCACGCCGAGCAGGCGATGCAGGGTGGTGCCGGAACTGGGCAGTGCCGCGCACAGCGCCGGGTCCACGCCGTGCTCCTGCAGGCGCTGCACGGCCAGCCGCAGGCTCTCGGCCATGCGTTCGGCGGCGCGCCCGGTGGGCGCGGCCAGCGCCACCTCGGGCAGCGGCTGGCCAGCGTGCCGGGCCTGTGCGGCCAGCAGCAGCAACAGCCGCGCGATGGTGGTGGTCTTGCCGGTGCCGGGACCGCCGGTGACCAGCGCCAGCGGATGGCGCAGGGTCACGCCGGCGGCGCGTGCCTGGTGATCCTCGCTGCCCAGTGCCTGCGGGAACAGCTGCGCGAACAACGGTGCCAGCGCGGCCATGTCCGGTGCCGGCAGCGGATGCCGGCCGATGCGCTGCAGCCCGGCCGCCAACTGCCGCTCGTACTCGCGATAGCGGCGCAGGTAGAGCAGGCCGTTCTCCAGCACCAGCGGCGCATCCTCGGCGATGGCATCGGCCTGCTCCGGCGTCGCTACCCAGGGCGATGCGCGCAGCTGCGCCAGCCAGTCCTGCGCGGCAGGCCACTCGGGCACGCCGTCCAGCAACCGCTGCGGCTGTGCCGGATCAAACCCGGCGTGGCCCTGCGACACCGCCAGCGAGGCGAGCGCGGCCGCCAGCGCCACACTGTCCGGCGTGTCGCCGCGCAACCGCTGCAGGCTGGTCGCCAACGCGTGATCGAGGGTGCGCAGCAGGCCCTTCTGGTGCAGTTCCTTCAGCAGGCTCATGCGCTGGCCCCACGGGCACGTGCGGCCAGTTCGGCCTGGGCCTGTTCGCCACCTGCGAACAGTGCGTCGAGTGCATCCACCAGCGCGAACGGGAAGCGGTCCACATGCACGCCGTTGCCGGCAGCATCCAGGCCGCGGCAGAACAGGTAGCGGATGCCCCCCATGTCGCGCTCGTAATCGTAGGCCGCGCCCAGACGGAAGCGCAGCCAGCGATGCAGGGCCACGGTATAGATCAGCGCCTGCAGGTCGTACTCGCTGTGGCGCATGGCAATGGCCAGCAGGTCCGGACTGTAGCCGGGCAGCCGGTTGGATTTGTAGTCGAGCACGTACCAGCGCCCGTCGCGCACGTAGGTCAGGTCGATCATGCCGGTCATCAGCCCTTCCAGGCGGCGGCGCTGGCCGAAGCCGCGACGCGCACTGGAAACCCCATGTGCATGCAGCAGCTGCAACAGCGCCGGTACCGTGGTCGGTTCGATGGCGAAATGGAAGTCGATTTCCGCGCGCCGCTCGCCTTCGCCCAGGCTGTGCAGCGCACCGCCCTCGGGCAGTGGCACGGTGAGCGTGTGGCCGACCAACGGCACCAGCACCGCCACGCCATCGTCCAGGTCGACGTCGGCATAGCCTTCATCGTGCAGCGCCTTGCGCAGCACCTCGGCCTGGCCCTCGGGCGCTTCCAGGCCCGGCTGCCAGCCCCCCCACGCAGCGAAGTCGACGTTCTCCATCGCCTCGTGCAGCACGTTGCCGAAGCGGCTGCCCATGAAGCGCGGGTCGACCGGCGGGCTGTCTTCGACGGCGGCGGGTTCCGGCAGCGCGGGCTCCAGCGGCAGTTCCGGGCCCGCGGGTTCGTCGGCGGCGGGCGCCGGCAGCTCGGTGGCGGCGGCTTCAATATCACTGCCAGCGCCCGCGTCGGCATGCGCCAGCTGGGTGAAGCTGTATACCCACCAGTCGTGCGGCACGCGCCGGGTCAGTGCACGCACTGCCGGAAGATCCCCTTCCACTTCGGCCGCCAGCTGCGGCAGCGCGGCCACTGTCTCACTGTCATCGATGTGCACGTCGGCGTGCGCGCGCAGCGCCTGCAGGTCGCCCAGCAGCGGCGCCAGGCGCGTCTTGCCAAGCCCGGCCAGATCACCCACGGCGATCCACAGCGCATGCTCGGCGCGGGTCAGTCCCACATACAGCAGGCGCGCATCCTCGGCCCGCTGCTCACGCTCGCGCTGTGTGCTGGCCGCTTCCCAGGCCTCGTCCCTGTCCAGCTTCCAGTGCAGCTGGCGCTGGCCATCGACGTGCACGGTGCAGTGCGAGGCGGTGTTCGGTGCGCCGCCGTCGATGCCGACGAAGGGCAGGAACACCAGCGGATACTCCAGGCCCTTGCTCTTGTGCAGGGTGATGATCTGCACGCGGCGCGCATCCGATTCCAGGCGCAGCAACTGCTGCTCGTCATCCTGGTCGGCGCTGGCCATCTGCCCCTGCAGCCAGTCCAGCAGGCCATGCATGCCCAGCGCCTGCGCCGAGGCTTCCTGCAGCAGTTCGCCCAGCTGCAGGTAGTTGGTCAGGCGGCGCTCGCCGTCGATCAGCGCCAGCAGGCGTTCGCCGTGCGCGGCACAGACATCGGCGATCACCGCGAACGGACCACCGCGCTGCCAGCGCTCGCGCCAGTGCAGCAGCTGCGCCTGGAACCCGCGCTGCAGGTCGCCCTCGCGCTCCATCGCCGCGATCGCACTGGCCCGCTGGCCCAGCAACACCGTGGCCAGCGCTGCACGCAGGCGGCCTTCGTCTGCCGGTTGCAGCAGCGCCAGCAGCAGCGCGCGCAGATCACGTGCCTCACTGGTGGCGAACAGGCTCTGCTTGCCCGCCGCCACTGCGGGTATGCCCACCGCAGCCAGCGCGCGCTGCACCAGCGTCGCCTCGCGATGCGAGCGCACCAGCACCGCGATATCACCAGGCTGCACCGGGCGCCCACGCAACACCGCTTTGCCCGCACGCGCCTCGACCAGGGCCTGGTGGATCGCAGCCACGCAGGCCTGGGTCGCTGCCTCACGCGAGGCATCGGCACTCATCGCCTTGTCACCCCCGCTGCGCAGCACGCGCAGGGTGAGTGCCTTGGCGGCGTGGCCGTCGTGCAGATAGTCCTCATCGGTGCGCACGCCACCGGGACGCACCGGCTCGAACTGGATGTCACGCTCGAGGAAGGCGTCCTCACCCCCGTTGTCGTACAGCGCCTGCAACGCGCGCAGCACTGACGGTCGCGAGCGGAAGTTCTGGTCCAGCACCGGCGCCTGCTGCGCCACCTGCTTGGCTTTCAGGTAGGTGTGGATGTCGCCGCCGCGGAACCCGTAGATCGCCTGCTTGGGATCGCCGATCAGGAACAGCGCCGGTGCCAGGCCGAGTTCGCGCACCTCCGGCGAATTGCCGAACACGGTGTGGAAGATGTTCCACTGGCGATCATCGGTGTCCTGGAACTCATCGACCAGCGCGATGCGGTACTGCGCGCGCAGCTGCCTTACCAGCGGCAGCCGCTGCGGGCCTTCCAGGGCCAGTGCCACGCCATCGATCAGATCGTCATAGGTCTGCACCCGGCGCGTGCGCTTCAGCGCCTGCAGGCGCTGCATGGCTTCGGCGCGAAGCGCGTGCAGGAAATTCAGCGCGGTACCACGCAGCCAGGCATCGCGTTCGGCCAGCAGCGCGACATAGCGCGCCAATGGCACCTGCACTGGCGACGACGGCGTGCGGTCGGGGAACTTCTTGTTGGTCTTGTCGGCCAGCACCTCCGGCAGCAGTGCCGGCAGGCGCTCGCTGGCCAGCAGCTCGCGCGGGTCGCCGCGCTCGGCCCAGGCCAGCAGCTGCCGGCCCAGCGAGTGCAGCCAACCCAGCTTGTAGGACACCCCGTTGATCCACTTGTTGTCGACGGCATCGCAGAGGTCGATGAAGAACTGCTCGCCATGCCCGCGCAGCGCCTGCTGCAGTTCGGTGGCGGCGGCCTGCAAAGCCGGCTGTGGATCGGCCAGCGCCACCGGCCGCGGCAACGGGTGCAGAGGCGGCGCAGCCAGCAACGCGCGCAGATCGGTGGCCAGCGCGTCCGGGTTGGACCACAGCCAGGTCAGCGGCTCCAGCGCGGCCGCGTCGTTGGCGTGCACCCGCCACAGATCGGCCGCCAGTTCCTCCAACAGCTCACGGTCGCTGGCCAGTAGTTCCGGCGGATCGAAGGTATGGCCGCTCTCCAGCGCATGCTCGCGCAGCACGCGGGTGCAGAAGCCGTGGATGGTGAAGATCGACGCCAGGTCGATCTCATCGGCGGCCACCTGCAGGCGGCGCTTCAGTGCGGCGGCGCTCTCGGTGCCCCCCTGCAGATGGCGCTGCAGCACCTGGCGGGTCAGCCTCGTGTCCGGTGCTTCGCCCTCGGCCGGTTCCAGATCGACCAGGCGCGCGGCCAGCGACAGGCGCTCGCGGATGCGCTTGCGCAGTTCCTGGGTGGCGGCATCGGTGAAGGTCACCGCCAGGATCTGGCCGATGCGCAGGCCCTGCTCCACCACCAGGCGGGTGAACAGCGTGGCCAGGGTGAAGGTCTTGCCGGTACCGGCGCTGGCCTCGATCAGGCGGATACCATCCAGCGGCAGGGCCAGATAGGGATCGCCCGCCATGCGCTGGGAGTCCTCATCGACGATGGCGGTGCTCATGTGCTGCCCTCCTGGCGTGCATCGGCGCCAAGGGTGCGGCCTTCGCGCACCGCGCTGAAGACCACCTGGCTGTTGCGCAGCAGATCGGCATAGCCGGCGTCGGTGGCAAATGGATCGGCACCGCGCAGCAGCAGCTGCCAGGCGTCGCTGCTGGATTCACCCCAACTGCGGTCGCTGCCGTGCCACTGCTTCCAGCCTTCGCTGCGCTGCTTTTCGGCCGGCGCGTTGTACAGCACCCAGCCGGTGTAGGGGGCAAAGCGCAGCGGTTCACGCAGTCCGCGTTGGCGCAACTGCAGCAATGCGCGCAATGCCGCGCGTGCAGCAGGAGCGCTCAGTGCCGGCAGTACATGCGGGCCGGGACCGGCGTCGCCGCCATCATGGAACTGCACCAGCGGCAGGGCATCGCCGGCAGCGTTGGCCAGCAGCCAATCCAGGCCCTGGCGGATCACCGCAGTGCCATTGAGGGTGCCAGCGCGCAGGCGCACCAGCCCGTCGGGGTGTCGATCGGCCACACGGCCATGCAGGCGCACGCCATCGATCTCCACTTCATAGCGGCGGCTTTCCAGCGGCTCGCCCCGCATCCAGCCCAGCAATGCACTGGCATACGGGCGGGTCTTCAACTGCTCCACCTCGAACTGGCGCTCGCCCAGGGGGCCCGACGGCAGCAGGCCACGCGCGCGCAGCCGCGGATACAACGGCTCGGTATCGCCACTGAGCGTGGCGCGTACCACCGCCGCCTGCACGCTGCGCTTTTCCGGCCCGCGCGAGGACAGCACCAGCGGTTCCAGGTCATCGACCTCCTCGACATCGTCGGCCAGGCGCAGGCCCAGCGACTGCGCCAGGAACTGCCCGGCCGGATCGCACAGGAAGCGGCGCAGGGTATCGAGTGCAACGTCGTCTTCCACCGCATCGTCGAGCGGCGGCAACGCGGCATCGAACCACGGCTGCAGGCCTCCGCGCGCGCCGGTGAGGCGACCGGCGGCCGGATGCCATTGGCGGCGATAGCTGAAGCGGCGTGGATCACCGTCACCGAACGCCGCCGGAGAGAACGGCTGCAGTGCGTGGCGCACGGTGAAGTCGCGGACCGCCGCAGGCGGATCGAGGTGATACGCAGCGGCGGCATCGATCAGTTCACTGACCAGCACCGACGGCTCACGCGCGCTGCCATCGCGCGGATCGGCACCGAGGTAGCTCAGGTAGAACACCTCCTGCGCGGCGGCGAACAGCTGCAGGAACAGGAAGCGGTCGTCTTCGCGGGTGGAGCGGTCGCCGGGCCGGCGGCGCGGCGTGTCCAGCTCGGCAGTGAGCTGGTTGAGACCGGCAGCCGGGTCACGGCGCGGGAAATCGCCATCATTGAGACCGAGCACGCAGATCACCCGGAACGGCAGCAGGCGCATCGGCACCATGCGGCCAAAGCTGATGCCACCGGTCAGCAGCGGCGCGCGCGTATCGGCCTCGCCCAGTGCTCCGGCGAAGTGCGCGCGCACGACCTCCGGCGGCACCCCGTCCGTGAAGCCGGCCTTGGCGGCATCATCGGCGAACTGGTTGAGCAGCTTGCGCAGGCGCTCCAGGGCACGCTGGCTGTTGGGCGAACTGGGCGCAGTCGGCAGCAGCGCGTCCAGCAGCGACAGCAGGCGTTGCCGCCACTGCGCCGGCGTCAGCAGTTCGCCGAGGCGGCGCTGGTAGACCGCCAACACGCGCAACAGGCGCAGCAGCCGGTCCAGGGCGTCCAATGCGCCGCCCTCCAGCTCGATCCACGGGGCAACACCGGCCAGGTCGGCCTCGCTGCCGGTGGCATGACCGAGCACCAGGCGATCCAGCGCGAACTGCCAGGTGTAGGCGTCGTCGGCCGGGGCCTGGTGCTGGTTGCGGTGCTTCGCATCCAGGCCCCAGCGTGCGCCAGCCTGCTGCAGCCAGCCATGCAGGCGATCAAAGTCCACCGCCTCCAGGCCGGCCGCTTCGGCCAGCGGCGCGCTGGCCAGCAGGTCCAGCACTTCGTTCAGGCCGAAACGCGAGACCGGCAGGCCCAGCAGGTGCACGAACACGTCGGCCAGTGGCTCGCCGGCGAGCGGACTGCTGTCGGCCAGCGCATAGGGAATGTGCTCGTCCTCGCCCCCACGGCCGCCGAACACGGCTTCCAGATACGGCACATAGGGGTCGATGTCCGGTGCAAGCACGGCGATCTCCCGCGCCTGCAGCGGCGGGTCGAAGCGCGGGTCCTGCAGCAGGCTGCGCAGTTGGTCGTGCAGCACCTGCAGTTCGCGCAGGCGGGTATGGCAGGCATGCACCTGCAGGCTGGGATCGTCGCTGCGCAGCCCGTCGCGCAGCTCGCCCGAGGGCAGCGCACGGCGGTGGAACAGATCGCGCTGCAGGCGATGCAGCAGGCTGTCGGACAGTCCACCTTCGGCCAGCGTCGGCCGGGTGTCGTCCTCCGGATCCGAATACGCGGCAATCTCGCCGGCCGGGTGCACCACCTCGTAGCTGCCCAGCACCGCCATGAAATCGCGCCCGGCCGCGCCCCAGGCTTCCAGCAGGCGGTTCTCACCGGCCGCTTCACCGAAGGGATCGGGCGCGCCGCTGCGCAGGCGCTCGGCCAGCGTCTGCAGGTCACCCCAGTACGACTGCACCGGCGTGGGCATATAGAAGTGCAGCTCGCCCACCCGCGCCTGGGTGGCCATCACCCGCAGCACATCGGGCGAGATGTTGAGCGTCGCGAACGCGGACATGCGTGGTGGCAGGCCCTGCGGCAACGGCTGGCCGGCGCCCTCGAAGCGGTCCAGGTAAGCCTGGATGCGGCGCGCGCGGTAGTCGTGGCCAGCGGCGATGCTGCGCCAGAGGATGGCCTGCGGGTCGGCCGGGTCGGCGCCGGCCTCCCAGCGCAGCAGCCAGTCGCGGCGCCAGGCCTGGTACTTCTCGAACACCGACGCCAGTTCACCGGCCAACGCCCACGGCTTCAATGCATCGCTACCGGCAAGATAGGACTGCAGCGCGCGCATCGGTGGCTGCGCCAGCAACGCCGGGTCGCGCAGTGCCTGGTACACCTTCCAGTGCAGGCCGGCCGCGTCCAGGTCGTCGCGTTCGCCGGGCACATTGGCGTTGAGTGCACGGGCAACGAACTCGCCCGGGGTCAGGAACTCAAGATTGGCGGCCACGCCATATTCGGCAGCGAGTGTTGCTTGCAGCCAACGCCGCATCGCCACCTGCGGAATCAGCACCACCTCCGGCGCCAGCAGCGGCTGACCCGCAACCGGCGCACGCACGTTGCGCGCCAGCAGCGCGGCCAGCACGTCCAGGGAGTTGGAATGGTAGAGGCGGAAATCGCTGCCCGGGTCACTCATCATGCACAGTGTGCAGCACGGCAGGCAGTATTCAATGGCCGGCCCATCGCCGGTACGGATTGTTCCGGGCTGCCGGCCGATTATCCCGGCCTGGCAGGGATCTTGCCGTGCCACAATACTGGACCGTCCAGTCTGCTTATGTTCAGCCGACGGGCCCGATCCTTCGATGTCTAAAAAACGTTAATGGTGCCCATGTCGGCTTCCACCTCCAGTCTGGTGCAGTTATCCAACGTCCGCATCGACCGGAGCGGGCGCACGATCCTGCGCGACGTGTCGCTGCAGGTGACCAAGGGCAGCATCACGGCCGTGCTGGGTCCGTCCGGCAGCGGCAAGTCGACCCTGCTGGCGGCACTGACCGGCGAACTAAGCCCGGTGGCTGGCGAGGTCACCCTGTTCGGCAAGCCGATTCCGCAGGACAGCGGCGCGCTGCTGGAAATGCGCAAGAGTGTGGGGGTACTGCTGCAGGGCAACGGCCTGCTGACCGACCTCACTGTGGCCGAAAACGTCGCGCTGCCGCTGCGCACGCATACCCGCCTGCCGACCGCCGTGCTGCGCCGCCTTGTGGAAATGAAGCTGCATGCGGTGGGCCTGCTGGCCGCTGCCGATGCCTGGCCGCGCGAGCTGTCCGGTGGCATGGCGCGCCGCGTCGCGCTGGCCCGCGCGCTGGCGCTGGACCCGCCGCTGATGATCTACGACGAGCCACTGACCGGGCTGGACCCGATCGCCTCTGGCGTGATCATGAGCCTGATCCAGCGCCTCAACCACAGCCTGGGCCTGACCAGCATCATCGTCAGCCACCACGTGCACGAGACCCTGCCGATCTGCGACCAGGTGATCGCCATCGCCAATGGCGGCATCGTGTTCCAGGGCACGCCCGAGGCGCTGCAGTCCAGCCAGGACCCGTTGCTGCGGCAGTTCCTGCACGGCCAGCCTGATGGCCCCATCCCGTTCGATGCCGCACCGCGCGCGAGGGTCGCCTGATGCCGTTCGTCCAAGCCACCCGCTCGCTCGGCCGCGCCGGCCTGTTCTCGCTGACCGTGCTGCGTGGTTCGCTGCCGACCCGTGATTTCCTGGCCGAACTGACCCGCGAGATCTACAAGATCGGCGCGCGCTCGCTGCCGATCATCGCCGTCGGTGGCGCCTTCGTCGGCCTGGTGCTGACGCTGCAGGGCTACCGCACGCTGACCACCTTCGGTGCGGCCGACGCGCTGTCGACCCTGCTCGGCCTGTCGCTGTACCGCGAACTGGCACCGGTGCTGACCGCGCTGCTGTTCATCGGCCGCGCCGGCAGCTCGATCGCCGCCGAACTGGGCCTGATGCGCGCCACCGACCAGATCAAGGCACTGGAGCTGATGGCGATCGACCCGGTGGCCAAGGCCGTGGCGCCGCGCTTCTGGGCGGCGGTGCTGACCGTACCCCTGCTGACCGGCATCTTCTGTTCGCTGGCGATCAGTGCCAGCTACTTCGAAGCGGTACACGTGCTGGGCCTGGACAATGGCGTGTTCTGGTCGGCGCTGCGCAACAGCGTCGATTTCTGGGATGACTTCGGCGTGGCGATGCTGAAGTCGGCGATCTTCGGCGGCACCGCCGCGCTGGTCGCCGCCTACGTTGGTTTCCACGCCGAGCCGACCATCGAGGGCACCTCGGTGGCGACCACCCGTGCGGTGGTCAACGCCTCGCTGCTGGTACTGATGTTCAACTTCGTGCTGTCGGCAATGTTGTTCACCTAACCCCTCCACCGGCGGTGCGCAGGCGCGCGCGGCCACCACGACTCGATCAGGTAATCCACATGGCCATCCGCGGTCCCAGACTCGAATTCTCCGTCGGCGCCTTCCTGCTGCTGGCCCTGGCCTCGCTGATGGTGCTGGCCGTGGCCTCGACCAACCAGCGCTGGAGCTGGGGCAGCCAGGGCTACGAGCTGAAGGCGCGTTTCTCCCAGGTCGGCCAGCTGCGCAAGCAGGCGCCGGTGAAGATCGGCGGCGTCACCGTCGGCCAGGTCGCCTCGATCGACCTGGATCCGGTGAAGTTCGAATCCATCGTGACCCTGCGCATGGACAGCAAGGTCAAGGACCTGCCGGCGGACACCTCGGCCGGCATCTTCACCAGTGGTTTGCTCGGCGAGAGCTATATCGGTCTGCAGCCGGGCGGTGACCCGGACGTGCTCAAGGCCGGTGACGAGATCGTCTTCACCCAGCCGGCGGTGGACCTGATCCAGCTGGTCGGCAAGTACATGTTCAGTGGCGGCGCCGGTGGTGGCGCAGGCCAGAAGCCCAACGATGGCGCGCAGGCGCCTGCAACGGAACCGCAACCATGAAGATGAAACTGATCCCGGCCCTGCTCGCCTCGGCGCTGCTGGCGGCTACTCCATTCCTCGCCCAGGCCCAGGCCACCGCTCCCGCCCCCGCCGCTGCCGCGGCGCAGGGCCAGGCCGGCAAGGTGGTGATCGATGCCAGCACGCGCATCCTCACCACCCTGCAGCAGCGCCGCAGCGAGTTCAGCAGCAACCCGGCCAGCCTGCGCAGCTACATCGACAGCGAACTGAACCGCACCTTCGATCGCGACTATGCCGCGCGCCTGGTGCTGGGCCCGCACGCCCGCGGCGCCTCGGATGCCGACATCAAGCTGTTCGCCGATGCCATGGCCGACAGCCTGATGCAGCGCTACGGTTCGACCCTGCTCAACATCCAGGGCAAGCCGAGCTTCCGCCTGAAGGGTGAAAGCCCGCTGCCGGGCAACCGTGGCGTGCGCGTGAGCACCGAACTGGTGCGCGCCGGCAACGAACCGACCCCGGTCGAATACTGGATGCGCAACGTGAACGGTCAGTGGAAGATCTTCGACGTCAACATCGAAGGCATCTCCTACGTGCAGACCTTCCGCAACCAGTTCGATACCCCGCTGCGCCAGAAGGGCATCAAGCAGGTGGCCAGCGAGCTGCACAGCGGCAGCATGCAGGCCGGGCCCGCGGGCAATGGCAAGTAACGCACTTGCGCTGCTGGAAGGCGACACCCTGCGCCTGCGCGGGGTGCTTGACCGTGCCGCGGTGATCGCACTGTGGCCGCAGCTGCAGGCCCTGCCGGCCAAGCTGGCGCGGCTGGAGCTGGGTGAGGTCGAGCGCGTGGACAGCGCCGGCCTGGCGCTGCTGGCCGAGCTGGCGGCCCGTGCACGCAAGGCGGGCCATGCGCTGGCCATTTCCGGCGCGCCCGCCGGCTTCAACGAGCTGAGCGCAGCCTACCGGCTGTCGCCCGACCTGGATTTCAACGCTACTTCTGCTGCGAGCTGACATGAACGTCGTACGCACTTTCCCCCTGATCCTCCTGGCCACCGCCCTGACCGCCTGTGCCGGCAAGCCCGCGCGCAGCGATGCACCGGTCGCCAGCACCGTGGTTGCGCCCGGCCCTGCTGCTCCGGCCGCAACGGCCGATACCGGCGGGGTCGACGCTGCTCCGGTCGCCTCCGTGGCCAACCCTGCCGCGCCCACCGCTTCAGCGCCGACGGCTGCGCCGCAGGGCGCAGAGGCCAGCCCACCGAAGGCCGCAGCGTCCACCGCCGCCGCTGGCGACGATGATTTCGACGCCCTCTATGGTGGTACCGGCAACACCGGCAACGCGGCGGCCTACGATCCGTGGGAACCGTTCAACCGCAAGGTGCACACCTTCAACAATGCGGTCGACCGCGGCGTGGCGCGCCCGCTGGCCACCGCCTATACCCATGTGGTGCCGCGCTTCGCGCGCACCGGCGTCAGCAACTTCTTCAGCAACCTGCGTGCGCCGGTGACCATCACCAACCAGTTGCTGCAGGGCCGTGGTGCCGATGCGTGGGACAGCCTCGGCCGCTTCCTGATGAACAGCACGCTGGGCATCGGTGGCCTGTTCGATCCAGCCAGCAAGGCGATGGTGCCGCGTCGCAATGAAGACTTCGGCCAGACCCTGGGTGCCTGGGGCTGGCGTCGTTCGCGCTACGTGGAACTGCCGTTCTTCGGCCCGCGTACCGTACGCGACGTGTTCGGCCTGGCCGGTGACATCCCGTTGTCGCCGATCCGGCGCGTCGAGGAAGACAAGATCCGCATCGGCCTGCAGGGCCTGCAGCTGGTCGACACCCGCGCACAGCTGCTGGCGATCGACGATCTGCGCGACACCGCAGTGGACGAATACGCCCTGGTCCGCGATGCCTGGATGCAGCGCCGCAACTACCAGATCGAGAACGATCTGCGCAGCAAGCGCGACCGCGGCCATGACGATGCCAATTCGCCGATCCCGGTCGATGCGATGCCGATGCCGCAGTGGACCCACTGAGGCCGCGCGACGGTGCATGAAAAACCCCGCCTCGGCGGGGTTTTTCTTTTCCGGTGGGTGCCAACCCTGGTTGGCACGCCGTGCTCAGGCCGCCAGCGCGGCCTCGATGGCCTCGCGCAGGCGCGCGTCATCGGCGGCCACGTCCGGGGCAAAGCGTGCGACGACCTTGCCATCACGGCCGACCAGGAACTTCTCGAAGTTCCACAGCACCGCCGGTGCCGGATGGATCGGGATCTCCTTGCTGGCCAGGCGCTCACGCAGCGGGCCTTCGCCGATCGACTGCGGCTGCGCGGCGGTCAGCTGCTGGTACAGCGGGTGGGTGTCCTCGCCAGCCACGCTGATCTTGGAGAACATCGGGAAACTGACATCGTAGGTGAGCTGGCAGAACTGCTGGATCTCGGCCTCGCTGCCCGGCTCCTGGCCAAGGAAGTTGTTGGCGGGGAAGCCCAGCACTTCCAGGCCCTGCGCGTGCTTTTCCGCATACAGCGCCTGCAGGCCTTCGTACTGCGGGGTCAGGCCGCACTTGGAGGCGACGTTGACCAGCAGCAGCACCTTGCCCTGGTAGTCGGCAAGCGAGGACGGCTGGCCGTCGATGGTGGTGAGGGGAATGTCCTGGATCGGGGTGCTCACGCGGGGGCTCCGGCTACGGCGGGGAATGGCCCACCAGCATAGCGCCGCGCGCGCTGTTGTAGAGCCGAGCCCATGCTCGGCTGATGGTATGGCAGCCGAGCGTGGGCTCGGCTCTACAGGCAGGATTCAGTCCACGCAGATCGTGCCCTGCGCCTTGCCATCATCGATGCGCTGGCGGCACCCGAAGTTCTGGCGCACATCACGCTGGCAGGTACCGGTGGCGGCACTGCCGGCGGCCACCTCGGCTCCGGCCAGGCACTGGCCCGTGCAGTCGCTCTTGCGGCTGCAGGCCTTGCCGGCGTCGGCATAGGGAATCACGCACTGCTCGCGCTGCAGGCGGCCGAGCCGCTGCAGCGTGCCGCCAGCGGCTTGGCAGTCGACGTCACGTGCTTCGCGGTAGGCCTCGCTGGCTTCCGGCGCAGGAGCGGCCGTAGTCGTGTCGGCGACCGGGGGCGTGCTGCTGCACGCAGTCAGCAACGCAGCCAGGACAAGAACGGCACAGGAGCGCAAGCGCATGTCGATACCCGCCACGGACTCAGGGTGCCCAGCATAGCCAGGCGCAGGTGCACGGGACGTGTCAACCCGCATTGCCGTCCTCGTCGTCCTCCGGCGCGCCCAGCTGCTGCATCGGGTCCGGGGTCAGCTCCGGGGGCAGCGCGCGCTTGGCCTTGCTGCCCAGTTCGGCAAGCCGACGGGCGCGGCTGATGGCCGACTGCGGCGAATCGATCAGGCGATTGCGCGCATCGGCGTAGGCCTTGCCGGCATCGTCCAGCTTCTTGCCCATGGCGGTGAAGTCCTGCAGGAACCCGGTCAGGGCGTCCAGCACCAGACCGCCGGCCTCGCTGATCTTCAGCGCCTGCTTCTGCACCTTGTCGCGCGTCCACAGGCGCTCGGCCACGCGCAGCAGCGCCATCAGGGTGTTGGGCGAGGCGAACACCACGCGGTTGTCGAAGGCGAACGCCTGCAGGCTGCCATCGGCGCCCAGTGCGGCTGACAAGGCACCCTCGATGGGAACGAAGGCGATGGTGATGTCCAGCGTCTCGCTGCCCAACGCCTTCGGATAATTCTTCTCGCCCAGGTCCTTAACGTGCTGGCGCAGCGCAACCGCGTGCCTGCGCAACGCGTCTTCCGACTGCTCCGGGGTAGTGGCATTCATGGCTTCCTGCCAGGCGATCAGGTTCACCTTGCTGTCGATCACCACGCTGCGTTCGTCGGGGAACTGCACCACCACGTCCGGTCGCAGGCGCGCACCTTCGTCATCCACGGCATGCTTCTGCCGCTGGTAGTGCACGCCCTCTTCCAGCCCCGATCCGCGCAGTACGTTGTCGAGCATCAGCTCGCCCCAGTCGCCGCGGACCTTGGCATTGCCCTTCAGCGCATTCGTCAGCGCCGATGCCTGCGCCGCCATGTCCTGGTTGAGCGTCTTCAGTTCGCCCACCGCACCCAGCAGGCTGGCGCGTTGCCGCGCTTCCTCGCCATACAGCGTATCGACGCGGGTGCGGAAATCGCCCAGCTTGTCGGCGAACGGCTTGAGCAGCCCCTCGATGTCCGCGCGTGACTGCACTGTCGCCTGCCGCACGTTCTTCTCGAACTGCTGTCCGCGTTCGTCGAACACCTTGCCCGCCAGTTCGGCGAAGGCGCCCGACAGCTTTTCCTTGGCGGTATCAAGATAGCTGCGCAGTTCGGCACTGGCCCGTTCGGAGTGCTGCAGATTGGCCACCGCGCGGGCATGTTCACCGTGCAACTGCTGATAGCGCTGCTGCGCCTGCTGCAGCTCGCTGCTGGTCTCCGCAACGGCAGCGCGCGCCTGCGCCAGGGCCGCTTCACGTTCGGCCAGCTGTGCTTCGCGACTGGCCGACAGCGCTGCTTCGCGCTCCACCCGGGCGGTCAGCGTAGTGACGGCCTGTGCGTGCTGCTGGCTGCGGCTCCGTTCGTTCTCCAGTTCAGCGCTCAGCGCATCGAGGCGGCCGCGCAGCTGGCCGGCATCGACCAGGGCGAGGCGATGCTGTTCGCGTTCGCTGTCCAGCAGCCGCTGCAGTTCGTCGGAGGGTGCACCGCCAGCACTGCGACGCCACAGCAGCACCAGCGCGACCAGGGTCGCCAGCAGCAGGACCACTGCCAGGATCATGAGGACTTCGATATTCATGCGATCAGTTTAGCCCCGCTGCGCTAGGCTGGGTCGGTCTGCCCCGGAAGCCCCCATGCTCGCTCTGTACGGAAAGCCCACCTCCATCAACGTGCGCAAGGTGCTGTGGCTGTGCGTCGGGCTCGACCTGCCACTTCACCACGAGCCAGCGCCGCCGGCGGACCTGCTGGCCACACTGAACCCGAACCGGCAGGTGCCGGTGCTGCGCGATGGCGGCTTCGTGCTGTGGGAATCCAACAGCATCTGCCGCTACCTGGCCGTACGCGCTGGCCGTGATGACCTGCTGCCCCGCGCGGCACAGGATCGTGCGCGGGTCGAACAATGGATGGACTGGCAGGCCAGCGACCTCAACAGTGCCTGGCGGCACGTGTTCATGGCGCGCGTGCGCCAGCACCCGGATTACCCGGATGACGCCCGCGCCGCAGCCAGCCTGGCGCAGTGGAACCGGCTGATGGCTGTCCTTGATGCACAGCTGGCCACTACCGACGGCTACGTGGCGGGCAACACCTTCACTCTGGCCGACATCGTGCTTGGGCTGTCGACCCAACGCTGGCGCAGCACGCCCGGCAACAAGCCCGTGCTGCCACACCTCGCGGCGTGGTTCGAGCGCCTGCGCCAGCAGCCCGGTTTCGCCGAACACGTCGACAACGGCGTGGCCTGAGGCAGGGGTCGGATCCCTTTCCCGGGGCAAAGGGATCTGACCCCAAGGGTGCGGGAACGATCCGGCCTTACCAGCCTTCCAGCACGATCTTGCCCTTGGCGCGGTGGCTCTCCAGCAGCGCGTGGGCGCGCCGCAGGTTGGCCGCGTCGATGCGCCCGAAGTGCTCGCCCAGCGTGGTCTGCAGCACGCCCGTGTCGATCAGCTCGGCCACACGGTTCAGCAGGTCGTGCTGGCGCTGCATGTCGGCGGTGCGGTACAGCGGCCGGGTGAACATCGACTCCCAGTGCAGTGACAACGCCTTGCGCTTGAGCGCCATCACGTCCACCTGGCCAGGATCATCGATCAGCCCCAGCTGGCCCTGCGGCGCCAGCAGTTCCACGATCTGCGCGTAGTACTGGTCGGAGTGGGTCAGGCTGGCCACATGCTGCACTTCGCTGATGCCGAGCCGCGCCAGTCCCTCGGCCAGCGGCAGGCGGTGGTCGATCACGTGGTGCGCGCCCATTGCGTATGCCCAGTCCTGGGTATCCGGACGCGAGGCGGTGCCGATCACGGTCAGCCTGGTCAGCTTCCGCGCCAGCTGCACCAGGATCGAACCGACACCACCGGCAGCACCGATCACCAGCAGGGTCTGGCCCTCGCCACCACCCTCGGGGATGCGCAGGCGGTCGAACAGCAGCTCCCAGGCGGTGATTGCAGTCAATGGCAGCGCCGCGGCGGCGGCATCATCGAGGCTGGCCGGCTTGCGCCCGACGCTGCGCTCGTCCACCAGCTGGTACTCGGCATTGCTGCCCGGGCGGTCGATGACGCCGGCGTAGTAGACCGCGTCGCCGGGCTGGAACAGGGTCACCTCGCTGCCCACCGCGTCGACGATGCCGACCGCGTCCCAGCCCAGTACGCGCGGGCCATCGGTGGCCACGCCGCGGCGGACCTTGGTGTCGACCGGGTTCACCGCCACCGCGCGTACCGCCACGCGCAGGTCGCGGGGGCCGGGCTGCGGCAGCTCCAGTTCGATGTCGATCAGGGCCCGGGCATCATCGATCGGCAGGCCGGCGTGGGTATAGGCAATGGCGCGCATGGCAGCGGTCCAGTGGGGAAGGAGGCGACAGGTTGCGCCGCGCGCGCTCCCTCGGAAAGGCGCAGAATCGGGCAGCACTTTCACTCTGGCGATGAAGATGATCCGCTTCGACGATCTGCAGCTGTTCGTCCGCACTGCCGCGCTGGGCAGCTTCTCGCAGGCCGCCCGCGAGGCCGACCTGCTGCCCGGGCAGGTCGCTGCGGCGGTGGCACGGTTGGAGCGCGAGCTGGACCTGCGCCTGTTCGTGCGCACGACCCGCAGCCTGCGCCTGACCGGCGAGGGCGCGCTCTACCTGCCGTATGCGCAGGAGGTGCTGGCCACCCTGCGCGAAGGCCAGGCCCGCGTGCAGGGCGAGGACACCGAGCTGCACGGCATCCTGCAGCTGTCGGCGCCGTCGGACTTCGGCCGCAACCTGCTGCTGCCCTGGCTGAGCGCGTTCCGCGCCGCGCACCCGCGGCTGCGCCTGCACCTGCGCCTGTCCGACGAGGTCGCCGACGTGTTCCGCGAACCGGTCGACGTGGCCATCCGCATCGGCCACTTCGATGACGCCAACTACGTAGCCCTGCCCCTGCTGGAAGGCAACCGGCGCGTGCTGGCCGCCTCACCCGGCTACCTGCAGCGGCGTGGCCCGCCCACGCGCCTGGAGGATCTGCGCGAGCACGACTGCCTGGTCTATCAACTCAATGGCCGCGCCTACGATCGCTGGTCGTTCGAGGTGGACGGGCGCCGCAGCGTGGTTCCGGTACGCGGCCCGCTGGTCTGCGACGACGCCGACGTGGTGCGGCGCTGGGCCGTGGCCGGCGAAGGCATCACCTACAAGTCCTGGCTGGACCTGCGCGAGGATGTGCAGGCCGGGCGCCTGCAGGTGCTGCTGGACGGCGTTGGCAGCAGCATCCCGCTGCAGCTGGTGTGCCCGCATCGCAAGCAGTTCTCACCCGCCGTGCGGCAGCTGCACGCGCAGCTGCGCCAGCACCTGCAACCGCTGCTGTCCGGGATGCCGGTTGGCCCCACCGGCCCCCTGTCGCCCGCCGCAGCGCTGGCCGACAATGGCGGCCCCCCGTAACAGAAGAGCACCGCCATGCCGTGGATGGGCATCCAGGACCTGTGGACGTTTCTGGTCGCCGTGCTGGTGTTTCTCGCCCTGCCCGGTCCCGGTACCTTCACGCTGCTGACTGCCACCGGCCGTGGCGGCGTGCGCGGCGGCTACACCGCACTGGCCGGCCTGCTGGTCGGCGACCAGATCCTGATGTGGCTGGCGCTGGCCGGCGTGGCGGCGCTGCTCAAGGCCAATCCTCTGGTATTCCACGCCGTGCAGTACCTCGGCGCGGCCTACCTGGTGTGGGTCGGCATCAGCCTGCTGCGCACGCCCAAGCACGAGGGCGGCGACGCCGGCCCGATCCGCATGCAACCCGGCCGCTACTTCCAGCAGGCGATCCTGGTCAGCCTGCTCAACCCGAAGGCGATCCTGTTCTACATGGCCTTCCTGCCGTTGTTCATCGATCCGAAGGCGCACCAGGGCATCGCCACCTTCGCCGCGCTGGCCGGCATCATCCTGGTGGTCAGTATCGCCTACTGCTCGATGCTGATCGGCGTGGGCAACCTGGCCCGCCGCCGGTTGATCCAGCACCCGCGGATCAGCGATGCGCTGCGTCGCGTGGCCGGCCTGTTCCTGGTGGGGTTCGGCATCCGCCTGGGGCTGAACGGATGAACGGGCGGCTGCCACTGCTCGGCATGACCCTGCTGCTGGCCGGTGCCGCCTCTGCCGGCACCGTGCAGGACCATCGCTGCCTGACGGGCGGTCGCAACGACAACATCCACCTGGAATGGCGCTGGCTGGAAGACGGCCGGGCCGACGTGCGTTACGCCGGCCAGCGCGAGCGCCTGCCCCTGCACCGGATCTCGATGGAGACCACGGTGCTGGCCGAAGATCGCCCGTACCAGTTCGACAGCGTGTGGGAAGAGCGCATCGACGGGCGCCTCAACGGCCGCTACCTGCTGAGCACGCAGGGCGCGCTGGTACTGGATCTGAGCTACGAACGCGCCCGTGATGGCCGTCGCACCACCTTCCACGATGACAGCCAGGCGTGGCAGGAGGATGGCTGCCATTGGCCGGGAGGCGTAGCGGCGCGCGTGGTCATTGAAGCATGCCAACCAAGGTTGGCATCTACCGGTCGTGCATCTCCGCGCGCAGGTGGTCGATGAACACCCGCAGCTTGGGCGCCATCTGCTCACGCGCGGGGTAGTACAGGTGGAAGCCGGGGAATGGCGGCTGCCAGTCCTGCAGCACGCTCTGCAGTCGCCCAGCGTTGATGTCGTCGGCCATCAACGAGGCGAAGCCTTGGGCCATTCCCAGACCCGCCAGCACGGCACCATGGGCGACGCCGGCATCGTTGAACACCAGCCGCCCGCTCACTTGCACGTCCAGGTCGTGGCCGTCGCGGCTGAACTCCCAGGGCATCAGCCGGCCGTTGGCCAGCCGGTGCACGATGCAGGCGTGGCCCTGCAGGTCATGCGGGGTCTGCGGCACGCCATGGCGTTCGAAATAGGCCGGCGTGGCTACCACCACCTGCCGCTCGGGTGGCCCGACCGGCACCGCGATCATGCCCTGTGCGAGTGATTCGCCCAGGCGGATGCCGGCGTCGAAGCCCTCGGCCACCAGATCGGTCAGCGCGGGGTCGACGCACAGTTCCACCTGCACCTGCGGGTAACGCGCAAGGAAGTCGGGCAGCCGCGGCAGCACCATGCGATCGGCGACGATGCGCGGCAGGGTCACGCGCAGCCGCCCGGCAGGCACCGAGCGCGCGCTGTCCAGTTCGGCAAATGCCTGGTCGATCTGGTCCAGGCCGCCGCGCACGCGCTGCAGGAAACGCGCGCCGTGCTCGGTCAGGTTGACCCGCCGCGTGGTCCGCTGCAGCAGCCGCACGCCCATCCGCGCTTCCAGCGCGCGCACGCTTTGCGACAGCGCCGAGGTCGACACACCCAGGGCATCGGCGGCGCGGGTAAAGCTGGCGTGCTCGGCCACGTGGACGAAAGCGACCACAGCAGTGAGCGGGACGGAGGCATCCATTGTGAAGGCAGCCTTCAAGGTAAGTCCGGTGACACGCAGTTTATCCACATGATGGCGTGGAGGATGCTGTGCCCCTCGCCACTGCCCATCCAGACGTGGCGCCTTCCCCAAGGAGATCCACATGAAGACCCGTACTCTCGGCCCCGCCGGCCCCACCGTGTCCGCCCTCGGCCTGGGGTGCATGGGCATGAGCGCGTATTACGGCGGCCGCGGCAGTGACGATGACGGCATTGCCGTCATCCGGCACGCGCTGGACCGTGGCGTGACCCTGCTCGACACCGCCGATGTGTATGGCCCCCACACCAACGAGGTGCTGGTCGGTCGCGCGATTGCCGGCCGCCGCAACCAGGTGTTCCTGGCCAGCAAGTTCGGCATCGGCCTGGACCCGGCTGACACGAAGGCGCGGCAGATCAACGGCCACCCGGACTATGTGCAGGCCGCCTGCGAGGCCAGCCTGCGCCGCCTGGGCGTGGACCACATCGACCTGTACTACCAGCACCGCGTCGACCCGACCGTGCCGATCGAGGACACCGTGGGTGCCATGGCACGCCTGGTGGAACAGGGCAAGGTGCGCTGGCTGGGCCTGTCCGAGGCCTCGGCGGCCACCCTCCGCCGCGCCCATGCGGTGCACCCGATCACGGCGGTGCAGAGCGAGTACTCGCTGTGGTCGCGCGAGCCGGAGCAGAACGGAGTGCTGGCCACCACGGCAGAGCTCGGCATCGGCTTCGTGCCGTATTCGCCGCTGGGCCGTGGCTTCCTGACCGGCGCCATCCGCAGCCCGGACGACTTCGACGCCGACGATTACCGGCGCACCTCGCCCCGCTTCGAAGGCGAAAACTTCCAGCGCAACCTGGCATTGGTGGACACCGTGCAGGCGCTGGCCGCCGAGCGCGGCATCGCTGCCTCGCAGCTGGCGCTGGCCTGGGTGCTGTCGCGCGGCGGGCATATCGTGCCGATCCCGGGCACGACGCGGCGGGCACGGCTGGACGAGAACCTCGCTGCACTGCAGGTGGAACTGGATGCGGCCACGCTGGACGCATTGGATGCGGCCTTCCCGCTGCATGCCGCGGCCGGCGAACGCTATTCGGTCAGCGGCATGGCCAACATCGAGTCCTAGCGGGGGCCGGGACGAACGTACACCGGTGGCTGCCGCCGGATTATGCCGATTCCGGCAGCCTGGCCGGGGCCCAGCGCGTGCCCCGCCATGCATGACCCCCGTCAGTGGTAATGCTGCGCTGCGTTCGGTCACACTCGGGAACTTGTCGTTCTTAGTCACCCCTTCCGAGGCCTGCATGTCCCTGTTCCGGCGCAAGTCCCTAGATTCCGTCACCGTCCACGAAGCCGGCAGGCGCCTGATCCCGACGCTCAGCTGGCCGCACCTGATCGCACTGGGCATCGGTGCCATCGTCGGCACCGGCATCTACACGCTGATCGGCGTCGGTGCCAACCTGGCCGGCCCGGCCGTGCTGATCTCCTTCGCCATCGCCGGTGCGGTCTGCGCCTGTGCGGCGCTGTCCTATGCCGAGCTGTCGACGATGATGCCGGCCGCCGGCAGCGCCTACACCTACAGTTACAGTGCGCTGGGCGAGGTGTTCGCCTGGGTGGTGGGCTGGAGCCTGATCCTGGAGTACTCGCTGGTGGTGAGTACGGTGGCGGTGGGCTGGTCCGGCTACTTCGTCGGCTTCCTCGAATGGGTCCACACCCAGTTCGGCTGGAACGTGCACCTGCCGGCCTGGCTGGCAGCCGGCCCGCACGTGGAAGGCGGCATGATCAACCTGCCGGCGATCATCATCACCTGGCTGGTGGCCGGCATGCTGATGGCCGGGACCAAGGAAAGCGCCACGCTCAATGCCATCCTGGTGGTGTTCAAGCTGATCGCGCTGGCGATCTTCGTGGCCGTGGCCCTGCCTGCGTTCGACAGCGCCAACCTGCAGCCGTTCATGCCGTATGGCTTTGCCAAGTCGATGGGCCCCGATGGCGTCGAGCACGGCGTGATGGCGGCAGCGGCGATCATCTTCTTCGCCTTCTACGGCTTCGATGCGATCTCCACTGCTGCGGAGGAGACCAAGAACCCGGGCCGTGACCTGTCGATCGGCATCATCGGTTCGATGATCGGCTGCACCATTGTCTACGTGCTGGTGGCGCTGGCCGCAGTGGGTGCGATGAGCTACGCCGTGTTCGGGCACAGCGCCGAGCCGCTGGCGCTGATCATGCGCCAGCTGGGCCATCCGACAGCGGCGATGGTGATCGGCGTGATTGCGATCATCGCGCTGCCGACCGTGCTGCTGGCCTTCCTGTACGGCCAGAGCCGCATCTTCTTCGTGATGAGCCGCGACGGCCTGCTGCCGCGTGGCCTGTCCAAGGTCAACGCGCGTACCGGCACGCCGGTGGCGACCACGCTGTTCACTGCGGTGGTGGTGTCGGCGCTGGCCGGCGTGGCCCGCCTGGACGAGATCGCCGCGCTGGCCAATGCCGGTACCCTGGCCGCGTTCACTGCAGTGGGCGTCTGCCTGGTGGTGCTGCGCCTGCGCGAACCGAACCGCGAGCGCAGCTTCCGTACGCCGGCTGCTTTCGTGGTCGGCCCGCTGGCCGCGCTGGGTTGCATCTACCTGTTCATCAGCCTGCCGCACACCACCCAGCTGTACTTCCTGTTGTGGAACGTGGCCGGCCTGGTGCTGTACCTGCTGTACAGCCGACGCCATGCGCTGATCGCGAAATAGACCGATCACCGGTAGTGCCGGCCGCTGGCCGGCAACCCGAATCCTGTTGATAGGGGCAATGCCGGCCGCTGGCCGGCACCACCGCAGGGCGGTCAACCGCCCTGCTTTGCGGCGTAATCCTGCGCCTGGCGCATCACCCGCAGCAGGTTGCCGCCCCAGATGCCGGCAATCTGCTGCTCGGTATAGCCCTTGCGCAGCAGCCAGGCGGTGATCTTCGGCAGCTGGCTGACATCGGGCAGGTCACTCAGGCCACCGCCGCCATCCCAGTCCAGGCCGATGCCCACGTGCTCGGGGCCGACCACCTTGAGGATGTGCTCGAAGTGGGCGAAGAAGTCGTCCAGGCTGGCATGCCGCACGGGGTGTTCATGGTCCAGTGCCTGTTCGGCTTTCAGCAGGGCCACGCCCTGCTCGATGCCCATCCCTTCCCAGCCGCCCAGCTGCCTGCTCAGCGCTTCTTCGGCCTGCTTGCGCTCGGGTGTCTTCGCCGTGTCGATCAGGTAGCCGCCATAGGCGTTCACCTGGATCACGCCGCCGGCCTTGGCCAGCTTGCGCAGCCGCGCGTCATCCAGATTGCGCGGGTGGTCGTACACCGCCTTGGCCGAGCTGTGCGACAGCACGAAGGGCACCGGCATCATCGCCAGCAGGTCGTCGAACACCGCGTCCGAGGCATGCGACTGGTCGATCACGATGCCCAGCTTCACTGCCTGCCGCACCAGCTCCTTGCCGGCCGGGCTCAGGCCCTTCCACTCCGCGCCCTTGGGGTCGGTGGCCGAATCGGCGAACTCGTTGTTGGCGAAGTGCACGGTGCTGAGCAGGCGCAGGCCGGCGCGATGGTAGAACGAGAGCAGGCTCGGGTCTTCCACCAGCGGGCTGGCGTTTTCCATGCTGATGTAGACCACGCGCTTGCCGGCGGCCTTGATCCGCGCAGCATCATCGGCGGTCAGTGCCAGCGCGAAGCGCGCGGGATTGGCCGCCAGCATCTCGCGGATTTCCAGCAGTCGCTGCAGGCCGTGGTCACGCTCGACCAGGTGGGCCGCTGCGCTGCGATCGCCCTGGTCGGTGTAGATCGCCCAGAAACCACCATCGAGCGCACCTTCGACCATGCGCGGGTAGTCCACCTGCGAAAGCGCGTTGCGGTCGTGGCGCTGCTCGATGTCGAAGCCGGTCCGGCCGAAATTTGCCGGCGTATCCAGATGGCTGTCGAGCGTGATCAGGCGCTGCTGCAGCGCCTTGGCACGGGCCAGTTCCTCGGCGCTGAACTCGATGGCGTGAGCCGAAAGCGGCGCGCACAGCGCCACGGCGAGCACGACGGACAGGTGGCGCAACGAAGGCATGGGCTCTCACCGGCATTGGGAAGAGCCCGACCATAGCGCCGCACCCGGCCTTTTTGTAGAGCCGAGCCCATGCTCGGCTGCCAGACAGATCAGCCGAGCGTGGGCTCGGCTCTACAGAGATCGGCAGTGACGCGGTCAGTCGACCACGCGGCAGAACACGGCCTTCAGGTAACGCGATTCCTGCACGTGGGCCATGAACGGGTGGTCCGGACCGGCGCCGGCCACCTTCAGGATCTGGATCGTGCGGCCGGAGAAATACGCCGCGCGGCGCAGCATGTCGAGGAACTGGTCCTCGGCCACCAGGCCGGTGCAGGAGAACGTGGCGAACAGGCCGCCCGGCTTGACCACGCCCAGCGCCAGCTTGTTCATGTCCAGGTACTTCTTCAGCGCAGTGATGACCTGGTCGCGGTCGCGGGTCATCTTCGCCGGGTCCAGGATCACCACGTCGTACTGCTCGCCACGATTGGCCGCATCACGCAGCCACGGGAAGATGTCGGACTGGACGAACTTCGGGCGCACGTTGTTCAGGCGCGAATTGCCCTTGGCGATCTGTATGACGTCTTCATCGATGTCGATGCCGACCACTTCCGAGGCGCCTCGCGCCGCCGCATACACCGCAAAACCGCCGGTGTTGCAGCACAGGTCCAGCACGCGCTTGCCTTCCACCTGCTGGCTCAGCCACTCGCGGTTCTCGCGCTGGTCGGCGAAGAAGCCGGTCTTGTGCGCACCGGCCGGGTCGGCGCGGAACTTGATGCCGTACTCGGTGATCACCGACGCTTCGGTGGTGGTATTGCCGTGGAAATCGAAGCTTTCCTGTTTCTGCACGTGCTCATCGGCGAAGCTGTGGAAGCGGCAACCCGGGAACTGCTCGCGCAGGGCGTCGTAGATCCACTCGCGGTGGCGGAACATGCCGGCGGCGAAGAATTCGACCACCACCAGGTCGCCGTAGCGATCCACCACCAGGCCGGACAGGCCGTCGCCTTCGCTGTGCACCACGCGCCAGGCGTCGGAGACCGCGTCGAGCTTGAGCACCTCACGGCGCAGCGACACCGCCTGGGCGATCTTGCGCGAGAACCAGCCGGCATCCACCGGCACGTTCTGGTCGGTCTCAAGGATGCGCACGGCAATGCGCGAATGCCCGTTGTAGAACCCGCGGCCAACGAACTCGCCATCAATGCCGACCACGTCGACGATGGAACCGGGCTTGGGCCGGACGGTCGGCTTCTCGACCAGTTTCTGGAAGATCCACGGGTGGCTGGAGCGCCACGCATTCTTGAGGCGGACAATCGGAAGGGGGGTATTCATCCACCCATTGTAAACCGGGCGCCGGGGTCAGATCCCCGCAGGGGCTCTGACCCCCGCCGGCGTGCCAACCAAGGTTGGCACCCACCAGGCCGGAACGGGCTCGGGAATGGGGTCAGAGCCCCTACGGGGATCCGACCCCTCGTCCCCCATTTGACGTCGGCCCAGCCAGACGGCAGAATCGGCGCCAGAAGGGGAGTAGCTCCCAGACGTTGTCGCCGTCATTTCGAGCCCGCAGGCTCCGGTGCAACGGCAGTTCCAGCCGACTGGAACTGCGAGCGAGACCTTCGCCGTACTGGCGAAGCTCTGTCCCTGGATCCCCCTCCCGATCCTCCGTTGCAGATCCTCGCCGTCCGGCCTGGCATTCATCTTTCCAACGGACATTCCCAATGCAGACGATCGGTAACGTGTGGTTGTGGGGCGGCTTCGCAGCGGTGGTGGTCATCGCCCTGCTGGTCGACCTCGTGTTGATGCGCCATGGTGGACCGCACAAGGTCACCTTCAAGGAAGCCCTGTGGTGGTCGATCGGCTGGGTCGCGCTGGCCCTGCTGTTCAACGCCGGCCTCTGGTACTACCTGAATGAGACCGCCGGCCAGGTGGTGGCCAACAAGGTCGGCCTCGAATTCCTGACCGGCTACCTGGTCGAGAAGGCGCTGGCGGTCGACAACATCTTTGTGTTCCTGATGATCATGAGCTACTTCGCAGTACCGGAGGAGCAGCGCCAGAAGGTGCTGATCATCGGCATCCTGGGTGCGATCGTGCTGCGTACGATCATGATCTTCGCCGGCAGCGTGCTGATCAGCCAGTTCCATTGGCTGCTCTACGTGTTCGGTGCCTTCCTGCTGTTCACCGGCTGGAAGATGTGGTTCGCCGCCGGCCAGGAACCGGATCTGGAAACCAACCCCGCCCTGCGCTGGATGCGCAAGCACCTGCGCCTGCTGCCGGACTACGCCGGCAATGCGCTGAGCGTGAAGCGCGATGGCGTGCGCTGGTTCACCCCGCTGTTCGCGGTGCTGATCCTGATCGCGGTCACCGACGTGATCTTCGCCGTGGACAGCATCCCGGCGATCTTCGCGATCACCACCGACCCGTTCATCGTGCTCACCTCCAACGTGTTCGCGGTGCTGGGCCTGCGTGCGATGTTCTTCCTGCTGGCCGGCATGGCCGACCGCTTCCACCTGCTGCCGTACGGCCTGGCGCTGGTGTTGGCCTTCATCGGCATCAAGATGATGATCATCGACCTGTTCAAGATCCCGACCCCGGTGTCGCTGGGCGTGGTCGCGGTGATCATCGCCGCCACCGTGGTGCTGAGCCTGAAGTACCCGCCGAAGGAAGGCTCGGGCCACGCCTGAGCCTGAGCGGTGGGAAGGCGCGGCCGGCGGGATTGTCCCGCCGGCCGCACCCACTCTCCCGCAACAGTGGCCTTGGTTTCGCGCCAGCCACCGCCATTGCTGAGGTATGGACAACAACACGCCCCTGCCCGCCGGCGACGTGCCGCCCCCCCGCAATGACCGCTCGCGCATCCTGCGGGCGTTCAATGTCAGCCTGGCGGCCGTGCTGGTGCTGGTGGCCGTGTTCGCCCTGCAGGGCACGTTCGACTGGCGACCGTGGGCGGTTGCGCCACTGGAAGCCAAGGGCCTGCTCGGCCTGATCGGCGGCCCGATGCTGCATGCCTCGGTCGAGCACATCGCCGCCAACAGCATCGCCATCCTGATCCTCGGCACCCTGGCCGGCAGTGTGTATCCCAAAGCCACCGTGCGCGCCCTGCCCCTGCTGTGGCTGGGTTCGGGCCTCGGCGCGTGGATGCTGGGCAATCCGGGCAGCGTGCACCTGGGTGCCAGTGGCGTGACCCATGGCCTGATGTTCCTGCTGGCCAGCCTCGGCCTGCTGCGCCGCGACCGTGCGGCAATCGCCACCGGCCTGATCGGCATGCTGTTCTATGGCGGCATGCTGATGACCATCCTGCCGCATGCCGATGGCGTGTCCTGGCAGTCGCACATGGGCGGCGCCTTCGCCGGCATCATCGCCGCGCTGCTGTTCCGCAACGCCGATCCGCTGCCGCCGCGCCAGCGCTACAGCTGGGAAGACGAAGAAGACGAGGCCGAGCCGCTGGCCGACGACGAGCTGGAGCAGCCGTCTCCGCAGCGCGTTCCGGTGTTGTGGCAGCCGCGCGAGGGCCAGGACTACGTGGTGATCCCGTTCCGCCGCCCGGACGAGCCGCGCGGTTGAGGTGACGGTCATGCCGGCCACTGGCCGGCAACCTCATGAACCGGTAGTGGCCGACCTTGGTCGGCGCGGTTGTTGCGTGCCAACCAAGGTTGGCACCTACCAGAGCACACCGGCCCCCGGGTAGCGCCGGGCCATGCCCGGCGCGTTGATCGCTCAGTTCCCCGCTGTACCCATCCCATCCACCGCCTGCCGGCCCAGCGCCGGATCATCGGTGAAGAAGGCATCGATGCCGGTCGCCAGGTAGGCGCGCATCTCGGCGATCGAGCCTTCGACGTTGCGCGCGTTGTCGGCGCCCTTGCGCAGGTTGCTGGGCTGGAAATGGTTCTCCGGGCGGAAGGTGTACGGAATCACCATCAGGCCGGCCGCGTGCGCATCTCGTACCAGCGAGGTCGGCGTGCCCAGCGCGCCCTTGGCATCCAGCGGAATGATCGAGCGCAGCTCGGGGCCGATGCCATCGGCGTAGGCGGCGATGTCCTTCAGCCCGGCCGGGGTCATCATCTGTGCGTAGGTCAGCGTGCCGCCGGCCTTGGCGATGTCGGCCGGCTGGGTATCGCCCTTCCACAGCAGCTGCAGCAGGCGGATGTTGCTGCCCCGGCCGATCTTGCCATGCAGGTAGCGCAGGTTGGCGGTCTCGAACGACTGGATCGTGACCGGGCCGACATTGGTGTACGCGTTGCCACGCAGCGCGGCCAGCAGCTTGTCTTCCATCGGCAGGCCGATGGACTGGAAATAGGTCGGGTGCTTGATCTCCGGCACGAGGCCGATGCCACGGTTGGCGCGCCCGGCCTGCTGCACCAGGAAGGCCAGGATCTCGTCCAGGCTGGCGATGCGGAACTGGCCGTCGTAGGCGGTACTGCGCAGTTCCGGCAGGCGCTCACGGGCGTACAGGGTCTTCAGCTCGGCCAGGGTGAAGTCCTCGGTGAACCAGCCCTCGACCTGCTGCCCATCGATCACCTTGCGGGTGCGGCGGCTGGCGAACTCCGGATGCGAGGCGACGTCGGTGGTGCCGCCGATCTCGTTCTCGTGGCGGGCCACCATCACCCCGTCCCGGGTCATCACCAGGTCCGGTTCGATGTAGTCGGCGCCATCGGCGATGGCCTGCGCATACGAGGCCAGGGTGTGCTCGGGCAGCAGGGCGCTTGCCCCGCGATGGCCGTAGACCGACACCTTGGGCACGGCCGGAGTGGAGGATTCAGCACTCATGGCCACCGATGGTGCCACGGCCAGCGACAACAGCAACGCACAACCCCACGACTTCACTGCGACTTCCCCAAGCGGTATGTGATGGGCGTCAGTATGCGGCGGCAATGTGACAGGTGGGGGACCTGGGGTCGGATCCCCGCAGGGGCTCCGACCCCGTGGCGGAACCGTGCAGGGTCAGAGCCCCTTTGGGGATCTGACCCCGTGTTACTTGCCGATGCAGAAACTGGAGAAGATCCTCCCCAGCAGATCATCGGCACTCATCTGCCCGGTGATCTCACCCAGCGCATCGTGGGCCAGCCGCAGTTCCTCGGCGGCCAGCTCCAGGTGCTCGTGCGCCAGCTCGCCATCGGCGCGCTGCGCATGTTCCTGCGCGCGTTCAATCGCATCCACGTGGCGCGTGCGCGCGGAGAACTCGCCGTCCACCTGCTCACCGGCACCGGCCGAAGCAATCGAACGCAGGCGCGCATGCAGATCGTCGAGCCCGGCGCCGGTGGCGGCCGAAACGAACACCCGATCCGGATCATCCAGCGACGGCAGCGCCGCCAGCAGATCCGACTTGTTGTGGATGTAGAGCTTGTGCGGTACCGCCGCCACGGCCTCGCCCAGCGCCGCTTCACCGGCCGCCGGATCGCGCGCATCCAGCACGATCAGCGCCAGGTCGGTGCGCTCGATTTCCACGTGGGCGCGGCGCATGCCTTCGCGTTCGATGGCGTCGCCGCCGTCGCGCAGGCCGGCGGTGTCGACCAGGGTCAGCTCCAGCCCGTCCAGGCGGATGGTTTCGCGCAGGGTGTCGCGGGTGGTGCCGGCGATGTCGGTGACGATGGCGCGTTCGCTGCCGGCCAGCGCGTTGAGCAGTGAACTCTTGCCCGCATTCGGCGGACCGATCAGCACCGCGTGCAGGCCATCGCGCAGGCGACGGCCGCGTTCGGCATCGCGGCGCAGAATGGCCAGATCGCTGCGCGCCTGTTCCAGCCCACGCCGCACCTGCGCGCCGCCGAGGGTATCCAGCGGTTCGTCGGCGAAGTCGATGGCCGCTTCCACGTGGATGCGCAGCATCACCAGCTGCTCGACCACCGCATCGATGCGGCGCGAGAACACGCCATCCAGTGAACGACGCGCCGCGCGTGCGGCACGGTTGTCGCCCGCGGCGATCAGGTCGGCGATGGCCTCGGCCTGGGCCAGGTCCAGCTTGCCGTTGAGGAACGCCCGTTCGCTGAACTCACCCGGCCGCGCCTGGCGCGCACCGAGCGCGATGCAGCGCGCGACCAGCTGCTGCAGCAGCACCGGGCTGCCATGGCCCTGCAGTTCCACCACCTCTTCGCCGGTGAAACTGTTCGGTGCCGGGAACCACAGCACGATGCCATCGTCGATGACCTCGCCGTCGGCATCACGCAGGCGCGCGTAGTGCGCGTGGCGCGGGCGCAGTGCAGGCGCCCCCAGTGCATTGGCAATCGCCGCAGCGCGCGGACCGGACAGGCGCAACAGGCCGACACCGCCGGCGCCGGGGGCGCTGGCGATGGCCACGATGGTGTCGGTGCGGATCGCGTCGTTCATGGCTCAGAGCTTCTCCAGCTGCGCGCGCGCCTGGGCCGCGCCGCTGCCCTGCGGCTGCAGCGCCAGGTAGGTGGTGTAGGCCTGCTTCGCCTTGGCCTTGTCGCCGGCGTTGAAGTAGGCATCGCCCAGGTTCAGATGGGCCACCGCGCGCGACGGGTCGATCTTCAGCGTGTTCTCCAGCCAGCGCGCGGCTTCTGCATAGCGCTGCTGGCGGTAGTAGACGAAGCCGAGGTTGTTGGCGGCCTGGGCGAAATCAGGACGCAGCTTCAGCGCTTCGGCGAACTGCGCGGCTGCCTCGTCGTACTGCTTCTCGCGGTACAACTGCAGGCCGCGGTCGTTGGCCTGCTGCGCGCGCTGGCGGTCGGACGCCGGGCCAGCGGTGGGCACCACCAGCTTGGCCTTGCCACCCTGCAGGTCGGCCACCGTCACCGGCGCCTGGCTGCCCTTCGCCTCGCTGGCCGCATCCACCTTGTTGTTCAGCGCGATCGCATCGGCGGTCAGCTGGCGCGTATCGGCGTTGAGGAATTCCTGGCTGTCCGGCACCTGGAACACGAACTCGCCGCCCTGCGAACCGGGCAGGCTGCCGAAGGCCGGGGTCTGGTGCGAGACCGCCGATACGGCCGGCGCCACGTAGGCGGCCAGCTCGGTACCGGTGATCAGGCCGTCGCCGTTGAGGTCGCCCTTGCCGGCCAGCGCCTGCAACAGCACCCAGGTGAACACCGAGTGGCCGTTGGGGCCAGCATCGGCCACCTGCTGGTCGGCACCACCGGCGGTCAGCATCTGCCGCGCGCTGCGACGCGCGTTCTCGCGCAGGAACGACGACGACGACGGGCCACCGCGGGTCAGGCCCAGGCCGCTGTAGCAGGCATCCATCACGAACATCACATGCTTGGCCTGCATGCTCTCGGCAATGTTCTGGATGTCGGTCATCGCGATGGCGTCGGTGGCGAATTCCTTCGGGTCCGAATCGACCGGAATGATGTAGCCCAGGTCGCGCCCGGAAGCGAGCTGGCGGGTCGCGCCATGGCCGGCGAAGAACACGAACACGCGGTCGTTCTTGCCGGTGCGGTCATCTGCCAGGCGATCGTGGAAGGCCGCGAGGATGTTGTTGCGGGTCGCCTGCTCGTTCTTCAGCACGATCACCTGCGAGGACGGGAAGCCGAACTGCCCGGTCAGGGTATCGGCCACCGCCTGCGCGTCGTGGCTGGCGTACTCCAGCTTCGGCCACTTGGCATAGTTGTCGATGCCGACCACGATCGCCCAGGACTTCTCGTAGCCGGTGGTGACCGTGGCGGCACCGGCTTCACCCTTGCGCGCACGGGCGACAGTGAAGTCACGGCCGTTCCAGCCGGCGAACTGGTAACCATCGGCGATCAGCCGGTCGAGGATCTGCGGCAGCGCCTTCACCGCCCGGTCGTGGATGTCGTGGAACAGGATGATGCCGCGCTGTTCCTTGTTCACCTGGTCTAGCACGCGCTGCACGATCGATTCCGGTACCGGGTCGGCCCAGTCCATCGAGTCGATGTTCCACATGATCGACTTCAGCCCGGCCTCGTTGAGCAGCTGCAGGCCTTCGGCATTGCGCGCGCCATACGGGAAACGGAACAGCGGCGCGCGCTTGCTGTCGACATCCTTCAGCAGCGTGTCGGTGTCGAGCACCTGCTGGCGCAGCGCGTCACCGGTGGTGCGCGACAACTGGGCGTGGGTCAGGCTGTGGTTGCCGACCGCATAGCCCTCTTCCATCAGGTTGCGGCTGATCTTCGCCATCGGGCCGAGGCTGACCTTGCCATCGGCCTCGACCTTGCCAAGGTTGCGGCCCACTTCAAAGAACACGCCCGGCACGTCGTAGCGCTTGAGGATGGCCACCACTTCATCGGTATAGGCCTTGTGCGGGCCATCGTCGAAGGTCAGCACCACGGTCTTGGCCGGCAGGTCGCGGCCGAAGATCTCGCGGTCGCTGTCCTTCATCGACATCGGGTAGGGCTCGATCACGCCGTAGTCGCGCAGGATCGCTTCGCGGCTGTAGTCCTTGTGCAGGTGGGCGATGTAGTCGTCCCACTTCTCACGCTTCAGCTCGATGGCACGGGTGCGCTCGAAGCGGCTGAAGATGCGGGTCAGTTCCTGGTTGTAGTTTCGCTCGATCTCGTCGAGTGCCTCCAGGTCCTCGCCGATGCGCTGGTGCAGCTTGACCGCCGGCAGCGACGAATCAGTGCCGACCCGCTCATGCAGATCACGCAGCACTTCGCGGAAGGCCAGGCGGTCGGCGTCGAACAGTTCCGGCGCCGACTCGATGTAGTCCAGCACGGTGCCGAGGGTGGCGAAGCGCTGCGGGCTGGAGCCGCGCAGCAGGGTGTCGAACTGCGCGGCGATCGCCGTGCGCTGTTCCAGGCCATCGTGGAACAGCTGCTGGCCCACACGCGTGGAGGTGCCGCGGTCGGCGGCCGATTGCTGTTCCTCGTCTGCCAGCAGCACGATGATCCGGCGGTAGCCGTCGAGCTGCTTCTGCAGCGCCGCCAGCAACGGCGCGGCGGCCGGATCGGCGGCGGCCGCGGCCTGCGCGCTTGGCTGGGTGACGGTGGTCGCCGGCGCCTTCGCGTCCTTGTCGCCGCAGCCGGCAACAACCAGGGTCAACAACAGCGAGGGCAGGAACAGGCGGAACGACGACGCACGCGGCATGGCGAACTCGAAGGTGGGAGGAACGGTGTGCCGGCGATTCTACCGCCGCATGCGAAAAGCCCGCCTTGCGGCGGGCTTTTGCTGGGGTCAGCCGGCCAGCGGCCGGCTCTACCGATTACTTCTTCTTGACCGGGGCCGGAGCGGTGGTGGCCGCAACCGGCTCGCCGCCATGGCGCTTGGTCATCCACCACTGCTGCAGCAGGCCCAGGCCGCCGTTGACCACCCAGTACAGGACCAGGCCGGACGGCATGAAGGCCATCATGACGCCGAACACCAGCGGCATGAACTGCATCATCTTCTGCTGCATCGGGTCCATGCCCGGTGCCGGGGTCAGCTTCTGGGTGAACCACATCACTGCCACGTTGATGACCGGCAGGATGAAGTACGGATCGCGTGCGGTCAGGTCCTGGATCCAGCCGAACCAGGGCGCCTGGCGCAGTTCGACCGATTCCACCAGCACCCAGTACAGGGCGAAGAAGATCGGCATCTGGATGAGGATCGGCAGGCAGCCGCCCATCGGATTGATCTTTTCCTTCTTGTACAGCTCCATCATCGCGGTCTGGAACTTCTGGCGGTCATCGCCATAGCGTTCCTTCAGCTGCGCGATGCGCGGCTGGAAGCGGCGCATCTTGGCACCGCTCTTGTACTGGGTCGCCGACAGCGGGTACAGCACCAGCTTCAGCAGCACCACCAGGCCGACGATCGCCCAGCCCCAGTTGCCGACCAGCTTGTGCACCTGGTTCAGCACCCAGAACAGGCCCTGGCCGATCACCGCCATCATCGAGAAGCGGCTGTAGTCGACCACGCGGTCCAGGCCCGGCACGTCTTCCTTGGCGATCAGGTTGACCAGCTTCGGGCCGACCCACAGGCGGGCCTCGGTGCTGGTGGACTGGCCCGGGGCCACGGTGAAGGCCGGGCCACGCGCTTCAATCAGGTCACGACCGGCCACCTGCGACAGCACGTAGTGCGCGGTCTGGTCCTTCTGCGGGATCCAGGCGGTGAAGAAGTGATGCTGCAGCATCGCCAGCCAGCCGCCGGTGATGTTCTGGTTCAGTGCGCCGTCGTCCAGGTAATCCTTGAACGCACGACGCTGGTACTTCTTGTCGTTGTCGTACCAGGTGGCGCCGTTGAAGCTGAACGAATCCGGGTTGGTCATGCTCCGCGACAGGATGGTCGGGGTGCGGTCCAGGGTGCGGTAGACGTAGCCGTTCCACGGTGCGGCGCCGGCATTGCTGACTTCGTCCTTGAAGCGCACGGCGTACTCGTTGCGCGAGACGGTCAGGGTGCGCTTGATGGTCACGCCGTTGTCGGCGGTCCACACGAACGGGATCTGCAGTTCGTTCTGGCCCTTGGCCAGCACGAAGTCCTTGGTATCACCGACCAGCTTGAAGCCGTCAGCGCCGGGAACCGGGGTGTTCTTGTCTTCGCTGGCCCAGCCACTGATCGCGCTGTACGGATGCGCGGGGTCTTCGGTCAGCAGGCGAACCGGCGGGCTGCCTTCGTCCTTGGTCTGCGGGAACTGCAGCAGCTCGGCATCGAGCACACGGCCGCCGTCCAGTACCAGGCGCAGCACGTCGGTGGTGACGGTCACGCGCTGGCTGGCCGGGGTGGCGCTGGCCTGGGCCTGCACAGCGGCCTGGCCCGGCGCACCCGGGACCTGCGCGCTGGGGATGCTGCCCGGGGTCGCGCCCGGAACACTCTGTGCAGCAGCCGGGGCCGACGTGGTCGTCGGTGCCGGGGTCGGAGCAGCCTTTTCACGGCTCCACTCCATCCACAGCAGCACGGCCACCATCAGCCAGGCAAAAATGAGGAATACGCGGGTCTGGTTCATCAGCGGACAGGCTCGGCGGGGCCGGGACGCGATGCCGGCTCGGTCAAAGAAGGAGTTGCGATGCCATCAGGCGGCGGCATTGTGCCGTCCACGCCCGGCGCGGGCAATGCACGCAGGCGACGCAGCAGGCGCAGGAAGGCCTGGCGGATCTCGTCGTTGCTGGCGGAACGCGCAGCACTACGCGCCACGACGACGAAGTCGCCTGGCTGGATTTCGGTACGTGTCTGACGCAGGATGTCGCGCAGGACGCGCTTGATCCGGTTACGCCCCACGGCGTTCGGATCAACCTTGCGGGAAACCGCCAGACCCAGCCTGGCCGGCCGGTCAGCCGGCAGCCAGTGCAGGGTCATCAGCGGATCGGACACACGGCGGGCGCCGTTGAAGACCGTTGAATATTCGGCACGCGTGCGAACCCGCGCAGAGCGAGGGAATCGCTTGCGCGGGTCTGCAGTATTCACTGTCGAAGGGATTGCGTCTGCCGCGGGGTGCGGCATGGCAATCAGGCGCTCAGGACTTTGCGGCCCTTGGCGCGGCGACGCGACAGGATCTTGCGGCCGTCAGCGGTCTTCATACGGGCACGGAAGCCGTGGTCGCGCTTACGCTTGAGGTTGCTGGGCTGGTAGGTGCGCTTCGTGGCCATTGGGGGCCTCTCGTATGAATGGGACGGAAAGAACCGGAAATTCTAGAGAGGTACCCTACCCCGCGTCAACCCCTGGCAGCTACGCGAATTCACCGGGCTGTGCAATAGCTGTGGATGTTTTTGTGAATAAGTAGGGGACAAGCATTCCGAAGGCGGGCGCTCGGTGGTAGTCTGAGCCATCCATTTCCCCCTTTCCGGCCTGTGTTTGGGCGCCTTGTCGCGTCCATGCCCCGGCCACCGGACGATTATTGCTGATGGATGCCTGGTCCCGTAGTCTCGAGCGCCTCGAAGCGGAGTTCCCGCCGGAAGACGTTCATACCTGGTTGAAGCCGCTGCAGGCCGATCTGCGCGTGGACAGCCTGGTGCTGTATGCACCGAATGCCTTCATCGTCGACCAGGTCCGCGAGCTGTACCTGGCCCGGATCCGCGAGCTGCTGGCGCATTTCGCCGGTTTCAGCGACGTTTTTCTTGAAATCGGCTCGCGCCCGCGCCCTGTGGAGGCGCAGAACGCGCCGGTTTCCACGCCGTCGGCGCATGTGTCCAGCGAACCGCAGGTGCCCTTCGCCGGCAATCTGGACAGCCACTACACGTTCGCCAACTTCGTCGAAGGCCGCAGCAACCAGCTGGGCCTGGCCGCCGCCTTCCAGGCAGCGCAGAAGCCGGGCGACCGGGCGCACAACCCGCTGCTGCTGTACGGAGGCACGGGCCTGGGCAAGACCCACCTGATGTTCGCCGCCGGCAACGCCATGCGCCAGGCCAATCCAGGTGCAAAGGTGTTGTACCTGCGTTCGGAACAGTTCTTCAGCGCGATGATCCGGGCCCTGCAGGAAAAGACCATGGATCAGTTCAAGCGCCAGTTCCAGCAGGTGGATGCGTTGCTGATCGATGACATCCAGTTCTTCGCCGGCAAGGACCGCACCCAGGAAGAGTTCTTCCACACCTTCAACGCGTTGTTCGATGGCAAGCAGCAGATCATCCTGACCTGCGACCGCTATCCGCGCGAAGTCGAGGGCCTGGAAGCGCGCCTGAAGTCGCGGCTTGCCTGGGGCCTGTCGGTCGCGATCGAACCGCCGGACTTCGAGACCCGCGCCGCGATCGTGCTGGCCAAGGCGCGCGAACGCGGTGCCGAGATTCCCGATGATGTTGCGTTCCTGATCGCCAAGAAGATGCGCTCCAACGTGCGCGACCTCGAGGGCGCGCTGAATACCCTGACCGCCCGCGCCAACTTCACCGGCCGCGCGATCACCACCGAATTCGCCCAGGAAACCCTGCGCGACCTGCTGCGCGCCCAGCAGCAGGCGATCAGCATTCCCAACATCCAGAAAACCGTTGCCGACTACTACGGCCTGCAGATCAAGGATCTGCTGTCGAAGCGTCGGACCCGCTCGCTGGCCCGTCCCCGCCAGGTCGCCATGGCCCTGACCAAGGAACTGACCGAGCACAGCCTGCCCGAGATCGGCGACGCCTTTGCCGGTCGCGATCACACCACGGTGCTGCATGCCTGCCGCCAGATCCGGACCCTGATGGAGACCGACGGCAAGCTCCGTGAGGACTGGGACAAGCTGATCCGGAAGCTGAGCGAATGATGCACGGATGCCGATGAGGCGTCATCGCACAAAACGGTGCAGAATCCGGTAGCAAGCGCGGGACACGTTGTGGATAAAAATGCCGTTTGAAATCGCGCCAGATTTATCCACAGCTTTCCCCACCCCCTGGGGGTCGGTAATGCAGAGGGTTTCGAGGTCTGAAATACCTTTAATTACAAAGACTTAGCATTGTTTTCCAGCGATTCTGTCTCTACCAGCACCACCAAGCTTTTGATTTATTCCACATTTTTTAAAGCATAGGGGCACGGAACCACATGCGTTTCACACTGCAGCGCGAAGCCTTTCTCAAGCCGTTGGCACAGGTCGTCAACGTGGTCGAACGCCGCCAGACCCTTCCGGTTCTGGCCAATTTCCTGGTCCAGGTGCAGAACGGCCAGCTGTCGCTGACCGGTACCGACCTGGAAGTGGAGATGGTGTCGCGGATCGCGGTTGAAGATGCCCAGGACGGCGAAACCACCATTCCCGCCCGCAAGCTGTTCGAGATCATCCGCGCCCTGCCCGACGGCAGCCGGATCACCGTCTCGCAGACCGGAGACAAGATCACCGTGCAGGCCGGTCGCAGCCGTTTCACCCTGGCCACGCTGCCTTCGAACGACTTCCCGTCGGTGGATGAAGTGGAAGCCACCGAGCGCGTGGCCATCGGTGAGGCGACCCTGAAGGAGCTGATCGAGCGCACCGCGTTCGCGATGGCCCAGCAGGACGTGCGCTACTACCTCAACGGCCTGCTGTTCGACCTGCGCGGCGATGCCCTGCGTACCGTTGCCACCGACGGCCACCGCCTGGCGCTGTGTGAAACCGATCTGGCCAAGCCCAGCGGGTCCAAGCGCCAGATCATCGTGCCGCGCAAGGGTGTGACCGAACTGCAGCGACTGCTGGAAAGCGGCGATCGCGAGATCGAGCTGGAAGTCGGCCGCAGCCACGTGCGCGTCAAGCGCGACGATGTCACCTTTACCTCGAAGCTGATCGACGGCCGCTTCCCGGACTACGAAGCGGTGATTCCGATCGGTGCCGATCGTGAAGTGAAGGTTGATCGCGAAGCGCTGCGCGCCTCGCTTCAGCGCGCCGCGATCCTGTCCAACGAGAAGTACCGCGGCATCCGCGTGGAAGTCTCGCCGGGCAACCTGAAGATCAGCGCGCACAACCCGGAACAGGAAGAAGCCCAGGAAGAGATCGAAGCCGATACCACGGTCAGCGATCTGGCCATTGGCTTCAACGTGAACTACCTGCTGGACGCTCTCTCCGCCCTGCGCGATGAGGAAGTCATCATCCAGCTGCGCGATTCCAACTCCTCGGCGCTTGTACGTGAGTCCAGCAGCGAGAAGTCGCGCCACGTGGTGATGCCGCTGCGTCTCTGACAGCTGCTGTTCCACGTGGAACCGAACGACGCCCGGGATCTTCCCGGGCGTTTTTTTTGCAGGTTCCACGTGGAGCATCGAGAAGACGCAGTTCTCCGGACGACGTCACTTCCGTCGATGGGCTCGGTTGAAATCCGTTGCCTTTCCGGGATGTTCGTCTCGATCGTTGAAAACAGGATCGCTGGATCGTAGCAATGACGAGTCGCGATTGATCGAAAGTCCAGGTGCAGGATCCGATACTCGTCGCCTGTCCCCAGATCTGGCCTGACAGGGACTGATGATCCTGCATCGCGGCGCGATGGACTTCCCTCTGCAAACGCCGCTGTCCACAGGGAAGATTCGATGCAGATTGGGGCAAGCCTAGCTTCTAAATCTGGGTATAAATCTAAAGCATGGTGGTGATGGTAGAGCCAGATCTCGTGGAAAAACACCTTATCTGACTGATTTAAAAGAAATTTATGCACCTGAAACCCCCTGTATATCGGCCTCCCAGCCTGGGGGGGAACCTGTGGATAGTTTCGAAGGCATGGCAAAAGGGCTTTTTTATCCACAGATTGCCCATACCTTGTGTATAAGTCATACAGGGCAGCTGTGGACAGCGTGGAACGATCGGTCTGAATTCTTTGAAATCTGTGGAACCGCCCAGGGCATGGGACCGTAGATTTCAAGGAATCTGCAGGTTCATCCGCTGGTACTCGCCGGCGACGAGGCAAGCGCTGTCCACGGCATCGCCTGAAATCGGCGAAATCCAAGGCTCACACCCCCGCTACCCTTCGCAGAATCGAAGGATTTCCGGGCTTGCCGAGACCCGCATCTGCTGGGATGAGGAAACAGCGCCACGTGGAACCAGCGGTCAGGGCGCAGGCAGACCTGCGGTAACTGCTCCATAGCTGGCCGGATAGCTGGCCGGGCACGTCCGGCTTGACCGATGCAGTAAGCTGATGAATTCCCTGCCCCTCTGCCGCCCCGTGCGGATGGTCTTTCGCGCCCCATGCTTATCCGCCGCCTCGCCCTGCACCAACTGCGTCGCTTCAATGCGGTGGAGCTGTCGCCCCAGCCGGGATTGAACCTGCTGACCGGCGACAACGGTGCCGGCAAGACCAGCGTGCTCGAGGCCCTGCACCTGATGGCCTATGGGCGCAGCTTCCGTGGTCGTGTCCGCGATGGATTGGTGCGCCAGGGCCAGGAAGCGCTGGAAATCTTCGTGGAATGGGACGAACAACGTGCCAATCACCCGCCGCACCGCCGAAAGGCCGGCCTGCGGCACAGTGGCCAGGATTGGAGGGGGCGCCTGGACGGCGAAGACGTGGCCCAGCTCGGCAATCTGTGCGCAGCGCTTGCGGTAGTCACATTCGAGCCAGGCAGCCATGCGTTGGTCAGCGGTGGTGGTGAACCCCGCCGCCGATTCCTCGATTGGGGCTTGTTCCACGTGGAACCTGATTTCCTGTCCCTGTGGCGCCGGTATTCGCGGGCACTGAAACAGCGCAATGCCCTGCTCAAGCAAGGTGGCCCGTCGCGGATGCTGGATACCTGGGATCACGAACTGGCTGAAGCCGGCGAACCGTTGACCAGCCGTCGGCAGCACTACCTGGAGCGTCTGCAGCAGCGCACCGTGGCGCTGGCTTCCAGCCTGGCCCCGCAGCTCGGCATCCAGGCACTGGAACTCAGCCCGGGCTGGCGTCGGCACGAGCTCCCTCTGGCCGATGCGCTGCTTCTGGCCCGGGAACGTGACCGCCAGGCCGGATACACCTCGGTCGGTCCGCACCGGGCAGACTGGAGCGTGGATTTCCACAGCATTCCGGGTCGCGATGCGCTGTCCCGCGGCCAGGCCAAGCTGACGGCATTGGCCTGCCTGCTGGCGCAGGCCGAGGACTACGCGGAACAGCGCGGCGAATGGCCGGTGATCGCATTGGACGATCTGGGCTCGGAGCTGGATCGCACCCACCAGGCGCGGGTTCTGCAGCGCCTGCTCGGTGGGCCGGCGCAGATCTTCATCACCGCCACCGAAACGCCGGCGGCGCTGCAGGAACTGACCCACATCGCCCGGTTCCACGTGGAACATGCACAGATCGTGGCTGTGCCATAGTGGGCACACCAGGGCCGCTCGACCCCGGCTGGTATAATTCGGGTTGAAATCCTTTCATTCTCGGCGCATCGCTCCAAGCGGTGGCCGACCTGCGGAGCCTACGGCAAGCGCAATGAGCGACGAACAGAACACCCCGGCAAACAACGGCAATTACGACGCCAACAGCATCACCGCCCTGGAAGGCCTGGAGGCTGTCCGCAAGCGACCCGGCATGTACATCGGTGACGTGCATGACGGCACCGGTCTGCACCACATGGTGTTCGAGGTTGTCGACAACTCGATCGACGAAGCGCTGGCCGGCCACGCCGATCACGTTGCAGTGACGATCCACGCCGATGGCTCGGTTTCGGTATCCGACAACGGTCGCGGCATTCCGACCGGCAAGCACGAGCAGATGAGCGCCAAGCTCGGTCGCGAAGTGTCGGCTGCCGAAGTGGTGATGACCGTCCTGCACGCAGGCGGCAAGTTCGACGACAACAGCTACAAGGTGTCCGGCGGCCTGCACGGCGTCGGCGTCAGCGTGGTCAACGCGCTGTCGCAGAAGCTGCTGGTGGACGTGTTCCAGAACGGCTTCCACTACCAGCAGGAATTCAGCAACGGCGCCGCCGTGACCGCGCTGGCCAAGCTGGAAACCACCACCAAGCGCGGCACCACCGTGCGCTTCTGGCCGTCGACGGTCGCCTTCCACGACAACGTGGAATTCCACTACGACATCCTGGCTCGCCGCCTGCGCGAGCTGTCGTTCCTGAACTCCGGCGTCAAGATCGTCCTTGCCGACGAACGTGGCGATGGCCGCCGTGATGACTTCCACTACGAAGGCGGCATCCGCAGCTTCGTGGAGCATCTGGCCCAGCTGAAGACCCCGCTGCACCCGAACGTCATCTCGGTCACCGGCGAGCACAACGGCATCGTCGTGGATGTGGCGTTGCAGTGGACCGACTCCTACCAGGAGACGATGTACTGCTTCACCAACAACATTCCGCAGAAGGACGGCGGCACCCACCTTGCCGGCTTCCGCGGTGCGCTGACCCGTGTGCTCAACAACTACATCGAGCAGAACGGCATCGCCAAGCAGGCCAAGATCAACCTGACCGGCGATGACATGCGCGAAGGCATGATCGCGGTGCTGTCGGTGAAGGTGCCGGACCCGAGCTTCTCCAGCCAGACCAAGGAAAAGCTGGTCAGCTCCGACGTGCGCCCGGCGGTGGAAAACGCCTTCGGCGCGCGCCTGGAAGAGTTCCTGCAGGAAAACCCGAACGAAGCCAAGGCGATCGCCGGCAAGATCGTCGACGCTGCGCGTGCACGCGAAGCGGCGCGCAAGGCCCGCGATCTGACGCGCCGCAAGGGCGCGCTGGATATCGCCGGCCTGCCGGGCAAGCTGGCCGACTGCCAGGAAAAGGACCCGGCGCTGTCCGAACTGTTCATCGTCGAGGGTGACTCGGCAGGTGGCTCGGCCAAGCAGGGCCGCAACCGCAAGAACCAGGCGGTGCTGCCGCTGCGCGGCAAGATCCTCAACGTGGAACGCGCACGCTTCGACCGCATGCTGTCCTCCGACCAGGTGGGTACGCTGATCACGGCCTTGGGCACCGGCATCGGCCGTGACGAGTACAACCCGGACAAGCTGCGGTACCACAAGATCATCATCATGACCGACGCCGACGTCGACGGCGCCCACATCCGCACCCTGCTGCTGACCTTCTTCTACCGTCAGATGCCGGAGCTGATCGAGCGCGGTTACGTCTACATCGGCCTGCCGCCGCTGTACAAGATCAAGCAGGGCAAGCAGGAGCTGTACCTGAAGGACGACCCGGCGCTGGACAGTTACCTGGCCAGCAGTGCGGTGGAAAACGCCGCGCTGGTGCCGGCCACCGGCGAACCGGGCATCGAAGGCCTGGCGCTGGAAAAGCTGCTGCTGGCCTATGCCGCCGCGCTCGATTCCATCGAACGCAATGCCCACCGCTATGACCGCAATCTGCTCGAAGCGCTGGTCGATTTCGTGCCGATGGACATGGACAGCCTGCGCAATGCGGGCGAAGGCGAAGGCCTGGATGCGCTGGCCAAGCGCCTCAACCAGGGCAGCCTGGGCAGCCCGCGTTTCAGCCTGGAACTGCAGGAGGCCAACGAGGAGCGCCCCGCCGCCGTGCTGGTGACCCGTCGCCACATGGGCGAGGAGCACATCCAGGTGCTGCCGCTGTCGGCGTTCGAAAGTGGCGAACTGCGCGCGATCCACCAGGCCTCCAAGCTGCTGCACGGGCTGGTGCGCGAAGGTGCAACGATTTCCCGCGGCGCCAAGTCGATCGAAGTCGACAGCTTCGCGAAGGCGCAGAACTGGCTGCTCGAGGAGGCCAAGCGCGGCCGCCAGATCCAGCGATTCAAGGGTCTGGGTGAAATGAATCCGGAGCAGTTGTGGGATACCACGGTGAACCCGGAGACCCGTCGCCTGCTGCAGGTGCGCATCGAGGATGCGGTCGCTGCCGACCAGATCTTCAGCACCCTGATGGGCGATGTGGTCGAACCGCGTCGTGACTTCATCGAAGACAATGCGCTGAAGGTCGCCAACCTGGATATCTGACACAATCGGGACCTGGCCGGTGCGCGGGGAGCTGCACCGGCCTTCGTCCCTTGAACGCAGGTACCTGATGTCCGCATCCGCCCCGGTCTCCGCCGCTCCGCCTCCGGTTCCGCCGCCGTCTACCCCGCCGCGCGCCGTGGCACCGTTGGCAGGTTTCTTCATCGACCTGGGCATCGCCGCCGTCACCCTGGTCGGCCTGAGCATGGTCACCGGACTGTTCTGGGGCTTCTACCGTGCGATCGTGGTCAGCCGCGCCAACGTCGCGGCCAATGGCGGTGCACTCACACCTGACAGCGCCGGCGCGGCAGTGGGCCAGCCCGGGGCCCTGGCCCAGATCCTGATGGCCCTGATCGCCACCGGTGGTGCCGCGCTGCTGCTGTACTTCTGGCGGCGCCCGGCGAACGCCGGCGAACGCCTGGCCTCGCGACAGGCGCTGCAGCGTCCTTCCACCTGGGGCTGGACCCTGCTGGTGGCCACGCTGATCGTGGTTGGCAGCAACGGCGTCGCCTTCCTTTCCAAGCAGTTCGGCATCGAGCCGGTGCCGACCAACGTGGAACTGATGCAGAGCGCGATCGCGCGCTTCCCGTTGTTCCTGGTGCTGTTTGCGGTCGTCCTCGCCCCCGCCTACGAAGAGCTGCTGTTCCGTCGTGTCCTGTTCGGGCGCCTGTGGCAGGCCGGCCGCCCCTGGCTGGGCCTCATCCTCAGCAGCCTGGCGTTCGCCCTGGTCCATGAAGTGCCCGGTGTCAGCAAGAACTCGCTGCTGGGCATGGCGCAGCTGTGGCTGGTCTACGGCGGCATGGGTGCCGCCTTCTGCTGGCTGTACCGCCGCACCGGCACCCTGTGGGCGGCGATCACGGCGCATGCGCTGAACAACGCGGTGGCGCTCGCCGCAATGGTGTTCCTGGGGTCAACGTAACGCCGTGCCCGCTTGACGAAAGATTAAGCAGGTACGCTACACACTGCGCACATGAACACGGGGGCGGACCCATGAAACAACTGCTGCTGGCTCTAGTCATCACCACCGTGGTCAGTGCCTGTGCGACCACCACCTCGCCAACCGGAAGACGGCAGATGGTGGGCGGCGTATCGCAGGCACAGCTTGACCAGCTCGGCGCGCAGGCGTTTGCCGAGACCAAGCAGAAAGAGAAGATCAGCACCGATGGCCGCCAGAACGGCTACGTGCAGTGCGTGGTCAACGCGTTGGTCGCGCAGTTGCCGCCTCAGTACCGCGGCGTACGGTGGGAGACCGCCGTGTTCGTCGACAAGGAACCGAACGCCTTTGCCCTGCCCGGCGGAAAAGTGGGCGTGAACACCGGCATTTTCACCGTCGCCAAGAACCAGGACCAGTTGGCTGCCGTGATCGGCCATGAGATCGGCCATGTCATCGCGCGTCACCACGAAGAACGCATCACCCGGCAGATGGGCGCGCAGACCGGCCTGGCCGTGCTGGGCGCGCTGGCCGGTGCCGCCTATGGCGATGGCGCCGCCAGCACGGTCAACCAGCTGGGTGGGATGGGCGCGCAGGCGGCCTTCCTGCTGCCGGGTTCGCGCACGCAGGAAAGCGAGGCAGACGTGATTGGCCAGCGGCTGATGGCGCAGGCTGGATTCAACCCGGCCCAGGCCGTGGACCTGTGGCAGAACATGATGGCCGCCAGCGGCGGTCGCAGCCCGCAATGGCTGTCCACCCACCCCGATCCGGCCAACCGGATCCAGGAGCTGCGACGTGATGCACCGGGCCTGACGCCGGTCTACCAGCAGGCGCAGGCGGCCGGGCTGCGGCCAAAGTGCGGATGAGTGCGCAGTTCTATGCTGTATTGCAGCACATAAAACGATTTCTCACGCCATCTGTTTCTGATACGTTTGGCGGCTCAGATTTTTCTGACAGTCCGACTTTGCCGCTATCCGGCGGTTCGATCGAGGTGAACGATGATTTTCCGTAACCACAAAGCTGTGCTTTCCGTCCTCGTCGCGACCGCCCTGACCGGCGCCGTGGTCACCGATGCCTTTGCGCAGTCCTCGCGTTCCTCCGACCGTGGCAGCCGCGGCGGTAGCAGCAAGCAGGCCAAGGCCGAACCGCTGTACCCGAATGCGACCCGCCAGGAGCCGACCGCCAAGGCCTCGGCCAAGATGGGCAGCAAGCTGCAGAAAATGATCGACAGCTACAACAAGGAAAAGTTCCCGGAGACGCGCGAACAGGCTGACGCGATCCTGGCCGACAGCGCTTCCAACGAGTACGACAAGTCGCTGGCCGCGCAGCTGGCCTCGCAGGCCGCCTACCAGACCGACGACGTGCCGGGCGCCATCGCGTATCTGAAGCAGGTGATCCAGTTCAACGGCCTGGACAACAACGGCCACTTCCAGTCGATGCTGATGCTGGGCCAGCTGCAGCTGCAGGAAGACAAGACCGCCGAAGGCCTGGCCACCCTGGACAAGTACTTCGCAGAGAGCAAGTCGACCAAGCCGGAAGAGCTGATCGCCAAGGGCCAGGCGCTGTACCAGCTGGAGCGCTATCAGGAAGCGATCCCGGTGCTGAAGCAGGCCATCGCCGGCGCCGCCGAGCCGAAGGACAACTGGAACCAGCTGCTGATGGCGGCCCTGTCCGAAGCCGGCCAGACCGGTGAGGCCGTGCAGGCCGCAGAAGCGCTGGCGGCCAAGAACCCGACGGACAAGAAGGCCCAGCTGAATCTGGCCAACATGTACATGCAGGCTGACCAGATGCCGAAGGCCGCCGCGGTGATGGACAAGCTGCGCAGCAGCGGCCAGCTCACTGAAGAGCGCGAGTACAAGCAGCTGTACTCGATCTATGCCAACACCGAGAACAAGGAAAAGGACGTCATCGCGGTCATCAACGAAGGGTTGCAGAAGGGCATCCTGAAGCCGGATTACCAGGTCTACCTGGCGCTGGCCCAGTCCTACTACTACTCCGACCAGGTGCCGCAGGCGATCGATGCGTGGCAGAAGGCTGCCCCGCTCTCCAAGGACGGTGAGACCTACCTGAACCTGGCACGCGTCCTGCATGCCGAAGGTCGCGTCCCCGAGGCCAAGCAGGCCGCCCAGCAGGCGCTGGCGAAGGGCGTGAAGAACCAGGCGGATGCCAAAAAAATCATCAACCTGAAGTAAGTAGGAATAACGCCTGAATGCCTGCTCAGTTGATGCGCAGGCGCTCAGGATTGGTATAAGCTTGGAGGTTCCTGCGGTGTCATGCACCGCTGATCAGGGATCCCGCCCCCGGGATTCCGGCCCCACTATTGAGCTCTTGGCGCATGACGGAACAACTAGTCGTTCACCGGTACGAACAACCCGATGACAAGGGGCTGAGCTGGCCTCGCATCGTCGGCATCGCGTTTGTAATTGCCCTGCATCTGGCCGCCTTCATGATGCTCCTCATTCCCGCCGTGGCTCCCAAGGCCGTCGCGGAGAAGGAGCGCAACGTCATGGTGACCATCGTCGACGCGCCGCCGCCGCCCCCACCGCCGCCGCCGCCGCCGCCGCCGCAGGATACTCCGCCACCGCCGGTGAAGAATCTGTCGCCGCCGAAGCCGTCGCCCGTACCGCCGCCGCCGCAGGCGCCGGTCGTGGACGTGCCGGAGCCGCGCCCGAACGATATCGTCACCCCGCCGTCGCCCCCGTCGCCGCCGGCTCCGCCGACCTCGATCGAGGCCAGCGTTGACATCTCGTCGAAGGCCATGAATCCGCCGCGCTATCCGCCGGCCGCCTTCCGCGCGGGTATCCAGGGCGAAGTGATCCTGATCATTGATGTCGATGCCAACGGCAACGTCACCAATGTCACGGTGGAAAAGTCCAGCCGTAACCGCGACCTGGACCGTGCTGCGATGGAAGCAGCTCGCAAGTGGCGCTTCAACGCCGCTGAATCTGGCGGTAAGAAGGCGGCAGGTCGCGTTCGCGTCCCGGTCAACTTTGCGCTGAACTGATGCGTCCGGGTGGCCCTCCGGCCACCCCCGCTCCCGGTTCGATTGTTTAGCTTAGCTACACCCTTTATCACCACACACAACAAAGGTAAGCGTCATGCTGCAGGAAATTTTCATCGCCGCTGCTGCCGGGGGCAATCCGTCCAACGCCCTGTCGCAGATGGGCTTCGAGCACCTGATCCACGAAATGACCACCAAGCCGGGTGATTTCGCGGTTTCCTGGGTCGTGCTGCTGACCCTGATCGCCATGTCGGCCATGTCCTGGTACTGGACCGTCATCAACATCTTCCGTGCCACCCGCCTGAAGAGCGCCGCTGACCGCGTCGTCAGCCTGTTCTGGGACACCCCGAACGCGCAGGACGCCATCCGTGCGATGGAAGAGCAGCCGGCTTCGGAGCCGTTCTCGAAGATCGCCCTGGACGCTGCCCAGGCCGCTGCCCACCACCAGCGCGCTGAAGGCGGTGCTACCGGCGGCGTCGGTGAGAACCTGAGCCGTTCGGAGTTCGTCGACCGCGCTCTGCGCCAGGCCGTCACCCGCGAAAGCAACAAGCTGCAGTCGGGCATGACCCTGCTGGCCACCGTCGGCGCGACCGCTCCGTTCGTCGGTCTGCTGGGTACCGTGTGGGGCATCTACGGCGCGCTGATCAAGATCGGTGCCACCGGCTCCGCTTCGATCGACGCCGTTGCCGGCCCGGTGGGTGAAGCGCTGATCATGACCGCGATCGGTCTGTTCGTCGCAATCCCGGCCGTGTTCGCCTTCAACTTCTTCAGCAAGATCAACAGCGCGACCATCAGCAAGTTCGATACCTTCGCGCACGACCTGCACGACTTCTTCGCCACCGGTTCGCGCGTCCGCTAATTGCGGCGCGCGACACCCAGCGACGAAGTAAGTAGTCACCAAGATCTAGACGGAGCCCGTTATGGCTTTCAGTAGTGGTAACAGCGGCGGCCCCATGGCCGACATCAACGTTACGCCCCTCGTGGACGTGATGCTGGTGCTGCTGATCATCTTCATCATCACGGCGCCCCTGATGTCCCACAAGGTCAAGGTGGATCTGCCGGAAGCCAACCTGATCCAGAAGCCGGAAGATGCTGAAAAGCGTCCGAACCCGATCACGCTGGCAGTCAAGGAAGACGGCTCGATCTACTGGAACGACGAAGAAATCAACAAGCAGACTCTCGAGTCCCGCTTGGCGACCGCCGCACAGCAGACCCCGCAGCCGCCGCTGAACCTGCGTGGTGACCGCACCACCAAGATGCGCGTCATCAACGACCTGACCAAGGTCGCGCAGGAACAGGGCATGCTGGACGTCGGCTTCGTTGCGACCAAAGAAAAGGGGCAATAAGCCATGGCATTCAGTAGTGGTGGTGGCAAGGGCCCCATGGCAGACATCAACGTCACGCCCCTCGTGGACGTGATGCTGGTTCTGCTGATCATCTTCATCGTGACCGCGCCGATCATGACGTACCCGATCGCCGTGGACCTGCCGCAGCGCGTGCTCAACCCACCGCCGCAGCTGGTCGAACCGCCGCCGCCGATCGAACTGAAGATCGACGCCAGCAACCAGGTCTCGTGGAACAACAGCCCGATCAATACCAGCGAGCTGCAGCAGCGGATGGAGCAGGAGGTCCAGCGTGACCCGACCAACCAGCCGGAACTGCGCATCGACGCCAGCCCGGATTCCGAGTACGACGTGATGGCCAAGGTTCTGGCCGCCGCGAAGAATGCTCAGATGAAGAAGATCGGATTTGTGCAGCAGTAAACGCTACACCGCAATACAACAGTCATGACGCGACTGCAGACGCCCCTGGAAACAGGGGCGTTTTTTTGTGTTCTCGTCGTGGCGCACGGGTTGGGGTCAGATCCCTTTTCCTGAGGAAAGGGATCTGACCCCATCCGACCCCATCCGGCAGCAGGCGCCGCTATGATCGGCGGATGCTCGCCCTCTTCGACTCCCTGCGCCATTGGCTCGACGGCATCGCCCACCTCGGCACGATCCTGGCGGTGGCCTACCTGCTCTACCTGTTCGCGCTGGCGGGCTGGATCATGCTGCAGAAGCGCGAGCCGGTGGCCACGCTGAGCTGGATCCTTTCGCTGGCACTGCTGCCCTACCTCGGGCTCTTCATCTACTACCTGCTGGGGCCGCAGAAGGTGAAGCGGCAACGGCTGCGTCGTGGCCGTGCACGCTCGGGCATGGAGCACTACAGCGATGTCTGCCCGCCCGATTCGGACTGCACCGAGCTGGCCAAGGTTGCCCAGGCCACCACCGGACTGGCGCCCAGCAGTGCCACCGAGGTGACCTGGCTGGTCGACGGCGCAGCCACCTATGCCGCGCTGCTCGACGCGATCGCGCAGGCGCGCGACCACGTGCACCTGGAGTACTACATCTTCAACCCCGACCATGCCGGCACCGCACTGCGCGATGCCCTGGTCGAACGTGCGCAGGCCGGTGTGCAGGTGCGCCTGCTGCTGGATGCGGTGGGCTCTTCCGCCCTGCCCCGGCGCTTCCTGCAGCCACTGCTGGACGCCGGCGGCGAAGCGATCTGGTTCCATCCGCGACAGCTGCTGAAGCCGTTCAAGCGCCCGTGGCTGAACCTGCGCACCCACCGCAAGCTGGTGATCGTCGACGGTCGCCTCGCCTTCACCGGCGGCATCAACATCACTGACGAGGAAGACGAGAGCCGCAGGCCCGACGCTTACCGCGACCTGCACATGCGTATCCGCGGCCACGTGGTGCGCAGCCTGCAGCTGGTGTTCGCCGAGGACTGGCTCTATGCCAGTGGCCAGGACCACTCGCGTTTCGACATCGCCCGCCTGTGGCCGGCCGACATGCCGCTGCGTGCGGATGGATCGATCAGCGCCCAGGTGCTGGTGTCCGGGCCCGACTCGGGCTGGGAGACCATCCACCGCCTGCACGTGGCGGCGATCCAGGAAGCACACGAGCGCGTGTGGCTGGTGACGCCCTACTTCGTGCCCGGTGAAGCAGCGAGGATGGCGCTGACTTCGGCCGCGCTGGGCGGCCTGGACGTGCGCCTGCTGGTGCCGAAGATGAGCGACTCCTGGTTCGTCACCCAGGCCGCACGGTCCTACTTCGACGAACTGCTGCACGCGGGCGTGAAGATCTACGAGTACGGCCCGCGCATGCTGCATACCAAGGCATTCATCGCCGACGACGATGTCTGCATCGTCGGCAGCGCCAACTTCGACCACCGCAGCTTCCGGCTGAACTTCGAACTGTCGATGATGATCAGCGACCGTGACCGCGTCGCTGCGCTGGCCGAACTGCTGCAGGGCGAATTCGACCGTTCCATGCGGGTGCACGACCAGGCCGGTCGCTCGCTGTGGCTGCACCGCCTGCCCGAGGCCTTCGCCCGGCTGGCCTCGCCGCTGCTCTGACGCAGCGCTACACTGCGGCGATCATCCGGGGAGCCCGACTATGTACTGGTTGTACCTGCTGCTGGCGCTGGGCTGCTTTGCCTTCGCGCTGAAGACCCCGAGCGCGGGGTTGATGACCCTGTGCCTGCTGGCGGCGCTCGGCTTCCTGCTGGCCTGGGTGCGCGGCCGCTACGTGGCCCGTTTCGGCGACCTGCAGCGCGACCCGGCCACGCTGATCGATGCCGAGGAGCTGCGCCGCCTGCGCGAACAGGCCCAGGCCCGCCGCACTGACGACCACAACGACCACGACCCGTCCCCTCTTTCCAAGTAGTTCCGTTCCATGACCCAGCTCAGCGTCAACGTCAACAAGATCGCCGTCCTGCGCAATTCGCGCGGCGGCGCCGAACCGGACGTGGTGCGTGCCGCCCAGGCCTGCCTGGATGCCGGCGCGCATGGCATCACCGTGCATCCACGGCCGGACCGCCGGCATATCACCGCCGAGGACGTGCTGGCCCTGTCCACGCTGACCCGCGCGCGTGGCGTTGAATTCAACATCGAAGGCAATCCGTTCGCGCCGCCGCGCGAGGGCTACCCGGGGCTGCTGCCGCTGTGCGAACAGACCCGTCCGGCGCAGGCCACCCTGGTCCCCGATGATGATGGCCAGATCACCTCCGACCACGGTTTCGACTTCGAACGCGATGCCGAGCGCCTGCGTCCGCTGGTGGCTGCGCTGAAGGCCATGGGGTGTCGGGTCAGCCTGTTTGTTGACGCGGGCAACCCATTGCTGGAGCAGGCAGCTGAGGTGGGGGCGGACCGCATCGAGCTGTATACCGGGCCCTATGCAGAGGCGCATGCGGCGGGCGATGCCGATGCGATGCTGGCGCTGTTCGCCACTGCTGCCCGACGAGCGCAGGCCGTCGGCCTGGGTGTCAATGCTGGCCACGACCTGTCGCAGGACAACCTGCGCGACTTCCTGGCCCACGTGCCGGAGGTGCTGGAGGTGTCGATCGGTCACGCGCTGATCGGCGAGGCACTGTATGACGGGCTGGATGCCACCGTGCGCGGGTACCTGGCGCTGCTCTGATGCATTGCAGCCGAGCGTAGGCTCGGCTCCACAAGGTCTCTGCATCAACTGTAGAGCCGAGTCCATGCTCGGCTCAGCCTCGCCCTGAACCCTTCAGGCGGCCGTCGCAGCCATTGAGACGGCCACGACGTACCCTGCCGAAATGGGTATTGCGATCAAGGGCCGAGGTTCCACGTCCCACCTTGCCGGGCGCTTTGAAAGCACCGTCAGCGAGGCGGTGGACGACGGCTGGGCGGTCGACGAAAGCGAAGAGTTCCTCGCCCCGCGCCTGCGCACCGAAGTACGCGCCGAAACCGCGCGCAGCATCATCACCCGCAACAACTCGCCCGACATCGGCTTCAGTCAATCGGTGAATCCCTACCGCGGTTGCGAGCACGGCTGCTCGTACTGCTTCGCCCGCCCTTCGCATGCCTATCTGAACCTGTCGCCGGGGCTGGACTTCGAGACCAAGCTGTTCGCCAAGACCAATGCGCCGCAGCTGCTGCGCAAGGAACTGTCGAAACCGGGCTATGTGCCGCAGCCGATCGCACTGGGCATCAACACCGATGCGTACCAGCCGATCGAACGCAAGTTCAAGCTGACCCGCCAGCTGATTGAAGTGATGCTGGAGACCCGGCATCCGTTCTCGCTGATCACCAAGAACGCGCTGGTCGAGCGCGACATCGATCTGCTCGCGCCGCTGGCCGCGGAGAACCTGGTCAGCGTGCACTTCTCGGTGACCTCGCTGGACCCGCATCTTTCCGCGAAGCTGGAACCGCGTGCATCAGCGCCACATGCACGGCTGCGCGCGATGAAGCGCCTGCATGACGCCGGCATTCCGGTCGGTGTGATGGTGGCACCGGTGATTCCCTGGATCAACGACAGCGAGCTGGAAGCCGTGCTGGAGGCTGCGCACGGCGCAGGTGCGAGCACCGCCGGTTACGTGCTGCTGCGCCTGCCGCTGGAAGTGGCACCGCTGTTCCGCGACTGGCTGGATACGCACCATCCCGATCGCGCTGCGCACGTGATGAGCACCATCCAGCAGCTGCGCGGTGGCAAGGACTACGACAGCCAGTTCGGCACGCGTATGCGTGGCCAGGGCGTGTATGCCGATCTGTTGAACAACCGCTTCAAGCTGGCACGCAAGCGTCTGGGCTTCAATGCACAGAACAGCCATTGGCCGAAGCTGGATTGCAGCCGTTTCCAGAAGCCGCTGCCGCCGAAGAAGGAGTCGCCGCAGGGCTCGTTGTTCTGAGTCCATCAGTCGAGCATGGCTCGACTCTACATACGCGGCCGACGAGCAGCTCGGCATTACCCTCCAAACAACTTCTGCGCACTCTGGAACAGGATCCAACTCGTCGCGATGAACTTGTCGCCACCCTGCGGCCGGTTGCCACGATGGGTGTGGGTGAACGCCGTCGGGGCGATCAGCAGGCTGCCGGTACGCGGCGCGATCTTGCGGCCCTGGAACAGGAACTCGGTTTCACCTTCGTCAAAGTCGTCGTTGAGGTACAGCGTCCACAGCACATGCCGGTGCAGGGTCTCGGCCTGCGCATCCTTCGGGTACAGCTCGCAGTGCCAGTACGGGTAGCCGCCCTCGCCCGCCGCATACCACTGCAGGTTGATCGCACCCGGGCGCAGGCAGGTGCGGGCCAGGTCGGCCAGCTGCTGCTGCGGCATGTCGGGGAAGTCCTCGGCAGACAGGCGTCGCGGTTGGCCGTTGCTGTCCTGGATCTGCAACATCAGTGGGGCGATCAACGCCTGTGGATAACGGCGTAGATAAGTCAGCAGGCCGTTGAACACCGCAATCTGCAGCTGCTGATCAACATCCTGCCAGCCGTCCAGGCCACTGATGCGCAGATCCTTGCTGTGCTTGAGTTCCGGGAACACGCCACTGCCCACCGCACCGGGCAGCAGGCCACGCGTCGCACGCATGCGCTCGACGATCGCCGCGCAGACCTCGCTGGGGACGGCGTTGTGGATGACTTCGATGAAATCGACCGGGCCCTGCTCGTGCATGCGTGCGTTCCTTCGGCGGCAACGGCTTGATGGTGCCGTTTGCCGCCCTCGGTGTCACCCCACGGTCATGTCATCGATCTGCCATGACCGCTGTCAGGCGATCGGTTGTCAGCCCTGTGCGTCGTCGTGTGCGTGGTGGTAGCGCACGGCCTCGGCCACTTCCTCGCGCGAACCGAGGAACACCGGCACGCGCTGGTGCAGCTGGTCGGGCTGGATGTCGAGGATGCGCTCGCGGCCGGTCCAGGCGGCGCCGCCGGCCTGCTCGACCAGCAGGCCCATCGGGTTGGCTTCGTACATCAGGCGCAGCTTGCCGGCCTTGGACGGGTCCTTCTTGTCCCACGGGTAGATGAAGATGCCGCCGCGGGTAAGGATGCGATGCACGTCGGCCACCATGCTGGCGATCCAGCGCATGTTGAAGTTCTTGCCGCGTACGCCTTCCTTGCCCGCCAGCAGGTCGCCGACGTAGGCCTGCATCGGCGCTTCCCAGTGGCGCTGGTTGGACATGTTGATCGCGAATTCCTGGGTGGCCGCCGGGATCTGCATGTTCTCGGTGGTCAGCACGAACTCGCCCTTCTCGCGGTCCAGGGTGAAGGCGTGGGTGCCATGGCCGACGGTCAGCACCAGCTGGGTGCTGGGCCCGTAGATGCAGTAGCCGGCGGCGATCTGCTTGCTGCCCGGCTGCAGGAAGGCGTCGTCGCCCGGCAGCTCGACATTGGTCGGGCAGCGCAGCACGGAGAAGATGGTGCCGACGGAGACGTTGACGTCGATGTTGGAGCTGCCATCGAGGGGATCGAACAGCAGCAGGAAATCACCGCGGGGATAGATGTCCGGCACCGGCTGGCTGTGGTCCATTTCCTCCGAGGCGCAGGCGGCGAGGTGGCCACCCCAGGCGTTGGCTTCGAGCAGGATCTCGTTGCTGATGACGTCGAGCTTCTTCTGCGCTTCACCCTGCACGTTGCCGGTACCGGCGTCGCCGAGCACGCCACCGAGGGCGCCCTTGCTGACGGCGATGGAGATGCTGGTGCAGGCGCGGGCGACGACCGCGATCAGCTGGCGCAGGTCGGCATTGATGCGGCCGGCGTGCTGTTCCTGGATCAGGAAGCGGGTCAACGAAGTACGGGACATGAGCGGGCAGGTCTCGGCAGCGGGAAAACGCCTATTGTCGCCCGTCTGGCGGGGGCGTGCGTGAGCGCGGGAAGGCGTAATCGTTTCCAGATGCGTTGCGCTCGTGGCGCCTTCCTTCCGTGGAGCCGAGCCCGCGCTCGGCTGCTCTTCGTCCTTCATGCCGCACAAGCCGAGCGTAGGCTCGGCTCTACAGAGACCAGGGCGCAAAAAACAAAGGCGCCTTTCGGCGCCTTTGTCCTCAAGCTACTGGAGCGTTGCTTCAGCCCTTGGCGACGGTGGCCACGGCCTTGGCGACGTATTCCAGGTTGTTCTGGTTCAGCGCGGCCACGCAGATACGGCCGGTGCCGACGGCGTAGATGCCGAACTCGTCGCGCAGGCGCTCGACCTGCTCACGGCTCAGGCCGGAGTAGGAGAACATGCCGGCCTGCTCGTTGATGAAACCGAACTGCGGTGCACCGGCAGCGGCCAGCTTCTCGACCAGGCCGTGGCGCAGGGCGTGGATGCGCTCGCGCATCTCGGTCAGCTCCTGCTCCCACATCGCACGCAGTTCCGGGTTGGTCAGCACGCCGGCCACCAGTGCAGCGCCGTGGGTGGATGGGCTGGAGTAGATGGTGCGGATCACGCGCTTGACCTGCGATTGCACGGCCTTGGCGTCAGCGGCGGTCGGCGCCACCATCGACAGCGCACCCACGCGCTCGCCATACAGCGAGAACGACTTGGAGTACGAGTTGGCGACGATGAAGCTGTCGATGCCGGCTTCGGCGATGATGCGCACCGCTGCGCCGTCCTGCTCGATGCCCTTGTCGAAGCCCTGGTAGGCCATGTCGATGAAGGGGAACAGCTGCTTGTCCTTCAGCAGTTGCGCGACCTGCTTCCACTGGGTGACCGTGAGGTCAGCGCCGGTGGGGTTGTGGCAGCAGGCGTGCAGCAGCACCACGGTGCCGGCTTCCAGCTTGCCCAGGTCGGCCAGCATGCCGTCGAAATCGACGCCATGGGTGCCCGGGTCGAAGTAGGTGTAATCCAGCACCTCGAAACCAGCGGCGCTGAACACCGCACGGTGGTTTTCCCAGCTCGGGTTGCTCAGCGCAACGGTGGCGTGCGGCAGCAGCTTCTTCAGCACGTCGGCGCCGACGCGCAGCGCACCGCTGCCACCAACGGTCTGCGCGGTGGTCACGCGGCCGGCGGCCAGCAGCGGCGAATCCTTGCCGAACACCAGCTCACGCGTCGCCTGCGTGTACGCCGGCAGGCCATCGATCGGCAGGTAGCCGCGCGGTTTGGCTTCAGCGGCGAGCTGCTGCTCGATCTGCTTGACGGCGCGCAGCAGCGGAATGCGGCCGCTCTCGTCGTAGTAGATGCCCACACCCAGGTTGACCTTGGTCGGGCGGCTGTCGGCGTTGTACGCCTCGGTCAGGCCCAGGATCGGGTCGCCTGGGACCAGTTCCACGTTTGCAAAGAAGGACACGGCGGTACTCGTTCGGTAGACGGAAAGGGGGAGGAAGTGCGCTACGCGGTCCGCGGCTTTTCGGCCGGAAACAGCCCATCGTAACAAAGCCTGCCGGGGCTGGCCGCCGCCATCGTCATCCGCGGCCCCGTACCATGGCGTGCGTTGCCGCCCGATCCATCAACCTGAATCATGAATCCCGCCGCACGACGCCGTTGCCTGCCGCTGTCCGCCCTGCTGCTGTCGCCTTGGACGGCGGTGGCCGAGCCTGCGCCCACCGCCCTGCCTGCGGTGCAGGTACAGGCCGCCCGGGTGCCGGGCATCGATCCGTTCGCGCTGCCGGCCAGCCAGGACACGGTCTGGATGGACGCCAGCCGCGCGGGCACCGGTGCGCAGCTGTCTGAGGCCTTGGCCGGGGTCCCCGGACTGCTGGCACGTGACCGGCAGAACTTCGCCCAGGACACGCAGCTGTCGATTCGTGGCTTCGGCGCACGCTCGACCTTCGGCGTGCGCGGGGTGCGGGTGCTGATCGACGGCGTGCCGGCCACCATGCCTGACGGCCAGGGCCAGCTGTCGCATGCCAGCCTGTTGGGCGCCGAGCGCATCGAGGTGCTGCGCGGGCCGTTCTCGGCGCTGTACGGCAATTCCTCCGGTGGCGTGCTGCAGGTCTGGAGCGCGCAGGGCCAGGCCGGTGACCCGTGGCGGTTGCGCGTGAATGCCGGCGCCGACAACACGCTCAGTGTCGGCGCACAGCTCAAGGGTGCCGGCCCAGCGCTGGACTACAACATCGCGGCCAACCACTTCCGCACCGATGGCTGGCGGGACCACAGCCGTGCGCGCCGCGAATCGCTCAACGCACGCGTTGGTGGTGATCTGGGCGGTGGGCGGCTGGAGTTGCTGCTCAATGCGCTGGATGCCCCCGATGCGCAGGATCCGCTGGGCCTGAGCCGTGCCCAGGTGGCGGCTGATCCGCGCCAGGCCACGGCAGTCGCGCACCAGTACAACACCCGCAAATCGGTGCGCCAGCAGCAGGCTGGCCTGCGCTGGACCCGGGAGACCGGGGCACAGCGCTGGCAATTGATGGGCTATGCCGGCCAACGCACGGTGACCCAATACCTGCCGATTCCGCCGGCACCCCAGACCAACAGCCCGCTGCATGCCGGCGGCGTGATCGATCTGCAGGGCGGGTATGGCGGGCTGGACGCGCGCTGGGGCTGGCACGGCGACCTCGCCGGCCGGCCGCTGGACCTGGTGGCCGGGCTCAGCGCCGACCGCCAGCGCCAGCACCGCACCGGCTACGAGAACTTCGTGGGCAGCGCCCTCGGGGTGCGCGGGCGCCTGCGTCGTGACCAGATCGATACCGTGCAGAACGTGGACCAGTTCGCCCAGGCCTGGTGGCAATGGAGTCCGCGCTGGTCGCTGCTGGCCGGGGTGCGCCACAGCGCGGTGCGTTTCGACTCGGACGATCGCTACATCACCACCCGCAACCCGGATGACAGTGGCCACCGGCGCTACCAGGCGACCACGCCGGTGGCAGGCGTCAGCTTCGAGGCCAGCCCGCAGTGGCGCCTGCATGCCGCCGTGGGGCGTGGATTCGAGACCCCCACCTTCAACGAGCTGGGGTATCGCGCCGATGGTCAGGCGGGTCTGGCGCTGGATCTGGCGGCCGCCCGCAGCCGCAGCCTGGAGCTAGGCAGCAAGTGGCACGCACAGGATGGAACCCAGCTCGATGTCAGCCTGTTCCGTGCAGATACCGACGATGAGCTGGCAGTTGCCAGCAACATCGGCGGTCGCAGCACCTATCGCAACATCGGCCGCACCCGCCGCCAGGGTGTGGAACTGCAGTATCGCCAGCCGCTGGCCGAGCAGCTGGAGCTGCAGCTGGCGTGGACCTGGCTGCAGGCGCAGGCGCGTTCGCCGTACCTCACCTCCAACACCCTGGTTGCCGCCGGCAGCCGCCTGCCCGGGGTACCGCGCCAGCAGGCCTTTGCCCGGCTGCAATGGTCGCCCGGCCAGTGGCAGTGGGCGCTGGAGGCCTCCGCCAGCAGTGATACCGTAGTCAACGACGTGGCGACCGAACGCGCGCCCGGCTTCGCCCTGCTGCATCTGGAAGGCGGCCGTCGCTGGGCCCTGCCGGGTGGCGAGCTGCGCGCCTTCGCCCGGATGGAGAACGTGCTGGACCAGGCCTACATAGGCTCGGTGATCGTCAACGATGGCAACGGGCGCTTCTACGAACCGGGACCGGGACGGCGGGCCAACGTCGGCCTGCAATGGTCGTGGCGTTGAAGGGGTAGTGCCGGCCGCTGGCCGGCATCGCGCCGTGCAGGACGTCAGGAGGTTGCCGGCCAGCGGCCGGCACTACCCGTCAGTCGGGGGCCTTGGCTGGCACGAACGGCGATGTCGGGTCGCTGGCCGGGAAGGTCTCCTCCAGCGCTTCGTCCTGGTTGTCGCTGGCGCGCTGCTTGCGTTCGCGGCGCTTGAGCGGGCTTTCCTGGCCACCGCGATGGCGGTCACCGCCATCCTTGCGGTCCTGCGCCGCCTGTTCAGCCTCGTGCTTCACCGGCAGATGGTCGCTCCCGTGCTCGGCATCGAAGAACGGTGCGCCGGTGCCACGGTAGTCGGCGTTGTCGGCATCGCGTTTGCCGCGCTGCTCGCCCGGAATGGGCGGGTGGTTTGCGCGCAGCGGGTCGCGGGAGGTCTCTCGGCTCATGGTCTGGCTACCTGCGCTCGGGGTTCCCACTACACCGCGACGCAGGTAAAGCCGCCGCGAACCTGGCGTCATGAACATCTCGCTCACCCGCTGGTAACGGCACCGCGCGTATTCCTGCCCACCCGCCCCGCTGCAGGAGCCGGCCATGCCCCGTCTTGAACGACCCGCACCGTCCGTGTTCAACGCCCTGCTCGATCCGCTCGGCCAACGTACCGCGCAGCGCCGCACGCGCCGCCATGAGGATCCGCAGGCGGTGGCCCAGGACTATCTGCAGTACATGCTCAGTGACTACGAGGAACGTCGCGGGCAAAGTCATCGCAACTGGCGTGACCTGTGCCCGGTCTATGCCTTCGCGTTGACAACCCATGCTGCCGACTGGCCGCGCGGCGACGCTGCCGATACCTGCGAGGAATTGGCCGAGCACTGGGAACAGATGCGCGGGCAGTCGCGGCTGGGCTGGTCGCAGGCGCGGCCGGTGGTGGAGGACGCCTGGCGCGCGCTGGACCATATTCCGGCGGCGGCGGTGAGGCCGTTGCTGCAGTAGTGCCGGCCGCTGGCCGGCAACCCCAGGACACTTGAGGCCGCGAGCTCTGCCGGCCGGCGGCCGGCACTACCGCACCTGCGTGGAACCCACGTGCACGGTATCGACACGGGTGGTTTACACCGCCCATCCGAAGCTGGGTGCCCTGCCCCATCAAAGGTGCGTCCATGGCCCGCCCGATCTGGACCGGTACGCTGTCCTTCGGACTGCTCAATGTGCCGGTGTCGCTGATGTCCGGCGAACGCAAGGTTGACCTGCAGTTCCGCATGCTCGACTCGCGCGATCGCAAGCCGATCCGTTTCGAAAGGGTCAACGCCGACACCGGCGAGGAAGTGCCCTGGAAGGACATCGTCAAAGCCTATGAGTACGACAAGGGCAGTTATGTCGTGCTGGAGGAAGGCGACATCCGCTCGGCGGCGCCGGAAAGCCACGAAGCGGTGGAGGTGGAATCCTTCGTGGACGCAGCGCAGATCGACCCGCGCTACTACGAGAAGCCGTACCTGCTGGTGCCCGGCAAGAAGGCCGAAAAGGGCTACGTGCTCCTGCGCGAAACGCTGCGCAGTACCGGCAAGGTAGGCATTGCCCGGGTGGTGGTGCGCACGCGCGAGTACCTGTGTGCGGTGATGCCGCATGCGGACGCGCTGGTGCTGATGATCCTGCGCTATCCGCAGGAACTGGTGGATCCCGAGGACTACAAGCTGCCTGCCGGCAAGCTGTCCGACTACCGCATCACCAGCAAGGAAACGGCGATGGCCGAGCAGTTGATCGAGTCGATGTCCGGCGATTGGGACCCATCGCACTACCACGATGAATTCCGCGAGCGCCTGCAGCAGGTGCTGAACAAGCGCATCAAGTCCAAGGGCGGCACCACGCGGGTGGAAGATGAGCCCGCACCACACGAGGATGCGACAACGAACGTTGTCGACTTCATGGCGTTGCTGCAGAAGAGCCTGGATGCGAACAAGCGCACGCCGGCGAAGAAGGCCGCAACGCGCAAGGCAGCTGCAAAGTCGACGGTGAAGAAGGCCGCAAAGAAGACAACGAAGAAGGCTGCGAAGAAGGCCGCACCACGGCGCAAGGCAGGTTGAACCATGTCGCTGCACCAGTACCGGCGCAAGCGCCGGCTTGGCGGAGGCACAGGGCAGACGCCGGAGCCTGACGACACACCCGCACGCGGTGATCCGCAGCGGCGGCCAACCTTCGTCATCCAGCTGCATCATGCCAGTTCGCGCCACTATGACTTCCGCCTTGAGATGGACGGCGTGCTGAAGAGCTGGGCGGTGCCGAAAGGTCCTTCGCTTCGCGTCGGCGAGAAGCGGCTGGCCGTGGAAGTGGAAGATCACCCGTTGTCCTACGCTGGCTTCGAAGGCGACATTCCCGAAGGCCACTACGGCGCGGGGCACGTGGAGGTGTTCGATCAGGGCACCTGGGCCTGCGAAGGCGATCCACTGCAGGCGCTGGCAGCTGGAAAGATCGACTTCGTACTGCATGGACAACGCCTGGCCGGTGGCTGGAAGCTGGTGCGCACGGCAATGAAGGGACGCCAGGTGCAGTGGCTGCTGATCAAGCGCGACGACGAGCAGGCGCGCGATGCCGAAGCAGACGATCTGCTGGACGCGCACGTGCCCAAGCGCGCATCCACCGTGATGAAGCGCACTGGGGGGAAGGCAGGGCGTGCTGTGCCCGCCGCACGCACGGCTACCCGCAAGGCCGATGCACGCTGGCATGCGCGCGCGCTGAAACTGGACGGCGCACGTGACACGCCCTACCCGCATGGGTTCAAACCGCAATTGACCGATCATCGCGACAGCGCGCCGGACGGCGCGCGTTGGCTGCACGAGATCAAGTGGGACGGCTATCGCCTGCTGGCCGATCTGCACGACGGCGAGGTGAAGCTCCGCTCCCGCAATGGCCTGGATTGGACCGATGACTTCCCCGAGGTCGTGCAGGCCGTGCAGGCGCTGCCGGTGCGCGATGCGCGCCTGGACGGTGAGCTGGTGGTGCTGGACAAGGAAGGGCGCAGCGATTTCGCAGCGTTGCAGCGCGTGATCGATGGAAGCTCGAAGCATCCGCTGCGCTACATCGTGTTCGATCTTCCGGGTGTGGCCAACGCGGACATCAGTCGTGCGCCATTGCTGGAACGCAAAGCGCTGCTGAAGGATCTCATCGGACCCGTGCCCGGCATCCTGGCCTTCAGCGAACATGTGATCGACCAGGGCCCGCAGGTGTTCGATGCCAGTGGCCAGGCCGGATTCGAAGGCATCGTCAGCAAGCAGGTGGATGCCCCGTACGTGAATACCCGCGCGCGCAGCTGGGTGAAGGTGAAGCACGAAGACACCGACGAGTTCGTGATTGTCGGCTACACGGCCCCCAGGGGCTCGCGGGTGGGTTTCGGATCATTGTTGCTGGCAACGCCGGACAAGGAGGGTCTGCGCTATGTGGGCCGCGTCGGTACCGGCTTCGACGACGAGAACCTGCGCGCGCTGCTCAAGGCATTGCAGCCACTGGCAGTAAAGACGCCGGTGCTGCAGCTTCCGGCGCATGTGCCGTTCCGCGCCGCCAGCGTGCGCTGGGTGAAGCCGGTGACGGTGGCGGAAGTGGCGTTCCGTGGCTGGGGCAAGGAAGGCCTGCTGCGCCAGGCCAGTTTCAAGCGGCTGCGCAGCGACAAGCAGAAGGAGGACCTGGGAATGAGCAACGCAACAGCAGTTGCTGAAGCCGGGGGTGAGGTCCAGATCACGCATCCGGAGCGGGTGGTGTTTCCCAGTCAGGGACTGGGCAAAGGCGACGTGGCCGACTATTACCGGCGCATGGCGCGCTGGATCCTGCCCGAAATTGCCGGACGGCCGCTGTCATTGCTGCGCTGCCCCGATGGGGTGGGCAAGGCCTGTTTCTTCCAGAAGCATCATGGCCCCGGCCTGGGCGACGCGGTGCACGCGGTGCCCCTGCAGCAGAAGAGCGGCCGCGAGGACTATGTCTATATCGACGACGCACGGGGCCTGCTGCAGCTGGTGCAGATGAACACGCTGGAGCTGCATCCGTGGGGTGCGACCGTAGCAGACACCGAGCATCCGGATCGACTGGTATTCGATCTCGATCCTGGCAACGGCGTCAGCTGGGCACAGGTGAAATCGGGTGCACGTGATGTGCGTGATCGTCTGCAGCAGGTGGGCCTGGAGAGCTTCGTGCGGCTGTCTGGCGGCAAGGGGCTGCATGTGGTGGTACCGCTGCAGCCCAAGGCTGGCTGGGACGAGGCGAAGGCGTTCTGCGAGGCCTTTGCGCAGGCAATGGCAAAGGAGCAACCTGATCGCTATGTGGCGACGATGAGCAAGGCCAAGCGCAGTGGCGTCATCTTCATCGACTGGTTGCGCAACACCCGAGGGGCCACCAGCGTGTGCTCGTGGTCGCTGCGCGCGCGCGATTCCGCCGGTGTGGCAGTGCCGCTGCGCTGGGAGGAACTGGCGCGTATCAGTGCTGCCGACGCCTTTCCCATGGGCAAGGCGCTGGCGAGGGCGCAACGCCTGAAGAGTGACCCATGGCAGGGCATCGCGCAGTTGAAGCAGACGCTGCCGCGCATGGACCTGTAGAGCCGAGCCCATGCTCGGCTGCCTGTGTGGATGTGCATGAAAGCCGAGCATGGGCTCGGCTCTACAAAGGCGCCGTTACCCTGCGTCGCGCGAGGCGCGACGGCCGAACCACCAACCGGCCAGCAGTTGCAGCGGCAGCGATGCCAGCAGCGAAATGACGAACCAGAACGGGAAATCCGCACCGGCCGTCCACATCGCGTAGCCACAGCCCAGCGCGATCAGCGACCAGATCGAGAAGCCATGCGAACGCGGCCAGCAGGGGGCGTAATAGGTGGCAAAGGAAACGCCCGCGATGCCACCAAGAACGCTGAAGGTGAGGTCCCAGCCCAGCTGCACGCTGTTGTTGTCCGGCGACAGGCCCAGCAACGGGGGCAGCCAGCTGGCGACGCTGCTGACCAGCGCAAGCGACAGGACGCCGCCGATCAGGGCGACGATGGACAGGAACAGGGTCTTGAGCAGGCCGGGCATGCGCGCATTGTACGGCGGCCAGAGTGCCCGCGTTGCCGGCCAGCGGCCGGCACTACCGAACCGCCTGGGGTTTGCCGGCCAGCGGCCGGCACTACCGATGAATCGGCATGGCCGCCGCGTCCGTGGGAGAGGGGGACGGAGCGACGGCGGCCATGCACAGGCGGTCAGGCAGCGAAGTCGAGTACCACGCGGCCCTCAATGGTGCCCGCGTGCATGCGCGCGAACACGTCGTTGATGTTCTCCAGGCGGTCGGTGCTGACGGTGGCCGCGACCTTGCCTTCGGCGGCGAACTGCAGCGACTCCTGCAGGTCCAGCCGGGTGCCGACGATCGAGCCGCGCACGGTGATGCCGTTGAGCACCATGCCGAAGATATCCAGCGGGAAATTGCCGGGCGGCAGGCCGTTGAGCGAGACGGTGCCGCCACGGCGGACCATGCCCAGCGCCTGCTCGAACGCCTTCGGTGAGACCGCCGTGACCAGGGCGCCGTGCGCGCCGCCGATCTCCTTCCTGAGGAAGGCGGCCGGATCGGTGGTACGCGCGTTCACGGTGATCTGCGCGCCGAGCTGCCGGGCCAATGCCAGCTTGTTGTCGTCCACGTCCACCGCAGCCACGTTCAGGCCCATCGCACGGGCGTACTGCACCGCCATGTGGCCCAGGCCACCGATGCCGGAAATCGCCACCCAGTCGCCGGGCTTGGTGTCGGTGACCTTCAGGCCCTTGTAGACGGTCACGCCGGCGCACAGCACCGGTGCGATCTCGACGAAGCCCACGTCCTTCGGAAGCAGGCCGACATAGTTGGCATCGGCCAGTGCGTACTCGGCGAAGCCGCCGTTGACCGAGTAACCGGTATTGCGCTGTGTCTCGCACAGCGTTTCCCAGCCACCCAGGCAGTGTTCGCAATGGCCACACGCCGAGTACAACCAGGGGATGCCGACCCTGTCGCCTTCCTTGACGTGCCCTACCCCGCCTCCCACGGCCACGACGTGCCCCACGCCCTCGTGGCCGGGGATGAACGGCGGGTTCGGTTTCACCGGCCAGTCGCCCTCGGCGGCGTGCAGGTCGGTGTGGCAGACGCCACAGGCCTCGATCCTGACCAGTACCTCGCCCGCCCCCGGGCGTGGTACCGAGACTTCCTCGATCACCAGTGGCTTGCCGAACTCACGCACGACAGCGGCCTTCATGGTCGAATTCATGTTCGGATCTCCGTAGTGCGCTTGCCCACAGAATGACGCCGGCACGAGGCCGGCGCTTTGATCACGATCAAACCTTTGAAGATTCGCGGAGCAGGTTCAGCTGGCCAGCACGGACGCCTCGCGGGCCAGGCGTTCGATCGCCTCCCAGTCGCGGGTCTGCAGCAGTGCCGGGGTGGTCAGCCACGAACCGCCCACGCACAGCACGTTGGGCAGATGCAGGAACTGCGGTGCGGTCTGCGCACTGATGCCGCCGGTCGGGCAGAAGCGCACATCGGCGAACGGACCGTGCCAGGCGGCCAGTAGCGCGGCGCCGCCGGCCTGTACCGCCGGGAAGAACTTGAAGGTGTCCTGGCCATGCTCCAGGCCCAGGATCAGGTCCGAGGCGGTGGCGGCACCGGGCAGGTACGGCAGGTCGGCATCACGCGCGGCCGCATACAACGCCGGCGTGGCACCGGGGGACACCGCGAATCGCGCGCCGGCCTGCTTTGCTGCCTGCATCTGCGCGGCGTCGAGTACGGTGCCGGCACCGATCACCGCGTCCGGCACGGCCTCGACCATCGCCTTGATCGCATCCAGCGCCTGCGGCGTGCGCAGCGTCACCTCGATTACCGGCAGGCCGCCGCGGAACAGTGCCTGGGCGACGTCGACCGCTTCATTCACATCTTCGGGGGTGTACACCGGGATCACCGGTGCCAGCTTCAACAGCGCGCGCAGGCGCGGATCAGCGCTGGACATGGTCTTGCTCCTTGCCCGACGGGGCATCGCGGATCGCCGCCGGGTACGGCAGCGCAGCGGCGCATGATGCCACGTGGCTCACGAAGGTGCTGGCAGCGTCGCCCCGCCGCCCTGCCCCGGTCAGGCCGGGTCGGCCTGCAGCGCCTGGATGCGGCGCTGGTACCAGTCGCCACCGAGCGGGTCGAACACCGCCGAGCGCTCCATCTGCGACTCGTACACGTGCACAGAAATCGCCAATGCGTCGTCGCTGGCGTTGCGCAGGGTGTGGTACTCGTGCGGCGGGATCAGGCTGCCGGCACTGCCGCAGCCTCCGCGCAGCGTGGCGTGGCGGTGGAAACGCCAGCGCTCGCCGGCGCGCTCCAGCAGCTCGTAACGGGTGATCTCCAGTTCGCCCAACCACACTCCCTCCACACACCACATGGCATCGTGGTCGTGCAGCGGCGTGCCCTGCCCTGGGCCCCAGCTCATGGCGATCACGCTGTAGCCGTGTTCGCGGCTGTGGTACAGCGGACGTCGCGCGTAATGATCACTGACCGGCCGATGCACGCATTCGGGCAATTCGATGCGGCTGTCGGTTATGGCTTCCTGCAGCGCCAGCTGCAGGTCGGCGGTGATGCGCCCGGCATCACCGGCGGTCACCGCCGCATCGACCGCAGCGATCAACCGGTCGCGGCCACGGAACGGCGGAAACGGAGAGGTCTGCAGGTCCATGCACCTGACTGTAGCGGAGCATGGTTAAGGGAATGTTGGCGTTCGCGCGCGTCGCGTCCGCATTCAGGGTGAACACGCGCAGAAGAACGGTTCAGATGCAGAGGCACTAGAGCAATCACAAGGGAACCTCGCGCAGCAAAACGTGTCGAACACGACGCGATTCAGATCCGCTGCGACGTTCCGCAACTTCGCATCCGACGGGTGCAAGGCTAGAATTCTCCGACTTACCTGGTTCTATACATGTCAGTGCGAAATATGAGCGATGCCGCGTTGCCGGCATCGAAAGGCAAGGCTGCCACGATCAACGACATCGCACGACTGTCGGGAGTTTCCAAGAAAACGGTTTCAAGAATCATCAACAACTCGCCGCTGGTGCGCAAAGACACCCGCGACAAGGTCGAGGCGTTGATGCGGGAGGTCGGTTACGTGCCCGACCCGCTGGCGCGCGGACTCGCGTTCCGCCGCTCCTTCCTGATCGGCCTGGTGTATGACGACCCCGGCGCCCAATGCATTGTCGACCTGCAGCACGGCGCGCTGGAAGCGCTGCGCGGCACCGGCTACGAGCTGGTGGTGCACCCGTGCAACAGCCAGGATCCGGACTGTGCGGACGGCGTGCGCCGTTTCGTGCAGCAGCAGAAACTGCATGGCGTGATCCTCGGCCCGCGCGCCTCCGAATCGATGGCGCTGGCGCAGATGCTCGACGCGATCGACTGCCGCCACATCCGCATCAACGCGCATGCGTCGGAAGAAGACGTGCAGGCGGTGGTCACCCACGATCGCGATGGTGCGGCGGCGGCTGCGGGCTACCTGCTCTCGCTCGGCCACCGCGACATCGCGGTGATTGCCGGTCCCGGTGACCGGCGCGCTGCCCGCGAGCGGACCCACGGCTTCCTTGATCGGCTGGCCCAGGTCGGCGTGACCCTGCCGGGCGAGCGCGTGCTGGAAGCGGGCGACACCTTCGAGTCCGGCGTGCATGCCGCCGAACGCCTGCTGATGGGCGGACAACGCCCCAGTGCGATCTTCACCGGCAACGACGAAATCGCCGCGGGCGTCTACCAGGTGGCATTGCGTGCGGGCATCGCGGTGCCGCAGCAGTTGTCGATCGTCAGCTACGACGACAGCCCGCTGGCGTCGCGGCTGTGGCCGCCGCTGACGTCGGTACGCCGCCACGTCTCCGACATCGGCCGCATGGCTGCCGCGATGCTGGTGCAGACCGACGTACCGGAGGCGCCGGCTGCGGCCAGCGTGCATCCGCAACTGATGGTGCGCGGTTCCTGCCGGGCCGTGGACGGCTGAGTGCCCTGCCCTCGCCTGCGCCGTCGCGACAGAACGGTGCAGGCAACAACGAAAACGGCGCACCAGGGTGCGCCGTTTCCACTGCGGAGCGGTGTGCGTTACGCGCTTACACGTCGCCGCCGTCGGCCCAGCCTTCACCCGTGCCCTTCTGGAACACGCGGTCGTCGTCCTGCACATCACCGGCCGGCAGATGCGCCTGGTCGGCCAGTGCCGCGTAGATCGGGGTGAAGTCCGGCGACGTCGCCTGCATCAGCTGTTCGAAGCTGTCGATGACGAAGTAGGTCTTCTGGAAGGTGTCGATGCGGTACTTGGTGCGCATGATCCGCTGCAGGTCGAAACCGATGCGGTTGGGCGCGGGCGATTCCAGCGAGTACAGCGACTCGCCCTTCGACGACACGATGCCGGCGCCGTAGATGCGCAGGCCGTCGGGCGTATCGATCAGGCCAAACTCCACCGTGTACCAGTACAGGCGGGTCAGGTTCTGCAGTGCACCCGGGCCGATCGCGTGGGCCTTGACGCCGCCACGGCCGTACGCCTCCATGTAGTCGGCGAACACCGGGTTCATCAGCAGCGGCACGTGGCCAAACAGATCGTGGAACAGGTCCGGTTCGGCGATGTAGTCGATCTGGTCCGGGCGACGGATCCACCAGGTCACCGGGAAACGGCGGTTGGCCAGGTGGTCGAAGAAATCCAGTTCCGGCAGCAGGCCTTCAACGCCGACCAGGGTCCAGCCGGTGGCGGCGCCCAGTACTTCGTTGAGCTGGTCGAAGCGCGGAATCATGTGTGCGCTCATGCCCATCTCGTCCTGCGCGTCCAGGAACTCCTGGCAGGCGCGGCCGACCAGCAGTTCGCGCTGGCGCTGGTACAGCGTGCTCCAGGTGGCGTGGTCGTCGGCGCTGTAGGTGTCCCACGGCTGCTCGACGAGCGCGGTGGTATACACCGGCACGTAGCCCTTGTCGGTCTGCTGGTGTTCGACGCGGCGGGGCTGGGCGAGGTCCATGGGGCACTCCTTGACGGGATACCCATGATGCTAGGGCAGGGCGCACGCAACAGGGTTGCAAAAGTTGCGTCGATTGGCCTTGTTGGCGCAATATCCTTGCGTACTCACCATGTTGCGGGGCAACAATGGCCGGAGAAGTCCAGTTCGATCGCACGGATATACGTCTACTGGCTGAAATCCAGCGGGATGGGCGCGCCACCAACGCCGAGCTGGCGACACGGGTGAACCTCTCGCCCTCGGCCTGCCTGCGCCGCCTGCAGCGGCTGGAAAGCGAGGGCGTGATCGTCGGCTATGGCGCGCGGCTGGAACCGCGCCAGCTGCGCCTGGGCCTGCAGGCCTTCGTGCGCGTGCAGCTGGAAAAGCATGACCAGGCCGCCATCGGCCACTTCGTGGACAGCGTGCAAGCGTGGGACGAGGTGGTGGCCTGCCATGCGCTGACCGGCGACATGGACTACCTGCTGCACGTCTACGTGCGCGACCTGGAGCACTTCTCGCACTTCCTGCTGGACCGGCTGCTCAACGCCGGCGGCGTGGCCGATGCCAATTCCAGCTTCGTGCTGCGAACGGTGAAGGGTTTCCAGGCGTTGCCGTTGTCGCAGCTGGAGCCCTGAGCAGCCACCAGGCGTGCCCGGTGGCCTGGCATCAATGGATCAGCACTTGTCCTTGCGGCCCATCAGCTTGCCCAGGCGCGAGGCTTCCTCGCACTTTGGTGCGGCCACCGGCGCGGGTGCCGCTGCGGCGGCGCGCGCGCGCTGCAACTGCTGGATCTTCGCGCGGATCTGCGGCATGGCCGCCATTGCGGCCTTCTCGCCTTCCAGGATCGCGGTGCCGCGCTGGCTGAAATCGGCGGCGCCGATGTCCAGTACCTTCGGACGGATGACGATGTCGGCGCGCGCCAGCTCCTGCTCGCCCAGGCGCTGGCCCATGATCGAGATGGACTGGTTGACGATGCCCAGCATGTCCGTCGGTGCCTTGCCGCTGGCCTTGCTGGAGATGTCCACGGCGATCACGAAGTCGGCGCCGAGCTGGCGCGCGGCATCCACCGGCACCGGGCTGACCACGCCGCCGTCGATGTAATTGCGGCCGCCGATCTTCACCGGCTCGAACACACCGGGGATGCTGCTCGACGCGCGCACCGCCTGGCCGACGTTGCCGCGCACGAAGATCGCGCGCTCGCCCGTTTCCAGCTGGGTGGCAACGGCGGCGAACGGTTTCTTCAGGCGCTCGGCGGGACGGTTGGCGACCTGCTCGTTGACGTAGTCCTGCAGCTTCTGGCCCTGCACCAGGCCACCGGAGAACAGGCGTACGTCGCGGATGCTGGCTTCGTCCAGCGCGACTGCCTTGCTCTGCATCTGGGAGGCGTCCATGCCGCTGGCATACAGCGCACCGACCACGCTGCCGGCGCTGGTGCCGGAGACCACGGCCGGCTCGAAGCCGTTGGCTTCCAGCATCTTGATCACGCCGATGTGCGCGAAGCCCTTGGCCGCGCCGCCACCGAGGGCGATGCCGATCCTGATCGGCTTGGCCTGCGGCACCACGGTCGGCGCCGGCGGCGGCGTGGGGCGGACCGGGTCGCCACCGCAGCCGGCCAGCAGGCCGATCAGGGCGACGGACAGCAGCATGCGGGGGCGGAACAGGCTCATCGGCAGTGCGCTCGCGGCGCTGGATTCAGGAAAGGGCGCCAGCATACCGAAGCCGTGGCGGGGCGGGCAGGGTGGGGGGAACTCCCTATTCAGCAAAAAAAACGTGAATCGCTTCTGGTGGGTGCGGACCTTGGTCCGCACAAATGCCTGGTCGCGCGCTGAAGGAATGTGCCAACCAAGGTTGGCACCTACCAAATGAGTGGGTCAGAACCGGTTGTCACCATCCAGCATCCGGCCCAGGCCGCCCAGCACCGAGCCTTCGCCGCGGCTCTGGCCGCCGCCCTGCGGTGCGGCCATCCACATGCGGCCGGCCAGGCGCGAGAACGGCAGCGACTGCAGCCAGACCTTGCCGGGGCCGGTCAGCGTGGCCAGGAACACGCCTTCGCCGCCGAACAGCATGCTCTTGATGCCGGCCACCCGGCGCACGTCCATGTCCACGCTGGAGTGGTAGGCCACCACGCAGCCGGTATCCACGTCCAGGCGCTCGCCGGCGGCCAGCTCGCGCTCGATCACGCAGCCACCGGCATGGATGAACACCCAGCCGTCGCCTTCCAGCTTCTGCATGATGAAGCCCTCGCCGCCGAACAGGCCGGTCATGATCCTGCGCTGGAACTGCACGCCGATCTGCACGCCGCGCGCGCCGGCCAGGAAGCTGTCCTTCTGGCAGATCAGGCGGCCGCCGTGCTGGTCCAGTTTCATCGCCAGCACCGTGCCGGGGTAGGGCGCGGCGAAGGCGACCTTGCCCTTGCCATGCCCGCTCTGGGTGTAGACGGTGGCGAACAGGCTCTCGCCGGTCAGCACACGGCGGCCGGCGGCCATCACCTTGCCCATGAAGCCGCCCTGGTCACCGTTGGCAGCGCCAAACACCGTGTCCATCTGTACCGTGGCGTCCTTGAACATCAAGGCGCCGGCCTCGGCAATGGCGCTCTCGCCGGGGTCGAGCTCGATCTCCACGAACTGCATTTCATGGCCGACGATGCGGAACTCGATGTCGTCGGCGCGGCCGCTGGCGCCGGCGGCGACCGGGACCGGCGGCGGTGTGTTGGGCATGCCCGGGGCCGGAGCCTGCAGCTCGGCCACCTCGGCGATCGGCGTCCACCCGCTCATGCCCTGGCACCATGCCAGGGCGCGTGGATTGGCCTGCGCGTAGCGGCGTGCGGCCCCGTCATCAAGCGGGCCGATTCGCTCGGCCTGGGCGGAGGCATGGAAGTACCACTGGGTCATGGCGGCGGGTCCGTCGCGTGGAAACCCCGAGTCTAGCGAGCGCCCGGGGGTGCCGGCGACGGGGCCATGAACGGCGGGCATTTGCGGCGTAGGTGCTGTATTGCAACAATTATCTGGTAGCGCCGTTTTACCACCCCTCCAAACACAGCCTACCGCCATGTCCCCGACCCGCACTTCCCGTGGCCGATTTCCGGTCGCGCGCCCCCTCGTTGCCGCTCTTTCCGCCCTGCTGCCGCTGGTAGCAGCCGCCCAGGAAACCCCCGCTGCCAAGGATCCGGTTGCCCTCGACGCCCTGCAGGTGACCGCGCAGCGCCGTGTCGAGAACGCCAAGGACGTGCCGGTCGCGCTCTCCGCGATCCAGGGCGAGAAGCTGGATGTGCTCGGTTCGGCCGGCGATGACATCCGTTTCCTGGCCGCACGCGTGCCCAGCCTCAACATCGAGTCGTCCTACGGCCGTGCCTTCCCGCGCTTCTACATCCGCGGCCTGGGCAACACCGACTTCGACCTCAATGCGTCGCAGCCGGTTTCGCTGGTGTACGACGACGTGGTGCAGGAAAGCCCGCTGCTGAAGGGCTTCCCGCTGTTCGACCTGGCCAACGTGGAAGTGCTGCGTGGTCCGCAGGGCACGCTGTTCGGCCGCAACACCCCGGCCGGCGTGGTCAAGTTCGATTCGGCGCGACCGTCGCAGGATGCTGACGGCTACGTGCGCGTGGGCTACGGCAGCTACAACAGCTGGAACGTGCAGGGCGCCTACGGCGGCCCGCTGACCGATCGCTGGTCGGCACGCGTCTCGGCGATCTACCAGCGCCGCGATGACTGGGTCGACAACACCCGCGTCGGCGCTCCCAACAGTGGCTTCGAAGGCTATGACGAAGCCGCCGGCCGCGTGCAGTTCCTGTACGAAGGCGATGACTTCGAAGCGCTGTTCAACCTGCACAAGCGCAAGCTCAATGGCACCGCCCGCCTGTTCCGCGCCAACATCATCGAGAAGGGTGGCAACTCGCTGGTCGAGAACTTCGACCGCGACAAGGTGGCCAACGACGGCGTCAACTTCTCCGACCTGAAGACCTGGGGTGGCAGCGCGCGCCTGCAGTGGAACCTCGGCTCGGTGACGCTGCACTCGATCACCGGCTACGAAACCGCCGAATCGCTCAACCGCGGTGACATCGACGGTGGCTACGGCGCGGCGTTCCTTGGCGCCGGCAACTACGGCCCCGGCCTGATTCCGTTCTCGTCGGAGTCGGCTGACGGCCTGCCGCATCACCGCCAGTGGACGCAGGAAGTCCGCATCGAGTCCAACGAGTGGGGCCGCTTCGACTGGCAGGCCGGCGTCTTCTACTTCGATGAAGACGTGACCATCAACAACTTCAACTACGACTCGCTGGCCCCGGGCAATCCGCAGACCGGCCACGTGGTGCAGAACCAGCGCAACAAGGCCTGGGCGGTGTTCGCCTCGGGTGACTTCGATGTCACCGACCGCTTCAAGCTGCGTGCCGGCGTGCGCTACACCCAGGACAAGAAGGACTTCAGCGCCAGCGTGCTGCAGGCCGTTCCGTTCGGCACCCCGGTCAGTGGCCCGTACCTGGCCAACACCGACGTCAACGACGTCAGCTGGGACCTCAGCGGCGTCTACAAGCTGACCGACGACATCAACGCCTATGCCCGCGTGGCCAAGGGCTTCCGCGCGCCGTCGATCCAGGGCCGCCTGGCCTTCGCGCCAGGCCTGTCGCAGGCCGATTCGGAGAAGGTGATCTCGTACGAGGCCGGCATCAAGGCCGACCTGTTCGAGCGCCGCGCGCGCCTGGGCCTGAGCGTGTTCCGCTACAACGTCGATGGCCAGCAGCTGATCGCGGTGGGCGGCAGCAACAACACCGCCACCCTGCTCAACGCCGACAAGACCATCGGCCAGGGCGTCGAGCTGGACCTGGAGGCCTACCTGGCCGACAACGTCCTGCTGACCTTCGGCAGCAGCTACAACGACACCGAGATCAAGGACAAGAACCTGGCGGTGGCGATCTGCGGCGGTGGCTGCACCATCACCGACCCGACCACGGTGATCAACGGCCAGACCTATGCGCTGGTGAACGGCAACCCGCTGCCGCAGGCGCCGAAGTGGATCCACAACGCGACCCTGCGCGTGGGCTTCCCGCTCAGCGATGGCAGCGAGCTGTACGCCTACACCGACTGGGCCTACCGCAGTGCGGTGAACTTCTTCATCTACGAGTCGCCGGAATTCCGCGGCCGCAGTTCGCTGGAAGGCGGCCTGCGCCTGGGCTACAACTGGGATTACGGCCAGTACGACGTGGCGGTGTTCGGTCGCAACCTGACCAACCAGACCCGCGTGGTCGGCGCGATCGACTTCAACAACCTGACCGGCTTCCTCAACGAGCCGCGTACCTGGGGCGTGGAGTTCACCGCGAAGTTCTGATGCGGTGGCTGCGTTGATGCAATGCAGAAGGGCCGGCGCAATGCCGGCCCTTCTGCTGTGCGGGGTCAGAGCCCTTCCCTGCGGAAAGGGATCCGACCCCGATGGGGTCGGCATTCCGCGCCGGGGTCAGATCCCTTTCCGCAGGGAAGGGCTCTGACCCCGGACCATCACTTACAGCGCGCTCTGCGGGCGGATCTTCCGCACCGCATTCTCGGTGGCGCAGTCGCGGCTGGAGTGCCGACCGGCCTTGCGCGCCGCCTCGATCTCCTTGCGTGCGGCCAGCAGGTCCTTGTTGAAGGCAGCGTTGTCATGCAGGCGGGCCACGGCGGCCGCGCCCATGAAGCGGCCCTCGAGGATGTCGCTCTGCCAGTGCACGTTGCACACCAGGCGGCTCTCGCCGTAGTTGCGGCCGCGGGCCTGGATGGCATCGGCGCGGTCCGGCGCGATCTCCGACAGGATCAGGGCCCAGGCCCAGCCGATCGAGGTGTGGCCGGACGGATAGGAACCGTTCTTGCGCAGGCCGTCCTCGTCCTTCGGCGAGCAGGTCGGCTCACCGTTGACCATGAACGGGCGCGGGCGCTGGTAGTGGTTCTTGGCCGCCTTGGTGGCGGCGCTGGCGTCGATCCGGCTGCGCTCCAGCAGTCGGTACAGCGCCGGGGTCTTCACTGCATCGACGTCGATGTCGGCGGCGCAGGAGAAGTGGTTGGCGCCTTCGGGGAAGCCGAGTTCCGCATCGACGCCGGCCTGGGCGAAGCGCGGGCTGCCACGCAGCGCGCGGGCTTCACGGCTGACCTGTTCGTCCAGGGCGAGGGCGGCCGAACCGGCCGCCGGTGGTGCCGGCACCAGGTCCAGGCTGGCCGGAACCGCGCTCGTGTCCAGATAGCCCACCGCCTTGGTGGTGATGTTGGCTTCGACGGCGGTCGGCTTGCTGGCGGTGGCTGCGCAGCCAGCCAGGACCGCGACAACGGTGAGACCGAGCAGTGGGCGGGCGGTGTGGGAAATCAGCGACATGGACGGCTCCAGAGGAAAAACATCGCGTCATGATCGCAGCCCGTATGCGACACCGCAGTGGCCATCGGTCATACGGCCAGACCCGGCATGGTCATCGGGGCAGTATGAAAAACGTCATCGAGTGTCGTCAGTCTCCTGAATCCGGGCGCAGCGCACGGACTTTCACGCGCCTGCGCCGCGAGCATCGACACAACGGGGTCGAGAGGCCGTCCAGTTCCAGCCGGGTCGGGGGGATCCACTGACAGAGGGAGAGAAGCGATGCGCAGCACCGCAACAGGAAGTACCGTCCTGGCCCTGCTCCTCGGGCTGGCAACCGCCCCGGCGCAGGCCGCCGACGTGCTCGGCGTGGCCTTCGTGCATGGCACCGGCGCGCAGACCAATGCCACCCAGGACTACTGGCAGCCGGCAATCATCGACACCGTGCGCCAGGGCCTGCCGAACAGCAGCAACTACGTCGTCATCAACTGTGACTTCACCCAGTACATGTGGAAACCGGAAGCGGCCGGTTGCCTGGCCAACCAGCTGACCGGCTTCATCGACAGCCGTGGCATCACCCAGCTGGTGGTGATCACCCACTCCAACGGCGGCAACGTGATGCGCTGGATCCTGTCCAACCCGACCTACGACAGCCGCTATCCGAAGATCATCCGTACGGTGCGCAAGGTCAATGCACTGGCTCCGTCCTCGGCGGGCACGCCGCTGGCCGATGCGGTGCTCAACGGCAATACCTTCGAAACGTCGCTGGGCTGGCTGCTGGGCTACAAGAACGACGCGGTACGCCAGCAGCAGGTGGCGAGCATGGCCACCTACAACGCGCAGAACCTGTACGGCACGGCCGGTCGCCCGGCGCTGCCCAAACCGTTCCGTGCGGTGGTCGGCAGCGATGTGGAATCGGCGGTGTGGGACAGCAACAGTTACTGCGGTGGCTACGCCGCCAATGTCGGCCTGGAGTTCACCCAGAACTGGCTGTCGTCCTGCTCCGATGGCTTCCTGGAGTGCAGCAGCCAGAAGGCTGCCGGCACCACCTGGTTCACCGACAAGGCACGCACCCAGGGCGCCGAACCACTCAGCCACAACCAGAGCCGGCGCGAGTGCTTCGGCCTCGGCACCCTGCTGCGCAACGACCTGAACCAGTGAGGGAGATGACCATGACGAACCATTCCACCCTGCTGGCCAGTGCTTTGCTGGCCGTGCTGTCCCTTTCCGCAGCGCAGGCCGCGCAGCCGCTGCAGGCCGCCCGCGCGGGCGATCAGGTGCCTGCCGCACTGGTGGCCGCGCCGCTGCCCGCCGATGAAAGCGAGCACGCGCCGCTGTCCTTTGCCTGGGCGCTGGACCCGGCACAACCGCTGCAGGCGGCCACGCCGTATGCCTCGGTCAGCCGCAGCTACTGGCAGCAGGTCGATGGCACGCAGCTGCAACGCGGCCTGGACCTGCCGCTGACGGCGCCCGATGCGGTGATCCAGCTGAGCCCGGCCGCAGGTGCCCGCGCGCTGCCTGCCAACACCCTGCAGGTGCGCGACCCGGCCGGCCGCAGCAGCGTGGCCCGCAGTGTCGATGCGCGCGCGCTGCAGGATGCCGGCATGCCGGTGAGTGATGGCAGCAGCATGCTGCGCACCGGCGCGACCAGTTCGGCCGGTGCGTACACGCTGCAGAGCACGCAGGCGCGGGGCCGCTATGTGGTGCAGGTGCTTGAGCCGAACAGCCCGCTGCGGCTGGAAGTGCAGGCCAACCAGGCGCAGGTGCTGGCTGGTGGCAACGTGCAGCTGCAGGCACGCCTGCTGGAAGACGGCGCCACCACCGCGCAGCTGGCATCGCGCCGTGGCGGCCTGGGCGGTGAAGCCCTGCTGGTCGCACCGGATGGCCGCAGCTGGCCGCAGCGCCTGCTGCGCACCACCGACGGCAGCCTGCGCGCGCAGGTGCGCATCCCCGCCGATCTCGGCAGCGTGCAGGGGCTGTGGGAACTGCAGGTGTTCGCCCAGGCCGATGGCGTGCTGCGCGACGGCAAGGTGGCTTTCGCGGTGGCACGGCCGACCGCGCGCTTCAGTGGCCAGGCGGCACCGGACCCGTCCAGCCGCCAGGTGGCACTGCCGCTGCAGGTGGCCGCCGCTGGCCGCTACGAAGCACGCGGCACGCTGTACGCCACGGCCCGCGATGGCCAGTTGAAGCCGGTCGCGCAGGCACATGCGGCGGCGTGGTTTGATGGCCCCGGTGCAGGCCAGCTGGTGCTGCCGTTCGACCAGGCCGCATTGCCCGCCGGTTTCGGTGCGCCGTACGAACTGCGCGACCTGCAGCTGCAGGACCAGAGCCGGATGGCACCGATCGAGTCGCGCGCGCTGGCGTTGCGGTTCTGAGCACGGCGGTGGCGGGCCGGGATATCCGGCCCGCTGCATTGCATCCTGTAGAGCCGAGCCGATGCCCGGCTGCTGTTTGCCGTGATCAGGAGCAGCCGAGCATCGGCTCGGCTCTACAGTGGCATGTCGATCACCCCGCGTACGCGGTCAGCCGGCCTTCCTGCTCGCATACGGTGATCGCGCCGCCGAACACCGCCGACAGCGGTTCGTTGCGCAGCAGCTCGGCGCGGGTGCCGTCGGCCAGTACGCGACCATCGCGCAGCAGCACCACGCGCTCGATCTCCGGAATGATCTCTTCGATGTGGTGGGTCACCAGCACCAGGGTGATGCCCTGCTGCGCCAGCACCCGCATGGTCGCCACCAGCTGCTCGCGGGCGACCAGGTCCAGCCCGGTGGAGGGTTCGTCCAGCAGCAGTGCCTGCGGTCGATTGACCAGCGCGCGGGCGATCAGCACGCGGCGGGTCTCGCCGGCCGACAGCTCGGCATAGGCGCGCTCGCGCAGCGTCAGAGCGCCGGTCATCGCCAGCGTTTCACCGACGCGTGCACGCATGTCGGCGGTCACCTCGCGGAAGGCCGGCACCACGTAGCTGGCGAAGAAGCCGGACAGCACCGCCTGTTCCACGGTCAGGCCGGGCATGTCGGCCAGGTTGCTGCTGAGGTCGCCGGTGACGATGCCCAGCTGCGAGCGCAGCCGGTCCACCTGCCAGCGGTTCTGGCCCAGCACCTTCACCGCCACCGTGCCGTCGCCCTGCGCCAGTGGATACAGTTCGCGGGTGATCAGCTTGATGAAGGTGGATTTGCCGCAGCCGTTGGGGCCGAGCAGGGCGGTGTGCTGGCCCTGCGCGATGCGCAGGCTGAGCCCGTGCAGCACCTTCACCTGGCCGCGCACCACGGTGGCGCGGTCCAGTTCGATCAAGGGGGGCAGCTCCGCGACGGGCGGGGCGGCGGTCATGGCGCTGGCGCGTGGATCAAGGCTCGACAACTCAGGTCCCCAACTGTGAACGGTGCCACGGATGGCGATGCGATACATCGCCGCAGGGATGCAGTTTGCAACGCAAGCGGCCATCATGTCTGCCATCCCCGCGTCGATCCGGAGAGCCGTCATGCCTGATGCCCTGATGTCCCTGTTGACCGGTGGTGTGCTCGGCCTGGGGTGGTGGGCCATGCTGGCAGTGCTCCTGGTCTTCACCCAGATCACCATCTTCTCGGTGACCCTGTACCTGCACCGCAGCCAGGCCCATCGCGGGGTCGATTTCCACCCGGCGCTGGCCCACGTGTTCCGTTTCTGGCTGTGGCTGACCACCTCGATGATCACCCGCGAGTGGGTGGCCATCCATCGCAAGCACCACGCCAAGGTGGAGACCGAGGACGACCCGCACAGCCCGGTCACCCGCGGCATCGGCAGGGTGTTCTGGCACGGCGTGGAGCTGTACCGGGAGGCACGCGGCATGCGCGCGGACATCGAACAGTACGGGCGCGGCACCCCGGACGATGCGATCGAGCGCCACCTGTATACCCCGCACGCCACGCTGGGCCCAGTGCTGCTGCTGGTGATCAACAGCGTGCTGTTCGGCCTGCCCGGCGTGGCCCTGTGGGCGATCCAGATGGCATGGATCCCGTTCTGGGCGGCCGGCGTGGTCAACGGCCTGGGCCACTGGTGGGGCTACCGCAACTACGAGTCTGCCGATACCTCCACCAATCTCACGCCGTGGGGGTTCTGGATCGGCGGCGAGGAGCTGCACAACAACCACCATGCCTTCCCCAGCTCGGCGCGCTTCGCGATGCGGCGCTGGGAATTCGACATCGGCTGGAGTGCGATCCGCCTGCTGCAGGCGCTGCGCCTGGCCAAGGTGCTGCGGGTGGCACCGGCCATGGACGTGCGTCCGAACATCGCCGTGCCCGATGCCGAGACCCTTAAGGCGCTGCTGTCGCATCGCTTCCAGGCGATGACCGACTACCAGCGCAATGTGTTCATGCCGGCCCTGCGCGAGGAAGCCGCCCAGGCCGGAGCCAAGCTGCGCCGCCTGCTGCCGCGCCGGCTGCGCCGTGGACTGGTCAACGATGGTCGCTGGCTGAAGCCGGACAGCCGTGCCCAGCTCAGCGCATGGGTGGCACAGCGCCCGCGCATCCGCACCCTGGTCGAGTACCGCGCGCGGCTGGCGGCGTTGCTGGAAGCCCGAGGCCACGACGCCGCCGAGCGCCTGCACCAGTTGCAGGCGTGGTGCCGCGAGGCCGAGGAAAGCGGTATCGCGGCGTTGCAGGCCTACGCCGCACGCTTGAAGGGCTACAGCCTGGTGGGCGCGTGAGGGCAGGGTACGGGCTTCTGCTGGCGGCACTGCTGCCGGGCGCGGCGCTGGCCCAGGTCACCGACACCGCCAGCTATCTGCAGCGGATGGACAGCGATGGCGACGGCAGGGTCAGCGAGGCCGAGTACGTGCAGTGGATGCTGTATGCCTTCGACCGCATGGACCGCAACGGTGATGGTGTGCTGACGGCCGAGGAGCTGCCCGGTGGCAAGGGCAGGGCGATCAGCCGCGAGCAGCAGCGGCAGGTGATCGTGCAGCGCTTCCACAAGCAGGATGCCAACGGTGATGGTTTCCTGGATGCGCGCGAACTGGCGGCGCCTCCGCGCTAAAGATTCCCGGCGTGCTGCCGATGGTGGGTTCGACGCGATCCCGGGTACCGGTCGATCCGCACGGGTAAGGCGATCTGGCATGTCGACCGCGATGGATCGCGGTAGGGGGAAGGACATGGAAGGGAGTGCGGTGCCATTGCGATGATCGATGCCGAACGGAATCGCCTGCACTGGCCCGACACGACCCAAGGATCCCCCATGAAATCGAACCCACCCCTGCTGGCGGCCGCGCTGCTCGGCAGCCTCGTCATCGCCTCGCCTGTGCTGGCCCATGAGCCACCCCCGACCGCCCCGTCCGACACGGCGACGGCTGCAGACGTTCCCGCCGCTGATGCCGGCGTTGTCGCCGCCGTGGCGGAGCTGCCTGCCTGGGAAAGCCGGGTGCCGGTGAGCGTAAAGCTGCAGATGGGCGCGGATGGCCAGCCAGTCGGCGACAAGACGCTGCGCCTGGTGCAGCGTTCCACCACCGGCAAGCTGGTGGCCGCGCAGGTTGCCGTGTCATTGTTTTCCGGCACGCTCGGCGGCAGCTCGTTCAAGAAGGACCAGCTGAAGGGAACCCGGGTGGAGACCGTTCCGAACCCGGCCTTCGGTTACCTGCAGGACCAGGTGCGCATGCGCCTGGCCGAGTACTTCACCGCGCATCCGGGCGCTGTGCCGGCAGAGGTACGGCCGGTGCAGATCACCGCCGATGGCTTCACCCTGATCTACAAGGAACTGGGCGATGCCGATACCCAGTACGAGCTGCGCCAGACCCAGCACGTCGGCTTCCCGTATACCCGCAAGCTGTTGCGCCTGGTCGGTGGCGAAGGCGTGCAGTGCCAGGTCGACGCACCGGTGGCCGCACCCCTGGAAGCCTGGCAGGCCGACGACTATGCGTTGGTCAAGCAGACGGCCGAGCGCTACAGCGACCAGTGCCTGGCCCGGTTCGTGGAAACGCTGCCGTCGCTGTTCCCGGACCGCTCCGCCGCTGCGGCACCGGTTCCGGCGGAGCCTGTGCGCGCCGGCCAGGGCGCCTGACACCGGTCGATGCCGGGGATCATTCCCCGGCATCGACGGCCAGGTGCCGGCCGCAGAGCGGGGATAGAATCCCTGCATGCCTGAACTGCCCGAAGTCGAAACCACCCGCCGCGGCCTGGCGCCGCACCTGCAGGGCCGCCGCGTGCATGGCGTGATCCTGCGCCGCGCCGACCTGCGCTGGCCGATTCCACCGGAAGTGGCCGAGCTGCTGCCGGGGCAGCGCATCGAGGACATCCGCCGGCGCGCCAAGTACCTGCTGCTGGATACCGCCATCGGCAGCGCGGTGCTGCACCTGGGCATGTCCGGCAGCCTGCGCGTGCTGCCCGGTGACACACCGCTGCGCGCCCACGACCATGTGGATATCAGTCTGGACAACGGCCGCCTGCTGCGCTTCAACGACCCGCGCCGATTCGGCAGCCTGCTCTGGCAGCCCGCCGGTGAGATCCACCCGCTGCTGCAGGGGCTGGGCCCGGAGCCACTGGACGAGGGATTCGACGGCGACCACCTGTTTGCGCGCAGCCGTGGCCGCAGTGCGCCGGTGAAGACCTTCCTGATGGACCAGGCGGTGGTGGTGGGCGTGGGCAACATCTACGCCGCCGAGAGCCTGTTCAAGGCCGGCATCAGTCCGCTGCGCGAGGCTGGGAAGATCTCGCGCGAACGCTACCAGCGGCTGGCCGACGCGGTGAAGGAGATCCTGGGCTATGCCATCACCCGTGGCGGCACCACCCTGCGCGATTTCATCAGCCCCGATGGCGCGCCGGGCTACTTCGAACAGGAACTGCTGGTGTACGGCCGTGACGGGCTGCCCTGCCCGAACTGTGGCCGCGCGCTGAAGCACGCCACCATCGGCCAGCGCGCCAGCGTCTGGTGCAGCCACTGCCAGCGCTGAGCCGGCAGCCAGCGGCAGCTGAACGGGCAGGGCGCGTCTCCGCTGCCCGTTAACGTTTGTCTGCCTATGATGGCCGACCTTCCTCCCTGTGCCTGACGCGCCTGCATGCAACGACGCGACTTCATCCGCAATGCCTCCCTCGCCCTGGCTGCATTCGGCCTGCCGTCCCTGCCCGCGTGCGCGGCCAGCAGGAGCGGCCAGATGGGCCTGCGCCGCCTCGGCCAGCCGCAACCGTTCGACTTCGCCACCCTGAAGGGCCAGGCGCGCGCGCTGGCGCAGGCGCCCTACAAGAGCCACAAGCGGGTGCTGCCGGGCCGTCTGGAAGGACTGGACTGGGACCAGTACCAGTCGATCGGCTACCGCCAGGACCATGCGCTGTGGGCCGACCAGCCCGGCAAGTTCCAGGCCAAGTTCTTCCACCTGGGCCTGTACTTCCATTCGCCGGTGCGCATGTTCGACGTGGTCGACGGCAAGGCGCAGGAGCTGGCCTATGACGGCGCGGCGTTCAACTACGGCAAGAGCGGCATCAAGGATGGCGAGCTGCCGGCCGACCTCGGCTTCGCCGGCTTCCGCCTGAACACCCGCAAGGACACTGACCGCGACTTCGCCGCCTTCCTCGGCGCCAGCTACTTCCGCGCGGTCGGCAAGGAAGGCCAGTACGGCCAGTCCGCGCGCGGCCTGGCGATCGACACCGGGATGGGCAAGCCGGAGGAATTCCCGGATTTCATCGCCTACTACCTGGAACAGCCATCGGCTGATTCGGACACGATCGTGGTCTACGGCCTGCTGGATTCACCCAGCGTGGCTGGCGCCTATCGCTTCGCGATCACCAATGGCGACGTGCTGCTGATGGACATCGACAGCGCGCTGTACCCGCGCAAGCCGATCGAGCGGCTCGGCATCGCACCGTGCACCAGCATGTACCAGGTGGGCGAGAACGACCGCCGCATGGCATGGGACTGGCGCCCGGAGATCCACGATACCGATGGCCTGTCGCTGTGGACCGGCGCTGGCGAATGGATCTGGCGGCCGCTGCTGAACCCGCGCAACCTGCGCTTCAACATGTTCGTGGACCGCAACCCGCGCGGCTTCGGCCTGCTGCAGCGCGACCGCAATTTCGACCATTACCAGGACGACGGCGTGTTCTACGAGAAGCGCCCGTGCCTGTGGGTGGAGCCGAAGGGCGAATGGGGCGAGGGCTCGGTGCAGCTGGTGGAGATTCCCACCGTGGACGAGACGTTCGACAACATCGTGGCGTTCTGGAACCCGAAGGAAAAGCCGCAGCCGGGCCAGGAGCTGCTGGTCGGCTACCGCCTGTACTGGGGCGCCGAACCGCCGGCGCGCCCGCCGCTGGCGCACTGCGTGGCCAGCCGCACCGGCCTGGGCGGTGTGGTCGGCAAGAAGCGCGAGTACTTCAGCTGGCGCTTCGCGGTGGACTTCGAAGGGGGCGAGCTGGCCAGCCTGATCGACAAGGGTGAGGTCGAGGCGGTGGTGGAAGCCAGCCGTGGCCGGGTCGAGATCGTGTCGGCGCGCCCGCTGCGCGAGATCAACGGCTATCGCGCGATGTTCGACCTGGTGCCGCCGGAAGGCAGTACCGAGCAGATCGACATCCGCCTGTTCCTGCGCAGTGGCGGCAAGACGCTTACGGAAACCTGGCTGTACCAGTACACCCCGCCGCCGGCGGGTGCGCCGGAGCGCACGCTGTACTAAGAGGGGTTGGGTTTGCAGGGCTTGCAGCCCTGCACCTGCAGACATCAACGTCAACGTCAAAAGCGGGCATTCCGTGGGACGGCGGGGTGGGTCCGGCGGCGGGAGACGCCGTAAACCCTTCCCTGGGGGCTTGGTCGCGGCATCCATGCCGCGAACACTCCCGCCACCGGACCCACCCCGCCTTCGACAGATCGCCGCGATCTGTCGGAATTGCTCATGGGGTCAGATCCGTTTTACGAAGGAAAACGGATCTGACCCCGGAATCTCACTCGATATCTGACAGATGTGTCGACCAAGGTCGACACCCACCCACACCGCCCCGCCATCCCGCAGAATGCCGCTTTGGCTTTGGCCGTTGCCGTTGCGTTGAGCAGGTGCAGGGCTGCAAGCCCTGCAAAAGAACACCCCTTACAGCGGCAGGGGTGCCTGCGCCGGATCGATCCGTCCTTCGCCGCGGGTGATCTTCTTGAACTCCGCACGGCTGACCGACACGTAGCGCTCGTTGCCACCGATCTCCACCTGCGGCCCGTCCTGCACGGCGTGGCCATGCTCGTCCACGCGCACGGTCATGGTCGCCTTCTTGCCGCTGTGGCAGATGGTCTTGATCTCCTGCATCTCGTCGGCCCAGGCCAGCAGGTACTGGCTGCCTTCGAACAGCTCGCCGCGGAAGTCGGTACGCAGGCCGTAGCACAGCACCGGAATTCGCAGCTGGTCGACTACCTCGCTGAGCTGCCAGACCTGGGCGCGGGTCAGGAACTGCGCCTCGTCCACCAGCACGCAGCCCATCGGGCCGTTGGCCGCCAGATCCTGCTCCACCCAGCGCTGCAGGTCGGTATCGCGGTCGAAGGCCATGCCATCGGCGCGCAGGCCGATCCGCGAGGCGACCACGCCGGCGCCGGCACGGTCGTCCAGGCGTGGGGTCAGGATCGCCACCCGCATGCCGCGCTCGCGGTAGTTGTGTGCGCTCTGCAGCAGGGTAGTGGTCTTGCCGGCGTTCATCGCCGAGTAGTAGAAGTAGAGCTTGGCCATCGGCCAATTCTAGTCGCCACCCGGCCCGCCGTCGCGGATCTGCTGCGGTGCACCGATCTCGATGCTGGGCGCAAGCGCTGGCCGCCAGTAGTTGTCCTGCAGGCACCAGTAGTCGGCGGCCTTCCAGTAGTCGTTGTCGTAGACGATGTTGCCTGGTGTTGCGATGCCCTGCTCGTCGCCGCGGCGCTGCACGACGACCAGGGCCGAGCTCACGTAGCCGACGCGGCTGCCGGTGATCTGCCGGCGCCCGTCGCTGAGCGCCCGTTCCATGCGGGGCTTGGCTACGCGGTCGCCATAGTCGGCGTATACCTGTTGGCCGCGCTCGATCGCCTGTGCCTGCTGCAGCGGATCAAGGCGTGCCCAGTAGTGTTCCCGCAGGACCAGGAAGTCGTGGTACATGCGCTCGGCGGCCAGGTCCATCCAGATGTAGGCCATCACCGGGTCCGGCGCAGTGCCGATACCCGCCTGGTACAGCCTTGCCACCATTGCCTGGGAGAACTTGTCGGCGTAGCGTGCCGAGCGTTTGTAGTAGACCAGGGCCCTGGCGGGCTGTTTATCCTGTTCGGCCCGTTGGGCCATGCTTCGCCAGAAGAGGTCCGGGTGCGAATCGAAAAACCCTCCGGTCAGGACGGTGGGCGGAATCCGTCGCGGGGCCTCAACCGGACATTCCTTTGCGGCGACGGCAGCGGCCGTCGACAGAAGCAGCAACAGGCAGAGTGGAGCGTGTTTCGCCTTCATGATCGCCCTCCTGGCCATGGCCATGGAAAAAAAACCAACGTCATCGCCCCGACTTCGCCAACGCCTCGTCCTGCCATTGCCGGTAGGCCACCGGATCCCAGTAACGGGCCAGCTGGTGCTTCTCCGGTTGCAGCACGCGCGGCCCGGCATCGCCACGGCCCTGGCTGCGCATGGCGCCGTTCCAGCCGGCGCGGCTGCCGGTCTGCTGCATGCTGCCGGCGCGCAGTTCACGTTCCAGCCGCGGCGTCGCCGCCGGGTCGCCGAACTCGGCATACAGCGCGCGGCCCTCGCGCACCGCGCGCTCGCGCTCGTCGGCGGACAGCGCCTCCCAGAAGCGCTCGCGCTGTACCACCAGCCACTCGGTGCCGCGCTCGGCCGCCAGGTCCATCCATGCATAGCCCAGGGCGCGGTCGACCGGACCGCCTTGCCCGTTCCAGAGCATGTCGGCCAGCGCTGCCTGTGACAGCTTGTCGCCGTAGCGCGCGGCATTGCGGAAGTCGATGCGGGCTTCTTCGTGGCGGCCCCGTTCGCGGGCCTGCATGCCGAGCCCACGGAAGCGCAGGTCCGGATGGTAGACGAGGAACTCGTGCGACTGCAGCACGATCGCTTCATAGGCATCCGTGCGCGGCGGCGGGCCGGACCCGGCCGCAGGCAGGGCCAGCAGGCCGAGCAGGGCGGCCGCAAGCGGACGGGCGATGACAGTCGGGGACATGGACCACGCTCCTGTGTTCCGGTGCCGATTCAATACCTTACGGGCGGGCGCCATGCAAGTCAGGTGGGCCTGCCGGCACCCCGCTACAATCCTGTCCCCATGCACGGTCTGAATCCTCCCCAAGCTGCCGCGGTCCTGCACGTCGAAGGCCCGTTGCTGGTGCTCGCCGGCGCCGGCAGCGGCAAGACGCGCGTGATCGTGGAGAAGATTGCCCACCTGATCGGCTGTGGCCGCTACCCGGCCCGCCGCATCGCTGCGATCACCTTCACCAACAAGTCGGCCAAGGAAATGCGCGAGCGCGTGGCCAAGCGCCTGCGCGAGCAGGACGCCGACGAGGTGACCATCTGTACCTTCCATGCGCTGGGCCTGAAGTTCCTGCAGATCGAACATGCCGCCGTGGGCCTGAAGCGCGGTTTCTCGATCTTCGATGCCGATGATGCCGCCGCGCAGATCAAGGACCTGATGTACGGCGCCAAGCCCGATGACATCGAGGACATGAAGAACCTGGTGTCGCGCGCGAAGAACGCTGGCCTGTCGCCCGAACAGGCGATGGCCGCCGCGCGCAGCAACCGCGAGAAGGAAGCGGCCAGCGTCTACGAGCGCTACCAGCTGCGGCTGACCGCGTTCAATGCGGTCGACTTCGACGACCTGATCCGCCTGCCGGTGCAGATCCTGGAAGAGAACCCGGAGATCGCGCTGGCCTGGCGCGAGCGCATCGGCTACCTGCTGGTGGACGAATGCCAGGACACCAACGACGCGCAGTACCGCCTGCTCAAGCAGCTGGCCGGTGAGAAGGGCAACTTCACCTGCGTCGGCGACGATGACCAGTCGATCTACGCCTGGCGCGGCGCCAACCCGGAAAACCTGCAGCAGATGGGGCGTGATTACCCCGCGCTGGAAATCATCAAGCTGGAGCAGAACTACCGCTGCTCCAACCGCGTGCTGCGTGCGGCCAATGCGCTGATCGCCAACAACCCGCACGAGCACCTGAAGAAGCTGTGGAGCGACCAGGCTGACGGCGAACGCATCCGCGTGTGGGAATGCCGCAACAGCGAACACGAAGCAGAGAAGGTCGCCGCCGAGATCGCCTTCGTGGCGCAATCGCGCAACGTGCCGTGGAGTGACTTCTGCATCCTGTTCCGCGGCAACTTCCAGTCGCGCCCGCTGGAAAAGGCGATGCAGCTACTGCGCATTCCCTATCACCTGACCGGCGGCACCATGTTCCTGGAGCGCCAGGAAGTGAAGGACACGCTGGCCTGGCTGCGCCTGCTGGTGAACCCGGACGACGACACCGCGTTCATGCGTGCGGTGCAGTCACCCAAGCGCGATGTCGGTGCCGGCACGCTGGCCAGGCTGGCCGAACTGGCGCAGGAGAAAGACATGCCGATGGCGCAGGCCGCCGAGGCGATCGGCGCCCTGCAGCAGTTGCCGCCGCGTGCGGCCAACAGCCTGGCGCGTTTCACCGACATCCTGCGCGACCTGCGTGCGCAGATGCGCCAGGTCAGTTCCGGCGACATGATCCGCAAGGTGGCCAAGGAGTCCGGCCTGCTCAGCGAACTTCGCCAGCAGGCCAAGGAAGAAGCCAGTTACCAGCGCCGTGCCAACAACATCGAGGAACTGGCGCAGTGGTTCGAGGGCGGCCCGCGCGGTGCAACCGCGGCCGACCTTGCCGGCCAGCTGGCGCTGCTGTCGCGCAGCGACAAGGACGAGGGCGGCAACCAGGTGCGCATGATGACCATGCATGCCTCCAAGGGCCTGGAGTTCCCGTACGTGTTCATCGTCGGCTGCGAGGACGGCGTGCTGCCGCACCAGGTCAGCCTGGACGAGGGCAACCTGCAGGAAGAACGGCGCCTGCTGTACGTGGGCATTACCCGCGCCAAGATCCAGCTGTGGATGAGCTACAGCAAGCTGACGCGCAAGTTCGGCGAGCACGTGCGGTTGAAGCCAAGCCGGTTCTTCGAGGAGATTCCGGCCGAGGAGATCCAGCGCGATGGCGCGGACCCGGTGGCGGATGCGGCGCGGAAGAAGGAGCGGGCAAGTGCCGGGTTGGCGGCGATCGAGGCGTTGTTCGACTAAGTGGGGTCTGAACACTCCTCGTTGAGCGCAGCATTCCCTCTTTAGAGTCGAGCCACGCTCGACTATTGCGTGCCACATCGCGCCCCATCGGGCACCCACCGGCAAGTATCCACCGCACCCGATCCATCAAAACAGGCTCCGGCACGCCAGCAAGCACCTGTTCCAGGTAGTCCAATGGATGCATCTGTCGTTGCAGCAGCGCCCGTAACTGCAGAACGTCGGGCGCTCGCTGTTTCGCATCCAGTGAAACCCGCAGCAGCAAATGCTGCGAGCGCCTATCCAACCACAGCACTGGAACGTCTCTGCAGTGAATCCGGAAAGCGCCGTCTGCATGTCGTTCGACGAGCTGGAATCCCTGCCTCGGCTGTGCCTTCACGAACTGGACCGCTTGGCGACGCAGCTGCGAATAGCGCACGCCAGAGAGGCTCTGGAACGCGAGAGGTGAGGGTATGGACGGTACCGACCACTGGCGCGGTACCGCAATCACTGGGGCGAGGCACAGCGCCATCGCCACCCAAGGGTGCCGCACCACTCAGCCCTCCGGCTGCAGGCGCGTGCTGGCGTGCGCGGTGAGTCCCAGCCCGGCCATGATCAGACCTTCCATGACCCGCGGGCCGACGTACTGCTCCAGTTCGCCGTTCTCGCGGGCGCGCTGAGCGGCCAGCAGGATCTCCAGCACCACGCGCAGGCCCGCCAACGAACAGTCGGTGTCGGCCAGGGCCAATCGTCGGCCGGGCATCTGATGCCGTTCCGGCCAGGGTTGGCCATCGGAAGCAGCGCCGGAGCCGATGCTGTGCAGCAGGGCAATGAGGGTGCTCGGATCCAGCGCCGGCCCGTTCGCGGGCACGTCGTGGATTGGGTGCGGGGCAGGGGAGTGGGGCTGGGTCATGGCTGGGCTCCTTGCGTGCAGGCAGAAGCCGCCACCGATAAAGGTGGCGGACGATGCATGGTTCGAAACCCCGTGTGTGGATGACCGGGCAGGCTCTAGGCCTCCACGCATCGCCCGCCATAGCCGGCCGACGGATTGCCAGCCGGCACCGCACGAGGCGGTGCCGGCTGGCAACGTGCAAACAACATCCACACAACCGGGGTTTCGAATCCCGACCACCAGTGCTCGGTGGCACGGCAAGGAATACGCGGACCTATGCGTGATGCCAATGCAGTAGGGCCGATGCCGTCATCACTTTCAACATTTTCAGAATCGTTGCATATGGTGTAACGGGGCCGGAGCCCAGCGCTGCAAGGCTATCGGCGATGTTGGTTGTGGATGCCAGCGGACTGTCGACATCCGCCCGGCGGGGTCATAAACGAGGCGGATGCGACAGGGGCGCCTGAGACTGTTTGGTCTCAGCACCTCTTCAGCGCGGCTTTGATCAGCTCCAGCCATACGGCATGTCAGGATGTAGGGATCGTCGCCCAATGGCGAGCTGACCGCCTGCTCGAGCAGGGTCCTGGCTTCGTCTGCCTGGCCGGCATCCAGCAGCGTCATGCCCAAGCGAACGCGGTTCTGCACGGTGGGCGTGCGCGCAAGTTCGGCGCGAGCGTTGCGAAGGTCCTGACCCGGCTCAATCAACTGCTTGGCAGAGCGAATGGCCTGGCGGGCGCCGCGCGAGTTGCGGGCTTCCGGGAAGTAGATCGCGAGGAAGTAGACGACACTGCCGAGCAGCGGAAACGAGAAGAGCAGGATGAGTCAGTAGAGGCTCTGGCCCGAGCGAATGGCGCGCACCGCGAAGTAGATGGCTGCCAGTACGTGGAGTCCGATTCCGATATAGGGCATGTGTGCCGCCTCGTCCGTGTGGGGGTTGGCACAATAGTGGGTGTGGGGTCGGGTGCCATCGGGGGCGACCTGGCATGACGCGTCAGTTAATGAGCTCAAATCCTATGGAGAGCTATCTGATGGGGTGGTGTTGATGAAAAGGGTTTCACTCCGATATGGCTGGCGATTGTAGAAGAGCCTCAACCTCCCGATCTTGCCGCATCACCCGGATGAGCAGGCAAAAGACGCCTGGTGGCGTTTTTGGCGCATCGGTTTGCGGAAGTGCAGCAGGAAATTTGATGAATCGTGAATTCCTCACGAGATCGCCTCGGAATAGGTTGAGAGGATGTTTCACTTCTGGCTGCGGCCAATCCGTAGGAGATTGCCGTAGCTCCTGATCGGAAAATTAGTGGGTCATTACAGCTCCGCTCAATAGGGGTTTGACAACGCGAAGCTATAGGCGTAGTTCTTTGCTCAAACAGCAGCTGATTTTCCTTTCACTCCTTATCCAAGGATGTAGCGAAGATGATTTCTGCCAAGGACAGGCGGGAGGGAAAATCCCCCCGTAGTAATTATCTTAATTCGCGACTTTGCTCGATCATCACGGGCGCAGCGCTTACGTTGGGGGCTGGGTTCCACGCTTCGGCGCAAGATGGGCTCTTCAATTACCAAGAATATGAGAAGCGGATAAAGAGCGCGCAGTCGCTCGCCGCTATCTCTACCGATGAGGTGTTTGGCGATCGGACCGCAGGCTTCGACGGTAGTACGGAGTTCTTCATTGAGGACGTGTCCATTCCCGGCAATTTTGACCTTCCTGTGAGCGTCGCTCGACGCTTTTCGGTGGAGGCGACTAACCGAGGATTTCGCGATAGCGAGACCAAGGGTCTGACACTGTTCGATGATTGGGAAATCGTCGTGCCTTATATGTCGGGCGTGTGGACCAAAGGCGCTGGATGGATCACGGGTGACCAAGGGGCTCAGACCACGCAGCGTTGTTCGGTCAACACCGCGCCCTTGCTGCTGGAGACCTGGGGCTACACCGACATCGGCTTTGGCATCGATGTGAAGTGGAATGGCGGAACCGGCGAGGAACTTCTGATTGCCGATGACCCGTCCTATGCCTCTGCGCCAGGCCTTGAGGTACCCAAGTGGATGACAGCGTCCAGAGCGCGATTCACTTGTCTGTCTGCAACGCGCAACGGATACCCAGGCGAGGCGTTCGTGGGGCATACGCCCGATGGCAAGAAGTACTTCTTTGACTGGGGAGCGGAAAAGCCCTACGCCACAGCCAAGGCCGGGAGTCGCATGATGGCGCGTAAGCGCGTCTACCTTCTGGCATCGCGTGTTGAGGATCGTTATGGGAACTGGGTGTCTTATAGTTACGACGGGTACCGGCTCACCAGGATTGAGTCCAGCGATGGACGCCGGATTGACCTGAGCTACGATGGCGACGGCCGGGTGACCACAGTCACGGCCAATGGGCGAGTTTGGCGGTATGCCTATGTGGGCGATACGGAGGGAAATGACGGCGGCTTGTCCCAAGTGACACTCCCGGATGGCTCTGCTTGGACCTACAGTCATCGCGGGCGGCTTCAATCAAGCCTTCCTTTGCGTGGCGGTGACGATGGGGGCGGGTGCGAGATCCGCGCGGGCAATGCCCCTCCACCCACGCAGATGACGGTAACCTCTCCGTCAGGTGCTCAAGGCATCTTCGACTTTGAAATGGAGCTGTTTATCCGCTCTGATCCTTGCAACGGACTCCTTCCGTCGCATTACGATGCATGGTCCTTGAAGAAGCGCAGCATCATGGGGCCCGGACTGCCTTCGATGGTGAGTACGCGAGGCTACAACCTGCAGTTGCCGGGAGGTGGGCGCTGGTCCAGCCTGACCAAGCCGGATGGCACGCAGATTCGCGAACGCTATGGCGCAGATCCGGGCTTGAACGAACGAAAGCTCCTCCAAAAGCAGATTCTGGATGCGGCCGGCCAGGTGCAACGTGATGAGCTAAGCACCTACACCTTTGGTTCCGAGACAGGTCCGTTTGCCGTCCGGGTAGGACGGTCAATTGGACTTCAGTCAGGCCAGTTCTTGGCGGGCACGCTGAGTGCGCTGAGCGAGAGCCAATTCAGTCAGGATGGCGATACCTATCGCGTGGTCTACAGCGACTTCAATCGCAATGCCCGTCCGGCACGCGTGACTTACACTGGCCCCTCCGGATCCAAGGCCGAGATACGAGAGCATCTTGATACGCCCAACCCTTGGGTCTTGGATCAGGTGTTGAGCGTCAAGGAGGTTGCGTCCGGGAAGGTCACCACGCGATATAGCTATGACGCCATGGCCAAGCCGAATGCCGTCTATCGCGCTGGAGCGCTACTGCAGAGTGTGACTTATGCCGCGGATGGCACGATCAGTACGGTGCGTGACGGAAAGGGAAATACGACCCAAATCCAGGACTGGTATCGGGGTGTACCGCGACTGGTCACCAATCCTGATGGCACCACCAACAGCATGTCGGCCGACGGAAACGGGTGGATCACCTCAACCACGGATGCGCTGCAGAGGACCACGTCCTATCAGCACGATTCGATGGGTCGCGTGAAGGAGGTCCAGCCACCAGTCGATGAGAACCAGTGGACCAAGACAACCATCTCGTTCCAGCAGGTCGCGGCCGATGAGTACGGCCTTTCGCCGGGACACTGGCGAGTCGATAACGCTCAAGGGGCGCGGCGTCAGGAAACCTATCTCGATGCGCTTTGGCAGCCGCTCCTGGTGCGCGAATACGATGCAAACGACATCGCGGGGACCCAACGGTGGGTCAGGAACAGCTACGACAGCGAGGGTCGCCCGATCTTCACTTCCTACCCTTCAAAGGATAGCAATGTGGCGACCGGCACCTGGACTGAGTACGACGCACTTGGGAGGAAAACTTCCTCGGCCCAGGACAGCGAGCAAGGCCTGCTGATCACGACCATTGCCTACAGCAGCAATGCTACGACTACCGTCGTTGATCCGCTCGGCCATCAGACGATTACCCGGTTTGATGCCTTTGAAGGACCGGACTATGAACGGCCTGCGCAGATCATTCGTGCCGACGGAAGCAAAGTCAGCATAAAACGGAATGCATTTGGCCTCACTACCGAAGTGGCCCAGTCCGCAAACTGAAACCACGTCAAGGATGGCATTCGTGAACACTGAAAAACTGCGCATGGCCGCGGCGGTTCTGCTGGGGCTGATGATCATCTTCCTGTGCCAGGTGGCACACGCTGACGCTTGGATTGAACTCACTGGGCCAGCCCAAATCTCCTACACGGCACCAGCAACCTATCAGTTGCAGCTCAAAAGTGGCGTCACAAGCACTGGCCCCAAAGCTGAGTATCTGGAAGACATACAGCTCACGCGCAATGGCCAAGTGATCTCCCGACTTCCGAACGGGACCTATACCGAGAACGGCCTGTCGGCGGGTACGTATCAGTATGTCTACAAGGCATTTGGCGTGCGCAACTTCAACGGCAATGAGTCTTACAGACAGCTGATCTCACCCACGATCACGATCACGGTGGCGGCACCGCCAACCCCATTTGACGGCGCGGAGTACGTTTCCGCAAGCTGGCCTAATTCGGCCGATAGAGGAACCCCGTTCAGCGGTACTGTCACCTTCCGGAACACGGGCAACACAACGTGGCGAGCAGGGGAAGGCTATCGACTGGGTCAGGCCGAGCGCTACGTTTCCGGCGCCACGAAACTCGGAATTGCCGAGGTTGCCGTACCCCACGACGTGGCTCCTGGTGGCACAGCAACGTTTGCGTTCAGCGGAGTAGCGGCCAGTGAAAACGGACCGACAACGCTCCAATGGCAAATGAACCGGAATGGTGCTCGCTTCGGTAGCACCAGCAGCGAGCAGATCTTTGAGACGACCGGAAGGCTCAATCGCGGCGTCATGTATGAGCAAGAGGTCCCGACCAGCATGGAGACCGGGCGGACCTATCGAGTCAAGCTGAAGTTCACCAACACGGGTAACACGACGTGGTCGGCGTCGGCGGGCTATGCATTGGGGTCCTGGAATCCCAATGACAATGTCCGCTGGGGCAGGGCGCGGGTTCCAATGCCGAATGACGTCAGTCCACAGCTGCCTGCGTTCTTTGAATTCGACGTGGTAGCTCCTTCATTGCCAGGTGTCTACAGCTTCCAATGGCGGTTGCTGGAAGAGGGCAAAGAATGGTTTGGTCGGGAAAGCGACAATGTTCAGGTCACGGTCAACGGGCCGCCGTCCAAGGTAATCGGCAACATCGATGGTGTCACCAGCGACGGTCAGATTCGAGGCTGGGCGTGCTCGACGGGCATTGATTCGTCGATTGACATTCATGCCTACACCGGTGGAGCCGCCGGCAGTGGTGGGACGATCTTCCTGACCGGCAAGGCCGACTTGGCGAGTGAGCCGGCCGTGGCTACGTCCTGCAAGGCTGGAGGCAATCATCGCTTCTCGCTTCAGATGAGCAACGAGCAGCGCCGCCTGCAGGCTGGGCAACCGATCTATGTCCATGGAATTTCCCCCGTTGGACAACCCAACAACACCCTTGACGGCTCCGGATCAGTTGTAGTGCCTGAGGCGCCCAGTGGCACGCTTTCCGCAACTCCGGCCACGTGCCAGATTGCATCGGATGCCCAGACCTGCAACATCACCTTGGTCTGGTCGGCCACGGATTCGCGCGCGGAGCTAAAGCGTGATGGCGGCTCGGTGGTAGGCAGTGGAGCCAGCGGCTCCGTTGTTGTGCCAATCGGTGCCGGAACGAGCCGCTTTACGCTCTCGGTCACCGGCGACGCGGTTGCCACGGCAGTTGCCACCGCCAAGGCCGCTCCTGTCGTGCCCGTCAATCCAGACAATCCGGCCCCGACGGTTGCCCGGAGATACGTCTACGACGACAACCTCCGGCTGTGCAAGGTCATCGAACCTGAGACTGGGTCGAGCGTATTTGGCTACGACGCGGCGGGGAATCTCTCCTGGAGCGCAACCGGGCTGGATTTGCCCAGCGTGACGGAATGCAATCGCGACGCGCCCCAGATTGCTTCTCGCCGTGTTTCGCGTGACTACGACGCCAGCAATCGTCTGCAGGCTGTTGTATATCCCGATGGTCTTGGGGATCAACAGCTTGAGTACACCCCGACTGGCCAATTGAAGATCGAAAAGGTCTTTAATCAGGATCGGATTGCGGTTGTCACCACTCGTACCTACAACTCACTCGGGGCGGTGACAAGTCAGAGCCGTGTGGTGGGTAGCGCTAGCGCCCGGTCCCTGGCATTTGGCTACGACCCTATGGGGCAACACATCCGTACGGACTATCCCGATGGCTACTCCGTCCGGCAGTCCTTGAACGCCTTGGGCCAGCCCGTACAGCTGCAAGATGGCACCGGCGCCGTGCTCGCCAGCAACGTCGCCTACGCCCCCAGTGGCGAAACCACCGCGCTGACCTACGGCAACGGCATCGTACGTGGCGTAATCGAGAACGCGCGACAGTTGACCGACCGTATCGTCGACGGTGGTGTGATCGATCTGAAGTATAGCTATGACGCAGCAGGAAACATCACCCAGATCCGCGATGGCGTGCGCGGCGACTCCGGGACGATCAGCCTGGGCTACGACCGCCTCGACCGGCTGATTCAAGCCAGTGCTCCAGCCTATGGTGGCAGTGGGCAATACACGTTCGGCTATGACACGCTGGACAACATCGTCTCGATGCGGTTGCCGGGAAAGCGGGAGCGTACGTTCCACTACGACGCCCGCAATCGCCTGGAGTTGCTGCGGGACCCCGGTGGCAATGGCGTCTCTGGCTTCTCTTACGATTCTGCGGGCAATCTGGTGACGCGTAACGGTCAGGCGCTCACCTACGATATAGGCGGCCAGCTCCGTTCAGTGGGAGATGTGCAGAAGTACTTCTACGATGGAGCAGGACGGCGTGCACATTCTTCAGTACCCACTGCCCCGCCCATCTCAGGCAAGGAGTTGATAAATGTTGCCCACGACTGGGAGGTGTCCATCCCTGGAGGCGATGTAGGTCTGCCGGATCTTTCGGTCGGAAATCTAGACCACACTTGGCAGTACTTGGTGGGCGGGGAGCTGATCGAATCCACCGAGGGCGAGGAAACCTCCGACTACATCTACCTCGGCAAGCGGTTGCTGGCCATTCGCACCAGCTCCGCCACGGGCAACACGCTCACCTATCTTCATCACGATGCACTCAATACCCTAACGGCGACCAGCGGCGCCAACGGTATTGTGCTGACGCGCCACTTCTGGTCGCCGTATGGTGAAGTAGATGCTGCACCTAGCGCAAAGATCCCGGGCTATTCAGGGCATCTTGCGGATTCAGATACAGGCCTAATCTACATGGGGCGGCGCTATTACGAACCCGTCATTGGTAGATTTCTGTCGGTTGATCCTGTTACAGCACTGGATCACGGAGACATGCGGCATTTCAACCGCTATGTCTATGCCTACAACAATCCGTACAGATTCAGGGACCCAGATGGCCGGTGCCCATCGTGTGATAGATTTAGCGATACATTTGCTAAGGATTCTAAGGCTTTCGATCACCCTGGCTTTATCATACCCGCATTCGTCGTAACAGCTGCAATGGCAGCTCCCGTCGTGTGGGAGCTTGGCATGATAGCCCTCGCTAACCCAGGAACAGTCGCCACTGCAGCGAACGTTGCGGCTGACGCAGCTGGTGTGACGGGCACTGCCACTGGGGGTACACTTGCTGTTCGGGCTACGCGCGGCGGAGAGAATGCTGCCGCTGCAACTGGACGCGCAGCTCACGCCGCTCTAGCCCAAAGGATTGCAGCGAAACCTGGCTGGCAGTCTGAGCCGCGAATGATTGGAGCTGACGGTAAGGTCTACAAACCTGATGCAGTCACACCGAATGGTCGAATCCTCGAGTTGAAGCCGAATACACCTTCTGGTATGGCAGCGGGCGCTCGGCAAACTGCAAATTACGAAAAGCAGCTCGGCATGCGTGCACGAGTCATCTATTACGACCCGGATAAATTTAAAAAGCCATGACAATAAAGAAACTCATTGCGCGCACAGATGAGGTCCTTGCACCCCTTGGATTCAACCGAAAGGGCGCACTTTGGAATCGCACGATTGATTCAATTGTTGAGGTTATTGATATTCAGGTAGGTAAGTCTGGCGATACTGCGACGATTAATGCCGGTGTGTTGCAAGTCGACGCCTTCGAGAAAGCATGGGGCTACAAGCCTCAAGGATTTGTGGAAGAGCCCTTTTGCATCGTGCGTGCTCGCGTTGGAGAGATAGTCAACAATCACGATCTCTGGTGGCCTCTGAATGATGACCAAACTCCAAAGAACGTCGCCATGACACTGGGAACACATGTTCTCCCTTTCTTGGAAAGGTCGCGAACTCAAGAGGCAATGGAGGCATTCTTGGAAGCCGTACATGGAAATTACCCCCTGCCGAAGATCTATCTGGCGATCCTCAAATGCCAAGGCGGGGACATTCAAAGTGCATGCGCTATTCTTCGTAAGGTGCATGAGAAAGCGCGTGGGGACTGGAGTGATAGATCCATGGAAGTTGCACGAAGGATTGGGTGTGATATCGGTTGAAGGTTCTGTAAAGTCGAGCAGGAAATACATAAGAGCCGCCTGGACAATCCCGACATTCCATACGTGCTGCTCAGCACGCCTGTCTGCGGCGGTATAGCCACTGTCGCCGAACACCCAGTCTTATTTGCCATGCAGCAGCTCATGGGTGACCGTCATGTCACCGACATCGGCCGCAGTACACTTCACGTGATGCACCAGGCCTGAAAACTCATCTACACCGATATGGACCTTCATGTCGAAGTACCACGGGTTGCCCTTGCGGGTCTCGTGCATCTCAGAATCTCCCGCCCTTGCGGCGTTCTTGGTTGAGCTGCCCCGTGGATGATGGAGGCGATCCACGATCGTGCCTGCGCGCAGGCTCTGGCCCTTTCGGGCAGGTGCGCGTTCACCGCTTCAAGCATCTTCGCCGCCAGGCCGTGTAGCTCCAGCAGACGACGGACATTGAGGATCTTGGTTTCATCCGGAATCGCATCAGGACCGCCGGGCCGGGCGAACAACCGCATCGAGGCGATCTCATGCAATGCCATGGATGGCTCCTCAACATGAGCCGCATTGTCTCTCGGGTTGCCGGCCAGCGGCCGGCACTACCCGGGTAGTTGTTCAGAGCATCCTCTTTCGCGCCATCCATGGCGCCGGTACCCCCGCGAACCCGCCCCACCCGGCCTCTGAAGGATTCCGGGCGCGTCCTACCGCGGCAACGCAGAGAAAATCAAAAGCAACAGCCGGGGGCTGGGGCACAATCGGGCTTTCTGTTGGAGGGTCTGGGCGTGCATCCGATTGAAAGCGAACGTCTGCGGCTGCGCCGGATCGATCCGGAGCGTGATGCCGTGCAGATGCTGGCGTTGTTGAACGATCCGGGCTTCGTGCGCTTCATCGGCGACCGTGATGTGCGCAGTGAGGCGCAGGCGCGGGAGTACATCGCGCTGCGGGTGCTGCACAGCTATGCGTTGAACGGGTTCGGCATGTATGCCATCGAGCGCTTGTCCGACGGTGCCTGGCTGGGCAATGCCGGGCTGGTGCGGCGGGATGGCCTGCCGGGGCCGGATATCGGCTATGCGGTGCTTTCGGAATTTGCCGGGCAGGGCTATGCCGGCGAGGCGGCGCGGGCAGTGTTCGCGCATGCACGCGGAGCGCTGGGCCTGCACGATCTGTATGGCATCACCGACCTGGACAACGTGGTGTCCGGAAAGATCCTGCTGGGCCTGGGCATGCAGGAACGCGGGGTGATCCAGCTGCCGGGCGTGGACAGCCCGAGCCGGCTGTATGCCACGCCGGGCGCGGCCGAGGTTTGATCATAGTGGGTGCCGACAGTTGGTCTGCACTGCATCGGCAGGACATCCGGTAGTGCCGGCCGCTGGCCGGCAACCCGGGATAGCACTGGGGTCAGAGCCCGCCTTGCGGGATCCGACCCCAGTAGATTGCCTCAACCGCGCAGTTCGGCCAGCTGTGCCTGCAGCTCGGCCACGGCCGCTTCCAGCTGGGCCACGCGCTCGGCCAGGCCCGGTTCGGCCGCATCGCTGCTGCCGCTGCTGCTGGCGTACTTCGCCGCCAGCGCCGCGCCATCCACTTCACCGCACAGCAGGTGCATGTAGCGGTCTTCGCGCTGGCCACTGGCACGCGGCAGCACCACCAGCAGGGCACGCTGCTGCAGGCGCTCGATGGCATGGCGGGCTTCGTCGGTGTCGGCGAAGCGGTGCAAGCGCTCGCTGCGCGTGACCAGCTCGCCCAGCGTCTGTGGACCGCGCAGCAGCAGCAGCGCCAGCAGCACGGTCTGCTGCCGGGTCAGGTCCAGCGCGGCCTGCAGGCGGTGTTCGTAGCGATCGGCGCGCGAGGAGAAGTGCTGGCGGGCCAGGCCCAACGCCTCCAGCTGGCGCAGCGCGTGCTGCACGCTGCCAGCGTCCACGTTCATCACCGGCTCGCGCGCGGTCTTCTGGTTGGCCGCCGATTGGGCCGCGTTGACCGTCAGCGGGTAGGTGTCCGGGGTGGTCGCCTCCTTCTCCACCAGGCAGCCCAGCAGGCGGGCCTGCACGGCGTCGAGCAGGGGGACGTCAGGGGTCTGGGCGGAATCGGTCATGGCGGCCTCCGGAAGGGCAACGGGTCAACCGCCAAGCATAGCCGTCCCGGGGCCGGCTTTGCCGGTAAAATGCGCCGGTATATCTGATTGCCGGTGAATCCATGCGTCGTCCCGTTTCCCTGTCCCTGACCCTGCTCGCCACTGCGGCGCTGGGCCTGTCCGCCTGCAAGCGCGTGGAGGCGCCCGCCGCCGAAGCCACGGCCCCGCAGGCGCCCGCTGCCGCCGCCAAGGCCGACGGCGCGCTCGATGCCACCGCCAACGACAACCTCAACGCAGTGCTGTGGATGCAGCGCGCGCAGGAGTACAGGGCGATCACCGAGCAGACCTACCGCGCCGCCGCCGACCACCTGGATGCGGCGTTGAAGGAAGCCCACTGGGATGCGCTGGTGCCGGAAGAGCGCGGCAACGACGCCAAGGGCCTGAAGCCGGCCGTGGTGCTGGACGTGGACGAGACCGTGCTGGACAACTCGCCCTACCAGGCGCGCCTGGTGCGCGATGGCAAGGAATACGACGAACTGACCTGGGACCAGTGGGTAGCCGAAAAGAAGGCCAAGGCGATCCCGGGCGTGGTCGACTTCGCCAAGGCCGCCAATGCCAAGGGCGTGACCCTGCTCTACATCTCCAACCGCGCCGTGCACCTGAAGGACGCGACCCTGGCCAACCTGCGCGAGCAGGGCCTGCCGGTGGCCGACGACAGCGTGTTCCTTGGCCTGGGCACGGTGGTGCCGGGCTGCGAGCAGGCCGGCAGCGAGAAGAACTGCCGCCGCCGCCTGGCAGGGCAGAAGTACCGCGTGCTGATGCAGTTCGGCGACCAGCTGGGTGACTTCGTCGAAGTGACCGCCAACACCAACGACGGCCGTGACGCGCTGCTGCAGCAGTACCACGACTGGTTCGGCGAGCGCTGGTGGATGCTGCCGAACCCGACCTACGGCGGCTTCGAGCCGGCGCAGTTCAACAACGACTACAGCCAGTCGCGCCAGGCCCGCCACGACGCCAAGCGCGCCGCCCTGGACTACGCCCCGTGAGCCGCGCACCGCTGCCGTTGCGCGCCGATGAGCGCCTGATCTTCGCGCTGGACGTGCCTGATCGCGTGCAGGCACTGGACTGGGTCGATCGCCTTGGTGACAGCGTGGCGTTCTACAAGATCGGCATGGAACTGCTCGCCTCCGGCGAGTACTTCCAGGTGCTGGATGAGCTGGCCCGCCGCGACAAGCGCGTGTTCGTCGACCTGAAGTTCTTCGACATCCCGGCGACCGCTGCGGCGGTGATCAAGCGCCTGTCGCAGTGGCCGGTCAGCTACGCCACCATCCATGGCTGGCACCCGGCGATGATGGAGGCCTGCGCGGCCGCCAACAGCAGCGACATGCGCCTGCTGGCGGTGACCGTGCTGACCTCGATGGGGCGCGCCGATCTGGCGCAGATGGGCGTCGACCGCGAGCCAGTGGACGTGGTGGTCGAACGCGCGTTGGCCGCCCAGGCAGCGGGCGTCGATGGCGTGATCGCCTCGGGCCAGGAGGCTGCACCGATCCGTGCCGCGACCGGTAGCGGGTTCTCGATCGTCTGTCCGGGCATCCGTCCCGGTGGTCCGGTCGGCGATGACCAGAAGCGCACCGTTGGCGTGGCCCAGGCCTTCGCCGATGGCGCCGACGCCATCGTGGTCGGACGCCCGATCCGCCTGGCGGCTGATCCGCAGGCCGCTGCGCGGGCAATCCAGCAGGAAATCGCGTCGGCTCTGGCTGCACGCTGAGCCCACCGCTGACGCCGGTCACGCCGGCACCACGAACGCCATTCCGATCCATGCGGGATGGCGTTCGCAATTGTTGGCCTGCGACTGTCGCAGGCAGCGCATTGCACCGAAACTGTGCGCGCGTTCGCGCTGCAGGCTTCATCCCTGCTTCCCAATCGATGCACCGGCACGGACCGCGGCCGCGCCGGTTCCAACCATTGATAGAGGAGTACAGGGATATGTATCGCAGCACCTCTTTGTTCATCGGCCTGTTGTTGGCCGCGTCCGCCGTACCCGCCTTCGCTGCGCCACAGGTGCGCGAAGCACCGCGCATCATCGGCGGTGAAGCAGCGCCGGCTGGCGAGTACCCGTTCATGGTCAGCATCCAGGGCATCTTCGACGGCGATTCGGATCATGACCGCCACTTCTGCGGGGGCACCCTCATCTCGCCTTCGTGGGTGCTGACCGCCGCGCACTGCATGCAGGGGGAAGCGCCGGGCGGCATCGCAGTCGTCGGCAACGCCGCGGCCCTGTCCACCGAAGCCTCGCCCCGCGCCTCCAACGTCAAGGCGATCCACGTCCATCCGGCATTCAACAGCGGCAACTCGCTGGAGCACGACGTGGCCCTGATCCAGCTCAACGCCCCCCTGGACGGTGCACAGCCGGTGGCGCTGCGGCTGCGGCCCGACGCCAGTTATCTCAAGCCGGGCCGCGAATTCACCGTGATCGGCTGGGGCGACACCGACATCGGCGATGGCCGGGTCTACCCGACCCAGCTGCAGACCGTGCAGGTGCCGTTCGTGGCATTCGATGAATGCCAGCAGGCCTACGGCGGGGAACTGTCGCGCGGCAAGGTGATCTGCGCCGGCCGCGAGGGCATCGACAGCTGCCAGGGGGACTCCGGCGGGCCGCTGCTGCTGCGCCTGCGTGAGGGCTGGACCCAGTTCGGCATCGTCAGCTGGGGCGAGGGCTGCGCGCTGGCCGGCTATCCGGGGATTTATGCCCGAATCGCCGAAAAACACGCCGTAGATTTCATTGAATCCGTCTGGCAGCACGATTGATTCAATAAAATCAAATACATATATGGCATTACGTGAAGTGTTGCCTTAACTTGAAGGGCAGCGTAGGATCGCCGCCATCCGGTCCTCGGACCGGACATGTGCCACAACACTGTCCTCCGGCCCCGTGCCGGTTTGAAGAGCCTGTGATCCCCGTGATCCGGGCTCTTTTTTTATCCCGCTGGTGGTTCTGGGGTCAGATCCCTTCTGCCTGCCGGCAGAAGGGATCTGACCCCCTTGGTTGGAAACGTGACCGCACGGCTTGCCGCTGTCACGTCGCAGGCCGCAAGATGCGGGCCGGTCCGGGGAGTCCGAGTGCATGAGCGTGGCGGTGCGAGGAAGGTCTGCGCGTGGATGGGGGCTGGCGGCCATGCTGCTGCTGGCCGTTGCGGCATGCCGCGAGTCTGTGAACGATCCGGCCAGGCCGGCGGCCGAACCGGTGGCTGCGGTGCAGGCGATGGCGTTGCGCCTGGCCGAAGATGATCTGGTCGGCTACGCAAAGCTGTCGGTACCGCCAGGCCAGTATCAGCGGCTGCAGCAGGCCTGGGCGGAGGGACACAGCCAGTGGCCGCTGACCGAGCTGCCGCTGGGGGACCAGCTGCTGCCGATGCTGGCCGCGCTGCGCAAGCCCGATGCCAGCACCGAACTGCAGCGCAGCTTCGACCGCCAGCTGGCCGGCCAGGCCAGCGCCGTGCGCCAGGCCGCGCAGTCGATGGGCAATTTCGGGGTGCAGTACCTGCGCCATCAGAAGGGCTACACGCCCGGCCAGCAGGCCCATTACATCGCCCTGGTCGAAACCCTTGCTGTCTGGGCGCAGGGCGCGCCGATCAGTGACCGCGCCCGTGCACGCAGCACCATCGCCGCGCTGGTCGGCGCGGCCGGCAAGGTCGGCTTCGATGACGAGGCTGGCCTGCAGGCGGCTGGCATGGAGGGCAGCCTGCAGCAGCTGGCGCCGTTCATCCACACCCTCAAGGCGGTGCTTGGCAGCTACGGGCTGGGCGTGGATGACGCGCTTCGCAGCGTGCGGGGCGAGCTGCTCTCGGTGGAAGGCGACAATGCGCTGGTACGCCTGCACTACGACCTGGCCGGCCGCGAGATGAGCCTGCAGCTGCCACTGAGCCGGCGCGAGGGCCACTGGTACCTGACCCGTACCCTGGCCGACACCGACGCGCTGCTGCGAAAGGCCGACGCGGCCCGCGCGGCCGCGTCGCCGGCAGCCGCTGAAGCCCCCGCCGAAGGTGGGGAAGCGGCAACGCCGCCGCCTAAGCCATAATGGCGCCGATGTCGAAACAGAACCCGCTGCCGTTCCCCGGCGAAGAATCCCAGTCGACGCCCGCCGATACGGTGCCGGCGTCCCCCTCGACCGGTACCGGCCCGAACCCGGTACCGCCGCCCGCGCACGCGCGTCCGGCCGGCCGTCGCCCGCTGTGGGCTCGCCTGCTCGGCCGCCTGGTCGAGCCGTGGCTGTCGCTGAAGATCGAACCGGAAGACCCGGGCCAGTACAACGATGGCCGCCCGGTCATGTACGTGCTGGAAGACTACGGCCTGTCCAACGCGCTGATCCTGGACAAGGCCTGCCGCCAGGCCGGCCTGCCGTCGCCGCTGGTGCCGCTGGCCGGTGACCCGACCGGCCGCAAGCGCGCCTACCTGGCGCTGTCGCGGCGCAGCTCCAGCAACTCGCTGATTCCCGAGCAGCGCGGCGCCAAGACCCACTCCGACTCGCTGGCCAAGGTCCTGCAGGCGCACCGCGTGCGCGATGACCTGGACGTGCACCTGGTGCCGGTGTCGATCTTCGTCGGCCGCGCCCCGGACAAGCAGAGCGGTTGGTTCGCGGTGCTGTTCTCGGAAAACTGGGCACTGGTCGGCCGCTTCCGTCGCCTGCTGGCGGTGCTGCTCAACGGCCGCAGCACCATCGTCCGCTTCGCCCCGCCGATCTCCCTGCGCAACACCGTGGATGAAGGCCTGGAGCCGGAGCGCACGGTGCGCAAGCTGCAGCGCGTGCTGCGTACGCACTTCCGACGCATCCGTGAATCGGTGATCGGCCCCGACCTGTCGACCCGGCGCCTGCTGGTGGACCAGGTGCTGGCCGCCGAGCCGGTACGCGAAGCGATCGCCGCACAGGCCAAGCGCGACAACTCAAAGCCGGCCGATGCCTGGAAGAAGGCACACGCCTACGCCTGGGAAATCGCTGCGGACTATTCCAGCCCGGTAGTGCGCTCGGCCAGCTTCATGCTCAGCCACGTGTGGAACCGCATCTATGCGGGCGTGCTGGTGCACCACCTGGACAAGTTCAAGGCCGCCGCGCCGGGGCACGAAGTGGTCTACGTGCCCAGCCACCGCAGCCACATGGACTACCTGCTGCTGTCCTACCTGCTGTACGACCGTGGCATCGTGCCGCCGCACATCGTGGCCGGCATCAACCTGAACCTGCCGGTGGTCGGCACCCTGCTGCGCAAGGGCGGTGCATTCTTCATCCGCCGCTCGATCCGTGGCAACGCGTTGTACTCGGCGGTGCTCAGCGAATACGTCGCGCAACTGGTGGCCGGTGGCTACTCGCTGGAGTACTTCGTCGAAGGCGGCCGCTCGCGTACCGGGCGCCTGCTGCAGCCCAAGGGCGGCATGATCTCGATGACGCTGCGCGCGTTCCTGCGCCAGCCGCGCAAGCCGGTGCTGTTCCAGCCCATCTACATCGGCTACGAGAAGCTGATGGAAGGCGGCAGCTACCTGGACGAACTGTCCGGCCGGCCGAAGGAAAAGGAATCGATCTGGTCGCTGCTATGGGGCATCCCCAAGGTGCTCAAGCAGAACTATGGCCAGGTGGTGGTGAACTTCGGCGAGCCGATCGCGCTGAACGACGTGCTGGCCGAGAAGGCGCCGGAGTGGAAGGGCGAGGCGGTGTCCGAGGACGAAAAGCCGGCCTGGCTGTCGACCACGGTGGACACGCTGGCCGAACGCATCCAGGTGCGCATCAATGGCGCCGCCGACGTCAACCCGATCAACCTGCTGGCGCTGGCCCTGCTGTCCACGCCGAAGCACGCGATGGGCGAGGCCGACCTGATCGCGCAGATCGAACTGTGCAAGACCCTGCTGGTGGAGATGCCGTACTCGGACCGGGTGACGGTGACGCCGCACTCGCCGGAGCGGATCATCGCCCACGCCGAGGAAATCAACGTCCTCACCCGCATCAAGCACCCGCTGGGCGATGTGCTCAGCGTCAGTGGCGACACCGCAGTGCTGCTGAGCTACTTCCGCAACAACGTGGTGCACCTGTTCACCGCCTCGTCGTGGGTGGCCTGCTGCTTCCAGAACAACCGCCGCATGAGCCGCACCGGCCTGGTCCAGCTGGGCCGTACGGTGTACCCGTTCCTCCAGGCCGAGCTGTTCCTGCCGTGGAGCGAGGACGAGTTCGCCCAGCGAATCGACCGGACCATCGATGTGTTCGTGCGCGAGGGCCTGCTGCAGAACGTCAACGATGACGACGGCGGCATCCTGGCGCGCAATACCGGGCAGACCGACGAGGTGTTCCGCCTGCGCGCGATCGGCCATTCGCTGCAGCAGGCGTTCGAGCGCTATTACATTGCCATCTCGGTGCTGGTGAAGAACGGCCCCGGCGTGCTCGGCGCTGCCGAGCTGGAAAGCCTGTGCCAGCAGGCCGCGCAGCGGCTGAGCCTGCTCTATGCGCCGGCCGCGCCGGAGTTCTTCGACAAGTCCCTGTTCCGTGGCTTCATCCAGAAGCTGCGCGAACTGCGCCTGGTGTGGCCGGACGAGAACAGCAAGCTGCTGTTCGACGAGCGCCTGGATGCCTGGGCCAAGGATGCCAAGTTCATCCTGGGCCGTGAGCTGCGCCACACCATCGAACGGGTCAGCCCGGAAGCGGCCCGCCCGGACGAGCCTGCGCCGCAGGATTGAAGGCAGCGCCGGGTCCTGCCCGGCGAACGACATGCCAACCAAGGTTGGCATCTACCGGGGCGAAGCAGTAGGTCTACGCCATGCGTGGATGGGCCACCGCTCAGGCCGGCTCGTCGGGAATCTGCAGGCTTTCCAGCCTGGCGATGCAGTCCTTCAGCTGCAGCTTGCGCCGCTTCAGGCGCTTGGACTCCAGCTCGTCCTCGCCGTTGGCGGCCATGCGGGTGATCTGTTCATCCAGCAGGCGGTGCTCGGCGCGCAGGGCGACGAGGCGCTCGACGATCTCGGCGGGGCTGTAGGTGTCCACAGCCTCCGAGCATACACAGCGATGATGACCGCCGGGAGAGGGGAATCCCGATCCCCGGCCGGGGCGGCTCCGAGCCGTTAGAATGGAACCCATGAGTGCCGTGATTTCCCTTCCCGATCCCCCACCGCGCGCCGCCCGCGATCCGCGCGTGGCCGAGCGCGAGCAGCACAAGCTGGCCAAGCGCCTGCGCCGCCAGGTCGGCGAGGCGATTGCCGACTTCGGCATGATCGAGGCCGGCGACAAGGTCATGGTGTGCCTGTCCGGCGGCAAGGACAGCTACACCCTGCTGGACGTGCTGCTGCAGCTGCAGAAGAAGGCGCCGGTGCCGTTCGAGCTGGTGGCGGTGAACCTGGACCAGAAGCAGCCGGACTTCCCCGAGCACGTGCTGCCGGAATACCTGGCAGGCCTGGGCGTGCCGTACCACATCATCGAGCAGGACACCTATTCGGTGGTCAGCCGGGTCATCCCGGAAGGCAAGACCATGTGTTCGCTGTGCTCGCGCCTGCGTCGTGGCGCGCTGTACAACTACGCCGAGACGCATGGCTTCACCAAGATCGCGCTGGGCCACCACCGCGACGACATGGTGGCCACGTTCTTCATGAACCTGTTCCACCACGCCAAGCTGTCGGGCATGCCGCCGAAGCTGCGCAGCGACGACGGCAGGCACGTGGTGATCCGGCCGCTGGCCTACGTGCGCGAGAGTGACATCGTCGAGTACGCGCAGGCACGCCGGTTCCCGATCATTCCCTGCAACCTGTGCGGCAGCCAGGAGAACCTGCAGCGCCGCCAGGTCGGCCTGATGCTGAAGCAATGGGAAAAGGACCACCCGGGCCGCATCGAGCAGATCGCGCGCGCCATGGGTGAAGTCCGGCCCTCGCAGCTGGCCGACACCACCCTGTTCGACTTCATGGCGCTGGGCCGTCGCGATGACGCGCCGCTGCCCGACGCCCATGCCTGGCTGGCCGGCTCCCCGGCCGACGCCGACGCAGATCCCGAGACGCCCACCGTTTAAGGTCGGGCGCCCTTCCTCTTCGCCATCCGGAATTCCATGTTCTTTCGCAACCTGACGTTCTTCCGTTTCCCGACCACCACCGATTTTTCCGAAGTCGACACCCTGCTGCCGCACGCCCTGCTGAAGCCGGTCGGCGCGCTGGAAATGAATTCGCGCGGCTTCATCTCGCCGTTCGGCCGCGAGGAGAAGGAACTGCTCTCCCACCGCATCGCCGAACACCTGTGGCTGACCGTGGGCGGCGAGGACAAGATCCTGCCGGCGGCGGTGGTCAACGACCTGCTCGAGCGCAAGCTGGAGGAGATCGAGGAGAAGGAAGGCCGCCGCCCGGGTGGCCGCGAGCGCAAGCGGATGAAGGACGACCTGCTGCATGAACTGCTGCCGCGCGCCTTCGTGAAGTCCTCGCGCAATGATGCCTTCATCGACCTGCAGCACGGCTACGTGGCGGTGGATACCTCCAGCCGCAAGACCGGCGAGTACTTCATGTCCGACATCCGCGGCCTGCTCGGCAGCTTCCCGGCGATGCCGCTGAACGCCGAAGTCGCACCGCGTTCGATCCTGACCGGCTGGATCGCCGGCGAGCCGCTGCCGACCGGGCTGAGCCTGGGCGAAGAGTGCGAGATGAAGGATCCGGTGGAAGGCGGCGCCGTGGTCAAGTGCCAGCACCAGGAACTGCGCTGCGACGAGATCGACAAGCACCTGGACGCCGGCAAGCAGGTGACCAAGCTGGCGCTGATCTTCGAGGACAACCTGTCCTTCGTGATCGGCGACGACCTGATCGTGCGCAAGCTGAAGTTCCTCGACGGCGCACTGGACCAGCTGGAGCATGCCGACGAAGACGGCCGCCGCGCCGAGTTCGACGCCCGCTTCGCCCTGCAGAGCGCCGAGATCCGCCGCCTGTTCCTGTTGCTGGAAGAAGCGTTCAAGCTCAGCAAGGCTGACTGAACAGGCACCCTGTGGGCCGCCGGTCATCCGGCGGCCCGAAGCAGCGCTATGCTGGGCGCATGAGCCGTCTGCTGCGCCGCCTGATCAGCCCGACCCCGCCCGCTACCGTGCAGCGCGACACCGTTCGCCTGCGCCTGGAGGATGCCGAGATCGAGGTGCTGCGCGTGCGCGATCCGCGCGCGCGCCGGATCAAGCTGAGCGTGGACGAGCGCGGCGCACGGTTGACGCTGCCGCCGCGGGCCAGCCTGGTGATGGGCGAGCGATTCCTGGAACAGCACCGCGACTGGTTGGCGCTGCAGCTGCGCCAGTACCAGAGCCAGGGCCTGCCCGCCCCGTTGCAGCCGGGCGAGGACGGCGTGCTGCCACTGCGCGGCGACCTGTTGCCGCTGCGCTGGCAGGAAGGCCGCTATGCGCGGCTGGAGATCGACGAACACGGCGCCTGCGTGCAGTGGCCGACCCGTGCCGGCGATGCCACCCTGCGCCGCCTGCTGCGCGAGTTCTACGAAGCACAGACCCGCGCCGATGTCGGCCGCTGGCTGCCGAAGTACCTGCCCACCCTGCCACGTGCACCCAGCCGCCTGCGGCTGAAGGTGATGTCTTCGCAGTGGGGCTCGCTGGCGCCGGACGGCAGCATGGCACTGGACCTGGCACTGGTGCTGGGGCGCCCTGAAGCATTCGAGTATGTGCTGGTGCACGAACTCTGCCACCTGATCCAGCCGAATCATTCGCCCGCGTTCTGGCACGAAGTGGAACAACGTTTCCCCGCGTGGCGCGAGCAGCGCGACTACTTCCAGCTGGAAGGGCGCAGGCTGAAGGCGATGCTTCGCCAGCTGCTGTAGAGCTGAGCCGATGCTCGGCTGACGCGCGTGGCGCGGATATCCAGCCCTCGCGATCGACAGCAGCCGAGCATGGCTCGGCTCTACAAAAGCGCGCGCAGCGCGCGACCCGCTCCTGCTCTTCCTTCTTTCTTCCGTGATGGGCACACAGGAAACTGTCCGTGGCCGGGCGGGGTGGGTTGCGCAGGGGCGTGAGCCGCATGGATGCGGCGACCGAGCTTGCAAGGACGTACTTGCAGCGACCCCTGCGCAATCCACCCCGCCCGGCAGAGCACGGCTTCTGATTTGAACGACCCACCACGAGGGGCTCAGCCGTTGGCCGAAACCCTCACCCCGCCCGCAACGCCGCCGCGGCCGCCCAGCGTGCCGCCACCCGCGGCGCCGTGATGCACACCGCCTGGTCGGTCACCGTCGTCACCGCGCGCTCCAGCAGTTGGATATCGGCCTCGTGCTGGCGTGCCACATGCGGGTCCTCGAAGAAGATCGCGCGCTGGCAGCGCCCCTCCAGCACCCGGTCGGCAATCTGTGCATCGCCGCCCATCGGGCCACTCTGGTAACGCGTCACCCACGGCGTATCGCTGGGCCAACCCCGGCTCCAGGCCAGCTCGTTCAAGCGCTGCCCGGTGGTGCCCGTCGCAACGCGTTGGCCAAACCGGGCCAGCACATCGAAGTGCTCGTCAGCGAAGGCCAGCATCGCCGGCTTCATCGCATCATGCGCGATCAGCGCCAGCGTCTGCCCCTGGAAGGCATGCAGGTCGTCGGCACCGGTGTCGGCAGCCAGCCCGGCGTGGATGCGCTCCACCTCGATCCAGTCGCGTGCAGTGGCCACGGTTGAAATGAACGGCTTGCCGTGGATCACGCACTGCCGCTTGAGCGCGGTTGCTTCCGGAAACACCGAGGACGGATCGACCGGGTCGATCAGGTAGATCGCACCGTCCAGTGTCCGCTCCGGCCCCATGCCGACCACTTCGGCCACCAGCTTCATCAGGCCTCCCTCGCGCCCGTAGGGATACCGGTGCAGGCCGCCGTAGCCGGCCAGGAATCCCTGCCGTTCGATCGCATCGTGGGTGCGCCCGACCGCATGCAGTGACACCCCCAGTTCGCGCAGGCCTGCCTCGCTGGCACGCAGCCAGCGGAACAGCGCCGCGCGCGCATCGTGGTGATGGAGACGGTTGGCAGCCAGGCCGATACGCATCGAGCGCTCCGTAGGACGGGTAGAAGCGGCAGTGTATGTCGGCATTCGCCGATGCGGATGCTTTTCCAATTTTTCTCATTGTCGCGGAAGCCTGCCTCGCTAGCGTGGCTGGCAGCGGTACCGCTGCGCGGCCGTGGTTCCTGCCCGCGAAATGAGGACGTCTACCGTGAATGTCGCCGGCCGCCGCGCCGTCGCCGCCGTCATGGCATCGCTGTTGCTGCCCGGCATCGCCGCTGCATCCGGTTGCACGGGCCCCCTGCAGGTGGCATGGCGCTCCGACCGGCCGCCCCTGTCATACAGCCAGCAGGGCGAGGTTGCCGGACTGGCCGCGGATTACCTGCCACTGCTGGGCATGCAGGCGGCGCAGCATGCGAAGCCGTTGCCTGCGACGGTACTTACCGAGGGAGCACTGCCGGCCGGCACCCAGGTGCTGCTCGGCTGGCCGCGCGCACAGCTGCCGACAGGCTGGGTGGCCAGCAGGGCCTACCTGGAGGTGCCGCAGGTGATCGTGCGGCGCGAGGGCGCCGCTGCGGTGCTGGGGCTGGAGGGCCTGCGTGGCCGCAGCGTGGCCAGCCCGGACCGGCTGCCGCTGGAGCCATTGCTGGCCGAGCAGGCCCCGGGGGCGCAGCTGCTGGCCCCTGCGCCGCTGGACCACGCGCTGTCACTGCTGCGTGCCGGGCTGGTCGACGCCGTGGTCGCCAATCTCGCTGAACTGGAGGCCGCGCTCCGCGCGGAGCCAGGCGATGCTGTGGTGATCGCGGCACCCGCGGGCTTCGGCGATGCACTGGTACTCGCGGCCGTGCCGGCCTGTGCCGAGGTGGTCGCTGCTTTCGACCAGCGGCTCCTGCAGGAGAGCGATGCACATCGCGCGTCGAGCCGCAGCGCCTGGCTGCCGGACCGGCCACGCGCGCGGCTCACCGGTTCGGCGCTGCGCTGGCTGGTGCCGGCGTCGCTGATCCTGCTCGCGCTCGTGCTGCTGCATGCCTTCGGCTACTGGCGCGTGCATCGCGAGAGCGTGCGTCGCCGCGTGCTGGAGCAGCGGTTGCACGACGTCACCGCGAACCTGCCGGCGGTGGTCTACCAGGCCCGCCGTTCGGCAACCGGCCACTACAGCCTGGCGCAGATCGCCGGTGACGTGCAGGCGCTGTTCGGGGTAAGCGTGGAGACTGCGCGGATCGACCATCTGCAACTGCTGGCCGCGGTGCATGCCGACGACCGCAGCCGGGTGATGGCGTGCATCGAAGCGGCCGCGCTGGTGCGCGGTCCCATCGACGTTACGTTCCGCACCCGGTCGGCGCAGGGCTGGCGCTGGGTCCGCTCGCAGGGACGACCGCTGCAGTGCGATGACAGCAGCGTGGAGTGGAGCGGCTACTGGTTGGATGTCAGTGAAGCACAGGCGCGTGCAGTAGCGCTGGCCGAGGCGCGCCGCGCGGCCGAGCAGGCGGCGCTGGCCAAGAGCCATTTCCTGGCGACCATGAGCCACCAGATCCGCACGCCGATGAGTACCCTGCTGGGCATGCTGGAGCGATTGGCTGCCAGTGACCTGGATGCGGGCCAGCGGCAGGTGCTGACCACCGTGGGTGATGCCGCGCAGATGCTGCGGCAGATCCTGGACGATGTGCTGCACAGCCAGCGCCTGCAGCCAGCGCCACTGCAGCTGCGGCCGACCGATCTTGCGGCGCTGGTGCGCGCGGTGCAGCAGCTGTTGATGCCCGTCGCGGCCAGCCGCGGCCTGCACCTGCACAGCGAGATCGACCCCATGCTGCAGCAGTGGTCGCTGGCCGATGGGCTGCGCCTGCGCCAGGTCCTGTTCAACCTGGCCGGTAATGCACTCAAGTTCACTCTGCAGGGAAGCGTGGTGCTGCAGGTCCATGTGCTGCAGCAGCGCGATGGCGGGCAGCGGTTGCGCCTGCAGGTGACCGATACGGGCGTGGGCATCAGCATGGAGCGGCAACAGGCGGTATTCGCTGCCTACGAGCAGGCCGAGACCTCGACCACGCGCCGCTTTGGTGGCAGTGGGCTGGGCCTGTCGATCTGCCGCGAGCTGGCGGCATCGATGGGGGGCCAGCTGCACCTGCGCAGCGCGCCGGGCAAGGGAACCACCGTATGGCTGGAACTGGTGCTGGCGGCCTGTGCGGCACCGACGGTGGTACCGGTGCTCACGACGGCCGTGCAACGGCCGCTGCCGCCGGCGCGGGCACTGGTTGTTGAAGACCATCCGACCAACCTGCAGTTGCTGGTACAGCGCCTGCGCGAGCTGGGGCTGCAGGTACACGCCTGCGACGACGGCCAGCAGGCATGGGAGGCCTGGCAGGCGCAGCCCTTTGATCTGGTCATCACCGACTGCCATATGCCGCACATGGACGGCTTCGCGCTGGCACGGGCGATCCGTGGCGATACCTGTGCCATCCGTGCGCAGGTGCCGATCGTCGCGCTGACTGCCAGTGTGCTGGAACGCACACGCGAGGCCTGCCGTGATGCGGGCATCGACCATTTCCTGGCCAAGCCGGTGGCGCCGTGCGAACTGCGCGCGCTGCTGGAGGAGCTGCTGTTGCCGGACTCAGTGCGCCAGTAGGCGGACGATGCTGGCAGCGGCATCGCGGCCTTCGGCCACGGCGGTCACCACCAGGTCTGCACCGCGTACCGCGTCGCCACCGGCGAACAGGCGTGGATGCGCGGTCTGGAACGGCAGGCGGTCCTTGCCCCCGGCGACGATGCGGCCGTTGGGCTGGCCTTCCACCCCCAGCTCCGCCAGCCACGCCGGCACGCTCGGCGAGAAGCCGAAGGCGATGATCACCACGTCCGCTTCCAGCAGGGATTCACTGCCTTCGATCGGCACGGCGTTCTGGCGGCCATTGGCATCGGGTTCGCCCAGCCGGGTTTCGACCACGGTCACGCCGATCACTTCATCGTCGGCGCCGGCTTCGATCGACAGCGGTTGGCGGTTGAACAGGAAGCGCACGCCCTCTTCGCGCGCATTGGCCACTTCGCGAGCGCTGCCGGGCATGTTGGCTTCGTCGCGCCGGTAGGCGCAGGTGACCTTGGCCGCGCCGAGGCGCACCGCGCTGCGCACGCAGTCCATGCCGGTATCGCCACCACCGAGCACCACCACCCGCTTGCCGTTGAGGTCGGGCAGGGCGATGGTGTCTTCCCAGCCGGCAATCGGCCGGCCCTTCGGGTCATCGCCGCCGACGATGCGGCTGTTCTGCACCAGGAACGGCAGCGCCGGCAGCACGCCCTTCAGGTCCTGGCCGTCGAGGCCACCATCGGTGTAGCGGTAGGCGCCGGTACCGATGAACACCGCATCGTGGGTGTCCAGCAGCTGCTGCACGCTGAGGTCGCGGCCGATCTCCACGCCGAGGCGGAACTGCACGCCCATGCCCTCCAGCACGCCGCGGCGCCGGTGGATCACGTCCTTGTCCAGCTTGAAGCTGGGAATGCCGAACTGCAGCAGGCCGCCGATCTGCTCGTAGCGGTCATAGACCACCGCGGCAATGCCGGCGCGGGCCAGGCGGTCGGCGCAGGCCAGGCCCGCGGGACCGGCCCCGATCACCGCAACGCTGCGGCCGGTCGGCTGCACCGCGCCCAGGTCAGGGCGCCAGCCGCTGGCCAGCGCGGTATCGACGATGTATTTCTCCACCGCACCGATGGTGACCGCACCGAACTCTTCCAGCGTGCAGCTGCCCTCGCACAGGCGATCCTGCGGGCAGACCCGGCCGCACACCTCCGGCAGCGGGTTGGTGCTGTGGCACAGCGTGGCGGCTTCGTGGACGCGGTTCTCCTGCACCAGCTGCAGCCACTGCGGAATGGCGTTGTGCACCGGGCACTTCCAGCTGCAGTACGGGTTGCCGCAGTCCAGGCAGCGGCCCGCCTGGTACTGGGCGTCCTCCTTGCCGAACTTTCCGTACAGCTCGCCCCAGTCGCCGGACGTGCGCAGTTCCACCGGGATGCGCTGCGGCATGGTGCGGGGCAGGTCGAGGAACTGGAAGGCGTGCTTGCGGCTCATGGCGGGCTCTGGAATGCGGGGGGGAACGTTGCCGGCCAGCGGCCGGCACTACCGGAAAACATCACGCGGCGCGTCGCAGGGTTTCGGTCAGCGACTCGATGCTGGCGGCCTTGGGTTTGACCAGCCAGAACTTGCCGATGTAATCGCGGAACTCGTCCAGGATCTGTTGTGCCCAGATGCTGCCGGTCAGCTCGCGATGGCGGCCGATCAGGCGGTGCAGGTGCTGGCGGTAGTTCTCGAAGCCTTCGGCGGACACGCGATGGATGTCGATCAGCTCGTGGTTGTAGCGGTCGACGAAATCACGGTCCACGTCCAGTACGTAGGCCAGGCCGCCGGTGAAGCCGGCGCCGAAGTTCAGCCCGACCTTGCCCAGCACCAGCACCACGCCATCGGTCATGTACTCGCAGCAGTGGTCACCGGCACCTTCGACCACGGCCAGCGCGCCGGAATTGCGCACCGCGAAGCGCTCGCCGGCGCGGCCGGCAGCGAACAGCTCACCGCCGGTGGCACCGTACAGGCAGGTGTTGCCGATGATGGCGGTGCTGCGTGCCTCGAAGCGCGCGCCACGCGGCGGCCGCACCACCAGCCGGCCGCCAGCCATGCCCTTGCCGACGTAATCGTTGGCTTCGCCTTCCACTTCCAGGTGCAGGCCACCGACATTGAAGGCGCCGAAGCTCTGCCCGGCGCTGCCACGGAAGCGCAGTTCCAGCGGTGCCTCGGCCATGCCCTGGTTGCCGTGCGCGCGTGCCACCGCACCCGCCAGGCGGGTACCGATGCTGCGGTCGGTGTTGTGGATCAGGAAGCGATGCTCGCCGCCGCGCTTGTGCTCGATGGCCGGGGCCAGCAGGCCATCCATCTGCGTGGCCAGGCTGTCCGGCGATTCGTACAGGCGCTGCGCGGCGCAGTGGCTGCCCTCGTAGCGGCTGTCGGCCAGCAGGCGCGACAGGTCCACGCGCACGCCGTCGCGCGGCGCGGATTCGATCTGGCGCAGCAGGTCGGTACGGCCGACGATCTCTTCCAGCGAACGCGCGCCCAGGTAGGACAGCCAGCCACGCACTTCTTCGGCCAGCAGCCGGAAGAAGTTCTCCACGCGCTCGGGCTGCCCGGTGAAGTGGTTCTCGCGCAGGCGCTCGTCCTGGGTGGCCACGCCGGTGGCACAGTTGTTGAGGTGGCAGATGCGCAGGTACTTGCAGCCCAGCACGATCATCGGCGCGGTGCCGAAGCCGAAGCTGTCGGCGCCCAGCAATGCGGCCTTGACCACGTCCAGCCCGGTCTTCAGGCCGCCATCGGTCTGCAGCAGGGTACGGCCGCGCAGGTCGTTGGCGAGCAGCGCCTGGTGCGCCTCGGCCACGCCCAGCTCCCACGGCACGCCGGCATAGCGGATCGAGCTGACCGGCGAGGCACCGGTGCCGCCATCATGGCCGGAGATGGTGATCAGGTCCGCACCGGCCTTGACCACGCCCGCCGCAATCGTTCCGACGCCGGCATGGCTGACCAGCTTCACCGACACCAGCGCGGTCGGGTTGACCTGCTTGAGGTCGTAGATCAGCTGCGCCAGGTCCTCGATCGAATAGATGTCGTGATGCGGCGGCGGCGAAATCAGACCGATGCCCGGGCGCGCATAGCGCAGCCGCGCGATCAGTTCGTTGACCTTGTGCCCGGGCAGCTGGCCACCCTCGCCGGGCTTGGCACCCTGCGCGACCTTGATCTGCAGCACCTCGGCATTGACCAGGTACTCGGCGGTCACGCCGAAGCGCCCGGAGGCCACCTGCTTGATCTTGCTGCGCCTGGCGGTGCCATAGCGTGCGGGGTCTTCACCGCCTTCGCCGGAATTGCTGCGGCCCCCCAGGCGATTCATCGCAATCGCCAGCGCCTCGTGCGCCTCAGGCGACAGTGCCCCCAGGCTGATCGCCGCGGTATCGAAGCGCGGGAACAGTTCGCTGGCCGGGGCCACTTCATCGAGCGGTGCGGGCGTGGCGGCAGGGACCAGTTCCAGCAGGTCACGCAGTGCCGAGGGCGGGCGCGCATGCACCGCATCGCAGTACTGCTGCCAGGCACGCGGATCGCCGCTGCGCGCCGCGCGCTGCAGGGTGGTGACCACGTCCGGGTTGTACATGTGGTACTCGCCGCCGTGCACGTACTTCAGCAGGCCGCCGACATCCACGTCCTGCTGCGCGTCCCACGCCTGCGCGCACAGCTCGCGCGCGTCGGCATCCAAGCGCGCGAAACCCGCGCCACCGATGCGCGAAGCGGTATCCGGGAAGCACAGATCGACGACCTCCGGTTCCAGGCCGATGATCTCGAACAGCTGCGCGCCGCGGTAGCTGGCCACGGTACAGATGCCCATCTTCGAGATGATCTTCGACAGCCCCTTGTAGACGCCCTTGCGGTAGCGGCGGCCGATCTGCGACTGCTCACCGCCCTTGCTGAGCTTGAGGATGCCGCGGCGGCCCAGGTCGAACAGGGTCTGGTAGGCCAGGTACGGATACACCGCCGTGGCGCCGAAGCCGAGCAGGCAGGCCATGTGATGCGGGTCGCGCGCGGTGCCGGTCTCGACGATGAGATTCACGTCGCAGCGCAGGCCCAGCCGCGAGAGGTGGTGGTGGATGGCGCTGGTGGCCAGCAGCGCATGCACCATCGGCCGCCCGGCCACCGGGTAGCGGTCGGACAGCAGCAGCATCACCATGCCTTCGCGCGCGGCCTGTTCGGCCTCGGCGCAGATGCGCTCGATGCCGGCACGCAGGCCCTCGTCTTCGCTGTAGGACAGGTCGAGCAGACGGTTGGCCTGCGCGTACTGGTCCATCTTCAGCAGCTGGCGCAGCTTGCGCTGGCTGAGCACCGGCGAATTGAGGATGACGTGGTTCACCGTCTCCGGACCGGCATGGAAGATGTTGGTCTCCTTGCCGAGCTGGGTGGACAGGGACATCGCGCAGTCTTCGCGCAGCGGATCGATCGGCGGGTTGGTGACCTGCGCGAAGGCCTGGCGGAAATAGTCGTACAGCGGGCGGCTGCGCTGGCTCAGCACCGCCATCGGCGTGTCGTCGCCCATCGAGCCGGTGGCTTCCTGCTCGGTCTCGGCCAGCGGCCGCAGCACCTGCTCCACTTCCTCGCTGCTGAGCTGGTACAGCTTGTGGTAGCTGCGCAGGGTGGCTTCGTCGAACGGCTCTTCCACCAGCGACGGGTCGATCAGTTCGGTCTGCAGGTAGGTCACGCCCTGCTGCAGCCACTGCTTGTAGGGCGCGCGGCCGCGGTTGATGCGGTCGACCGCATCGGAGTCGAGCAGGTCGCCGCGCTTGAGGTCGATCGCGATCATTTCGCCGGGGCCGAGCTTGCCCTTGCGTACCACCCGCTCGGTGGGCACTTCCCACACGCCCGCTTCAGAGGCAACCAGGAAGTGGCGGTCGGCGGTCAGCATCCAGCGTGCCGGGCGCAGGCCGTTGCGGTCGAGGGTGCAGACGGCGTAGCGGCTGTCGCAGGCAACGATGCCGGCCGGGCCATCCCACGGCTCGCTGTTCAGGCCGTGGAACTCGTAGAACGCGGCCAGGTCCGGGTCCTTGAACTCCAGCGACTGGGTGGCCGGCGGCACCAGGATGCGCAGCGCCTGGATCAGCTCCATGCCACCGGCGACCATCAGTTCCAGCATGTTGTCCAGGCTCTGCGAGTCCGAGCCGTGCATGGAGATCACCGGGTCGAATTCGGCGATGTCGAAGCGCGGCGTCTTCCACACCTTGCTGCGCGCCTGGGCCCAGCGGCGGTTGCCTTCGATGGTGTTGATCTCGCCATTGTGGGCGAGCATCCGGAACGGGTGGGCAAGCGGCCAGCGCGGCAGCGTGTTGGTCGAGAAGCGCTGGTGGAACACGATCGCGCTGGAGGCCAGTTCGCGCCGCTGCAGGTCGGGATAGAAGCGGCTGAGCTTGTCCGGCAGCACCATGCCCTTGTAGCTGATCGCATCGGGGGTGAGGGTGGTGACGTAGAAATCAGCGTGATCGCGCAGCTGCTGCTCGCTGCGGCGACGGGCCAGGAACAGCGCCAGCGCGAAGCCGGCATCGTCCTGGCCGACACCGGCATCGACGAACACCTGTTCGATGCGCGGCAGGGTATCGCGCGCCAGCTGGCCGCAGACGCTGTCATCGGTGGGTACCTCGCGCCAGCCGGCGACCTTGCAGCCGACCGCTTCCACCTGCGCCTGCAGCTGGGTACGGCAGGCGTCGGCGGCCTCGGTGTCGTGCGGCAGGAACACCAGGCCGGCAGCGAAGCGCGCGGCGGTGGTGATGCCGGCTTCGCTGGCCAGCAGTTTCAGGAATGCATCGGGGCGGCGCAGCAGCAGGCCACAGCCATCGCCGGTCAGGCCATCGGCGGCGACGCCGCCACGGTGGGTCATGCGCGAAAGCGCGGCGATGGCGGTATCAACCAACAGGCGCGAAGGTTGATCGTCGAGCTGGGCGACCATGCCAAATCCACAGGCATCGCGCTCGGAGCGCGGGTCGTAAAGCCCTTGGCGGTTGCGGGGGGCCATCTCTACCTCGATGCGTATAGGGTTGGCGGCGACACTCGTCCCCGCTCATTCCCTGGAGCGCATCGTGAGGCCACCGGATGCCTCGACTAGATCACAGGTTGCTGCAGCGCCGCAATACACGGTTGCAGGTGCAACAGAACGCGCCGGCAACCCCGTGCCGGCGCGGGGTCGCCCTCAGCCGCAGCGCACGCCGCTGACCAGGCCCTTGTCGTCCACTTCGATGTTCAGGCGGTCGCCGAGGAATTCCATCGTGGCCACGTCGTTGGGCTTCATGACGCGCAGCTGGTGGGCACCGGCATCTTCCTGCGCCTGCTTGCCCAGCGCGTCGGCGTAGGCCTGGCCGACCAGGCTCTGCACCTGGCTGGCATCGCAGGTGCCGACCGGCGGTGCCTCGGTGGCCTTGCCGGCTTCGTCGGCCGGTGCCTTGGCGGCTTCGGCAGCCTGCTGGGCATGGGCCGTGGCCGAATCCTGTTCATCCAGCGCCGGTGCCTGGCAGGCGGTCAGGGCCAGCGCGGCCGGCAGCAGCAGGGCGGAGAGCGAACGGGCGCGAATCGGGAACGACATCATGACTCCGGAAGGGATTGTGAAAGCCCGAGCATAGCGGCGAACCGATCCTCACGTGTTTGTCTTGTGTTATCGACAGGATCGCGGCAGCGCGGCAGCGACACTGCACGCATGCCGACCCCCTCTACCCCCGAACGACAGGCCGCGCGCGCTGCGGGCCTGCGCTATGTCGATGACACCCAGCCGGGCATCAGCCGGCGCCGCGCCGGCAAGGGCTTCAGCTACCGCGATGCCGATGGCCATGCGGTGCGCGATGCCGCCACCCTGCAGCGCATCCGCGCGCTGGCGATCCCACCGGCCTATACCGCCGTATGGATCTGCGCCCACGCCAATGGCCATCTGCAGGCCACCGGCCGCGATGCCCGCGGGCGCAAGCAGTACCGCTACCACGCCGATTGGGCCGCAGTGCGCGACGCCGGCAAGTTCGACCGGGTGATCGCCTTTGGTGAAGCACTGCCCGCGCTGCGGCGCCGGCTCAGCCGCGATCTCAAGCACAGCGGCTTCCCCCGCGAAAAGGTGCTGGCGGTCGTGGTCGCGCTGCTGGCCGACACCCTGGTGCGGGTAGGCAATGAGTCCTATGCCAAGGAAAACAGATCCTTTGGCCTGACCACGCTGCGCAACCGGCACCTCGACCTGCTGCGCGGCGGGCGCGTACGGATGCGCTTCCGCGGCAAATCCGGGCAGCTGCACGAAGTGACGGTAGGTGACCGCCGGCTGGGCACGCTGGTGCGCGGCGTGCAGCAGTTGCCGGGCCAGGCGTTGTTCCAGTATCGCGACGACGACGGTGCCATCCAGCCGGTCGACTCCGGTGCGGTCAACGATTACCTGCGCGAGGTGATGGGCGAGGAATTCACCGCCAAGGATTTCCGCACCTGGGGCGGCACCCTGGCCGCGGTGCAAGCGTTCGCGGCCACCGAGTTGCCCGAACCGGCCAGCCAGCGTGCGCTGGCCAAGGTACAGCGTGAGGTGGTGTGCAAGGTGGCGACCCAGTTGGGCAATACCCCTGCGGTGTGCCGCAAGGCCTACATCGACCCCTGCGTGTTCGCCGGCTGGGAGCGCGGCGAACTGGCGGAACTGGCCGGCCTGCGTGGGCCGCGCCAGTGGGAACAGGCCACCCTGCGCGTGCTGCGCAGGGCGCGCCGGCTCAGCCGCAATAGATCGCGGTGATGTTGTTGGTGCGGCCCTTCTCGATGGTCAGGCGGTCACCGCCTTCGTGTGCCGGCGGCACGCGCGGGCCGTCATGGCGCAGCACCTGCACGTGCAGGCTGTCGCTGTCCACGCGCGCGCGCTCGACGGTTGCGGCGGAGGCGGCCAGGCCGAGCGCACCACGCACCCTGTCGCTGTGGCACTGGCCGGAAATCATGCCGTCGATCGGCTGCACCTGGGCCACCGGCGTGCTGCTGCAGGCGGCGAGGGCGAGACAGACGGCGGCGGTGGCGATGGCATGCTTCATGGAAGGGTTCCTTGGTGTGGTTGCGTGCAGCGTGCGACGGCGCACGTGGTGGCGGAATGAACACCGTGCACATCGTGGACACGGTGCGCTCACCCCCGCCAACAGCCTGGGTGGAGACACTGCAGTCGCGGCGGATGCCGCCCCCGGTACTGCGGCGCATGCGCCCGGTAGTGCCGGCCGCTGGCCGCCGATCCCATTCCCCCCCGAGGAGACCTGCATGGCCACCACCCGAAAGACCCCCGCCCGCCGCAAAGCCTCACCCAAGGTGCGCAAAGGCAGCACCGCGACCCAGACCGCTGCCGACCCCGCTCGCCCGCGGGTGGTGAAGACCGCAACCCGCAAGGCGGCGGCTGGTGATCCCCGCGCCGCCCGCGTTGCCGCCCGGCAGCGGCGCCTGCAGGATCAGGAAAAGGCCAAGGACGCCCGCGCGGCCAAGAAGGCCACGAAAAAGACCGCGACCCAGGCCGGCGCACGCCGCCAGCCGGAGGCCATGCCGGCCCAGCAGCTGGCAAAGCCGGGGCACGAACACGAACTGGAGCTGGCGCCGCGCTTCCTCGCGCCGGACTACACCGGCAGCGGCAAGCTGCAGGGCATGCGCGCGATCGTCACTGGCGGTGATTCCGGCATCGGCCGTGCTGTGGCCGTGCTGTTCGCACGCGAAGGCGCCGATGTGGCGGTCCTGCACCTGGACGAGGCCGAAGATGCCGACATCACCCGCCAGCACGTGGAGCGCGAAGGTGGCCGCTGTGTGGTGATCGCCGGTGACGTGCGCGACCCGCGCTTCTGCAACAAGGCGGTCAAGCAGGTGGCCAAGGCCTTTGGTGGCATCGACATCCTGGTCAACAACGCCGCGTTCCAGCTGCACTGCGAGCGGCTGGAGGATCTGGAAGACGCGCACCTGCAGGAGACGCTGCAGACCAACATCGGCGGCTACATCCAGATGGCGCGTGCGGTACTGCCGCATCTGGGCGAGGGCGCCAGCATCATCAACACCGGCTCGGAAACCGGACTCTTCGGCAGCAAGGCGCTGATCGACTACTCGGCCACCAAGGGCGCGATCCATGCGTTCACCAAGGCCCTGGCCAGCCAGCTGCTGCCGCGCGGCATCCGGGTCAACTGCGTGGCGCCGGGGCCGGTATGGACGCCGCTGAACCCGGCCGACAAGCAGGCCGGGGATGTCGCCGAGTTCGGAAAGGACAGCGACATGGGCCGGCCTGCACAGCCTGAAGAGCTGTCACCGGCGTATGTGTTCCTGGCGTCGCCGGTCTGTGCAAGCTACATCAGCGGGGCGATCCTGCCGGTGATGGGTGGGCCGCGCGGCTGAGTCGTGACGGTTCCCGCCTGGAGATCCGGCGGCAGCGAAGGTGTGCGGCCTGTCAAAGGCCCCACACCGTGCGATTGGGGTAGGCTGATCCTGTACCGACCATGTTCAAGGACCGACCATGCCCGAAATGGATATCAATGCCGCAGCCAACGAGGTCGTCGCCCTGCTGCGGCGGAACGATGCGCGTGCTGCCGCCACCCGCCTCCAGGCCCTGCACGACGGCCAGAGCGCAGTGGTGCAGGAATCGCTGGATCGCTATATCTCGGCGCGTGCGGCCGCCGAGCTTGAGGGCTTGCGCCGGAACGGGGGCGTGGCCGCAGCGGATGCAGCTACGGTGAATCCGATGCTGGATCGCTTGGGCGAGGCGACGCGCCCGCCGCGGATGCCCGATGCTGCCGAGACAGCGGGATTGAGCCAGGCCCAGCAGTACGACGTTTATGGCAGCATCGTGGCCCAGCGCGGCAACATCGCAGCGAACGATGCAATGGCGACCCAGGACCGCGTGGTGCTGGGGTTGCGCGATGAGAACCGCACGACCGAGGCGCGCGGACGTGGCGTCTACGATGACCGCATCGTGGTGCTGTGGAAGGATGCGCAGGGCCGCGGCCACGTGCGCGAGTTCAACCAGGCCACGACCGAGCCGACCGCCCAGTACGACGGCCATGCCAAGACCGCGCCGCGCAGCCCGGGCTTTGGCAATGTGGCGCCGCGTACCAAGACCGAGGGCGAGGACGTCAACGGCGACCGGGTCAAGGATCTGGGGCGCCTGGGCGAGGGCACCATCGAGATGCGCGTGACCACCCATCCGCGCAATGGGCATCCCGATGAGTTCGCGCTGCGTCCTTCGCAGGACGCGATCACTGCGGGCGCCGGACGGGTGGAGCGCGACAGCAATGGCGATGGCTGGTTCGATGCGCGTGATACCCAGGGCGTGCAGGACCTCAACGACACCTTCAAGATCCATCGTGGCAGCCGTTCCAACACCGATTCGGCCGGTTGCCAGACCATCGGTGGCGGCGAGTATGACGACTTCGTGTCGACGGTGCGCGGCACGCCTGGGCAGAACCGCTGGCAGTACGTGCTGACCTCGGTTGCACCCGGCCAGACGCGCGAATTGGGGCAGGACGTGCCGCTCGCGGCCAACGAGGACCCCCGTCAGCCGCAGCATCGCGATCATGCCCTGCAGCAGCAGATCAGTACGCGCCTGCAGGCCCTGGGCGGACGCTACGCCGAGCATGCCGAGGACTACAGCCTGGTGATGCTGCGCGAAGCGAAGGCCGCGGGCATCACCCGGGTCGACCAGATCGTGGCCAGCAATCCCAGCGCCGGCCGTGCGGCTGGCGAGACACTGTTCCTGGTGCAGGGCAGCCCGGGCGATCCTGCGGCGCTGCGCGCAGGGGTCAATGCGGCCGAGGTGCGCGAGACCGCGGTGGAATCCAGCCTGCGCCAGCTGCAGCAGCAATCGCGCGAACAGGCTGCACCTGCGCCCGCGCCGGCACAGCAGCAGGACGCGCCGGCGATGGGAGGGCGTTGATCGATGATCCGATCGCAGCTGACGCCGAGCGTTCCATTGATGCTGCTGCTGGCCTGCAGTGCCTGCGCGCCCGCTGGAGAGCGCGTCGCGCCGGTGGCGCCCACTGCCAGCTCGGCCGCGAAACCGGAGGCCCTGCCTGCGCAGACCCTTCCCACGGATCGCGGACTGCCCGCATTGCCGAAGGCTTCCGGCAGCGGCCATCCCGGCGGCCGCTACGCTACGCTGCCCGAACCTGCCAGGCAGGTGCTGGCGCAGTTGAAGTGCAACGTGGAGAGCGCCAGCAAGGTGCAGGTGCTCTCCATTCCCGCGCAGGATGGCCAGCAGGATTTGATGGTTACTGATCGCAGCGGGCCGCGTTTCCGCTATTGGATGCGGTCGTTCTCCGGCAGTGGTGGTACCACCGGCTATCTGGTGCAGCTGCAGGGCTGCCCGGCAACCACCACGGGCATGCGCGCCTACATCGCACAGGGAGCCGCACCGCTGCAGGATGTCACCGCATCCATCCTGGCGCAGGCCGGATTGCCCGATGCGGCGACCATGACGGCCTACCAGGAAAAGGGCGCGGGCGATCTGTTCGCCTTCATCGGCGTGCTGGACAAAGTGCCAGTACTGCGCTGGGTGGCCGAAGCCGACCCCGAACAGCCACTGGCCGCCGATGCACGCAGCTTCGACCATGGCAATGCCATCCACGGCGGTTTCCTGCACTGGAACCAGGATCACTTCGAAGTGGCCAGGTCCGTTCCCGCCGCGCTATGGCCCTGCGATGACAGCCCGTTGCTGCCGTGCAAGGCCGACCCGTTCGTGACGGGGCGTTGAGGCATCGCGCACATAGAAGTCGGCAATGCGCGGAATGAACTGCTGCGGATTGGCACCGACAAGATTGGTCAGCACCACGACCGCCACGCCGCGCTCGGGATAGACCACGAAGGCCGAGCGCGCACCGCCGATACCGGCCACCTGAAGGTCGGGCGATGCGCGCAGTACCGCCCAGCCACCCGCCCACGGGCCGGCGCGGCCATCAGCGAGGCGCTCTGCGCTCCACATCCGCCGCAGTGCCGTCTCCGGCAGCAAACGGCCTTCGGTCAGTGCGACGAGCCAGCGCGCGGTGTCGTCGGCGGTGGTGAGGATGCCGCCACCGGCCCAGAGCGAAGGCGGTATGTCGTAGAACCAGTGCGACAGGCGGGACGGTGCATCCACAGCATCGGTGGCACGCGGGGCCAGGCTGTACATCGTCGCCACATCCGGAATCAGGTCATAGCTGTCGCCGAAGGTGGTGCGGGCCATGCGCGCGCTGCTGAACTGGCGTGTGGCCAGGAAACGTTCGTAGGACATACCGGATTGCTGCGCGATGATCCGTGCCAGCAGGACATAGTTGGTCTGGTTGTAGGCGAAGCGCTGCCCGGGCGCCGCTTCCAGCGGCCGCGCTGTCACCGCCGTCCACGCCTGTGCTTCGGAGCCACCGCCCAGCAGTCCGTTCGCATCAAGGATGTCCGGAAGGCCTGAGGCATGCGCCAGCAACTGGTGTACGCGCACGTCTCTCCACGCTGGCGGAAGATCATCCAGGTAACGCGAGGCCGGCGCGTCCAGATCCAGTCGTCCCTCCTGCGCCAGCTGCGCAGCCGCCACGCCGGTGAATGCCTTGGTGGCCGAGTTGAGCGGGAAGCGGGTGTCGCGCGAGGCACGCACACCGTTCTCGACATTGGCCAGACCGTAGGCCTCGGACAGCACGATCTGCCCGTCCTTGACCACCGCGACCTGCAATCCGGGGATGCGCTGCTCCAGCATGATCTGGCGGATCAGGCGGCGGGTCTGGTCGTTGGCCTGGTCCTGGTCCTGGCTGGCAGCAACGGCGGCGAAGGGCAATGCACTGATGAGCATGAGCAGGGCACGGAGCATTGGGCGGGACATGTGGAATTCCAGCGGGGCGTTGCGGATCGGATGCAGCGGGCGGGTCAAAGGTTTAGGCGCTCGGTGGTGCCTACCGTTCGTCGGCCCATGACTTCCGGGGGGTTGACTACAGTTGTCGTCACGCAGACAGTGGCGACACGTGTAGTCAAGGGAGTGGTGTCATGCGTGGCAAGACGATCGGGGACCAGGAGCTGGCCCTGCTGCAGTACATCGATGAACATGCGCCGGCCACCGTCGGCGAGGTCGCCAGTGGCTACGGGGAGGCCCGTGGGCTGGCCCGCTCCACCGTGCTGACGATGATGGAGCGACTGCGGGCGAAGGGGTATCTTCAGCGCCAGCAGCAGGACGGTGTCTACCGCTACCAGGCCACGCGTGGCCCGCAGAGCGTGCTGCAGGGCGCGGTGGCGCAGTTCGTCGACAACACCCTGCAGGGCTCGGTGTCGCCGTTCGTGGCCTACCTGTCGCAGCGCCAGCAGGTCAGCGACAACGAGCTGGCCGAACTGGAAGCGCTGGTTGCCCAACTCCAATCGCGCCGCCACGAGGGCTGAGCCATGGACACCACGATGCTGATCCCGATGTTGGAACGGCTGGGCTGGACCAGCCTGCAGACCGTGCTGCTGGTGGCCCTGGTGTATGGCGTATGCCGCGCGCTGCCGTCGCTGTCGGCGGCAACCCGCTGCCGCCTGTGGTGGCTGGTCTCGCTGCAGGCTGTGCTCGGCCTGTTCTGGAGCCAGCCGTTGCAGCTGGCCTGGTTGCCGGCGCCGCAGGCGGTGGCGATGAGCGCGACCGATGTGGCCGCCGACATGGTCTACCCGCTGGCCCCGGAGGCCTCGGCACAGCTGTTGGCCGCAATGCCGATGCCCGCCGCGGATGTGCCGGCGGTGGCATGGTGGGCCGTCGCACTGGCCACGCTGTGGATGTCCGGCGTGCTGCTGATGGCCCTGCGTACCTTCGGTGAGTGGCGTCGCTGCCGCGCGCTGCTGGCAGCGGCCTATCCCTGCGAGGACGAGGCGCTGGTGCAGGCCCTGCAGCTGGCCTCCGATGCGCACGGCGTGCGTCCTGCGCCGCGGTTGTGGATGAGCACGCAGGTGGACGCACCGCAGCTGGTCGGGCCGTTCCGCCCGGTGCTGCTGCTGCCGGCGGGCGACAACGCCCTGCAGGGCGACGCGCTGGACCTGGCCCTGACCCACGAACTGCAGCACCTGCAGCGGCGTGACCTGCAATGGGGCCTGCTGCCTGCACTGGCCCAGCACCTGTTCTTCTTCCACCCGCTGCTGCGCCTGTCGGTGCGTGAATATGCACAGGCGCGCGAGGAAGCGGTGGATGCAGCGGTGGTTGGCCAGCACGGTGCCAGCCGCCAGGCCTATGGCCGTCTGCTGCTGCAGCTGGGCGTGGCACCGCAGCCGCATCTGGGCGTGGCCAGTGCCGCACCGGATACCACCAGCCTCAAGCGCCGCCTGCTCTCGCTGCAGTCGCGCCGGTCCTGCCCGCGCATCCTGGCGATGGCGTTGACTGCGGTGGTGCTGGTGGTGGGCGTGGCGCCGATGCGGCTGGTCGCAGCGCCGGTGCCGCCGGCACCGCCCGCGCCTCCTGCGGCGCCGAAGGTCGTGCCGCCGCCGCCGCCGAAGGCTCCGAAAGCGCCGCCCGCACCGCCTTCGTCCGCGCGCGTTCCGGCCGTGCCGGTGGCGCCCGCGCCGCCCGCCGAGCCGGCTGATGTCGAGGCGTTGCCAGGTCCGGACGATGCGGATGTGGCGGTCGACGTGGATGCGGATGTCGATGTCGATACCGGCATGCACAGTGAACACACGACCTCCCGCACCACTTCCATCACCACCTACGGCCGCCTGGACCTGGGCAAATCGCCGCCGGAGGCCTTCGTGCTGGTAGATGGCGATTCGACCTTCGCCAACGGCGGCATGGACGACGTGACGGTGGCCCGCAGACAGCTCGGCAAGGGCCCGGCGCTGTGGTTCCGCAAGGGCGACAAGCGCTACGTGGTGCGAGACCCGATGATGATCCAGAGCCTGCAGCGTGCCTACAGCGGCGCGGCGGATCTGGGCCGCCAGCAGAGCGAACTGGGCCGCCAACAGAGTGCGCTGGGTCGCCAGCAGGGCGAACTCGGCAGGCAGATGGGCGAGATGGGCCGCCTGCAGGGCGAGGAGGCGCGCCGCATGGCACTGGCCGCTGCCGAGGCTGCGCGCAGCGCGGTGGCCGCGCATGACATCAACCGCGAAGCGGCGGCAGAAGCGGCGAAGGCGGCGCGGGGCGCGACCAACGATGCGGCCATTGCACGTGAGGCTGCACGTGAGGCTGCTGCAGAGGCACGTCGTGCGATGCAGGAAGTGGACAACGAAACCGCGCGGGCCACCCACACCCGCGGCATGCAGCGCCTGGCCAGCCAGCAGTCTGAACTGGCCAGCCGCCAGGCGGCGCTGGGCAGCCGGCAGGCTGCGTTGGGTGAGCGTCAGGCACGCGTGCATGAGCAGGCGTCGCGGCAGGCGCAGCAGGTGATCGCGCGCGCACTGGCCAGCGGCAAGGCCGAGCGACTCTGACTGGTAGTGCCGGCCGCTGGCCGGCAATGTGGGGTGCCGGCCAGTGGCCGGCACCCACTGGGTTGATCAACCGCAGCTGGCGCGCTCGATCCGGTTCTGACCGTCCACCTGCACCGTCACGCGGTCCTGGCGGAAGTCCATGGTTACCGCCATGCCCGGCTTGACCACGCGCGCGTTGCGGGCACCGCTATCGGCGACCAGTTTCTTGATGGTGGCCTCGTCGGCGGTCTTGCCGGTGAAGGCTTCCAGCGCTTCCGGCCTGCATTCGTGGGCGGCATCGGCCACCGGTGCCGGTGCGGCATCGTGGGTGGTGCTGCTGCCGGCGTGGCTGCAGGCGGCCAGCGGCAGGATGGCGAGCAGGGCAAGCGGATTGAGGCGCATCGTCGGGCTCCAGGCGTGGATGGTGGCGGCAGTGTCACCGCTGCCACCGTCAGGGCATGTCAAGGCGGCCCTTGGCCATTACTGCCCGACCAGCGCCAGTGTTTCGCGCTCGCGCTGCTCCTCGCGCACCAGTTGCTGCAGCAGCAGGGCCAGGGTGACCACGTCCTGATGGTTGTGGTCGGCCACCCGACGCAGGTTCACCGCATCGCCGCCGCGCAGGAAACGCAGCCATGCGCCCGGGGCTTCGGAGCCAGGCAGGTCATCCTCGCGCACCACGCGCAGCAGCTGGCGCTCAATGGTGGACAGCTTGCAGTTCTCCCACGTGCCGCGATAGCGGCGGCGGGTCGGGTAGAGCAGGTCGACGTGATCCAGCGCGCTGATCGGGCAACGCTGGCGGGCCAGCCGGTAGCGCGTCTTCAGCAGCGGCGCATCGTAGCTGCGCCCGTTGTAGCTGCAGAACACGGTGGACGGCTGCAGCCAGCGGGCGAAGGTGGCCAGCATCGCGTCCTCGGCGGCCATCGTCGACATCAGCAACTGGCGGATGCGCAGGCCTTCGCCACGCTGCGGGCACACGTGCCAGTCGGCGGCGCCGATCATGAAGGCGCGGGTGCCAGTGCCGCCGGCCAAGCCGGTGGTCTCGGTATCGAAGAACAGCAGGTCGCGCGCGGCGATGTGCTCGTGCTCGCGCCTGGCGAAAGCCAGGGAAAGCGGTTCTGCGGGAATCGGTTGCGGCTGCAGCGACTCGATCAGGAACAGTCCCGGCGCGATTTCCTCGCCGGGGAGCTGGCGATCCTGGGCACTGGCGCGTGCCGGTGCGGCTCCACCACGCGAGCGCAGGCCGAGCAGGCGGTGCAGGCTGCCCACTTCCGGTCGACGCAACGGTGCGGCGGCCGTCACAGGCGCGGCAGCGCCGGTCGGCTTGTGGCGGATTTCCTGTTCGACCCAGGCGAACACCGAGCGCTCTGCCGGTGGCTGCTGTGCATCGTTGGCGGCTACCGGGGCCGGCGCCGGGGGGGGCGGCTCGGGTGCCACCGGCGTGACTGCTTTCGGGTCGCCGGCCTGCTTCCGCAGCAGGCGCAGCTTGTCCAGGCTCAGGCTCACGGTGCCAGCAGCTCCATCGGCTCGCGCGTGGTCACCACCAGGTCGCGCACGTGCTGGCAGGCTTCTGCGTCGAACAGGTCGAGCACGCGCAGCGCCAGCGCGCGCGGCGAGGTTTCATCTTCCTCCTGTGCAGCCAGCACCGGGCCGACACAGGCCGGGCAACCGGCCTTGCAGTCGCAACGCTGCACCAGTTCGCGCGCGCGCTGCACCAGCTCGGCCTGGCGCTGCCACAGCGGCTCGCTCAGGCCAACGCCGCCAGGAAAGTTGTCGTACAGATAAACGGTCGGCACGAACTCCTGCAGCAGCTCCACCGCGCCAGGGTCGCCTTCGCTGCCGCGCAGCTGGCCACGGCCGCTCTGGTCGGCGATCGCGAACCAGGCACCATCGCCGTTGCCGACTGACTTCTGCAGATCGCGCGCATCGGCCATCACCGCCACGGTGGCGACGATGTGCAGGGCATACGCGGCGCCAAGGAAGCCATCCAGCGCATCCTGCTTGCTGGCGAACGCGCGCAGCAGCAGCGCCTGCGGCAGCTGCCACCACACCGCAGTGGTGTGCAGTTCCTGGTCGGGCAGGTTCACCGGCCCATAGCCGATGTTCTCGTGGGTGTAATAGCGGATCTTCTTGTAGCCGGCCACGCGACGCACCACGTGCACTTCGCCATGGTGCGAATCGCCACGGCCGGCCACGCCACCGTCGAAACGGTCCAGCACCTTGAGCTTGGTGAAGTCGATGCTGTCGGTGTAGTAATCCACATGCGTGCGGGTGACATAGGCCTTGCGGCCGTCCCAGTCCAGCGTCTCCACCTGGTAGGGCGTGGACTGCACCATGTGGATGGCGCCTTCGTACAGGGTGAGTGCGGCGGCGGAATAATCGACCTCGGCGATGATCTGCTGGCGGCCGTCGCTGCGGTCGACCACCACGAAGTTGCCGTCGGCCACCGCGCGCAGGCTCACCGCGTTGGCCGGATAGCTGTCGGCGATCCATTCCCAGCGCTCGCCTTCGCGGTGGATGACTTCGGTTTCGGCCAGCGCTTCCAGGAACACTTCCGGATCGATCGGGCCGAAGCCATCGCCAACCCGGAACGGCAGTTCGAAGGCTGCGCAGCGGATGTGGTCGAACAGGATCAGCGGCTGGTCAGGTGCAATGCGTGCATGTTCGGGCGAGGCCTCGGCGAAGAAGTCCGGATGCCGCACCACGTACTGGTCCAGCGGCTGCGAGCTGGCCACCATCACCCCCAGCGCCGGCTGCTGGCGGCGACCGGCGCGGCCGAAGCGCTGCCAGGTGGCGGCCACGCTGCCGGGATAGCCATTGAGAATGACCACGTCCAGGCTGCCGATATCCACGCCCAGTTCCAGCGCCGACGTGCTGACGATGCCGTCGATGTTGCCGGCGCGCATCGCACGCTCGGTCTCGCGGCGCTCGGTGGGCAGGTAGCCGCCACGGTAGGCGCGGATGCGCGGCGGCTTGCGCGGGTCGTGGTCGAAGATGTCCTTCAGGTACTTGGTCAGCACTTCGACCATCAACCGGGTCTGCGCGAACACCAGGGTCTTCAGCCCGGACTTGATCGCGATGCGCGCGATGCGGTTGCTCTGCGAGCGTGCCGAGGCGCGCAGGCCCAGGTCCGGATTGATCACCGGCGGGTTCCACAGCAGTACCTGTTTCGGTCCGCTGGGCGCACCGGATTCGGTGATCGCGGTGACCGGTGCCTCGATCAACGCCTCGGCATGCGCCTGCGGATTGCCGATGGTGGCCGAGCACAGGATGAACTGCGGTTGCACGCCGTAGAACGCGCAGATGCGCTTGAGCCGGCGCAGCACGTTGGTGACGTGGCTGCCGAACACGCCGCGGTAGGTGTGTACTTCGTCGATGACGATGTAGCGCAGGTTCTCGAAGAACTGCGCCCACTTGGTGTGATGCGGCAGGATCGCCTGGTGCAGCATGTCCGGGTTGGACACCACGATGTCGCCATGCAGGCGGATCGCCTGGCGCGCATCACCCGGGGTATCGCCATCGAAGGTGAAGGCCTTGACGCCCAGATCGCCGGCACGGTTGAGTTCCAGCAGCTCGGCCACCTGGTCCTGTGCCAGCGCCTTGGTCGGGAACAGGTACAGCGCCTTGGCCTTGTCCTGCATCGCCGCGCTGACCACGGGCAGGGTGTAGCACAGCGACTTGCCGCTGGCGGTGGGGGTGACGATGGCCACGTGCTCACCACGCTGGCTGGCCTCCCAGGCCTCGGCCTGGTGGCTGTAGAGCTGCTCGATGCCGCGTGCCTTCAGGGCCGCGGCCAGGGCCGACGGTACCGCATCGGGAATGGGGGCATAGCGGCCCTCGCGGCCGGGAATGGCAAAGCTGCCGGTGATGCGGTCCTGGTAGCGGCGCTGCAGGCGCGCGCTGAGCAGGGCGCCGTCACGGGCGGGCAGGCCATCGCGGGTGGCGAGCTTCTGCTCGGCATCGGCGGTGCGCTTGGCGAGTTCGTAAGCCATGGAAAGTGGAGCCGGGACGGATTGCGAGGGGTCACATGGCACCACATCCACGTCTCAGGATGTGAGACATCGCACACGGAGGGCGTGAACCGTTCAGTGCTCGCGTCCCGTGGCGCCGCCGCATCTCCCCTGGCTGAACAGCTGCCAGTGCAGCAACGAAATCTGAAGCCGGCATCCGTATCCTTGGGCGCTGGACGCAACCAACAGGGCGGATGGCTGTGGCACGACGTGGAACGCAGGGAGCACTCCTGGCCGGCATGCTGCTGGCCGGCATCGCGCAGGCGCAGCAGGCCGCGCCGGTGTCGGTGCCCGATCCTGCACCCGTTCCCCCTGCTGATGCCCCGGCAGCAGCCACCGCGCCGATCTCCACCGCCCTGCCGCAGGACAACGTCACCACCCTCGGCGAGGTGCGTGCACTCAAGCCCGACGACGAGCCGCTGGACCTGTACCGCTTCAAGAACCCGGTGAAGTTCGGCGACAACCGCTTCAGCCGCGACTGGAGCGAGCCACCGTCACCGGAGCAGGTCAGCATGGGCGGCGGCTACATCATGATGGGCGTGGTCAAGGGCGTGCTGGCGGCGGGCCGGGGCCTGAACAAGCTCACCGGTGGCCCCGACCAGATCCAGTCCGCCATCGCCCGGCCACCGCCTGAGCTCAGTGCCGAACAGCGGCAGCGTGCGCTGCGGTTCTCCCAGCAGCAGGATGCCGGTGATGCACCGCCGGTGAAGTAGGCCGGTATATCCTGCCGGTTCCTCAACCGATAGCGCTGCCATGTTCCTGCGTTCGTTCTGCCTGCTGGCTGCATTGCTGCCCGCGTCCGCCTTTGCTGCCGGCATCGCCGGTGATGGCGCGTGCCGCAATGGCGCGTTCCCCTCCGAACAGAGCCGGTTCGCGCTGGCGCGGGTGGTCGACGCACCGCGCCTGTATCTGCTCGGCGACATGGACGGGTGCCCCGCCAAGGGCGAACCGGCCTGCCGCCAGCGCAGCTATGTGGTCAACGGCGATACGGTGGTGACCGGTCGCGACCTTGGCCGCTACCGCTGTGCGTTCTTCCCGAACAAGGTGGGCGGCAGCGCCGGCTGGGTGGACCGCAGCAAGCTGCAGCCGTTGCCGGTGGCCGTGCCAACGCTGCAGGACTGGGTGGGCCACTGGAAAGACGGCGACAACGGCCTGCGCATCACCGTGCAGGGTGGACAACTGCATGTGGATGGCGACGCCTACTGGCCCTCTGCCAACCCCACGCCGGAACAGCGCCCGTATGGCCCGAACATGGGCCAGGTGGAAGCGCGCGCGACGCCGCGTGGTGCTGATGTCGAGTTCGTCGAGGACACGTGCCGGGTGCGCGTGCACTCGCTGGGCGAGGTGCTGATCGTGGCCGACAACAGCGAATGCGGTGGCATGAACGTGCGCTTCAACGGCGTGTACCGGCGCGCGGGGAAACGCTGAAGGCCGCATGACGGAGGGGTCAGAGCCCTGTCGTGGGCGAAAGGGATCCGACCCAGGGTCAGCGCCGCCGCTCCAGCCACCACAGCAGCGAAGCGCACACCGTGAACGCCAGCCACCAGGGCCAGCGCGAGCCCGGCACGGGCTGCATCATCGCCGTGTTCGTCGGCCCGCTGACGGCCAACGCCCGCGTGGTTGCATCGATCATCGCCTGCTGGTGCAGTGCAGGTGCGGCCTTCGGGTCGAACACATAGCGCCAGACCGTGGTGTCGCCGTGCTGCAGGCGCTGCCAACCCGCCTCGCGCGGCCACCAGCCGGCGCAGCGCAGGGTCGACGTTGCGCCGTCAACGATCAGGGGCACGCTGTCTCCGCGCGCGTTGAAGACCTGCAGTGGCGCCTGCACGCCGCACAGCGCCTGCCGTTCGCCCGCCCAGCCGAGCGTCTGCGGCGACCACAGCGCATCACCGCTGCCCTGCGCGCGCGCCAGCGTGGCGACGACGCTGCTCCAGAGTTCACCGTGGCGATCATCGCGTCCGGCCAGCACCCAGCGCCAGCTGTCGGTGATCGGCAGCAGGCCGATGCGACCCTTGCCGGCAGCGCGCCAGCCGCCGACGGCCTTGCCCGACCCATCCCGCAGCAGGGCGTTGCTGCCTGGCGCCTGCAGCGCCAGTGCTTCCAGCGCGGGCAGGGGCGCACTGTGCGAGCTGCGGTCAGCCTCCTCGCCGTAGCCGGTCGGCAGCGTTCCGGCGGCGAGCGGGCCGCGTCGTGCGGCGAGGACCGCGCTGTCGCCATCGCCGGGAAGTTCGAGGGCGTGGCTGCTGCCATCGCCCTGCACTGGCAGGCCCAGATCGCGGAGGCGCTGGCGCGCGCCGGCTGCAGGTGCGCCTGCACTGCGCAACAGAACGCCAAGGCCGTCACGCAACGCCTGCCGCACGGCAGCCAGCTGGCCGGCACTCAATGCGGTCAGGCTGCGCTCGTCCAGCAGCAACAGATCGCTGCGCGCGAGTGACGCTGCATCCAGCGCGACCGCGCCATCCCCCACGCTGACACCTGCCCCGGTATCGGCCTGTACCTGCACGCGGATGCCGGTATCGGCGGCCCAGCGGCGCAGGTACTTCAGCTCCGGGCCCGGCGCACTGGCACGCACCAGCATGCGCAGCGGTGCCGCCGGCAGGGTCTGCTGCGGTACCGGCGCGCTGTCCACCACATGACCGCCGGCATCGAGCAGGCGCAGCTGGAACACGCTGCGGCCCTCGGCGCGGGCGATGCCGCTGAGCTGCACGTGACCGTCCTCGGCAACGTCCACGCGATCGACCACGCTGTCGGCGGGGTCAAGCAGTTCCGCCTTGGCCTTGGCGACGCCGCGCGCCTGTGCATGCACGTCGAAGCGTGCGCCGGGCGCGGTGTCGGCGGGTGGCTGCAGCGCGATCCACCCGCGCGTCGGAGCTACCGGCTGCCAGCGCACGTCGCGTGGCAGTACCGCGTCGCGGTCACGCGCGACCAGGCCGGCACCGACCAGCGTCAACGTGGAAGCCGGATGCTGGCGCAGCGCCGTGGCCAGGTCCGGCACGCGCTGGCCACCGGGCACATCGGCAGCCTCCGGCAACAGCAGCCGCGGGCCTGCGCTGGCCGGCAGCGCGCCGGCCTTGTCGGCATCGATTCCCAGCACGACCAGGCCGACCGCGGGTTGCTGGCCGGTGGGCGGGACCAGGCAGAAGTACAGCAGCGTGGCAGCGATCAGCTGCAGCGCAATCACGATCCACTGGCGGCCACGACGCGCGGCATTGCCACGCAGCTGGCGCACGCTGGCGATGACCACGATCAGGGCGAGTGCCAGCGCAATCCACAGGTTCACAGCGGAGGCGTTCATGGCTGTGCCTCCAGCGCATCAAGGTACCGCTGCCCCATCGCATCGGCGGCACTGCGCCGCATCGCCTGCGGCAATGGACGCTGCAGCGCCCGCCACAGCTGCGCGCGCAGGCGCTGGCGGCAGTCGCGGCAACCGGGTTCGATGCGCAGCTGCTCGATGGCGGCAGCCAGATCGAGTGCGTCGGGCAGGTAGGCGGCATTGCGCTGCTGCCAGCTGGCGAGTGCGTCGAGGTCGGGCACGCTGGTGTCATCGCCGAGGCGCTGCCACGCTTCGACGATGGCCGGGTCGGGCGGGGTGCGGGCGGCCAACGGCAGTTCACGGCTGGCCAGCCCAGCGCGATCGCCACCCAGCCGGCGGCCTTCATCGATCGGCGGCAGCTCCGGCCCCACCCGTGCCAGGTAGATGCGCTCGGCCTGCTGCACCTGCTTGATGAACCCCAGTGCCTTGTAGGCGAACGGCAGTGCCTGCTCCGGACGGCCCTGGCGCAGCTCGCCTTCGGCCGACCACATCTGGTCCAGCGCGGCCTTCAGCGTGGCGCGGGTCTGTGGGTCGAGCAGGGTCGCGGCCTCGGCATGGTCGTGGGTGTGGCCGTACTCCGACAGCACATCGGTGGCGCTGCCGAACACCGGTGGCGCATCGGCATTGGACGCCTTGCCGCCGTGGTCGTGGCCATGCGCGTCGTGCGCACCGGCCTCGGCGCCATCGTCGTGATCGTGTTCGTCGTCGTGGCTGTCTGCGGTCGGCGCATCGCTGGTGGGCAGGTCGCTGGTCGGCGGTGGCTTCGGTGCACCTTCGCTTTCTTCGCCCAGGAACTGGCCATAGCGCAGGCGCAGGATGCGCTGGTCGACACCGATCGCATCGCTGCGTTTCACGAAGTCCTCGGCGGCGAGGCTGCGTCGCTGCCGGATCAGCGCTTCGGCATCGATGATGATCTGCCGCTGGCTGCGGAAATAGGCCGGCAGGGTCTTCTTGATGCGGCCTTCCAGTTCGGCACCGAGTGCAACCTCGGCGCTGGGCAGGCGCAGGATCACGCTGCTGCTGCGCCCGGTCTGCGGTGTTGGCGCGTGGTTGTCGCGCACTTCCAGCTGGGCGATGACATCGTTGCCCGGTTGCGCGCCCAGCGCAGCCAGATCAAGCGTGTGGGCGAAACGCCGCGCGGTGGCTTCGCCGCTGCCGGCAAGCGTCACGCTGCGTTTCACGAAGGTGATGTTCTCACCGCTGCCCTGGGTGGTGGTGATCGACAGCGTTGCCTGCGCGGCTACGCCATAGTCGTCGGTGGCCTCGAAGCGCAACGACCACTGGCGTTGCCCGGGCGTGCCCAGCACCAGGCTGGCGGCCGGCTCCAGCACGCGTACGCCGGGCGCGCGGTCGGCGACCACGTCCAGACGATGCAGGTCGGTTCCGGCCAACGCCGGCTCGCTCACCACGCGGTACAGCACCGGCGTGCGCGCCACATCCTGTGCCTGCCACTGGCCATCGTGTTCGTTCAGCGGCAACCGGCGACCATCGTGGAACTGCAGCCATGCCTTGTCCGGTGCGCGATCGAAGCGCAACGACCACGACAGCCGGCTGTCGGCGGCGACCTTGGCATCCAGTGCGTTCTGGGTGAGCGTGGCCTGGCCGGTATAGGCCGGCGCGTCGATGCGCATGCGGGTGGACTGCAGGTGCAGTGGGCCCGCGGCAGCCGTGCTGCCAGGCGCCGACGCACGGGCCGGCGCGGAGCCGGGGCTGGAACGTGGCCAGCCGAATGCCAGCGCAACGATGGCCAGGCCTGCGATCCAGCACAGCGCCAATGCTCCACGCGGCCAGCGCGGACGCAGTTCCGGCATCGCGCGTTCCAGCGTGGCCAGCACATGCGCGCGCTGGCGCTGCTGCAGCGGATTGAGGGTAAGCGCATCGGCAAACAGCAGGTCGGCACTGTCCTCACTGGCGCCGCTGCCATCGAGCTGGCGCTGCAACCACTGCGGGTCCAGCTGGCGGGAGCGTGCCGTGGCGAGCGCTGCGCAGGCAAGCAGGCCGATGGTGCCGATCACGCAGGCGATATCGAAGCCCGCCAGGCGCAGCGCCAGCACCGTTGCGGCCAGCGCCCACGGCAGGCCCAGCAGCAGGGTGACGAGCGCACGGCGGCGGCGCGCGTGCTGCCAGGCGAGCTGCAGGGTGATCATGCGGGCCCCCTGCGTCGATGACTGCTGGCCATCCAGCGTTCCAGCGCAAACAGCAGCACGATGGCCAGCAGCAACCACGGGGTGAGCTTGCGCAGCGGCGGCGTTGCCGCAGGCAGTGCTGCCTGGCGGGGGGCCTGGTCCTGGGCATCGCCGAGGCGTGGCAGTGGAGGCGGCTGCAGAGCCAGCAGCAGCACGCGTGGCAACTGCGGATCGCGCAGCGCAGCGTTGCCTGAGGCATCCCAGTCGCCGGGCAGAGACAGCAGGACACCGTGGCCGATGCGTTGCTGCCACAGCAGCGGGGTGCCCTCGGTGTTGCGCAGCAGGATGCTGGCCTCGGCGGCAGGCTTGCCGGCAGTCACTACACGTCCGCCGTCCTGCAGCCACGCCTGCCAGTTTGCCGGCAGTGCGCCAGTGCGGCTCCACACGCCGATCTCGCCGCGTTCGGGCAGCGCATCCGCCACCAGAGGCGCGAGCGGCGCCTGCCTGCCCCACGCGCGCTGCAGTGCATTCAACCAGTGCTGGACGACGGCCGAAGCATCGCTGTGCACGCGCAGGCGCGGCAACGTTGCGGCACTCGGTTGCTCACTCACCGGTATCGGCTGCGGACGCCACTGCACCTCGCGCGACAGCTGCAGGCGTGCGCCGTCCAGGCCGGGCAGGGGATCGGGAACGTGCACGGTCAATGCGGTGCCCGCAGGCAGCTGTGCGTCCAGTTCGCGCAGCAGGCTGGGCAGGGAAGCCGTGGACGCGGGTGGCACTTGATCAATGGCCGGGAAGCCGGGCGCCAGCCAATGCCAGTTGCCCGCTTCGGCGGTGCCGCGTAGTGCGGTCGCGTCCAGCCCTGGGGCTACGACCGTCCACGCAGTGGGGGCTGGCGCAGGCCCGGTCAATGCAGGTCGTGCCAGCAGCAAGGCCAACGCGGCCAGCAACAGCAGGCGCACCAGCAGCAACGGCCAGTCATCGAAGCGGATGCGCTGGCGCGGCCGGATCTGTGCACGCAGCCAGCGCAGCGCGGCGAAATCCAGCGGTGTGTACGGATGGCGGCGGGCGAGGTGGATCAGCAGCGGCAGCAACCCTGCAGCGAGCGCGGCCAGGCCCAACGGGAACAGCAGGGTCATGCGCCGCCCCTGCGGCCAAACAGTGCCTGCAGTGGTTGGTCCAGCGGCTGGTCGAGCCAGCCAGTGGCACTGGCGATGCCGCTGGCCTGCAGGCGCGACTGCAATGCGTTGCGTGCGTCAGCGAAGCGTTGCAGGTAGTCGGTGCGGATCGCCGCGCCATCGCCCAGCAGTTCCTCGCCGGTCTCCGGATCGCGGAAGCGATGGCCTGCGTCGAAGGGAAAGTCACGCTCGTCGGCGGTGAGGATCTGCAGCAGTGCCACTTCGCGGCGTGCGCTGGCCAGTTGTTCCAGCAGCACAATGCCGGCCTCGTCAAAACCGTCGCCGATCGCCAGCAGCAGGTCGCCCGGGCGCACGCGCTCCCACAGCGGGCGCAGGCGATCGGCCACAGGCCAGCCGCCACGCGCCTGCAGCGCATGCAGTTGCAGGTGCACGCGATCACGCTGGCGTGCGCCGTTCGCTGCGGGCACCAACTGCAGTCCATCGCCATTGATCGCCAGCAGGCCGAAACGGTCGCCCTGCTGCAGGGCCAGTTCCACCACGCAGGCGGCCACACCGCGCATGTGGTCCAGGCGGGTGCGCTGCGGTGCCGCGCGATCGGCCTGGCCGGCCGAGGCGGTGGCATCAAGCAGCAGCCAGACCGTGATCGGGCTTTCGCGTTCGGATTCGCGCACGAAGAAGCGGTCCGAGCGTGCATACAGCTTCCAGTCGATCTGGCGCAGCTCATCGCCTGGTTCGTAGGCACGGTACTGGGCGAATTCGAGGCCGGCACCGCGGCTGCGGCTGGCGTGCTGGCCGATGCCACTGGCGCCGCTGGCCAGGCGTGGCCGCACGCGGAGCGTGCGCAGGCGCGCACGCAGTTCCGGTGGCAAGGTCAGCGGGGTACCGGCGTTCACGCGTGGCTCAACCCGGGAACGGCACGGCCTGCAGCAGGGCGGCGACCACGTCGTCGGCACGCTTCTGCTCGGCCTCGGCGGCGAACGACAGCAGCAGGCGATGGCGCATCACCGGCGCGGCCAGCGCCTGCACATCCTCGCGGGTGGCGGCAAAGCGGCCCTGCAGCAATGCGCGCGCTTTTGCCGCCAGCACCAGCGACTGCCCGGCGCGCGGGCCCGCGCCCCACTTCACCCACTGGTTGATCGCGGCGGGTGCGCCTTCGCCTGGGCGGCTGGCGCGCACCAGGCGGGTGATCCAGGCCAGCACATCCGGGCTGACATGCACCTGGCGTACGGCGGCCTGCAGCGCGATCACCGCCTCTGCATCCATCACCTTCGGCACCGCGTCGGTGGCGCCGCCGGTGGTCTGTTCCAGGATCTGCCGCTCCTCGTCCTCGCTGGGGTAATCCACCAGCACGTGCAGCAGGAAGCGGTCCAGCTGCGCTTCCGGCAGCGGGTAAGTACCCGCCTGCTCGATCGGGTTCTGCGTGGCCAGCACGAAGAACGGCGCCGGCAGTGCGTAGGTGGTGCCGGCGTAGCTGACCGTGCGTTCCTGCATCGCTTCCAGCAGTGCGGCCTGGGTCTTGGGCGGGGTGCGGTTGAGTTCGTCTGCCAACAGCAGGTGGGTGAAGATCGGGCCCTGCTGGAAACGGAAATGGCGATGGCCGGTGCCGTGGTCTTCCTCCAGCAGTTCGGTGCCGAGGATGTCGCTGGGCATCAGGTCGGGGGTGAACTGCACGCGCCGGAACTGCAGTTCCAGCGCCTGCCCGAGCGAGCGCACCAGCAAGGTCTTGCCGAGCCCGGGCGCGCCTTCCAGCAGGCAGTGGCCGCCGGCCAGCAGGCCGATCAGCAGCTGCTCGACCACGGTGTGCTGGCCCACCACGGCGCGTGCAAGCGCGGCGCGCAGCGCATCCAGGCGTGGCAACAGGGAATCGAGGTCGGGGGAAGTCATGGGCGTGCCGGTCCTATCAATTGTTCAACGCGTACATCACGATGTTGACGCCGAAGCGGGTGTTGTCTTCGGCCAGGAAACGCTTGTTGCGCCAGTCGTAGTCCCACTCGCAGCCGTAGTCCTTGTTGCTGTAGAGCAGCCCCAGGCGGCCATCGATCTCGATGCCCTTCAGGTAGTCGTGCACCAGGTCGTCGCCCCAGCCGTTGAGTTCGAAGCTGGTGGCCGGCGGGCCATCGGGGAAACGGAAGAAGCTGCGGTACAGCGGGTGGCTGTTGGGCAGCTTCTGCAGTGCCCTGGGACCAAACAGGCGGCCCATCTGTGCCTCGAACGAGGTGGCGAACAGCCCATCGATATCGTGGTTGCAGTCGTCGACGAAGACGAAGCCACCATTGCGCACATAGCGCACGAAGTTCTGCCGCTCGGCGGCATTGAACTCCACCAGCGTGTGGCCGGCCAGGTAGCAGAACGGCGCTTCCAGCATGCGCGGGTCGGCCAGTGCCACCACGTGCTCCTGCGGGTCCACGCGCAGCGAGGTGTAGTCGATCAGCGAGGTGATCAGGTTGGACGGCATGCGCGCGTCCACGTCCCAGTCACCGGAGTCGTACTGCAGGCGGGTGAACCAGAAGTCGTAGCGCGAACTGCGCGGGCCTGCCTGTGCCCAGGCCGGCAGCGCCGCCGCCGAAGCGGCAGCGGCCAACCAGCGCAGGCAGGCCCGGCGATCCATCAGACGGCGTCGGACAGCGAGGTGAAGGTGAAATCGCGCAGCTTCATCGGCGGGATCATCATCACGTAGCTGGACTCATCACCGGCCACACGCACCGGCTTGCCCAGCTCTTCGATGTTGTTGAGCATGATCACCGGCGACTCGTTGAAGCGGAAGTTCTTCACCGGGTGCTTGATCTGGCCGTTCTCGATGTAGAAGGTGCCGTCGCGGGTGAGGCCGGTCAGCAGCACCGTCTGCGGATCGACCATGCGGATGTACCAGGTACGCGTGACCAGGATGCCCTTCTGGGTGCCACGCACCAGCTCGGCGGTGCTTTTGTCGCCACCGCTCATCAGCAGGTTGCCCGGCGAGGCCTTGGCGGTCTTGCCCTGCTTCTGCGCCCAGAAGCGCGAGTAGTCCAGGTTGGCGATCTTGCCGTTCTCGATGATGGCCATGCGCTCGCGCGGCAGGCCTTCGTTGTCCCACGGCAGCACCGGTGCGTCCGGATGCCACGGATCGGCGATCATGGTCACGCGCGGGTCGTAGACCTGCTCGCCCAGCTTGTTGCCACCACCCTTCTTCGACAGGAAGCTGCGGCCTTCATCGGCCGAGCGCGCACTGAAGAAGTTCATCATGAAGCTGATCAGGCCTGCCGCTGCGGCCGGCTCCAGGATCACCGTGTACTTGCCCGGTTCCAGCGCCTTGGCTTCGGCCGACTCGGTGGCCTTGCGCATGGCGATGCGGATGTCCTGGTCGGCCTTGAAGTCGGCCGCATCCTTCAGGTTGCGGCCGACCCAGCCCGAGCCGCGGCCATCTTCAGTGCGCACGGTGCAGGTGTAATCGAAGTTGGTGGTGCGCTGGTAGGCGAAGTTGCCGTTGCTGTTGGCGGTGGCCTGGAAGCCCTGGCCGTCCTCGAGGAAGCCGGCGGCGATCAGGCCGTGACCACGGCACGGGGCGATCGAATCGGCGGCGACCTTGGCACGGAACGCCGGATCGATGGCAGCAGTGGATTCGCTGAAGGTGGGGCTGGCGCGGTAGCTCTGCTTGCCGATGGCCGGCATGAACTCCGGGTTCTCCGGGGCCAGGCGGGCCAGGTCTTCGGCACGGCGCACCACGCGTTCCAGCGCGGCATCGTCGAACTCGTTGATCGAGGCGGTGCCGACGCGCTTGCCGAAGGCGACGGTGACTGCCAGTTCGGTGTTGTCGACAATGCCACTGGTGGAGACATTGTTCAGCGCGAAGCGGATGTTGCCGCTGATCGCGCCGGCCAGCACGGCGGTGCACTCGTCGGCCTTGGACAGGGCGATGACCTTGTCGAGGATGGCCTTGGCCTGGGCTTCGGTGAAGATACTCATGGTGTAAGGGCTCCTGACCGGTCAGCCGAGGCTGCGTGCGGTGTTGATGACGTTGATGCCGTTGAAGCGCGCGGTGGACGAGCCGTGCGAGACCGCCGAGACCTGTCCCGGCTGGCCCTTGCCGTCGAAGAACGAACCGCCCAGGCGGTAGTCGCGTTCGTCGGCCACGGCGGTGCAGGCGTTCCAGAACTCCGGCGTGCGGATCTGGTAGGCCACGTCTTCCAGCATGCGGGTGATCTGGCCGTTCTTGATCTCGTAGAACAGCTGGCCGCCGAACTGCGCGTTGTAGCGCTGCTGGTCGATCGAGAACGAACCATCACCGATGATGTAGATGCCGTTCTCCACGTCCCTGATCAGGTCCGGCACGCTCAGCGGCGTCTTGCCCGGTGCCATCGACACGTTGGCCATGCGCTGGAACTGCACGCTGGACCACGAGTCGGCATAGCAGCAGCCGTCGGACTCGGTCTTGCCGAGGATGTGGGCCTGGTCGCGGATGGTCTGGTAGTCCACCAGCTTGCCGTTGCTGATCAGGTCCCAGCGCTTGCACTTCACGCCTTCATCGTCGTATGCCACCGCGCCGAGGCTGCCGGGCTGGGTCTTGTCGGCGAAGATGTTGACCAGCTCGCTGCCGTACTGGAAATGCTGTTCGCGCTTGTCCAGGGTGGCGAAGCTGGTGCCGGCGTAGTTGGCTTCGTAGCCGAGCACGCGGTCCAGTTCCAGCGGGTGGCCGATCGACTCGTGGATGGTCAGCCAGGTATGCGACGGATCGAGCACCAGATCGTACTTGCCCGGCTTCACCGACGGGGCCTTCAGCTTTTCCTGCGCCTGCCGGGCGGCGGCGATGGCGTCTTCCTTCATGTCGTAGGAAGAACTGTAGTTGACCACGCCATTCGGGCTGACCACCTTGCCGGCGGCGGCGCCGTCCAGGTACTCGTAGCCCAGGCCCATCGGCGAGGACAGGCCCGAACGGGTGCGGAACTTGCCGCTGCTCTTGTCGATGGCGGTGACCGTCATCGGCGCCCAGATGCGGTGCACGTCCTGGTCGATATAGGAACCATCGGTGGAAGCAAAGTACTTCTGCTCGTTGACCAGGAACAGCATCGAGTTGACGAAGCTGGCACCAGCGCCCATTGCGGCAGCGTTGACGTCCAGCAGCAGGCCGACCTTGTCCTTGATCGGCACCTCCATCGCATTCTTGCGGATCGGCGTGCGCCAGCTCACTTCACCCACGCCCGGCGCCTTGGCCAGCTGCACCGGTGCGGTCTGCACGCCGGCATTGGCCTTGGCGATGGCCGCCGCCTGCTGCGCGGCCCTGGCCACGTCGGCGGTACCCAGTGCGTTGGTGGCGGCGAAGCCCCAGGCGCCGTTGACGATCACGCGGATGCCCACGCCGGTGGACTCGGTGTTCACCACGTTCTGCACCTTGTCCTCGCGGGTGATCACGAACTGCCGCAGGTAGCGGCCGATGCGCACGTCGCAGTAGGTGGCACCGGCGCTGCGCGCCGCCTGCAGCGCCGCGTCGGCCAGGCGCTTCTTCAATGCCGGGTCGAGGCTGGACTGCAGCTGCTCGGCGGCGATCACCTTGCCGAAGAAGGAGGGCACGATCAGCCCGCCCGCGGTAAGCCCGGTCAGGGCCAGGAAGTCACGTCTTTGCAAGGCTGCTCTCCATGTCGAAGGATGGGTGGCTCAAGCGCCGAGACTGCGCGCGGTGTTGATGATGTTGATGCCGTTGAAGCGGGTGGTGGACGAACCGTGCGAGACCGCCGAGACCTGGCCGGGCTGGCCCTTGCCGTCGAAGAACGAACCGCCCAGGCGGAAATCGCGTTCATCGCAGATGGCCGTGCAGGCATTCCAGAATTCCGGCGTGCGGATCTGGTAGGCCGCATCCTCGACCATGCCGGCGATCTTTCCGTCCTTGATCTGGTAGTACAGCTGGCCACCGAACTGCGCGTTGTAGCGCTGCTGGTCGATCGAGTACGACCCCCGGCCGTGGATGTAGATACCGTTCTCCACGTCCTTGATCATGTCCTCGACGCTGAGCGGCTGCTTGCCCGGCGCCAGCGAGACATTGGCCATACGCTGGAACTGCACGCTGGACCAGGAATCGGCGTAGCTGCAGCCATGCGATGCATCGCGGCCGAGGATATGGGCTTCATCGCGGGTGGCCTGGTAATCGACCAGGATGCCGTCGCGCACCAGGTCCCAGCGCTGGGTCTTGACGCCCTCGTCGTCGTAGCCGACCGCACCGAGGCTGCCCGGCTGGGTCTTGTCGGCGAAGAAGGTGACGATGTCGCTGCCCCAGCGGAAACCCGCATCGCGCTTGTCCAGCGTGGCGAAGCTGGTGCCGGCGTAGTTGGCTTCGTAGCCGAGCACGCGGTCCAGCTCCAGCGGGTGGCCGACGTTTTCGTGGATGGTCAGGAACAGGTTGGACGGGTCCAGCACCAGGTCGTACTTGCCGGGCTTCACCGACGGCGCCTTCAGTTTCTCGCGCGCGTGGCGGGCGGCCGCAATGGCGTCCTCGACCGGGTCGTAGGAATCGCGGTAAGCGGTGATGCCACCGGGCAGGTGCACCTTGCCGCGCGCATCGCCATCGAGGAACTCATAGCCCATGCCCATCGGCGAGGACAGGCCGGCGCGGGTGCGGAACCTGCCGCTGGCCTTGTCGATGGCGGTGGCGGTGAACGGCAGCCAGATGCGATGGATGTCCTGGTCGATGAACGAGCCATCGCTGGAGGCGAAGTACTTCTGTTCGTTGACCAGGAACAGGGTGGAATTGATGTAGTCGGCGCCCGCATCCAGCGCGGCGGCATTGAGGGCCAGCAGCAGTTCGACCTTGTCCTGGATCGGCACCGCCATCGCGTTCCTGCGGACGGGGGTCTGCCAGCGCACCTCCCCGACCGGCGGTGTCGGCGCCAGCTGCACCGGCCGGGTCTGGATGCTGGCGTTGGCGCGGGCGATCGCGGCCGCCTGCTCGACCGCAGCGCGTACGGCGGCCTCGGTCTGCTGGTGGGTGGCAGCGAAGCCCCAGGCCCCGTTGACGATCACCCGCACGCCCACGCCGGACGATTCGCGGTTGGTCACGTTGCCGACCTGATGCTCGCGGGTGATGACCGACTGGTTGAGGTAGCGGCCGATGCGCACATCGCAGTAGCTGGCCTTGGCCGTGCGTGCGGTGGCCAGCGCCACGTCCGCCAGGCGCCTGCGCTGGAGGGTGTCGACCGGGGCGAGCAGTTGCTCGGCGGCGATGGCACGGGAATGCGGCAGCAGCAGGCCCGCCAGGCCCAGACCGGAAAAAGCCAGGAACTCACGTCGTTGCACAGCGTTTCTCTCTCTCGCTTGCGTGCGGCCGGCAACGGGCCGAGCCGATCACGTCAACCACTCGACTTTCGCCAGCGCGGGGCATCCGGGCAAGTGACTGCAGTCATGGTTGGGGGTGTTTCGGCAGGGCTTGCAGCCCTGCACCTGCTCAGAGCCGGAGCAACAGCCACAGCAACAGCGGGCTTGCTGAGGGATGGCGGCGCGGTGTGGGTGGGCAGGACACGCCGTAAACCCCCCTCCGGGGTCCGGCCCAGCCGCTGGCGGCTGTGCGTTCGGGCGCTTGCGAAGCAGTGCTTCGCAAGCAAAGCGCCCTCACCCATGGGGGCTCGATGGCGCCATCCATGGCGCCAACGGTCCTGCCCACCCACACCGCCCCGCCTCTGACAGATTCCGTGCGCTGCTGGTAGGTGTCGACCTTGGTCGACACATCTGTCAGATATCGAATGAAATTCGGGGTCAGATCCGTTTTCCTGCGGAAAACGGATCTGACCCCAAGATGTTTCCGACAGATCGCGGCCAACTGTCGAAGGCGGGGTGGGTCCGGTGGCAGGGGCGTGAGCGCCATGGATGGCGCGACCGAGCCTCCATGGACGGATTTACGGCGTCCCCTGCCACCGGATCCACCCCGCCATCCCTCAGGAAGCCCGCTGTTGCTGTTGCTTTGGCTGTTGCCGTTGCTGTGGCTTGAAGCAGGTGCAGGGCGCAGCCCTGCTCGGAACACCCCCCTCGTGCACAATGGGGCCGACCCCGCCCGGACACCGTCCTGATGTCGAGCAAGCCGCATTCAGAAGCCTGCGAGCGCAACCGCGAACCGATCGCCGCCGCACTCGACCCGTGGATGGGCGACCGCCATCGGGTGCTGGAAATCGGCAGCGGCACCGGCCAGCACGCGGCCTTCTTCGCCGAGCGTTGGCCCTGGCTGCGCTGGCAGCCCAGCGACCATCCGGACCATCTGCCCGGCATCGAGGCCTGGCGCGCGGAAGCGGCGCTGCTGAACCTGCTGCCGGCGGTGGCGCTGCAGGTGGAACTGCCACCGGCGCCTGGGCTCAGCCTGCCACAGAGCAGCACGTTCGACGCCGCGTTCAGCGCCAACACGCTGCACATCATGAGTTGGGCGCACGTGCAGGCGTTGTTCGCCGCGCTGCCATCGGTGCTGCGTCGCGGCGCGCTGCTGGCGGCGTACGGCCCGTTCAACTACGGCGGCCGCTACAGCAGCGACAGCAACGCGCAGTTCGATGCCTGGCTGAAGGCGCGCGACCCGCGCAGCGGCATCCGCGATAGCGAAGCGGTGCAGGCGCTGGCCGCCGACCACGGATTCACCCGCCTGGGGGATGTAGCGATGCCGGCCAACAACCGCCTGCTGCTGTGGCGGTTGGGGTAAACCATCGGTAGTGCCGGCCGCTGGCCGGCAACCGATTGCCGGGATGAATGCTGGCCAGCGGCCGGCACTCCCTTCAAGCCACCTGCACGATATGCAGCGCCTTCGGATTGCGCCACTGCGCCAGCAGGGCCGCTTCGCGCGCCTTGGCCTGCTCGAAATGCGCTTCCTTGACGTGGCCGAAGCCGCGGATGTGCTCGGGGATGCTGGCAATCTCCACCGCCAGGGCCAGGCGGTCGTCATCCAGGCCGTCCAGCAGTACCTGCACGGTGGCCTCGTAATCGCCGATCAGCTTGCGCTCCATGCGGCGTTCCGCGGTGCGCCCGAATACGTCGAAGCGGCCGCCACGCAGGAACTTCAGCCTGGCCAGCAGGCCGAAGGCCTTGAACATCCACGGGCCGTATTCCTTCTTCAGCAACCGGCCCTGCTCATCCTTCCTGGCGAACAGCGGCGGCGCCAGGTGGAAGCGCAGCTGGTAATCGCCCTCGAACTGCTGCTGCAGGCGGCGCTGGAAGTCGCCGCTGGTGTACAGGCGGGCCACTTCGTACTCGTCCTTGTAGGCCATCAGCTTGAACAGGTAGCGGGCCACGGTCTCGGTCAGCGCCGTGGAGCCGCCGATGCGCTCGGCTTCGGCGGTGCGCACGCGCTCGACCAGGCGGCGGTAGCGGTTGGCGTAGGCAGTGTCCTGGTACTCGACCAGGAACGCGGCGCGGCGCTCGATCATTTCATCCAGCGAGCGCGACAGGCGGGCGTCATCCAGCGGCAGGAACGCCACGTCGCCACCGTGCGAGGGCAGGCCGCGCAGTTCGCGTTCGTCGCCGGTGTTGCGCGGTGCCGCAGTGGCACCCCATTCATTGCCCTCCCACTCGCCTGGCGGCAGCGGATGCAGCGGGCCCGGGGTGGATTCGGCATCGGTGTGGCGGTTGCGCACCAGGCCGGCGGCCTGCTGCACGGCCTGCGGATCGACCACGGCCAGGCGGCCCCACGCAAAGGCCTGCTGGTTCATCGCCACGGCGGCGCCATTGAGCTCGATGGCGCGCATCAGTGAGTCGAACGACAGCGGCACCAGGCCCTGCTGCCAGGCGTAGCCGAGGATGAACAGGTTGGCGGCGATGGCATCGCCCAGCAGCGCGGTGGCCAGCTGGGTGGCATCGAGCAGCAGTGGTTCCTGGCCGCCCAGTGCCACGCGCACGCCGGCGATGATGTCGGCGGCGGGGAACTGCATGTCCGGGCGGGTGGTGAACGTGCCCGGCATCGCTTCGTAGGTGTTCAGTACCACCTGCGAACGGCCGGCGCGCACCTTCGACAGCGCCCAGTAATCGTTGACCACCACCATGTCGCAGCCCAGCACCAGGTCGGCTTCACCGGCGGCGATACGCACGGCGTGGATGTCTTCAGGGCGACGGGCAATGCGGATATGCGTGGTCACCGCGCCGCCCTTCTGCGCCAGGCCGGTCTGGTCGAGCACGGTCGCGCCCTTGCCTTCCAGGTGGCCGGCCATGCCCAGCAGCGCGCCAATGGTCACCACGCCGGTACCGCCGACGCCGGTGATCAGGATGTTCCAGGGCTGTTCCAGGCTGTCGCGAAGGGTCGGTGCCGGCAGGTTGTCCAGCAGCATGGACGCATCGCGCTTGCTGCCCTTGCGCGGCTGGCCACCGTGCACGGTGACGAAGCTCGGGCAGAAGCCGTTCACGCAGGAATAGTCCTTGTTGCAGTTGGACTGGTCGATCTCGCGCTTGCGCCCGAACTCGGTTTCCTTCGGCAGCACCGACACGCAGAAGCTCTTCTTGCCGCAGTCGCCGCAGCCTTCGCAGACCAGCGAATTGATCAGCACCCGCTTCTGCGGGTCTTCCAGCTTGCCGCGCTTGCGGCGGCGGCGCTTCTCGGTGGCGCAGGTCTGTTCGTAGATCAGGATCGAAACACCCTTCACTTCGCGCAGGCGCTTCTGCACTTCGTCCAGCTCGCTGCGGTCATGGAACTCGACGTCGCTGGGGAAGTGCTCGCGCTGGCCGGTCCACTTGCCGATGTTGTCCGACAGCACCACGATGGTGTGGATGCCCTCGGCACGCATCTGTTTTGCAATGTCCGGCACGCTCAGCGGGCCGTCCACCGGCTGGCCGCCGGTCATCGCCACCGCATCGTTGTAGAGAATCTTGTAGGTGATGTTGACGCCGGCGGCGACCGCCTGGCGGATCGCCAGCGAACCGCTGTGGAAGTAGGTGCCGTCGCCGAGGTTCTGGAACACGTGCGGGGTATCGGTGAATGGCGCCTGCCCGGCCCAGGTCACGCCTTCGCCGCCCATGTGGGTGAAGGTATCGGTGCTGCGGTCCATCCAGGTCACCATGTAATGGCAACCGATGCCGGCCAGCGCACGCGAGCCTTCCGGGACGTTGGTGGACGTGTTGTGCGGACAGCCGGAGCAGTAGTGCGGTACGCGCGGAAAACTGGCGCGCGGCAACGCAAGTTCGGCTTCCTTCTCCTGCATCCACTGCAGGCGCTGCTCGATCGATGCGTTGTTGAAGAACTTCTGGATGCGGCGACCGATCACGCCGGCGATGGTGGCCGGGGTCAGTTCACCGGTGGACGGCAGGATCCACTCACCGCTCTCGTCGTACTTGCCGACGATGGACGGGCGCTGGCCCCAGCTGGCCGGCCAGTTGAAGAACTGTTCCTTCATCTGGCGCTCGATGAAGGCACGCTTCTCTTCCACTACGATGATGTCTTCCAGGCCCTGCGCGAAGCGCGCGATGCCCTGCGGCTCCAGCGGCCAGGTCATGCCGACCTTGTACACGCGGATGCCGATGTCGGCGCAGGCGGCTTCGTCCAGGCCCAGGTATTCCAGCGCCTGCAGCACATCCAAATAGCTCTTGCCGGTGGTGACGATGCCCAGCCGCGCGCGCGGCGCGTCCATCACCACCTTGTCGATGCCGTTGGCGCGGGCGAACGCCTGTGCGGCCTTCACCGCATAGCGGTGCAGGCGCATTTCCTGGTCCAGCGGCGGGTCCGGCCAGCGGATGTTGAGGCCGCCCGTAGGCATTTCGAAGTCTTCCGGCAGCACGATGCGGCGCGCCATCGGGTCGACCTCGACCGAGGCCGACGATTCCACCGTCTCGGCGATCGTCTTGAAGCCGACCCAGCGGCCGGTATAGCGGCTCATCGCCCAGCCCAGCAGGCCCATGTCCAGGATGTCCTGCACGCCGGCCGGATTCAGCACCGGCATCATCGCGCTGACGAACTCGTCCTCGCTGCCATGCGGCAGGGTTGAACTGCGGCAGGCGTGATCATCGGCGGCCAGCGCCAGCACGCCGCCATGGCGCGAGGTGCCGGCGGCATTGGCGTGCTTGAACACGTCGCCGCAGCGGTCCACGCCTGGGCCCTTGCCGTACCACATGCCGAACACGCCCTGCACGTTGGCGCCGGGGAACAGGTTGGTCTGCTGGGTGCCCCACACCATGGTGGCGCCCAGGTCCTCGTTCAGGCCGGGGGTGAACTTCACCTTGGCCGCGTCCAGGTGCTTGCGCGCGCGCCACAGCTCCAGGTCAAAGCCGCCCAGCGGGCTGCCACGGTAGCCACTGACGAAACCGGCGCTGTCGATGCCTTCGTGCGCGTCGCGCAGCCGCTGCATCAACGGCAGTTTCACCAGCGCCTGCACGCCACTCAGGTAGATCCGCCCCTCGTTGCGGGTGTACTTGTGGTCGAGCGTGTAGTCACGGTCGATCAGGTCGGCGGAAGAGGGCGAAGTGAGTTGCGCGGTACTGGTCATGGCTGGCCCGGTCAGGATCGGCTGGCACCGGCCGCGTGCAGGCACGCGGCGGGAAAGGCGCGAATTGTAGCAGCGAGGCCCGACCGCCCCGGCACTCGCGCCGGCGGCCATGCTGGGGTTAGGATCGGGGAGAGAGAGGGAGGCTGCGGTTGCGGCCTGGGGAGAAGGGATGTCAGTTGCAGCAAAGATCCTGGGCAGCATGTTGCTGGTCTCGGGAACGGCCCCCGTGTGGGCCGCGCCGGCGGTGCCGGCACCACAGGAGTTCTACTTCGACAGCGATGCGGCCGCCGTGCCCATGATCGTGGTCCAGTCCGACGGGGATGCGCTGGTGGCGCAGCTGCTCAAACAGCGCGAGCGCGGCCGGCGTACCGTGGAGGCCACCGTGCAGCTGGCGTCGGTGGCCATTGCGCAGGGCCGCACCGAGCTGGGTGAACAGCTGTATCGCGAAGCACTGAAGGATGCGCCGGTGCAGGGCAGCCTGGGCCGTAGCGTGCGCTGGAATTACGGCTGGGACCTGCTGCGTCAGGGCCAGCCCGAAGCCGCCCTGGAGCAATGGCAGGCCGCTGCCGGTGGTTCGCTGAGCAAGCCGGGCTGGCTGCCACCCACCTATGCGCTGGCGCTGTGGCGGGCCGGGCAGAAGCAGGAGGCGGTGCAGTGGTATGCCGCAGCGGTGCGTACCGAGCCGACGCAATGGAGCGACAGCAGCCGCTTTGCGCAGTTGTTGCCGTTGTGGCGTGACGACGAGCGCGCCTCGCTGGCGGAAGTGCAGCAGGCCTGGGCGGCCGCGCCGCCGGCCTGGCCCTGAGGGAGGGGGGGGGGCGGGTTGCACCCGGCACCCGCAGAGGCAACGGCTGGAGCAACTGCAGCAGCCGAAGCAACAGGGGGCTTCCTGCGGGATGGCGGGGCACTGTGGGTTTGCGGGGCCGCCGTAAACCCATCCATGGGGGCTTGGTCGCCGCATCCATGCGGCTCACACCCCGCAAACCCACAGTGCCCCGCCTTCGACAGGTTCCGGCGGCTGTTGGTAGGTGTCGACCTTGGTCGACACGGTCGATCCACGCCATGCGTGGATGAGATCTGCCAGGGATAGAAATCGAACTGGGGTCAGATCCGTTTTCCAGAGGAAAACGGATCTGACCCCCATGCCCTCAAGAGCAGCCAGCCAAGCGCTTTTGCTTTTGCGCTTCCACTTCAATCGTCCGCGGAAACCGTCCGACCCGACGCCCATGCCCGCAATGCCTCTACCTGCTCGGCCATCAGCACCGACAGCGGCCGCGTCGCACGGATCTCGTTCATCAGCAGCTCGGTATCCAACGGCCGGCCTTCGGCGTGCGCCGCATACAGCCCGGCCACGATCGCCTGCTCGATCTCGGCGCCGGAGAAGCCATTGGCCGCGGCCGCCAGCGCCGGCAGCGCGAAGTCGTCGCCGTTGAGCTGGCGTCGCCCCAGGTGCAGCCGCAGCAGCTCCACACGCACCTCAGGCGTGGGCAGGTCGACGAAGAAGATCTCGTCAAAGCGGCCCTTGCGCAGCAGTTCGGCCGGCAACTCGTGTACCTGGTTGGCGGTGGCGACGATGAAGACCGGCGCCTTGCGTTCGGCCATCCAGGTCAGCAGGTAGCCGAGCACGCGGCGCGATACGCCACCGTCCTCGCCACCGCTGGCCAGGCCCTTCTCGATCTCGTCCATCCACAACACGCAGGGCGCCAGCTGCTCGGCCGAGGCCAGCGCCTGGCGCAGGTTGGCCTCGGTCTCGCCGTGGTACTTGTTGTACAGCGCGCCCACGTCCAGGCGCAGCAGCGGTACGCCGAAGCCGGCGGCGGTGGCCTTGGCCAGCATCGATTTGCCGCAGCCCTGCACGCCCAGCAGCAACATGCCGCGCGGCGGATCCAGGCCGGCCGGTGCCGAGCCGGCGATGAAGGCCACCCGGCGCTGGCTGATCCAGCGCTTGAGCCGGTTGGCACCGGCCACGTCGCCGAAGCGCGCGCTGTCATGCTCGAAGAACAGGTGGCCGCTGCGGTTGAGCAGCTCGAACTTCAGCCGTGCCAGCTGCGGCAGGTCGTCGTCGCGCAGCGCGCCATCGGCGTAGATCAGCTGGCGGGCGATGCGGCGGGCATCGACCAGGCTCAGGCCCTGCAGGTTCTTCAGGATCTTCTTCACCGCCTCGCTGTCGACCTCGACACGGCGGCCGCCGTGTTCGCGCGCATAGGCGTCGGCCTCCTCGCGCAGCATCTTCAGCAGGGCGTTGGCATCGGGCAGGCGCGGGTTGAAGCGCACCGCCAGGGCCTCCAGCTCGGCCGGCAGCTCGACCTTGGCGCCGATCAGCACCAGCACATGCGGCTCGCTATGGCGGCGCTGGATCAGGTCGCGCAGCGCGCGCTGATGGCTGGCATACCCCAGGTAGGGGTGGAAATCGAGCAGCAGGTAGACACCCCGCTGATCGGCCTGGCGGATCATCTGCAGGGCGGCGCTGGCATCGGGCGGGCCGACCGGCGGGTCCTCGCGGTCCAGGTCGATGCGACGCAGGCCCTCGGTGATGGACCAGCGGTGCAGGGCCCGCCACACGTGCATCAGCGTCTGCCGGAACAGCTCGACGATGCGGGCCTCATCCTGGGTCTCGATCACGATCAGGGGGGTATTGGCGCGGATCAGTGCGCTCAGGTCCTGCAGTTCGCTCATGCCGGTTCGATCCTTCGGGGGCGCCACGATAGCAAAGGCGATGGCCACTGGTTCAGCACGGTGCTACCTCCCGTCACCACCGCCGGTGTACGCTCGGGGCACGTACCCGGAAGCGAGGCTGGCATGAAGACGATCCTGGTGGCCGGTTCCAAGGGCGGGGTGGGCAAGACCACCGTCGCCACCCACCTGGCCGCGTACGCGGCATTGCAGGGCAAGGCCACGGTGATCGCCGATGCCGACCCGCAGGGCTCCAGCACCCGCTGGGCACAACGGCGTGCAGGGCTGGAAAGCGCGGTGCTCCCCATCGATGTGTATCGGAAGAAGCAGTGGGCGCAGAAGCTGCCTGACGGTACCGATACCGTCATCATCGATGCACCGGCCGGTGCGCTGGCCGACGATATCCCCCATTTCCTGGACGCGGCCGACGCCGTGGTGGTGCCGGTGCTGCCCTCGGCGCTGGATATCGAAGCCATCGTCGGCTTCCTCAACAGCCTGGCCCAGAACCCGCGCGTGCACAGCCGCAAGCTGCCGGTGGGGCTGGTCCTCAACCGCACCAAACCCTGGACCCAGACTTCGCAGCAGGCGCTGCAGATGCTGGCCGAATGGCCATACCCGGTGGTCGCGCAGCTGCGTGACAGCCAGAGCTACGTGGTCATGACCGGCCTGGGCCGCAGCCTGTTCGACTATCGCTCCGCCCAGGTGCGCGAACACCAGGCCGACTGGGAGCCGCTGCTGTCCTGGCTCAAGCTTTGATGCCTGCCTCACTTCTCCTGCTGCATCCTCTTCTCCATGGAAACCCGCGATGCGTGAACTGATCCTGCTGCGCCATGCCCATGCCGAACCCGCCGTTTCCGGCCAGGCCGACCTCGACCGGCCGCTGTCGCCGGTGGGGCTCGCCGAGGCCGAAGCCGCCGGCAAGTGGTTGAAGGAAAACAACCTGCTGCCCGACTGCGTGCTGTGCTCGCCGTCGCGACGTACCCGCGAGACCCTGGAAGCGGTGATGACGGCCATCGGCTATGTCGAAAAGCGCCTGGAAGACCGGATCTACGAAGCCACCCCGGGCACCCTGGCGGCGCTGGTGGACGAGCGTCGTGACCTGGACCGGGTGCTGATCGTCGGCCACAACCCGGGCCTGGAGCAGCTGGTGGCCCTGATGACCGACGGCACCAGCAGTGACTATCGCGGCATGCCGCCGGGCGGCGTGGCCGTGCTTGGCTTCCCGCGCGAGGCCTCGATCGAACCCGGCGTGGCCAGCCTGAACGCGTTCTGGTGGCCGTGATCCGATGAGCCTGGCGCGGCGCAGCCGCTTCCTGCTGCCCGCGTTGCTGGCGCTCGGCCCGGCCTGGGCCGCGGCGCCCCCACCGACCCCGTTGCCGCCCGTGTCCGCCGAGGCGCCACGGGTATTGCGCCTGGATACCCAGCGCTCGCGGATCGGCTTCGAGGTGCGCACCCGATTCGGCCAGCGCATCGAAGGCGTGTTCCCGCACTTCGAGGGGCGTATCGAGATCCTGTCCGACGGCCGTCACCAGGTGCACCTGAAGATGTTCACCCGCTCGGTGGAGATCCCCGGCAAGGCGCGCTATACCGGCTGGATGCGCGGCGAGGAGTTCTTCGATGCCGGGCGCCATCCGGTGGTCGAGTTCGACTCGCTGCCCTACTGGCCGGAGACCGTGGAGCAGGGCGGCGCCATCAACGGCCGGCTGACCCTGCGCGGCATCAGCCACCCCGAGTCATTGCAGGTCGAGAAGGCGGAGTGCGCCCGACCCGGCTATGATTGCGACGTCGTCAGCCGCGGTACCGTGCAGCGAGGCCGGTACGGAATGGACAGCTGGCAGCTAGCCTTGAGTGACCGAGTGACCTTCGTATTGCGTGCGCGCCTGAGCGAGGCGCCGAAACCGTGAACCTCCTGCTGCGCGTCCTGGCGCTGGCAACCGTGTTGCTGGGCAGCGGTTGTGCATCGCTCTCGCATGCCGAGCGTGACCGTGCCGAAGCGATTGCCGTGCAGGCGCGCTCGACCGACGTCGACTGCCAGCGCGCCGACCGCTGCGCGCAGGACTCGCCGTTGCGTGCGCTGGCGGGCCGGGCGTTCACCGAATCCACCCCGGAACAGCCACGCCACTACGCCACCCTGCTCGACGAGGGCGAGGGCGCCCTGGTCGCGCGCCTGAACCTGCTGCGCAGCGCCACCCGCAGCATCGACCTGCAGACCTACATCTTCGACAAGGACGACAGTGCCCGGCTGGTCATCGACGAGCTGCTGGCCGCGTCGCGGCGCGGGGTGAAGGTGCGGGTGCTGATCGACCAGCTCTCGGCGATCTCCGACCTGCAGATCCTCGGCGCCCTGTCCGGCGCGCACCAGAACTTCCAGCTGCGGGTCTACAACCCGACCTTCGGCAAGGCCCGGCTGAACTACTTCGACTATGCCGGCAGCGTGCTGTGCTGCTTCCGCCGCTTCAACCAGCGCATGCACAACAAGCTGCTGGTGATCGACGATGCGATCGGCGTGGTTGGCGGCCGCAACTATCAGGACGACTATTACGACTGGGACCGCGAGTACAACTTCCGCGACCGCGACGTGCTGATCGCCGGCCCGGAGGCGCGGGCGATGGCGGCCAACTTCGATGCCTTCTGGCGCGCCAGGCGCAGCGTGCCGGCCGAGCGCCTGAACGATGTCGGCCGCACCCTGCTGCGCGAGGGCGTGCCGACCCTGCCGCCGGCCAGCTTCCGCCGCCCCGAGCGGGTGGAGCGGGTCAGTGCCGAAGCCAATGACATGGACTTCGTCAGCCGTTCCTTCGTCGATACCGCGTTGCCGGTGGCCTCGGTGCGCTATGTCGCCGACCTGCCGCGCAAGCACCGGCGCGAGAAGGCCGATGCGCCGCTGGCCGGACAGCACGTGACCGAGCCGCAGCTGGATGCGCTGATCGCCGGCGCGCAGAAGGAAGTGATCCTGCAGACGCCGTACCTGGTGCTGTCCAAACCGGCGCAGAAGCTGTTCCGCGAGCTGCGCAAGCGACCGCAGCCGCCGCGCGTGGTGGTGTCCAGCAACAGCCTGGCGGCGACCGACAACCCGATCGTCTATGCGCTGTCGTACAAGTACAAGCGGCGCAACATGCGCGAACTGGGCTTCAACATCTTCGAATACAAGCCGTTCCCGCTGGATGCACCGGTCGATTACCGCAACCTGCTGCCCGACCCGATCGCCGCGCCGGAAGGCGACGACGACGGCGGGCGCAACCCGCTGATCGGCGGCAGTGCTGCCGGCAGCAATGCCGGCGACCGTCGCGATCGCGACGAGCATCCGGCACCCACCGGCAAGCAGGGGCCGGTGAACCATCCGCGCACCGGCAGTGCCTACCAGAACGCGCGCGAGCGCCGCCGTGCGGCCGGCAGCGAGGTCGAGACCCGCCTGCTGCGCACCGAGACCCGGCCCTCGTTCCTGGGCAGCAAGGCGGTCAACAAGCCGTTGCCGGTCACCCGCAAGGGCGCGCGCATGGGCCTGCATGCCAAGTCGCTGGTGGTCGATCGCCGCATCGGCGTGGTCGGTACCCACAACTTCGACCCGCGCAGCGAGAACTACAACACCGAAGGCGCGGTGATCATCGATGACCCGGCCTTCGCCGAGCAGCTGGCCGAGAGCATCCTGCGCGACACCCACCCGCAGAACTCGTGGACGGTGGCGCCGCGGGCCAAGCCGCCGGTGCTGTCCGGGCTCAACTACAGCGTCGGCAAGGCCTCCGAAGCACTGCCGATCCTCGACTTCTGGCCGTGGCGCTATGCCACCGACTACGAGTTCAAGCCCGGCCCGGACTGCCCGCAGCCGTTGCCCCGGCAGGACCCGGGCTTCCACCGCTGCTATGTCGCCGTGGGTGATTTCCCCGAGGTCAATGTCGGCCCGAAGTGGCTGCTGGTACGCATGCTGACCGCATTCGGCGCCGGCCTCGTTCCCATCCTCTGAAGGTGCCCGCATGACCCAGGTGTTCCGCGAAGCCGTTTCCCTCGAGCAGCTCAATACGCTCAGCCGCAACACCGCGATCGCGTCGCTGGGCATCGTCTTCAGCGCGGCCGGTGACGACTGGCTGCAGGCCACCATGCCGGTGGACGAGCGCACCCGCCAGCCCTACGGCATCCTGCATGGCGGCGCGTCGGTGGTGCTGGCCGAGACCCTGGGCAGCAGCGCCGGCAACCTGTGCGTGGATACGGCCAAGCAGATCTGCGTGGGCCTGGAAATCAACGCCAACCACGTGCGTGCGGTGCGTTCGGGCACGGTCACCGGCACCGCCCGCGCGCTGCACGTGGGCCGCAGCACCCAGCTGTGGGAGATCCGCATCGAGGACGAGCAGGGCCGGCTGGTGTGCATCTCGCGGCTGACCCTGGCGGTGGTGGCGGCCGGCCACGGCTGAGCCCCGGACGGGCGGTGACGGCAGCGGAACCCAGCGTTCCCTGCCGATTGCCCCGGTCGATGGGTGTTATGGCCTAAATCGGCTGGCAGCGATGACGGCCCTCCGGTATCGTGCGCGGATGACTTCCCCCACTCCGGCCCCCCGCGGCGGCGTGGCGCGTGTGTGCCGTTACCTGTACCGCGTACCGCTGCTGTTGGTCCACATCGTCGTGTTCCTGCCGCTCATCCTGATCGGCATGCTTCGGCCGTGGGGCGAACTGCGCGTGGGCGAGGCGACCCTGGGGGCCAAAGTGGTCAACTGGTGGCAGGGGGGGCTGATGTGGATCTTCGGCTTCCGCCTGGTGCAGATCGGCAGGCCGCTGCCCGGCGCCGTGCTGTTCGTCGCCAACCACGTCAGCTGGGTCGACATCTGCATCCTGCACAGCCAGCGCATGATGGGCTTCGTCGCCAAGCGCGAGATCGCCAGCTGGCCGCTGGTCGGGTGGCTGGCCGCGCGCGGGCAGACCATCTTCCACCAGCGCGGCAACACCGAATCGCTCGGTGGCGTGATGCAGGTGATGGCCGATCGCCTGCGCGAAGGCAAGGCAGTGGGCGTGTTCCCGGAAGGGCGTACCCGCGGTGGCCACGAAGTGGGCCCGTTCCATGCCCGCATCTTCCAGGCGGCGGTTGAGACCGGCGTGCCGGTGCAGCCGGTGGCTCTGGTGTATGGGCTCAAGGGCGACGCGCAGACCATTGTCGCGTTCGGCCCCGGCGAGAGTTTCTTCGCCAATTTCCTGCGCCTGCTCGGTGAGCCGGCGCGGCGTGCGGAAGTGCATTTCCTGGCACCGATCGGTGCGCAGGACCTGGAAGGCCGTCGGCGCATCGCGGAGACGTCGCGCGCGCGCATCGTGGCGGCCATGAGCACGCAGTGAGGGTGCGGTGGCCCTGATCCCGCCACCCGTCCTGGACGCCGGCACGCCGACGCTGCACGCGGCTGACTACCAGCCACCGCGCTGGCTGCGCAATCCGCACCTGCAGTCGATGCTCAGCTCCAGCCGCATGCGCCTGCAGCGCGGCCTGCTGCTGCTGGCCGCGACCGGCGCGATCAGCGAAGAACTGATCCTCGACGGCGGCGACGGCGTGCGCCTGCAGGGCTGGCACAGCCATGTCGAAGGCCGCGAACCCAAGGGCATGGCCCTGCTGCTGCACGGCTGGGAAGGCAGTGCCGAATCCAGCTACATGCGCATGGCGGCCGCGCGCATGCTCGAACAGGGCTTCGACGTGGTGCGGCTGAATTTCCGCGACCACGGCAATACCCATCACCTCAACCCCGGCATCTTCCACTCCAACCAGATCGACGAAGTGGTGCATGCCGCAGGCGATATCGCCCAGCGCTGGCCGCAGCTGCCGCTGGTGGCCGCCGGCTACTCGCTGGGCGGCAACTTCGTGCTGCGCCTGGCCCTGCGTGCGCCGGCGGCCGGCGTGCCGCTGCTGCGCGTCGCCTCGGTATGCCCGGTGCTGGACCCGGCGCTGACCATGGAGAGCATCGAGAACGGCCCGGCAATGTACGACTGGTACTTCCGGCGCAAGTGGGCCGGTTCGTTGCGGCGCAAGCGCGACCTGTTCCCCGAACTGAGCGACTGCGACGACCGCGTGCTGAAGCTGGACATCCGCGCGTTGACCGCCTGGCTGGTCGAGCGCCACACCAGTTTCGGCTCGTTGCAGGCCTATTTCGACGGCTACTCGATTGCCGGCGATCGCCTGTCCTCGCTGCAGGTGCCGGCCGACATCCTGATGGCACAGGACGACCCGGTGATCCCGTACGCGACCTTCAGCGACTGGCAGCTGCCGCGCAACGCGCACCTGGAAACCGCCTGCTGGGGCGGCCACTGTGGCTTCCTGGAAAACTGGCGCGGTGACGGCTTCTCCGAGCGCTGGGTGGCGCAGCGCCTGCAGCGCGTGCTGCAAGGCTGAACCGGCACGGGCGCGCAGGCCGCTACAATGCGGGTTTGCCCTTGAACCGGACCGCCATGCAAGACCAGATCATCCAAGCGTTGCGCCAGAACGAGGCCGACCAGGCCGTGCAGCTGGCCCAGGCGTGGACCCGTGATGAACCCGGCCAGGCCGAGGCCCACCGCTGGCTGGCGCTTGCGCTGCAGCAGCAGGGCAAGGCCGAGGACGCGATGGAGGCCCTGCAGCAGGCGCTGCAGCTGGCCCCGGACAATGCCCAGCTGCACCTGCAGCACGCCGGCCTGCTGCTGGCGCTGCGCCAGTTCGACGGCGCTGGCGAAGCACTGACGCGCACCACCGGGCTGGACCCGAACGCCTTCGCTGCCTACCTGATGCAGGCCCACCTGGCGATCGGCCGCAACGATTTCGATGAAGCGCAGCGCCTGTCCACCCTGGCCTCGCGTGTCGAACCGGACCACCCGGAACTGCTGACCATCGACGGCATGATCGCGCTGCGCCGCGATGATGCCGATCGCGCGCTGACGCTGCTGTCGGCCGCCAACCAGGCCCAGCCCAACGACATTCGCGTGCTCTACGCACTGGGCTTCGCCTACCTGGGCAAGAACATGCTGGCCTTCGCCGAGCAGGCGTTCCGCCGCGTGCTGGAACTGAACCCGACCATCGCCTCGCTGCATGGCCTGGTGGTGCAGCTGGCCATGCGCCAGGGCAACCTGGACGCTGCCGCCGAAGCGATGCAGATCGCGCTGCAGCAGCAGGGCCTGGATACGCCATCGATGCGCCGCCTGGCCGGCGAACTGGCACTGCGCAGCGGCCAGCCGCTGCAGGCGCTGGAGCACCTGCTGCCGTTGCTGGAATCGCTGCCTGACGACCGCGACGTACTGCAGTTGCTGCTGATGTCCTGGCAGCGCCTGGGCCGCGAAGACGAGGCCCGCGCACGCCTGGATGTCGCCCTGGAGCAGCACCCGCAGCTGCACGACCTGTGGCTGGCACGCCTGGCGGTGGAAGAGGTCGGCAGTGCCACCGCCGCCGCCACGGTCGAGCGCTGGATGGACGCGATGCCGGGCCACCTGCCGGCGCTGGAAGCGCGCCTGCGCCTGCACGACATGGTGGGCGAACACGCCCAGGCCGAAGCGATCGCCGAGCGCATCGTCAACCTCGAACCGGGCCGCGTCAGCGGCGAAACCCGCCTGGTCGAAGGCCTGCTGCAGCGCGATCCGGCCGCCGCGGTCGCCCGCGTGCAGGCGCTGATCGACATGGCACCGGAAGGCCACCGCGCCGACCTGCGCACCTGGCTGGGTGAGATCCAGGATCGCGCCGGGCAGCACGAAGACGCGCTGCAGACCTGGCTGGCACTGCAGGCCGACCAGGCACCGCAGCGCCTGCCGCTGCCGCCGCAGGCCAAGGCGCCGCCGAGCTGGCCGGACAAGGGCGAGATCGACGGTGATGCCACTTCCGCGCCGATCTTCCTGTGGGGCGCGCCGGGTTCGGGCGTGGAGCGCGTGGCGACCGGCCTGGCCGCCGCCAGCCCGGTGCTGCGCAGCGACCGCTATACCTCCAACGCACCCGACGACGCGTTCCAGAACTACCACACGCTGCAGGACCTCGCCTCCGGCGTGCTGACCCCGGAGCGGCTGGTGCAGCGCTGGCGCGAACAGCTGCCGTCGCGCGGCGTGCAGGACGACGCGATCATCGACTGGCTGCTGTGGTGGGACAACGCGCTGCTGTGGGCGCTGCGCCCGCAGCTGCCGCAGGGCCGCCTGCTGGTGGTGCTGCGCGATCCGCGCGACATGCTGCTGGACTGGGTGGCCTACGGTGCCGCCCTACCGCTGGCAATGACCTCGCTGGCCGAAGCCAGCGAATGGCTGGCGCGCGCGCTGGCCCAGGTCGCCGCCCTGCACGAGGACGATCTGTACCCGCAGGTGCTGCTGCGCATCGACCAGATCGGCAACGATCCGCAGGCGATGGCCGAACTGCTGGGCCGCCTGTTCGAGCGGCCGATGCCGCCAGCCGCGCAACTGGGTGCGCCGCGCTTCCCGCCGGGCCACTGGCGCAACTACCGCGACGTGATGAGCGCCGCCTTCGCCAAGCTCACCCCGATCGCGGTGCGCCTGGGTTATCCGGAAGAGTGAGGACACGCCGATGCAACTGAGCAGCCACAGCCTGACCAACGGTGCACCGATCGACCGCGAATTCGCCGCCGGCGATGCCGCGGGCTTCGCACCGGACCGCAATCCGCACCTGGCCTGGAGCGATGTGCCGGAGGGCACCCGTTCGTTCCTGCTGGTGTGTGTCGATCCGGACGTGCCGACCGTGCCGGAGACGGTCGGCCGCACCGACATGAGCGTGCCGCGCGACCAGCCGCGCTGTGATTTCGTGCATTGGGTAATGGCCGACATTCCGGCCTCGGTGCGCGAGATCGCCGCAGGCAGCTGCAGCGACGGCTTCGTGGTGAAGGGCAAGTCCAAACCGGCCGGCCCGGCCGGCAGCCGCCAGGGCCTGAACGACTTCACCGGCTGGTTCGCAGGCAATCCGGACATGGCCGGTGACTACCTGGGCTATGACGGCCCGTACCCGCCGTTCAACGACGAACGCCTGCACCACTACTTCTTCCGCGTGTTCGCGCTGGACGTGGCATCGCTGCAGCTGCCGGCACGCTTCACCGCCGCCGACGCCTACCGCGCCATGCACGGCCACGTGCTCGCCGAAGCGGCACTGCACGGCACCTACACGTTGAACCCGGCGCTGGGCTGAGAGCCCTTGTAGGGCCGGGGCATGCCCGGCTTTGCTTTCTGCAGAGTCGAGCCATGCTCGACTTTGCCTTGTAGGGCCGAGCCCATGCTCGGCTGCTTCTGCTACGCAATGGACCTGCAGTAAACAGCAAACCCTGCCAGGAACGCATCCGCTTCGGCGCGATGCACTTCCGACTGAAGCACCTCGAAGATCTCCTCCGGTTCCAGGCCCAGCACCGGTACACGCAGGAACAGTGTTGTACTGAACGCGGCACTGACCGTGGACAGCACCGCGCGAAGTGCCTGCAGCATGTCCTCGCCACGATGGGACGCATGCACTAACGCAATGGGCCGACCGACGATCTGGTCGCCGGATACGAGCCAGTCGATCGCATTCTTCAATCCGCCGGGAATGCCACGCACGTATTCAGGGCTGCACACCAGCACACCGTCGCTGCGGGCGATGGCCGCCTTGAAGCGCGTCACGCTGCAGGGTTCATCGGTGCCTTCCAGATCGGGGGAGAACACCGGAAGTTCGCCGACCCCGGCGTAGACCTCGATCTCCATGCCGGGCGGCGCGATGGTTTTCAGGGCCACCAGCAGAGCGGTGTTGGTCGACTGCCGGCGCGCGCTGCCGGATATGGCGAGAATCTTCATCGTGGCAAGGCTGGCACGTGGGGCTGCGTCGACGCTACAGAACGTAGAAGGGCGACCTCGTGGCCGCCCTTCTGTTTATTTACTTCTTTTCGATGGCCGACTCGACCACCATGTCCAGCACGTACGCCTGCGACGGCGCATCGGCCGGCGGGTTCTTCACTTCGTAGCGCTTCACGCGCACCACGTTGCGCACGCCGTCTTCGTGGGTGTAGCCCTCGATGGTGCCGTAGAAGTTCTCGAACTTGCCCGGCTCACCCTGCTTCAGGCCCTTGTCGTCGAACTTCACTTCGCGCACCTGCAGGCACTGGTAGTCCGGGATCAGCGGGTGCGAGCACTTCTGCGTCTTGGCGGCCACTTCCAGGAACACGGTTTCGCCGGCGCCGCCGTAGCGGGTTTCAGCGGTCGGCTCCGGGTTGAACACCAGCACGTCGCCCTTGGCGTTGGTCAGCGTCAGCTTGCCATCGGCATCCTGCTCGGCCTTCAGCTCGCCCTGCAGGCGGCTCGACACGGCTTCGTCCAGCGCCATCAGCGCCTTGTCGGTGCAGGCCATCATGGTCGAGGCCATCGCGCTGACCGTCAGCTTGCCGTCGGCCAGGGTGTAGCCGCCGCCCATGCGGTTGCAGGTGTTGCTGACCGACAGGCGGCCATCTGCGAAGTCCAGGGTGACCGGCTTGTCTTCGCGGGCGAACAGCGCGTCGATGCGCTTGCCGTCGGCGCCGGTGGCCTGCTGCAGCAGCCAGTGCTGGCTCTGCAGGCGCTGCGCATCCAGGTGCGCCAGCGTCTGCTGGTCTGCTGCCTTGGCCGCGGCCGGGGCCACGTCGTCGCCGCCGGTGCCGGCCGGTGCCGGCGTCTGGCTGCAGGCGGCCATCAGGGCCAGCGGGAGGAGCAGGGTGAGCTTGCGGTTCATGGTGATTCTCCTTGGGGAACCGTGGGGGAAACGGGGTGGGGCCGGCAACGGGGTTACCGTACCCCGGCGCTGTTCAGCTGCCGGAGGGCAACCACAGCAGCAGCGCCGCGCCCAGTGCGATGCGGTAGATCGCGAAGGCGGTGAACCTGTGCGACTTGATGTAGCCCATCAGCCACTTCACTACGACGAAGCCGGTGATGGCCGCGGCAAGGAAGGCCACGCCCACGTCGGCCCAGTCCTCGCTGCCCAGCTGCCCGGCCTTGGCCATTTCCAGGAAGGTGTAGGCGCTGGCGGCGAACATGGTGGGAATGCCGACCAGGAACACGAACTCGGCGGCGGCGGCGCGGCGGCTCAGGCCCAGCAGCATGGCCAGGAAGATCGCCGAGGCCGAGCGCGAGGTGCCGGGGAACACGCCGGCCACGACCTGTGCCAGGCCCACGCCGATCGCCACCGTCCAGGTCACCTGGTCGCGGTCGGGCAGGCGCGCGGTGTAGGCCTCCACCAGCAGCATCCAGACACCACCGATGATCAATGCCCAGGCCACCGGGCTGACCGTCTCCGGCAGCGACCAGCCGGCCTTGCGCACCACCAGGCCGACCACGGCGGTGACCAGGAAGGCGGCGCCCAGCTTGAACACGTACTCACGGTTCTCGCGCTGGTTGAAGCCGGTGGCCAGCTGCAGCAGGCGCTGGCGGAACACCAGCACCACGGCCACGATCGCGCCGGCCTGGATGACGATGTTGAAGAAGTCCGAGCGGGCACCCAGCCAGTGCTGGGCGATGAGCAGGTGGCCGGTGCTGGAGATCGGCAGGAATTCGGTCAAGCCTTCGAGGATGCCCAGCAGCAGGGCGGAGAGCAGGTCGGACATGGACGGTGCGTGACGCGCGGCGGAAGGAAGAAGGTCGAGAGGATAGACGATCCCTGCCGCACCAAACGGGTGCGTCTGGTGGCGGGTGCACCCGTTTGGTGCGCACCGTTCTGCACCGCCACGGAGCGCCCTTTTTGAAATCAATGACTTGCGGCCAGCGAAAAGTTGGCACGGTCGTTGCTCTACCTCAGCAGGCATTCATCCCCATCCGAGGTCGTACCGATGTCCGTGGAAAACGTTGAGAAGCTGATCAAGGACAACCAGATCGAGTTCGTCGATCTGCGTTTCGTGGATATGCGTGGCGTCGAGCAGCACGTCACCTTCCCGGTCAGCATTGTCGAACCGTCGCTGTTCGAAGAAGGCAAGATGTTCGACGGCAGCTCGATCGCCGGCTGGAAGGGCATCAACGAATCGGACATGGTCCTGCTGCCCGACACCACCAGCGCCTACGTCGACCCGTTCTACGCAGATCCGACCATCGTGATCAGCTGCGACATCCTCGATCCGGCCACCATGCAGCCGTACGGCCGCTGCCCGCGCGGCATCGCCAAGCGCGCCGAGGCCTACCTGAAGTCCTCCGGCATCGCCGAAACCGCGTTCTTCGGCCCGGAGCCGGAGTTCTTCATCTTCGACTCGGTCCGTTTCGCCAATGAAATGGGCAACACCTTCTTCAAGGTCGATTCCGAAGAAGCCGCCTGGAACAGCGGCGCCAAGTACGACGGCGCCAACAGCGGCTACCGTCCGGGCGTGAAGGGCGGCTACTTCCCCGTGCCGCCGACCGACACCCTGCACGACCTGCGCGCCGAGATGTGCAAGACCCTGGAACAGGTCGGCATCGAAGTGGAAGTGCAGCACCACGAAGTGGCCACCGCCGGCCAGTGCGAGATCGGCACCAAGTTCAGCACCCTGGTGCAGAAGGCCGATGAACTGCTGCGCATGAAGTACGTGATCAAGAACGTCGCGCACCGCAACGGCAAGACCGTTACCTTCATGCCCAAGCCGATCGTGGGCGACAACGGCAGCGGCATGCACGTGCACCAGTCGCTGTCCAAGGGCGGCACCAACCTGTTCTCCGGTGACGGCTACGGTGGCCTGAGCCAGCTGGCGCTGTGGTACATCGGCGGCATCTTCAAGCACGCCAAGGCCATCAATGCCTTCGCCAACTCGGGCACCAACAGCTACAAGCGCCTGGTGCCGGGCTTCGAGGCGCCGGTGATGCTGGCCTACTCGGCCCGCAACCGTTCGGCGTCGTGCCGCATTCCGTGGGTGTCCAACCCGAAGGCGCGCCGCATCGAAATGCGCTTCCCGGACCCGATCCAGTCCGGCTACCTGACCTTCACCGCACTGATGATGGCCGGCCTGGACGGCATCAAGAACCAGATCGACCCGGGTGCACCGAGCGACAAGGACCTGTACGACCTGCCGCCGGAGGAAGAGAAGCTGATCCCGCAGGTCTGCTCCTCGCTGGACCAGGCGCTGGAAGCGCTGGACAAGGACCGCGAGTTCCTGAAGGCCGGCGGCGTGATGAGCGATGACTTCATCGACGGCTACATCGCGCTGAAGATGCAGGAAGTGACCAAGTTCCGCGCGGCCACCCACCCGCTGGAATACCAGCTGTACTACGCCAGCTGACCGGATGCGATGGCGGTGGGTTCCCCCTCCCACCCGCCGCCATCGCTTCCGTTTTCGCGGCTGGGGAGCCGCGGTCAGATCGGGGTCGGATCCCATTCGTTTACGAATGGGCGCTGATCCCTATCCAGGGGCAAGAGAGAGACCGGATACGCGACCAGGGCCGCCCTCCCTCCCGCGTCGGTCGTGCAAGGAGAGAGGCACGGCCGTCCCGGCCTTGTACGTGTCCGGTGCAACAGCCACGGTCATCATCCTGATGACCCGTGGTTGCCTGATGCCAACGCGCGCTGGCGCGCTGGCCCCATCCACCCTCGGGACATGCGCATGAAACTGATCTCCGCCATCATCCGACCGTTCAAGCTCGACGAGGTCCGCGAGGCCCTGTCCGATGCAGGCGTGTCGGGCATCACCGTGACCGAAGTGAAAGGTTTCGGTCGCCAGAAGGGCCACACCGAGCTGTATCGCGGCGCCGAGTACGTCGTCGATTTCCTGCCCAAGATCAAGATCGAAACGGTGGTCACCGACGAGCGTGCCGACGCGGTGATCGAAGCGATCCAGTCGTCGGCAGGCACCGGCAAGATCGGTGACGGCAAGATTTTCGTCACCGCCGTCGAACAGGTCATCCGCATCCGCACCGGCGAAATCGGTGCCGACGCGCTGTAACCCCCTTCCGGAGATTCCCCCCATGAAGATGCGCCTTCTCACCGGGTGGCAAGCCCGGTTCCATCTGGTGTGCCTGTTGATGCTGCTCAGCGCACTGGCCGCCGGTGCCTGGCCGGGCAGCGCCCATGCCCAGGCCCAGGTATCGCCGTTGCCGAGCGAAAGCGTGGCGGTCGAGCCGCTGCACGATGCGGCCGCCACCGCCGCGGCGCCGGCCGTGGCCGAAGCGGCCGCCGCCTATGATCGTGGCGACGTCGCCTGGATGCTCACCTCGACCCTGCTGGTGCTGTTGATGGTGGTACCGGGCCTGGCCCTGTTCTACGGCGGCCTGGTGCGTTCGAAGAATGTGCTGTCGGTGCTCAGCCAGATCCTGGTGGTGTTCTCGCTGGTGCTGCTGCTGTGGGTGGCCTATGGCTACAGCGCGGTGTTCAGCGCCGGCAATCCGTTCTTCGGCTCGTTCACCGAATTCGCCTTCCTCAAGGGCTTCACCCCGGAGTCGGTGGGCAACACGCCGATCAAGGGCCTGCCGGACTATCTGTTCGTCGCGTTCCAGTCGACCTTTGCCGGCATCACCACCGCGCTGATCGTCGGTGCCTTCGCCGAGCGCATCAAGTTCCGCGCGGTGCTGCTGTTCTCGGCGCTGTGGTTCACCCTCAGCTACATCCCGATGGCACATATCGTCTGGGGTGGCGGCTACCTGGGTGAGCTGGGTGCCATCGACTTCGCCGGCGGTACCGTGGTGCACATCAACGCGGGCGTCGCCGGCCTGGTCGGCGCGTGGTTCGTCGGCAAGCGCCTGGGCTATGGCCAGACCGCGCTGAAGCCGCACAATGTGCCGTTTACCTACATCGGCGCGATGCTGCTGTGGGTGGGCTGGTTCGGCTTCAACGCCGGCTCGGCAGCAGCGGCCGACACCGTGGCCTCGCTGGCCTTCCTCAACACCGTGCTGGCCACCGCCGCTGCCGTGCTTGGCTGGACCCTGGTGGAGGCGATCGGCAAGGGCAAGCCGTCGGCGCTGGGCGCTGCGTCGGGTGCGGTGGCCGGTCTGGTCGGCATCACCCCGGCCTGTGGCACCGTCGGGCCGCTTGGCGCGATCGTGATCGGTTTTGTCGCCGGCGTGGTCTGCGTGTGGGGCGTGACCGGCCTGAAGCGCCTGCTGAAGGTGGACGACACCGCCGACGTGTTCGGTGTGCATGGTGTCGGCGGCATCGTCGGCGCGATCCTCACCGGCGTGTTCAGTGCGCAGTCGCTGGGCGGCACAAAGGCCGATCTGGATATCGCCCATCAGGTCTGGGTGCAGGTGGTCAGCGTCGGCCTGACCGTGGTGTGGTCGGCGGTGATGACCGCGGTCATCCTGCTGGTGGTCAAGGTCGTGGTCGGCCTGCGGGTGACCGAAGAGGCCGAACGCACCGGCCTGGATGTGACTTCGCACGGCGAGTCCGCCTACGAGGCCTGACGTGGCGGCGCACTGACGTGGTGGGTGCCGACCGTTGGTCGGCACTTCCACTGTCCTTGTTCTGGTAGGTGCCAAGCTTGCTTGGCACGGGGTCTGGGTCTGCTCTGGTGGGTGCCGACCGTTGGTCGGCACAGCGGGTAGCCCATCCACGCATGGCGTGGCTCTAACGTTCCTGCTTCAATGGCTGTCTGTAGGCGCGCGTGTTCGCCTCCAACGACCTCGATGGACTACAGAACGGAGTAGGCGTGATTCAGGCGACTTCCGCAGCAGTGATGGAAGACATCGAATGGTATGTCTACCTGCTGACCCTGGACGACTACAGTCCGCATGCGCTGGTGCGTAGTGTGGCCGGCGCAGGAGATCGAGAACACTGGAGCTTCGCTGTGGAGCTCACCTATCGCTGCCTTTCCTCCGGTCTGTGGCGACTCTCCTACGGCCTGCCTCCGGAGCTGGGGCTTTCCAGCATCGATCGTCGATCCGAGCACCAGCAGTCTGATCAACATCATGGTGCCTGGAGCACATGCATTGGATCCGGGCTTTGTGATCCGACAGGTGCTTCCGGATGGATTCGGTGGATTCTCAGTCTCAACCAGAGGCTGGGGTACGGGTTCGCGTCCAATGTTCAACTCGAATTGGTGGGCCAAGTGTGGAGCTCCAATACGCGCGATACTGGTGGCGAAGTTGGCAAGTTGCGGTGGCCTTGGAGTACTTTTCCCTCAAGGCAGAAATGCATGAGCTACCGGGGCTCTGATGGAAAGATGGTGGAGATCTGCCAGTGAGTGAGCGTGAGTTGGGGGCAAAGATTGTGTCTGTGATTGCCAGCTCCGTGCTTGGAGCGGCTCTGTTCATAGGCATTCCGCTGAGTTCTCGGATAGGCAGCTTTTCGCAGGCTGCAATTTTCACATCGCTGGTTTGCGCCATAGCCGCTGTGTTGGGCCTCATCTTCGGTGTGCCCGGGGTTATGCTTGTGGACAAGTTTCTTCCGCGGTTCAAAGCTCGTTATGTTGTAGCTGCACCAATCTGTGCCTTGTTGGCGTGGCTCGCGTTCGAGGGTGCCTTCTCTCCTGGCGCTTGGATAAAGGTCTGGACCAGTCCTTCCTTTTGGTTTGGGTGGGCTCCCAGGCGCGCTGGCATCATGCTTTTCATCGGGTTGGCCGTGGGTGCCTTCTACATGTTGATCTGGCCGCGGATTGGACGAATGATGAAGGTCAACACGGCCTTGTGACTGAGGGCGATGGAATCGGGTGCCTGTGCGCAGCAAGGTGGCGGCGGCAAATAGCCAGGCATACAGCGGCGCGGGGAAGTAGGGGGCATCGATGAGTACAACCGTGCACTGAACGCAGTGACGACGGCGCTGGTGGGCGGTGTGGCGGGACAGGGCGCTGGCCAGGCCGCGTCCAATGCACTGGCGCCCTATGCCGCTCACTTCATCGGCAGCACGCTTGACCCGAACCACGGCAGCGACCCCAATGCGACTCTGCAACTGCTGTCGCATGCGGTGTTGGGTGCGCTGCTGGCGGAAGCCGATGGTGGCAGTGCGGGAACCGGAGCCGTGTCCGCGGCCGGCGGCGAGTTGGCCGCGAAGGTACTGACTAATACATTGACCGGCGGAGACCCCTCCAAGCTGAGCCCGGAGCAGAAAGAGATGGTGCTGGCGTTGTCGCAGGCAGTTGGCGCACTGGCGGGCGGGCTGTCGGAGCAAAAGAAGGTCACGAAATGAGTGCTAGTGATGTGAAAGATGCTGGAAGAATTTCCGTTCAGGCTGCATATGTATTGATGTGCGTGTTCCTTCAGAAGTATATGGAGAGGGGGGAGGGGCAGGACACTCTTGTTGATCTGTTATCTTCGGGAGGGTCATTTCTATGGGCGAATGGCTTGCCCAACGATCCGGCAATGTGGGATGACTGGTGTGATGCATTTGCAGAGGTTGTCACCGTGGGGAGTGCTCTTAATTCTGAATTTTGTAGCGCACAAATTAATTCGTCGGGCGAGTACTTGGCGTTGCTGGATGCGTTCTCGGTAATGATGGTATTCCTTGAGTCGATTTTTGATCGATCTGGTGAGGATCTTCCGCTGTTCGAAGTTGTTGTTCGCCTTATGTCGCCTCCAGGTGATTCCGGTTGTCTTGATGATTCCTCTGTCTGGGCTGAGTGGGTGGAGTCGGTTAGGAAGGTGAGGGCATAGGGTTCTGGGCGGTTGCTTGTTCAATGGAAGTTGGGGTTAAACGGCCGCCTCGATGAAGTTGCTCGGCTTGACGGTGTTGCCAGTCTGTATGTCACCGGTCGAAGCAGTGGTGACGCGCCAAGGTAGATTTCTTCGCAATGCGGGCGCGGAGGGATTGACCAGATCGGCCACTGGCGGGATCTGAGGGGCCGTTGATGAATCATTTTGTTCAAGTTGTTATGACGGTTGTTCCCTGGGTTCACGTGTCCACGGTGTTGGCATCGATTCGGCGGCATGGCTGGGTCCGTTTCGAGGATTGAAGGTAGGTGATGAGGAACTTGGGCGTTTGGCTATTCGAATTGGAGTTTGAGATTTGGGCATGAGGTGGGGGCGTTATTGAGTTTTTTGCATGACAGCTCCCCAGTTCTCCAGCGATCCGGACGAAGCGAAGAACCACGGCTGCAGTCATGGTTACAATTCGTCCATGATCAGCCCCCGCCTTCTGGCTTCCACACTGCTGGCCCTGGCCCTTTCGGCCTGCACCGCCACCGCGCCTGTGCAGCACAACCCGCTCGCCACCTGGGTCCCATCACCCAACCAGAACGCGCGCACCCCGGTCATCATCGTCATCCACCACACCGAGCAGAAATCGGTGCAGCAGAGCCTGCATACGTTGCGCACGGCCAACAGCGGTGGGCCGGTCAGTGCGCACTACCTGATCGGCGCCGATGGCCATCGTTACCAGCTGGTGGCTGATGAGCGCCGTGCCTGGCACGCCGGCGCCGGGCGCTGGGGCACCATCACCGATCTCAATTCGGCTTCGATCGGTATCGAGCTCGACAACGATGGCCGCAGCCCGTTCAGTGCGGCACAGATCGAATCGCTGATCGTGCTGCTGCGCGATCTCACCACGCGCCTGAACATCCCGCCGCGCCAGGTGATCGGCCATGCCGACCTGGCGCCGACGCGCAAGCAGGATCCGAGCCGCTTCTTCCCATGGCAGCAGTTGGCCGAGGCCGGCTTCGGCGTGTGGCCGCGCGCGGCCGACGGCGCGGCACCGGAAGGATTCGACGCGTGGAATGCGCTGGCCCGCTTCGGCTATCCGCTCGATAACCGCGACGCCACCGTCGCTGCGTTCCACCGCCGCTTCCGTGGCCGCGACGACCTGCCGAAGACGCTGGATGCCGAGGACGCCCGCATCCTGCACTCGCTGCTGCTGCAGACGCCGTGACTCCGCGCATGAACGCTTGGCCCCGCGCTGGGTTGCCGCCCAGCGGCCGGCCCGCCACCATGGCGGCATGATCGATTCCGCCACCTTCTTCAAGCGCAAGCACTGGACCCTGCTGGCAGCGGCCGTGCTCGCTGGTTGCGCCACCACCGCTCCCCGCACGGGCTCCGAAGCGCCCACGCCGACCTCGCCGCCGGCGGCCACCTACGCCAAGGTCGGCTGGAAAGCCCTGCCAGCGGTCTCGGACAGCGATCTGCAGGCCGGCTTCGTGGCTTGGCGCAGCAGCTGCGCCCGCCTGAAAAACGACGCTGTCTGGGCCAAGCCCTGCGCCACCGCCGCAGCGGTGTCAGACAAGAACCCGGCCGCGATCCGCCAGTTCCTGCAGCGCGACCTCGATGCCTATGCGCTGCGTGCCGGTGGCCATCAGGCCGACGGATTGATCACCGGCTACTACGAGCCGATCTACCCCGGCAGCCTGACCCGCACCGACAAGGCGACGGTGCCGGTCTACGGCACGCCGGATGATCTGGTGGTGGTGCAGCTGGACAGCCTCTACCCGGAACTGAAGGGCAAGCGCCTGCGCGGGCGCGTCGAAGGCAAGGTGCTCAAGCCCTATGACGACGCCGGCACCATCGCGGCCAAGGGCGCCAAGGCGCCGGTGCTGGCCTGGCTGACCGATCCGATGGACCTGCAGTTGCTGCAGATCCAGGGGTCCGGCCGCGTGCGCCTGGCCGATGGCAAGCAGGTACGGCTGGCCTATGCGGAACAGAACGGCCACCCCTACCGTGCCATCGGTCGTTGGCTGGTGGACCAGGGCCAGCTGAAGAAGGAAGACGTCACCATGGACGCGATCCGCGCCTGGGCCCGGGCCAATCCCGCGCGCGTGCCGGAACTGCTGCGCAGCAACCCCAGCTATGTGTTCTTCGTGCGCAATCCGGACAGCCCGGAAGGCCCGCGTGGTTCACTGAACGTGCCGCTCACCGCGGGCTACAGCGTGGCGGTAGACCGTACCGTGGTGCCGCTGGGCAGCCTGCTGTGGCTGTCGACCACGCGCCCCGATGGCACGCCCGTGGTACGCCCGGTGGCTGCGCAGGACACCGGCGGCGCCATCGCCGGCGAAGTGCGCGCGGACCTGTACTGGGGCAGTGGCGATGCCGCCGGCAAGCTGGCCGGCGACATGAAGCAGAAGGGCAACATCTGGATGCTGTGGCCGAAGGGCGTGCCCCTGCCGAACTGAACCAGCAGAGGGCGGATCCCTTTCCAAAGGAAAGGCTCTGGCCCCGGATGCCTGATAATGGCGCCATTCCGAACTTTCCGGCCGCGCCTGCGGCCAGGACCCCTGCAATGACCTACGCAAAGCACAACGCAAAACCCGGCGCGAAATCCGCCGCAAAGAAGTACTACAAGCACTGGGCCGAATCGGGCCTGGGCAAGGGCAACGTGCTGATGGAAGCGCGCGGCGACAAGATCGTGCGGCAGGTGGAAATCTACGGCACCAAGATGGTCTGGGCCGACGAGCACGCCCACAGCGATGACCGTTTCCTGCTGGCCGACCAGCCGGTGTCGTTCCTGGATTTCGACGAGGACGACGAAATCTCCGCGCGTGAATTCGAAGCCGCCTGGAAGAAGGCACGGGAAGCCACCGGCTACCCGGTGTAATCCGCCCGGCTCCCGCCCTTGTAGCGCCGAGCCTTGCTCGACGCTGCAAAAGCGGGCATGTGAAATGTTATATAATTACATTTCACCGTAACCGCCCCTTCCCATGAAGACTCCCACCCTTGTGGCCGCCCTGGCGGCCGCGCCGTTCGCCCCTGAAGCTTTCGCACAGGCCGCCGATGCCGCGCTCACCCTCGGCAAGGTGCAGGTGCACCAGCACGGCGAAGGCCAGCTCAGTGCGCACCAGGTGCTGACCTCGGTGGACGTGCTGGGTGCAGACCAGATCGAAAACCGCAACGTTTCGCACAGCTGGGAACTGCTCGGGCAGATGCCCGGCATCCAGCTCACCGAAACCCGGCAGGGTGCCGAATCGGGCAAGGTCAGCTTCCGCGCCTTCAACGGCGAGGGCTACCTCAATGCCATCAAGACCCTCATCGACGGCATCCCCAGCAACGTCAACAGCGGCAACCAGCGCTTCATCGACATGCTGTTCCCGCTGGACATCAGCTACATCGAAGTAGTGCGTGGTACCAACGATCCGCGCTATGGCCTGCACAACATCGGCGGCAACGTGAACTTCGGTACGCGCCAGGGCGGCAGCTACACCGATGCGCGCCTGGCCTACGGCAGCTACAACACCCGTGATGCGCAGCTGGCGATTGGCCGCGAAGCCAATGGCTTCGCGCAGAACTACTTTGTCGGCACCCAGGCCAGCGATGGTTATCGCGACCACGACACCTCCAGGAAGTACTCGCTGGGCGGCAAGTGGTTCTTCGGCACGCTGGACGAAGGGCTGCGCGTGGGCCTGACCGCGCGCGCCTATCACCATGAAGCCGACGAACCGGGCTTCATGACCGCTGAGGAACTGCGCACGCACCGCCGTGGCAGCGAGCTGCGCAACGGCAACGACGGCGATGACCGCGACATGCGCCAGATCGCCGCGCACGTCGACCTGAAGCTGTCCGACGCACTCACCTTCGGCACGCGGCTCTACTACAACCGCTATGAAGACGACCGCCGCGTGACCTTCAGCGACCTGCCCACCGGCAACCTGCCGCGCCAGCGCCGCGTGTGGGATGAACGCCAGACTGGCCTGCTCAGCACGCTGACCTGGCAGGCCAGCTCCACGCTTACTGTCGAGGGCGGCCTGAACTACGAGCAGCAGGACAACGGCTATATCCGCGAGCGCTATGCCTACGCCGAACCGACCGATTACAGCCAGCCGCCGGCGCGCGTGCAGAACGACGACCGCCACAGCTTCGACAACTGGGGCGCCTACGTGCAGGCGATCTACCAGCCCGCCGAGGCGTGGAAGATCGTGCCGGCCTATCGTATCGATCGCTTCAGTGGCAGCACGCACCTGATGAACGGCATCACCGCCCGGCTGCAGGATTACGGCAGCATCGGCCAGCCCAAGCTGAGCATCATCCACAGCCTGGGCCAGACCACCCACGTCTACGCCAACTGGGGCCGCACCTTCCAGGTGCTGACCGGGTCCACCGCACCGGCCTACCTCACCCCGGGGCAGGTGCCGATGCAGCCGTCCACCAATACGGGCATGGAGCTGGGCCTGAAGTTCCAGCCGTTCCAGGGCGCCCAGGCGCGCCTGGCGGTGTGGCAGCAGGACGCGGAAAACGAGGTATCCAACATGCCTGCCACCGGCACCACGGTCACCCTGGGCAAGACCCGCCGGCGCGGCGTGGATGCGCAGTTGAGCCTGCAACTGGGCGATGACTGGACGGTATGGGCGTCGCACGCCTACCAGGAAGCGAAGATCACCCGCGACGACCGCGATGCCGGCATTTCCCTGCACGGCCGCGAAGTGGCCGCCACCCCGCGCCACATCAGCAATCTGGGTGTGGACTACCGCGCCAGCGACGCGCTGCGCCTCGGCCTGCAGGCACGCGCGCAGGGCGACTACTACCTTGAGGAGCGCAACGTGGCCGGCAAGTTCGGTGGCTTCGCCGTGCTCGACCTCAGTGCTGCCTATCAGCTCACCCCGCGTTTCAGCGTGGACCTGCAACTGAAGAACGTCACCGGCCGCGAGTACGCCTACGCCTGGTACGACAGCTTCTTCTGGGACAGCGCCCGCCCGATGTTCTCGCCGGCGCCGGGCCGCAGCGTATTCGTCGGCCTCAACATGAAGCTGTAGCCGGCCACGCATCTGGCAATGGTCGAGCTTGCTCGACCTGCAGCAGGGGTCAGATCCCTTTCCGCCAGGAAAGGGCTCTGACCCCGAACCCCGCGTTTTGCACTACATTGGTGCAATGTCCGACCCCGCACCCCCGCCGTCCCTTGATGCCCTGGGCACGCCGCTGGCCTGGGCCGGGGCCGATGGCTGCATTGCCGGCTGCAATCCGGCCTTCGCCCGCTGGCTGGGCGTCAGCGTCCGGCGCCTGCTGGGTCGGCCATTGGCCGCACTGGAAGTGCAGGGCGAGGCACTTGCCCATTTCCTGGCCCGCGATGAGCGCGACAGCCTGCGCCTGAACCGGCTGGCGCTGGCGGTGCCCGGCGAGGCGCCGCGCTTCGCCGAGGGCTGGATGAGCCGCCGCGACGATGGTGGCTGGCTGCTGGAGGCGCATCCGGTCGATGAATTCCCCGGGCTGGACCCAACCCAGGCGCTGCCCAGTGCGCTCAGCGCGGCGCTGAAGGGCCTGGCCCACGAGCTGCGCAACCCGCTGGCCGGGCTGAAGGGCGCGGCCCAGCTGCTGGCCCGCCGCGCGGCGCAGCGCGACGCCAGCGAACGTGAGCTGATCGAACTGATCGGCTCGGAGATCGAGCGCCTCAACGGCCTTCTCGACCAGCTGCTGTCGCCGGCCCCGGCCGCGCCGCATGCGGAACTGAACATCCATGCCGCGCTGGAACGTGTGCTGCGCCTGGCCGAGAACGAGGCCGGCTGGGCGGTACGCCTGCAGCGCGACTACGACCCCAGCATTCCCGAATTCCACGGCGACGCCGACCGCCTCACCCAGGCGGTGTGGAACCTGGTGCGCAACGCGATCCAGGCCGGTGCCGGCAGCATCACCCTGCGCACCCGCGTGGAGCATGGGGTGCGCATCGCCGAGCAGTTGCACACGTTGGCCTTGCGCCTGGAAATCGCCGACGACGGCCGTGGCGTGCCCGAGGAGCTGGCCGAACACCTGTTCCTGCCGCTGGTCAGTGGCCGTGCCGAAGGCACCGGGCTGGGCCTGGCACTGGCCCAGCAGGTCGCGCGCGAGCATCGCGGCACGCTCACCTACCGCTCGCGTCCGGGCCATACCGTGTTCACCCTGCTGTTGCCGATCGGCAACGGCGCCGCTCCTGCCGAGGAGGCCCCGCGCGATGTCTGAGTCCCCCACCACCGCACAGCGCATCTGGGTGGTCGACGATGATCGTGCGGTGCGCTTCGTACTGTGCACCGCGCTGCGCGAGGCGGGGTACCAGGTCGTTGATTTCGACAGTGCCGCTCCCGCCCTGCAGGCGTTGAGCGCGGGCCCGCCACCGGCGCTGCTGTTCACCGATGTGCGCATGCCCGGCGACGATGGCCTGGTACTGCTGGACAAGCTCAAGGCCGCGTTGCCGCAGCTGCCGGTGGTGGTGATGTCGGCCTATACCGATGTCGCCAGCACCGCCGGTGCGTTCCGCGGGGGCGCGCATGAATTCCTGTCCAAGCCGTTCGACCTGGACGATGCCGTGGCGCTGGCGCAGCGTGTGCTGCCGGCCGTGGCGCCCGCGCTGGCCGCCCCCAGCCCCGCCGCCGAAACGCCCGGCGACCAGCCGCCGCAACTGGTGGGCGATACCCCCCCGATGCGTGCGCTGTTCCGCGCCATCGGTCGCCTGGCGCAGGCACCGCTGGCGGTGCTGATCACCGGCGAGACCGGCACCGGCAAGGAGCTGGTGGCCAATGCGCTGCACCGCGAATCGCCGCGTGCGCAGGGCCCGTTCGTCGCGCTCAATACCGCCGCGATCCCGGCCGAACTGCTGGAGAGCGAGCTGTTCGGCCACGAAGCTGGCGCCTTCACCGGTGCGCAGCGCCGTCATGTCGGCCGCTTCGAGCAGGCCAACGGCGGCACGCTGTTCCTGGATGAGATCGGCGACATGCCGTTGCCGCTGCAGACCCGCCTGCTGCGTGTGCTGGCGCAGGGTGAGTTCTTCCGCGTCGGTGGCCGCGAGCTGATCCGCGTCGATGTGCGCGTGGTGGCCGCCACCCACCAGGATCTGGAAGGCCTGGTCGCGCAGGGCAAGTTCCGCGCCGATCTGCTGCATCGCCTGGACGTGGTGCGCCTGCAGTTGCCGCCGCTGCGCGAGCGCCGCGAGGACATCGCGCAACTGGCCAGCACGTTCCTGGCCGCCGCCGCACGCAGGCTGGATACGCCGCCGAAGCGCCTCACCGCCGCGGCTCTGCAGGCGCTGCGCGAACACGACTGGCCGGGCAACGTGCGCGAACTGGAGAACGTGTGCTGGCGGATGGCCGCGCTGGCCGCCGCCGACACCATCGGCGTGGCCGATGTCGATACCGCGCTGAACCGCGCGCGCGGCCGCCGCAACAGCGGCAGCGCAGCCGATCCGGGCCAATGGGAAGCGCTGCTGGCCGAATGGGCGCGCCGTCAGCTGGCCGAAGGCGTGGAAGGGCTGCACGCGCAGGTGCGCGAGCGGGTCGACCATGCCCTGCTGGAGGCAGCGCTGCAGATCACCCACGGTCGCCGCGCCGAAGCCGCTGCCCGCCTCGGCCTCGGCCGCAATACCCTTACCCGCAAGCTGGGCGCCGGGCGCCGTCGCGGGGGCCATTGAACGGTCCCTGCACGCGATCCTCGCGCCCGCTTGCCGAACCGTTGATCGTTCATGGACGATGCAATGCTTAGTGTCACCTGCAAGGAGTCTTCGATGCGTCTGTCCTTTGCCATCCTGCCGTTGTCCGCCGCCGTGCTGCTGTCTGCCTGTGGCAGCGCGCCGAAGAAGGCCGAGCCCACCCCGCCGCCGCCCACCGTGGTCAGCGCAGCGAAGCAGGGCGAGGCCAATCTGTCTCCGGCCTCGGCCAGCATCGTCAGTGGCCGCATCGCACTGATGGTGGAGCCCGGCGGTATCCACATCACCGGCCTGATCGGTGGCCTGCAGCCGATGCAGCAGGCCGGCTTCCACATCCACGAGCGCGGCGACTGCAGCGCGGTGGATGCCAGCAGCGCCGGCAACCACTTCAACCCCGGTGGCGCCGCGCATGGCCGCGCCGGCACCGGCAAGCACCACCTGGGCGACATGGACAACCTGCGTGCCGATGCCCAGGGCCGCGCCAACGTCGATATCCACCTCAAGGGCGTTACCCTTGGCGGAGGCGCCGCCACCGATATCGCCGGACGTGCACTGGTCGTGCATGCCAACGCCGACGACTATCGCAGCCAGCCCGCCGGCAATGCCGGCGTCCGCATCGCCTGTGGCGTGATCCGGGTCGTCCGCTGATCACTGCAGGCAACATCCAGGGAGAGATTCCAATGCGTCTGATCCACACTTCGCTGTTTGCGGCCATCGCCGCGCTGGGCCTGGCGGCCTGTAACCAGCAGCCCGCCGCGCCGCAGACTGAGACTCCGCCGGCCGCGCCGGCTGACGGCGCCACCACCGAGCCGGCTGCAACTCCTGAACCGGCTGCGGCACCGGCTGCCGATGCCTCGGCCACCGCCGAACTGGCACCGACCCAGGGCAACGAAACCAAGGGCAGCGTCACCTTCAAGGTGGTCGACGGCAAGGTCCACGTGACCGGCCAGATCACTGGCCTGAAGCCGGGCAGCGAGCACGGCTTCCACATCCACGAGAAGGGCGACTGCAGCGCGCCGGACGGCATGAGCGCCGGCGGCCACTTCAACCCGGGCAAGCAGGATCACGGCAACGTCGCCACCGATCCGCACCACGGCGGCGACATGCCCAACATCAAGGCCGACGACAAGGGCGTGGCCACCATCGACGGCCCGGTGTCGAGCAATGTCAACATCGGCAAGGGTGATGACTTCGACATCATCGGCCGCGGCCTGATCGTCCACGCCGATGCGGACGACTACAAGACCCAGCCGACCGGCAACGCCGGCGCACGCCTGGCGTGTGCGGTGATCCAGAAGGCCCCGTAAGAATCAAGGAACGCCGGCGCAAGCCGGCGTTTTTCATTATCGGTAGTGCCGGCCGCTGGCCGGCAATCGCAGATCCGGACGTTGCCGGCCAGCGGCCGGCACTACCCGCCTTCAGCGCGCCAGCAGCTCGCGCGCGTCGTGCCCGGCCCCGCAGTGCACGAACAGCACTGCGGCCCTTTATGCTGGAAACGGAAAATGCCGGCGCAAGCCGGCGTTCTTCTTTATCGGTAGTGCCGGCCGCTGGCCGGCAATCGCACATCCGGACGTTGCCGGCCAGCGGCCGGCACTACCCGCCTTCAGCGCGCCAGCAGCTCGCGCGCGTCCTGCCCGGCCTCGCAGTGCACGAACAGCACCGGCACGCCGTGCGCTTCCAGCACCGCGGCCATCTGCCGCTGGCGCATCAGGAACTGCTCGTAGATGCCCTGCAGGCGGTCGCAATCGTTCTTGCTGTGGTTGTAGTACGCGCACCAACCCGCCGGATCGAACAGCGCCATGCGTGCCTCGCCATGGGTATAGCGCAGCAGCGGCTCGGGCGCGGCATTGAGCCACTCGTCTTCGCCCGGCGCCATGATCGCGGTCTCGATCAGCGGCCACAGCGCCGCCAAGCCCTGGTTGTCGTACTGCATCGACATCATCGCGGCCAGGTCGTTCACGGTGAAATAGCGCGCGTGTTCGATGCGGGCACCGAAGCTGTTCTGTGCCATCAACGCGGTGTCGGCATGCGCCATGCCGTTGGCCAGCAGTGTTTCTTCCAGCGCATTGGCCACCGCGTTGGTGGTGGCCACGTCGCTGCCGGTCAGCAGGAACGGCACCACGCGCAGGCCGCCCCCCACCAGGGTCGCATCGGCCTGGAACGGCAGCGGCACATCGCCTGCGGCATCGGTGCCGAAGGCCAGCAGGCGCGGGCCCTGGTTGCGGCCCGGGGCACGCATCTGCAGTTCTTCCAGGCGGCGATGGATCGGCCAGCCCGGGCGCAGTACTTCGGCCGGGTCGAAATGGGCGGCCGCGAACACCAGGTCCAGCTCGGCCACCTGCGGCACCAGCTTGGAAAGGTCACGGCCGACGCGTTCGGCCAGTTCACCGGCCTGTTCAGCGCTGAGCACCGCCTGGCGGGGGATTTCGCCGCCGGCCAGTTCCAGGGCCAGCACGCCAAGGGCATTCATCGCGGGGTCGGGTTTGCTCATGGTTCCACGGTTGGCCCATCACAGGGCGGCAGCTACACTTGGCTCCATTATGCCTGCTCCGCCGTGCAGGCCATGTTGCAGACACCCTCATCCATGCCAGGTATCTCCATGCCCAACGCTCGTCCCGTCGCCATCCTCGGTGGCGTCCGCATTCCGTTCTGCCGCCAGAACACCGCGTATTCGGATGTCGGCAACCTCGGCATGTCGGTCCGTACGCTGGGCGCGCTGGTCGAACGGTTCGGCCTGCACGGCCAGCAACTGGGTGAAGTGGCGATGGGTGCGGTGATCAAGCACTCCAGCGACTGGAACCTGGGCCGTGAAGCCACGCTGTCCTCCGGCCTGTCGCCGCTGACCCCGGGCATCACCCTGCAGCGCGCCTGCGGCACCTCGCTGGACAGCATCATCACTGTCGCCAACAAGATCGCGCTGGGCCAGATCGAATCGGGCATCGGCGGCGGTTCGGACACCACCTCCGACGTGCCGATCGTCTACGGCAAGAAGCTGCGCGCGCGCCTGCTGGCCGCCAACCGCGCCAAGAGCACTGGCGACAAGATCCGCGCGCTCACTTCCGGCTTCAAGTTCTCCGAGCTCAAGCCCGAGTTCCCGGGCGTGGCCGAGCCGCGCACCGGCAAGAGCATGGGCGACCACTGCGAGGACATGGCCAAGGAATGGAACATCTCGCGCGACTCGCAGGATGAGTGGGCGGTGTCCTCGCACAAGAAGCTGGCCGCCGCCTATGAGCGTGGCTTCTTCAACGACCTGATCGCACCGTTCCGTGGCGTCGAGCGTGACAACATCCTGCGCCCGGATACCTCGCTGGAAAAGCTGGCCACGCTGAAGCCGGCGTTCGACAAGGTTTCCGGCCGTGGCACGCTGACCGCCGCCAATTCCACCCCGCTGACCGACGGTGCCGCTGCGGTACTGCTGGCCAGCGAAGAGTGGGCGCGCGCGCACGGCCATGAGCCGCAGGCCTACCTGCGCGACGCGCATGTCTCTGCGGTGGACTTCGTGCATGGCGAAGGCCTGCTTATGGCGCCGACCATCGCGGTGCCGGAGATGCTCAAGCGTAATGGCCTGACCCTGCAGGACTTCGACATCTACGAGATCCACGAAGCCTTCGCCGCGCAGGTGCTGTGCACCCTGCGTGCGTGGGAGAGCGAGGATTACTGCCGCAACCGCCTGGGGCTGGACGCACCGCTGGGCCGCATCGACCCGGACAAGATCAACCTGCTGGGTTCGTCGCTGGCCACCGGTCATCCGTTCGCCGCCACCGGCGCCCGCGTCATCGCCACCGCCGCCAAGCAGCTGGCCGAACGCGGCGGTGGTCGCGCGCTGGTGTCGATCTGCACCGCCGGCGGCATGGGCGTGGTGGCGATCGTCGAACGCTGATCGCTGCGACCGCGCGCTAACCAAGGTTGGCGACTACCAGAAATGCGTGCTGGATCTGCTGTGGTAGATGCCGACCTTGGTCGGCCGTGAAACGGCATCGCTCGGAAAGGCCACGCGCCAACCAGGGTTGGCGACTAACGGGTCCCGCACATGAAAACGCCGCCCATTGGGCGGCGTTTTTTGCTCCTGTGGGTGCCGACCGTTGGTCGGCCTATTTCAGCAGCGGTCACGGCAACCGCGGATTACCGAATTCGTCGCGCTCTTCGTTGGCGTCATACACCGGCGGCTGCACCGCGAGCGGCTGTTCTTCCACCGTGGCACGCAGTGGCGTCTCGCCGCCGCGCACCAGCGCCACGCTGTCCTCGCCGCGCTGCAGGCGCAGCGCATTGGCCAGGCACTGCGCGGCCAGCGCGTGTTCGCCACGCTGGGCGAACAGTTCACCCAGCGCTTCCCACGCCGGTGCACCGGCGCCCGCGGCGATGGCCTCGTGCAGGAACGCATCGGCGGCCTCCCACTGCTGCTGGGCCAGGGCCACGCGGCCCTGCGCCAGGCGCAACGCGGCCGAGCCGTCATGCACGTTGCGCCAACGTGCGAGGTTGGCCTGGCGGGTAGCCAGGCGCTCGGCCGGCAGACGGCCATACAGCGCCACCAGTTCGTCATCCCAGCGCTGGTCCAAGGCCTGTTCCAGCGCCAGCAGCGCCGGCTCGTCCCAGTCCAGCGCCACCGCGCGGCTGGCATAGGCGCCAACCACGTCCGGAGTCGGTCGCAGTGCCTTCGGCGTGGCTTCCCACTGCGCGGCCAGTGCGTTGACGTCGGCCGCTTCCAGCAGCGCTTGTGCAGCCAGGCGTGCTTCCAGTTCACTGCTGGCCTCGGCCGGCAGCACCTTGCTCTGGCGCAGTGCACCCAGCTGGCCATACGCCTCGTGGGCGCGGCCGGCCTGTGCCAGTGCCTCGGTGCGCAGCCACAGGCCACGTGGCGGCAGCGGCTGGATCGCCGCTACGTCCAATGCGTTGATCGCATCCACCGGCAGATCGCGCGCCAGCAGCTGTTCGGCGCGCAGCAGCGCCTGCAGGGTGGCATCACTTTCGCCCAGGCGCTGCAGCAGCGCCTCGCCAGCCGGGCCGTCGGCACGTGCCTGCGCGCTGCGCACGGCGTTGGCCAGCGCCACCGCGCTCACTTCCGGATCCTTGGCGGCACCGTCCAGCAGTTTCTCGGCACGCTGCCACTGGCCGTGCTCATAGGCCTGCAGGCCGTCGATCAGGCGCACCCGGCCCTGTTTGCGGCGGTAGCGGCCCCAGGCGCGGAACGGTGCGGCGATCAGGCTCCACAGCAGCCATAGCACCAGCACCGCGATCACTGCCAGCAGCGCCACCTTCGGCAGGTTGCTGTGGTAGTCGTAGCCGCCGTAGCGCAGGGTCACTTCGCCGAAGCGGTTCAGGTCATCGGCGCCGAGCCATTGCGCAGCGACCACGCCGATGGCCACGGCCAGCAACAGCACGACCAGGGATTGCAGGGGTTTCATGCGGGCTTACCTCCGGTCGGTCTGGGTGCGCAGTTGTTGCAGGGTGCTGCCAAGGACAGCGTCGTTGGCCTGCAGCGGCAGTTCGCGCAAGGCCTTCAGTTCAGCACGTTGCGCGCGCAGGGCTGGTGAATCCGGCCAGCGCCGCTGTGCCCAGTGCTCCACGCGGTCCAATGCGGTATTGCGCCCCGCGCGGTCGCCGCGCTCGATTGCCGCACGTGCCAATGTCAGTTCCAGCTGCAGCGCGTCGTCGGCATTGCGCTGTTCGGCGGCGGTCAGCGGGCCGTTCTGGCGGCTCGGGGTGATGTCCACGAACGGCGCCAGAGCTGCCTGCCACCAGGGTTTGGCGGTGCTGCTGCCGGTTGTGCCGGTGATCTGCGAAGGCAGGCCCTGCAGTGCCCTGCCCACAGCATCCAGGCGCTGCAGCGACTGCACGCGTGGGCCGCTGCCGAGCGCATCCAGTGCCTCGCGCTCCTGCACCAGCGCCTGGCGCAGGTTCAGGCCATCACTGTCGGGCAGTTCGGCCAGTGCCGTCGCGGCCTGGGCGTACAACCGGCGTGCGCCTTCCACATCGTCGGCGTAGTTCAGGCGCTGCGCGGCCTGGGTCAGCAGCAGTTCGGCCTCATCGCGCTGTACCGCCTGGCGGCCCTGGTTGGCGCTGTCGGCCAGCTTGGCCAGGTTCTCTTCCAGCAATGCGCTGCGCTGGGAAAGGCCCAGCATCTCGTCGCGCAGCACGCGGTTGGTGGCGGCCGCGTCCTGCAGGCGCTGGCTGGTCGCGCGCTGGTCACGACGCAGCGCATCCAGCGTGGCCTCCAGGCCCTTCAGCTGGACAGCCGTGGTCTGTGCCTGCGCTGCCTGTTCGTTCTGTTGCTGTTGCCAGACATACCAGCCGGCATAGCCGCCCACGCCGAGCACGACCACACCGGCCAGCGGCAGCAGCCAGCGCACGGGTCGACGGGGCGGGGAAACGGGCGGAGTGTCGTTCATCGGGCTTCCTTGTCGGCAACGTCGCCGGTCGGGGGCCGGCAGGCCGCATTGTGCACAGCATCACTGTTGCCGACGACAGCGGCAAGCGTGACCCACGTCCCTGTTCAGGTCGCTGCCGGGACGGTGAGCGTGGCGTGTGCGGCCGCCACCAGCTGCGCGCTGGTGGGGCCTGCCGCGCGCACGACATGCTGCAGGCCCAGTGCCCGGGCCTGTTCGCCGAGGCGATCACTGGCCACCACGGCAGTCGCGTGCGCCTGCAGACGCTGCTGCAAGGGCGGCGGAAGCTGCTGCCAGAAATGCTGCAGCGCTTCGCCACTGCTCACCGCCAGCATCCACGGCTGCGCTGAATGCGCCAATCGAGCCAGCGCACGGGGCGGCAGGTGCAGCAGGCGACGCTGGTAGATGTCGGCACGTTCGATTGTGGCGCCGGCCGCCTGCAGCCGCGCGGCAATCAGGCCACGCCCGCCGGGCGCGGTCACCAGGCCGATGCGCAGGCCCTGTACGTCAGCCAGCACCGGCAGCGCCAGCAGGCCTTCACTGTCCATCCGCTGCGGCGCATGCACCTCGGTGATGCCGTGTGCCCGCAATGCGCGCGCGGTGCCTTCGCCGACGGTCAGCCACGGGCTGCGCTGCGCCTCGGCCAGCGGCAGCAGGGTGGCGGCCGCGGTGACGGCGGCCGGGCTGGTGAACACCACCCGATCGCAGTTCAGCGCGCGTTGCAGCTGGCGCACCACAGGCGTGCCATGCAGGCGCTGCAGGCGCCAGGGCGCCAGGGCCAGGACATCCCCGCCCAGCCCAGCAACGGCGCGGCGCAGCGCCACATTCTGGCCCCGCGGGCGCAGCGAGATCAGGGTCCAGCGCGCGCCGGAACGGGTGGCGCCAGTGGGTATCGTATGGTCGGCCATTGCCTGCATTATGCGGGCCCTTCGTTGTCGTGGTCGCTGCTCCGATGTCCGTTGATGCCCTGACTTCCTCGTTGGCCGCCCTGCAGGACGTGCTGGACTGCATGCCGGCGGTGCGCGCCATGCAGATCCAGCTCGACGGCTATGCCGATGGCGTGCTGCGCATCACCGCGCCGCTGGCCGCCAACGTCAACGACAAGGGCAACGCCTTCGGCGGCAGCCTGGCCTCGGTGCTGACCCTGTCCGGCTGGGCGCTGGTCAGCCTGCGCCTGCGCCTGGCCGGCCACGATGCCGAGGTCTACGTGGCCGACAGCAACCTGCGCTACCTGGCCCCGGTCTACGAAGACCTGCACGCCCACGCTGAGGCGGCCGAGGCCACCGGCTGGGATGCCTTCCTGAACACCTTCCGGCAGCGCCGCAAGGCCCGCATCAGCATCATCGCCACCCAGCCCGGCGCCGATGGCAAGCCCGCCGCCGAATTCAGCGGTCGCTTCGTTGCCTTCGCCAAAGGGTAGGATGGCAGGCTGACGTTCTGGGGAAACCACTGATGCGCCGCCTGATCCAGTTCCTGATCTGTTCCCTGCTGCTGGCCAGTGCCGTGGCCTCGGCCGACGACCTCAGCCGCAAGCAGCGCAAGCTGCTGGAAGAGACCCAGATCGCCTACGGGGCGACCATCCGCTGGGGCAGCATGGACGATGCCATCGGCTACCTCGACCCCAAGCTGCGCAAGGAAAAGCCGCCCACCGAGTTCGAGCTCAACCGTTACGCGCAGCTGCGCGTGTCGTCCTACCGCGAGCGCAGCAGTGCCTCACTGGACGGGGGACTGGTCGAGCGCCGGGTCGAAATCGGGGTGATCAACCAGAACACCCAGGCCGAGCGCACGGTGGTCGTGGTCGAGCGCTGGCGCTGGGACCCGGAAGCCAAGCGCTGGTGGCAGACCGCCGGCCTGCCGGACCTGTGGAAGGGGCAGTGACGGGCCGCGTCCGGCTTGTGCGACAATCGGCGCCCGCTTAATCGACCCGTGACCTGAGTGAATTACGAAGAGTTGCTGGCCTTTGCAGGCCGAAACCCGATGCTGTCCGCGGCCCTGGTCGGCCTGACCGTGGCCATCATCGTCACCGAGATCCGCCGCCTGTTCCGGGGCTTCAAGGGCATCAAGCCCGCCGAACTGACCCAGCTGATCAACGCGGGCGGCACGGTGGTGGTCGACCTGTCGGCCAGCGGTGACTTCGAGAAGGGCCACATTGCCGGCAGCCGCAACGCCCAGGCCAGTGCCTTCGGCCCGGACCACAAGCTGGTGGCCAACGCCAAGCAGTCGCCGGTGGTGCTGGTGTGTCGCAGCGGCAACGCCTCGGAAACCGCCGCCAAGGCGCTGAAGAAGGCCGGCTTCGAGAAGGTCTACGTGCTCGACGGCGGCATTCCCGCCTGGCAGCAGGCCGAGCTGCCGCTGGTCAAGGGCCGCAACTGATTGCCGCATGTGGCGGATCCGGCCTTGTATGGGCCTGATCCCGCCCCCATCGCAGTAATTCGACCATCGTTTTCATTGCATTCATTGGAGTTACTGGAAATGTCCGAAGAGATCACCAACGGCGCTGCTGCGCCGGTCGATGCCGCCACCGGCCCCGCTTTCACCGTCGAGAAGATCTACGTCAAGGACGTCTCCTTCGAGTCGCCGAACGCCCCGACCATCTTCAATGACCAGGTGCAGCCGGAGCTGCAGCTGAACCTGAACCAGCAGGTGCAGCGCCTGGGTGAGAACGCCTTCGAAGTCGTGCTGGCCGTGACCCTGACCTGCCAGGCCGGTGAGCGCACCGCCTACGTGGCCGAAGTGAAGCAGGCCGGCGTGTTCGGCCTGGTCGGCCTGGACCCGCAGTCGATCGACGTGCTGCTTGGCACCCAGTGCCCGAACATCCTGTTCCCGTACGTGCGCCAGCTGATCAGCGACCTGATCCAGGCCGGCGGCTTCCCGCCGTTCTTCCTGCAGCCGATCAACTTCGAAGGCCTGTACGCAGAAACCCTGCGCCAGCGCCAGGAGCAGGGCGACGCACCGTCGCTGGCTGACTCCGAGCCGGCTGGCAACGCCTGATTCCTGCCGCGACGTCACGGATGAGCACTCCCGCTGACAAGATCGCCGTGCTGGGCGCCGGTTCCTGGGGAACCGCGCTGGCCAGCCTGCTCGCACGGCACGGTCATCCGACCGTGCTGTGGGGGCGCGACGCTGCCGTGGTCGAGGCCATCGACCAGCGCCACGAGAACCCGCGCTACCTGCCGGGCATCCCGCTGCCGGACAGCCTGCGTGCCACCACCGACCTGGCGTCGGCGGTGGAAGGCGCGGCCTGGATCCTGGTGGTGACCCCGTCGCATGCCTTCGGTGAAACCGTGCGTGCGCTGGCGCCGCTGCGTCCGGCCGGTGCCGGCGTGGCCTGGGCCACCAAGGGCTTCGAACCCGGTTCGGGCCGTTTCCTGCATGAAGTGGCGCGCGAAGTGCTGGGCGAGGACGTGCCGCTGGCCGTCGTCACCGGGCCATCGTTCGCCAAGGAAGTAACCCAGGGCCTGCCCACCGCGATCACCGTGCACGGCGACGTGCCCGAGTTCGCGCAGACGGTGGCCGAGGCGATGCATGGCCCGGCGTTCCGCGCCTACACCGGCGACGACATGGTCGGTGCCGAGCTGGGCGGTGCGATGAAGAACGTGCTGGCGGTGGCCACCGGCGTGGCCGATGGCATGCAGCTGGGCCTCAACGCCCGTGCCGGCCTGATCACCCGCGGTCTCAATGAAATGCTGCGCCTGGCTGCGGCGATCGGCGCCAAGCCGGAAACGCTGATGGGCCTGGCCGGCCTGGGCGATCTGGTGCTGACCTGCACCGGCGATCTGTCGCGCAACCGTCGCCTGGGCCTGGCCCTGGGCCGTGGCCAGACGCTGCAGGATGCCGTGCGCGAAATCGGCCAGGTGGTCGAGTCGGTGCAGACCGCCGACGAAGTGATGCGACAGGCACGCCGCCATGGCATCGACCTGCCGATCTCCGACGGCGTGCGTGCCGTGCTGCACGGCGAGCAGACTCCGGAAGAAGGCCTGCGCGCACTGCTGGCGCGGGAACAGAAACCGGAATACCCGGACACGCTGTTCAAGTGAATCGAAAAACCCCGGCCACGTGCCGGGGTTTTTTATGTGCGCGAGCCATCCACGCATGGCGTGGATCTACTGCCGAACCCGCTTCTGGTAGCTGCCAACCTTGGTTGGCGCCCGACGGCGGCAATCACCGCGCCCGTGGCGGCGCGCTGGTGTTGTCCATGTCCGAGAAGATCAACCACGGCCCGTCGCCCACGCGCTTCAGCGTCAGCGTGAACTTGCCGGTGTCCCCCTCGTTGCTGCCGTAGCGATACGCACCAATGATGTAGCCCCTGTTGCCCTCCACCGAGTGAGCCAACGCCCGCAGCCACAACGGACTGCCGCCCTGGCCGGCATACGCGGCCTCGATCGCAGTACGCCCGCGCACCGGCGGCTGGTTGCTCTGCAGTACAAGACCATCCTCGGCAAGCAGCGCAGCCAATGCCCTGGCATCAGCCGAGCGCCACGCCCGCTCGTAATCGCGTAGTACGCGCTCCAGCGGTGCGGGCAGGGCTGCGCCCGGGAGAGGCCGTGCAGGCTTCGCGTTTTCTGCATCGTGGGCAATTGCCGGCGATGCCAGCCGCAGGGCACTGCAGAAGATCTTGGCGAGTCGTGTACGGCGCATGCGTCCGGCTCCAGGCGATGACGGGACGCTACGAACGCATCCTGGCACGGTGCTGGTTAGAATCACGCGGCTGCCGATTTGCTGGATGCAGCGCAGATCAGACAAGGACAGGGAATGAAGATTCGAATCACAGGGATGGCACTGACGGTCGCATTGCTGGCCGCCTGCGGGCAGGCACCGGCACCCGATGCAGCACCAGCCGCACCAGCACCGGCCACAGAAGCACCTGCGGCCACGGCAACGGTGGGCGAGAAGGCGCCATCCATCGAAGGTGGCGTGGATCCCTCGGTGTGGGACAACGAAGGCGAACCGGAAGACCCGAGTGCCGGCGGCGAACTCACCTGCGCGGACAACCCGCTGGCGACGCATTTCTTCACCCTGGTGGGCGGCAATACCGTGGACGACTGCGGCCGCAAGGACCCGAAGGTGCTGGCCGCGTTCAACGCCCTGATGAAGAACACAGCCGCAGCCGAATCCGCTGACAGGGAGATTCCATCGCTGCGCGAACGCCTGTTGAGCGGGCCCAGCGGTCCTGGTGAGCTGCTGGTGCTGCAGGGCGAGCCGTGGTGGTTCTATACCGCCTGCCAGGCCCACGACTGCCCCGGCACCGCGTTGGCGATGCTGTATTCGCCGACGGAGGCGAAGATGGTCGGCCGTCTTACCGCGCGCTGTCGTGTGTGGTGGCTGGGCGAGCCGACGGCGGAACAACGTGCGCAGATTGAACAACGCCAGCCACTGCAGGATGCCGCGTTGAAGGAAGACAGCGCGCTCTGCGAGTGATGTGGTGCCCGCCTCATCCTTCCGGCTGCATGCGCGCGCTGGCCTGTGCGTTCATGGTCAGGCACGCCAGGATCAGCCCTTCCATCACCCGGTCGCCCACGTACTCGGCCTCCGTGCCGTTCTGACGCACGCGCTCGGCCGCCAGCAGCAGCTCCAGCGTCACGCGTTGGCCGGCCAGTGCACAGTCCGCATCGGCCAGCGCCATGCAGCGGCCCGGCATCTGGTGACGCTCCGGCCAGGGTTGGCCGTCGGCGGCCGCGCCTTTGCCGATGCGGCGAAGCGTGGCGATGAAGGCATTCGGATCGGTCGCAGCCGCGTGCTCTGGCGGCCCACCGCCAGTGGCGGATGAGCGATGCGGATGCAGGCGAGGGAAGTCCGGTGTGGTCATGGCAGTGCTCCGTGCAGGACAGACGGTAGCCGCCACACAAAGGTGGCGGGCGGAGACGTGGCTCGAAAACCGGGAGATCACGAACAAGACCGGCAGGCGCAAGGCCTCCACGCTCCGCCCGCCATAGCCGGCAGACGGAATGCCAGCCGGCGCCACGCGGGGTGACGCCGGCTGGCAAGCGCAAACAACGTTCGTGATCTAACGGGTTTTCGAGGCCCGGCCACCGATTTTCCGGTGGCCCGCCATCTGTACCGCTGTCGCTGCGCAACGCCAATCAGACGAGTTGCAAACAGCGTTTGATCGAAGACGCTTTCAGCATTCTTGCATGCTGTTAAGCCGTCGCGGACGCAGGTGCCGCAACGTCCGTGGCAGCGTGGGGAATATGCGACATGGTTCGAACTTGATGACAGGGATATGGGTACCCCACCAAGCCGATGACGACAGTGCGGAGCGAAGAACGTAAATCGAACTCGCCCCACTCTGGTTGTCAGCGCTCTTGGGGTCTTTCGTACCAGGCCTGAGTACGGTTGACGATGCGCACCACGGACAGCATGACCGGCACCTCGATCAGCACGCCCACCACCGTCGCCAGCGCCGCCCCGGAATGCACGCCGAACAGTCCCACCGCAGTCGCCACCGCCAGTTCGAAGAAGTTGCTGGCACCAATAAGCGCTGACGGGCCGGCCACGCAATGTGCCACGCCCAGCCGACGGTTGAGCAGGTAGGCCAGGCCCGAGGTGAAATAGACCTGGATCAGGATCGGCACGGCAATCAGCGCGATTACCAGCGGTTGCTTCACGATCTGCTGGCCCTGGAACCCGAACAGCACCACCAGCGTCAGCAGCAGCGCGGACAGGGACAGCGGCCCCAACCTTCGAAGCGTGAGTTGCAGGCCCGCCTCGCCGCTGCGCAAAAGGATCCAGTGCCGCAGCAGTGCAGCAGCCAGCACCGGCACCACGATGTAGAGACCAACGGACAGCAACAGCGTATCCCACGGTACGGTGATCGCTGACAGGCCGAGCAGCAGTGCAACCACCGGCGCGTAGGCAACCACCATGATCGCGTCGTTCAACGCCACCTGGCTCAGGGTGAAGTTGGCATCACCGCGGCACAGGTTGCTCCACACGAACACCATGGCGGTGCAGGGTGCGGCTGCCAGCAGGATCAGCCCGGCGATGTAGCTGTCGATCTGTGCTGCGGGCAGCCAGTCGGCGAAGGCATGGCGCAGGAACAGCCAGCCCAGCAGCGCCATCGAGAACGGCTTGACCGCCCAGTTGATGAACAGTGTTACCCCGATGCCCTTCCAGTGTTGCTGCAACTGGCGCATCGCGCGGAAGTCGACCTTCAGCAGCATCGGGATGATCATCAGCCAGATCAGCACCGCAACCGGCAGATTGACCTTGGCCACTTCGGCGGACGCCAGCACCGCGAAGGCACCGGGCAGGACGTGGCCCAGCAGCGTGCCCATCGCAATGCACAGCACAACCCACAGCGTCAGGTGTCGCTCGAACAGACCCATGGCAGTGGCACCGTCACTGCGCGCCGTCGGTCGGCAACAGCTGGCCGATCCGGTCCAGCGCGTGCTGCAGCGCTTCGCGTTCGGACCACACCGATTCGGGCAGTGCGAGCAGCGCACGCAGGCGGGTTTTCACGATGGCATGGGCCAGCGCGAAGGCTGCGGCCTTGTCGGCATCGCTGCCTGCCACGGCGGCCGGATCGGGCAGGCCCCAATGGCTGCGGATGAAGTCACCGAACACCACTGGGCAAGCTTCGGCAGCGGCCGCATCACACACGGTGATGACCAGGTCCATGGGCGCTGCATCCACGAACTCGTCCCATGATTTGCTGCGCAGCCCTTCAACGGGCATTCCTTCGGCATGCAGTTGTGCCAGCGCGAACGGATTGACCTGGCCGGTGGGCTGGCTGCCCGCACTGAATGCCCTGAAGCGATCGCTGTCCCAGGCGCGCAGGGTGGCTTCAGCCAGCACGCTGCGCGCGCTGTTGCCGGTGCAGAGGAACAGGACATTGCGGGTCATGTGGCAATCGCTTCGATGGGGTGGGTCGTGTGCGGTATCAGCACTTGCAGGCGGGTTCGGCGGGGACGCACTGGTTGCTGGGTGAGCCCGCGCAACAGTTGTGCGTGAGGTACTCGATCAAGCCGTTCATGGCATCGAAGTTGGCGCGGTAGCAGACGTGGCGGCCCTGGTTCTCGCTCTCCACCAGCCCGGCCTGCACCAGCTCCTTCAGGTGGAAGCTGAGCGTGGCCGGCGGCACCTGCAGGGCCGTAGCGATGTCGCCCGCCATGCGCCCTGCCGGGCCGGCCTCCACCAGCAGGCGGAAGGCAGCCAGGCGGGTGGCATGACCGAGGGCGGTCAGGGCGGAGATTGCATTCGATGTTTCCATGTTTCTAGAATAATCGAATGAATGAGCCAATCACAAGCCTGGACCTGCCCAACCTGGTGGAATCGTCATTGCCCCAGCCCAATCATCACCAGCTCGCCGCGGCAGATCTGGGGCCGCCACGCATCCTCCTGCTCTACGGCTCGCTGCGGCCCCAGTCGTTCAGCCGCAAGCTGGCGCTGGAAGCCGAGCGACTGCTGCGCCATCTGGGGTGCGAAACCCGGGTGTTCGATCCGCATGCGCTGCCGATGCTGGACAGCGTGGACCCGCACCACCCTGAAGTGCAGCGACTGCGCGAATGGTCGCAGTGGTCGGAAGGCCAGGTATGGGTCAGCCCCGAGCGGCATGGCACGGTCACCGGCGTGTTCAAGAACCAGATCGACTGGTTGCCGCTGGAAGATGGCAGCGTGCGGCCCACGCAGGGCAGGACGTTGGCGGTGATGCAGGTGAGCGGCGGCTCGCAGTCGTTCAACACGGTCAACGCGTTGCGCGTGCTTGGTCGTTGGATGCGCATGCTGACCATCCCCAACCAGTCGTCGGTGGCCAAGGCCTGGCAGGAATTCGATGACGACGGCCGGATGAAGCCCTCGCCGTACTACGATCGGGTGGTGGATGTGATGGAAGAGCTGGTGAAGTTCACGCTGCTGACGCGGGGCCGGTCGGACTACCTGGTAGACCGTTACAGCGAGCGGAAGGGCGACGCCCACGCCGCGGCATTGGCGCGGGCTGCAGAGGCTACGGCTTCCTGATCCTCATTGGTGCCGATGTGAGGCACGCTCACCCAAGCAGCCTCTTCACCCTTGAAGCTGCAAGGCGGATGATCACCACATAGGCCAGCAACATGCCGGTGCCGATGCCCATTACTTCGATTTCCCAGTTGCGGCGGTAGGGAGAAGGGCCCATGAAGGCCCACGCCAGAAGCACCGCCGCAATCAGCAAGGCGCTGCGATTGGCCTTCGAAATGAGCGCATCTTCGGTCGCGTGCCCCATGTTCGGATCCCAGGAACCGAGCAGCCACCCCAAGCCACGCAGGTAGTCGCGCGCCACGAAGAACAGGAAGACGAATACGCCTCCCATCGTGCTCAGCAGAAACTGGAAGAGTGGGTCCACCGGCGGCCTCATGGACGAGGCAGACATTGCCTCGCAGGATCGTCTACGGGCGCAGTATGCCAGCGTGCCGGGCCTCGGGGGCACCACGCCTCACACGCAGGCGACTCTCCATGAGCAGACTGTGCATCCCAGCCGCCCGGCGGGCGGCATGTGCCCACAACGCCCAGGGCGGACGCACAAACGCACTACTCGCCAGCGTGCTGTGCGGTCTTCTTTTGGTTGCCATCTGTGACGGCACGGCTCTGCGCGAACTCCGGGAACGTCTTCGCGATCGAATCCTTGTCCGGCAGGATGTAGAACACGCCGCCCTTCTCGAACGTGGACTGCACGATCTGCTCGTAGAACGCGGGCGAGACATTGATGCAGCCGTGGGTGACGCGGTTGTCGTCCGGCGAGGGCGATGCCAACCGCTCGGCGCGCTTTTCCTTCGGGCTGCCCGGCGGCAGCGGGTGCATCGACACGGCGGAATCGTAGTCCACCCACAGCACGCGTCCGGCATCGTCGGACGGGCCGTAACCGCCAATGAAGCGGCCGGCAGGCGTGGTGCGGTCGTGGCCGGGAATCGCGCTCAGTGCGAGCTTGGCGACGCCCGGTGCGGAATGGTCGCCGATCGCCGACCCAAACAGCGCCGGTGCGGCGCCGCGCAGCTTGCCGTCACCGCCGAAGACCAGAACCTGCGCCGCCGCCTTGTCCATGACCGCAAACGGATAGCCCTGGTTGTCCTTGCTGGCGACCACCCAGCCGGCCAGCTCGATCACTGTCTCGGACACGCTCTGGTCGGGCGGAAGTTCATCAACGGCGGCGACCGATGGTGCAGGTGCGTCCTTGTCCCTGGCGTTGGCTACGCCGCTGCACGCAACGGCCAGTGCCATGGCCAGGGAGGCATGGAGGGCGCGGCGTGCAGGGGAGGGGGAAGTACGAATGGGACGGCTCCTTGCAATGCAATCGTGGGTGGAAGGATGCCAGTGGCCGGCGAAGGCCACTGGGTCCCCGATACACCCGATACAGAGGTGGATCAATTCAAAAGGTGAGGGAGCGATTACCCGCGCGGCTTGCGGCCGGCAGGTGCCCTTTCAAGCTGCTGCACGCGACCTTCGATCTGGTCCAGGCGCTGATTGGCCTGCTGTGCGGACTGGTTGGCGGACTCCGCGCTCTGCGCAGCGCCCTGCACCTTGACGTCGAGCTGATCGAGACGCGAGTTGATGGTTGCAAACTCGTTCTTGTATGACGCGCAGGCGCCAAGGCTTACGGTGGCGATGAGCGCTACAGCAAGTGCGCGGGCCGTCTTCATGTGTTGCGGGTTCAGGTTCATTGCACTCCCTCCTTCGTCTGGGGAAGCTGGAATATAGCGGCGTTTGTTCCCGCCGCTACCAAGCGCTTTCAGCTGGAATTTGAATACGTGGAAGCACTGTGAAGCCGGCCTCTGACCCAACATTAACAAGCGGGATCAGGCGAGCTGATCTACGTCGGCGGCGTGCCTTGTGCCTGTTCAAGGTCGCCAATTCATCAGTATGAAGCGGCTCTCACAGCACTTGCGTTTCCATGCCTTTGGCAGCAGTGCAGGCAGGCGTCCATCCACTCGCCTCGAACACGGTCGCGGCGGTGTCGGGCCGCACATCCAGCAGCGTGGCGATGGCCCTGGTCCCGTCTGGCGCGCGGGAAACATAGCTGCGCGCGATGCGGTAGCCGACCCAGTATCCGAGATCTCCACGTCGTGCTTCATCGCCGGGGCCGTTGTACAGCCACTTCGAAAGATCGGTGCCCCCACTGTCCTGTACGAACGCGCGCTCCAGCGCACATTCGCGGCCCTGGGCCCAGCGACGCAGATGCGCGTTGGCCGGTTGCCCCGAGATCAGTTCACCCACGTACTCGGCGCCGCCTTCAAGCAACGTCTGATAGAGCAGGGTGGGCTGCTCTACGTCCACGCGTGCACCGGGCTGTTGCACGTGCACATACTCATGCGCGATCAGATGCACGAAGCGGTCACCTACATCGGCCTGCATCCAGTCGGCGTTGCACAGTGCTTCCAGTCCGATCACCACACCATCTTCGGTGGTGACGCCGCCGCTGTTACCCCGCCCGACCAGCACGGTGACCGGAGGAAAACGTGCAGTGGGGAGCAGCGTGCCCAACCGATCGAGTGCGTCGGCAACCCGCGCGCGGATCGCCGGCAATGCCGCTGCACAGGTCCGCGCCCTGGCGAACAACGCCGGCTTGTCCTGGATGGCCCTGGCCAAACGCTCCATTGATCCGATGCGGCTGTCGGTGAAGCTGCGCAATGCCTCCGTGCCGGTGTCCAGATAGCCGCGCTGCAGGTCTTCGGCACTTGGTTTTCCTCCAGTGGCATCCAGCACGCTGAAGAAACGCGTGACATCGTCTGTCTGTACCACGATGCGTGCAGAAGGTTGGGCGCGCTCGGCCGCGTTGGCTGGCAGCTGCATCATCGGAAGGGCGACGAGCAGCAGCACCCGCACCGCGCGGCGCGCATGGGGCGGAAACAGCAGTGATGCGACGGACGCGTGCTGCATGTGGAGTTCCCTGAACGCCAGCCTTATTTATACACCAGTCAGTTCAATATTCAGGGTCGATTAGACCCCCTAACGGATAATTCACACCTGTCGACCGCCTCCTCTCTCTCCCCCTCCCGGGAGGCGGCCGACGAAACCAAAATAATTAAAGGTGTGTCCCGATGAACAAGAATTCGCTGCTCGCCCTGGGTCTCCTGGCTGCCCTGCCGTTCGCTGCATCGGCAACCGACGGCCTGTCGTACAACTACGTTGAAGGCGGCTACGTGAACACCGATGCCAAGGGCGGCGACGCCGATGGCTGGAAGGTGAAGGGTTCCGTGGCGGTGCACCCGAACTTCCACATCTTCGGCGACTACAGCGCGCAGGAGACCGACAAGTTCAAGAATGACGTCGACCAGTGGCGCATCGGTGCCGGCTACAACTACGGCATCGCACCGAACACCGACCTGGTGGCCCGCGTTGCGTACCAGAAGTTCGACATGAAGCATGGCCTGGACTTCAACGGCTACTCGACCGAAGTCGGCGTGCGCACCGCGTTCAACCCGTACGTGGAAGGCTACGTGATGGCCGGCTACGAGGACTACACCAAGAAGCACGGCATCAACCCGGACGGCGAGTTCTACGGCCGTGTCGGCGCCACCGCCAAGTTCAACCAGAACTGGGGCCTGAGTGGCGAAGTGAAGCTGGCCAAGGCCGGCGACCGCGAGTGGTTCGTGGGCCCGCGCTTCACCTGGTAACAAACGCCTGTCGTTAGTGCGTGTTGTGCTGGCGTGTGACTCTCTCTCTCTCTCCCACACGCCAACCGAAGCCCGGCCTCGCGCCGGGCTTCACTTTTATGGGCCCCGTGGCGCCACAATGCGGCATGGGCGACCCTTCCTCTCTTGCAGGCACCGGCACGACCTACCAGGAACATCTGACGCCTGCGCCGCTGCGCGGCCACTTTGGCCAGCTGTGGCAGAGCCAGCTTCCTGCCGATGCCGATGGGCACATCACCGTATTGCCCGATGGCTGCGTGGATATCCTCTGGCGCGACGGTGCGCTGTTCGTCGTCGGCCCGGACCGTGTGGCCGCGCACCCGGCGCTGGCACCCGGTGCGCAGGTGCTGGGCGCACGCTTCCGCCCCGGCCAGGCATTGGCCGCGCTGGGCCTGCCTTTGGCCGGGATCACCGGCCAGGCCGTGCCACTGGCTGATCTGAAGGGCGCGTGGGCGAACAAGGCGGCGGCCTCCATCGGCGACACCGCGCCTGCACAGCGCCTGCAGCGAATGGCGCACTGCCTGCAACAGCACATGGGTGCGGCCGCGCTCGATACGCCGGCGCAGCGCGCCCATGTCATGTTCCAAGCGCTCGCCGCGGGTAATGCCACGCTGGATACGCTGGCGGCGCAGTTGGGCCTGAGCCCGCGCAGCCTGCGGCGTTTCAGCCAGTCGCAGTTCGGCTACGGCGCCAAGACGCTGGAGCGGATCCTGCGGCTGCAACGTTTCCTGCGCCAGAGTCGCGCGCTGCCACAGCATTCGTTGGCGATGCTGGCCGCTGATGCCGGCTATGCCGACCAGGCCCATCTCAGCCGCGAGGCGCGCGAGCTGACTGGCATGACCGCCAGCGAGCTGCGCCTGGAGTGGGGACAATGATGGCCGTTTTGTTCAAGACCGCCGTGCCGCGCTGACCGAAGCTGGGGTTCCAATCACGGAGCAACCTCATGAGCCACGAAGCTACCCACGAAGCCGAACGCCGCATCGACAACATCGAATTCGCCGTCGCCAGCATCGCACGCAGCAAGCGCTTCTACGGTGAGGTGTTTGGCTGGCGCTTCACCGACTATGGTCCGGCCTATACCGAGTTCGACGACGGCCGCCTGAAAGGTGGCTTCGTGGCCGACGCAGCGGTGCATGCGCACGGCGGTCCGCTGGTGATCCTGTACTGCGCGGACCTGGCCGACGCACAGCAGCGCGTGGTCGCCGCCGGTGGCGAGGTGGTGCAGGCGGTGTTCGCCTTCCCCGGCGGCCGCCGCTTCCACTTCCGCGATCTGGACGGCTACGAGCTGGCGGTCTGGAGTGATGTGGACTGAAGTCTTCGTACCTTCGCCGGTGGACGGAACGAGAACCGCTCCGTCCCCGGTCAGGCGGTTCCGCTATGATCGCCCGCACATCGCCACACGCGATGCGTCCGCCTCAAGCCAGCAGGAACCGCCGTGAACTCCCAGCCCGCACCGATCACCGCCGTCAACCACACGCTCGACAACGAGCCGCAGCAGATCACTGCGCCGCTCACCCATTCGGCGGCGTTCCTGGTGCTGAAGGTGAAGGATGACGAGGCGTCGATCGCCAAGGCGCGCGAGGTGCTCGCCAGTACCGACGATCTGATCAAGAACACCGCCATCCGCGAGATCGAGCGCACCTTCACCTGCAACGTGGCCATCGGCCATCGCGTGTGGCAGCCGCTGGTAGGCTCCACGCCGCCGCGCGAGCTGAAGCCGTTCCGCGAGATCAAGGGCGCGACCCACACTGCCGTGTCCACGCCGGGCGACCTGCTGTACCACATCCGCGCACGCACCATGGACCTGATCGTGGCGTTCGAGCGCAACCTGCTGATGGCGTTCGGCGATGCGGTGGAAGCAGTCGATGACGTGGCCGGCTTCCGCTATTTCGATGGCCGCGACCTGCTCGACTTCGTCGACGGCACCGCCAATCCGGAAGGACTGTCGCTGCCCGAAGCCACGATTGTTGGTGACGAGGATCCGGACCACGCAGGTGGCAGCTACGTGGTGGTGCAGAAGTACCTGCACAACCTCGATGCGTGGCGCGCGCAGAAGACCGAGGCGCAGGAGGCGATCATCGGCCGCACCAAGCACGACAACATCGAGCTGGACGACGCGCCGGCCGATGCGCAGAAATCGCACAAGACGCTATGCACCATCGAGGATGCCGACGGCGAGCACGAGATCCTGCGCGACAACATGCCGTTCGCCAACCCTGGCCGCGGCGAGTACGGCACCTACTTCATCGGCTACACGCGCCGCCTGTGGGTGATCGAGAAGATGCTCGAGCGCATGTTCATCGGTAATCCTGCACCGCTGCACGACCGCATCCTCGACTTCTCCACCGCCACCACCGGCGTGACCTTCTTCGCGCCCTCGCGCAAGGTGCTGGCCGACCTGGGCGAGTGATCAACGCACGCGTATGCATCTGGAGGACGTATGTCTGTCTTGAGAGCCCCATTCCTGGCGGCATTGTTCATGGGCATCGCCGGCTGCTCGACAGCACCTGGTCTGCTTGAACAAGCACCCGAGTCATTTGCTTCTTCGAAATCGGTACAGCAGGTCACCGTCTGCCTGTCCCAGACGTGGACACAACGCAATAAGGTCGTGCGCGTGCTGCCCACTGAATCCGGGCAGCGCATTGTCATCGACAACCCTGTGAACCATGGGGTGATTGCCATTGTCGAGCTTGCCCCTGTCCCGGCTGGTACGTCTGCACGCTACTGGAAGGGTGCAGGTCTCACCGGCTGGACACGTGATGATCTGAAGGCCTGCCTGGACTGATCGAAGGCAATCCCTCGCAATCGGGCAAGCTCGACGCGCGGCGCCATCATGGCCCGCCATCCGCCTGTCATCTAGGGCGCCGACCATGGCGCGCTGGATGGGAGCGCAGGAGGCAGGTGATGGCCATGGCAGGGAACAGGACCGGCATGCGCCGCTGGTGGCGGCGTCTGGCCACGGTGTTCGGCGCGTTGGCACTGGGGAGTGCCAGCGTTTCCGCGCAGGAAGCCCCTGCGCACTGGATGGCCTACGCCGCCGCCGTGGGTGGCCAGCTGCAGCAGCGCCTGCAGCAGGAACAGGACCCGCAGGCGCAGCGTGTGCTGGCGTGGTTGCAGGCGCACCCTGACACACCGGCACCGCTGCCGGTGAGCGTGTGGATCGCGGCGGATGGCCGTATTTCGAAACTGGAATTCGACAGCCTGGGCGATGCCCAGGTCGACGCCGACCTGCGCGCGACGCTGCAGGCCGCGCCGTTGCAGGCGGCACCGCCGGCCGACATGCGCCAACCGATGCGCCTGGGCCTGTTGCTGGAGCCGAAGTAGATCCATGCCATGCGTGGATGTGGTGGGTAGATGCCGACCTTGGTCGGCAGGCGCGCCAACCCAGGTTGGCGACTACCGGTAGCCCGGCCACGCATGGCGTGGCTCTATCGCGTTGCCACCTGCGGTTCACGCGCGGCGGCGCTCCATGCGCGCAGCCCGAACACGGCCAGGCCGAGGAAGAACACGTACAGTGCCGCGGTCACGTGCAGCGACTTGAACAGGTACGCACCCACATAGACCACGTCCACCGCGATCCACACCCACCAGCAGGCCACGTGGCGGCGTGCCTGCCACCACTGGCCGACCAGGCTCAGCGCGGTCAGCATCGCGTCCAGCCAGGGCAGCGCGGCATCGGTGAAGGTGTGCATGGCCGCACCCAGCGCCACGCCACCGCACAGGCCGAAGGCCAGGTCGCGCAGCAGCGTGCCGCGTGCCAGTGGCACGATGCGGATGCTGCCCTCATCGGCGGCGTGCTGCCGCCAGTTGAGCCAGCCATAGACCAGGAAGCCACCGAAGGCGACCTGCAGCAGGGTGTCCGAGTACAGCTTGGCCTCGGCGAACACCAGGCCATACAGCGCCACCGACAGCAGGCCCACCGGCCATGCCGACAGCCGGCGCCTGGCCATCAGCCAGACGCCGAGGATGCTGCACAGCGCGGCGGTCCACTCGAGCATCACGCCGCTCACAGCGCGAACGTCACCGACAGGCGGGCCTGTCGCGGTGCACCGGGGAACAGGTAGTAGTCACCGCCGCTGCTGCCGGTATCGCGCCAGTAGAAGCGGTTGAATACGTTGTCCACCGACAGGTTCCAGGTCACCGCGCGTTCGTGCAGGCGATGCTGGAAGCGCAGGCCGGCATCGAACACCGAGTAGTCCGGCGCGCGCACGCCACCGTCGGCGCGTGCCACGTTGGCACCGGCATAGCGCCAGCCACCGGTCACGTCCAGGCCCTGCACGAACGGCAACGCGTAGGCCACGTGCACGCTGGCGCGCACCTTCGGCACGTTCACCAGCTGATGGCCCTCATAGGCCGGCGTGCCGGTGTCGCGCGCCCGGGCCTGCAGCATGCTGGCGCTGGCCACGATCTGCAGTGCGTCGGTCAGCTGGCCGTTGGCGGTCAGCTCCAGGCCGGTGTGGGTCTGCGTGCCTTCCTCGACGAAGGTGTAGCCGACGTCGCTGCTGTCGGGCCTGGCGTACTGGTACGGCTGCGAGATGCGGAACACGGCTGCGCCCAGGGTCAGCGCCTCGACCGGCACGTACTTCACGCCTACTTCCAGCTGGCGCGACTGCACCGACGGCAGGAAAGTGTCGGCATTGCTGGTCCAGAACGGCGCTTCCTGGCCCAGCGAAATGCCGCGCACGTAGCTGGCATAGGCGTTGAGCTGATCGGTGGCCTTCCACACCACCGCGGTCTGCGGTAGGAACCGCGACAGGCGGCTGTGCCGCTGCGGAACGCCACGCTTGTCGTAGGCACGCTCGTCCAGGCGCACGAAGCGGCCACCGGCCAACCACTGCCAGTCATCGCCAAAGCTCATCCGGTCCAGCGCGAAGAACGCGGTCTGCCGGCTGTCCAGGCGTCGTGCGGAGGGGCCGGGCATCTTCGGCGACGGCGCGAATACGGGCACCTGCGGGTCGTGGATGTTGCTGGTGCCGACGTACTCGTTGACGCTCGGGCGCTTGTCCACGGTGCGGCGGAAGTAGTCGGCACCGAGGGTCAGCTGATGGCCGACGCTGCCGGTCTCGAAGCGGCCACGCAGCTCGGCACGGGCCTGCTGGTTGCGGCGGGTGTCGTCCGGGCTGCGGTAGTCGTAGACATCGTAGTCGCCGTTGGGTGCGAAGTAGTTGCCTGGCACGCTGCCATCGGCGCACTGCACGGCGTAGTAGCAACCGTAGGCGAAGGCGACGTTGTCATCGATCACCGAGCGGCTGTGGCCGACCGAGACGCGCGACTGCCAGGCATCGTTGAAGTCGTAGGTATGCAGCGCGGTGATGTTGGTGCTGGCGATATCCACCGGGCGCTGCCACGGCTGGTAGCCGAGCAGGTGCTCGCGGTCGACACCGCGCGGCAGGTCACGCGCGCCCAGCAGCTGGTAGCCGGACACCGAGCGCTGCGAGCTGGTCTGGTAGTTGGCATCTACTTCCAGCTTGCCGCGCTCGCCGATCAGCCAGTCGGCGGCCAGCGAGTAGAAGTTGCGGCGGCCATCGGCGTGCGCGACGTAGGAATTGCTGGAGTCCCATGCGGCATTCAGGCGCAGGCCGAAACGCGGGGTGATCCAGTGGCCGACATCGACGGCGACGTAGCGTGAGCCTTCCGAATCGGTGCCGAGCGTGGCGGTGCGTACTTCAGCCGGGCGCTTGCCGATGTAGTTGATGATCCCGCCCGGCGCCATCACCCCTGCCGCCAGGCCGGCTTCACCCTTGAGGATCTCGACCGACTGCACGTTCTCCAGCGCCAAGCGTTGCTCGCCGGCGATGGACAGCCCGTTGAAGCGGTAGCCGGTGGCGGCGTCCAGCGCGAAGCCCCGGATGGCGATGTTCTGGTAGTAGCCCACAGGTGCATACGCATCACCCAGCGAGGCATCGTTGCTGGCCAGCTCGGACAGCGAACGTACCTGGCGACGTTCGAGATAGTCGCGCTCGAGCACGTTCACCGAAGCCGGCGTGTCCTTCCACGAACCGCCGCCGAAGGCATTCACGCGCGAGGTATCGGCCTTCGGCTTGCCGGCCTCCACGCGCACCGCCGCCAGTTCGGTCGGCGAGCGTTCGGCACCAGTGGCAGCCGCATCGGTGGTGGCCTCGGCCTCGCTGGCATGCAGCGGCAGCGCGGCGCAGAGGGCGAGTGAGAGCAGGGTGGGGCGCAGGCAGCGGTTCATTCGGTTCGTCTTCGGACAACAAGGGAGACGAAGCGACGGCGCGCAGGTGCACCGGCCCATGATGGGGGTGTGGCTGCGGCTCAAAGCTCCCTACGCCGGTGCAAACCGGATCAGGTTCCAAGGGACTCTCTCAGCCTGGCAGATCCAGGCACCCCCGCTTCAGGTGACCATTTCACTACAAATGGTACGGATTTGCGAGCGCCAGCCGGGGTCAGATCCCTTTCCTGCGGAAAGGGATCTGACCGCAACGCTGCGTCAACCGGATCACGCGACGGCGTGCAGGGCCTGCAGCAGTGCCCGCCCCGGCGCGCTGTGGAACCACGCCGGATGGCCCAGCATGAAGGGCTGCCAGGCCACGTCGGCATTCGCGGTTGAGCGGGTGAAACCTTCGAAGTACTCCACTTCGGACAGTGCGAAGTCGAAATGGACCATTGGCAGCAGGTCGGCCAGCAGGTGCACGCGTGCCGCCGACAACGGCAGCACCTCGCGGTAGCCGTCGAGCAGGGCCAGCGCGATATCGATGCGCACTGCCTCCATGCCGCGCTCCAGTTCCAGCCACGCCACGGCGTTGCGCTCGATCGCGGTGGCGAGGTCGAACAGCGCGCTGGTGGGCGACGCCAGGCCGAAATCCAGCACGGTGCTGACCTCGCCGTTGCGCCACAGCAGGTTGGAGACATGCCAGTCGTTGTGCGCCCACAGCCGGGGCTCGGCGCGCAGGCGCTCGGCCAGGCCGGCGTGCCACGGCAGCACGTCGCGCTGCAGCTGTGCTTCCCATGGAATGCGCGCGAGATAGCGTGCCAGCCCGGGACGTTCATCCAGTCCTGCCTTGATGGCGGCGATCGGATCGTCGGCACGGATCAGGTCGTCGCGCGCCACCAGCAGATGGGTGCTGCGCTGGGGCGCGTGGTAGCTGGCGGCGGCACGGTGCAGCTGTGCGAGCGTGCGCCCTGCTTCGCGGGCCTGCGCGACATCGGTCAACAGCGACCACGACACCGCGTCGCGATACAGGTCGTCGCCCACGCCGACATCGTGCAGTTCAAACGTCCATTCGCCGTGTTCGACCGCAGTGTGGCCATCGGTGGCCGGCAGCACCTGCACCACTGGCACGCCGGCGGCGGCGAGATGGGCGATGAAGTGGTGTTCTTCTTCCAGACAGGCCGCGCTGCGCACGCTGTGGTGGTGGCGCTTGATGAACACCGCGCCGCGCGTGTCGTCGACGATGGCGGCGGCAGACAGCGGCCGCGGGCTGTGCCAGCGCGGTTGGCTGTGCCCGCCCAGCTGCGGGTAACGCGTACTCAGCCACGCGATGTCCGCCGCGCTGATCGGTGGCCAGTCGGCAGCGACCTCGTCGTTGTTGAGGCCCTGCACGCGGTGGGAGGAAGACGTCATGCCACAGTCCGATCGGGAAAGTCACATCCAAGGCTGCGCATTCAACGCCATGCGCGTGGCCAACGCAAACGGGCGGGTCATCGACCCGCCCGTCTCCGCGTCATCGGTATGTCGGCGCTGCTTACCAGCCGCGATGGCGGCCGCGGTCGTGGTAGTAGCGGTTGTCGTAGTAGCGCTCACGCTGCCAGCGGCGGTCATCGCCACGGTCGTAGTAGCCACTGCGGTAGTAGCCACGGTCGTAACGGCGATCGTAGCGGTCGTCGTAACGGCGATTGTCGTAGTAACGGCGGTCGCGGCGGTCGGAGGTGGTCAGGTTGCCGATCGCGCCGCCGGCCACGGCACCGCCGACGGTGGCCGCAGGGTCGCCGTTGGACAGCAGGTTGCCGGCCACGCCACCGACCACGGCGCCGACCAGGGTGCGCTTGTCCTTCCTCGACATCGCGCTGGCATCGCTGACCACGGCGACACCGGCAACCAGTGCCAGGGCCATCGCCAGACCACGGAAGCTGAGTGTGGAAGTACTGAGCATGTTCGGTTCTCCTGTGAGGTGCATGCCACGCTGGGCAGGGAGGGCGCGGGGCGCCCCGGCTGCCGTGGAGACCACGCTGGCGTTCCGACATTGCCGGAACATTGCCTGGCCTACCGGGCGGCTTGCGCATTCATCTAGCGGCAGGCGGCATGAAGCAAGGCTGAAAGTGGCTTTTACCGCTCAGCTGGCAGAAAGGGAAAGGGCCGCGCATGGCGCGGCCCCTCCCGGTCTGCAAGGCGCTGCGGGCTCAGACGCCCATGGCCTTCTGCGCCTGGCGGGTCTGTTCCTGCTGCGCGTCCTGCTGCTGGTGCAGCACGTTCGGCGCGCCCTGCACCGCGCCGCTGCTGAGCGCCATGCTCTGCTCGCTGGCGGTGCGGGTTTCCACCGCAACGCGGCTGGCCGCCGGGTCACCGACCGTGCCCTGCACGGCGAACAGGCGCTCACCGTTCGGGCTGGGCACCACCGCGTCGATGCGCTGCAGGCCGGCGGCATGCGCCTCCCTGGTCAGGGCCGCTGCGGCGCTTTCCAGCGCGTGGCGGTCCTTGAAGGTGCCCGCCGGCATCCGCTCCAGGCCTTCGGTGGCCTGCAGGTACATCGGATTGCGCGGGTGCCGCTCGTCGTTCAGCAGCGGGCGCTCGCGGGCCTCCTTGATCGCATCCAGCGTCTTTGCACCGACGATGCCGTCGGCAATCAGCCCGTTGTCCTTCTGCAGCTGGCGTACCGCCGCTTCGGTATTGCGGCCGAAGCGGCCGTCCTCGGCCAGCGGCTTGCCGTCGGCCCCGGCATAGCCGAGGTGGCCCAGCTGCTCCTGCACCTTGCGCACGCCCTCGCTGTGCGCGCCCGGCTTGTACAGCTCGGCGTGCGGGGCGGCAGCGGCCTTGTGTTCGGCCGCAGGCTTGCCCTGGGTCTGCTCATGCGATTGGGTGCGGCTTTCCAGCAGGTCGCGCGCCTTGGACAACGGGTCCGACGCGAACAGCTTCCAGTGCGGGTGGTCCTTCACCTGCTTGAGGTAATCCTCCACCGGCATGGTGTGCACGCCCTTGCTGCCGGTGGACTGGCTGATCAGCAGCTTGTCGGTGTTCGGGTCGCGCACCACCATCACGATGTGGTCGATGCCATTCCAGTGCTCGTGGCGGGTCCTGGCCGTATCCAGGCCGATGACCATGCCTTCCTTCAGCGCACCGGGCTTGAGGATGGCGTCGCGCTCGAGCAGCACGCCGGACTGTTCGACGGCCTTGTGCACGATGCCGCCGGAACCGAGGTTGCCCAGGTCGATGCGGTCGGCCTTGCTGAAGACAGCGTGCCCGGCCTTCTGGTTGATCTCGTCCATGGTCCGGTTCTGCAGGGTGCCGACCCAGCCGGAGCAATCGATGTAGCCCTGGTCCACGTTCTTGCCGGTCTTGCCCGGCACGTACAGCGCGTGGCCCGGGATGTTGATGGCGTACTTCACATCGTCGTACTTCACGCCAGCGTCGTACGCGGCGTGCAGTTCGATGCCCGGCTTCGGCGCAGCAGGAGCCGTTGCGGTCGCCGCCAGCGTGGCCGCAGCGGCACCCACTGCGGCGGTCTGCGCAGGTGTGCCTGGAGCCTGGGCCTGGCCCGGTGCCACGGTCTGCGGCGTGATGTGCTTTTCCGGGATGCTGATCGCTGCGTACTTGTGGATGTAGTAGCTGGAGAAGGTCCGCGCCAGGTCGCCGTCGTTCATGCCACGCATTTCGGCCAGGGTGTGGCCGGTCAGCGCCTTGGCATCGGACCCGATCTGGTTGAGCACGTTGCGGCGCATGTTGATCTCTTCGCCATGGCCGTTGCGGACCACGCCGAAGGTGCCGGTGGCGATCGCGGTCTGCACCGAGCCATAGCCGGCGCTGCCCTGCTGGTGGGCCAGGTACAGGTCCAGGCCGGTCGGCGTGTCGCCGCCGGACAGGTACGGGTGGCCGGTGCGCTCATTGCGGCGCGCCATCGAGCCCAGGTTGTCCTGGTACATCTGCGCGGCGGCTTCGGTGTTGCGGGTCGGGTCGAATTCGTGGCCGGTCAGGTGGTATTGGCGGGCCGAGCCGGGCACGAACTGGAACAGGCCTTTGGCGCCGGTCGAGGTGTTGTGGGCGCGCTCGTTGAAGGTGCCGCCGGTCTCGATGTGCGCGAAGCGCATGAAGTCATCGACCGGGATGCCCTTCTGCCGGGCGACCTGCTCGACGATGTCCAGGACTTCCTTTTTGCTGTAGTCATGCTGTGCCATGACGTTTTCCTCGGGGTTGATGGAGCGGCCGATGCCGCGAATCGCCAACCGGACTCATCCGTGAGTCAAGAACATGTCGGTCAACAGGTAACCCGCCTGCGGCGGATGGAAATCAGGGCGCGATGTACTGCTGGGCCTTGCTGTCGAAGCGGTAGTGCACGGTGTCGCCGGCACCCAGCGCGCGGGTCTTGCCCGGGGCTTCGATGGTGGTGCCCTTGAAGGTCACGGTCAGCTGCGGCAGGCCGTTGCCATCGGCCACGAAGGCCAGTTCGCCATCGCTGTCGGTGCACGGCATCACGTTGCCGTCGTCGCAGGCCGCGCTGTTGTCTTCGCCGGTGCGCACCGAGCCGACGTAGCGCCAGACCTTGCTGTCCAGGTCGTCCTCGCTGCGCTTGGGGTTGAACAGCAGCAGGGCGTAGCCGCTGCTGCTGATGCCGCGGTCGAAGCTGCTGGTCGGCACCGCCAGCAGCAGGCGGCCGTCGGCGGTGCGGTGTTCGATCGGCTTGCGCCGGGTATCGACGTCGTCGGCCTTGTCGTAGGCGCCGAGCGCACCGATGGTCCATTCCTGGCCACGGAACTTCCACGGCTTCTTCGCGTCGCCGCCGGCCAGTACGAAGGTGGCCTCGGCCAGATTGGCGCGGTCGTCGGGGCCGGCCGGCTGCTGTTCGCCCGGCTTGCCGTAGTGCTCGCGGGTGTCCCAGGAAAAACCGGTGTAGTAGGTGGTGCCGTCCAGGGTGAAGCGGTGGCCGAACCAGAAGGTCGCCACGCTGCCGTTCTGGACCTCATAGGACGTCGCACCATCGCCATCCACCTGGTAGATGAAATACATCACGGACGGCGCGTCGGGCGGGGTGACGGCGGCATCGGGAGAGGGGTTCTGCATCGGGGCAACATCCTGTCGGGGCGCTTTGGCAGCCTGCGCAGGCGCAGGCCGGGAGGACGAGGGGGCCGGATCGGCGGCGCTGCAGGCGGCAGCGGAAAGGGAGACGAGCAGGCATGCCGCGAATGCGCGCAGGGGCCGCAACGGCAGGGTCCAACGTAGCTCGGGGGGGGACTGCATGCGCCTCTCCATGGTCAGCGTTGCCGGGCCAGACGGCCGGCAGGAAGCCGCACCCCATCCACCACGGACGGGAGCGAGGACATGAGCCGGTCGATTCCTTCGACCTCGCATTGAGAACTCATGCCTGTCCATCTTGGCACAGATCCGCAGGCCGTCAAAGAGGGGGGCGGCAGCCGGGTCTGTGATGTGAAGTGCGTCTCAGATCTTGCCATCACGCAGGTAGTCGAACAATTCGGCGTCGCCCTTCAACCCCAGCTTGAGCATGGCGTCGCCCTTCTGCCGGCTGATGGTGCTGACGCTCTTGTGCAGCTGCAGCGAAATCTCCTTCACCGTCATGCCGGTGCCGAGCAGTCGCAGCACCTCCACTTCGCGTGGTGACAACGGCTTGCCGTCGCCCTCGCGCATGCGCCAGCTGCCGGCCGCGTCCACCCGCTCGCGCAGGCTGCGGCTGATGTAGGGCTGGCCGCGGTACACCGACTGGATGGCCTGCGGCAGCTCGTCCATTGACGAACTCTTGTCGACCAGACCGAGCACGCCACTGTCGAGCACCATGCGCAGGATCGCCAGGTTGCTGGAGACGCTGAGCATCAGCACCGGCAGGTCCGGATGCCGGCGGCGGATCATGCCGATCATGGCGAAGCCATCGGCCTGCGGGCTGCCCGGCATGGAGTAGTCGGTGACCAGCAGGTCACAGGGCTGGTTGGCGAGCAGGGTCATCAGCGCCTGCGCGCTGTCGGCCTCGCCGACCACGCGGCCCACGCCGCTCGACTCGATGACGGCGCGGGTACCGATGCGGACCACCGGGTGATCGTCTGCGATGATGATGCGCAAGCTCATGCTCTAGTATGGCCATCGGGCACGCCGGGCCGCGACCATCGCGGTCCCTGGCAGGATTCTAGGAGATCGACGCAGATGCGTAGGTGGGCTGTTCGCGGGCTGCTCCTGCTGCTGGCGGTGCTGGCCCTGCCCGTGGCCCAGGCACAGCCGGCCCCTGGGCTGCTGCCGCTCAGCCCGTTGCAGCGCGAATACCTGGTGGCGCATCCGACCATCGTTGTCGGGCAGTATGACAGCGGTTGGCCGCCCTTCGAGTCCCTCCGTGACGGCCAGCAGGTCGGTCTGGGACCGGACTACCTGTCGCATCTTGCACGCCAGCTCGGCATGAAGGTCGAGGCGCGCCGCTATCCGGACTGGACATCCGTGCTGGATGCGGCATGTCGTGGCGAGATCGACGTGGTGATGAGTGTCGGCCTCAGTGCCGACCGCACCCGCTGCATGGTCTATACCGCGGCCTACAGCGAAGCGCCGCTGGCCCTGGTGGGCCGGCCGGACGACCTGCGTGCCTCCGACATGCCCGACCTGGAGGGTCTGCGGGTGGTGATCGAGCAGGATTTCCTGACCGGTCCGCAGGTGCGCGCCCGATTCCCGCGTGCCCGCCAGCTTGTCGTAAACGACACGTTGAGCGCATTGCAGATGGTCAGAGACGACAAGGCCGACGTCTACATCGGCAATGCCTTTGTCGCCACCGAGCTGATTGCCAGCCGGCGCCTGCAGGGCGTGGCGCTGTTGCGGCCCAGCGACCTGCCCCCTGAACGGCTGCACTTCGGCATTCCCAACAGCAAGCAACCCCTGGCTGAAGCCCTGGACCTGGCGCTGGCGGCCACCAGCCAGGCCCAGCGTGATGCCCTCGCACAACGATGGCTGCCACCGCCGCACTGGTCGGCATCGGCGCAGCTGGCGCTGAGCCAGGCCGAGAAGCGCGTGCTGGAGCAGCCGTTGAAGATCGGTTTCGCCCCGAATGCCGCGCCACTGTCGTTCACCGGCGAGGATGGCCGGCCCAGCGGGCTGGCCAGCGAATACCTGCAGCGCCTGATGCAGGCCGGTGCCAACCTGCAGGTCGAGGACAGCCACGACTGGTACGAGGTGCGCGAGAAGGCCCGCCGCGGTGAGCTGCAGGCGGTGATGGGCATTCCTGTCGATTCACGGTACCTGGGCCCGGACTGGGTGTTCAGCCAGCCCTTCATCAGCGTGCCGAACGTGATTGTGGTCAGGAGCGATGGCGAGTCGCTGCTGGGCCTGGCTGACCTGCAGGGCAAGCGCGTGCTGCTGTCCGACCCGGAGCGTGTGCGCGGCTACGTGCTGCAGCAGGCACCGCAGGCGCGGATCATCGCTGCACGCAGCGCCGAACAGTCGCTGCAGCGCCTGCTCGCTGGCGACGCCGATGCGTACATCGGCAACCTTGCCGTGGTCGATCACCTGCTGCGCAGCCGTTTCCCGGGGCGGCTGCAGGTGGCGGCACCGGCCGGCTTCAACGACCAGCTGGTGCTGGCTGTGGACCGCCGCCACGCGGCACTGGCTACCACCTTCGATCGCCTGCTGCTGCAGATGACCCCACGCAAGCGCGAGGCCCTGCGCAATGCCTGGCTGGGGGTGGAGTACCGCAACGGTGTCGACTGGAACAAGGTGCTGCGGTGGGGCGTGCCGGTGCTGCTGGTGCTGCTGACCGCGCTGCTGGTACATGGCGTCGGCCATTGGCGGCTGCGCCGCGAGGTGGCAGGACGTCGCCAGCTGGAGCAGCGTCTGGCCGAGGTGACCGACAACCTGCCTGCAGTGGTCTATCAGGCGCGTCGCGACGCCGATGGCGCGCTCAGCTTCCCGTTCATCGCCGGTGACCTGCCTGCGTTGTTCGGCATTACACGGCAGCAGGCCGAACAGGATGCGAGGGTGTTGCTGGAACGCATCGAGGAAGAGGACCGCGCGCACATCCTGCACTCCATCGAGCAGGCCGCGCGCCAGTTCGCCCCATTGATCCTGGAGTTCCGCCTGCGCAGCGATGGGGAGGGCGTGCGCTGGGTGCGCAGCCAGGCCCACCCCTATGCCGCCGAAGAGGGCGCGGTGATCTGGAGCGGTTACTGGGTGGACGTGAGCGAAGCGCGGATGCAGGCCGATGCCCTGGCGGCGGCGAAGGCGGACGCCGAGCAGGCCGCCGAGGCCAAATCGCGCTTCCTGGCCACGATGAGCCATGAGATCCGCACGCCGATGAGTGGCGTGCTGGGGATGCTGGAGGTGCTGGCGCACTCACCGCTGGACAGCGAACAGCAGCGCATCCTCGGCGTTATCGAGGATTCGGCCCAGATGCTGCGGCAGATCCTCGATGACATCCTCGATTACTCGCGGCTGGAAGCAGGGGCGTTGCGCCTGGAACCGGTGCCGCAACCGCTGCGGCCCCTGCTGGAGAGCGTGTGCCGCCTGCTGTCGGCCCAGGCCAGCGCGCGTGGCCTGGCGCTGCACGTGCAGATCGATCCCGAGCTGGCGCCGGCCCACGAAGTGGACGGCGTGCGGCTGCGCCAGATCGTGTTCAACCTGCTCAGCAATGCCATCAAGTTCACCGCACAGGGCGAGGTGCGCCTGCAGCTGGAGGTGCTGGGGCCGACCAGCGAAGACGGCGTGCAACCGCTGTGCCTGAGCGTTACCGACACCGGCATCGGCATCGCACCGGAACAACTGCAGCACCTGTTCGCGCCCTTTACGCAGGCCGGTGCCTACATCCAGCGTGACCACGGCGGCACTGGCCTGGGCTTGAGCATCTGCCAGCGACTGGTGCAGATGATGCAGGGCGAATTGACCCTGCACAGCACGCTGGGCGAAGGAACCCGCGCCGAAGTGCGGGTATCGCTGGTGGAGGCCGGCAGCGAGGACGCGGCGGCACTGCTGGCCGAGCAGGACCAGTCCGCGCTGCTGCCCGCCGCGCTGCGCCAGGCGCGGGTGCTGGTGATCGAGGACCACCCGACCAACCAGGCGATGATGGCGTGGCGGCTGCAGCAGCTGGGCGTGCCCCATGTGCTGCTGGGCGATGGCCAGCAGGCGCTGGATCGCCTGTCGTCGGAGAGCTTCGACCTGGTGATCACCGACTGCCGCATGCCGGTACTCGATGGATTTGGCTTCACCCGCCTGCTGCGCGAACGCGAGGGCCGTACCGGCCAGCCGCGGCTGACGGTGCTGGCGCTGACCGCCAGCGTGCTGGACGACGATGCGCGCCGCTGCCGCGAGGCCGGCATGGACGAGGTACTGGCCAAGCCGCTGTCGCTGGCCACGCTGCGTGCGGCGCTGCTGCGCTGGCTGCCGCAGGCCCAGGGCCAGTCGTTCGAGGTGCCGGTGCCGGAGGTTGCCGCCGACGACGGTGAAGCATTGCCTGATCTGGCCACCCTGCAGCAGCGCTTCGGCTCGCGCGTGGTGGCCGAGCAGCTGCGCGACAGCCTGTTGCAGGCCAGCGAGGGTGACCTGGCCGCCGTGCAGCGCGCCGTGCAGGCTGGCGACCGCCAGGCTGCGGCGCTGCACCTGCATCGCCAGGCCGGCGGGCTCGGGGCGATCGGGGCCACGGCACTGGCCCAGCAGGCCAATGCCCTGGTCGAGCGCCTGCAGGATGCGGCAGAGGCCGATACGGCGCCGTTGTTCGCCACCGTAACGACGTTCGTGGCGCGGCTGCAGCAACAGCTGCAGCGCCTGGCTCACTGAGCCGACTGCTGCTGCAGGTAGGCGATCACCAGGGCGCGGCGTTCTGCGCTGGGGAAGGCGTTGTACATGCGGGTGCCCGGCACCAGGTGCGTGGGTGACTGCAGGAAGGTATCCAGCGTCTGTGCGGTCCAGGTGATGTCGGCGCGGCGCATGCCGTCGGAATACCCATAGTCGGGCAGGCTGCCGGCGCGGCGGCCGATCACGCCGTGCAGGTTGGGTCCGAAGCGGTGGATGCCACCGGGCTGCACGGTGTGGCAGCCGGCACACAGTTCGAACGCGCGCTGCATGGCCTGCTGCCGGGCCTGTTCGGGCGTGGCCGGCACCGCGGGCGGGCGCTGGCAGGCCGTGGCAAGCAGGGCCACGGCAACGGCGGTGAGCAGGCGGCAGGCACGCATGGGTGGGCAGGATAGCGGTGCGGTGGAGCGGTCGGGCTGCGACACACGGTCGCAGCCCGGGGCGATCACATGCCCGAGTAGTTCGGGCCGCCGCCGCCCTGCGGGGTCACCCAGACGATGTTCTGGGTCGGATCCTTGATGTCGCAGGTCTTGCAGTGCACGCAGTTCTGCGCGTTGATCTGCAGGCGCGCGTTGTCGGCTTCGCCAACGAACTCGTACACACCGGCCGGGCAATAGCGGGCTTCCGGGCCTGCGTACTCGGCCAGGTTCACCTTCACCGGAATGCTGGGGTCCTTCAGCGTCAGGTGGCTGGGCTGGTTCTCGTCGTGGTTGGTGCTGCTCAGGAACACCGAGCTGAGGCGGTCGAAGGTCAGCACCCCATCCGGCTTCGGGTAGGCGATGCGGGTGTGCTTGGCGGCCGGTTCCAGGCAGGCATGATCCGGCTGCGTGCGGTGCAGGGTCCACGGCGGGTTGCGCACGCCCAGCTTCGGCAGCAGCCACTGCTCGACGCCGGTCATCAGCGTGGCCACGGTCTGGCCCTTCTTGAACCACTGCTTGAAGTTCTTGGCCTGCTGCAGTTCGGTGAACAGCCAGCTGGCTTCGAACGCCTTCGGGTAGGCGCTCAGTTCATCGTGCTGGCGGTCGGCGGCCAGCGCGTCGAACGCGGCGTCGGCGCACAGCATGCCGGTCTTGATCGCGGCATGGCTGCCCTTGATGCGGCTGGCGTTGAGGTAGCCGGCCTCGCAGCCGACCAGTGCACCGCCCGGGAACACCGTCTTCGGCAGCGACAGCAGGCCACCGGCGGTGATCGCACGCGCGCCGTAACCGATGCGGGTACCGCCTTCCAGGTGCTTGCGGATGGACGGATGGGTCTTGAAGCGCTGGAACTCTTCGAATGGGCTCAGCCACGGGTTCCTGTAGTCCAGGCCGACCACGTAGCCGATGGCGACCTTGCCGCCGTCGGCGTGGTACAGGAACGCGCCGCCGTAGGTGTCGCTGTCCAGCGGCCAGCCGGCGGCGTGAACCACCAGACCCGGCTCATGCCGGGACGGGTCGATCTGCCACAGCTCCTTGATGCCGATGCCGTAGGCCTGCGGGTCCTTGCCTTCGTCCAGCGTGTAACGCGCGATCAACTGGCGGCCGAGATGGCCGCGCGCGCCTTCGGCGAAGATCGTGTATTTCGCCTGCAGCGCCATGCCGCGCTCGAACGCCGGGCCGATGCTGCCATCCTTCTCGATACCCATGTCGCCGGTGGCCACGCCGATCACTTCACCGTTGTCGCCGTACAGCACCTCGGCTGCGGCGAAGCCGGGGAAGATCGCCACTTCCAGCGCCTCGGCCTGCTGCGCCAGCCAGCGGGTCACTTCGCCCAGGCTGATGATGTAGTTGCCTTCGTTGTGGAAGCACTCCGGCAGCAGCGCGTTGGGCGTGCTGCGCGCGCCGGTTTCGCTGAGGAACAGGAATTCGTCACGGGTGACCTTCTGCTTCAGCGGTGCGCCGCGCTCGGCCCAGTCCGGGAACAGCTCGGTCAGCGCGCGCGGATCCATCACCGCACCAGACAGCACGTGCGCGCCTGGTTCGGACCCCTTCTCCAGCACGCACACCGACAACTCGCGGCCGGCTTCGATCGCGCGCTGGCGCAGGCGGATCGCGGTGGCCAGGCCGGCGGGGCCGGCGCCGACGATCACCACGTCGAATTCCATTACTTCACGCGGGGGCAGGGCGTTGGCTTCAGCGCTCATCGATTGCATGACTCGTGGGTAGGGCCGGCATCGGGGCCACCGGCGGTGCCTGGGAATCGCGCGTGCAGCCACGAGCGAAACGGTTGTTTGAATGTGTCAGGGTACCGGGCCGCGCGTGATCGAGCTAGATCGCCGATGTTCACGTCACGATTGCTGCGGTGCAGCGTAAGGCTGCGGCCCGGGTGGGTGCCGACCCTGGTCGGCACGCTCTGCCCGGATGACCGACAATGGCCGGGTCCTGACTGCGCGTGAGTGCCATGGCTTTGCATCCGTACGATCTGTTCGATGTCCGTTCCCTGCTCAATGAGGAAGAGCGCGCGGTGCAGGAGAGCGTCGCCCGCTTCACCAACGAGCGCGTGCTGCCGATCATCGGCGATGCCTTCGACCAGGCCCGTTTCCCCTCTGAACTGGTGCCGGAGATCGCCTCGCTGGGCCTGCTGGGCGCCACCCTGCCGGCCGAATACGGCGGCGGTGATCTGGGTGCGGTCAGCTATGGCTTGATCTGCCAGGAGCTGGAGCGCGGCGATTCGGGCCTGCGCAGCTTCGTCTCGGTGCAGAGCTCGCTGTGCATGTACCCGATCTATGCCTACGGCAGCGAGGAACAGCGCCAGCAGTGGCTGCCGGCGATGGCGCGCGGCGAACTGATCGGCTGCTTCGGCCTGACCGAGGCGCACGGTGGGTCCGACCCGGCCAGCATGAAGACCCGCGCGGTGCGCGACGGCAGCGACTGGCGCATCAGCGGCAGCAAGATGTGGATCACCAGCGGCCCGGTGGCCGACCTGGCCATCGTCTGGGCGCAGACCGAGGACGGCATCCAGGGCTTCGTGCTGGAGAAGGGCATGGCCGGCTTCACCACGCAGGAGATCAAGCACAAGATGAGCCTGCGCGCGTCGCTGACCGGCGCGCTGTTCTTCGATGACGTGCGCGTGCCCGACAGCCATCGCCTGCCGAACGTGAAGGGCCTGAAGGGGCCGCTGGGCTGCCTGACCCAGGCCCGTTACGGCATCAGCTGGGGCCCGATCGGTGCCGCCGTTGCCTGCCTGGATGAAGCGCTGGGCTATGCCAAGGAGCGCGTGCTGTTCGGCCGCCCGCTGGCGGCCACCCAGAGCGCGCAGATCAAGCTGGCCGAAATGGCCCGCCGCATCACCACCGCGCAGCTGCTGGCCCTGCAGCTGGGCCGCCTGAAGGAAGCCGGGCAGCTGCAGCCGCAGCAGGTCAGCCTGGCCAAATGGAACAACTGCCGCATGGCCATCGACATCGCCCGCGAATGTCGCGATCTGCTGGGTGGGGCCGGCATCACCACCGAACACGTGGCGATCCGGCATGCACTGAACCTGGAATCGGTGATCACCTATGAAGGCACCGAGACCGTGCACCAGCTGGTGATCGGCCGCGAACTGACCGGCATCAACGCGTTCTGAAACCTGGTTCCGGTGGGTGCCAACCTTGGTTGGCACATCTTTCCAGAAGTTTCTGCAGCCGCCTTGACCTGTCTTTGGTAGGTGCCAACCTTGGTTGGCACACTCCTTCAGCGCGCGACCAGGCATTTGTGCGGACCAAGGTCCGCACCCACCAGAAGCAGGTCACACCCATCAGCAGTGCTTCGCACCCACCTGAGGCGGTTTACGCGCCGCCGGCAAACCCATGTTGCCGCCACGCCTCGTACATCACCACGGCAACGGTGTTGGAAAGATTGAGGCTGCGGTTGCCCGGCCGCATCGGCAGGCGCAGGCGGCGGCCATCCGGCAGCGCATCGAGCACGTCCTGCGGCAGGCCACGGCTTTCCGGGCCGAACAGGAAGGCATCACCATCTTCGAACGCCACGCTGTCATAGCGGACGCTGGCACGCGTACTCAGGGCGAACAACCGCTTCGGTGCGATCCGCGCCAGCGCGGTGTCCAGGTCGGGGTGCACCTGCAGGCGCGAGTACTCGTGGTAGTCCAGGCCGGCGCGCTTGAGCTGCTTGTCTTCCAGTGCGAAGCCGAGCGGCTCGACCAGGTGCAGCTGCGCGCCGGTGTTGGCGCAGAGCCGGATCACATTGCCCGTGTTGGGCGGGATTTCCGGTTGGAACAGGATCACGTGGAACGGGGGCGCGGCATTCATCGGCGCAGTGTACCTGCGACGACCGCCGCCTCTACGGCGCACGCCCTGCGCTGGGCAGGGCGGCACCGCTTACGGGCGCAGCAGGACCTGCGCGGTTTCGGTGGCCAGGGCCTGCAGGTCTGCAGCGCTTGGACGCACCTGCAGGGCCGGCAGGTTGACGATCACCTGGTTGGCGACGCTGGTGGCAGCGGCAGCCAGGGTGGCGGCGTAGCGCTGGGCTTCCAGTTCGGCGGCCAGGGCGACGCGCTGTTCCAGGCTCGGGCGCACTTCCACCGAGGCCAGGGTGGTGATCGGCATCGCGGCGGCGACCGGGGCGGCGACGTAGCCGTTGCGCTCGGCCAGCTGGTCGGCGCTCGGGCGCACTTCCACGGTGGCCAGGGTCGGGATGCCGCTGGCCTGTTCCCAGGCCTGCTGGGCCAGCTGGTCGGCCGCCGGGCGAACCTGCACGGTGGCCAGGGTCTTGATGGATTCGGAGGCCTGCACCGACGAAACAACCGCGGTGCCGGCGATCAGGGCGATGGCGATGGCAATGGTCTTGGCGTTCATGACGGGGCCTGTTTAGTGTTGGTGATCAGTGGTGTGGTAGTAAGGTAGTACACCAGTTCTGGGGATGCAAGAAGAATTTTCGATTTCCTGCATTTGTTCAGTCTTCAGTCAGCTTGCGTCTGAAGCCCTTCCTGGCGCAGGAAGTGCCGAGCAATCCCCGTGCCAACTTTTATTCATTGATTTACAAGGGTTTTTTATCAATCGAAAAGTGTCCGGTGGGCGGACACCTGTCCATTCGATGTGCCGCGGACACTGTCCGGACGCCTTCAGCCGGCACATGTGACGGTTCACGCCCCCCGGCTGGGGCCGGGCCGGATGGCCTTCAGGGCAAACACCCCCAGTGACTGGCGACCGATTCCTGCCGTTGCCTGCGCAGGCTAGGATCGGGGTTCACCTATGTGACCAAGGATCCGGATATGTCTCTCGCCCTTCGCCCGCGCGCCGCATTGCTGGCCGTCGCCCTCAGCACCGCCCTGGGCACGCTTGCGCCCACCTCCGCGCTTGCCGCCAGGCCGACGGCACCGGCCAAGGTCGATATCCCGTACGAGCAGTTCACCCTGCCCAACGGCCTGCGCGTGATCGTGCATACCGATCGCAAGGCGCCGATCGTCGCGGTCAACGTCTGGTACCACGTGGGCAGCAAGGATGAGCCGGCCGGCCGCACCGGCTTCGCGCACCTGTTCGAGCACCTGATGTTCCAGGGCAGCGAGAACCACGACGGCGAATTCTTCGAACCGTTCAAGCAGGTCGGTGCCACCAACCAGAACGGCACCACCAACACCGATCGCACCAACTACTTCGAGAACGTGCCGACCACCGCGCTGGACATGGCGCTGTGGATGGAGTCGGACCGCATGGGCCATCTGGTCGGTGCGATCGACCAGGCTGCGCTGGACGAGCAGCGCGGCGTGGTGCAGAACGAGAAGCGCCAGGGCGAGAACCAGCCCTACGGCCAGGCCTGGGACCAGATCAACAAGGCGCTGTATCCGGTTGGCCACCCGTACCACCACGGCGTGATCGGCTCGATGAACGATCTCAACGCGGCCTCGCTGGATGACGTGAAGACCTGGTTCCGTACCTGGTATGGCCCCAACAACGCGGTGCTGGTGCTGGCCGGCGACATCGATCTGGCCACCGCCAAGGAGAAGGTCGCCAGGTACTTCGGCAGCATCCCCGCTGGCCCGACCATGGCGCAGCCGGCGGTGAACGTGGCCAAGCGCAGTGCCGATACCCGCGAGACGATGACCGACAAGGTGCCGCAGGCGCGCATCTACCGCGCCTGGAACGTGCCACAGGTCGGCACCGCCGACATCGACCAGTTGCAGCTGTTCTCCGAAGTGCTGGGCGGCGCCAAGTCCTCACGCCTGAGCCAGCGCCTGCAGCACCAGGACAAGCTGGTGGACAGCATCGGCTCGGGCCTGTCGACCTCGCAGCTGGGCTCCAACTTCGTGATCGTGGCGACCGTCAAGCAGGGCCAGGACCCGGCCAAGGTCGAGAAGATCATCGACGAGGAACTGGACCGCCTGATCAAGCAGGGCCCGACCGCGGCCGAGCTGGAGCGCGCCAAGACCGGCGCCCGTGCCGGCTTCATCCGTGGCATCGAGCGCATCGGTGGCTTCGGCGGCAAGGCCGATGCGCTGGCCGAGTGCGCGGTGTTCACCGGCGACCCGGGTTGCTTCCGCACCTCGCTGGCCAACATCGAGAAGGCCAGTGCCGCCGATCTGAGCCGCCTGGGCGCAGAGTGGCTGGACAAGGGCAGCCACACCCTGGTGATCGCACCGGGTGAGCGCGTGGCGCTGAAGGAAGAACCGAGCCAGACGCCGAAGCCGTTCACCGTGCCGGCGGTGGACCCGAAGTACAGCACCCTGCCGGAACAGGTGGACCGCAAGGCCGGCGTGCCGCAGACCCGCGAGTTCCCGCAGCTGAAGTTCCCGGCACTGCAGCGCGCCACGCTGAAGAACGGCACCCAGGTGATCCTGGCCGAACGCCACGAGATTCCGGTGGTGCAGTTCAGCTACCAGTTCCCGGGCGGCTTCAGCGCCGACCAGGGCCGCAAGCCCGGCACCGCCAACTTCACCATGAGCCTGATGACCGAAGGCGCCGGCAAGCTCGGTTCGCTGGCCTTCGCCGACGCCGCCGACGCACTGGGCGCCAGCCTGGATGCCTCGGCCGGTCTGGACTCGATGAGCGTGGACCTGTCGGCGCTGAAGGAAAACCTGGCACCGTCGCTGGCGCTGTACCGCGACCTGCTGCGCGAACCGCGTTTCGAGCAGGGCGAGATCGACCGGGTCAAGGCGACCTGGATCGCCGGCATCCAGCAGGAGAAGGTGAACCCGGGTGCAGTGGCCATGCGCGTGCTGCCGCCGCTGCTGTACGGCAAGGGCCACCCGTACGCCATCCCGTTCACCGGCAGCGGCGACGAGGCGGCGATCAACGGCCTCACCCGCGAAGATCTGGTTGATTTCCACCACGACTGGCTGCGCCCGCAGAATGGCACCCTGATCGTGGTCGGTGACACCACCCTTGCCGAGATCGTGCCGCTGCTGGACAAGCAGCTGGGTGACTGGAAGGCGACCGGCGAGGCGCCGCAGGTGAAGGCGGCCACCGATGTCGCGCTGCCGAAGGGCCCGCGCGTGTTCCTGATCGACCAGCCGGGTGCGGTGCAGGCCAACCTGTTCGCCGGCCAGGTGGTGGCGCCGTCCAGCGCCGCCAGTTCGACCCGCTTCGACATTGCCAACGGCGTGATCGGCGGCGACTTCACCTCGCGCCTGAACATGAACCTGCGCGAGGACAAGCACTGGTCGTACGGCGCGCGCAGCAGCGCGACCAGTTCGGTGGGCCAGCGCCCGTGGATGGCCAGTGCGCCGGTGCAGATCGACAAGACCGGCCCGGCACTGGCGGAAATGCGCAAGGAGATCGCCGCATTCGCCGACGGCAGCAAGCCGGCCACCGCTGCCGAAGTCAACCGCATCCGCAACATCCAGACCCTCAGCCTGCCCGGTGCCTACGAGACCGCCAGTGCCGTGGCCGCGACCATCGGTTCGATCGTGCAGTTCAAGCGCCCGGACGACTATGTGCTGCGTCGCAAGGCCGAGATCGAAGCGATGACCCCGGCGCAGGTGCAGCAGGCCGCTGCCGAGATCAAGCCGCAGGCCCTGACCTGGGTGGTGGTGGGCGATCTCAAGCAGACCGAAGCGGCCGTGCGCGCGCTGAACCTGGGCGAGGTGACGGTGATCGACGCCGAGGGCAACCCGGTCAAGAAATAAGGCACGACCCGGCCCGCCTGTGGCGGGCCGGCTCCCCGGTAGTGCCGGCCGCTGGCCGGCAAACCCTTAAGGGGTCGGAGCCCCCTGCGGGGGATCCGACCCCTCTGCCGACCTGGGGTCGGATCCCCCGCAGGGGGCTCTGCCCCCGGCCCCGGCTACCCCCGATTCAGGCTGTTCAGGCAGAATCGCCCCATACCCTTCCAGGATCTGCCCATGCGCGTTCTGCTGCTTTCCTCTCTGCTGCTCACCGTCACTGCCTGTACCTGGGTGCCGATCGAACCGGCCGGCAAGGCGACCCGCGTGTTGCCGGCAGGTCCGGTTCCGGCCGGCTGCATCGCCAAGGGCGAGGTGGTGGTCACCGTGAAGAGCAAGGTCGGCTTCTACAACCGCAACCCGCTGCGCGTGCAGGAAGAGCTGGAAACCCTGGCCCGCAACGAGGCCCCGAGTGCCGGCGCCAACGCCGTACAGGCCGCCGCCGCGCCCGCCGATGGCAGCCAGCGGTTCGCCGCGTTCCAGTGCCCGCCGCGCTGAACGCTTCACCATACGGCCAAGCCTGAATTCGTAAAGATGCGGTGAAGGCCCCGGGGGTTATAGAATAGCGCCCCCTTTTGCCTGAGCCTTGGCGCTAACCTCGATGCTCTTCAAGAATGTCTCGATCGCCGGCCTGGCACACGTTGATGCGCCGCATACGCTGACGACCAAGGAAATCAACGAGCGGCTGCAGCCGACGTTGGATCGCCTCGGTATCCGCACCGACGTGCTCGGCGATATCGCCGGCATCCATGCCCGCCGCCTGTGGGACAACGGCGTGCTGGCGTCCGATGCCGCCACCATGGCCGGCCGCAAGGCGCTGGAAGACGCAGGCATCGATGCGACGCAGGTCGGCCTGCTGGTCAACACCTCGGTCAGCCGCGACTACCTGGAGCCGTCCACCGCCTCGATCGTGTCGGGCAACCTCGGCGTCAGCGACGAGTGCATGACCTTCGACGTCGCCAATGCCTGCCTGGCCTTCATCAACGGCATGGATATCGCGGCGCGCATGATCGAGCGTGGCGACATCGACTACGCGCTGGTGGTGGATGGCGAGACCGCCAACCTGGTGTACGAGAAGACCCTGGAGCGCATGACCGCCCCGGACGTCACCGCCGACGACTTCCGCAACGAGCTGGCCGCCCTGACCACCGGTTCGGGCGCCGCCGCGATGGTGATGGCGCGCTCGGAACTGGTGCCGGATGCACCCCGCTACAAGGGTGGCGTGACCCGTTCGGCCACCGAGTGGAACCAGCTGTGCCTGGGCAATCTGGACCGCATGGTCACCGATACCCGCCTGCTGCTGATCGAAGGCATCAAGCTGGCCCAGAAGACCTTCACCGCCGCCAAGATCGCCTTGGGCTGGGCCGTGGAAGAGCTGGACCAGTTCGTGATCCACCAGGTCAGCCAGCCGCACACCGCTGCGTTCATCAAGAACTTCGGCATCGACCCGAAGAAGGTCATGACCATCTTCGGCGAGCACGGCAACATCGGCCCGGCCTCGGTGCCGATCGTGCTGAGCAAGCTCAAGCAGCTGGGCAAGCTGAAGAAGGGCGATCGCATTGCACTTCTGGGCATTGGTTCCGGCCTGAACTGCTCGATGGCCGAAGTGGTCTGGTAAGCAGCCCGCTGCCCGACCTCCTGTAGAGCCGAGCCATGCTCGGCTCACGCGCGCAGCGCGGCTCTTCCGCAGCGGACCGGAGAGCAGCCGAGCATCGGCTCGGCTCCACATTGCGCCGCGACTCTCCCTAGGTGCTCCGCATGCGCGATCTTCCCGGTTACCCCGCCCACCCGCAGCGCTTCGAGGTTCGCCCCGGCCTGTCGATGAACTATCTCGACGAAGGCCCGCGCGATGGCGAAGTGGTGGTGATGGTGCATGGCAACCCGTCGTGGAGCTATTACTGGCGCACGCTGGTGGCCGGCCTGTCGGACACATACCGCTGCATCGTGCCGGACCACATCGGCATGGGCCTGTCGGACAAGCCCGATGACAGCCGCTACGAGTACACGCTGCAGTCGCGCGTTGACGACCTCGATGCGCTGCTGAAGCACCTGGGCATCACCGGCCCGGTGACCCTGGCGGTGCACGACTGGGGCGGCATGATCGGTTTCGGCTGGGCGCTGTCGCACCACGACCAGGTCAAGCGCCTGGTGGTGCTCAATACCGCCGCGTTCCCGATGCCGGCGGCGAAGACGATGCCGTGGCAGATCGCGCTGGGCCGCCACTGGAAGATCGGCGAGTGGATCATCCGCAGCTTCAACGCGTTCTCGTCCGGTGCCTCGTGGCTGGGCGTGGCGCGGAAGATGCCGGCCGACGTGCGCCGCGCCTACGTGTCGCCGTACAACAGCTGGGCCAACCGCATCAGCACCATCCGTTTCATGCAGGACATCCCGCTGTCGCCGGCCGACAAGGCCTGGTCGCTGCTGGAGCGGGCCGGCAAGGCGCTGCCGTCGTTCGCCGACCGACCGGCCTTCCTCGGCTGGGGCCTGCGCGACTTCGTGTTCGACCACCACTTCCTGAAGGGCTTCCAGGCCGCGTTGCCGCAGGCCCAGGTGCATGCCTTCGAGGACGCCGGGCACTACGTGCTGGAAGACAAGCACGAAGTGCTGGTGCCGGAGATCCGCGCGTTCCTGGACGCCAACCCGATCTGATCGGTGTGCCGACCAACGGTCGGCACCCACCCCTTCCTCTTCCGGTGGGTGCCGACCGTTGGTCGGCACACCCGAAGGGTTCATGAGGTTGCCGGCCAGCGGCCGGCACTACTACGCCGCGACCGGTGCCTGCGGCGGTGAGGACGGGCTGTTGCCGTTGTCGTCCGGGTGATCGTCGTCATTGTCGGCATCATCGCGCCAGCGCCAGTCGGCCAGCGTCAGCGGGTCCAGGCCATAGGCGATGCGTGCCTTGTCGCACTGCGGGCTGGCCTTGCCGTACTCCCACGATGCATCCACCTCACGGCACACGCTGGGCCGGTTGGGGTGGATGGTGCAGCGTGAGTACACGCCGATCTGCGCGTCCAGCGCCACGCAGCGCACCGGCTTGGAGTGGGTGCCGCGCATGCACAGGCGGTGCGGGTCCAGCACCTCGGTCAGCTGGTGCGGCACGCCGCCGGGGGTGACCTCGTCCGATTCCATCCAGTGGAAGGCCACGCGGTATTGGGTGCAGCAGGCGCCGCAGGTCATGCAGGGATGTTGCATGGGCAAGCCGCCTCGGGCGGCAGTCGGAATCAGGAACGAGGGTGCGGATTTTCCACGAAGTGGGCCGCCGCGCAAGAAATTCCGTAAGCGGCGACAATGAACGGATGAACCGACCCTGCAACATTGCCGCGCGCCTGCCTGAACTGGCGCGTGAACGCCCTGACCAGATCGCCATCCGCTGCCCGGGCCGCCGGGGCGCCGGCAACGGCATGGCCGCCTACGATGTCACCCTGGATTACCGCCAGTTGGACGCCCGCAGTGATGCCATGGCCGCCGGCCTGGCCGGCTATGGGATCGGCCGTGGAGTGCGCACGGTGGTGATGGTGCGGCCGTCGCCGGAGTTCTTCCTGCTGATGTTCGCGTTGTTCAAGCTGGGCGCGGTGCCGGTGCTGGTCGATCCGGGCATCGACAAGCGCGCGCTGAAACAGTGCCTGGACGAGGCGCAGCCGCAGGCCTTCATTGGCATTCCATTGGCGCACGTGGCGCGGCTGGCGCTGCGCTGGGCGCCGTCGGCGACCCGCCTGGTCACCGTTGGCCGCCGCCTCGGCTGGGGCGGTACCAGCCTGGCCGCGCTGGAGCGCGCCGGCGCCAAGGGCGGGGCGATGCTGGCCGACACCGATGGCGAGGACATGGCGGCGATCCTGTTCACCAGCGGCTCCACCGGTGTGCCCAAGGGCGTGGTCTACCGCCACCGCCACTTCCTGGGCCAGATCCAGCTGCTGGGCAGCGCGTTCGGCATGGAAGCGGGCGGCGTGGACCTGCCGACCTTCCCGCCCTTTGCCTTGTTCGACCCGGCGCTGGGCCTGACCTCGGTGATCCCGGACATGGACCCGACCCGGCCGGCGCAGGCCGATCCGGCACGCCTGCACGATGCCATCCAGCGCTTCGGCGTGACCCAGCTGTTCGGCTCGCCGGCATTGATGCGGGTGCTGGCCCGGCATGGCCGGCCGTTGCCGACGGTGACCCGGGTGACCTCGGCCGGTGCGCCGGTGCCGCCGGACGTGGTCGCCACCATCCGCAGCCTGCTGCCCGCCGATGCGCAGTTCTGGACCCCGTACGGCGCCACCGAGTGCCTGCCGGTGGCGGTGGTCGAGGGGCGTGAGCTGGAGCGTACCCGCGCGGCCACCGAGGCCGGCGCCGGCACCTGCGTGGGCAGCGTGGTGGCCCCGAACGAAGTGCGCATCATCGCCATCGATGACGCGCCGCTGGCCGACTGGTCGCAGGCGCGCGTGCTGGCGGTTGGCGAAGTGGGAGAAATCACGGTGGCTGGCCCGACCGCCACCGACAGCTACTTCAACCGCCCGCAGGCCACGGCCGCAGCTAAGATCCGCGAGACGCTGGCCGATGGCAGCACCCGCATCGTCCATCGCATGGGTGACGTGGGCTACTTCGATGTGCAGGGCCGGCTGTGGTTCTGCGGGCGCAAGACCCATCGCGTGGAAACCGCACAAGGGCCGCTGTACACCGAACAGGTCGAGCCGGTGTTCAATACCGTGCCCGGCGTGGCACGCACGGCACTGGTCGGCGTTGGCCCGGCGGGTGCGCAGGTACCGGTGCTGTGCGTGGAACTGCAGCGTGGCCAGAGCGACAGCCCGGCGTTGCAGGAAGCGCTGCGTGCGCATGCCGCAGCGCGCACCCCTGAGGCCGGCCTGCAGCACTTCCTGATGCATCCCGCGTTCCCCGTCGATATCCGTCACAACGCCAAGATCGGCCGCGAGAAGCTCGCCGTCTGGGCCAGCGCCGAACTGGAGAAGCGCGCATGAAGATCCTGGTCACCGGTGGTGGTGGTTTCCTTGGCCAGGCGCTGTGCCGCGGGCTGGTCGAACGTGGCCACCAGGTGCTGGCGTTCAACCGCAGCCACTACCCGGAACTGCAGGCCATGGGCGTGGGCCAGATCCGCGGCGATCTGGCCGATGCGCAGGCAGTGCTGCACGCGGTGGCCGGCGTCGATGCGGTGTTCCACAACGGCGCCAAGGCCGGCGCCTGGGGCAGCTATGACAGCTACCACCAGGCCAACGTGGTCGGCACCGACAATGTCATTGCGGCATGCCGCGCGCACGGCATCAACCGGCTGGTCTACACCTCAACGCCCAGCGTGACCCACCGCGCCACGCATCCGGTGGAAGGCCTGGGGGCTGACGAGGTGCCGTACGGCGAGGACTTCCAGGCACCGTATGCGGCGACCAAGGCGATCGCCGAACAGCGCGTGCTGGCCGCCAACGATGTATCGCTGGCGACGGTGGCACTGCGCCCGCGCCTGATCTGGGGCCCGGGTGACCAGCAGCTGGTGCCACGCCTGGCCGAGCGTGCACGTCAGGGTCGCCTGCGCTTGGTCGGCGACGGCAACAACAAGGTCGATACCACCTACATCGACAACGCCGCGCTCGCGCATTTCCTCGCTTTCGAGGCATTGGCGCCGGGTGCCGCGTGTGCGGGCAAGGCCTACTTCATTTCCAACGGCGAACCGCTGCCCATGCGCAAGCTGGTCAACCGGCTGCTGGCCGCTGTTGGCGCGCCGACGGTGGACAAGGCGATCAGTTTCAAGACCGCCTATCGCATCGGCGCGGTCTGCGAACGGCTGTGGCCGCTGCTGCGCCTGCGTGGCGAGCCGCCGCTGACCCGCTTCCTGGCCGAGCAGCTGTGCACGCCGCACTGGTACAGCATGGAGCCGGCCCGCCGCGATTTCGGCTATGTGCCGCAGGTCAGCATCGAAGAAGGGCTGCGCAGGCTGAAGGCTTCATCTGCTGCATAGATCGCCGTCACTGGTTGCACACCGCAGGATCGGGAGGATGGACCCACGCCATCCAAGGCTCGACCACCCGCGAGGAGCGCCATGCTGCATTACGCCATCATTTTCTTTGTCATCGCCATCATCGCCGCCGTTCTGGGCTTTTCCGGCATTGCCGGCGCCGCAACGAACATCGCCTGGATCCTGTTCGTGGTGTTCCTGATCCTTGCGGTGATCTCGATGTTCCGCAAGCGCGGCTAGCCGGTAGTGCCGGCCGCTGGCCGGCATCGCTTTCCGCAGAGTCGAGCCATGCTCGGCTCTGCGGGCGATCACAACGCTACGCGGCGCTGTGCAATCCGCGATCGGCTTCGTGACGCTCCAGTGCCAGTTCGATCAGGCGCGTAATCAACGTCGTGTAATCGACTCCGCTGGCACCCCACAATTTCGGGTACATGCTGATGCGGGTGAAGCCCGGCAGCGTGTTGACCTCGTTGATGACGATCCCGCCGCCCGCAGTTAGGAATACGTCCACGCGCGCCATGCCGGCACACTCCAGCGCCTGGTAGGCCTGCAGTGCGATCTGCTGGATGCGCGCCTGGGTTGCGGCATCGATATCCGCAGGTACCACCACCTCGGCGCCAGTTTCGTTGATGTACTTGGTGTCGTAGGCGTAGAACTCGTCGTGCACCACCACCTCGCCGCACAGGCTGGCCTGCGGGTGCGCGTTGCCCAGTACCGCGCACTCGATCTCGCGGCCGACCACCGCCGATTCCACCAGCACCTTGTGGTCGTAGCGCAGCGCCAATGCCAGTGCGTCGGCGAAGCCCGCTGCGTCCTTGACCTTGCTCACGCCCACCGACGAACCCTGGTTGGCCGGCTTCACGAACAGCGGCAGACCGAGCTGTGCGATCACCGCATCGACATCGACCGTTGCCGCCTGGTGGCGACGGATGCACAGCCACGGTGCCACCTGCAGGCCAGCGTCGCGCAACAGGCGCTTGGTCACGTCCTTGTCCATCGCCACTGCCGAAGCCAGTACCGGCGAGCCGACGAAGGGCAGGTTGGCCATGCGCAGCAGGCCCTGCAGCGCACCGTCTTCGCCCAGCGGCCCATGCACGATCGGCAGCACCACATCGATCTGGCCCAGCGCGCTGGCCGGATCGGACGGCTGCAGCTGTGCCTGTTCCGCACCCGGGCGCACCGCCAGCGACTGGCCCGAGCGATGCAGCGCGATGCGCGACGGATCATCGGCGTTGATCAGGAAGGTGTCCGGCTGGTTCAGATGCCACTGGCCCTGCTTGTCGATGCCGACCAGCACCGGCTCGAAGCGCTCGCGATCAAGCGCATCGAGAATGTTCTTCGCCGACTGCAGTGAAACCTCGTGCTCGGAGGATTTGCCCCCGAAGATGATGCCGACCCGGGTCCGTGCCATGGGAATGCGATGTCCTGTGCGTTGCGTGGCCGTACAGCATGAACCTTCCATAGCCACCCAGGTGAGGCACAGATGAATCACCGGGCTGCCGGCTCGGGTAGCGGCCAACCATGGTTGGCCCCCTGACATCCAGCGCCGACCAAGGTCGGCATCTACCAACGCCAGATCCCATCAGCATTGGGGTCAGAGCCCGTTGCGCAGCAACGGGACCCACCCCGCCATCTCACGGATCGCCAGCTTTTGATGTTGATCTTGCCGGCCAGCGGCCGGCACTACCGCGGGTGCCGGGCGGCAGCCCGGCGCAAGCCCCCCACCCACGCAGGTAGAATGCGCACATGGCTCTTTCCCTGCTCAAGTCCCTCAAGCCGGTCGCTGGCCGCGCCCTGCAGATCGCCCTGAACCGCGCGCTGGCGCTGGATCCGGATACCCGCCATGCACTGGCCAGTCTAGATGGCCGGCACATCGACCTGACCCTGGAAGCGCCGTCGCTGGCGATGCGCATCAGCGTCGACGGCGACCAGCTGCTGGTCGGCCCGGTGGATGCGCAGGAAGCCGACCTGGCCGTGCGCAGCAGCCTGGCCGGCGTGCTGGCGCAGCTGCCGCTGCTGGCCAACGCACGGCGCGGCGAGTCCAACAACGAGGGCCGTGTACGCGTGGCCGGTGACGCCGAACTGGCGCGACGCCTGCAGCAGCTGGCCAAGGGTTTCGATCCGGACTGGCAGCAGCCGTTCGTCAGCGTGTTCGGCGAGGTACTGGGTGTGCAGGTGGCCAACACCCTGCGCAGCGCCCTGCAGCACGCGCGCCAGGGTGCGATCGATCTGGCCCACAGCGCTGCCGAGTTCATCACCGAGGAATCGCGCGACGTGGTACCGCGCGCCGAACTGGATGCCTTCCACGATGATGTGGACGTACTGCGTGATGACGTCGAGCGCCTTGGCGCGCGCGTCCAGCGCCTGCGGGGTGCCGCATGAAGGCCGTGCTGCGGGCAAGCCGCATCGGCCGGGTGATCCTGCGCTACCGCCTGGACGACCTGCTGCACGGCACGCCGGCTGAGCGCTGGCTGCGCCTGGCCAAACCGTTCGTGCCGCGTGCTTCGGCCGACATCGCTGTACAGTCGCGCGGTGCGCGCCTGCGCCTGGCGCTGCAGGATCTCGGTCCGATCTTCGTCAAGTTCGGCCAGATCCTGTCCACCCGCCGCGACCTGGTGCCGCCGGACGTGGCCAACGAACTGACCCTGCTGCAGGACCGGGTCAAGCCGTTCGACGGCGATACCGCGCGCCGCATCGTCGAGGAAGCACTCGGCCTGCCGGTCAGCGAGGCATTCGCCAGCTTCGATACCGAACCGCTGGCCTCGGCCTCGATCGCACAGGTGCATGCGGCCACGCTGGCCGATGGCCGCCAGGTGGTGGTCAAGGTGCTGCGCCCGGGCATCGAGAAGCAGATCGACGCCGACATCGCCCTGCTCAACTCGCTGGCTGCCCTGGTCGAGCGTACCCATCCGCGTGCCGACAAGATCCGTCCGCGCGAAGTGGTGGCCGAAGTCGAGAACACCCTGGCCGCTGAGCTGGACCTGCAGCGCGAAGGCGCCAATGCCAGCGTGCTGCGCCGCTTCTGGGAAAACAGCGACGACCTGTACGTGCCGGAAGTGATCTGGAGCCACACCGCCGAGCGCGCGCTGACCCTGGAGCGCGTGTGGGGCATTCCGTCCGATGACATCGCTGCACTGGACAAGGCCGGCATCGACCGCAAGGCGCTGGCCGCCAAGGGCGTGCGGGTGTTCTACACCCAGGTGTTCCGCGACAACTTCTTCCATGCCGATGCGCACGCCGGCAACATCTGGGTCGATACCGATCCGTCGCGTCGCGCCAACCCGCGCTTCATCGCGCTGGACTTCGGCATCATGGGCCAGCTGTCGCAGGAAGATCAGTACTACCTGGCCGAGAACTTCATGGCCATCTTCAACCGCGATTATCGCCGCATCGCCGAACTGCACGTGCAGGCGCGCTGGATGCCGGACAACGTGCGCATCGATGATCTGGAAGCGGCCGTGCGTTCGGTGTGCGAGCCGTACTTCACCCGCCCGCTGTCGCAGATCTCGCTGGCCGAAGTGCTGATGAAGCTGTTCCGCGTGGCGCAGCGCTACCAGCTGACCCTGCAGCCGCAGCTGATCCTGCTGCAGAAGACCCTGCTGAACATCGAAGGTGTCGGGCGCCAGCTGGATCCGCAGATCGACATCTGGGCGGTGGCCAAGCCGGTGCTGGCGAAGATCCTGCGCGAGCGCTACAGCCCGCGTCGGGTCGTGCGCGAGATCGGCAAGCGCTTGCCGGAAATCATGACCCACGCGCCGGACATGCCGCGCCTGGTGCACGCCTGGCTGACCCAGCAGGTGGAGGGCCGCCATGAGCTGGCGATGCGCTCGCGCGATCTGGTCGCGCTCGATGCCAGCGTGCAGCGCCTGCAGAAGCGCGCGGTCGGTGCGATCACCGGCGTCGGCCTGCTGGCCATCGCCGCACTGGTGTACGTGCTGCAACCGCCAGGCTGGTACTGGGGCGACCTGCCGATGTGGAGCTGGGTGTCCGGTGCCGTCGGCGCGCTGGCGCTGGCGCGCGCGTGGTGGCGCTGAAGCCTGTTGATCGAGGGTCGGCGGCGTCACGCGCCGCCGACCGGCCACGGCTCTACCAGTGGTAGCCCAGGCCCAGGTGCGACTGCACGCTCTGGAAGCGGTCCAGGCGCGTCCTGTGCCAGGTCTTGCCAATGCCCATGTCCAGCACCAGATGCTCCCCCAGCGGCTGGCTGCGGCGCAGGAAGGCACGACGTGCATCGTGTTCGCGCAGCAGCAGCGGATCGGAATCGGCGGTGTAGCCGGACGTACCGCTGCCCAGCCACAGCTGGGTCGAACCACCGCCCTGCGCATCCTTCAGGCGCAGTGACAGCGTGGTGCCATGGCCGTCGGGCCCATTGGACTGGCGATGCCGCTCGTGGCGCAGTGAGGTGGTCACGCGCGGGAAGTAGTGCGAGGCACCTACCGACCAGCCACTCACGTATGCGCCGGCATGGTACTGGGCGTACTTGCCGCCCACGCTCAGCACGGTCTGCGGTGCCACCTTCCACTGGAAGTCCTGGTTGAGCTGGCGGTTGACGAATACCGGGTCATCGTTGGAGGCGGTGAAGGCGGTGCGGGTCGAAAAGCGTTGACTCCAGCGCTGGTGCAGGGAGCCCTGCACCCGATTGCCGCTGAAGCGCTTGCTGCCGTAGTCGCGTTCACCATGGGCCAGGCCCAGATGCCAGCGGCTGTCACCGCTGCGACCGGCCACATCCACGGTCTGTACGTCGCGCTTGCCAAAGCCATCGGTGTAGTCGGCATGATCCAGCTGCACCGAGACCCGGTCGATGCCGGCATGGGCGCTGGACACAGCCAGCAGCAGGGCGCACGGCAGTGCGCCACGGATGATCAATCGCATGGGGTTACTCCAGGGGTTGGGAATGCAGCGACTGCAGCAGCCGGTAGCGACCGGGCGGCAGGTTTCGTTCCACGGTGATGCGCGGGCCGAACTGGCTGCCCGGGGCGACGATGCGACCGGGCAGGATGATCACGCCGACGCCCAGCGCGGCACCTTCGCCGATCCAGGCGCCGAGCTTGTCGCGCTGGCTGTCGATGACGGTGTCGCCGATGTGGACGGTGACCGTTGCGCCATCCAGGCGATGGTTGCTGGTACGCACCAGCGCGCCCAGGTAGGCACGGGCGTCGACGCGGCTGTCGGCGATGAAGCACTGCGGGCCGATGCAGGCGCCGTCGCCGATCAGTGCGTTCTTCAGTTCACTGGCAAAGCCGATGCGCACACCGTCACCGATGTGCAGCGGACCGCGCAGCAGTGCGTTGTTGCCGATCAGGCAGTCGCGGCCGATCGATACCGGCCCGTGCAGCTGGGCGCCGTCGCAGATGCGGCTGCCAGCGCCGATCCGTACCTCGCCCCGCACGATCGCACGCGGCGAAACCTGGGCGCTGGAATCGACGTGGGGTGGCAGCGTCGATAGCGCGTCGGCCATGGCGGCGAGGTCATTCCACCACATGCGGATACCTGGTCGGCTTGTCGCGTGCCGGCTCGCGGCCGGTAAACAGCCCGGCCACGCCATGCATCAGCCAGATCGCATAGGCGAGCAGCACGTACAGCATCGAGAACGCGGCGGCAGGGACCAGCGACGCGCGGCGGTGGTGGATCGCACTGATCACCGCCAGCAACATGACGATGCCGATCCAGAACAACGGCATCACCGACAGGGCGAGGCCACCCGGCCCATGCAGCTGGGCCGCACCGAACCAGACCTGCAGCGTCAGCACGATGCCGGCAAGGGCAAGCAGCATCATCGGCAGGATGCTGAACACGCCGAAGCGGGTCAGCAGCAGGCCGCGATGCAGGCGCATGCATACCGCATAGCCGACGATCCAGCGTCGCCAGCGCCGCCATTCCTCCACCAGCGTGTTGCATTCCTGCGGGTAGACCACGCAGCGCACGCTCTGGCGGACACGGTAGCCCTGCGCGACCAGCGACCAGGACATATCCAGGTCTTCGACGCGGGTGCGGTCGGAGAAACCGACCTTGCGCAGCACCGAGGTGCGGAACAGGCCACACGAGCCGGAGACGATGAACGGTGCGCCGCCCAGCCACTGCTGGAAGCTGCGCTTGATGACGATCATCGGCAGCTTCAGGCTGGCGCGCACATGCGGCAGGAAGCCGGCACCCTGCAGGCTGGACGAGGGTACGCCACCGACCGCATCGGCACCGCGCTCGATCTCGTCCAGCAGGTGGCCCAGGCCATGGCCGCGCGGATCGATGTGGGTGTCGGCGTCGGTCAGGAACACCTGCTCGGCGGTGGCGTGCCGCAGGCCATGCATCAGCGCGCCGCCCTTGCCGGTGTTGGCCTGGTGCACGGCCACGAGGCGCCCGGGCCAGCGCGCCTGCAGCGCATCGAGTACCTGGGCGGTGTTGTCGGTGGAACCGTCATTCACGCAGATCACCCGTGCCACGTAGGGGTTCTGCAGCAGGCCGGTCAACGAGCGCTCCAGGCACGGCGCTTCGTTGTAGGCCGGCACGATCGCATCGATGCTGTACAGGCGCGTGCTGGGGCGACGCGAGGCCTGCACGCACACACGCACCAGGATGAAGGCACACATGGCCAGGAACAGCAGCGTTTTCATCACAGCACCAGCCGGTAGGGCACGAAGCCCTCACTGGGGCCGATGCCGATCTGCTGGCCGCGGAACTGCGCGTGGCAGCGCAGGTGGTCCTCCTGCATGTAGTGGCGATCGCCCTGGCTGGCATGCTCGCGCAATGCGTGGATCTTCAGGTCCAGTTGTGCGCTGATGTCCTCGAACACCTGCGGTGCGAACTGCGGCAGGGTGCTGGGGCTCTCGTAGCAGAGGATCTGCGGGATGCTGCGGCAGGCGATGATTGACGCTTCATGGACGGTGCGATGGTCCTGGTGGTGGTCTTCGCCGCACATCGTGTAGACGCGATGCGGTGCGATCTGCGCGCAGGCCTGCTCGATCACCGCGACGATGTCGTTGCGGCAGGCAGGAAAGCGCGTATCCGGGAAATCCTGCTGGATCACCTCGGTCACACCCAGGCGGCGCAACGCGCGGTGGGATTCGTCGCTGCGGTCGATGCCGGCATGGCAGCCACGGCCACCACGGCTGAGCACCAGCGCATGGATGCGTGCACCGTCGCGGGCCAGCTTGGCCAGGCTGCCGCCGCAACCGAGTTCGATGTCGTCGGGGTGGGCGCCGATTGCCAGAATGTCGAGAACCATGGCCGTGTCCTTGCGGAAACCAATGAGGGCCGCGGGCCGGTGGACCATCCCGCGTGAAGAAGGCGGGAACTATCGCAACCTCATCGGAGTACAGGCTTAAGAGAAGTACGAAATGTGGCCGGACAGGCCACAATGCTCACCCTTGCTGTGGCAAATGAAAGAAGCAATGACGATGCAGCTTTCGGAATTGAAGAACGAACTGGCACGCTTCGGTGCTGAAAACGACGCGCATGAAACCGAGCGCGCCCGGCGCATGCTCAACATCACGCCGGACACCGGTGAATTCCTGTCGGTGCTGGTGCGTTTCGGCAATGCGCGCCGGGTGCTGGAGATCGGCACCTCCAACGGTTATTCCACGCTGTGGATTGCCGAAGCCGCAGCCGCCATCGACGGACACGTGACCACACTGGAATACGCCGCGGACAAGGTGGCGATGGCGCGTGACGCCTTCGCGCGCAGTGGCCTTGCCGATCGCATCACGCTGGTCCACGGCGATGCCGGGCAGTGGCTGGCACAGGCCGCCGATGCCAGCATTGACCTGCTGTTCCTCGATTCGGACCGCGAACAGTACGCCGGCTGGTGGCCGCAGCTGCGCCGTGTGCTGCGGCGGGGGGGCCTGCTGGTGGTGGACAACGCCACCTCGCACGCCGCGCAGATGGAACCGTTGCGCGCGTTGCTGGATGCCGATCCGGACTTCGGCACCAGCCTGGTGCCGGTGGGCAACGGCGAGCTTCTGGCCGTGCGCAACGCTTGACCGCCGCGCCACCAACCCGGGGTCAGATCCCTTTTCCGCAGGAAAAGGGATCTGACCCCGATCAGGGCGCCCGTATAATCCTGCGGTGAGCACCGAACCTGACACCCTCGCCGCGGTCGAGACCGAAACCGCGCCCCTGCAGCTGCTGCACCTGGACGAGCGCCTGGCCGTGGTCAACAAGCCCGCCGGGCTGATGGTCCACGACAGCAAGCTGGCCCGTGGCGAAGATGATTTCCTGGCCGACCGCCTGCGCGAGCAGCTGGGCCGCCCGATCTTCCTCGTGCACCGCCTGGACCGGGCCACCAGCGGCTGCCTGCTGCTGGCCTTCGACCGCGAGACCGCCAGTGCGCTGGGCAAGGCGTTGATGGGGGGTGAAGTGGCCAAGGACTACCTGACGGTCTGCCGGGGCTGGCCGGCCGAGCTGTCCTGGCGGGTGGACCATGACCTGGACGGCGGGCCGGGCAAGCCGGTGAAGAAGCCGGCGGTCACCGACTTCCAGCGCCTGGCCACCGGCGAGCTGTCGGTGCCGGTGGGTGAGTTCAGCAGTTCGCGCTACGCGCTGCTGCGCTGCCAGCCGCAGACCGGGCGCTTCCGGCAGATCCGCCGGCACCTCAAGCACCTGTCGCACCACATGATCGGCGACACCAGCCACGGCGATGGCCGCCACAACCGCATCTTCCGCATGCAGGGCGTGCACCGCATGCTGCTGCACGCCGAGCGCCTGCGCTTCCCGCACCCGGACGGTGGCAGCGTGGATGTCAGTGCGCCGCTGGATCGCGAGTTCCAGAAGGCGCTGGACCTGTTCGGCTGGCAGGTGGACGACGCCTGATGCTGCTGCGGTAAGCCGAGCGTGGGCTCGGCTCTACAGCCAGCGGCCGGGCGTGGCCCGGCGCACCCCGTTATTTCTTTTCCGGCTCGTTGACGATCGCTTCCAGGTCCTTCTGCAGATCCGCGAACAGCGGCTGCATGCGCGCCTGGATCGCCACCATCACGTTCTGCATCAGCGCCGGGGTCTTGTCCAGCAGGCTCTGGCCGGCCGCGCTCTCGTAGAACTCGGCCATTGCCAGCACGTCTTCCTTGCTGAAGGTCTTCTTGTACAGGTCCACGTACATGGGCCGCAGCTGTTGCCACGACATCGCCTGGCGCAGGGTCTGGCTGGTCCGGGCCTGGATCCGCTTCAGCTGTTCCTGCTGCTGGGCGGTGAGCTGGCGCTGCGCGGCCACCTGCTGGAACTGCTGCTGCTGCATGGCTTCGATCTGCGGCACCATGGTGTCGATCATGCTCTGCGCGCGCGAGGCCGACAGCAGGCGGTTGATGTCGCCGTCGGTCGGCGGGGCGGCCAGGGCCGGAACGCTGGCCACGGCCAGCGCCAGCAGCAGGGCGGCGCGGCGCAGCAGGGACGGCAGGGCGGGTGTGGAGCGGGTCATGCGGGGCTTCCTGCGGTACATGGGACCGCCAGCATACCCGCAGCCCAGGCGAAGGCGGCGTGTTCGGTGCCTGATCGGCGGCATACGGGGCGCGATGGCGTACTTCACCACGTGCCTGCCGCTACAATGCGCGGATGGGCAGTGGACCGGTCACCATCAGCGCGCAGCTTGAAATCCCCGACGGCGAGATCGTCGAGCGGTTCGTGCGCGCCAGTGGCGCCGGCGGCCAGAACGTCAACAAGGTGTCCACCGCGGTGGAACTGCGTTTCGACGTGGCCAACTCGCCCTCGTTGCCCGAACCGTTGCGCGCGCGCCTGCTGGCGCGGCGTGACCGGCGCATGACCGGCGAAGGCGTGCTGGTCATCGACGCGCAACGATTCCGCACCCAGGATCGCAATCGCGAGGATGCGCGCGAGCGGCTGGCGGCCTTCATCCAGGCCGGGCTGAGCGTGCCCAAACCGCGCAAGGCCACCAAGCCGACCCTCGGGTCGAAACTGCGTCGTCTGGACGCCAAACGCGGGCGCGCGCAGATCAAGCGCGGGCGCTCATCACGTGACTGGGAGTGATTGCTTGAACAACCCGACTTCGTTGCTGCCGGCCGTGCCGCCGCAGATGCCACAGGTCAAACCCAACGCCTTCCTGCGCTGGCTGGCGCGCTGCACCCTGCGCATGGGCGGCTGGAAGGTGACCGGCACCCTACCGGACATCCCCAGGCTGGTCTTCATCATCGCCCCGCATTCGTCCAACTGGGACGGGCTGTGGGGCATGGCGGCCAAGATCGCGCTGGGCATGAAGGTGAAGGTGCTGGGCAAGGCCTCGCTGTTCTGGTGGCCGCTGGGCCCGCTGCTGCACAAGCTGGGCGTGATCCCGCTCGATCGCAGCTCGCCGCAGGGCACCGTCGGCCAGGCCGTGGACCTGCTGCGCAACAACGAGAAGATGTGGTTCGCCATCACGCCCGAGGGCACCCGCAAGGCCGTGAAGGACTGGAAGGCCGGCTTCCTGAAGATTGCCCGGATGGCTGACGTACCGATCCTGACCGCGTATTTCCACTATCCGGAAAAGACCATCGGCATCGGTCCGCTGTTCACCCCGAGCGGCGACGATGTGGCCGACATGGCTGCCATCCGCGAGTTCTACCGGCCCTGGATCGGCAAGACCCGCGGCACGGTCTGAGCCGGTTGCAGGCCGCCGCATAGACGCCACGTCCGGCACATGCCGGGCGAGCGCGACAGGAGTAGGGTGGAGGGCTGGTATCCATACCGTCTGCCCAAGGAGCGTTTTACATGTCGCGTACCGTAGTCCTGGCCGCCGCCATCAGCCTGGCGCTGGCGGCCTGTTCCGGCAAGGAGTCCACCCCCGTGTCCGATGCCCAGAAGACCCCGGCCCAGCAGCCGGCCGAAGCCTCCACCAATCCGCTGCTGAGCGCGAGCACGCTGCCGTTCCAGGCACCGCCGTTCGACAAGATCAAGGACAGCGACTACCTGCCGGCGTTCGAAGAAGGCATGCGCCAGCACCTGGCCGACGTGCGCAGGATCGCCGACAGCAGCGAGCCGGCCACCTTCGACAACACCATCGTGGCGATGGAGCGCAGCGGCGAGACCCTGACCCGCGTGTCGCGCATCTTCTTCGGCCTGGTCCAGGCCGATACCAACGACGCACGCCAGAAGATCCAGGAAGAAGTGGCGCCGAAGCTGGCCGCGCACCAGGACGAGATCAACCTCGATCCGAAGCTGTTCGCGCGCGTGAAGTCGCTGTACGACCAGCGTGACACGCTGGAGCTGGACCCGGTGCAGAAGCGCCTGGTCGAGCACTACTACGACGGCCTGGTGCGCGCCGGTGCGCAGCTGTCCGACGCCGACAAGGCGAGCCTGCGCAAGCTCAACGTGGAAGAGACCACGCTCTCCACCCAGTTCCACACCCGCCTGGTGGCCGCCACCGCCGCTGCGGCCGTCGTCGTCGACGACAAGGCCAAGCTGGCCGGCCTGGACGAGGGCGCTATCAACAACGCTGCCGCCGCCGCCAAGGACCGCAAGCTGGATGGCAAGTTCCTGCTGCCGCTGCAGAACACCACCCAGCAGCCGGTGCTCGGCTCGCTAAGCGACCGCGACCAGCGCGCCGCCGTGCTGAAGGCCTCGGAAACCCGCGCCGAGCGCGGCGATGCCAACGACACCCGGCAGACCGTGCAGCGCCTGGCCCAGCTGCGTGCGCAGAAGGCCAAGCTGCTCGGCTTTGACACCTTCGCCGACTACCAGCTGGGCGACCAGATGGCCAAGACCCCGGCCGCCGCGCTCAAGCTGCTGACCGATACCGTGCCGGCCGCCACTGCCAAGGCGCGTGCCGAAGCCGGCGAGATCCAGAAGGTCATCGACGCGCAGAAGGGTGGATTCCAGGTGGCCGCTTCGGACTGGGACTTCTACGCCGAGCAGGTGCGCAAGGCCAAGTACGACCTGGACGAGTCGCAGATCAAGCCGTACTTCGAACTGGACAACGTGCTGCAGAACGGCGTCTTCTACGCCGCCACCCAGCTGTACGGCATCACCTTCAAGCCGCGCACCGACATTCCGACCTACAACCCGGACATGAAGGTGTACGAAGTGTTCGACAAGGACGGCACCTCGCTGGCGCTGTTCTACACCGACTACTTCAAGCGTGACAGCAAGTCCGGTGGCGCCTGGATGGACGTGTTCGTCGAACAGGACGGCCTGACCGGTGCCAAGCCGGTGGTCTACAACGTCTGCAACTTCACCAAGCCGGCCGCCGGCCAGCCTGCGCTGATCAGCTTCGACGACGTCACCACCATGTTCCATGAGTTCGGCCATGCGCTGCACGGCATGTTCTCGAACGTGAAGTACCCGTCGATCGCCGGCACCGCGACCTCGCGCGACTTCGTCGAGTTCCCGTCGCAGTTCAACGAGCACTGGGCGCTGGACCCGAAGGTGTTCGCCAACTACGCCAAGCACTACAAGACCGGCGAGGCGATGCCGCAGGAGCTGGTCGACAAGATCCTCAAGGCACGCAGCTTCAACCAGGGCTACGCGACGACCGAGTACCTGTCGGCCGCGCTGCTGGACCTGGCCTGGCACACGCAGAAGGCCGACGCGCCGCTGCAGGATGTCGGCGCCTTTGAAGCCAGCGCGCTGAAGAAGTTCAAGGTCGACCTGCCGCAGGTGCCGCCGCGTTACCGCACCACCTACTTCGACCACATCTGGGGTGGTGGCTACTCGGCCGGTTACTACGCCTACTTCTGGGCCGAAGTGCTCGACCACGATGCCTACCAGTGGTTCACCGAGCACGGTGGCCTGACCGCGGCCAACGGCCAGGAGTTCCGCGACAAGATCCTCTCGCGCGGCAACAGCGTGGAGCTGTCGACCCTGTACCGCGATTTCCGCGGCAAGGACCCGTCGGTGGAACCGCTGCTGAAGTTCCGCGGGCTGAAATAAGAAAGCGAAAACGGCGGGGGCAACCCCGCCGTTTTTCTTTCTGTAGCGTCGAGCCATGCTCGACGTTCTTCTGTAGAGCCGAGCCCACGCTCGGCTGATGGTTCCTGGAAAGGCAGCCGAGCATGGGCTCGGCTCTACAAACAGCGTTACGTTCCCACGTGCACCCGGTTGGCCTGCTCGGCCAGGCCCAGGTGATCCAGCGCGATATCCAGCGCCAGCACGTAGCTCTGCGCGCCGTAGCCGGCGGCGATGCCCAGGCGCTGGCCGACACCAGCCGGCAGGCACGGCTCGGCTACCGCGCCGTCGTCATGCACTTCCACATAGGCGTTGTGCAGGTACGGCAGCAGGCGCTGCAGGCGCAGGCTGTTGGCACACGCGCCCGGATCGAGCAGGGTCACCTCGCCGCGGCTGTGATCGGCCACACGCAGGGCGTCCAGCAGTTCCTGTTCCGAACCACAGGCACGGATCGCCACGCTGGTGCCGGCGTCGATCGCACGATGCACCAGTGACTTCAGGACCGGTGCCGGCAGCGGCATCGCGGTGCGGATCAGGGCGCCGGCCGCTTCCGGGCCACGGATGATGAAGATCGACATGGCTCAGCCCTCCTGTGCCAGGCGGCGGCCGACAATGGCCAGCGACAGCGGGTAGCCGGCCTGCTGGCTGCGCTGGTCGACCACCACGGCGGCGGGACCGTGCTGCAGGCGCAGGCGTGCCTCCAGACCGGGTTCGCTGGGGGCCTGCAGTTCGATGTACTGCGCCGGCAGCCGTTCCAGCGCCGCCTGCAGCGCGCCACCTTCGGCCTGCCATTGCGCCTCGTCAGCGGTACCGACATCCAGCAGTACCCAGTCGGCCGAGCGCGCCTGCGGCTGGCACAGGCACTGGCGTACCTCGGACAGGCTGGCGCAGTCGCTGCACAGCACGCGATGGCCGGCCAGCTGCGTCGGCAGTTGGGGACGCGGTGCCGACGAAGAGGCGTGGCGGATCACCAGGAGGGTCATACAACACCTTGCGGAATGCGCCCTGCGGCGCGGTGGGCACACGATGCGCGTGCCGCCCGTAAAGGTGCGATGCCCGCGGCCGGTCCCGCGCGTAAAACCTGCGTAACCCTTCCTGTAGAGCCGAGCCTGCGCTCGGCTGCTCTGCGCCCCAGTCGGGCAACCTCGACGCTGCAAGGAACAAGCCGAGCGTGGGCTCGGCTCTACCGGATCGCGTCGCGGGAACCTCTCCCGCCTGGATGTGGTCTGATGCAGCTACCACCTACCCGGAGCCTGTCATGGATGCTGCTGCCCGTCCTCCCTTGTCCGAACGCGCGCTGGTCTGGCTGAAGAAGGAAGCATTGCCGCTGCTGGTGATGCTCGGCCTGCTCGCCGCCGCCCGCGATACCCTCGCCAACCACTACGTGGTGCCGAGTGGCTCGATGCAGCCGACCCTGCAGCCGGGCGACCGGGTGGTGGTGGACATGCGCGCCTACGGCCTGCGCCTGCCGTTCACCGGCAAGGAACTGATGGCCACCGGCGTCCCGCAGCGCGGTGAAGTGGCGGTGTTCGATTCACCGGCCGACGGCACCCGCCTGATCAAGCGCGTGGCGGCGGTGGCCGGTGACCACGTGCAGATGCGCGAGGGCCATCTGAGCATCAACGGCCAGCCGCTGCAGATCGCCGATCTGCAGGACGTGGAAGCCTTCGGCGAGCGCCGTGCCCGCCTCGACCTGGACATGGGCGGCGGTCCGGACATCGCCGATCTGGTGGTGCCGGCCGGCAAGGTGCTGGTGCTGGGTGACCACCGCGGCAACAGCTTCGACGGCCGCTTCTTCGGCTTCGTCGACGCCGACAAGGTCTACGGCCGTGCGGTGGCGGTGTACTACCGCCGCGGCGACGGTTTCGAGTGGCAGCGCCTGTAAGCTGAATTAATACTTCTTGGGTATCAATCCTGACTTATCAGGTTATGGATCGACTGGATCGACAGGCCTAGTCTGAGGCCCGTTCCCTCCAATGCCCGGCCGCCCCACCGGCCCTTCGATCCCATGACTGGCGAAACCGCGGCGGCCGTCGAGCGCCGCCCCCCCACTGTCGATCCCATCGCCGAGACCCGCATCCAGCAGGGCACGCCGGCCTTCCGCCGCACCGCGCTGGCACTGTTCCTGGCCGGCTTCTCCACCTTCGGCCTGCTGTACACCGTGCAGCCGCTGCTGCCCGAGTTCAGCCGCCACTTCGGCGTGTCCGCCGCAGGCAGCGCGATGTCGTTGTCGCTGACCACCGGCACGCTGGCGGTGGCGATGCTGTTGGCCGGCCTGCTGTCCGATGCGGTCGGCCGCCGCCCGTTGATGATTGCCGCGCTGCTGGCCTCGGCCATGCTGTCGCTGGGCACGGCGCTGGTGGACGACTGGACCACGCTGCTGGTGCTGCGCACCCTGCTTGGCCTGGCGCTGAGCGGCGTGCCGGCAGTGGCGATGACCTACCTGGTCGAGGAGATGGACAGCCGCGCGCTGGGCCTGGCGATGGGCCTGTACATCGGCGGCAACGCCATCGGTGGCATGAGCGGGCGCCTGCTGGCCGGCATCATCGCCGATCACTGGGGCTGGCGCTGGGGCATCGGCGTGGTCTCGATCATCGCCGTGGCCAGCACCGTGCTGCTGTGGCTGCAGCTGCCGCCGTCGCGCCATTTCAGCGCGCGACGCGATGGCCTGCGCGAGTTGCCGTCGCGCTGGCGCACGCTGTTCGCCGACCGGGGCCTGCCGTGGCTGTTCGCCACCTCGTTCGTGCTGATGGGCGTGTTCGTCACCCTCTACAACTACCTGGGCTATCACTTGCTGGCGCCGCCGTACCACCTCAGCCAGACCGTGGTCGGGCTGATCTTCAGCGTGTACCTGGTGGGCACCTTCAGTTCGGCGTGGATGGGCCAGCAGGCCACGCGGTACGGGCGCGGCCGCATCCTGTCGATCTCGTTCGCGCTGATCGGCGCCGGCATCGCGCTGCTGGCGATGCCGTGGCTGAGCACGATGGCCCTGGGCATCGCGCTGGTGACCTTCGGCTTCTTCGGTGGCCACTCGGTGGCCAGCAGCTGGGTCGGCAGCCGTGCCGGTACGATGCGCGCGGAAGCGTCGGCGCTGTACCTGTTCGCCTACTACTTGGGCTCCAGCGTGCTGGGCGGGGTGGGTGGCCTGGCCTACGCGGCCTGGGACTGGCTGGGCGTGTGCGCGTTCGCTGCCGTGCTGACCCTGATCGGGGGCGGCATCGTCTGGGCGCTGCAGCAGCGCGCGCCGCAGCCGGTCACGGCCTGACGCCAGCCTCGCGTTCCGCACGGGCGCGGCGTTGCTCTGGTAGATGCCGACCTTGGTCGGCGCTCTGGCACGGCAGCCAACCAAGGTTGGCGTCTAGCAAACCTAGGTGGGTGGCACTTCACCCTTCGGCGAACGCCCCGCGCAACAGCCCGGCGAAGTTGCGGATCAGCGGCGTCACCCCCTCGCGGTGCCATGCCAGCTGCACCTCCGAATGCGCACCGGCATCGGCCAGCGCCACGAAGCGCGCGCCTTCCACGCGGATGTGATCGCAGGACGAGGGCAGGATCGCCGCACCCAGGCCTGCAGCCGCAAGACTGATCAATGTCGATGCCTCACCGGCTTCCTGCACGATGCGCGGCGTGAACCCGGCGGCCGCGCACAGCGCGATCATGTGGTCATGGATGCCCGCGCCCGCGCTGCGGCGAAATGCCACGAACGGCTCCTGCGCGAAGTCGCGTAGCGACAACGTGCCCTGCTTCGACAGCCTGCGCAGGGCAGGGTGGTCGGCATGCACGATCAACGCCAGTGGATCGACGAACAGGCTGTGCGCCACCAGCTCCGGCGGCAATGCGCGCTTGCGGATGATGCCCACGTCAAGTGAACCGTCGAGCAGCGCATCGATCTGCTGCAGCGTGTTCATCTCGCTCAGCTGCAGCCGCACCTGTGGGTACTGCTGGCGGTAGCGCAGGATCGAACGCGGAATCTGCGGCGACAGCGGCGTGGCCCGGGTCAGGCCGATACGCAGTTCGCCCTGCTCGCCGCGCTGCGCGCGCTGTACCTCGTCCACCGCGGTTTCCACCTGCTGCACGATGGCCCGTGCGCGCTCCTGCAGCAGCTCACCCGCAGGCGTCAGCTGCACACGACGATGGCTGCGCACGAACAGGCGCGCCCCGATCAGGTCTTCCAGCTGGCGGATCTGCTGGCTGAGCGGCGGTTGCGACATGCCCAGCCGCTCCGCCGCCTGGCCGAAGTGCAGCGTATCGGCAACGGCGAGGAAGTAACGCAGGTGGCGGAGTTCGATGGACATGGGTGCAGTCTATTCATCGCCAGCCGGAAATGGGGTCAGATCCGTTTTCCTGCGGAAAACGGATCTGACCCCGGTCACCCGTCATCCACGCATGGCGTGGATCTACCGTGTCGACCGAGGTCGACACCCACCCACACCGCCCCGCCATCTACGGAATGCCCGCTTTTGACGTTGCCGTTGACGTTGATTCGGCAGGTGCAGGGCGCAGCCCTGCCGAACACCCCTCACCGCTCCGAATGCCCGCTCTGGTCGTAATCGCGCGGACTGAACAACTCCGGCTGGATCAGCTCGATGAACGCGCGCGCCTGCGCCGACAGCGCCTTGCCCCGGCGCACGATCACCCCGTAACTGCGCTCGGGGAACCAGCGCTTCATCGACCGCGCCGCCAACCGCTCGCGGTCGGCCTCGTTCAGGCACAGCGCCGGCACGATGGAAATGCCCATGCCCATCGCCACGTACTGCTTGATCACCTCCCAGCCGCCCACTTCCAGTGCCACGGTGTAGGCGATGCGGTGGCGCTGGAATACCTGGTCAACCAGCCGGTAGGTGATCTGCCGCTTCGGCGGCAGCACCAGCGGATAGCGCGCGATGTCGGCCAGCTCCAGCTCGCCGCCACTGGCCAGCGGATGGTCGTGCGGCGCGATCAGTACCTGCTCGAAGCGGTAGGCCGGGGCGTAGGTCAGGTCGGCCGGTACATCGGTCATCGAACCGATCGCCAGGTCGGCGGCATCCTCGCGCAGCAGGTCGGTGCCATCGGCGCTGATCGCGTTGTGCAGGGTCAGGCGCACGTCCGGGTGGTGCAGGCGGAAGCGCTCGACGATCTTCGGCAGCAGGTACAGGATCGTCGAGCTGTTGGCGGCGATGTTCAGCTCGCCCGCATCCAGGCCGCGCACCTTGTCGCGGAAGCGCGCCTCCAGCCCGTCCAGGTTCTCCACCAGCGGCTGCGCCATCTCGTACAGCAGCTGGCCCTCGCGGCTGGGTACCAGGCGGCGCCCACTGCGCTCGAACAACGGCACCCCCAGTTCCCGTTCCAGCGCCTGCAACTGCAGGCTGATGGCCGGCTGGCTGACGAAAAGTGCCTCAGCCGCCCGTGAGACCGAGCCCAGGCGCACCGTCTGGCAGAACGCACGCAATGGCTTCAGCCGGTCGGATTTGTAGGAAAAACGCGGACTTGGCGGGGTGCGTGTGCTCATCGTGTCACGAGTATTAGCACAACTTATGTAGAACATTGCAAAAACTGTTTTGCCAAATACTCCGGCCCAGCGGCACCGTGGAGACGTTCCCCCACCGCTGGAGTCGCCCCATGTCCGCCGTCGCTTCCGCTGTTCCCACCCCTGCCAGCAAGGCTACCCCCGGCATCGCCCTGGCGACCCGCGTGGCCGGCCAGGACACCGTGCTGCCGGCGCCGCTGCTGGCCCTGCTGGTGTCGCTGCACCGTGCGGTGGAACCGGGCCGGCAGGCACGGCTGCAGGCGCGCCGCGAGCGCCAGGCGTTCTTCGACCAGGGCGGCCTGCCGGACTTCCGCGAGGACACCGCTGCGATCCGTAGCGGCGACTGGCGCGTTGCGCCGCTGCCGGCCGCGCTGCAGGACCGCCGCGTCGAGATCACCGGCCCGACCGATCCGAAGATGGTCATCAACGCGCTGAACTCCGGCGCCAAGGTGTTCATGGCCGACTTCGAGGATTCGACCTCGCCGACCTGGCGCAACCTGCTGGCCGGGCAGCAGTCGCTGGCCGCCGCGGTGCGTGGCGATCTCGACTACACCGCCCCCAATGGCAAGCACTACACGCTGCGCCCGTATGACGAGCAGGCGGTGCTGATCGTGCGCCCGCGTGGCTGGCACCTGGACGAAAAGCACGTGCGCATCGATGGCCAGTTCATCGCCGGCGGCCTGTTCGACGCGGCGGTGTTCGCCTTCCACAACGCCCGCACCCTGCAGGCAGAGGACCGCGGCCCGTACTTCTACCTGCCCAAGCTGCAGAGCATGGAAGAGGCGGCGCTGTGGGAAACCGCGCTGTCGCACATCGAAGGCATGCTCGGCCTGCCGCACGGCCAGATCAAGGTAACCGTGCTGATCGAAACGCTGCCGGCGGTGTTCGAGATGGATGAGATCCTGCACGCGCTGCGTGACCGCATCGTCGGCCTGAACTGTGGGCGCTGGGACTACATCTTCTCGTACCTGAAGACCTTCCGGCGCCACGCCGACCGCGTGCTGCCCGAGCGCGGCCAGGTGACCATGACCCAGCCGTTCCTGAAGGCCTATTCGGAACTGCTGATCCAGACCTGCCATCGCCGTGGTGCACATGCGATGGGTGGCATGGCCGCGCAGATTCCGATCAACAACGATGCCGCCGCCAACGAACAGGCGATGGCCCGCGTGCGCGCTGACAAGCTGCGCGAAGTGACCGCCGGCCACGACGGCACCTGGGTCGCGCATCCGGCGCTGATTCCGGTGGCGATGGCGATCTTCGACGAACACATGCCCGGTGCGAACCAGCACAGCGTGCTGCGCCAGGATGTGTGCGTCGGCCGCGACGAACTGATCGCACGGCCGCCCGGCACCATCACCCGCGCCGGCTTCGAAGGCAACGTGGAAGTCTGCGTGCGCTACCTGGCGGCATGGCTGGATGGCAACGGCTGCGTGCCGATCCACCACCTGATGGAGGACGCGGCCACCGCCGAGATCAGCCGCAGCCAGTTGTGGCAGTGGCTGCATACGCCGGGCCAGCAGCTGGACGATGGCACCGCCATCGACCTGGCACTGCTGGATGCCACGCTGGCACAGCTGCCGGCACGGCTGGGTGACACCGCCACGCTGCCCGGTGGCGCACGCATCGGCGAGGCCATCGCCCTGCTCGGCGAACTGAGCCGCAGCGACGAACTGACCGATTTCCTGACCCTGCCGGCCTACGCGCGCATCGACTGATCGCCGCCCGCGATTCCCGGCGTTTCCCTCCCCGCTGCACGCACGAACCGAACTGGAGAAAGACATGAGCAAGCTGCCCACTGCCGAACAGATCCAGCACGACTGGGATACCAACCCGCGCTGGGAAGGCATCCAGCGCAACTACAGTGCCGCCGACGTGGTGCGCCTGCGCGGCACCGTCCACATCGAGCATTCGCTGGCCCGCCTGGGTGCGGAGAAGCTGTGGGCATCGCTGCATGAGCGCGAGTTCGTCAACGCGCTGGGTGCATTGACCGGCAACCAGGCCATGCAGCAGGTCAAGGCGGGCCTGAAGGCGATCTACCTGTCCGGTTGGCAGGTGGCGGCCGACGCCAACCTGGCCGGGCAGATGTATCCGGACCAGTCGCTGTACCCGGCCGATTCGGTGCCGGCAGTGGTCAAGCGCATCAACAACACGCTGCTGCGCGCCGACCAGCTGCACCACGCCGAAGGCAAGGACGACATCGACTTCCTGCAGCCGATCGTGGCCGATGCCGAGGCTGGCTTCGGCGGCGTGCTCAACGCCTTCGAACTGATGAAGGCGATGATCGAGGCCGGTGCTGCGGGCGTGCATTTCGAGGACCAGCTGGCGTCGGTGAAGAAGTGCGGCCACATGGGCGGCAAGGTGCTGGTGCCGACCCGCGAGGCGATCGAGAAGCTCAACGCCGCGCGGCTGGCCGCCGATGTGCTGGGTGTGCCGACCCTGCTGGTGGCGCGCACCGATGCCGAAGCGGCTGATCTGCTGACCAGCGACATCGACGGCAACGACAAGCCGTTCACCACCGGCGAGCGCACCGTCGAAGGCTTCTACAAGACCCGCAACGGCCTGGACCAGGCGATCAGCCGTGGCCTGGCCTACGCGCCCTACGCCGACCTGGTGTGGTGCGAGACCGGCAAGCCGGACCTGGAATTCGCACGCAGGTTCGCCGAGGCGATCCACGCGAAGTTCCCGGGCAAGCTGCTGGCCTACAACTGCTCGCCCAGCTTCAACTGGAAGAAGAACCTGGACGACGCCACCATTGCGAAGTTCCAGCGCGAACTGGGCAGCTACGGCTACAAGTTCCAGTTCATCACCCTGGCCGGGTTCCATGCGTTGAACTACGGCATGTTCAACCTGGCCCACGGCTACGCACGCCGCCAGATGAGCGCGTTCGTCGAGTTGCAGGAAGCCGAGTTCGAAGCGGCCGAGCGCGGCTTCACTGCGGTCAAGCACCAGCGCGAGGTCGGTACCGGCTACTTCGATGCGGTGACCCAGGCGATCCAGCAGGGCCAGTCGTCGACCACCGCGCTGACCGGCTCGACCGAGGAAGAACAGTTCCATGGCGGGCGCAGCGAACGCGCGGCGTGATGCGGCGCGCCGCGTGATCCGGTGGTGCCGGCCGCTGGCCGGCAACCCATCGATGTTTCCGAAGCCCATGCAGTTGCCGGCCAGCGGCCGGCACTACCGGGCTCCGGGTGATCAGGGTGGCCAGGGAAGGGCCAGACAACGCCGGCCGGTCGGGGGACCTGCCGGCGTTGTTGTATCGATGCAAGGGCGCAGCACGCGCGGAGCGTCAATCAGGCGCACCCCGGTGCCGGCAACTTGGCCGAAACCCTGTGAAGCCCGGCATCGGATTGATCCAGCAGGAGTTTTGCCCGGACACCCGTGACCAGAACGGGCCATCACCGATCTTCACATCAATCAAGATCGGCAGAAGGGTCAAAATGAGATAGGGCGCACACTTTAAAGCGGTGCTATGCTCCGCGGCTCACCAGGGGACGCTGGCGGCGGGTGCAGGGAATGACCGGCAGGGGTGCGGCCGAGAACAGTGATGTGACGACAGGTATCGCCCGGGTGGCGATGGCCGAGATCGTGCACGCTCTGTTGTCCGATGCCGAGGTGGCATTGTTCGCCAGATTCGCCCGCGCATGCAAGCTCCGTGCCGGACAGTGGCTGTTCCAGCGTGGCCACCGCGGCGAGCGCATGTATGTGATCCTCGAAGGCCAGATCGAACTGGACTTCGGCGAGGACCTGGTGATCAAGACGCTCGGGCAGCACGAGTTCTTCGGAGAACTGGGCCTGTTGGTCGGCGACCACCTGCGCAGCGCCAGTGCGCGCGCGCTGGTCGACTGCGATGTGCTGGAGCTGGGCCCGGCCGATTTCCATCGGCTGGTCGAATCCGATCCCGGCCTGGTGGCCTATTTCCTGCGCCGCACGATCATGCGCGTGCTGGCCAACGAACAGGCACTGATCGCACAGCTGCGCCGGCGCAACCACGATCTGGAAACCGCGCTGGACAATCTGTACATCACTACCCATCAGTTGACCCACACCCGTGAGCTGGTGCGTACCGATGAACTGACCGGGCTGCACAACCGGCGAGGCCTCACCCTGTACCTGCAGGAGTGCCGCGAGCGGGCCGAGGGGCCGCCGCAGGCGCTGCTGCTGATCGATTGCGACCGCTTCAAGCAGATCAACGACCGCCACGGCCACCAGGCCGGCGACCGCGTGCTGCAGAGCATGGGCAACATCCTGCGCTCGATGGCCGGCGAGCAGGACCTGGCCTGCCGGCTTGGTGGCGATGAGTTCTGCCTGATCCTGCGCCGTGGCAATCACGAGATCGTGCAGCACGCGGCCGAGTTCATCATCAGTGCGGTGCATGGCCTGCTCGAGCGCAGCCATGGCACGCCGCATGTGAGCCTGGTCAGCATCGGCGCCTGCCTGCTGGCGCCGGAGGCAGGCTGGAGCGAGTGGTATGCCTGCGCGGATCGTGCGCTGTACCAGGCCAAGCGCGATGGCGGCAACTGCCTGCGCTGGGCGGATGATCCGGACGGCCAATAGGGAGAGGCAGGCGATGAATGGCGACAACGGAACGTCAGCCCCGCATAGCCCACAGCTGCGCGCCCTGCTGTTCACCGATCTGTGTGATTCGCTGCAGCTGGTCGAGCGGATCGGCGATGTGGCGGCGGCAAGCCTGTTCCAGGAACACGATCGCCTGGTACTGGTGCTGCAGCAGCGCTGGAACGGCCAGCTGATCGATCGCTCCGATGGCTTGTTCATGCTGTTCGAGCGCGTCGTCGACGCACTGGGCTTCGCCCTGGACTACCAGCGCGAACTGCACGCGCTGGGCCAGCAGCGCGCGATTGAACTGCGCGCGCGCGCCGGCCTGCACGTGGGCGACGTGCTGACCTGGGAGAACAGTGCCGAGGCGGTCCGTGCCGGTGCCAAGTCGATGGAGGTGGAAGGCCTGGCCAAGCCGATGGCGGCGCGCCTGATGATGCTGGCCCGCCCCGGCCAGATCCTGCTTTCGGCGGTGGCCGAATCGCTGACCCGCCGTGCCACCGATGCACTGGGCGAGCGTGGCACGCGCCTGCTGTGGAAATCGCACGGGCGCTGGCGCTTCAAGGGCGTGCCGGTGGTGCAGGAAGTGATCGAAGTGGGCGAGATCGGTTCGGCGCCGCTGCGCATGCCGCGCGCCAACGCCAAGGCGCGCCGCGACCTGCCGCTGTGGCGGCAACCGCTGGTGCTGGCCGCCGAAGGCCTGATCCTTGCCGCGGCCGTGCTGGGCGGCTGGCTGCTGCTGCGGTCGGAGCCGGCCATTGCCTTCGCCGAACGTGACTGGGTGGTGCTTGGCGATGTCGACAACCTCACCGGCGATCCGATCTTCGATGACTCGATGCGGCACGCGATCCGGATCGCGCTGGAACAGTCGCGCTACGTGAACGTGCTGTCGGAAGGCAAGATCCGCGAAAGCCTGGAAATGGCGCGGCTCTCGGGCGATACCCGGCTCAACCGCGATACCGCGGTCGATGTGGCGGTGCGGGAGGGCGCGCGCGCGGTGCTGCTGCCGACCGTGCGGCAGAAGATCGGTGGCTACGAGCTGGCCATCGATGTTGCCGCACCGGGCAGTGGCCAGGTGATCCAGACCTTCACCGCCACCGCCGATCGATCCGACCAGATGGTGTTCGCCGTGGACGACGTGGTCGGTCGCCTGCGTCGCGGACTGGGCGAGTCGGTGGCCAGCCTGGAGCAATCCCTGCCGCTGCCGCGCGCCTCGACCCAGGACCTGCGCGCACTGCGCGCGTTCGCGCTGGCCGAGAGCGCACTGGGTCAGCGTCGCTTCGAAGAAGCCCGCAACCTCTACCAGGCCGCGATCGACATCGATCCCGGTTTTGCCCTGGCCTACATGGGCGTGGCCAAGCTGCATGCGCGCACCGCGCAGGTCGCGGACGCGCGTGACGCGCTGGAGCACGCGCTGGCCCAGCAGCAGCGCCTGCCCGCGCGTGAGCGCCTGTACCTGAAGGGCTGGCAGGCCGAACTGGAACCCGGTGGCTGGCCGCTGGAACAGTGGCGTGCACTGGCCAAGATCTATCCGGATTCGTTTGCTGGGCTGTCCAATACCTCCTGGGGGTTGCTGCAGGACAATCGCTTCACCGAGGCCGAGCCCTATGCGCGCGCCGCGACGGTGCCTCAGGACCCGTTGCGGCTGTATCCGACCATCCATCTGGCGCGGGCACAGCTGGGCCTCGGCCAGCCGCAGCAGGCAATGCGCACCTTGCGCCAGGCACGGATGCTGCGCGGCAATGACGAGGCCGACGACCTGGATGTGGACGTGCTGGTTGCGCAGGGCCTGGATGCACAGGCGCAGCAGCTGTTGATGCGGTTGCCGCGGGGGGACGACCTGCAACAGCGCATGCGCCTGCGGGCCCACCTGCTGGTGGCTGCGGAGCAGCGTGATTGCAGCAGTTTGCATGCCGCGATTGCTGCGGACGGTCCAGCACCGGATCTGATCGACTACCAGATCCATCAACGCCTGCAGCACGCCACCGTGACCACGCTGTGCACGGCCGGCGATGCGAAGGAGCTTGAATCCATTGCCGCCGTGCTGCGGCCGCTGCTGCGGAACAACGACGACTCCGCCGTGGGCAGCCGCAGCCTGCAGCTGCTGGCCCTGACTTATCTGGCCCAGCGCCAGGGCCAGCATGCGCTGGCCGCAGAGTGGCTGCGCAACCATGGCGAACTGCTGGAGCGGCAGCGCAGCCCTGTGGTGGGCAAGTGGCGTCGGGTTGTGTTGGCGATGGCCGAACTGGCGCAACAGCGTCCGCGGGCGGCACGCCATCTGCTCGAGCCCACCTTTGATGGCAGCGAACCTGTGCAGGCCCACGTTGTGCTGCTGCAGGCACTGCGTGCCGAGCAGGACACTGCCGGCGTGCGTCGCGAGCAGGCCTGGCTGGCCCGGCACCACGGCCAGGCCATTGCCGAGGTGGCGTCCATGCAGGTCTGGCAACCCCTGAATGTGCACGACATCGCCACCGAGGCGACGTCGGTGCGAGTGTCGCGCTGATGCGGACTCAGGCGTTGACGCGCTCGTCGATGCGGTCGGCTTCGAAGCAGAACACCACGGTCATCGAGGCGGTCGAGGTACTCAGGTACGCATGCAGCGAATCACGGGTGCGGCTCAGCTCCTCGACCGAGGCCAGGGTGCCGATCTTCATGCAGTCGTTTTCGCCAACGGCACCGTCCAGCCCGATCGAGGCCAGGGCCTTGGCCGGCGAAGCGGTGAAGTGGCTGCGGAACGCTTCGCTGCCGATCAGGTGGTCCAGCAGGGTGCTGGCGTCGGCGGCGGAAAGACGGGGACGGCTCATGGGGATTGTCCGTAGGTGGAGCTACTCGTATCGGCCGCGACAGCCCGCCATTGAGGGCCGCGCTGTGCACGTCGCTAAAGTTGGCCGCGCTGCGGTCGTTGCTGCTATGCCGGCTGTGCGGCACAAGGAAGGAAACCGATGCGCCTGCGCCGCTGCGCCAGCCTGATGTTCGAGCCTCGCGAGGCGGTCACCCTGGACCTGCGCGCGATGCTGGCCGGCCACGCCGAGATGGACAGCCAGATCAGCTGGGTGGCGCTGGCCGCCCACCTGGACCAGCCACTGCCGGTGGACGCCGAGGAGCGCCAGCTGCTGGGCGGGCTCAGCGCGCACCGCTGGAGCGAACCGCCCGCCGATGCCTGCCCGGCCATGCTGGCCCGCCTGGTCGAACAGGGCCTGCTGTTGACCGACCCACCGAGCGAGGTGGGGCACCAGATGCGCGACGAGGCGCTGCGGCGCAGCCAGTGGTGGCCATTGGCTGCGCTGGCCCATCGCCATGCGCGCTGGCAGGCCGTGGACAGCGTGGAGGACATGCGCCGGCAGGGGTTGGACACCGCGGCCGGCCTGCGCCAGCGCCTGGGGCCGCCACCGCCGGTGGTGCAGCCGATGCAGGGCGACTACCAGCCGCTGCCGCGCAGCGAAGAGGCCGCGTTCGATGCACTGCTGGCGCGTCGCACCACCTGCCGCAATTTCGACCCGCAGCGCGCGTTGCCGCTGCCACTGCTGGCCCAGGTGCTGCAGCGGACGTTGATGGCGCACGCGGTGCAGAAGGTCGAGCGCGATACCGAGTTCCTGAAGAAGAACGTGCCTTCCGGTGGCGGCCTGCATCCCACCGAGGGCTTCCTGCTGGTGCAGAACGTGGAAGGACTGGCACCGGGCTTGTACCACTATCATCCGGTGCAGCACGCCGTGCTGCCGCTGCCCTCGCCACCGCCGCAGGCGTTGCCTGCGATGGCGCGGCGGATGCTGTCCGGGCAGGCGTGGTTCGCCGATGCGCCAGCGCTGCTGGTACTGGCACCGCGTTATGACCGCTGCTTCTGGAAGTATCGCAACCATGCCAAGGCGCACCGTGCGGTGACGCTGGACGTGGGCCACATTTCGCAGTTGCTGTACCTGTGCGCCACCGAGCGCGGGCTGGCAGCATTCGTGACAGCGGCGATCAACGATGCCGATGTCGATCGTGCTTTTGGGTTCGATGGCATCGGCCAGAGCGCGATGGCCATCTGTGGCCTGGGCTGGCGCAGTGCCACGCTGGACACGGCCGAATTCGATCCGGCCGGGCGGGTGGCGACGGGCGACGACCGCTGAGCGGCCGTCGCCCCGGCGATCAGGTCGCCTCGAAGTCCACCAGCACCGCGCCGTCGCCGACCTGGTCGCCGGCCTTGGCACGGTAACCCTTCACCGTGCCATCGGCCGGTGCCTGCAGGGTGTGCTCCATCTTCATCGCTTCCAGCACCACCAGCGGCGTGCCGCGCTTGACCTCGGTACCGGCCGCGACCAGCGTGGCCACGATCCTGCCCGGCATGGGTGCCAGCAGGCTGCCGGCGTCGGCCACGGCGTGGTCCGATTCACCCACTGGATCATGCAGGGTGAAGCGGTGCTGGCCGTCGGCGCCGAACAGGTGCAGCTGGTTACCGTCGCGCAGCAGCTGCAGCGACCCGCGGCGCTCGCCCAGCTGCACCGTCAGTCCGTGCACATCGGCCGTGCCGATCACCCGCACCGGTGCAGCGTCATCGCACTGCACGCGCCAGCCATCGGCCTGCGCCCACACCTTCAGCGTGTGCTTGCGTTCGCCCTGCTGCAGCGGCACTACGCGCGGCGCGGACGCACCGAGGCGCCAGCCATCCTGTGACCGCCACGGCGAATGCGGATCGCGCACGTCGGTGCTGGCGGGCGCCGTGCTTGCCACCGCGGCCACGGCGGCCAGCAGCCACACGTCCGCACCCGCGTCGCCCACGGCACTCAATGCCGCCTGTTCGCGTTCGATCAGCGCCGTATCCAGCCTGGCGTGCGCGAACGAATCGGTATTCACCAGGCGGCGCAGGAAGCCGGCGTTGGTGGTCACGCCCACCACCTGGCAGTCGGCCAGGGCCTGGCTCATGCGGCGCAGCGCGGCGTCGCGGTCCACGTCCCAGACGATCAGCTTGGCGATCATCGGATCGTAGTACGGGGTGATGCTGTCACCTTCCTCCACGCCGGTATCGACGCGCACGTTGGCCGACGCTGCCGGCAGGCGCAGGCGGCGCAGGGTGCCGGTGGAGGGCAGGAAGCCACGGTCGGCATCCTCGGCGTACAGCCGCGCTTCGATCGCGTGGCCGTGGATCGCCAGCTGGTCCTGACGCAGCGGCAGCGGTTGGCCCGAAGCCACGCGCAGCTGCCACTCCACCAGGTCGGTGCCGGTGATGTATTCGGTGACCGGGTGCTCGACCTGCAGGCGGGTGTTCATTTCCATGAAGTAGAAATCGCCGTCCGGGCCGGCGATGAATTCCACCGTGCCCGCCCCCTTATAGCCCACTGCGCGTGCGGCATCGACCGCGGCCTTGCCCATTGCAGCACGACGTTCGGGGCTCATGCCCGGCGCGGGTGCTTCTTCCAGCACCTTCTGGTGGCGGCGCTGCACCGAGCAGTCGCGCTCGAACAGGTAGACCGCCTCACCGTGGCTGTCGCCGAACACCTGGATCTCGATATGGCGCGGGCGCTCGACGTACTTCTCGACCAGCACGTGGTCGTGGCCGAACGCCGAGGCCGCCTCGCGCTGGCAGCTGGCCAGCGCATCGACGAAGTCCTCGCTGCGTTCGACCTTGCGCATGCCCTTGCCACCGCCACCGGCGCTGGCCTTGATAAGCACCGGGTAGCCGATGCCATCGGCCTGCGCGCGCAGGAAGTCCGGCGCCTGCTGGTCACCGTGGTAACCCGGCGTCAGCGGCACACCGGCCTTGGCCATCAGCGCCTTGGCCGCGCTCTTGTCACCCATCGCGCGGATCGCGCTGGGCGGTGGCCCGATGAAGGTGATGCCGGCGGCGGCACAGGCATCGGCGAAGTCGGCATTCTCGGACAGGAAGCCGTAACCGGGGTGGATGGCCTGTGCGCCGGTAGCGCGCGCGGCGTCAAGCAGGGCATCGCCACGCAGGTAGCTCTCGCGTGCGGCGGCCGGGCCGATGTGGACGGCTTCGTCGGCCAGGCGCACGTGGCGTGCGTTGCGGTCGGCATCGGAATACACCGCCACGGTGGCGATGCCGAGGCGGCGGCAGGTGGCGATGACGCGGCAGGCGATTTCGCCGCGGTTGGCGATCAGGACTTTGCTGAACATGGCAACGTGCTTCATAGGAGCGTGCTCGGTCATGGCACGGGTCACATGCGGAACACGCCGAAGCGCGTCTGCTGCGGGGCGGCGTTGAGGCTGGCCGACAGCGCCAGCGCCAGCACCTGGCGGGTGTCGGCCGGATCGATCACGCCGTCGTCCCACAGGCGCGCGCTGGCGTAGTACGGGTGGCCCTGCTGTTCGAACTGGTCGCGGATCGGTGCCTTGAAGGCATCCTCTTCCGCCGCCGGCCACTGGCCGCCCTTGGCTTCAATGCCATCGCGCTTGACCGTGGCCAGCACACTGGCGGCCTGCTCGCCGCCCATCACGCCGATGCGCGCGTTCGGCCACATCCACAGGAAGTTCGGCGAGTACGCACGGCCACACATGCCGTAGTTGCCGGCACCGAACGAGCCGCCGATCACCACGGTGAACTTGGGCACCTTGGCACAGGCCACCGCCATCACCAGCTTGGCGCCGTCCTTGGCGATGCCGCCCTGTTCGTACTTGCGGCCGACCATGAAGCCGGTGATGTTCTGCAGGAACACCAGCGGGATGTTGCGCTGGGTGCACAGCTCGATGAAGTGCGCGCCCTTCAGGGCCGACTCGGAGAACAGGATCCCGTTGTTGGCGATGATGCCGATCGGGTAGCCGTTCAGATGGGCGAAACCGGTCACCAGCGTTGCGCCGTAGCGCGGCTTGAACTCGTCGAAGCGCGAGCCATCCACCAGCCGCGCGATCACTTCGCGAACGTCGTAGGGCTTGCGCGTATCGGCCGGGATCACGCCATACAGCTCATGGGCCGGCAGCAATGGCGCTTCAGGGGCCCGCACCGCCATCGCCGGTTCCGGCTTGCGCCAGTTGAGCTGGGCGATGATCGCGCGCACCCGTGCCAGTGCCTGCAGATCGTTGTCGGCCATGTGGTCGGCCACGCCGGAGATGCGGGTGTGCACGTCGGCGCCACCCAGTTCCTCGGCCGTGACCACTTCACCGGTGGCCGCCTTCACCAGCGGCGGGCCGCCGAGGAAGATCGTGCCCTGCTCGCGCACGATCACGGTCTCGTCGCTCATCGCCGGCACATAGGCGCCACCGGCGGTGCAGCTGCCCATCACGCAGGCGATCTGCGGAATGCCCTGCGCCGACAGGTTGGCCTGGTTGTAGAAGATGCGGCCGAAATGGTCGCGGTCGGGGAAGACTTCGTCCTGCAGCGGCAGGAACGCGCCACCGGAATCGACCAGGTAGATGCACGGCAGGTGGTTCTGCTCGGCGATCTCCTGCGCGCGCAGGTGCTTCTTCACCGTCATCGGGTAATAGGTGCCGCCCTTGACCGTGGCGTCGTTGGCCACGATCACGCATTCCACGCCGCTCACCCGGCCGATGCCGGCCACCACGCCCGCGGCGGGCACGGCGTCTTCATACATGCCGTGCGCGGCCAACGGCGCGATTTCCAGGAAGGCGCTGCCGGGGTCGAGCAGGGCGTCGATGCGGTCGCGCACCAGCAGCTTGCCGCGCGCGGTGTGCTTGGCGCGTGCCGCCTCACTGCCACCCAGCGCGGTGCGCGCGAGGGTGGCATGCAGGTCGTCGACTACGGCCTGCATGGCCGCGCGGTTGCTTTCAAACGTTTCGCTGCCCGGTTGCAGCTGGCTGTTCAGGACGGTCATCGCGGTGGCCTTACAGGGTGCGCTGGAACAGTTCGCGGCCGATCAGCATGCGGCGGATCTCCGAGGTGCCGGCGCCGATTTCATACAGCTTGGCGTCGCGCCACAAGCGGCCGGTCGGGTATTCGTTGATGTAGCCATTGCCGCCGAGGATCTGGATCGCCTGGCCGGTCAGCCAGGTGGCCTTCTCGGCGGCGTACAGGATCGCACCGGCGGCGTCCTGGCGGGTGGTGCGGCCCTGGTCGCAGGCGCGCGCCACGGCATAGACATACGCGCGGCAGGCACCCAGGCCCACGTACATGTCGGCGATCTTGGCCTGGATCAGCTGGAAGCTGCCGATCGGTTCGCCGAACTGGTGGCGCTCGTGCACATAGGGCATGACCACGTCCATGGCCGCGGCCATCAGGCCCAGCGGGCCACCGGACAGCACCACGCGCTCGTAGTCCAGGCCGGACATCAGTACGCGCACGCCACCGCCGACCTGGCCCAGCACGTTCTCTTCGGGAATCTCGCAGTCCTGGAACACCAGCTCGCAGGTGGGCGAGGAGCGCATGCCGAGCTTGTCCAGCTTCTGCGCGGTGGAGAAGCCCTTCATGCCCTTCTCGACCAGGAACGCGGTGATGCCCTTGGCACCGGCCTCCATGTCGGTCTTGGCGTAGACCACCAGCACGTCGGCATCCGGGCCGTTGGTGATCCACATCTTGTTGCCGTTGAGCACGTAGCGGTCGCCGCGCTTGTCGGCGCGCAGCTTCATCGACACCACATCCGAACCGGCACCCGGTTCGCTCATCGCCAGCGCGCCGACCAGGCTGCCGTTGCACAGGCCGGGCAGGAAGCGCTGCTTCTGTTCTTCGTTGCCGTTCTTGCGCAGCTGGTTCACGCACAGGTTGGAGTGCGCGCCATAGGACAGGCCGATGCCGCCGGAGGCGCGCGAGATTTCTTCCATCGCCACCACGTGGGCCAGGTAGCCCATGCCGGTACCACCGTATTCTTCTTCCACGGTGAGGCCGAGCAGGCCCTGTTCGCCCAGCTTCGGCCACAGGGCCAGCGGGAACTGGTTGCTGGCATCAGCCTCGGCGGCCAGCGGTGCGACCTCGGCGGCGGCAAAATGGGCCACGCTCTGGCGCAGCAGGTCGATGTCTTCGCCAAGATCGAAGTTCAGGGATGGCACGTGCATTGTGGTGGCTCCACGGCGGGATGGCAGGGAATGGACGCACCCGGCGGGGGAGCGGGCGGCGGTCGGCAGGACCGCCACCCGCACGGGCGATGGCCCCAGCGTAGCGGGGTTCGGATAAGAAGTGAATACGAATTCAAAAATTGAAACTAGAATCAGAACATGGCCTATAAACGCTCTGCATTGATGGAAGAACGCCTGGCGGGCGCCCGTGAACGGATCCTGCTGGCCACCCGCGAGCTGGTCGCCACCGGCGGCTGGCGCAACGCCCCGGTGACCGCCGTGGCGACCCAGGCGGGGGTGTCCACCGGCCTGATCTATCGCCACTTCCCGTCCAAGGCCGAGCTGTTCGTGGAGGTGCTCAACGCCGCGGTGGCCCACGAGGTCGCGATCATGGAGCGCATCGCCAGCGGTCCGGAGGTGGCCAGCGAGCGCCTGCGGCTGGCAATCACCGCCTTCGTCCGCCGCGCCCTGGCCGGGCCGGGGCTGGCGCACGCCTTCATCGTCGAACCGGTCGATCCGGACGTGGAGGCCGAGCGCATGCGCGGACGTCGCGCGTTCGGCGACGTGTTCCTGCGGCTGGTGGAGGAAGGCGTGGCCGCCGGTGAGCTGCCGGCACAGGACGCGCATGTGGCCGCCGCGTGCCTGGTCGGCGCCTTCACCGAAGCGATGGTCGGCCCGACCGCGCCCAGCCGCGAAGCGCACCGCGACGAAGACGCGCTGGTGGATGCGATCTGCAGCTTCTGCCTGCGCGCGATCGGTGCCCCGGTAATCCGGTAGCGCCGGCCGCTGGCCGGCTTCTGTTGCTGGGGTCAGATCCCTTTTGCGCCGCAAAAGGGATCTGACCCCATCCCCGACCCCAGCCCCCGGCATGTTGCGCCGCACCAGCAGTGACGCCTGTTGTCGCACGCAAGGCGCGTTCTATACTCGGTCCATCACGCAGTCGCTCAGCCGTGGTCCAACGACTATCAGCCAGGGGTAACGAAGAGTGCGGAATTACGATCTGGAGTTCCTGAAACGCTTCTCCATGGTGATCGCGCTGCTGGCGACCATCACCCTCGGCCTCATCCTCCTTGCCGCCTACATCCACACCCGGATTCCGCCCGAGGTGTCGCCCACTGCGGCCAAGCGCACCGAACAGCGCATTTCGCCCACCGGCGCGGTCTATGCCGGCAGCACCGGCGCCGCCGCGCAGGCCGCGGCCAAGGCCGCCGCGCTGGCCAAGGCGGCGTCGCAGGTGGCCTACGGCGGCACCAAGGATGGCAAGGTGATCTTCGACAACCTGTGCACCGCCTGCCACACCAACGGTGTGGGCATGGCACCGACGCTGGACCATTCGCATTGGGACAAGCGCATCGCGCAGGGCAAGGACACCCTCTACAAGCACGCCATCGAGGGCTATACCGGCCCCGACGGCGGGATCATGCCGCCCAAGGGCGGCAACCCGGCGCTGACCGAAGAACAGATCCACGCCACCGTGGACTGGATGCTGGGCAACCTGAAGTAACCGCCGCAACGCGCCGCTTCCTGTAGAGCCGAGCCCGCGCTCGGCTGCTCTCCGCGCGGTGTGGCCAGGTGCAGCCGAGCATGGGCTCGGCTCTACGATCCCCCGGCTTTGCCCACCGAGGCCTGATCGCTCATATGCCCCCGCTGCGCAGGCGGGGTTTCGCATTTCAGGGTTAGTCTGTGCGCCTCTTCCATGGAGTCGCCCGTTGATGCGCCGCCGTTCCCTCGCCCTTGCCCTGTCCCTGCTGCTGCCGGCCGGCGCCTTTGCCCAGGCCCAGCCGCAGGCCACGCCGGTCGCGCCGCCCTCCGTCGCGCGCGGCAGCGCCACTGTGGTGCTGACCGCTGCGCCGGCCGACTGGCGCGCGCTGGATGGGCAGCGCGTGCGCATCGCCGCGCCGCTTACCCTGGCCGGTACCGATGGCCTGCAGCACTTCGGCCAGCTCACGGTGGCGTTCGATGGCCGCCTCTGGCAGCCGACCGAAGTGGCCGCGCCGGGCACTGCCGGCTATGAGCAGGTGATGGCCGACAACCAGCGCCGCCGCCTGGTGCTGGAGGATGGCAGCGATGCCCGCGACCCCGCCAGCGTGCCCTACCTGCCGGGCAACCCGGTGCTGCGCACCGGCATGCAACTGCGCAATGTGGAGGGCATCGTGCGCGTGGACGCGCAGGGCCATCCGCGCCTGCAGGTCGAAGGCGCGCTGAAGCTGCCGGAACTGAAGCGCCCGGCAGTACCCACGGTGCCGGGAAGCCTGCACGTGGCCGCCTTCAACCTGGAGAATTTCTTCAATGGTGACGGCCAGGGCGGTGGCTTCCCGACGCTGCGCGGCGCGCGCACGCTGGACGAGCACAAGGCGCAGCTCGCCAAGCTGGTCACCACGGTCAATGCGTTGGGCGCCGATGTCGCTGCGCTGATGGAACTGGAGAACGACGGCTACGGCCCGCAGTCGGCCATCGCCGAACTGGTCGATGCGCTCAACCGCGACCGCGGCGCGCAGGGCGACTGGCGCTTCGTCGACGCCGGCAACGGCCCCGGCGCCAACCCGATCCGGGTCGGGATCATCTACCGAAGCACGCGCCTGCAGCCGGTCGGCAAGCCGGCCACGCTGACCGGCGGCCCGTTCGTCGAGCACAGCCGCGTACCGTTGGCGCAGGCCTTCCAGGGCAAGCAGGGCGCGCCGTTCGTGGTGGTTGCCAACCATTTCAAATCGAAGGGTTGCCGTGACGCGGCCGGTGCCGACGCCGATCGCAACGACAATCAGGGCTGCTGGAACGCCACCCGTGTGACGTCGGCGCAGCAGCTGCACGCCTGGCTGCAGACCGATCCGACCGGTACCGGCGCCAGGGACGCGGTGCTGCTGGGTGACTTCAATGCCTACGCGATGGAAGACCCGATCCGCGCCCTGCATGATCTGGGCTGGCAGGACGCGTTCAAGGTTGCCAAGGTCGAGCATCCCTACAGCTACGTCTACAACGGCTACACCGGCCGCCTCGACCACGCCCTGCTGAACCCGGGCATGGCCAGGCGCCTGCGCGGTGCCGCCGAATGGCACAGCAACGCCGACGAGCAGGACGCCAGCGGCTACCAGGGCCGCAACGTGCAGGGCCCGTGGCGCAGCTCCGACCACGACCCGCTGCTGCTGGGCTTCGACAAGTAACGCGCCAGGCCGGGGTCGGATCCCATTCCCACGGAATGGGCTCTGACCCAAGGCATCGCGGGGTCTGAGGCGTAGGGGTCAGAGCCCATTCCGTGGGAATGGGATCCGACCCCGGGTATCGCTCACCCCCAGGCGATCATCCCGATCGCCAGCACCGCCAGTGCCAGGCCGGCGCGGTTCCACTTCGTGGTGGCCTCGCCGAAGGCGAGCACACCCACCAGCGCGCCCAAGACCACCACCCCGATGTTCATGCCGGCGAACACGGTGGCCGGGCTGTCCGGCATCGCCTGGTGCGCGTGTACATAGAAGAGGATGTTGCCGCCATTGAGCAGGCCCAGCAGCGCGCCCGCGCCCAGGTTGCGCCAGGCCAGCCGGCTGCGGCCACGCGTATGCCGCCACAGCTGCACTGCCAGCATCAGCACGAAGGCGACGCTGAAACTGGCCAGCACCGCCGCCATCGACGGCGTGCCGGACAGCGCCACCTGCTTGAGCAGCACGTCCACCACTGCGAATCCGGCCCATACGCCCAGCAGCCAGCCCCAGCCGCCGGGTGAGGACGCCACCGCCGGGCCGCGCGGGCGCAGGCTGATGGCCACCATCGCCAGCAGGCCCAGGCCCAGGCCGGCCAGTTTCCAGGGCGTTGCGGTCTGGCCGAAGCACAGGAAGGCGGCGGCCAGGGAAAGCAGCAACGACAGCCGCTGCGCCACGTCGCTGCGGACGATGCCGGCCACCGCCACCGCGCGGCCCAGTACCAGGAAGATCGAGGGCAGCACCACCGCCAGCGCCAGCAGTGACGGCCACGGCGCACGCGGCGCGCGCAGTGCATCCAGCGGTGGCTGCAGCACCACGGTGGTGAGCGTTGCCGCCACCAGATAGTTCCAGGTGACCATCTGCGCAACATCCAGCTGGCGGCGTGCGGCCACCTTCAACAACACCGAAACCAGCACACTGCAGATCACGGCCAGTGACAGATAGAGCATGGGGCGGGCACAGGGCAGGGGCGGGGGACGGTATCATGGTGCCATGCACAAGCCCTTGTTCCCCGTCGCCCCCGGCGAAACCGCCTGCCTCGAACTGGACGGCCCGGCCGGCCCGCTGGAAGTGGTCGTCGACCTGCCCAAGGCCGATGTGCCGGTGCAGCCGATCGTGGCCATCGTCTGCCATCCGCTGTCCACCGAAGGTGGCACCCTGCACAACAAGGTGGTCACCATGACCGCCTCCACCCTGCGCGAGCTGGGCATCGCCACGGTGCGCTTCAACTTCCGCAGCGTGGGTGGTTCGGCTGGCACCTTCGATGGCGGCGTGGGCGAGCAGGATGACCTGAAGGCCGTCGCGGCCTGGGTGCGCAGCCAGCGCCCGGACGACCGCCTGTGGCTGGCCGGTTTCAGCTTCGGTGCGTTCGTGTCGCTGAAGGCCGCCGCCACGCTGCAGCCGGAAGCGCTGATCTCGATCGCGCCGCCGGCCGGTCGCTGGGATTTCGACGGCATCGCGCCGCCGGCGCGCTGGCTGGTGATCCAGGGCGAGCAGGACGAGATCGTCGACCCGCAGGCCGTCTACCAGTGGCTGGACACGCTGGACGCCCCGCATGAGCTGGTACGCATGCCCGAGACCAGCCACTTCTTCCACCGCAAGCTGATCGACCTGCGCGGCGCGCTGACCCACGGCGTCAAGCACTGGCTGGGCGCGGCGGCATGAGTGCACCCGAGCTGACCCCGTCGCAGCGGTATGCGGAAGGGGTTGCCCGTGGCGACTGGCAGAACGATCCGGCCCAGCATGCGGCGCTGGCCGAGCTGGACCGCATCCACCTGGGCCTGCTGGACAGTGCCGAGGATGGCTGGCTGGACCGCCTGTCTTCGTTCTGGAAGAAGCCCGAGCCGATCAAGGGCCTGTACTTCTGGGGCGGCGTCGGCCGTGGCAAGACCTTCCTGGTCGACCTGTTCTACGACGGGCTGCCGATCAAGCAGAAGTACCGCACCCATTTCCACCGCTTCATGCGCAGCGTCCATGAGCGCCTGCGCGAGCACCAGGGCCAGAGCGACCCGCTGGCGAAGATCGCCCAGGAATGGCGCAGCAACCTGCGCGTGCTGGTGCTGGACGAGTTCTTCGTCACCGACATCGGCGATGCGATGCTGCTGGCGCGGCTGCTCGAGCGCCTGTTCGCCGAGGGCGTGACCCTGGTCACCACCTCCAACACCGCAGTGGAGAACCTGTACCTCAACGGCCTGCAGCGCGAGAGCTTCCTGCCGGCCATCGGCCTGCTGCAGCGCTTCTGCGTCGAGCTGTACGCCGAAGGTACCGAGGATTACCGGATGCGCGCGCTGACCCGCTCGCCGGTATACCGCGCACCGCTGGCGGCCGACAGCGACGACTGGCTGGCCACGCGCTGGAACGAGCTGAGCGGCGGCCAGCCGGCCAAGCCCGGCAACATCGAGATCGAGGGCCGCAAGATCCCGGTGCGTGGCCGCGGCAAGAGCATTGCCTGGTTCGATTTCGCCGCGCTGTGCGAAGGCCCGCGCGGACCCTCGGATTACATCGAGATCGCGCACGAGTTCAACACGGTGCTGCTGGGCGGCATTCCCGCCTTCGACCGCTTGAATGAGGATGCCGCGCGCCGCTTCGTCAACCTGATCGACGAGCTGTACGACCGCCACGTCAACCTGGTCTGCACCGCCAGCACCTCGCCGATCGAGCTGTACACCGGCCAGCGCCTGCAGGGCGCGTTCGAACGCACCGCCTCGCGCCTGATCGAGATGCAGAGCGCCGAGTACCTGGGTACCCCGCACCGGGCGTGAGGGCGGTTTACTGTAGAGCCGAGCCCACGCTCGGCTGCTTCTGGATGATGTGCCGAAAGGGAGCCGAGCATGGGCTCGGCTCTACAGCAGCGCCGCGCAGCTATCGGGAAGGCGCCACCGCATTCCCACGCGGCCGCTCATCCGGCCCGGCCGACACCTGCAGGCCCGAGCCATCGCCGTGCTCCACCCGAACGCTCTCGCTGCGCTCCAGCAGCCGCAGCGGTTGGCCTTGGTAGCGCACTTCCAGCGCGTCATGGGTGTCGGCCAGCGACTGCACCAGCGGGCACAGCGACTGTGCTTGGGCCTCGATGCGTTCGGCGCGGCCTTCCAGCTGCTGTTCCATCTGCGCGTCCAGACGGTCGGCGCGTGCCTCCATCGCATCGCTGCGTCCGGTGAAGATCTGCCACAGCATGCTGCGGGCGATGGAGGCGGACAGCGACTCGGCCATGTCCTGCACCTTGGCCTCGAAGCCTGGCCCGAACACAGCCTGTTCCCAGTAGCCCTTGCCCAGCGTGCCGCCGATCCAGTCATCGGCCTGCCGGCGCAGGCGCCGGACCTTGCGGCTGTTGGCGGTACCGGTGAGGCTTTCATAGACCCCGTCGAGCACGTCGAAGCTCAGTCCGCTCACTTCATGGGCCAGCGCCGTGGCGGCCGGCATCAGCTGCCGTGCCCCGGCCTCCATCTGCCGAAGGCGGGCCGCGTCGGCCTCGCTGACCGGCACGACCGTGTCGTCCAGGCTCAGCACGCCATCGTGGAACACCACCTCGTGCGGTGCCTGCGGGCCATGCCGCAGCCAGATGCCACCGCTGTCCACCAGCACGTCATAGTCGGTGTGGATACCGCACTGGTCCGCGCGCAGCTTCGGGGTGTCAGCGGCAATTGCAGGTACGGTGACCACAGCAGCCAGCAGGGCCAAGGCGGGTGCTGACAGGCGCATGGTGGAATCCTTTCCGGTCATTGCAGGACCCCAGCATCCCGCGTTCGGCAGGCGCCGTCACCCGCCGAAAGTCACTGCGCGATGGCGATTCGTCCGGCCATACCGGCTTTCCCACCGGCTGCCCACCACCTATCCACAGGGTTGTCCCTAGCCAGTTTCATCACTGTCATGTGAAGCTGTCATTGTTCCGTTTTCGCGGTGCGTTGTGCCACCGCAATGACGCCTTTCGGACTTGACTGCGCAGCCCGTTCCGGCAGGTCTGAAGCGTCTGATCAGGGCGCCGATGGCACGATCCTTGCGGCGCAAGGGATTGCCGAATTTCACTACATTTGGCGTTGACGGACCCCATTACCCCCACTATCTTGTGGCCGTCGGTCGCAGCAACCCCCATTCCAGGGGTTGCCCCGGGGTACCCATCCGCGATCGTCAACGGCAGTGGCAGGCGCAGGGTCTCATCCCCTGCGACGCCGTCCTGCCATCCTGGGCTGTCATGTCCCGGGCCGCGTCACCCGATGCATCGAGCACCCCCAAATCACGCCAAGAGGACACACGCCGTGAGCACCGAATCCAGCGCCACCATCGAGAAGGAAAGCGAATTCCTGTTGACGTCGCCGCCGACGGCCAACGCGATGAGTGTGACCAAGCGCAATGGGACCACCGAACTGGTGGACCTGAACAAGATCGTGCGTGCGGTGCAGCGTTCCTCCGAAGGCCTGCACGCCGTGGATCCGATGCGCGTGGCCACCCGCACCATTTCCGGCCTGTACAACGGTGCCACCACCCGCGAGCTGGACGAACTGTCCATCCGCACCGCCGCCCTGCTGATCGGTGAAGAGCCCGAGTACGGCCGTCTCGCCGCGCGCCTGCTGGCCAACTACATCGCCAAGGAAGTCTCGGGCCAGGAAATCTACGCCTTCTCGCAGTCGGTCAGCCGTGGCCATGAAGTCGGCCTGATCAACGACCGCCTGCTGAACTTCGTGCAGACCAACGCACGCAAGCTCAACGATGCCATCGACATCTCGCTGGACCTGAACTTCGATTACTTCGGCCTGCGGACCCTGTACGACCGTTACCTGCTGCGCCACCCGCACACCCGCAAGGTGATCGAGACCCCGCAGCAGTTCTTCCTGCGCATCGCCAGCGCGCTGAGCGAGGACGTGTCCGAGACCCTGGCGCTGTACAAGCGCATGGGCAACCTGGACTACCTGCCGTCCAGCCCGACCCTGTTCAATTCCGGCACCACCCACGAGCAGCTGTCCTCGTGCTTCCTGCTGGACTCGCCGCAGGACTCGCTGGAATCGATCTATTCCAAGTACGGCGACATCGCCCAGCTGTCGAAGTTCTCCGGCGGCATCGGCGTCAGCTACACCCGCGTGCGTTCGCGTGGTTCGCTGATCAAGTCGACCAACGGCCATTCCAACGGCATCGTGCCGTGGCTGAAGACCATGGATTCGTCGGTGGCCGCAGTGAACCAGGGCGGCAAGCGCAAGGGCGCGGCCTGCGTGTACCTGGAAACCTGGCACGCCGACATCGAGGACTTCCTCGAGCTGCGCGACAACACCGGTGACGAAGCCCGTCGTGCGCACAACCTGAACCTGGCCAACTGGGTGCCGGACTTGTTCATGAAGCGCGTCGAAGCCGACCAGGAATGGTCGCTGTTCGATCCGCGCGTCGTGCCGGAGTTCACCGACCTGTTCGGCGAAGCCTTCGAGCAGGCCTACCTGCAGGCCGAAGCCCAGGGCAAGGCCAACCGCACCATCTCCGCGCGCAAGCTGTATGCCCGCATGATGCGTACGCTGGCCGAGACCGGCAACGGCTGGATGACCTTCAAGGACAAGTGCAACCGCGCCAGCAACCAGACCCTGCGCCCGGGCAACGTGATCCACCTGTCCAACCTGTGCACCGAAATCCTGGAAGTCACTTCCAACGATGAAACCGCCGTGTGCAACCTGGGTTCGATCAACCTGGGCAACCACTTCGACGAGCACAACGAGTTCGACTTCGAGAAGCTGGCCGAGACCGTTCGCCTGGCCGTGCGCCAGCTCGACCGCGTCATCGACCTGAACTTCTACCCGATCGAAACCGCCCGCCGCGCCAACCTGCGCTGGCGTCCGGTCGGCCTGGGCTGCATGGGCCTGCAGGACGTGTTCTTCCGCAAGCGCCTGCCGTTCGACAGCGCCGAAGCCCGCGCCCTGTCGAAGAAGATTGCCGAAGCGATCTACTTCCACGCGCTGGAAACCTCCTGCGAGCTGGCCCAGGAACGTGGCAAGCACCCGTCGTTCAACGACACCCGTGCCGCCGGTGGCGAACTGCAGTTCGACGCCTGGAACGTGGTGCCGGAAGACACCGCGCGCTGGGATGCCCTGCGCGCCCGCATCAAGGAGCACGGCCTGCGCAACTCGCTGATGATCGCGATCGCCCCGACCGCGACCATCGCCTCGATCGCCGGCTGCTACGAGTGCGTCGAGCCGCAGGTGTCCAACCTGTTCAAGCGCGAGACCCTGTCCGGTGACTTCCTGCAGGTCAACCGCTACCTGGTCAACGAGTTGAAGAAGCTGGGCCTGTGGACCGCCGACATGCGCGATGCCATCAAGCTGGCCGAAGGCTCCATCGCCGGCGTGGCACAGATTCCGGAAACGCTGCGCGAGGTCTACCGCACCGCGTGGGAACTGCCGATGCGTTCGCTGATCGACATGGCCGCCGAGCGTGGCGCCTTCATCGACCAGTCGGCCTCGCTCAACCTGTTCATGGAAAGCCCGAACATCGGCGCGATGTCCTCCATGTACATGTACGCCTGGAAGCAGGGCATCAAGACCACCTACTACCTGCGTTCGCGCCCGGCCACCAAGATCGCCAAGACCACGGTCAGCGCTGCGGCCCCGGCCAAGGTGTTCAGCCCGGACGAAGCCATCGCCTGCTCGCTGGAAAACCCGGAAGCCTGCGAGGCCTGCCAGTAAGACACCGCGCGGTGGGTGCCGACCGTTGGTCGGCACTCGAACACCTCGCACCTGTAGAGCCGAGCCATGCCCGGCTGCGGAAAAACACCCACGGTAGCGCCGGGCCACGCCCGGCGGCTCACCCAGGAATTCAAGGAAACACCCATGGCCGACAAGCCCAAGCAGATGCTGCTCGATCCCGGTTTCGAACTGACCCTGCGCCCGATGCGCTACCCGCAGTTCTATGACATGTACCGGAATGCGATCAAGAACACCTGGACGGTGGAAGAGATCAACTTCCAGATCGACATCACCGACCTGCACAGCAAGATGTCGCCGGGTGAGCGCCACCTGATCCACCGCCTGGTCGCGTTCTTCGCCACCGGCGATTCGATCGTGTCCAACAACCTGGTGCTGAACCTGTACCAGCACTTGAATGCGCCCGAAGCGCGCATGTACCTGTCGCGCCAGCTGTATGAGGAAGCACTGCACGTGCAGTTCTACCTGACCCTGCTGGACAACTACCTGCCGGATCCGGAAGAGCGCGCCAAGGCGTTCTCGGCGGTGGAGAACATCGACTCGATCAAGAAGAAGGCCGATTTCTGCTTCAAGTGGATCGACTCGATCCAGGACCTGACCCGTATCGAGACCCGCGAACAGCGCCGCCAGTTCCTGCTCAACCAGATCTGCTTTGCCGCCTGCATCGAAGGCCTGTTCTTCTTCGCTGCGTTCGCCTACGTGTACTACTTCCGTTCGCGCGGCCTGCTGCCGGGCCTGGCCTCGGGCACCAACTGGGTGTTCCGCGACGAGAGCGCGCACATGGAGTTTGCGTTCGAGTCGGTGCGCGTGGTGCGTGAGGAAGAGCCGGACCTGTTCGACGACGAGATGAAGCAGCAGGTCTACGACATGCTGGCCGAAGCCATCGAATGCGAAGTGCAGTTCGCCGAGGACGTGCTGTCCGGTGGCGTGGCCGGCATCTCGACCCGCGACATGCGCCAGTACCTGCAGCACTGCGCCGACCAGCACTTCGCCAAGCTGGGCATGGAAAAGAAGTACAACGTGCGCAACCCGCTGCCGTTCATGGAACTGCAGGACGTGCAGGAGCTGACCAACTTCTTCGAACGCCGCGTCTCGGCCTACCAGGTCGGCGTTCAGGGCGAAGTCGCCTTCGACATGAACTTCTGATCGAACCGGCCAGGCCTGCCGCAACGAAGAACCCCGGCCAATGCCGGGGTTTCTTGTTTCCGTAGCGTCGAGCCATGCTCGACTGCTGTTCGCAAGAAAGTCGAGCATGGCTCGACTCTACAATCAGCGCCGCCCTTCCACCGCCATGCGCACCGCCAGCCCGGCCAGCACCGTGCCCATCAGCCAGCGCTGCACCATCTGCCAGGTGGGGCGCGCGGCCAGGAAGCCGGCGATGCTGCCGGCGGTCAGCGCGATCATGCCGTTCACGCTGACGCTGACCAGGATCTGGGTGGAGCCCAGCACGATCGACTGCATCAGCACGCTGCCTTCGCCGTCCGGGTGCAGGAACTGCGGCAGCAGCGACAGGTACATCACCGCCACCTTCGGGTTCAGCAGATTGGTCAGGAAGCCCATCGTGAACAGCTTGCGCGGGCTGTCCTGCGGCAGGTCGCGCACCGCGAACGGCGAACGGCCGCCGGGCCTGAGCGCCTGCCAGGCCAGGTACAGCAGGTACAGCGCGCCGCCGATGCGCAGCGCGTCGTAGGCGAACGGCACGGTCATCAGCAGGGCGGTGATGCCCAGTGCCGCACACAGCATGTAGAACACAAAGCCCAGCGCCACCCCGCCCAGCGAGATCAGGCCAGCCATCGGCCCCTGGCAGATCGAGCGCGAGATGACGTAGATCATGTTCGGCCCGGGCGTGAGCACCATGGCCAGCGAAACCAGCGCAAAGGCCAGCAGGTCGGAAGTGGCGGGCATGGGCAGTCCTGGCAGTGGGCGTGGCGCAGTGTAACGCCTGCCGCAGGCGCGGCCTGCGCAGGCACCGCTGCCGGGTGCCTGTTGCACGTGCATGCCGATGGCCATCACGCCGGTCGCTTAGAATCCGCAGCACCCCACACCGAAGCACCCCCATGACCCCGATCCCCGAGACCGTGCCGCCCACCGAAGTGCGCATGGCTGAAATCGTCTTCCCCAACCACACCAACCACCTGGGCACCCTGTTCGGTGGCCAGGCATTGGCATGGATGGACAAGGCCGCGTTCCTGGCCGCCGCCCGCTATTCGCGCCGCACCGTGGTGACCGCGCGCAGCGACCAGGTCGACTTCAAGCTGCCGATCCGCATCGGCCAGATGGTGGAAACCATCGGCCGCATCGTCGAAGTCGGCCGCAGCTCGATGAAGGTCGAGGTGGAACTGGTCGCCGAGGACCTGCACAGCGGCGAGCGCAAGCTGTGCACCCGCGGCCACTTCGTGATGATCGCGCTGGACGAGGAAGGCCACCCGATCGCGGTGCCGCCGCTGCCGGCCGCCTGAGACCAGCGGCTGAACCGGTGCTTGCGGGGGCGCTGCGGCGCCCCCATCTGGCAGCCATGACCCCGCCACTGACCGACTTCATCGACCGCGCCGAGCGCCTGTTCGTGCTGACCGGCGCGGGTTGCAGCACCGCCTCGGGCATACCCGATTACCGGGACGCCGACGGCCAGTGGAAACGCACGCCGCCGGTGACCTACCAGGCCTTCATGGGCGAGGCGACCACCCGCCAGCGTTACTGGGCGCGCAGCCTGCTGGGCTGGCCGCGCTTCGGCCTGGCCCGGCCCAACGGCACCCACCAGGCCCTGGCCGCCCTGGAAAGCCGCGGCAAGCTGCAGGTGCTGTTGACCCAGAACGTGGACGGCCTGCACCAGCGCGCCGGCAGCCGCAACGTGATCGACCTGCATGGCCGCCTGGATCTGGTGCGCTGCATGGGCTGCGAGCGCCGCAGTGGCCGCGAGGATTTCCAGCAGCGGCTGCTGGACGCCAATCCCGGCTGGGACGCGCTGGAGGCCGGCATCGCCCCCGACGGTGATGCCGACCTGGAGACCGATTTCTCCACATTCGTGGTGCCCGATTGCCCGCACTGCGGCGGCGTGCTGAAGCCGGACGTGGTGTTCTTCGGCGAGAACGTGCCGCGCGAGCGGGTGGCGGCGGTGCACGATCATCTGCAGCAGGCCGATGCGGTGCTGGTGGTGGGCTCGTCACTGATGGTCTATTCCGGCTTCCGCTTCGTGCAGGCGGCGGCGAAGGCAGGATTGCCGGTGGCGGCGCTGAACCGCGGCCGCACCCGTGCCGACGACCTGCTGTTGTTCAAGGATGAGCGGGACTGCGCTGAAGCCTTGTCCGGTTGGGTGGCGGGCTGAGCCGAGCGTCGGCTCGGCTCTACAAGGGGCTGTTCGGCGCTCGGCGGCATGATCGGCTGCGAAACAGCGATCCATCCAGACGGTTGATCCAGAAGCCGCGCAGCGGTGCAATACACACCCCCTACGTCGTTCATCACCCCCTTGAGCCAGCTGTTTTCGCCGATCTCGTTCGGCCCCCTGACCCTGTCCAACCGCATCGTCATCGCGCCGATGTGCCAGTACTCCGCCGAAGACGGCCGCGCCAGCGACTGGCACGCCATGCACCTGGGCAACCTGGCGCAGTCCGGCGCCGGCCTGTTGATCCTGGAAGCCACCGCGGTCGAGCCGCGCGGCCGCATCAGCTGGGCCGACCTGGGCCTGTGGGATGACGGCACCGAGGCCGCGCTGGCACAGGTGCTGGCCAGCGTCCGCCGCTGGTCGCCGATGCCGCTGGGCATCCAGCTGGGCCATGCCGGCCGCAAGGCATCCACCGCCCGCCCGTGGGACGGGGGTGGCCAGTTGCCGGCCGGCGATGCGCGTGGCTGGGCCACCGTGGCGCCGTCGCCGCTGCCGTTCCATGCCGCCGATCCGGCACCGCAGGAACTGGACGAAGCCGGCATCGCCGAGGTCATCGCCGCCTTCGCTGCCAGTGCGGTGCGCGCCGAGCGCCTGGGCTTCGAGCTGATCGAGCTGCATGCCGCGCACGGTTACCTGCTGCACCAGTTCCTGTCGCCGCTGAGCAACCGCCGCACCGATGGTTACGGTGGGTCGCTGCCGAACCGCCTGCGCCTGCTGGTGGAAGTGTTCGACGCGGTACGCGCGGCGGTGTCCGACAAGGTCGCCGTGGGCGTGCGCATTTCCGCCAGCGACTGGGTCGAGGGTGGCTGGGACCTGGTGCAGAGCGAAGCACTGGCCCAGGTGCTGGACGCGCGCGGCTGCAATTTCCTGCATGTCTCCAGTGGCGGCCTGGACGAGCGCCAGAAGATCACCGTCGGCCCCGGTTACCAGGTGCCGTTCGCGGCGGCGATCAAGGCCAAGGTGCGCATGCCGGTGATCGCCGTGGGCATGATCACCGAACCGGAGCAGGCCGAATCGATCCTGCGCCATCGCCACGCCGATGCCGTGGCCCTGGCGCGCGGCATCCTCTACGACCCGCGCTGGCCGTGGCATGCCGCCGCCGCATTGCGCGACAGCGTGGAACCGGCGCCGCAGTACCTGCGCTGCGAGCCGCGCGATGCGCGCGGCGTGTTCAAGGCGCGCTGAGGCTCACACCCGCCAGGCCGGCGCCATGCCGGCCCGCAGGTGCTCGAACAGCGCGCGGATCTTGGCGGTGAAGTCGCGGCGATCGCTGACGCAGAAATAGACCTCCATCGGCTCCGGACGCCACGTGCTGTCGGCGCCGAACACGGCCTGCAGGCGTCCATCGCGCAGGTAGGGCTCGGCCACGAACGCAGCCAACCGCGTGATGCCGGCACCGGCCGCCGCCAGCGACGCCAGCGCATCGATGTCATCGCAGACCATGCTCGGCGGTAGCGCGGCGTCCACACGCTGGCCGTCCTTCAGCAGGCCCCAGCGCAACGGCCGGCCATCGGTGGGGAAGCGGTGCAGCAGCCCGCGATGGCTGCCCAGATCCGATGGTTCCTGCGGGGTGCCATGGGCCTTCAGGTAGGCCGGCGAGGCGCAGAACACGAACGGTACGCGTGCCAGCTGCCGTGCGACCACGCCGTCTTCCAGCTGCGCGCCGATGCGGATGCTGGCATCCACCGCCTCTGGACCATGCTGCACGGCGCGGTCGGTCAGCCGCAGTTCCAGCTGCAGCTGCGGGTAGCGTTGCTGCAGTGACGGCAGCAACGGGGCCAGCACGTGGCGGCCGAACGCGCTGCTGCTGGCGATGCGCAGCGGCCCGGCCGGTTCGATATCACCGGAGGTGACCATCGCCTGCGCGCGCGCCAGGTCGGCCTCGATGTGGCGGACCTGCGCCAGGTACAGCGCGCCGGCCTCGCTGAGCGCCAGCTGGCGCGTACTCCGGTTCAGCAGCCGTACGCCCAGATGCGCTTCCAGCCGGTTGATGTTCTGGCCGACTGCGGTGGCGCTGATGCCAAGGATGCGGGCCGCGGCGGCAATGCTGCCGGTCTCTGCGGTGCGGGTGAAGCTGCGGATCAGTTGCAACAGGTTCATGACCGACCAGCTTGCCACGGTGATGGCCAAGTATCGCTTGGGACTGAACCAAGCGGTTCGGTTGCATCGGTGATCATCCGGCTGCTGGGCAGGAAGCTGCCCTACACTGTGGCGATGCGCCCCGATTCCATCCTCACCCTGTCCTGCCCCGACCGTACCGGCATCGTCTACCGCGTGTCCGGCCTGCTGTTCGACCACGGCTGCAACATCCTCGACGCCCAGCAGTTCGGCGATGAGGAAAGCGGCCGCTTCTTCCTGCGCGTGCATTTCGACCGTGACGCCGGCCTGCCGCTGGAGACCGTGCACGCCGCGATGGCCACGCTTGCCGAAGGCTTCGGCATGGACTGGCAGCTGCATGATGGCCGCCGCCGGGCACGCCTGCTGGTGCTGGTCAGCAAGCAGGGGCACTGCCTCAACGACCTGCTGTTCCGCGCCCACAGCGGCCAGCTGAAGGTCGATATTGCCGCGGTGGCCTCCAACCACGCCGACTTCGCGCCATTGGCCGCGTCCTACCAGGTACCGTTCCACCACCTGCCGGTGACCGCCGATACGCGTGCGGTGCAGGAACAGCAGATCATCGACCTGGTCGAGCGCGAGCGCATCGACCTGGTGGTGCTGGCGCGCTACATGCAGATCCTGTCACCCACGCTGTGCCGCGCGCTGGCCGGGCGTGCGATCAACATCCACCACAGCTTCCTGCCCAGCTTCAAGGGCGCGCAGCCGTACCACCAGGCGCACGCGCGCGGGGTCAAGATCATCGGCGCCACCGCGCACTACGTCACCGAGGATCTGGACGAAGGACCGATCATCGAACAGGACGTGGCCCGCGTGGATCACGCCATGGCGCCGCGCGAGCTGGTGCGGCTGGGCAGCGATACCGAATCGCTGGTGCTGGCACGCGCCGTGCGCCGCCATGTGGAGCACCGCATCCTGCTCAACGGGCATCGCACGGTGGTATTCCGGTAACGCGCTGCCCCTTCCAGGTCCGCCGGGCATGGCCCGGCGCTACCCACGGATGTGATCCGGTAGTGCCGGCCGCTGGCCGGCAACTGCAGAGATCCCGAGGTTGCCGGCCAGCGGCCGGCACTACCGTTGTGGGTCAGGCGGTCGCGATCCCCGCCTTGCCCAGCGCATCGCGCACCATCGCGTCGTTGGCTTCGGTCACCGGCCGGGTCAGGTCCCACAGGAACTTCACCCGGAAGCCGGACTTCACCGCATCCTGCGCGCTCCACAGCACGCAGTAGTCGCGGGCCAGGCCGCACACGTGCACTTCGCGGATGCGGCGTTCGTGCAGCCAGCCGGCCAGGCCGGTGGCCGGGCGTTCGCCATCGGGGCCATGGTTCTCGCGGAAGGCGCTGTACGAATCCACCTGTTGGCGCGTGCCCTTGCGCAGGATCAGGTCGGCCACGGTCCAGTCCACGCCCGGGTGCAGCGCGGCACCGGCGCTGCCCTGCACGCAGTGGTCCGGCCACAGCGTCTGCGGCTGCGCGTGCAGCAGGATGGTCTCGAAGGGGCGTTGGCCGGGGTGCTGGCTGGCGAACGAGGCATGGTCGGCCGGGTGCCAGTCCTGGGTCGCCACCACGGTGCGGTAGCGGCGCTGCGCCAACAGATCGGCGATCGGTGCCACCAGCGCATCGCCCTGGTCGCAGGCCAAGGCGCCACCGGGCATGAAGTCCGGCTGCAGGTCGATCACCAGCAGGGCGACATCGGCGGGCAGGGCGGTCATGGCAGGTCCGCTACAACAGAAGGGGCGACCAGCGTGGCCGCCCCATGCCTGCACGTCAATCGCCCTGTGGCGTCCCAGCGTCCTGCCCGTAGTACAGCAGGCCGATCCTGATCCGCTCGCGGCCATTCTCGCGGCGATGGCGGTTGGCATCGCGAAGCGAGTACACGCAGCCGCAGTATTCCTGCTGGTAGAACTGCTCGCGCTTGCTGATCTCGATCATGCGGCTGGCGCCGCCGCCTTTGCGCCAGTTGTAGTCCCAGTACTGCAGGCCTTCATAGCGCGACGCCGCACGGATCCCGCAGTCGTTGATCTGCGCCATGTTCTTCCAGCGCGAGATGCCCAGCGACGAACTGATGGTGTCGTAGCCGTGCTCGTGCGCATACAGCGCGGTGCGCTCGAAACGCATGTCGAAGCACATCGTGCAGCGGATACCGCGTTCGGGTTCGTTTTCCATGCCGCGCGCACGGCTGAACCAGTTGTCGGTGTCGTAGTCGCAGTCGATGAAGGGAATGCCGTGCTGCTCGGCGAAGCGGATGTTCTCCTGCTTGCGCAGCTCGTACTCCTTCACCGGGTGGATGTTGGGGTTGTAGAAGAAGATCGCGTAGTCGATCCCGGAGGCGGTGATCGCCTCCATCACTTCGCCGGAACAGGGCGCGCAGCACGAATGCAGCAGCAGGCGCTTGCCGTCGGCGGGCAGGGTCAGGGTGGGGCGTTGGAGCTCGGTCATCGTCAGGTACCGCATGGACCGCCGGCAACGGCGGTGGCCCATGCATCAGCGCGTGGGTGAACGGGTCTGGCCGGATACCGTGAACAGGACGCGCGCGGCCACACCGCCTGCACGCGCAGGACGACGACGGCCCCGGCAACCTCCCCGCGGAGATTCCAGGTCGAGTCAGGGGACGGTCGTGTCCCCCGGCCGGGGCCGGTATTCGGGCTGATGGACACGGGCCGCAGCCCACCTACTACCCGCCGCTTCCCAGGCGCGAGCCCAGTGCTGTTGGCAGGATTCGTTTCCATTCACCGCTGCGGGGCAGCTCCGGAATGGACGCGCGAGGCGGCTTCACCGGATTCCCGTTTAAATCCCTCCCCGCGCCGCAGCGATGGGAGGGATACCTTCGGCGTGTGCAAGGTGGACCTGTTGGTGGCGCCGGTCAAGAGCGCAGGGGTCAGAACCCGCTACGCTGCAACGGGATCCGGCCCCAGCGGAAGGAAGGGGTCGGATCCCGCTGCCACGCAGCGGGCTCTGACCCCGGTCGGGATGCACCTTCAATGCCCCACGGCCGCCCGCGTGCGGATGTCGTCCAGCCGCTGGTCGTGCAGCAGGCGGCCGTTCTCCCACACGGTCACCATTGCGTCCTCGAAGCCGTCCGGCAGGGTGTCGTCGCCGTTGGCCGGCAGCGGCACCGTGTGCAGGCTGCCATCGTCCAGGCGGCGCAGCAGGCGCATGCGGCCACGCTTGCTGGCCTTGCCGGCGTCGGTGACCGGATCCTTGTAGACGTCGATCCACTCACCCTCGACCCTCGCCGCCGAGCACTTCAGTGCGAACTTCTGCGTATCGCGGTCCAGCCGCTGCAGCAGCGCACCGCCCATGCCGAAGGCCACGTTGTCGGCGGCGTAGCCGTCGTTGGTGATGCGCTGCAGGATCGCCCGGATGGTGTCCGGATTGATGCCGTCGCCCTGGATCACCCGCACGTGGTTGAGCACGCGGTAGCCCTTGCCGTTGAGGCTGTGGCCGAACGCTTCATCCAGCCGGCGCAGGCTTTCGGCAACCACCTCCACCGGGTCGCCCGAGTCGGGGCGGATGACCAGGGTGGCGCCCGAGGCGATCACGTCATCGCGCAGGGTGGTACCCCAGTGCTCACTGATGGCGCGGTAGATGTCATAGCTGTCCGATACCACCGCCACGATCGCACCGGGCGTGCCGAACTGGCGCAGCATGTTGCGGTAGGCGTCCACCTCGCGCTCGCGGCCCCAGCTGGTGATGGTGCTGTGCTCGGCGGCGGGAATCGAATAGCCGGCCATCGGCGCGTGATAGTGCGCGCGCGCCAGGCACAGCGCCGATACGGTATCGGTGCCGAGGAAGTTGACCAGGTGTGCGGCACCGCCCAGCGCGGCCGATTCCAGGCTCGATACACCGCGCGCGCCGAAGTCGTGCAGCTTGAACGGCAGCTGCCCCTGCGGATCGTCGCTGGTCTGCTGCAGGAACGCGGCGATGGTCTGCCGTGCGTGCCAGCTGATGGTGGCCACGGTGACTGGATACCACACCCGCAGCAGCAGCGTTTCCAGGTACGACGGCACCCAGAACGCTGCCGGATCAGTCGATTCGATGGTCATCAGCGCCTGGTGGGTAGGCACCACGCTGCCCTCGGGCACGGCGCGGATGCGCACCGGCAGGTGGCCGCCAAGCCGGTCGACGATATCGCGCCAGCCGGCCTCGTTGAACGGTTCGCCATGCGCGGCGAACACCGCAGCAGCGTCGTCGATGTCGGCGTGGGTGACCGGCCGTGCCAGCGCGTCCTTGAGGATCGCCTGCAGGCCGAAGAACACCGTGCGATCGTGCAGGCCGCCACGTGATTCGACGTAGAAGAACGTGGCATCGGTACCCGGCGGGTACTGCAGCCAATGGCTGGCCTTGTAGCTGTCGGTGTTGAGGAGAAGATTATCGAGGTAGTGCATGACGGAAGCTCCTTCGCGTCGGGTGGCACCGGCGGTCTATCCGCCAGTGGGAAAGCCGGGCCGGTCAGCCGCGGCCGAGGAAGTACTCCAGGATGTGCAGGTGGTCTTCGAACAGCTGCGGGCCCATGTCCAGGGCCTCACTCACCGGTATCCAGCGTGCCTTGTCGGCATCGTCGCCACCGCGCACCGGCGGCAGCTCGCCGGCCGGAAACTCGAAGTGGAAACCGTGGGTGATGGTGCGGCCACGCTGGCTGCGGTCCGGGTGGTCGAACACCTGCTGGCCCTTCAGCGACCCCTTCAACACCGGCAACGGAATCTTCAGCCGGGTTTCCTCGCGCAGTTCGCGCAGGCAGCTGTCGAGCAGGCTCTGTTCCTGGCCGACGAAGCCGCCGGGCAATGCCCACAGCCCCTTGCCGGGTTCCGAGCGGCGACGCACCAGCAGCACGTGGCCCGAATGCACCACCACCGCATCGGTGGTGACGAAGGTGGGCGCGTAGGGCGCATCCTTCCACGCGGCCTTGTACTGTTCGATGAAGCGGTACTCGGCCACCAGCTGGCCATACGCAGGCGCACTCTTGCGGAACGCTTCGAGCATGTCGTACACCGGCGCCGGCACATTGCCACGCAGCATCAGCAGCGCGCCGTGGAAGTCGACGTCGCCGGCCTCGAACAGGTAGCGCCGCAGCTCGGTGGCCGACAGGGTGGCGGTGTGCTGCACGTCCACCAGCGGCCACTGCGGGAACTCGCGCAGGTAGTAGCTGGACGCATCCTTGTCCATGCCGATCAGGCCTACCCTGGCATCGGCGGCGGCACCGTCGTTGCGCAGGGCGTCAGCCACCTGGCGCTGCACGTTGGCGATCCACTGTGCTTCGTTGTACAGGTGGTCACGCAGCGGGCGGATCAGCAGACGGTCGGTGTGGCCGTCGAGGGCCGCCTGGATCATCACGGCGCGTTCGGCCACGGTCCAGGGATTGCGCAGGCTGCGGGGGGTATCGGCAGAGCCGACCAGGAAGATCAGCTTGCGGGCCCGGCTCAGGGCCAGGCGGGCAACGGCGGCGTGGCCGTTGTGGAAGGGCTCGAATCGCCCGATGAAGACGAGATAGTCGAATTCCATGAGAATCCCTCATGTCGTTGTGGCAGCCGCGGGTCTGTCCCTTGGCTTGCTGCAGATGCTACGCCGATGGCGGGGCGGGTCAAGCCTGCAGCCGTGCTTTCTGCTGAACGGCGCATTGCGTGCGCGGACTGCGCCGTTGTTCTCAGGCCCTGAGAAGCCGCTGCGCCATACTGCAACCCACGCGGCGGACGGCATGCTCGGGGGCAAGACAGTGGCGGACAAGTACTGCGATCTGGTCATGAAAGGCGGCATCACCAGCGGCATCGTGTACCCCAATGCGGTACTGGCGCTGGCCCGCGAGTATCGCTTCAAGAGCATCGGCGGCACTTCAGCCGGCGCCATTGCGGCAGCGGTGGCGGCTGCAGCGGCCTGCGGCGATCGCCGCCAGCAGGCCGGCGAGCAGCTGCCCGGCGATGCAGGCTATGGCGGGCTGTCGGCGGTGTCGGCACAGCTGTCGCGGCGCGGCTTCATCTACAGCCTGTTCCAGCCGGCGCGCGGCGCGCGCGCGGCCTATCGGCTGCTGGTGGTGCTGACCGGCAATGCCCGCCTGCCGCACAAACTGCTGTGCCTGGCCGTTGCGGTATTCGAGATCGCGCCGCTGGAAGTGCTGGTGTCGCTGGCGCTGCTGCTCGGCCTGGGCTGGTGGGGCGGTGGCTGGAGCGGCGTGGCCGCCACGCTGCTGCCATCACTGTTGTGCGCCTACGGTGCGGGTGTGGCCGGTGCCGCGCTGCGGGTCGCGCGGGTGGCGCGTCGCAACCTGCTGGGCCTGTGCAGCGGCCTCAGCCGCGATCCACGCACGCCGGCGCTGACCGAGTGGTTGCATGAATGCCTGCAGCAGCTGTCGGGCAAGCCGCTGGATGCACCGTTGACCTTCGCCGACCTGCACGATGCGCCGCGCTACGCCGGTGAGCCGGACAGCCCGCATGCGATCAGCCTGCAGATGATCACCACCTGCATCTCACACAACGAGCCGCGCACGCTGCCACTGGGCGGTGCGCAGTTCTGGTTCCTGCGCGAGGAGTTCGAGCAGCTGTTTCCCGCCAGCGTGGTGCAGTGGCTGGTGAGCCAGGCCGGCCCGCCGCTGGAGGTGGACGGGCGGCAGTATTACCACCTGCCGCAGGGCCCGAAGCTGCCGGTGCTGGTGGCCACGCGCATGAGCCTGAGCTTCCCGCTGCTGATCAGCGCGGTGCCGCTGCATGAACCCTCACGCCGCGAACGACGCTGCGAACCGACCGCCCCTGCGGCCGACCAGGAGCACAACGTTGCCGACAGCATGGAAGGGCTGACCAGTGCCGGGCAGACCTGCGGCCCGGTGATCACCGCCTTCCGCATCTGCTGGTTCTCCGATGGCGGCATCAGCAGCAACTTCCCGATCCATCTGTTCGATGCCGCCCTGCCGCGCTGGCCGACCTTCGCCATCAACCTGGTCTATCCACAGCACGCCGAAGCGGTGAGCCAGGGCAGCGGCGGCCGCCAGGCGCTGGAACATGCGGTGTTCCTGCCCACCGAAAACCGCCACGGCTGGCAACGGCATTACCAGTCCATCGCCACGCCACTGGCCGCAGCCGAGCTGGGTCGTTTCCTGTTCGCGGTGGTGGCGACCATGCAGAACTGGCGCGACCTGCTGCAGGCGCGCGCACCGGGTTATCGCGACCGCATCGTGCACGTCAGCCTGCAGGGCGACGAAGGCGGCATGAACCTGGACATGCCGCAGGAGGTACTCTCCCGCATCGCCGACAAGGGCAGCCTGGCCGGTGCGCGCTTCTGTTCGTTCTCGTTCGAGAACCACTACTGGATCCGCTGGCGCAACCTGGCCTCGGCCTACCAGCGCTACACGCTGGAAGTGGCGCGCACCGATGATCCGGCGCAGCAGGTGCTGGCCTACCGCGCGGCGTACGCGATGGTCGCCAGCGGTCAGCCGACGCCACCGTCGTACAAGCTGGGCTCGGAAGACAAACGGCTGGCCTCGCAGCAGTTGTGGGGCTTGATGGTCGAGCAGGGCCGCACCTGGGAGGACCTCGGCCCCGACCTCACCGACGGTGCACCGCGTCCGCTTCCGCAGATGAAGGTCACGCCGATCTACTGACCCGATCCTGCGTTCGAATCGGGGTCAGATCCGTTTCCGCAGGAAAACGGATCTGACCCCGCAGTGGTTGCTGCTGTTGCCGGCCAGCGGCCGGCGCTACCACGGGTGCAGGGCGCGGCCCTGCCAAACCCGCCCTATCGCCCCGGCAACTGCGCGAACGCGCGCTGCATGCAGTCCTCGCGCGGGCACACCCGGCACCCCGGGCCGATCGATACCGAATTGCCCGGGCTCTGCACATCCAGCCCCAGTGAATACACCAGGCGTTCGGCATGCTGCAGGTCGCAGCCCAGCGCCACCGCGAAGGTCTTGCGCGGTTGGCCATGGCCGACCGGGCCACTGCTGACCTGCCGCGCCAGCCAGAAATGACGGCGGCCATCGGGCATGCGCGCGGTCTGGGTGAGGATGCGCCCGGGTTGGTTGAACGCCTCGTAGACGATCCACAGCGGGCACGATCCACCCACCTGCGAGAAGTGGAAATCGGTGGCCGAATGGCGCTTTGAGACGTTGCCCGCCCGATCCACGCGGATGAAGAAGAACGGCAGGCCTGGCGCGCTGCGCCGTGCCAGCGTGCTCAGCCGGTGGCAGACCGCTTCGAAGCCGACGCCGAACTGGTGCGCCAGCAGTTCGATGTCGTAGCTGCTGGTTTCGGCTGCACGCAGGAAGCGCATGTACGGCATCACCAGCGCACCGGCGAAATAGTTGGAGAGACCGATCCGCGCCTGCGCGATGCGTGCCTCATCGGTGAACCCGGCGCGCGCCACCACCGCATCGATCTGCGGCAGGTAGCCGTGCAGGGCCAGCTCGGCCGCCATCTGGAACGCCTGCTGTCCGGGCTCCAGGTAATCGGGCAGCCACAGCCGCCGCGCACCGGCATCGTAGTGCCGCTTTTCGCGCCCGGCCTGCAGTGCGGCCACTTCCACCAGCACGCCATGGCGGTCGGCCAGCAGCTGGCGCAGCCGCGGTGCCACATGCCCGGGCGACAGCCCCCATTCGGCGAACAGCTGCTCGGCCAGCTCGTCCAGCTCGGGAATGTGGTTGTGCATGCGGTTGAAGAACTCGCGCACCTGGTCACCGGCGGGCAGGGTGCTGCCGGCGCCGGGCTCGCCCAGCTGGAACTCCAGTGCGGCCGCGTGCTCGCGCAGCGCCAGGTGACGACGGTGCAGGTCCAACAGCGCGCGGCTGACCTGCGGCAGGTTGCCGGCCAGGGCGCGCAGTTCGGTCGCGCTGACCTCGGCCAGGCCCAGGTCGCGCAGGGTTTCGCCCAGCGCCTCCTGCAGGGCGGCGGGCTCATCGTCATCGAACAGCGAGGAAACGTCGCCCAGCACCTCTCCCAGCTTCTTCTGCACCGCCGGTGTCAGTGGGCGCTTGTTGCGCTCGATCTGGTTCAGGTAGCTGGCCGACAGCCCCAGCGCACGCGCCAGATCGGCCTGGCTGTAGCCGCGCTGCTCGCGCAGCCGCAGCAGGCGCAGGCCGAGTTGCCGCTGGGGAGCTGAATAATTCACAGAATTAACAGGAATCTTGGGGCGCGTTGGCCAGATTAAGCGGATTCAGCCCGGAAATCGAGCCGGGTGCTGTGAATAATGCCAAGCATCTTTCGCACCCTGTGGGATTGTCGTCATGACTGTTGCAGCGCCCCGTATCCGCATGCTGATCGATGGCCAGTTCGTTGAATCGGCCACTTCCCACTGGCAGGACGTGATCAATCCGGCCACCCAGGACGTGCTGGCCCAGGTGCCGTTCGCCACCACCGGCGAAGTGGACGCCGCCGTCGCCGCCGCCAAGGAAGCCTTCAAGACCTGGCGCAAGACCCCGATCGGCACCCGCGCGCGCATCTTCCTGAAGTACCAGCAGCTGATCCGCGAAAACATGAGTGAGCTGGCCCACATCCTCACCGCCGAACAGGGCAAGACCCTGCCGGACGCCGAAGGTGATGTGTTCCGCGGCCTGGAAGTGGTCGAGCACGCCGCCGCCATCGGCAACCTGCAGCTGGGCGAGCTGGCCAACAACGTGGCCAATGGCGTGGACACCTACACGATCATGCAGCCGCTGGGCGTGTGCGCTGGCATCACCCCGTTCAACTTCCCGGCGATGATTCCGCTGTGGATGTTCCCGATGGCGATTGCAACGGGCAACACCTTCATCCTCAAGCCGTCCGAGCAGGACCCGATGGTCACCATGCGCCTGGTCGAGCTGGCGCTGGAAGCCGGCATTCCCAAGGGCGTGCTGAACGTCGTCCACGGCGGCGAAGAAGTGGTCAACGCGATCTGCGACCACCCGGACATCAAGGCCGTGTCGTTCGTCGGGTCCACCCGCGTCGGCACCCACGTCTACAACCGCGCCTCGCTGGCCGGCAAGCGCGTGCAATGCATGATGGGCGCCAAGAACCACGCCGTGGTGCTGCCGGACGCCAACAAGGAACAGACCCTCAACGCAATGGTCGGTGCCGCCTTCGGTGCCGCTGGCCAGCGCTGCATGGCGGCTTCCACGCTGGTGCTGGTCGGTGAAGCGCGCAACTGGGTGCAGGACCTGGTGGCCAAGGCCCAGACCCTGAAGGTCAGCGCCGGCACCGTGTCCGGTACCGACGTCGGCCCGGTCATCTCCTGCAGCGCCCGCGAGCGCGTGGAAGGCCTGATCGCCTCGGGCGTGGAGCAGGGCGCCAAGCTGGTGCTCGATGGCCGCAAGCCGCAGGTCGATGGCTTCGAGAAGGGCAACTTCGTTGGCCCGACCATCTTTGCCGGTGTCACCACCGACATGCGCATCTACCAGGAAGAAATCTTCGGGCCGGTGCTGGTCATCCTCGAAGCGGAAACGCTGGAAGAGGCCATCGCGATGGTCAACAGCAACCCGAACGGCAACGGCACCGCACTGTTCACCCAGTCCGGCGCTGCCGCGCGCAAGTTCCAGGAAGACATCGACGTCGGCCAGGTCGGCATCAACGTGCCGATCCCGGTGCCGGTGCCGCTGTTCTCGTTCACCGGTTCGCGCGCCTCCAAGCTGGGTGACCTGGGCCCGTATGGCAAGCAGGTGGTGCTGTTCTACACCCAGACCAAGACGGTCACCGCGCGCTGGTTCGATGACGAGACGCTGAGCCACGGCGTCAACACCACGATCAGCCTGAAGTAACGGCAGGAGCAGCCATGAGCCACTCGATGACGACGGAACTGGAAGAAGCGCAGCAGGCGTACCGCGAGGCGGCGCGCGACTTCGCACAGGCCGAACTGGCGCCGCACGCCGCGCGATGGGATGCGGAGGGCATCTTTCCGCGCGAGGCGATCGCCAAGGCCGGTGAGTTGGGCTTCTGCGGTCTGTACATGGACCCGGAAGTGGGCGGCAGCGGCCTGAGCCGACTGGACGCCGCCGTCGTCATCGAGGAGCTCGCCAACGTCGATCCGTCGACCGCTGCGTACATCAGCATCCACAACATGGCCTCGTGGATGGTGTCCAGGTGGGGCCAGCCGGCCCTGCGCGATGCGTGGGGCACCGACCTGTCCTCGGGCAGCAAGCTGGCCTCGTACTGCCTGACCGAACCGGGTGCGGGTTCCGATGCGGCGTCGCTGAAGACCACCGCCGTGCGCGATGGCGACTTCTACGTGCTGAACGGCTCCAAGGCCTTCATTTCCGGCGCCGGTGCCACCGAGCTGCTGGTGGTGATGGCGCGTACCGGCGGTGCCGGTGCCGGCGGTGTCAGCGCCATTGCGGTGCCGGCGGACCTGCCGGGCATCAGCTTCGGCCGCAAGGAAGAGAAGATGGGCTGGAACAGCCAGCCCACCCGTGGCATCACCTTCGAGAACGTCCGCGTGCCGGTCAGCCACCTTCTGGGAGAGGAAGGCGGCGGCTTCAAGCTGGCCATGAAGGGGCTGGACGGCGGCCGCATCAACATCGCCGCCTGCTCGCTGGGTGCCGCACAGGGTGCACTGGATGCTGCGCGCCGCTACATGGGCGAGCGCCGCCAGTTCGGCAAGGCGCTGGCCGAGTTCCAGGCGCTGCAGTTCAAGCTGGCCGACATGGTCACCCAGCTGGTGGCTGCACGGCAGATGGTGCACACCGCGGCACGCAAGCTCGATGCCGGTGCCAGCGATGCCAACGTGTGGTGCGCGATGGCCAAGCGCTTCGCCACCGATGCCGGTTTCAACGTCTGCAATGAAGCGCTGCAGATCCACGGGGGCTACGGCTACATCCGCGAATACCCGATCGAGCGCCTGCTGCGTGACTGCCGCGTGCACCAGATCCTGGAAGGCACCAACGAGATCATGCGGGTGATCGTTGCCCGTCACCTGCTCAACACCGAAGAGGAACTGCGATGAAGGATTGGCGTACCCAGGAGCACGTGGGCCTGAAGGTGGAGGTGGATGGCCACACCGCCGTGGTCACCCTGAACAACCCGCCGGCGCATACCTGGACCGTGCACAGCCTGTCGGCGCTGCGCGACCTGGTCGGCGCGCTCAACGCAGACCGCGACATCTACGCGCTGGTGATCACCGGTGACGGCGAGAAATTCTTCTCCGCCGGTGCCGACCTCAACCAGTTCGCCTCCGGCGACAAGGCCGCTGCACGTGAGGCCGCGCGCCGCTTCGGTGAAGCCTTCGAAGCGCTGTCCGGTTTCCGTGGCGTGTCGATCGCCGCTATCAACGGCTACGCCATGGGCGGTGGCCTGGAGTGCGCGCTGGCCTGCGACCTGCGCATCATTGAAGACCATGCCCAGGTCGCGCTGCCGGAGGCCACCGTCGGCCTGCTGCCGTGTGCCGGCGGTACCCAGAACCTGCCGCGCCTGGTCGGCGAGGGCTGGGCCAAGCGCATGATCCTGCTGGGTGAGCGCATCAATGCCGAGACCGCGCTGCGCATTGGCCTGGCCGAAGAAAAGGTCGGCAAGGGCGAAGCCAAGGCGCTGGCGCTGGAATGGGCGAAGAAGGCCGGCAAGCAGAGCCCGACCAGCATCGCCGCCTGCAAGACCCTGGTGCAGTCCACCCGCACCGGCACCCACGCCTCGGCGCTGGTGGCCGAGCGCGAAGCCTTCGTCGACCTGTTCGACACCGCCGACCAGGTCGAGGGCGTGACTGCCTTCCTGGAAAAGCGCGCCGCGCAGTGGAAGAACGCATGAGCACGGATACCGCTGCCGACGACGCACCGGTGCTGTTCGAAGAGCGCGTGGCTGGCAACGGCACGCGCATCGGCATCGCCACGCTCAATGCGCCGCGTACGCTCAACGGTTTCTCGCTGCCGATGGCGCACCTGCTGCTGAAGCAGCTCGACGCCTGGGCCGACGACGATGGCATCGCCATGGTGGTGCTGCAGGGCGCCGGCGAAAAGGCGTTCTGTGCTGGTGGCGACCTGCACAGCCTGTACAAGGCCATGGTCGCCTTCCGTGAGGCCGGCCACAGCGACATCCGCCAGAACGCCTATGCCGCCGAGTTCTTCGACGTCGAATACCGCGTCGATTACCTCATCCACACCTACACCAAGCCGATCCTGTGCTGGGGCCACGGCATCGTGATGGGCGGCGGCATCGGCCTGATGTCCGGCGCCAGCCACCGTGTGGTCAGCGAACGCTCCAAGCTGGCCTTCCCGGAAATCACCGTCGGCCTGTTCCCCGATGTCGGTGGCAGTTGGCTGCTGTCGCGCGTGCCGGGCAACGGTGGCCTGTTCCTGGCCCTGACCGGCGCACTGCTCAACCCGGGCGATGCCATCTACGCCGGCCTGGCCGACGTGCACGTGGCCGAAGAACGCCGCAGCGCGGTGTTCGATGCGCTGCTGCAGGTGGCCTGGTCCAATGACACCGCACACAACCACGAACGCCTGACCCATCTGCTGCAGTCGCATGCCAGCGATGCCGCCACCGGTCCACTGCTGGCCCACGCGGCGCAGGTCGATGCGTTGTGCGAAGGCGATGACCTTGAAGCCATCGTGGCGCGCATTGCCGGCCTGCAGACCGACGACGCCTGGTTGCAGGCGGCTCAGAAGACCCTTGCTGCCGGTGCACCGGGTTCGGCACGGTTGGCGTACGAACTGCAGCGCCGCAGTGCCGGCCAGGACCTGGCCGCGATCTATCGCCTGGAGTACATCGTCGCCCTGCATTGCGCCGCCCATGGTGATTTCGCCGAAGGCATCCGCGCGCTGCTGGTCGACAAGGACCGCAATCCGCAGTGGAACCCGGCCACCCTGGCCGAGGCCACTGGCGCGTGGGCAGACACCTTCTTCGCTTCCCCCTGGGCCGACGCCGCGCATCCGCTGGCCGACCTGGGCACTCCCCTTGTTGAAAGGAGCCTTGCATGAGCCGCATTGCATTCATCGGGTTGGGCAACATGGGTGGCCCGATGGCCGCCAATCTGGTCAAGAACGGCCACAGCGTGCGCGTGTTCGATCTGGTTCCGGCCGCGGTGCAGGCCGCTGTCGACGCCGGCGCCAGCGCTGCATCGTCGGCGCGCGACACCCTGGCCGATGCCGAAGTGGTGATCTCGATGCTGCCGGCCAGCCGTCATGTCGAAGGCGTGTACCTGGGCGACGACGGCATTCTTGCCGCGATCCCGGCCGGTGCACTGGTCATCGACTGCAGCACGATCGCCCCGGCCAGTGCCCGCAAGGTCTCGGAAGCGGCCGCCGCGCGTGGCCTGCAGATGATCGACGCGCCGGTGTCCGGCGGTACCGCCGGCGCCCAGGCCGGCACCCTGACCTTCATCGTCGGCGGCGAGGAAGACGCGCTGGAACGCGCACGCCCGGTGCTGCAGGCGATGGGCAAGAACATCTTCCACGTCGGCGCCAGCGGCGCTGGCCAGGTCGCCAAGCTGTGCAACAACATGGCGCTGGGCGTGATCATGGCGGTGACCGGTGAAGCCATCGCACTGGGCGTGGCGCACGGGCTGGACCCCAAGGTGCTGTCGCAGATGATGGCGGTCAGCACCGGCCGCAGCTGGGCCACCGAAGTGTGCAACCCGTGGCCGGGCGTGCTGGAGAATGCGCCGGCCTCGCGTGGCTACAGCGGCGGTTTCGGCAGTGATCTGATGCTGAAGGACATGGGCCTGGCGGTGGAAGCGGCGATGAGTGTCGGCGCTTCGATTCCGCTGGGCGAAGTGGCCCGCAATCTCTACTCGATGAACCACCAGGCCGGCCGCGGCAAGCTGGATTTCTCCAGCGTCGTGCAGCTCATCACGAGCGAGAAGTGACCTGGTAGTGCCGGCCGCTGGCCGGCAACCTCATGCCCCCGTGCGGGACAACGGAGGTGGGATGGGCGGATGTTCGGTTTCGACCGGCATCCGCCCATTTTTTTGGGGGTCGGATCCCTTTCGCAACGCGAAAGGGCTCTGACCCCATATAGCCGTGCGGGCCTGGGATGGGGTCAGAGCCCTTTGCCGGTGGCAAAGGGATCCGACCCCGGCGCCGCATCAGGCAACGATCAGCGTTACATCAATGTTGCCGCGGGTGGCGTTGGAGTACGGGCACACGATGTGCGCCTTCTGCACCAGTTCTTCCACCTGCTCGCGCGGCACGCCCGGCACGTTGATGGTCAGCTCGGCCTCGATGCCGAAGCCGGTCGGGATCTGGCCGATGCCGACCTTGCCGGTGACGGTGGTGTCGGCCGGCAGCGCGACCTTGGCCTGGCCGGCCACGAACTTCAGCGCGCCCAAGAAGCAGGCCGAGTAGCCAGCGGCGAACAGCTGTTCCGGGTTGGTGCCCGGGCCGCCGGCACCACCCAGCTCGCGCGGGGTCGACAGCTGGATGTCCAGCACGTTGTCGGACGAGACGGAACGGCCTTCACGGCCGCCGGTGGAGGTGGCCTGGGCGGTATACAGAACCTTTTCGATGGACATCGGGATGCTCCTGGTCAGTGGGTGGGAGTTGCGTTGGAGCCTACTTTGCCCGGTTTCTGCGTACGCTGGGTTGCAGTCCGTACGAAAAACTTGATTGATCGTCCTGCTGGCCTAGATTGTCCACTCGCGGTCGGTGGTGAACATGATGGTCAGCCAGCGGTCCGGCGAGGCCTCGCCCAGCGCATCGCCGATCTCGTCGCGCAGCTGGTCCCATTCCAGCAGGGGCCGCGGCGGGTCGTCCTCGCGTACCACGAAGAACAACTCGATCTGCTCGCCACGCCCCACCTGGGCGACGTAGCTGCGATGCTCGACGAAGCCATGCTTGGCCACGATCGCGCGTGCCACCGCGTCCACGTGCGCCTGCAGTTCCGGCGGGGTGACCAGCAGGATGCCGGCCAGCGCCCGGCGCACCGTCCCGAGCGGGGCGATCATCACCAGCACGCAGACGAAGGCAAGGATGGCCGGGTCGATGTACGGCCCGACCCAGGCCAGCGAGGTGCCGCGCACCAGTACGCCGCCAAGGAAGGCCAGCAGGTAGCAGGCCGACATGCTGGCGGCGATCACCCAGTTCTTCGCGTCCAGCGCGATGAACTCCGAACCGATGCGGCGGTTGGCGCGCAGCACGAACCAGGCCAGCGCACCTTCGCCGATGATCGACAACCCGGCGAAGGCGATGGCTGGGCCGAGTGCGATGTGGCGGCCGCCGGACATCAGCGCATCCACCGCATTGACCAGCGCATACAGTGCCGCGCCGATCATCAGCGTGCCGCTCACCCCCAGCACGATGGGCTCCAGGTGCCAGAAGCCCATGGTGAAGCGCTGGTTGAGCCGCGACTGCAGCGCGTCGGTGCTGGTGGACAGTGCGATCAGACGCGCGACCAGCAGTGACAGCCACGTCATCACCACATCGATCAGGCCGTAGATGCCATCGAAGATGATCAGCGAGGAATTGGCCAGAAGACCAAATACCACCGCAGCGGCAGCCAGCAGCAATGAGCCTGCGATGGACAGGCGCAGCACGCCTTGTTCGGTACGCGCATCGAAGAAGCGTTCGGTGTTGGCAGGCATGCGGGAATCCAGCGGGAAATGGGCTGCGGAAGCAGCGCGTTGCCATTCTATCCAGCCTGCGGCACGTCGCCATGACCACGCCCGCACAGCGCCAGGAAAAGTCACCAGACTGGTAACCGTTTGCGGATTGACGGGTGCACACCCGAAGCGTATCGTTTGTACCACGATGACATAGAAGCCTCCGGTGACCCCGGGGGCTTCTTTCGTTTGCGCCGTCGCGCGCTGCGAGGTCACCGCCACCGGCCCTGACGGCCCCGTCGCAGCCGTTCTGTTTTCCGCCCCGATCCTGCCTTTCCCGCGCCGTCCTGGTGATCGCGTGGGGCGCCGCCGTGCGCGCAGGATCGGGGCACTCCACATCCATCAACGAAGGAGGATTCGATGCCCCTGCTGACCCTTGAGCAGTGCCGCGCGCACTGCCGTATCGACGGCGATTTTGACGACGCCATCCTGGGTGACCTGCTGGCCGCAGCCAGCGACGCAGCCGCGGCCTACCTGGGCCGCGAGCTGTACGCCGACCAGGCCGCGCTGGACCAGGCGCTGGACCAGCTGCCGCAGGACATGGCGGCGGCGGTGACCGGGCATGAAGCCGCGGTTGCCGCCGCCAATGCCGAGACCAACGCGGCCAAGGCCAAGGCCATGCGTGATGTGGCCGATCGCCGCCTGGCCGTGGCGACCGCGCGCAGTGCGCGCCTGCTGCAGGGCATGCCGGTCAACGACAGCATCCGTGCAGCGGTGCGCCTGTTGCTGGGCCACCTGTACGCCCATCGCGAAGCCGTGGTCGTCTCCGCGCAGACGTTCGATGCACCGGCAGGCGCCGCTGCCATCGCAATGGAGCTGCCGTTCGGCGTGGCCGCGCTGCTTGATCCGTACCGATCGGCAGCAACGCCATGAACGCCGGCCACTTCAATCGCCGCATCCGCATCGAGCGCCAGGACGGCCAGCTCGATGCGTGGGGGCAGCCGCTGGACGCCTGGCAGCCGGTGGCAGAACTGTGGGCCGCCATCATCGCCGACCGCGCAGACAGCGTGCAGCGGCTGACGCTGGAAAGCCGCCTGCCGGCAACGATCCGGCGCCAGCGCTTCCATGTCCGATTGGCAGCCGCACGACAGGCAGGCATCCAGGCCGGCATGCGCATCGTGCATGACGGTCGTGTTTTCAACATCACCGGCGTTGCGCCCGACTTCAGCCGGCGCCAGACCACGGTGCTGTTCACCGAACAGTCTTCAGGCATCGCCTGAGCGACGCCAACCAGGACACCGCGATGAGTTACGAAGCACAGCTGCACGCGCTGCTGGCCCCGCTGCTGCAGGGCCGGCTGTATCCCGACCTTCCGCCGGAACCGGTCATCTATCCGTGTGCCGTCTACCAGCAGATGGGTGGACAGTCCGTGTGGTTCAACGAAGGTTCCATTCCCGAACAGAAGCACGCTCGCGTGCAGCTGACCGTCTGGGCAGACAGCCGCGCCCAGGCCAACACCCTGATCCGCAACATCGAGGATCAGGTATGCGCAGGATTGCCGACCGCCGAATCGTTCGGCGCTGCAATTGCCGTGCATGAGCCGATGCTGCACAAGTACGGCGCGCGGCTCGATTTCGGCCTGTGGTACGTCGACCCGTAAACCGCATCACCCGTGCAACACCCCAGCCCGGCATTCGCCGGGCTTTCTTTTATCCAACGAGGAAATACACCATGGCACTCAAGCTTCCCAAGGGCACCCAGTTCGGCTTCGCACCGGTCGTCTCCACCGCGATCGCCACCAGCGCGATCTCCAAGGCTGCGCCGGCGCTGGCCAGCGTTGCCGCCAACAGCGTCGACACCGGCGATGTGGTGGTCATTGAACTGCCGGGCTGGCCGGCCCTGAACAACCGCGCCACCCGCGCCGGTGCTGAAGCCACCGGCAGCGTTGAACTGCTGGGCATCGACACCACCGATACCGTGCTGTTCCCCGGTACCAGCGGTGCCGGTGTACTGCGCAAGGCGGGCGCCTTCGTCGACCTGGACCAGCAGGGCGACCCGACCACCGCCGGTGGCGAGCAGCAGTACTGGAGCGGCACGCTGCTCGAAGACCCGACCGGTCGCCAGGTTCAGATGCCGACCTTCAAGAACGCCAAGACCATCACCCTGCCGCTGTTCTACGATCCGAAGAAGCCGTGGTATTCGGCACTGAAGAACGCTGACGCCAAGGGCGAGCCGGTGATCCTGCGGGCCAAGCTGGTCGGCGGCGACGTGCTGTACTGGTACGGCTACCTGAGCTACAACGGCGACCCGACCATGGCCGCCAACACCCCGATGGGCACCACCGCGACCTTCACCGCGCTGGCAGACTCCATCCTGGTCGAGGGCGCCTGATGTTCCAGGTCAAGGCGCCGGAGAGCTTCAAGAGCACCCTGACCATCGTCGGTCACGGCCGCGAGCAGAAGCTCAACCTGACCTACCGGCACCTGTCGGTAGCCGACTACGCCAGCCTGCTGGAGCGTCTGGGCGATGACACGTTGAGCGTGGCCCAGGCCATCCTGGACATCGTGGTGGACTGGGATGCCGATGTGGCGCTGGACACCGCCGGCGTCGAGCTGGCGCTGCAGCAGCAGGCCGGCCTGGATGGCGCCATCATCGGTGGCTACACCCAGGCCCTGCAGGTCGCACGCAAGGGAAACTGATCGAGGCGGTGGGGGCCCTGTACTGGCGGGCCCCCACCGAGTCCGAGCTGATGAAGCTTGGATTGAAGGCAAAGCACTTTCCACCACCGCAGGTCGAGCTGTGGCCGGAGTGCGTGCTTCCCATCGAACTTTTTTCGCGGGTTGCCACCCAGTGGCGCGTCGGCGCAGGTGGCCCGATCGGGCTGGATTACAACGTGGTCTACCGGGAGCTGGAGCGCGAAGCGCTCGACGGCGACCAGCATGACGAGGTGATGGCGGCCATCCGCATCATCGAACGCGCTGCCTTGGAGCAGATGCAACAGGAATGAGCCGGCCATCGCGGCAATGCCGATGGCCGATCCCGGCTCCGCCGAAGCGGAGCCGACTCTCCCGAGGAACACTCAATGAGCACTACATCGCCTGGCAGCACACGGACCACCGTGGAGGCCAGCAACGCATTGGAAACGGCCATGCAGGCAGCAAGGCGCGGCATGACCGAGATGACCGGCACCACACAGGAGTTCCAGCGGCAGCTGGAGAAGATCAACACGGTGCAGCAGGCATTCAATGCCGTGCTGACCACCAGCGCATCATTGGTCACCGCACTGTCCACGCAGCTGACCGCCCTGAACACGCAGCTGCAGGCGGCGGCGAAGGCAGGAACAACCGCAGCGGGCGCGGACGCCGGCAAGGCTGCAAGGAAGGAAGAGAAGGCCCAACAGGACGACAAGGGCCTGGCAGGCATCCGCAAGGGCCTGGGCGGCGCGCTCGGCGACTATATCGGCAAGACCGAAAACACCGCCACGGCTGCCAAGAAAGCCTTCGACAAAGCATTCACCGGCGCCGACGAAGCGTTGAGGAGCTTCGTGACCACCGGCAAGTCCAAGTACAAGGAACTGGCCCAGTCCATCCTGTCCGACCTCAAGATGATCGCCGCACAGCAGGCACTGGTCTGGGGGGCGAGGAAGATCGCCGGCTTGATGGGGGTCGACCTGACGCCCAAGGATGCAGCGACGGACGCGGCGGCGGTGGCTGCAGGCGTGGCGACTGCCAAGGACGCCAAGGCCGGTGATGCCAAGGCGGGCGAAACCAAGGACGCCAAGGACACCAAGGGCACCACAGGACTTTCGGGGTTCCGCAAGGGCTTCGGCAGCGCGCTCGGCGAGTACATGGAAAAGACCGAGAACTCCGCCAAGTCCACCCAGGATGCCTTTTCCAAGGCGTTCACCGGCGCAGAGGCGGCACTGCAGAGCTTCGTGAAGACGGGCAAGTCCAACTACAAGGATCTGGCCAAGTCGATCATCGCCGATCTAAAGATGATCGCCATCCAACAGGCAATCGTCTGGGGCGTCAAGAAGATCGCGGGCCTGTTCGGATATGGCACGGGGGTGGAGGCCAACGCCAACGGTGGCGTCTACCAGTCGCCGAGCCTGTCGGCCTATTCCGGCGGTGTCTACAACACTCCGCAGCTGTTCGCCTTCGCCAAGGGCGCCGGCGTGTTCGGCGAAGCGGGACCGGAAGCGATCATGCCGCTGCGGCGCGGGCCGGACGGCCGCCTGGGTGTGGCCGCGCACGGTGGCGGCGGTGGCGGCGGAGTGGGAGTCAGCATCCGCATCGACAACAACGGTGGCAAGGAAGTCACCACCAACGAAAGCATGCTGCAGCAGTTCGGCAACGAGATCGGCCAGTTCGTGGAACGCAAGTACCGCGAGCTGCAGAGTCGTGACCTGAAGGCAGGTGGTGTGCTCAGCAGGAGTGCCATGCAATGACCGACACCTTCACCTGGCCGGCAACCAGCCAGAGTACTGGAACCACCACCGCCGCCTTGAAGCGCGCGAAGTTCGGAGATGGCTATGCGCAGGCCGCTGCCGATGGCCTGAACGCCACTTCACGCAGTTACCAGCTGCAGTTCGTCGGCAACCGCAAAACGATCAACGAGATCGTGACCTTCCTGGATGGTCATGCCGGCCGCAGCTTCCTGTGGAAAGGGCCACTGGGGCAGGGGCTGTACATGTGTGATTCCTACACCGACAGCCATCTCGGCGGCCAGGTATCGACCATCACCGCCACATTCGAACAGACCTTCCACGCGTAGGCATGAGCATGGATCTTCAACGGATCGACCTGGATACCATCCAGCCCAACGGAAAGCGGGGGGAGACCCAGCGGCCCGCCTTCACCAAGATCAACCAGAACTTTCAGGATGTTGCGTTGGCGCTGGAGGGAATCCCTGGTGCCATCGCAGACTCAGTCTCGGGAAAGAACCGTTTGATCAATGGGAATTTCGAGCTCTGGCAGCGTGGGGACAACTTCACCGCCGCCGCTGCCTACTGTGCAGACAGATTCTTTGCACAGCAGGGAGGGATGGACGGAGCAGTCATATTCAAATCACCCGTTGCCCCGGGCGATTCGAACTTCCCGAGAAGCCTGTTTACGTTGGCCGCCAATTGCAACGGGAATCACAACGCCGCCGGACACCATTTCCTGTTCGAGCAGCGTGTGGAAAGTGTGCGGACCTTTGCCGCATCGGAGAGCACGCTATCCTTCCTGGTCTACAACGCAGGCACCGCAGGCAGAAAGATCGCAGTCGAGTTCCTGCAGCGCTTCGGAACGGGTGGAAGCCCCACTGTCACGGCGATCCAGCCGGAAGTTTTCACGCTCGCACAGGGCCTGAACCGGATCAGCAAGACCGTCAGTCTTCCTTCCATCTACGGTAAGACGCTTGGCGGTGGCGATGATTCGGTCGTCTGTGCGGTATGGCTCTCAGCGGGCAGCGACTTCAACGCGCGCACAGGAGGGCTCGGCGCGCAGGCAGGCCAGTTGTACTTCGGTGAAATGCAATGGGAAGCCGGCGCACGGGCGACCCGCTTCGAGTGGAGATCACCGGCCCACGAGCTTGCGCTGTGCCAGCGCTACTACCAGAAGTCCTTTCCTGTTACAGAGGTTCCCAACAGCAGGAGCAGCTCCGCCGTCCATCGGAACGCCGTGGCCTTCAACAGTGGCACCTGCCGGGTTGTTGCAGAGTTCAAAGGCACGATGCGCAGCACGCCAAAGCTGCTGTTCCATGCAGGCGGAGAAGGTGGTGACATCGGATCGCCGAGCTTCTGGAGGTACTACGACGCCGCGGGCGGAACATGGCGCGCGGGAACGCTGACTAACGTAGTCATGGCAACGAGCCAGGCGTTCATGGCTGACGTAGGCGGTGCGGGCTTCCTGGTAAGCGGCTCTGTTCTACTGGCAGGCCACTACACCGCCGATGCCGAACTCTGAGTGTATTCATGCGTCTGCGGGATCGGGCGGAAAGCCGTGAGATCCGCCCATTGACGGAATGAAAGTACTCAGACCCCGAGCGGACGCCGCCGATTCACCTCGTTCAAGGAGCCAACAATGGCAAGAAAGATCATCGACCTCGATTCCGTTCAACCGAACGGAAAGCGGGGTGAAACACAGCGCCCGGCGTTTACCAAGATCAACGAGAATTTCGCCGAGGTCTACGACGCGTTGACCGAGGTCGCGAAGATCCCGGAAACCGTGGCGAATGCCATCACCGAGCGCGTTCCAGGCAGGAATCTGCTCATCAATGGCGCCCTGCAGTTCTGGCAACGCCGTACATCTGGTCGTGTCGGCACTGGGTCGGGGACGCTGGGCGCGGAAGTGTTCTTCGCCGACCGTTTCACGAACTCGGCGCTGGTCTGCAACCACGACGTACAGCGGGTGGCGTACGACGGGCAGGCCGGATTTCCGGAAGACACACGGTCGATTCTGGTCTGCACCGTATCCGAGGCCATCACCAGAAGTGGCGCCTGGATGGGGCAGAAGATCGAGGGTGTCCGCAGTACAAGTGGAGACATCACGATCTCGGTATGGGCGAACTCTGATGCGCCCGGTCGCAGTGTGGGCGTGCGTGTCATCCAGGATTTCGGAACCGGCGGCTCACCCTCGCCGCAGGTGGTGCTGGAAGCCGGTGTGCTCACACTGGGCACCACCGCCAAACGTCACAGCATCACGGTGACGTTGCCGAGTACCCGGGGAAAGGTGCTCGGCAGCAACGGCAACGACCACCTCTACGTAGTGTTCGACCTGTGCGGTGCTGGTCAGAAGGGCGAGCTGGTGGCACAGAACGGCTCGTTCGGCTTTACCCAGTTCCAGGTCGAATCGGGCCGCGCAGCGACATGCTTCGACTGGCGGCCGCCAGGTGTGGAACTGGCGTTGTGCCAGCGCTACTACGAGAAGAGCTACAACCTCGACATCGTGCCCAACACGGCGCACAACGAAGGGCGCGAGGCATTCTCGATCAACTCACCGGGGATGGCGCATTACCAGAGCGTGCGATTCCAGACGGCAAAGCGTGCCCATCCCTACGTGATGATCATCTCGGCCGACAACATCCAGCAGGATGGGCACATCGCGGAAGACAACATCTCCCGCGTGCCCTGCCTGGTCAACTACGCCTCGCCTTCCGGGTACGAAGTCAGCTGGACCAACAATCCAGGCCGCTGGGGCGGCTGGTGGCATTGGTGGGCCGACGCCGAGCTTTGACGGGGCGCCCGCAGGGAACAGGACGACAGCAATGACGAGAAAAATCATCGACCTCGATACCGTTCAGGCGAACGGTAAGCGGGGTGAAACACAGCGCCCGGCGTTTACCAAGATCAACGACAACTTCGCCGAAGTGTATGGCGCGCTGGATTCGCTGGAAAGCGCATTGCAGAGCGCGGCTCCAGGCAGGAACCGCCTGATCAACGGCAACTTCGATTTCTGGCAGCGGGCCACCACTGGCACCACCCAAGGCGGCGAGATCTATGTGGCCGATCGTTGGACCGTGGCAGCGCTAAGCTGCACGCATACCGCAAATCGCGGGGCCAATCTTCCTGCCGGCGGAGCCGCGCCGGAATCGCGCCGTTTCCTCAACAGCGTTGTCTCCAAGGTCAGTGCTGGCAGCAGCGCCTATGTCGCACAGAAGGTCGAAGGGGTCGCCACGCTGTCCGACGGCGAGGTGACGGTTTCCGGCTTCGCCTATGGCCCGCCAGGAAAACGCATCGGTGTTCGTCTCATCCAGCACTTTGGCACCGGTGGTTCGCCGTCCGCCGCGGTCAGCGTAGAGCTGGGAACCGTAGCGGTCACCGCCGCGTCCTGGACCTATTTCCAGCTCAGTGCGCGATTGCCATCGGTGAAGGGGAAGACGCTGGGCAGCAATGCCGACAGCGATTTCCTGTGGCTGGTGGTGGATCTGTGCGCCGATGCCTATGGCGGTGTCATCTCCGGTCAGAGCGGAGAGTTCGGCCTTGCGATGATGCAGCTGGAGCGCGGCGACAGGGCGACGGCATTCGACCTGCGCCCGCTGGCCCACGAGCTGCAGCTGTGCCAGCGCTATTACGAGAAGAGCTACAACCTGGATGTGCCGCCTGGCACGGCCGATGGCATCGGACGCGACAACCAGTTCTACGACCGCAGTGTCGGCGTTGGCAGCACCTCGCATATCCGGTGTCGCGTGCCCAAGCGGGCCATCCCAGCCTACACGGTCTACAGCGATGTGAACGGGCAGGCAGGGCGCATATCCGGCGCAAGCGGCGGCATCGGCACGGTGACGTCCATCGTATATGCCGGCCAGTCCGGCGCACAGGTCAATTACCAATCCGCCGCAGGCAACTGGGGCTCCTCCTTCCATTGGACCGCCGACGCGGAGCTATGACATGTATCAACTGACCGAAGAGATCGACACCATCAAGTGCCTGCAGACCGGCGCCTTCATTCCACGTGGCCACCGTCTGTGGAATGACTATGAAGCCTGGTGTACGGCAGGCAATGAGCCGGAGCCGGTACCGCCGCTGTTCGCACCCGGCTCGGCGCAGTTCCATCGCTTCATCCGCGGAAAGGCGTGGGAGTGGATGGCCCAGTGTGCCCGCGATCGCGGCTATGACAGCATCGAGAGTTGCTGCAGCTACGCGGGCAGTGCGGTGCCGCGCTATGCGCAGGACGCCATCGCCATGATTGCCTGGCGCGACGGGGTCAACCTCGCATTGGAGACTATTGAGTCCACCGCCGAGGAGACCGCGCCGGACTGGCGGCAGGTCCAGGCGCAACTGCCGCAGCCGGATGCATTCGGCTGGCCTGCCGAGCAGGCGCCGGAAATCATCGGCGGCTGAGGAGGACGACGCATGGCACGACGCACAATCGACCTTGATACCGTGCAGCCGAACGGAAAGCGGGGTGAGACGCAGCGGCCGGCCTTCACCAAGGTCAATGAGAACTTCGCCGATCTCTACACGGATCTGGATGAACTCGAAACCACGGTGCAGGATCTCCGGCGCAGGCAGAACGGCCGGAACCGGCTGATCAACGGTGACTTCAGGTTCTGGCAACGGGGCAGCAGCCGCACTGTGGTGTCGCCTCTGGCGGTGTATGTTCCCGATCGCTTCCAGGTGGTATGCACCGGGGCGGGGCAGGTCGCGGTGTCACGCCGCAGCTTCGATGCCCCGGCATTCGGGGTCACGGGATTCATGAACTGCGATCTCACCGGATCGACGGCCGCGACCGAGGCGTTCGTCACCCAGCCGGTGGAAGGCGTGCAGACGCTGGCGGGAAGTACCGTGACGCTGAGCATGCAGGCATGGGCCGCGACGCCGGGCTGCCGCATCGGCGTTCGCTTCATCCAGACGTTTGGTACCAATGGGTCTCCGGATGTGACGGTCCGGGCAGGCGTCCAGGAGATCGGCACCGCGGCCGCGCTCAGGTACTTCACCGTCGAGTTGCCATCCATTGCTGGCAAGACCGTGGGAGCCAACAGCAAGCTGCACGTCATCGTCGACTTTGCGACACCCGGTGGTTATGGCGGACAGCTTGTCGGCCAGTCTGGGTCCTTCTCGCTGACCTGCATGCAGTTGGAGAAGGGGGCGACACCTACCGACTACGACATGCGTGATGACGCAACCGAGTTGATGTTGTGCCAGCGGTACTACGAGAAGAGCTTCCCGCTGGAACAGGCACCGCAGCTTGGCATGCCGTCACCGCAGGGCGTCGCCGCCGCGTTCCAGGCAGGCCTGGCGCGCAGTGAGCAGATCTCCTTCAAGGTCGCCAAACGCACTGTGCCCGCACTCACGCTCTACTCCAACAGTGAAGTGGCGCCGGCCCTCGGTTACTGGTCGTTGTTCAACGGCAACGGGTGGTCACGCGGAATGGCTGTCCCGCTGTTCCTTCGTCCCGATGGATTCACGCTTCAGCTTGATTTCGGTTCTGGCCTGACGCCGTTCTATGCCTATCTGGTGGGCGGCAACTGGGCGGCTGACGCCGAGATCTGACCCCCTGGCCGTCAACACCGGCGCACGCAGCGAGGACTGCACATGACACGAAGAATCATCGACCTGGACACCGTCCAGCCCAACGGCAAACGAGGTGAGACCCAGCGGCCGGCATTCACCAAGATCAACGACAACTTCGCCGAGATCTACGCTGGTCTGGACGACGCGCAATCGGCGCTCATGCATCTGGAAGGCCGCATGGCCGGAAGGAACCCGCTCATCAACGGCGACTTCCGGTTCTGGCAGCGCGGTGCAGCGTTCCCTGCATCCACGGGCTCTCGCTACATCGCTGACCGCTGGGCGGTCAATGCCATCGGCACCAGGGTGGCTGCCTCACGCGAGGATGTGCCTCCAGGCGGCGGCCAGGGAGGGCGCCTGCTGGCTGGGTCGCGCCACCTGCTTCGGCTGGAGGTGCAGAGCGTTGCCGGTGCCGGCAACATGGCGCTGGTCCAACAGCGCATCGAGGATGTCCGGACACTGGCCGGGCGCACCGTCACGATCAGTTTCAAGGCGCGCGCCTCGGTGGACGACTTCCGCATCGGCGTGGAGTTGCAGCAGTCCTACGGAACGGGTGGGTCTACCGCGCGCGACAGCATCGGCGCCTCGGTCGTGCTCGATACGCTGTGGCGATGGCACCAGGTCACCGTGGAAGTTCCCGGTCTTGCCGGCAAGACGCTGGGCCCGGACAGCTACCTGCAACTGGGCTTCTGGCTGGACGCAGGTGCCGATTTCGGCGGCCGCGCGTTCGCCGCCGGGCAGAAGAGCGGCAGCGTGCAAGTGGCCGAAGTGCAGATCGAAGAAGGCGATACCGCCACCGACTTCGACCGCCGGTCCGAAGCACTGGAGCTGCTGTTGTGCCAGCGCTACTACGAGACGGTGGATGTAAACCGGATCATCGGCATCACCTACACCGCCAACGGCGACACGCGAGCGTGCATCCCGTTCAAGGTGCGCAAACGCTCAGCACCCAGAATCTCCTCGCCGTCCACCGCGCTGAACCTGGTGGGCTTCGGCAATGCCGGCAACCTGGTCAACTTCGACGGCGGAGCGCCCAGCTGGCAGTCCACGGTTGACGCGGCAGTCATCGCCTCGATGCCGAACAACATGCAGCTCTGGGGCGCGGTGGTGGTGTGGTCGACCACCTCGCAGGTGCTGGTCCAGGCCGATGCGGAGCTCTGAGCCATGACAACCCCCGCTCCGCAGGCGCCAAAGCACGCCTGCTTCACCACCACTGCCTCGCTGCGCCCAGGCCACCACGTCATCGTACCGTGCGGCCAGGAACGGTACCCCGTGCCACCCCCTCTTCCCAATGCCGCACAGGAGAACACCCCATGATCACCGCCGATGCCCAGCAGCTTGAGCCGGGTGGCCGCATCACCGTCTATGAACTCGACGCCAGCAGTTTCGGCGCCGACAAGCTCTTCTTCCACGCGCACCTGCAGAGTGGCCTCATCTGGTGGCAGGGCCAGGAATATGGCCCCTGGCCGATCGAGGCCAGCGGCTTCGAGCGCACCAGCGACCAGCCGCCGAACCCGCGCCTGCGCGTAAGCAACATCGATGGCCGCATCACCGCCATGTGCCTGTTGTTCGATGACCTGGTCGGTGCCCGCATCATCCGCCGGCAGACACTGGCCAAGTACCTGGATGCCGCCAACTTCGAGGAAGGCAATCCCAGCGCGGATCCTGGCGAGCACTTCCCTGATGAAGTCTGGTTCATCGAGCGCAAGATCGGTGAGGACAAGCAGATGGTCGAATTCGAGCTGACCACCGCGATCGATCTCAATGGGCAGCAGCTGCCGGGCAGGCAGATCATCGCCGGCATGTGTGGCTGGCTGGTGCGTGGCGGTTATCGCGGCGCGTACTGCGGCTACAACGGTCCAGCGGTGGCCGACAGCGACGACGTCGCCACCGATGATCCGGCGCGTGACCAGTGCGGCGGTCGGGTACGCAGCTGCAAGCTGCGCTTCGGCCAGGACAAGCCGCTGCCCTATGGCGGCTTCCCCGCCGCGGGCCTGTTGCGCTCCTGATCGATCCCCTCCCGATTCCACTTTCCAGGCCCGCCCGCGCGGGCCTTTTTCATGGGTGAAACATGCAACCGACAACCCTGCAGGCCATCCAGGCGCACGCCGTGGCCGAGTACCCGCGCGAATGCTGCGGGCTGATCGTGGCCATTGAAGGCCACGAACGCTATCTTCCCTGCCGCAACGTGGCCGCCACGCCCAGCGAGCATTTCCGCCTGCCCGCTGAGGACTATGCCGTGGCCGAGGACAAGGGCGAGGTGCTGGCCCTGGTGCACAGCCATCCCGATGCCGCCGCAACGCCGTCCGACGCCGATCGGGTCATGTGCGAGCGCAGCGGGCTGACCTGGCACATCGTCAGCGTCGGCCAGGTAACAGGCGAGGCACCGCTGTGCGGTGATCTGCAGACCCTGCATCCCACGGGCTACATGGCACCGTTGGTCGGTCGCCAGTTCGCCCACGGTGTGCTGGACTGCTACAGCCTGGTCCGCGATTTCCACGCACGCGAACTGGGCATCCCGCTGTCCGAGTACGAACGCCAGGACGACTGGTGGAGCCACGGCCAGGACCTGTACAGCCTTGAACGGCTGCACGCCGAGGGCTTCGACCTGATCGAGGGCGAGCCGCAGCGGGGCGACATGATCCTGATGCAGATCCGCTCGCCGGTCACCAACCACGCGGGCATCTACCTAGGCGACGGTCAGATGCTGCATCACCTGCATGGGCGCCTGTCCGAGACCGTGCCGTACGGCGGCATGTGGGCCGAGCGCACCCGCTGCATCGTCCGCCATCGCGGGGTGCGACATGACTGACCGCCTTCGTACGATCCGCCTGTACGGCAAGCTGGGTGCGCGCTTCGGGCGCAGGTTCCGGCTGGCGGTGAACAGCCCGGCCGAGGCGGTGCATGCACTGTGCACCATGCTGCCAGGATTCCAGCAGTACCTGATGGGCGCAAAGGCCAAGGGCATGGAGTTTGCCGTGTTCAACGGCCGGCAGAACCTGTCGCGGGATCAGTTGCACGACCCGCCGGGACAGGATGACATCCGCATCGCGCCGGTGCTGGTGGGCAGCAAGCGGGGCGGTGTACTGCAAACCATCATTGGCATCGTGCTGATCGTTGTGGGGAGCTACACATCTTGGGCTGGCGGAGCTGCACTGGTATCAACCGGCGTCAGCATGGTGGTTGGCGGGATCACCCAGATGCTCTCCCCCCAGCCGAAAGGCCTGGGCGCCAAAGACACACCCGAAAACGCACCCAGCTACAGCATGAACGGCACCGTCAACACGCAGGCGCAAGGCAACCCCGTGCCGGTCGCCTATGGCGGCCATGACACCAAGGGCATGTTCATCGGCTCGGCCGTGATCAGCGGCGGCATCCTGGCGGAGGACCAGTTTTGAATCAGACCACTCATCCCACGCCGCGCACGCGTGGCGCAGCCACGCCAGTGCTGGCGGGTGCCAAGAAGGGCGCGAGCAACGCCCGAACCCCGGTCGAAACCGCCGACAGCCTGCACTCGATGGCGGTGGCCCGCATCATCGACCTCGCCAGCGAGGGCGAGATCCGTGGCCTGGTCGCCGGCAAGCAGTCGATCTACCTGGACCAGGTGCCGATCGAGAATCCGGACGGCACGCTGAACTTCTCCGGCGTGGACGTGCAGACGCGTTCCGGCACCCAGGACCAGGAGCACATCAGCGGCTTCCCCTCCATCGAGAACGAAGTCGGGGTCAACGTCGAGCTGCGCAGCGATGCGCCGGTGGTGCGCACCGTATCGGGTGCCGATCTGTCAGCCGTCCGTATCCGCTTTGCGGTGCCGGCGTTGCAGAAGACCAACACCGAGAACGGCGACACTGAAGGCTACCGGATCATGTACGCGGTGGATCTGTCCACCGACGGCGGCCCGTTCAGCACGGTGCTGACCGATGCCTTCAGCGGCAAGACCACCAGCCAGTACGAGCGCAGCCGCCGCATCGATCTGCCTGCCGGCAGCCAGTGGCAGGTGCGCATCCGCCGGCTGACCGCCAACGCCAACAGCAGCACCATCGCCGATACCGTCAACGTGCTGTCGATGACCGAGATCATCGATGCCAAGCTGCGCTATCCGAACTGTGCGCTGGCGGCGGTGCAGGTTGATGCCAGCCAGTTCCAGAACATTCCCACCCGGTCCTACCAGCTGTGGGGCCGCATCGTACGCATCCCCTCCAACTACGATCCGCTCAGCCGTCTCTACAGCGGTGTGTGGGACGGTACCTTCAAGAGTGGCTGGACCAACAATCCGGCCTGGGTGTTCTTCGACATCGTCACCAACGATCGCTTCGGCCTGGGCCATCGTGTTCCGCTGGACTGGGTGGACAAGTGGCGGCTGTACCAGATCGCGCGCTACTGCGATGAACTGGTCAGCGATGGCCAGGGCGGCAAGGAGCCGCGCTTCACCTGCAGCCTGTATCTGCAGACCCGCGCCGAGGCCTACCGCGTGCTGCAGGACATCGCCACCATGTTCCGCGGCATCAGCTTCTATGCGGCGGGGCAGGTGATGGCCTCGGCCGACATGCCCAAGGACCCGGTGCTGACCTACAGCCAGGCCAACGTCATCGAAGGGCGCTTCCACTATGCCGGCAGCAGCCGCACGGCGCGGCACACGGTGGCCCTGGTGTCGTGGATCGATCCGGACGACTTCGGCCGGCAGAAGGTCGAAGTGGTGCAGCACCTGCCTGGCGTGGCCCGCTACGGCATCAACCAGACCGAAGTGACGGCGGTGGGCTGCCACTCGCGTTCGCAGGCGCAGCGCGTGGGCAACCACATCCTGCATACCGAGATGCTGGAAACCGAGACGATCAGCTTCTCGGTGGGCCTGGATGCGCTGGGCTGCATGCCCGGTGATGTGATCCAGGTGGCCGACCCGAACCGCGCCGGCCGCCGCAATGCGGGCCGCATCCGTAGTGCGGGTACGCGCAGCCTGGTGCTGGACCGCATGCCGGAACAGATCGCGGTCGGTGACACCCTGCGTGCCACCCTGCCCAGCGGGCAGACCGAAGCACGCACGGTGCAGTCGGTGGACGGCGAGACGGTGACCGTCACCGCGCCGTGGTCGGCGGTGCCGGTGGCGCAGTCGGTCTGGGCATTGGAATCGCCGGAGCTGGCCCTGCAGCACTATCGCGTGCTGTCGATCAGCGAAGGCGAGGACCTGACCTATCAGATCACCGCGCTCAAGCACGTGCCGGGCAAGTACGCCGCCATCGACGATGGCACGCGCCTGGAACAGCCGCCGATCAGCATCATCCCGCCCAGCGTGCAGCCGGCACCGGCCAACGTGCGGATGGCCTCGCATGTGGTGGTCGACCAGGGCATCGCTACCTCCGTGCTCACGATCGAGTGGGATGCTGCAGACAAGGCGATCGGTTATGACGTGGAATGGCGCCGTGGCGATCTCAACTGGGTCCGTGCTGGTCGCGTCGGGACGCAAAGCCTGGAAGTGCGGGGCGTCTACGCAGGCGAGTATCTGGCCCGCGTACGCGCGGTCAATGCGCTGGGCGCGGTGTCGCAGCCGACGCTCAGCGCGCTCACCACCATTGAAGGCAAGACGACGCCGCCACCGGCATTGACCTCGCTGACCGCGCGCAGCAGGGTGTTCGGCATCGAGCTGGGCTGGCAATTCCCGGCAGGCGCCACGGATACCGAACGCACGGAGCTCTGGTACAGCACCAGCCCGGATCGCGCAGCGGCCATCAAGCTTGGCGACTTCGCCTATCCACAGTCGCGGCACCAGATGAACGGTCTCGCGGCGGGCGCACGCTTCTGGTTCTGGGGGCGCCTGGTCGATCGCAGCGGCAACGTGGGTCCGTGGCATCCGGTGGAGATGGGTGTTCTGGGCGAGTCCAGCAGCAACCCATCGGACTACGACGCCTATTTCGCCGGCCGCATCAACGAAAGCGCGCTGGGCCAACAGTTGAAGGGCAAGATCGAGCGCGTCACCGAAGTGCTGCCGCTGGTCTGGGATGCCGAGGCAACCTACAGCCCAGGGCAGACCGTCATCCACGACGGCAGGATCTGGAGCTGGCAGGGCGCCGCTGCAGGCAACGAGACGCCGCCGGGCAGCCACTGGAAGAACATCGGCGACGCGATCGCCGAGGCGGGTGCCATCGTCGGCCGTGTCGACCAGCTGGAAATGGACGTGACCGACGTCGATGGCAAGGTGGCTGCGCAGGGGCAGAAGGTCGACGGCCTGTTCGCCCAGGTCAGCGACCACACTGCCGGCGAGGAGGACTACAACGTCGGCGAGAACGATGTCAGCGCCGGTGCCATCACCGTCTACAGCGTGATGGCCGAGAAGGACGCGGCACTGGCTAAGCGCGTGGACACGGTCGAAGCGTCCATCGAAGGTGTTCCAGGCAAGATCGAGGGCGTCAGCGCCGCGGTCCAGCAGGTCTCGCAGGCCGTGGTCAACCTAGATGGCAAGGTCAGCGCGACCTATACGGTCAAGGCGCAGATCACCAGCGCCGGGCAGATCTACATGGCCGGCATGGGTCTGGGCGTGGAGCAGCAGCCAGATGGCAGCTATCAGAGCCAGATCCTGATGCAGGCTGATCGCTTCGCGCTGATCAACACCAACAGCGGGCAGGTCAGTGCGCCCTTCGTGGTGCAGGGCGGGCAGACCTTCATCAGCCAGGCACTGATCGGCAACGGCTGGATCCAGAACGCCATGATCGGCGACGTGATCCAGTCCAATGCGGTCGGTGCCGGCGGGCAACCGCGATGGAGGCTCGACAAGAACGGCACGTTGACGATGAACGGCCCCGAGAACGGCGGCCGCCTGACCATCAATGACAGTGTCATCCACGTTTACGACAGCAACGGCCGCGTCCGCGTCCGCATGGGGATCTGGTAATGGCAACAGGTATGCAGATATTCGGCCCGGATGGGCAGATGTGGTTCGACACCAATGATCGTGCCGGCAAGATCATGGGCACTCTCTCGGTCGTTGGAAGCTCGTCCAGCAGCGTGGGCCTGGCCGGCCTGGGTGAGCCATTTGCCATCCTGCCCAGCCCTGGCTCCGACAGTTGGCAGGACCAGAATGGCAATCAGTTTTCCGCGCCTGCGCTGGGGTACATGTCGTTTGTCGACGGCGGCAATACATTGCGGATGCAGTTCACGTTCTCGCCGATTGCCAACCCGACTGCTTCCATCTACTACGGAGTCTTCTGATGTCTGTTGGTCTTGAAGTCACCAATGACAGCGGCGTTCCGGTTCTTGTGAACGCACATTCCTTCGTCTTCTTCTCGATAGCCAAGGGCACGCAGTCCATTGCAAGCAATACGTCCGCCTATGGCGCGAGCGGGTTTGTAAGCCTTCCCGCACAGAGCGTGCCGTACCTGGTGTTCATCCGCTGCAATGGCGGATCCGCACAGGTGATGTCAGCGCTGAATGGCTTTTACTGGAGCATGGGGCAAGGGACCACCAGCTTCGAGTGGTGGGCATGGGGGCGGGCGGTCAACAGTGGAAGTACAGGCATGCAGGTCTACAACGCCGACGGATCCATCCAGTGGGATATGTCAAACCGTCCACTGCGCATCGCTGGTTTGGTCGATAAATCGGGTGGAAGTGTTCCAGGCTTTACCGAGATGTCCACCGACAATGTGAGGCAAGGGCCACTGTTCAACGGTCCTGGTGAGAATCTCGCCTATCTGATGTCCGACATTGGACTGTGCCATGACATCTACGCCTACTACGGAAGTGGCCCGACCATTCGCGGCAACATGCGCTATCAGCCGTACATCAATACTCCAAATGCTTCGCAGGTGCGATTGAACTACTGCAGGCGTAGAGAGAACCGTCAACGTTCGTTGAGCGGCGCGTCCTACCAGAGTTTCACGGGACAGTTGCCGAACTTCCTGATTGCCGCACACACCTACTAGCCTGAATCAGGCCCGTGCAGGCGGCCATTTGAGCCGCCTGGGCCTAGACTGCGCCCCTCCTACGCTCCTCGACGACGCACTGCAGTGATCACGCCACCCTGACCCTTGCCGCACATCGGCAGCCGGCCCGCCCGGCTCAGGATGGTCGGCCTGCTCGGATCGATGATGACCCTGCAGATCGTCGAGGACATCACCGAGACGCCAGCGAGCGCAACCGCGAATGCGTCGGCCAGGGCGTGGCGAATACGGTCACCGGTTTCCTCGGCGGCATGGCCGGCTGCGCGATGATCGGCCAGTCGGTCATCAACGTGACGTCCGGTGGCCGTGGCCGCCTGTCCTGCCTGGTGGCCGGCGTGCTGCTGCTGGTGCTGGTGGTGTACGGCAGCGACCTGGTGCGGCAGATCCCGATGGCCGCTCTGGTGGCGGTGATGATCATGGTCAGCATCGGCACCTTCAGCTGGCGCTCGCTGCGCGACCTGCGCACGCATCCGCGCAGTTCCTCGGCCGTGATGCTGCTGACCGTGGTGGTCACCGTGGCCACCCACGACCTGGCCAAGGGCGTGCTCAGTGGCGTGCTGTTGTCGGCGCTGTTCTTCGCGCGCAAGGTTGGCCGCATGCTGGATGTGCAGCGCGAGGATGTCGCAGACACGCAGGTCTACCGCGTACGCGGGCAGGTGTTCTTCGCGTCCGCCGGCCAGCTGGGCGCCGCGTTCGACTACCAGCATGTGGCGCCGAAGGTGCAGATCGACCTGCGTGATGCCCATCTGTGGGATCTGACGGCGGTGGCCGCGCTGGAACGCGCGCAGGAAAAGCTGGCCGCGCATGGGGCGGGGGTGACGGTGGTGGGCCTGAATGCGGCCAGCCAGACGTTGATCGAACAGGTAGGCGGGCGCGGAGGCGGGCATTGAGGTTCCAGCGTCCGCGTCTGAGACGACGTGCACGCATTCTGAATCCAGTCAGGCACCTGAAACCGGCGCCGTCGTAGCATTGCCCGCGTGATGGGGCCGATGGACGGCCCCTCCTTGCCGGCACCCGCTGGCGACACGCAAGGGAGAAACTGGCAATGCAGGCATTGGGCGCGCTTGGGCGCAGCGAACGGGTCGGCGTCGGCCATGGGTATTGGAAGGTGCTGGCCCTGTGCCTGGCGCTCACCGCATGCCAGGCGCCTTCTTCCCAGGCATCGACCGAAACGGCGGCCCCCGCGTCGATTGCTGCGGCATCGCCGACAGCCCCTTCCGGCCCGGCATCGGCAGATTCCCTCCACTACCCGGATGCGTCCTATACCGACGGTCGCCTGCGCCCAGCCTATGGCTGGTGTGTGGATGGGGTGGAAGATGCAGGCAAGCTCCAGGCCTGCGGCAAGGACGAACTCGCCTACCAGGAAGGGCGTCTCGAAGCGGCGGCCAGCAAGGCGCTGGCCGGACTCGACGGCGCTGCCCGGACGGCATTCCAGGCCACCCAGGCGAGCTGGCGCAGCGATACAGACCGTTATTGCCGCGATGTCCCCAACAGCAGCGTGCAGCAGCTGCAGGGCGCGCAGGAATGCCGCCTGTACCGTGTTGCCAACCGTGCCGACCAGCTGCTGGCGCAGAGCGCGCCGCCGGATACCTCGTATACCCAGGCAGCGCTGCGTCCGGAATACACCCGTTGCGTGCAGGACGCCCGCGGCATGGACGACCAGTTGGAAGCCTGCGATACGGCCGAGCTCGCCCATCACAAGGCGCTGCTGGAAGCACAGGTCGCGCGACTGATGGACGGCCCCAACGGCCCGGGCAAGGACCGCTGGATGGACGAGCAGGCCAACTGGGCTGCAGACACGGACAAACACTGCAGCCAGGCCACTGACAGCGTGGGCCCGGCGTTGGATGCACAGTCGTGCCTCATCAATCGTTACGCCAACCGTGCGGTGGAACTGCAGAAGGGCGTGTTGGCGCGATGATGAGCCTCGATGGCGGCATTGCAGGGGGCCTCGACGCCGATCCGAAAGCCCGTCTGCTGGCAGGGCAGCGGAATTGACTGCGGTCAAGCCTTCAAGATGTCCTTGAAACGGCAGTTTCGTTGAGATTCGTGAGCATTGGGCATCATGTGAGCGACCTCAACATACGAATTCGCGAACGCGATCGCGAGGACGTTGCGCCGTGCAGATTGCAGTTGGGACAAGGTGCACACATTCTGAATCCAGTCAGGCATCTGAAATCCACGCTGGCGTAGCATGCAATTCCCGATGGGGCCGATGGACGGCCCCGCGTTGACGGGCCACGTGCCTGGATGCCAAGGAGATGCAAGCAATGCAGGGAACAAACCACCTTCCAGCGGCCCCCCGCGAAACGTTCGGCAGGGCCGGGGCCATCGCGCTTGCGCTGGCCCTGGGCCTCAGCCTGGCAGCATGCCAGGCCAAGAGCCCGGAGGCGGATACGGCGGTTGCCCCCGCGGCCGCCGCGCCCGCCACCGCATCGCCGCCCGCCACTGCAGAGCCTGCACGCGCCGCACCTGCCACGACAGCGGCCGATGCCGATGATCAGGACATGCCGCCGCAGCGCCCGGATGATTCCTACAACAAAGCCACGCTGCGGCCGCAGTACGCCACGTGCGTGAACTCCAGCGGCGGCGAGACCCCCGCACTGCAGGCGTGTGGCGATGAGGAGCTTGCCTGGCAGGAGCAGCGACTCGAGCAGGCCTTCATGAAGATCGTCGACGGTCCCGATGGCAAGGACAAGGATAGGCTGATGGACGAGCAGGCCGCCTACATGTCCGATACCAATCGCTACTGCAGCTGGAACCCTGCCGAAGACGGGCAGGGGCAGATGCTGGACGCGCAGTCCTGCCGGATCAATCGCACCGCCAACCGTGCCGACGTGCTGCAGGCACTGACCTCGAAGTAATTCCCCCGCAAAGGAGTGCAGGAAAATGGATGTTGTGACCCAGGCAAAGCAGGCAATGGACAACTGGCATCGCGGCCAGACGTCGGCGCATTTCGAAACCGGAGGTCGCGGCCCCGGCCACGTTTCCACCGGCAGGGGCGACCATGGCGGCGTGTCGTATGGCAGTTACCAGTACGCCACCAACGTTGGCGGCGTGGATGAGTACGTCGCCGCCTCGCGCTATGGCAACCGCTTCAACGGCCTGCAGGCAGGAACCCCGGCCTTCACCGAACGCTGGAAGGAAGTGGCGGCCGCCGATCCGGCAGGGTTTGCCAGGGACCAGCACGACTTCATCCAGCACAAGTACTACGACGTGCAGATGGGCCGCCTGAAGGATGTGGGCATCGATCTCTCCGGCCGTGGTGCGGCCGTGCAGGATGCGCTGTGGAGCACCTCGGTGCAGTACCGCGGCATGACCCGGTCGGTGTTCCAGAAGGGCCTGCAGCAGGCCTATGGCGAAGACTTCAAGCTGACTGAGCTGAGTGACGAGCAGATCGTCCGCGCGGTGCAGGACTACAAGCACGCCAATGTGCAGGTGCACTTCCAGAGCTCGCCCACCCTGTGGGATTCGCTGCGTGATCGTGCGCTCACCGAGAAGACCGCACTGGTCGGGCTGGCGCGCTACGACCAGGTCAACCACAACCCCGAGGCTTACCGGGGCAAGGATTACCAGCAGGTGTTCGGTGAACCTGAGCCCGGCCAGCGCGGCCAGCGCGGCCAGCGTGCGGCGGCATCGGCGATGGCCGACGGCGTGCTGGCACCCGGCGAGCGTGGTACCGAGGTCCAGGCCCTGCAGGCCAAGCTGATCCAGGCCGGCCATAGCGGTCGCAACGGGCAACCGCTGACAGCCGATAGCCACTACGGTGCCAATACCGAGCATGCAGTGCGCGAGTTCCAGCAGGCGCATGGGCTGACCGTCGATGGCAAGGCCGGCCGGCAGACCCTGCAGGCCCTGGATACGGCGGTACGCGAGCACACGCCGGCGCAGCCTGTGGCACCGGCCACGCCTGCACCGGTCACTCCTGCTGCGGCACCCGCACCCGCGACTGCGCGGGAAGCCGATGCCGCCGCCGCGCCCGGTGGCCAGCGCATCGTCGTGGTCGAACCCTTTGGCAACGGCAGCAGCAACCGCACACTGCGCCATGGCACCAGTGGCGAGGATGCCTATCGCGAACTGAAGATCCATCACCCCAACACCAATGCCGAGGCCGTGCGCACCGGCAATGCCGCCAAGGCTGACCGCCCGTCGGCCATGGTCGAGGGCGAACTGGAAACGGTACGGACCCGCGGTGATCGCAACGGCATCCCGCTGGTGCACAAGGATCTGATCCTGAGCAATGCGCGCGGCGATCGGGAGGTGATGATTCCCAATCCGGTCGCCGGGTATGTCCAGGTCAACAATGACAAGTGGAATTCGATCAGCATCTGGAGCCATCCGGCCGGGCATCCGCAGCGCGAACTGGTCGGGCAGGTGCTGCACGGTGCGCGTGGAACCACCCCTTACAAGACCGGTGATTTCGTCGAGTACGGTGCGCCGTTGATCCGCCAGTCCGATGCCGGTACCCCGGGTGCCGTGCACGCGCATATCGAGCTCGAGCCCGATCAGTACCGCAGGTTCCTGGGTGACATGCTCAACGACCGCATCACCCTGGGCGGCAAGGTCCACGCGCAGGGCCCTGAGGCCGCGCAGGCCGCACGCAGTGCACAGCAGGCGCCGATGGCCGATGGCGTGCTGAAGCAGGGCGAGCGCGGCGATGAGGTCAAGGCCCTGCAGGGCAAGCTGGCGGCGCTGGGCTACGCCGGGGCCGACGGCAAGCCGCTGCACGCCGATGGCGTGTATGGCAAGGACACCTTTGCAGCGGTCAAGCAGTTCCAGGCCAACAATGGCCTGGACGACGATGGCAAGGCCGGCCGCAGGACCCTGGCGCAGGTCGATGCCCCCAACGCGGTGAAGGCCGGTATCGCGCCGGCGGCACCGGCCCAGGCCGAACCTGCAGCGCCGGCCAGCATGCGCGACGCCGGGCATGCCGACAACGCGCGCTTCGGCCAGGCTTTGGAGAAGCTGCAGGCGCTCGAACAGCAGCGCGCCCAGGCCGGCCTGAAGCCGCTGTTCGCCAACCCGCAGGAAGCCGAACGAGCGGCTGGCCAGCTGGCCTACGAAAGCAAGGTGTCCGGCATGCGCCAGATCGACCATGTCGTGGCCCGCCCGGACGGCACCGGCCTGTTCGCGGTGCAGGGCGAGCTGGGTGACCCGGCAGCGCAGCGGACCTTTGTCGACCGCCAGCAGGCGGTGTCGCACTCGGTCGAGGCCAGCAGCCGGCAGAGCGAAGCGCTGGACAGTCAGTTCAACCAGCGTGCGCAGGAACAGCAGCAGGAACACGTTCGCAACCGCGGGTTGTAAGCCACGCGGTGTCCCCGGGGCCGGTCGAGCGGCCAGCCCCGGAGCCACCCGCCGCCATTCAGCCGTCCGGTGTAAACTATTGATCTCACTGGCAATGCCAGTCTTCGCGATCAACACCCCGATGCCGTCCGCCACCGCCCGTTACGCCGATTCCCTGCGCCTGTCCGTTGCCCCCATGATGGACTGGACCGATCGCCATTGCCGCGTGTTCCATCGCGTGCTGGCACCGGGTGTGCGCCTGTACACGGAAATGGTGCACGCCAACGCGGTCATCCACGGCGATCGCGAGCGCCTGCTCGGCTTCGACCGCAGCGAACAGCCGCTGGCGCTGCAGCTGGGGGGCAGCGATCCCGCGCTGCTGGCGCAGGCTGCGCGCATCGCTGCCGACTGGGGCTACGACGAGGTCAACCTCAACTGCGGCTGCCCGTCCGACCGCGTGCAGGCCGGGCGCTTCGGCGCCTGCCTGATGCGCGAGCCGATGCTCGTGGCCGAGTGCGTGGCGGCGATGGTCGATGCCGTCGAGATCCCGGTGACGGTGAAGTGCCGCCTGGGCGTGGACGAGGACAACGACTACGACGTGTTCGCCGCCTTCGTCGACCGCCAGGTCGCCGCAGGTGCCGCGATGGTGGTGGTGCACGCGCGCAACGCGTGGCTGAAGGGCCTGTCGCCGAAGGAGAACCGCGAGGTTCCGCCGCTGAAGTACGACTGGGCCTACCGCCTGAAGCAGGAGCGCCCGGCGCTGCCGGTGGTGCTCAACGGCGGCCTGGCCAGCGTCGAGGTGGTGCAGGCGCAGGCCGCGCACGTCGATGGCGTGATGCTGGGCCGCGCGGCCTACCACGATCCCTACCTGCTGCATCAGCTGGAGGCGCTGCAGACCGGCGCCCCGCTGCAGGCCCGCGGCGACCTGCTGCGCGCGCTGCGCCCCTACGTGGAAGCGCGCCTGGGCGAAGGCCTGGCGCTGAAGCACATCACCCGCCACCTGCTCGGCCTGTTCCATGGCCAGCCCGGTGGCCGCGCATTCCGCCAGGTGCTGAGCGAGGGCGCACACCGCCCGGGCGCCGATTGGAGCCTGGTCGAGCAGGCGCTTGCCGCGACCGAACGCGACGCTGATCGCGCCGCAGCGTGACCGCTGTCACATTCCTGACTTGACAAGGCGCGGCGATTCGTTCCGAATGTTCACCTAGCTGAACATCGCGGGGTCGCGGCCGGAAAAGTTCAGACCGGATTCACTGCCCCAAACCAAGAATTTGCAAAGGATTTGTAAAGCGCCGGGCCCCGAACCCGGCATCCGGATTTACGACTTTTGAACGAATCGCCGTGCTCGGCTAGGATCGCATCGATGTCTTCCGCTCCCTTCCATCGCCGCATTGCCCTGGCCACCTGCGTGGTCCTGTCGGCCGTGCCGCTGTCGTCGGCGCTGGCACAGCAGCCGCCGCGGGGTGAGCAGGGGCGTGCGGAGATGATGGAGCGGGGCGAGCGCGGCAACCGCGGCGACGAGCGTTCGCTGTCCGATGCCGTGCGCCGCGTGCAGCGCACCACGGGTGGTCACATCCTCGGTGCCGAGCGCGTGCCGTTCGATGGTCGTGATATCAACCGGGTGAAGTACATGGACGACCGGGGCCGGGTCCGCTACATGGACGACCCCGCCCCGTCGCGTTCACAGCCGCGCACGCCGCGGTCGGATATGTCATCACTACGCGGCGATAACCCCTGAACAGGGATAGTTGTCGCTATCAACCCGTACCCCACAGGCCTCCGGGCCACACCCAGGACACTAGGGAGAGTTCATGCGTATCCTTCTGGTCGAAGACGAAGCCCCGCTGCGTGAGACCCTGGCAGCCCGGCTCAAGCGCGAAGGCTTTGCCGTCGATGCTGCGCAGGACGGCGAGGAAGGCCTCTACATGGGGCGCGAAGTTCCGTTCGATGTCGGCATCATCGACCTCGGCCTGCCCAAGATGTCGGGCATGGAGCTGATCAAGGCCCTGCGTGATGAAGGCAAGAAGTTCCCGGTGCTGATCCTGACCGCGCGTTCGAGCTGGCAGGACAAGGTCGAGGGCCTGAAGCAGGGTGCCGACGATTACCTGGTCAAGCCGTTCCACGTCGAAGAGCTGCTGGCCCGCGTCAACGCGTTGCTGCGCCGCGCCGCCGGCTGGAGCAAGCCGACCCTGGAATGCGGCCCGGTCGCATTGGACCTCGCCGCCCAGACCGTCAGCGTGGCCGGCAGCAATGTCGACCTGACCAGCTACGAGTACAAGGTGCTGGAGTACCTGATGATGCATGCCGGTGAACTGGTCTCCAAGGCCGACCTCACCGAGCACATCTACCAGCAGGACTTCGACCGCGACTCGAACGTGCTGGAAGTGTTCATCGGCCGCCTGCGCAAGAAGCTGGACCCGGATGGCGAACTGAAGCCGATCGAGACCGTGCGCGGTCGCGGCTACCGTTTCGCGATCCCGCGCAACGAGGGCTGAGCCGGCTCACCCTGGCGATAACACGATGTCCGGCCGTCTGTGGTTCTTCCGACGCTGGCGGCCGCGCTCACTGCAGGCGCGCCAGATGCTCGCCGCGTCCGTGGGCCTGGTGGCGTTCCTGGCCCTGGCCGGTTACGCGCTCGACGCCGCCTTCGCCGACACGGCGAAGGCGAACCTGCGTGAGCGCCTGAAGAACTACGCCACTTCCTACGCGGCCGGCATCGACTTCACCCGCGACCGCTCGCTGTACATCCGCGAGCAGCCGCCGGATTCCCGCTTCGACGTGCCCGGCAGTGGCCTGTACCTGCAGGTAGTGATGCCGCACGGCAAGGGCAATTCGATGTCCGCTGAAGGCCCGATGCTGCCCACCGTCGGCGGCGGCCTGCTGGCACCGCGCCAGGAGGTGTTCGAAGGCCCGCTGCCGATGATCCAGATCGACGGCAGCCAAGGCTCGGTGTACCGCTACGGCCTCGGCCTGGTGTGGGGCGCCGACGCCGATCCTGCCACCGAATTCCCGTACACCATCTATGTGATGGAAGACTCGCGCGCGCTGGGTGCCCAGCTGCGCGTGTTCCGTGGCCGCGTCTGGTTCTACCTGGGCGGCATCGGCCTGATCCTGCTGCTGCTGCAGACCGTCATCCTGCAGTGGAGCCTGCGCCCGTTGCGCCGGGTGATCACCGAGTTGACCAAGGTGCAGCGCGGCGAGACCGAGCGCATGAGCGAGCGCCACCCGCGCGAGCTGGAACCGCTGACCGACAGCATCAACGCCTTCATCGAAAGCGAGCGCGAGAACCTCGAGCGCCAGCGCAACACCCTGGCCGACCTGGCGCACAGCCTGAAAACGCCGATTGCGGTGTTGCGCACGCAGATGGACAGCGGTGCCGGCGACGGCGCGCTGCGCGAGGAACTGGACGTGCAGCTGCAGCGCATGAACAACCTGGTTTCGTACCAGCTGGCACGCGCGGCCTCGTCGGGCCACAAGCTGTTCTCCGCGCCGCTGCCGATCGAGTCCAATGCCGAGGAAATCGTGCGTGGCCTGGAAAAGGTCTACGCTTCCAAGGGCGTGCTGTGCGAATTCGATATCGATCCGGCCGCACGCTTCCACGGCGAACCGGGCGACCTGCAGGAACTGCTCGGCAACCTGCTGGAGAACGCCTTCAAGTGGGCCAACCGCCGCGTGCTGCTGACCGCGCAGCCGCTGCCGGCCCCGAACGCGCGCCGCGCCGGCCTGCTGCTGGCGGTGGATGACGACGGCCCGGGCATTGCCCCGGACGACATCGGCAAGGTGCTGCAGCGTGGCGTGCGTGGCGACGAGCGCGTGCAGGGCCACGGCATCGGCCTGTCGATCGTGCAGGACCTGATCAAGGATTACCGCGGCGAACTGACCGTGGGCCGTTCGGCCGAACTGGGCGGCGCCCGCTTCGAAGTGCGCCTGCCGCCAGGGCCGTAAGCCTCGTTGATCGGTAGTGCTGGCCGCGGGCCGGCAACCAAGCAATGCCATCGAAGATCATGGGGTTGCCGGCCAGCGGCCGGCACTACCGCATTGCGATCCTGGGCGGCTCGCCGTAGAACCGTCGCAGCTGCGCCGCCACCTCCGGCAACGCCTGCTGCAGCAGATCCGGTGCCGAGAAGTGGTACTCGCTGGCCACCGCGAAGAACTCTTCCGGCGCCTCGGCCGCATACGGATCGATCAGCGTCTCTTCGCCTGCGTCCACCTGCGCACAGAACGCGTCGTAGGCGCGCTGGAACGTGCCCGCCCACTCGCGCTGCCATTCGCGCGGCAGCGGCGGCGTACCGTCCATCGCACCATCGAGCGCATCCAGCTTGTGCACCATCTCGTGCACCGCCACGCAGTAGCCCTCGTGCGGCGCCGCCAGGTCGGCCTGCACATCGGCCCAGGACAGGATCAACGGACCGCTGTCCCACGACTCGCCGATCAGCTCGTCATCCCACTCGTGCAGCACGCCAGCCGCATCCATGTGGCTGCGGTGCACGCGGAAGGCATCGGGGTAGACGATCAGCTGCGACCAGCCCTCCAGCCCCACCTCACCGAACGCCAGCAGCGGCAGGCAGCACAGCGCGGCCAGCAGCACGCCGTCACCGGCCTGCAGCTGCAGCTCACCGATCGGGGTGATGGTCTTCTCGTGCAGGAAGCGCGTGGCCAGTACGCGCAGGCGCGCGCGGCGTTCGTCGTCCAGTCCGTCCAGCCAGGCCGCGCGGCGGCAGGCGTGTTCCCACAGTGCATCGTCGATCGGCCGCGGCGTAGGCCGCAGCCACTGCAGCAACGACTTGATCAGCGGAACATTCCCGGCAGGTAGCTGTGCCACTTCGGCGCACGGATGCGCTGCAGCACGTCATCGTCGCTGCCGCCGCCCCCGGTGCTGGTGGCACTGCTGGCCGCAGGGCGTACCGGTGTCGGCTTGGTGGTCGCAGCCGAGGCAGTCGCGGTCGGCGCGCGCTGCGAGGCGGCATCACCGTTGGAGGACACGCAGGCGCCGCGGCTGTCGTCCAGCGCTGCCGTCGCAGACGCCGCGAAGGGCATCATCAGCAGGATCAGGCAATGGGCATAACGGCGCATTGACGACATCCACGTTAAGGGAGGGTGAGTTCCCGATTCTAGCCCGAACCCGGCGCCCCGTTGGAAGCCCCCGCGGAACCCAGCGTGGCGGGCGTCGCTGGCGGCTTTCCCGCATAATTCCTGCCTGACTTCGTGGAAGCTGCCGTGGACGATCGCCAATTGCTGGCCAAACTCGCTGCCGGTCGCCTGTCCGGCGACGCCCTGGCCCGTGAGCTGGGCCAGACCCGTGCGGCTATTTGGAAGCGTATTCAAGGGCTTAGGGCCGCCGGTGTGGATGTCGAGGGCCGTGCCGGCGAGGGCTATGGCCTGACCCGCCCGGTTGACCTGCTGGACCCGGCGGCGATCCGTGCTGGCCTGCCGGCCGGGGTTCTGCCGCTGCTGCACGACCTGCAGGTGGCCTGGACGGTGGACTCCACCAACGCTGAATTGCTGCGGTGCAGCGCGCCCCAGCGCGGGGTCAGCGTGCTGCTGGCCGAACGCCAGACCGGTGGCCGTGGCCGTCGTGGCCGCACCTGGGCCTCGCCGCTGGCCGCGCATATCTACCTGTCGGTGCTGCGCTTGTACTCCGGTGGCCTCGGCCGCCTGGCCGGGCTGAGCCTGGTGGCCGGCATCGCCGTGGCTGAAGCGCTGCACGACCTGGGCTATGCCCAGGCACAGCTGAAGTGGCCGAACGACCTGATCGTCGATGGCAAGCGCAAGCTGGTCGGCCTGCTCGCAGAAGGCGGTGGCGAATACGCCGGCCCGGCGCGCGCGGTGATCGGCATCGGCATCAACACGCACATGCCGCCGTCGTTCGCCGAGCAGATCAGCCAGCCGTGGGTGGACCTGGACACCCTGGCCGGCAAGCCGGTGGACCGCAACGTGGTCGTTGCCGCCGTGCTGGCGCGCCTGCTGCCGGCGCTGGAGGAATTCGATCGCGAAGGCCTCGCTCCGTTCCTGTCGCGCTACGCCGCCTTCGACATGCTGGCCGGCCGCGAAGTACGCGTGGAACTGGACGGGCAGTGGCAGCATGGTACCGCGCTTGGCCTGGCCGATGACGGCGCATTGCGCGTGCGCATCGATGGCCAGGAGCGCCTGCTGCACGCCGGCGAAGTCAGCGTGAGGGCAGCATGAGCGATTGGTTGTTCGACCTTGGCAACTCGCGCTTCAAGTTCGCGCCGTTGCAGGGTGACCGTGCCGGTGACGTGCAGGCCTGGGCGCATGGCGCCGAAGGCATGGCCGGGCAGCCGCCGCACAGCCTGCCCAGCGGTACCACCGCGTTCGTGGCCAGCGTGGCCGCACCCTCGCTGACCAGCGCCATGCTGGACCAGCTGCAACGCCGCTTCGAAAACGTGCACGTGGTGCGCACCAGCGCCGAATGCGCCGGTGTGCGCATTGCCTACGCCAAGCCGGAAAAGTTCGGCGTCGACCGCTTCCTGGCCCTGCTGGCTGCCGCAAAGGCACAGCGCCCGGTGCTGGTGGTCGGCGTGGGCACCGCGCTGACGCTTGACCTGCTCGACGCCGACGGCCAGCACCATGGTGGCCGCATTTCCGCGTCGCCCACGACCATGCGCGAAGCGCTGCACGCCCGCGCCGTGCAGCTGCCGGCTGCCGGCGGCGACTACAGCGAGTTCGCCAACGACACCGCCGATGCGCTGGCCTCCGGTTGCGATGGCGCTGCGGTGGCGCTGATTGAACGCAGTGCGCAGCAGGCGCACGCGCTGCTGGGCGTAGCGCCCTCGCTGCTGGTGCACGGCGGCGGCGCACCGGCGCTGATGCCGCTGCTGCCTGGCGCCGACTACCACCCGTCGCTGGTGCTGGATGGCCTCGCCCGCTGGGCGGTGCACCAGCCCGCAGGCTAGTATCCGCGCATGCTGACCCGTGCCCTGATCGTCGTACTGGCCGTTCTCAATCTTGGCGTCGCCTGCTGGTGGCTGCTGCGCGATGCACCGCAGCCGCCTGCGCCTGCACCGCAACCGGCTGGCGTCGCCGAGCTGCGCTGGGTGCCCGGTGGCGCGGATGCCAATGCCGCAGCCGAGGCCACCGCCGCCGCCCCGACCGCACCGCTGATGGAGCGCGAACCGGCCGCGAAGACCGCAGTGGCTGCGACGCCCGCACCCGCGCCGGCCGTGCTGGCCAAGCCGGAAATTCCCAAGCCGCAGACGGCTGACGCTACGCCGGTTGCTGCCGCCGCCAAGCCGGCAACACCGCCTGCACCCGTTCCGGCACTGGAAAAGCCCGTAACCCCGCCCGCGGCCGCCGAGCCGCCGCGCTGCGTCGCGCTGGGCCCGTTCGCCGACCGCGCTGCCGCGACCGGTGCGCAAGGCAAGGCCGGCACGCTGCTCAGCCAGGTGCGCCTGCGCGAACAGCCCGCTGCCAGCGGCAGCGCCCGTTACCGGGTGATGCTGCCGGCCGCCGCCAACCGTGATGAAGCGCAGGCCACCGTGAAACGCATCGTCGCCGCCGGCCTGAGCGACTACTACATCATCAGCCAGGGCGAGGAGGCCAACGCCGTGGCGCTGGGCCAGTACCGCAACCGCGAAGGCGCCGAGCGTCGCATGGCAGCGGTGCAGGCCGCCGGCTTCCAGCCGCGCCTGGTGGCCAGCGGCGACGCCGGCCAATGGTGGCTGGAAGGGCAGCTGGCGGCGGGCACGCAGCCGGCCCAGGCCCAGCAGCGCAGCGGGGCGGCACAGAGCCGGTCGCTGGACTGCACGCGGTTGCGCTAGAATCCCCGGACCGCGGCGCTGCCGCCGGTGCACCACCCATGCCGCTTTAGCTCAGTTGGTAGAGCAACTGTCTTGTAAACAGTAGGTCATCCGTTCGATTCGGATAAGCGGCACCATCTCCATGAGTCAGCGCTTCTTTGCGCTGCGCCAGGTACTGGCCCAGTGGCTCGAAAGGCAGCACACCCGGTGCCTCGGCAGTCTTACCTTGAGAATGATGGTCCGTCCTGCGCATGGACCAGCTGCGCTGGCTGCTGTTCAAGATTTGCCGCCAACGAATCAGCGCGATGAAGGGACTCTGCTTCAGGCGCGCGAAGCGCGTCCATCGTATTCATGGTTCCACGGCGTTGGGCAGGATCGTCCATCGCTCCCTCGACAAGGAATACTCTCTCGCCACGTGCAAGGGACTCTGTCGGGTTGTTCAATACAACGTGGTCAACTCTTGAAAGCCCTTGCTCCTTCGCGAGCACCAGCAAACTCGCGGACATGCGTTGGCTTGACTCATCCCACTGCTTCCCGCTCTCGGCGTCCAGGCGTTCCACTCCCGCTCTTATCTGCATGTAGAGCGAACGATCGGCATCGTCGAGTTCAGCGACTGAGAAAGCTGTTCGCTGCATTGAGGGTAAGTTGACATTGGCGGCGGTGACTCTTTCCTCGACCGTAGTGCGCTCGGCGTCAAATGCTGGCTCGGGCCTGCGCCGACGTTGCGTGGGCGCTATGTGCTGGTCATAGTGCGCGCCATAATAGAGCTCGTACGTCGCATGAGGGCCAACCGACGGAGCCTCCGTCTTGAACACGTCAGCGATCTGACTTAGTGCTTGGTTACGGTTGATCTGCCCTGCCTCGAGTTTCGCCGCAATGGCTCCATACTGCTGGGGGCGATCGCCTGTGCCCGACACGCCAATGTTTGGTCCTCCGGCTGCGGTGATTTCACGCTGGACCTGGACATTGCTGAGCGTGGCAGCTGCTTCTCCTCGCAGCGAGGTGTTCACAAAGGACTGCTTAGACGCCCGATCTGGTTGCTCGGTGAAGAGGTGATGCCCAATTTCATGAGAAAGAGAACGTGCGATTCTGGAGCCTTGCCCGATGGCGTTCTCGTCAATGACGATCTTCACGCCGGGAACAAGATAGGTGCCGCCACCGGCTGGCCCCCATTCGACACCCAGGTTGTCGTGATCAGCCTGTGCAAGACCCGCTCGAAGTGTTGGGGATTTGGTCAGAAGCGGTACCAGCGAAGGATCAACCAAAGGTGAAGCCGGACGACGTGTGGCCTCTGGTCGGCCACTCTCCTGCGGCTGTGACAGTGCAAGTTCTTCAGCACGCTCCATGGTGCGGCTCCTTCGCAATGACAGGGATCAGCGCTGACTGATCGATACGTAGGTCAGCGTCTTGTGGTCAAGGGAGAGCCCGAGCACTACCTTGGCACTGTTCACCTGAGCAGACCAGTAAGGGCGGGAATCAGGCGCATCCGGATGGGGTGGATACATGGCGGATTCCTCCCAGATGATTTCTCCGAGCGCGATGCTCGGTGGGGCAACCTCAAAGACCAAGGTCGCGTGCGTAGGATCGTCGGCAGGACTTCTCAGCGTGATGTTCTTGATCTCAAGTCCGCCCAGCATGCCGCGTTCTGCGGTCCGCTCGTCCCTCAAGCCTTGTCGATTCGGTTCTCCCAGGTGTGTGTGGAGCTGTTCATTCAATGCGTCGACATCATCAAAACGCACCTTGGTCAAATGCTCGATATCGTTCTTGAACCGCTCCATACCAGTTTCACTCCCTGATTCGACGGGCTGTTTTTGATTTAGATGATCTGATGGGCGTGGCGGCGCGGCGATTGAACATGCTGCCAGCACAAGCGCCGGAACAGCGATCGCGAGGCGACGACGCACTGCTATCCAGAGGTAGCGCCGAATTCCACGTTTTGATGAAGAAGCGAGTTTCTCGACCCATGCATTCATGAAAACGTCTCTCGCGCCAACGTCACGCTCTTGAATCTAGCACAGCGTTTTGTGAGCACGGATCGGGTTCCCGTGAAAAATGAGCTACTGAAAACGCACCCGGTTCCACTTTCCAGTTTGAAAAACGCGGCGTCAGCTGTGAGGGAGGGAACATCACACGGAAGGCCGAGCACACCTCCATGCGCGCAATCCGATAGTTGAAAGACTGTAGCCAGTAGGCTACAGTCCTCCATGAAGATCCAGCGTACCCGTCAGTTCGCGACATGGATTGACGCTCTCAAGGACGTAACCGCACGCGCTCGCATCCTGGCCCGTATCGGTCGGCTCGCTGAAGGCCATCCGATGATCACCGCTATCTGGCGGATGGCGTTTCTGGATTGCGTATCGATGCAGGGCCGGGCTACCGCCTGTACTACACCCAGCGCGGCAGGCAGTGGGTGATTCTTCTGGTTGGAGGCGACAAGGTTCGCAGCGGCGCGATATAGAGACGGCCAAGGAGATTGCACGTGCCCTGTGAGCGTCGAACCGGCTGTAGTCGAAACGAATCAATACCGAAGTACTGGAGCTGTTCCATCATGGCCACTAAGAAAAAAGTCGAACTCAAAGCAATTGATGTGGCCGAACATCTTCGGACACCCGAAGAAATGGCCGCCTATCTCGACGCCTGCATCGACGAAAGCGACGGCGATTCGGCATTCATCGCCAAGGCGCTGGGCGATATCGCCCGTGCCCAAGGGATGAGCAAGGTCGCACGTGCGGCGGGTCTGTCGCGGGAGAGCCTGTATCGCGCACTGTCCGGCGAGCGCAGCCCCGATTTTTCGACCATCCTAAAGGTGACCCGGGCACTTGGTGTGCGATTGCACGCCAGAGCTGTGTAAAGCATCAGGGCATTTCGCTCAAGCTTGGCCATCTCAGAAAGTTTGGCGCGAACAGGTTCAATCAAACCGGATGATGCGGATCAACCCCTTTGTCGAGGATCCGTCTCCGAAGGCGGCCACCGTGCCACAGGGGAATACCTCTTTCGCACCGTCGTGGTTGATGAATGAGATCGTGCAGTGTGCCCGCGTTCCCGGCGTGATCCGGGTGATGCCGCAGTCATTCAAGACGAAGCCGTACCACATAAGTTCAGGGCTTATCGAAAGCGCCATGGGGCGCGCGGTGGAGGCGATCATCTCGGCAACAGCGCCGCCGCGCGAATCCACTTCGTCCAGCCGCAGCTCAACAAAAACAGGTTTCAGGTTTGGATAGGGTGTGCGCATTTCAGGAGTGGGTTAGCCTGATTCGATAGCCGGGGTAGCGACGCATTGACGCTGTGCGTTGGAATCCCACCTTTCTGCATTACTGAGCCCCCTGCACCTGCAACGCCACATACTCCGCCAGCCCCCGGCAGGCCAGCATCAGTCCTTCGCGCGTGCCGTCGCCGATGTCGTCTTTCTCTTCCCCGTCCACGCGCACGCGCTCGGCGGCGTGGTACAGCTCCAACAGCGACACCAAACCCACCGCAGCGCGATCCCGGCGTGCGGCGGCCACCGCCTGGCCGGGTGTGCTGGCGGGCCCCGTCCACGGCTGTCCATCGGCGGCATCACCGGCGCGGATGCGCTGCAGGCAGCTGGGCAGGTTGATGGACGCAGGCGCTTCGTTCGCAGCGGCGAAAGCGGCTTCCAATGGCTGCGCCAGTTCAGGTGGCAGGCGTAGAGCCGCCTCGCCCAGGGTGGCGGTCAGGTACGGGTGGTGGCTTCTGGACATGCAGGCATCCTCGTCAGGAACAGAGGTGCCGCCACGGTAGGGTGGCGGGCGATGCGTGGCTTCCAAGACCGGGTCAACGAATCGGCGGGCACGAGGCCCCCACGCACCGCCCGCCGTCGATCGGCTAACGGATTGCCAGCCGGCGCCGCACCTGGAAGGACGACGCCGGCTGGCAAGCGTATACATCATTGACAACACGGGCTTGGAAGTCCCGACCACCTGTGCAGGTGGCGATTCATCATGCGCAGGCGAAATCCCCGCCTGCCAGTCGTTTGTTTCGATGGCATCGGGCGATCTGAAAGGAAAAATGAATTATCGCGATTGGCCTGTTTCGAGCAGTGCAAAGCCAAAAACGACAGTTCGTGCGGTGCCGCAGCCCACGACACATCCGGCTGTGCCATTGCTGTCGCACGGCACATCGCGGCCCACGACGTAAAGCTGGCTTAACCGCCCCGGCAGGGCTCCAAGAGCACCCTAGCAGACCTGAATCCCCCGCGCGTGTCACCGGGTTCTTGATATTCCTCACGGACAGGCCGCAGCGCTCCACCGCATACTGCCGCCACACGCCCACCCAGGGCCCCCTCGGGATCCGCACATGCGTCGCCACGCCCTGTCGCTCACCGTCGCACTGGTATCCACCGCTTTCGTGGCCCCGGCCATGGCTGCGGTACCGTTCTTCAACGCCAGCTGCCCGGGCGGCATCGACGTGCACGCCGACGAAGGTGGCCCGGTCTACGTGCAGGGCCGCGAGGCTGCGCTCAAGCACTTCAACGACCGCTACTTCGAAGCACGCGATGCCAATAGTGGTGTCACCCTGTCGATCAGCCGCAGCGATGACGGCACGCCGCAGATCAGCTATACCGGCCGTGGCGGCGCCAATGGCATCTGCCAGGTCAGTACTCGCGGCACACCCGCGCCTGCCGCAAGTGGCGCGCAATCTCACGACGCCGCCGGTGGCGATGCCGCGCTACCGCGCGAAGTCACCTGCGAATCCACTGACGAGCAGCAGGTGTCGTGCGATCTGAATACTCGCGGCAATGTGGAAATCGTGCGCCAGCTCAGCCGCACCCGCTGCGAGGAAGGCAAGAACTGGGGCCTGTCGCGGCACTCGGTGTGGGTCAATGGTGGATGCCGCGCGGTGTTCCGCAACGTGTCTTCGGTGACCACCCCGGCGCCGGCAGGCGATACCGCGTTGGGCGCCTGCAACATGCGCAAGGGCGCTCAGGGCGCACTGGTCACCCAGATGCCGGTGGGCAGCGATTACCAGGAACTGATCATCGATTATCCCGATGGCCGTTTCCTGTGCATGATGCGCAACAGCGGCCAGGTGCAGAGCCTGACGCCGGTTCGCCACCGCGGCGGTTGACGCGCAACGGCACATTCGGCGTTGGCGTATGTCCGGAACGGGGCAACGCAGCACGCATTGCCCCTGTCCCGCTATTGCTGATTCACCGGGTCATTGCCCTTCTTGTAGGTGTACCCGGTGACATCCCAGCCGCCGCCATGGCCGGACGAGGGTTCCACCCAGGTGAATTCCCACGTCTGCAGGGAGCCGTCGGGAAGCAGGTTCTCCACCCGGTAGATCTCACCGGGAATGCCCTGCTCCGGCAGCTTGCCGGGAATCGATTCATCCGCGCGTGCAGACCCGCGCCCCACCGAGAATGCACGCCGTTCCACCTGTACGTTGCCGTAGCCCTGCGGGGCGAACGACGGCTTTACCCGCTGCGCCACCCAGTCGAGCACCTGGCGTGCGCTCGCCGTCTGCATGGGATACGCGTCGGTGGTCACCGTATGCGTGATGCGTTGCGAGGAGGCATTGGCAGCTGCCGGAAACAGTCCGCCCAGGGCAATTGCCAGTACCGCAAATCCATTGAGTGCATGTTTCATGTGCGTCGTTCTCCAGGGTTGGGGAAATGAAGCCGCACCGTCCGGGTGCCGACGCAGGGTGGACACAAGGACCGCCGTGGGTAAGAGGCGATGCCGACTCGGGTGTGAAGTGGATCAAGGAAGGGCGGGTTCCTGACCGCTCAGCGCTGGAATCCCTGACGGGGGCGCCTTTGTGCTCGCGGCGATCCGGGTATTGCCCTGCTGCACCGCCGCGAGTGGTGTCACACAGCTCTGGCTAGACTGTGCTTCTTTTTTCCCACCGCAGGAGGCACCCATGGCCCATCCCATCTCCGTATCCCTGATTGGCGTTCCCACCGATGTCGGTGCGGGCCATCGCGGTGCACGGCTGGGGCCGGAGGCGCTGCGCGTGGCGGGCCTGCCGGAGGCGCTGGAAGCACGTGGTGTGGACGTCCGTGACGTGGGCAATCTGGATGGCCCGCGCAACCCGTGGACCGCGCCGGTGGAAGGCTACCGCCATCTGGATGAAGTGGTGGCGTGGAACCATGCACTGATGGAAGCCAGCTACGCCGAGCTGCAGGCCGGCCGCATGCCCATCATGCTCGGCGGCGACCACTGCCTGGGGATCGGTTCGATCACCGCCGTCGCGCGCTGGTGCCGCGAGCAGGGCAAGACCCTGCGCGTGCTGTGGCTGGATGCGCACTCGGATTTCAACACCAGCGATGTCACCCCGTCGGGCAACATCCACGGCATGCCGGTGGCCTGCCTGTGCGGCCTCGGCCCGGAGGCGCTGACCCACCTGGGCGGCAGCGCACCGGCGATCACCCCGGCGCAGATGCACCAGATCGGCATCCGCTCGGTGGACCCGGAGGAGAAGCGCCTGATCAAGACCCACAAGGTCGATGTGTACGACATGCGCTACATCGATGAGAACGGCATGAAGCGCGCGGTGGAAGCGGCGCTGGCCGGCATCGATGAGAACACCCATCTGCATGTCAGCTTCGACGTCGACTTCCTCGACCCCAGCATCGCACCGGGCGTGGGCACTACGGTGCCGGGTGGGGTGAACTACCGCGAGGCGCAGCTGGTGATGGAGATGATCGCCGACACCGGGCGCATGGGATCGCTGGACATCGTCGAGCTCAACCCCTTGCTGGACAAGCAAAATGCCACCGCCGAACTGGCCGTGGACCTGGTCGAAAGCCTGTTCGGCAAGTCCACCCTGATGCGCGACTGAGGGCCTGGCCTGAACGGATCGCCGATCCGTTCACACCCGCTCCACGCCGCTGCCGCCAGATTGCACTTCACGCGGCGGCGGTGGCAGTGTGCCCTCCCGCCGAGCGACAGAACCCCATCCGCGAATGAAGCGGTGTAGCGGCGAACCCAAGGAGAAGCCCATGAAGCGCGTAGTTGCCCTGATGCTGTTGTCGATGTTCTCGGTGGCCCTGCTGGCCGGTTGCAATACCGTTGCCGGTGCCGGCAAGGACGTGCAGAAGGCCGGTGAAAAAGTTGAGGACGCCGCCAAGGGCAAGTGAGCCCGGCGCGGATTGGAAAGCGAAAAGGCCGGGAATCTTCCCGGCCTTTTTTGTGCGCGCTGTTTGCCGCATGGCCGTCGAAGCGGAGTGAACCATTCAAGCAGGTGAGCATGTATTTCATTGCCGGTTGACCGGTACTCAACAGCCGCTGCGCGAAGCTGGAGCCACGGTAAGAACGCCGTTGCAACCAAGGACTCCCAGCAATGAACAAAGACATCATTTCCGGCAAGTGGTCGCAGCTGAAGGGCAAGGCCCAGGCCAAGTGGGGCGATCTGACCAACGACGACTTCGATGTGGCCGAAGGCAATGCCGAGTATCTGGCCGGCCGCCTGCAGGAACGTTATGGCTGGGCCAAGGACCGCGCGGAGAAGGAAGTGCGCGAGTTCCAGGACGCGGTGAGCAAGGACTACCCGGACTACAAGTAAGCGCTTCGGTTTCCCCCACAACACGACGCCCGCACCGTGAGGTTGCGGGCGTCGTGTTGTCTGCGCCGGACGATCAGCGCGCCGGCGGGTCCGGCACGTAGCGGTTGGGGAACGCCTGCGGTTCGCGCGGCAGGCGCGAGGGCGAATCCACCAGGATGCCGCGCGCACGCAGGTTGCGGGCGCTGTCGTAGCGCAGCTGCAATACCTGTGCGGGGCTGCGGCTGGCGCGCTCGAAGTCGGTATCGCGCACCGAGGACTGCTCGCGCGCACCATGGCCGGTACCCAGCGCTGGGGCCTGCGACTTGCTGGCGTAGCCTTCGATGCGGCTGGCATTGGCACTGGCACTGGCATCGGCCGCCGCTTCGGCCGCCGGGGCCGGCAGCGGCAGGCCACGGCGCAGGATCGGCTCGGGGCGCCAGCGACGTGCCTCTTCGAACACCGCCACGCCCACAACGCCGATGTTGTCCGGGCGGCCGGTGCGGCTGGCATAGCTGCCGCTGGGGCTGCTGAACACGAACTGCGCCACTTCGTCCTGGCTCTTGCGCCAGCCGGTGATGTCGGCGCGCTGGCCGGGGTTGAGCACGTAGCCGGTCTGCGAGGGATCGGCATCCTCGCCGGAGATGGCGTTGACGCCGTCCACCGACAGCACCACCAGCACCCGGCGCGGGCTGTCGTTGTACAGGCGCACGGCGTAGCGGTGGCCGCGCTCGCCGACCACCCAGCGCTGGCCCTCGGCGGGGTAGCTGCGCAGTTCGGTGCCACGGTCGCGGTCGACCAGGGTCATGCGCACCGGGCCGCCTTCGTAGGCCGGTGGCGGAGGCGGCGCCGGGCGGAAGCCGGCCAGGGGCAGGATCAGCAGCAGGGGCAGCAGGCGTTTCATCGGGCGTCTCCAGCGGGGTTGGGTGAATGAACGCACCGCAGGCCCTGACGGGGTTGGTGGCGTGCAAGGTAAACTGGCCCCGTTCATCGAAGGTTACCCCACGCAGTCATGACGACCCGAGTCCTTACCGGCATCACCCCCTCCGGCACGCCCCACCTGGGCAACTACGTTGGCGCCATCCGTCCGGCCATCGCCGCCAGCCGCGCGCCGGGGATCGAGAGCTTCTTCTTCCTGGCCGACCTGCACAGCCTGATCAAGTCGCAGGACCCGCAGCGCACCCAGCGCGCGACCCTGGAGATCGCGGCCAGCTGGCTGGCCTGCGGCCTGGACCCGGAACACGTGTGGTTCTACCGCCAGAGCGACATCCGCGAGACCACCGAGCTGATGTGGTTCCTGACCGCCATCGCCAGCAAGGGCATCCTCAACCGGGCGCACGCCTACAAGGCGGCAGTGGACAAGAACCGCGAGGAAGGCGTGGACGAGGACGCAGGCGTCAGCGCCGGCCTGTTCATGTACCCGGTGCTGATGGCCGCCGACATCCTGATCTTCAAGGCCAACCAGGTGCCGGTGGGCCGTGACCAGATCCAGCACATCGAGATGGCGCGCGATTTCGCCCAGCGCTTCAACCACGTGTACGGCAAGGAGTACTTCCCGCTGCCGGACGTGGTGATCGATGAGCAGGTGGCGACGCTGGCCGGCCTGGATGGCCGCAAGATGAGCAAGAGCTACCACAACACCATTCCGCTGTTCGTGCCGCGCGAGGAGCTGAAGAAGCTGGTGTTCTCGATCCTGACCGACTCGCGCGCACCGGGTGAGCCGAAGGACACCGAAGGCTCGGCGCTGTTCCAGATGTACCAGGCGTTCGCCACGCCGGAACAGACCGCAGAGTTCGCCAAGGCGTTCGCTGCCGGCATCAGCTGGGGCGACGCCAAGCAGCAGCTGTTCGAGCGCATCGACAGTGAACTGTCGCCGCTGCGCGAGCGCTACAACGCGCTGATGGCCGAGCCGGAGAAGATCGAAGCGCTGCTCAAGCGCCGTGGGCAGCAGCTGCGCGAGCAGTTGGCGGCACCGCTGCTGGAAGAACTGCGCCACGCCGTGGGCCTGCGCGACCTGTCCACGGCGGGCAACATCGCCAGCGAAGATGCCGGCGTGGCCCGCGTGGCGCCGCCGCAGTTCAAGCAGTACCGCGAGAAGGACGGCCGGTTCTACTTCAAGCTGACCGCCGGCGACGGCACGCTGCTGATCCAGAGCGAAGGCTTCGATTCGCCGCGTGATGCCGGCCAGCTGATTGCCGTGATCAAGCAGGCCGAGCAGGGCGACCAGCTGCAGAGCGAGCTGTTCAAGCTGGACGCCGAGGTGGACGCCGTGCTGGCCGCGCTGGCCGTGCTGCGCGAAGCGGCCTGATCGCCGGGCCTGCCTGCCCTTTGTAGAGTCGAGCCATGCTCGACTTTGCTCCGCCCCTGTAGAGCCGAGCCCGTGCTCGGCTGGGTAGCAACGCAGCCGAGCATGGGCTCGGCTCTACAGGGACGCCCCCGCCGGCACGACCGTGGCACAGCACCCATGGCATGATGTCCGCGCGCCGCCGGCGCGATGACATGGAGTCTGCGATGGCCTGGTTGTCGCTGCTGCTGTTCCTGCCCTGGTTCCTGCTGCTGGGCAGCCTGTACTGGCTGTTCCCGCGCCAGCCGCGTACCGCGCGGCGGCGCCTGTTCGATGGCACCACCCTGGTATTGGCGTTCGCGCTGAGCATTGTGTCGATGCTGTGGGGCTACCGCATCGGCGTGGTGCAACCCGGCGCCGGCCCGATCTGGCCGCAGGTGCTGGCGGTGCTGTACGCCTACGGCGCGTTCCTGGCGGTGCTGGTGCTGGCGTTGCTGCTGCGACCGCGCTGGCTGGACCGGTAACCCCGCCTTTGCAGAGTCGAGCCATGCTCGACTGCACGCGCCCTCTGTAGAGCCGAGCCCATGCTCGGCTGATGTCTGGCAGAAAGGCAGCCGAGCATGGGCTCGGCTCTACGGAATCTGGACTCCGACCAAAGCCGCATCGAACCCGGGCCGCCTGCGCGCCTACCATGGGCGTCTGTTCCCGATCCTGCCAGGTGCGTGCCGATGACCGCCGACCCCAGCATCCACACCATCGATACCGGCTTCCAGCGCCCGGACTTCGACGCGGCTTACCTGATCGTTGAAAACGGCCGCGCCGCGTTTGTCGACTGCGGCACCGGCCTGTCGGTGCCGGCGATGCTGCAGGCGCTGGCGGATGCCGGCCTGGGCGTGGAAGCGGTGGACTGGTTGCTGCTCACGCACGTGCACCTGGACCACGCCGGCGGCGCCGGCCTGCTGATGCAGCAGCTGCCCAACGCAAAGGCGGTGCTGCACCCGCGCGGTGCGCCGCACATGATCGACCCGACCCGGCTGATCGCCGGTGCCACGGCGGTGTATGGCGCCGACGAGATTGCGCGCAGCTATGGCCGCATCGAGGCGATTCCGGAGTCGCGCGTGGTGGTGGCCGAAGACGGCCACCGCATCGATCTGGCCGGCCGCGAGCTGGTGCTGCTGCACACGCCGGGTCACGCGCTGCACCACTATTGCGTATGGGATGCGCGCAGCCGCAGCTGGTTCACCGGCGATACCTTCGGTATCTCCTACCGCGAGCTGGACAGCGCGCAGGGCGCTTTCATCTTCCCGACCTCCTCGCCGGTGCAGTTCGACCCGGAGGCGATGAAGGCCTCGATCCAGCGCATGCTGGGCTACGGCCCGCAGGCGATGTACCTGACCCACTACGGTCGTGTGGAACAGGTGGAGAAACTGGCCGGCGACCTGTTCGAGCAGATCGATGCGATGGCCGCCATCGGCCGCCAGTGCGACGGTCGACCGGACCGCCATCGTTGCCTGTTGGCCGCGTTGCAGGCGCTGTATCTGGAACGTGCACAGCTGCATGGCTGTGCGCTGGACGATGCGGCAGTGACCACCGTGCTGGCGATGGATATCGAGCTCAACGCACAGGGCCTGGCCTGCTGGCTGGATCGCATCAGCAGGTAGATCCACGCCCTGCGTGGATGACGCAGGCCCAAGCCGCGCCGTGATGTCACGACCACGTTACACTCTGGTGACTTCCAAGCTAGCCGTGGTACTGCCGTGAATCCGATGCGCGTGTTGCTGCTGTCGTCCTGCCTGTTCGTCGGTGGCCTTGCCCATGCGGCCAACGACCTGCCGGGTGGCGGCATCGATCCGCAGGCGCTGTCGCGCCATGTGCGCGTTCTGGCGTCGGATGAATTCGAAGGCCGCGCGCCGGCCACCGAGGGTGAAGAGCGCACGGTGCAGTACCTGATCGAGCAGTTCCGCAGCTACGGCCTGCAGCCCGGCGGCGTGGATGGCAGCTGGGTGCAGCCGGTCCCGTTGGTGCGCGCGCAGCTGGACGGCCCGGCCAAGGCCAGCCTGTCGCTGAAGCAGGGCAAGCGTGCGCTGGCCAATGGCGTGGACGTGACCCTGCAGAGCCTGCAGCCGCGCAAGCGCGTGCAGATCAGGAATGCGCCGCTGGTGTTCGTCGGCTATGGCATCGATGCGCCGGAACGCCAGTGGAACGACTACAAGGACGTGGACCTGCACGGCAAGATCGCCGTGGTACTGATCAACGATGCCGATTTCGAAGCCGATGCACCGGGCGCATTCGACGGCAAGGCGGTGACCTACTACGGCCGCTGGACCTACAAGTTCGAGGAAGCCGCACGCCGTGGTGCCGAAGGCGTGCTGATCGTGCACGAGACCGCGCCGGCCGCCTACGGCTGGGCCACGGTGAAGAGCTCGGGCACATCGCCGCTGTTCGACATCGAGCGCGGCCAGGACGAGGCGATGGCGCAGCACACGCCGCTGCGTGGCTGGATGCAGCGCGAGCTGGCCGAGGCGATTTTCGCCGACGCCGGCCTCGACTTCGATGCCGAGAAGCGCAAGGCGATGCGCGCCGACTTCCGTCCTGTGGCACTGGACAACGCCAAGCTGAGCGTGGACTTCGCGCTGAAGCGCGAGCAGGTGGTGACCCGCAACGTGGTGGCCAAGCTGCCCGGTGGCGAGCATGGCGACGAGGCGGTGATCTTCTCTGCGCACTGGGATGCCTTCGGTATCGGCCAGCCCGACGCCAAGGGCGACCGCATCCGCCGCGGTGCGATCGACAACGCCACCGGCGTGGCCACGGTGCTGGAACTGGGCCGGGTGTTCGCCGCCGGCCCGCAGCCGCAGCGCACGCTGTACTTCGTGGCGCTGACCGCCGAAGAGAAGGGCCTGCTGGGCGCCAGCTACTACGCCGCGCACCCGCTGGCGCCGCTGGACAAGACCGCCGCGGTGCTGAACATCGAGATGTTCAGCCCGGATGGCCCGACCCGCGACATCGCGTCGTGGGGCAAGGGCCGGGTCTCGCTGGAAGGCGACCTGGAACGCGTGGCCAAGGCCCGCGGCCGCAGCTACAGCCCGGACCCGAACCTGGAAGCGGGCTTCTTCTACCGCGCTGACCACTTCGCCTTCGCCCGCCTGGGCGTGCCGGCAATCACCATCGGCCCGGGCCTGGACAAGCTGGACGGTGGGGTTGAAGCCGGCCGCGCGCTGCGCGAGAAGTACTTCGCCGATTGCTACCACCAGGCCTGCGATGCCTGGACGCCGCGCTGGGACCCGAGCGGCCACGCTGCCGATACCCTGCTGGTCTACGATCTGGGCGCGGAGCTGGCCAACAGCCGCCGCTGGCCGACGTGGGAAAAGGAATCGGAGTTCCGCGGCGCGCGCGACAAGAGCGAAGCGGCCCGCCGCTGAGGTGGTGCCGGCCGCTGGCCGGCAAGTCCCTGCTCTTCCCGGAGGTTCATGAGGTTGCCGGCCAGCGGCCGGCACTACCAAAGGAATGTTGAGTTGCCGGCCAGCGGCCGGCACGACCGAAAGAATGTGGAGGTGTCGGCCAGCGGGCGGCACGACCGGGTGTTCGTCAGCGCCGGCGCAGCAGCTTCCACGCGCCCCAGCCGCTGGCGGCGAGCGCTGCCAGATAGCACGCCACCATCGTGCGCAGGCCGACCAGCGATCCGCCGTTGACGCCGCGATGCAGGCGCAGTTGCAGCGAGCTGTGGCCGCTGCCCAGGTCCACTGCCAGCTGCAGCGCCAGTGCGGCGCAGAACAGCAGCAGGGCGATCCCGAAACCGATGCGTGGCCATGCGGCCTGTGCGCTGGGGCGGCGCAGCAGCCAGGCCAGTGCCGTGGCTGCGGCCAGCGTCACCGCGATCCACATCAGTGGAGGAGCGGGAGACGCAGCGGCCACCGGCATTGCACCGGTGGCCGCGATCAGGGCAACGCGCTTACTTGCGGGTGCCGTCGAGCCAGTTCGGGCCCTTGTTGGTGAGGAAGAACACATAGACCACCAACGATACCGCGATCGTGGCAGTCACGTAGAGGGCGAACCAATCGACGTGGCCGGTCTTCAGCGCGCCCTGGTACAGCAGCGGGGCGGTGCCGCCGAACAGCGAGTTGGCCAGCGCATAGCCCAGGCCCACGCCCAGTGCACGCACGTGGGTGGGGAACAGTTCGGCCTTCACCACCGCGTTGATGGAGGTGTAGCCGGTGAGGATGACGAACGCCAGCGCCAGGGTCAGGAAGGCAAGGGTGGCGTCATGCTGGTGCGGCAGCTGGGTGATCAGGTACCAGCTGTACAGCACGCCGCCGACGCCGAAGAACACCAGCAGGGTCTTGCGGCCGATGATGTCCGACAGCCAGCCACCGACCGGCTGCAGCACCATCAGGAAGGCCAGCACGCCCAGGTTGATCAGGGTGCCGGTCATCGGATCGTTGCCGGCGAAGGCGCTCTGGATCATCTTCGGGCCGTTCACCGAGTAGGTGTAGAAGGCCACGGTGCCGCCGGCGGTGATCAGGAAGCACAGCAGCAGCGGTCGCCACTGGTGCACGAACAGCTCGTACATCGAACCGGACTTCTGCGCCTTGCCCTCGCGCGCGGCCTCGATGGACGACTCCGACAGCGACTCGTCCATGCCACGGCGCAGCCAGAACACCACCACCGCGGCGATGCCGCCGATGCCGAAGGCGATGCGCCAGCCCCACTCGGAGATTTCCGGCTTGCCCCAGAAGGTCAGCATCAGCAGCAGGGTCAGCTGGGCCAGCACGTGGCCGCCAACCAGGGTGACGTAGTGGAAGGACGACAGGAAGCCGCGGCGGCCGGGAATGGCGGCTTCGGACATGTAGGTGGCGCTGGCGCCGTACTCGCCACCGGTGGCGAAGCCCTGCAGCAGCCGTGCGAACAGCAGGATGACCGCGGCCCAGATGCCGATGCTGGCGGCGGTGGGGGTGATGGCGATCAGGAACGAGCACAGCGCCATCAACGTGACCGAGACGGTCAGCGCCAGGCGGCGGCCATGGCGGTCGGCGAAGCGACCGAAGAACCAGGCGCCGATCGGGCGCATCAGGAAGGTCGCGGCGAAGATCGCCCACACGTACATCGTGGAGTTCTTGTCGTCGGGCGAGAAGAACTGCGATTCGAAGTACACGGCGAACACCGAGTACACGTAGACGTCGTACCACTCCACCAGGTTGCCGGCGGAGCCTTTGAGGGTGTTGGAGATCGACCGCCGCAGGGCGGCGCGGTCGTTCGCGGGGACAGCAGGTTGGGGCGTGGTGCTCATCTGGGTGGGAATCCTCGATGCGGCGCGTCCGTGCGCAGGGAAAACGGCGCACGGCCTTGGGGCGGCGCGGCCGGGCAGCCCTCTTGGTACTGCATCGACCGTCAACACGGGGTAGCAGACCAGAGCAGGGTGCATGGATGGATGACAGCGTGCCACCGTATGGGGTCCCGGACCATACTCAAAACGTCCTAGAATCCGCCTTCCCCCGGCTCCCTGGTGTGTCATGTCGGTTCCCCCCTCTTCGTCTGCGGCTGCCCCCCGGGGTGGCCTTGTCGCGCTGGCACTGCTGCTGGTCTACGTGGTCTGGGGCTCGACCTACCTGGGCATCGCCAAGGCCCTGCACGGCGGCGCACTGCCGCTGACGATGGTCTCCGGCAGCCGCTTCATCATTGCCGGCGGCCTGATGTTCCTGGCGCTGCGCCTGTTCTGGAAGCTGCCGAACCCGACCCTGCGGCAATGGCGCAACCTGGTCATCATGGGCGTGACCATGCTGGTGCTGGGCAACGGCATGGTGGTGCTGGCCGAGCGTGAGGTGTCCTCGGGCCTGGCCGCCACCGCGGTGGCCTCGGTGCCGCTGTGGATGGCGCTGTTCTCGGCGCTGCGCGGGCAGCATGCCAGCCGCGGTGAGTGGCTGGGCATCGCCATCGGCTTCCTCGGTGTGGTCTGGCTCAATGCCGGCAGCAGCCTGACCGCCTCGCCGACCGGGCTGGTGCTGCTGCTGATCGCGCCGATCGGCTGGGCCTTCGGTTCGGTGTGGGCACGCGGGCTGGACCTGCCGGGCCCGTTCATGACCGCGGCCGGGCAGATGATCTGCGGTGGCGTGCTGCTGGTGCTGATCGGCCTGGCGGTCGGCGAGCGCCCGAGCACGCTGCCCGATACCGGTGGCCTGCTGGCGATGGCGTACCTGTGCGTGTTCGGCTCCATCGTCGCGTTCACTGCCTACGTGTGGCTGCTGCAGAACGTGCGTCCGGCGCTGGCCGGCAGCTATGCGTACGTCAACCCGGTGATCGCGGTGCTGCTCGGCGCGCTGCTCAACGGTGAACGCTTCGGCTGGCGCGACCTGCTGGCGATGGCGGTGATTCTCCTGGGTGTGGTGGTACTGACGATGGCAAGGACGCGAAAGAGATGAGCATGGACGAGAAAGAACAACGCCGGGGCCTGCTGGTCACCGCGTCCACCTTCGTGATCTGGGGCCTGGTGCCGGTGTACTGGCACCTGCTCAACGAGGTGCCTTCGTTCCAGATCATCGCCCACCGCATCATCTGGAGCACCGTGCTGGTGCTGGGCTGGCTGCTGATCAGCTCGCGCCTGGGCTGGTGGCAGAAGATCGCCGCGCAGCCGCGCGCGCTGCCGATCCTGCTGGTGTCGAGCCTGACCATCGCCTTCAACTGGGGCCTGTACATCTGGGCGGTCAACGCCGGCCATGTCATCGAGACCAGCCTGGGCTACTTCATCAACCCGCTGGTGAACGTGCTGCTGGGCGTGCTGGTGCTGAAGGAACGCCTGCGCCGCCTGCAATGGGTGGCGGTGGCGATGGCGGCGGTGGGCGTGGCCTGGCTGACCATCGACGCCGGCACACCGCCGTGGATCGCGCTCGGCCTGGCTTGTTCGTTCGGCCTGTATGGGCTGTTGCGCAAGCTGGTCTCGGTCGACCCGGTGGCCGGCCTGGGCGTGGAAAGCATGTACCTGTTCCTGCCGGCGCTGGCCTTCGCGATCTGGGCGGAAAACGGCCATGGCGGTGCGTTCTTCCATGGCTGGGGCTGGCGCAACGACCTGCTGCTGATCTTCGGTGGCGCAGTCACCGCCGTACCGCTGATCGGCTTTGCCTACGGCGTGAAGCGCATTCCGCTGTCGCTGGTCGGCATCCTGCAGTACATCGCACCGAGCCTGCAGCTGCTGCTGGGCGTGTTCTTCTTCCACGAAGCGTTCGATACCGCCAAGGCGATCGGCTTTGCCGCGATCTGGGCCGGCCTGATCCTGTTCGTCGGCGACAACATCCGCACGATGCGCGCCAAGCGCTAGCGCCGGCGGGACTGCGGGGTCGGATCCCTCCGCAACGCGGGGGGCTCTGACCCTGTTCTATCCGTCGCGGGGGGGGGCAGAGCCCTTCGCAGGGCGAAGGGATCCGACCCGCTTCCACCCAAAAAAGAACGGCGCCCCGAGGGGCGCCGTTCTGCTTCCATCCACGGCCAGGAGAGAGGGATGGCCGTGGCGGGAACGCGGTTGCAGGCTTAGAAGCGCTGCTGGTACTTCATGTACATGAAGCGGCCGATGTCGAAGCCACCGTAGTAGGTGAAGCTGCTGTTCGGCTGGCTGTACATGATCGGACCCTGGTGGTTGAACACGTTGTTCACGCCCAGCGACACGGTGCCATCCCACGGCAGGCTGTAACGCACCTGCAGGTCGTGGAAGGTGTTGGAGCCCACCTTGTTGGTCGGCGACGCGCTGGTGTACGACGAGTTGAAGCCCGGCATGTTGCACTCATCCATGTACGAACACTTCTCCTTCATGCTGGAGTAGTAGCGCGCGGTCCAGCCGATGCCGAGGTCGCCATACTGCCAATCCAGGTTGAAGGTGGAGCGCACGCGGAAGTCGCCGGCCCAACCGGTACGCTGTTCCACCGGGGTGGTGGCGGCGCTGTCGTTGCGCTGCTCCAGGTAGTCGGTGTACGTGGTGTTCCAGTTGACGGCGAACTTGCCGAACGCGGTTTCCGGCAGGCGGTAGCGCACGTTGATGTCATAGCCGGCGGTTTCGCGGTAGCCCGCGTTGACCAGCGAGCGGTCCAGCGAGTTGACCTGGCCGTTGCTGCCACGGGTGAAGCGGCCGCAGGCGGCATCCGAACCCTGCACGTAGCACTGTTCCAGGATGTTGGTGGCCGACTCACCAACGATGGCGTTGTCGATGCGGATCTTCCACCAGTCCAGGCTGACGTCCAGGCCCTGCACGAAGTCCGGGCTGTAGACCAGGCCGACGGTCCAGGTCTTGGCGGTTTCTGGCTTCAGGCCCGGGTTGGAACCCGAGCTGAAATCGGTGGTGGCCTGCTGGCCGGGCTTGGTGGCCACGCTGCCATCGCTGTTGAGCTGGCGGAAGTTGGCCGGCACCTTCAGCGCCTGGCAGCGGGCAGCGACGGTCGGGCTGGTGGCGGCGGTACCGAAGGAGGTATCGCACGGATCGGTGAACGAGTCGCGGCTGCTGACGGTGCCGCCGTACAGGTCATCCACGGTCGGCGCACGGAAGCCGGTGCCGTAGGTGGCGCGCACCAGCAGGCTGTCGATCGGCTTCCACTTCAGGCCGAACTTGCTGTTGGTGGTCGAACCGAAGTTGTTGTAGTCCGAGTAGCGGCCGGCCATGTCCAGCGACAGTTCGCGGGCGAACGGCAGGTCGGCCAGCAGCGGCACCTGCAGTTCCAGGTAGACCTCGTTGAGCGAGTAGTTGCCGCGGGTCGGCTGGCCGCTGGTGCCGGCGATCTCGCCCTTCTGCACCATCGTGTCCGGAGTGTAGCTGGCTTCCTCGCTGCGGTGCTCGAAGCCCATCGCGGCCAGGATGTCGCCGGCCGGCAGGGTGAACAGCGAGCCGGAGATGTTGCCGCTGGCGACCTTGGTGGTGCTCTGCATCTTGTCGACGAAGCGGGTGAACAGGTAGTCCTGCACGTCCTGGTTGCTCAGCGAGCCGGGTCCGGTGTAACCCATCGGGGCGGCCGGGTTCCACGGCACGCAACCGGCGATCACCGCGCCCGGCGCACCGCAGCGGGCCACGTTGCCGTCCATGAAGGACGGGCCGACGGCCAGGTTGACGTGCGGCTGGTACATGCTGCCGGTACCGATGCGCTCGCCTTCGTTGCGGTTGTACATGTAGTTGACGTTCCAGTCCCAGTACCGCGAACCGGTTTCGAAGCTGCCTTCCAGACCAATGCTGGCGCGCTTGGTTTCCAGGTTGTTCTCGGTGCCGCGCGGCAGTTCCTCGGTACGGTGCGCGAACAGCGCATCCTGGCCCCACAGGTTGAACGCGCTGTCCTTGGACAGGGCGGCACGGCTGCCATTGCGGGCCTGTGCGGCGCTGACCGAGTACGGGTAACCGGCCAGGTGCTTGGTCGACTCGCGCTTGCTGTACAACGCGTCGGCGACGATGCGCAGGTTGTCGGTGATCGAGAAGCCACCGTTGGCGAACACCGAGGTGCGTTCCAGGCCTGTCAGCAGGCTCATGTTCGACTTGGTGTTGGCACCATCAGCCGGGTCCGGCGCATGGAAGTTGCCGGCCTTGCCCGGGTCGCCGCCCGGGCCCACCGTCAGGTTCTTGCCACCGACGGTGACGTAGCCCCACGGGGTGTTGCCATTGAGGCCATCGTTGGGGTGGCGCGGGCCGTTGGTGTAACGGCTGAACGCGCGGTCCTTGCCCAGCACCTCATCTTCCTTGGTGCGCTCGGCGCCCACGCTGAACCAGCCGCGCTCGAAGGTCTTGCCGAAGGTCGCGCTGTAGGCGCGCTTCTGGCCGTCACCCTGGCCGTACTGGCCGACATAGACGCTGGCTTCGCCACCATCGAAATTCTTGCGGGTGATGATGTTGACCACGCCGGCGATGGCATCGGAGCCGTACAGCGCGGAGGCGCCGTCGGTCAGCACTTCCACGCGCTCGACGATGGACGACGGGATCGAGGCCAGGTCGGAGTAACCGCCGGCGCTGACGCCCATGCGGCGGCCGTCGATCAGCACCAGGCTGCGTTCCGGGCCCAGGTTGCGCAGGCTGACGTACATGCCGCCGAAGTCGCGCGAGGAGGTCAGCGACGAGGCGCGGCTCATGCTCGGCGCACCGGCGGCAGGAATGTCCTGCAGGATGTCAGCGACGTTGACGTAGCCCTTCTTCTCGATCTCGGCGCGGTTGAGCGCGACCACCGGCTGTGCGGTTTCGACACTGGCCTGGCGGATGCGCGAGCCGGTGATTTCGATGCGGTCGAGGTTGGTCGGGGTATCGCTGGTGCTCTGTGCGAAGGCGGGGGTGGTGCAGCTGGCGGCCAGCGCGATGACGATCGCGTTGCGCAGCGGATTGGTTTTCAGGGACATCCGTGAAATCTCGTGTTTCGGTAAAAACAAGCGCCCGTTCTATGGGCGCGTGGGGTGCTGCAAACCAACGTGGGGGGCGCGATTCTAGAATGTTTCCATTCGTAACTGTTTGTCTCGGCGCTGCTGGAAGTGCGCGAAAATGAATCGCAACCAACAATCCACAGATGCGCTGTGCGCAGCGTCACGCGCGCTGCGTTTGCGATGGGCAGAGGCATCGATAGCGGCACGAAGCTGGCACGCTTGAGTGGTTGCGACAACGCGTCGCAGTACGCGCTTGTATGCAGGCGCGCAGGCGTTGTGATGCACCTGCCCGCATGAAATGCTCTTCGCCTTGTCATCGAAGGCAGGAGACGAAGGAATGATCCAGCTTGAAGAAGCACGCCGTCGCGTGGAGGCTGCACTTGCCAGCGACGATGAGCCGGTTGCCATCACGCATGAGCACGAAGTGGTCGAAGGCTGGCTGTTCTGCTTCCAGTCGCTGCGCTACCTGCAATCCGGCGAAATCTCGGATGCATTGGCCGGCAATGGGCCGATCTTCGTCGACCGGCACACAGGCGAGCAGCACGCGCTGGGCACGGCGTATCCGCCCGAGGAGGTCCTTCGCCAGCATCTGGCCGCGCGCGGCCCCGCCGTCTGATGCTGCGGCGGCGGATTTCTGAGTTCGGCAACGTGAAAGGGACGGAGCCTTCGCTCCGTCCCCTTGCGTGATGCGCAGTCCACCGCTGCGCGATGCTCAGGTTTCGCGCAGCGCCGTGGTGATCGGCAGACGTGCCGCGCGCAGTGCCGGGAACAGGCCGCCGACCAGGCCGATGCCCAGTGCCCATTTCAGGCCGGTCCACAGCAGTTCCGGCGACACATGGAACTTGAACACCACTGCGCTGAAGTTGCTGCCGATGGTGGACACGCTGTAGCCGTTGAACAGCAGCCACGCCACCGCACAGCCGAGCAGGCCACCGAGCAGCGCCAGCAGCATCGTCTCCAGCATCACTGCCGTCACCACCGGCAGGCCGCGGAAGCCGATCGCACGCATGGTGGCGATTTCGCGGGCGCGCGTGGCGACGGCCGCATACATGGTGTTGAGCGCGCCAAACACCGCACCGACCGCCATGATCGTGCCGATCACCTTGCCAAGGATGTCGATCAACTTGGTCAGCCCGCCGCCCTGCTTGCTGTAGTACACGCGGGTGGTTTCCACGTCCAGTTTCAGGCGCGGGTCGGCGGCGACGGCGGCCTTGAACTGATCGAAGCCTGCCTTGCCCTCGGTGCGCACGCTGATCGACTGCCAGGCGCTGCGCTGGTAGGTGGTGGCCAGCGTATCGGCGTCGGTCCACAGTTCCGAATCATGCGCATCGCCGGTGGCGAACACACCCACTACGGTCCAGGTCTGGTTGCCCAGGGTCAGTGTCCTGCCCACCTCCATGTCGCGGAACTGGCCCTTGGCGCCCTGGCCGACCACGATCTCGCGCAGGCCAGTGGCGAACTTGCGGCCCTCGACGATCCTGACCTTGTCATGCACCGCCCACGCCTGCGGGCCCACGCCGCGGAACTGCGCGTTGACGTCGGTGCCATCGGACTTCGACACCAGGTTGACCACCTGCGACAGCTCCGGCGACAGCAGCGGCCGGCCCTGCGCATCGCGGCTGATGCCGGGCAGGGTGGACAGCATCGGTACCTGCTCGCGGGTGATCACCGAGTTGGTCTCGGCCTGCGAGCCACCGCGCAGCACGATGGCAGTGGTGTCATCGCCGGTGTTGTTGAGCGTGGCCTGGAAGCCTTCGCCCATCGCCAGCATTGCCACCAGCACGCCGACCACGCCGGCGATGCCGACCACGATCACCGAGGACGCGCCCCAGCGCTGCGGCAGGCTGGCCACGCCGATACGGGTGGCGGCCAGCGCCAGTCGCCCCCCGCGGGTCAGCAGAAGCCACAGGGCCACCAGCACGGTCACGGCCAGCACGCCGGTCCACGGCAGGCTGATCCACAGCACCAGGCCGACCGCCAGCAGCAGCACCGTCACGCCGTTGCCCAGCCACTTCTTGAGTTTGCTCTTGAACATGTCTGTGTTCTCCTCAGCGACCGGCCAGTGCGTCGACGATCTTCAGGCGCTTGGCACGCAGCGCCGGCAACAGGCCGACGATGATGCCGATCACCACGATCAGGCCCAGCCCCATCAGCCAGGTTGGCGTCGGCACGTGCGGCGGCAGCATGCCCATGCTCTTCGGGCCGATGGCCGGCAGGATCAGGGCGGCCAGGCCCATGCCGATCAGGCCGCCCAGGCCGATCAGCAGCACCGATTCCACCATCACCAGGGTCAGCACGGTGCTGTCCTTGAAGCCCAGCGTCTTCAGCGTGGCCAGCTCCGGCACGCGCTCGCGCACGGCCTGCGCCATGGTGTTGCCTGTCAACAGCAGCAGGGTGAAGAACACCGCGCCCATGATCGAGGTGACGATCATGCCGATATCCGCGAACTGCTTGACGAAGGCCTGCTGGAACGCCGATTCGGTCTGGGTCTTGGTCTCGTGGTCGGAGTTGGCCGAGATCGCGTCGATCGCCTGCGCCACCCGCGAAGAGTGGTCCGGGTTGTCCAGCGTTACCGTGTACCAGCTCACCTGGTTCTTGATGTAGTCGTTGGATTCATCGAAGTACTTCCAGTTCATCATCAACTGGCGTTCTTCGTTGGCGGCCAGCGCACGGTCCTTGGAACGGTAGATGCCCTTGAGCACCAGCGGCCAGTCGTTGCTGCCGCCACGCGGGAAGATCGTGGCCTGCAGCGGGATGGTGTCGCCGATCTTCCAGCCGAACTGCTTGGCCAGGGTTTCGCCGACGATGGCGCCGGTACGGGTCTGCTTCCAGTCTTCCAGCTGTGCCGGGTCGATCTGCAGCTCGCGGTAGACATCGAAGTAGTTGGGGGACACCGAGAAGTTCGGGAAGAAGTTCTTCGGGTCCTGGTAGATGCCGCCGAACCACATGCCATAGGCCACGTCGCGCACGCCGGCCACCTGCCGCACCTGGGCCTCCAGGCGGATCGGCAGCGACTGGGTGATCGACAGCCGCGATGCGACCACCAGGCGGTTGGCGCCTTCCACGCTGCCGCCGGAGGTGAATGCCACGCGCACCGAATCGAGCATGCCGAACAGCAGGAACGCGGCCACCACGGAGAGCAGGGTCAGCAACGTGCGGGTACGGCTGCGGAACAGCTGCGCCCACACCAACGAGAAGTATTTCATCGCCGTGGCCTCCGTCAGTGGGCCAGCGGCGCGTCGGCCAGCTCGCCCTTGTCCAGGTGCACCGTGTGCGTGGCGTACTCGGCGGCCTTCGGGTCATGGGTGACCATGATGATGGTCTTGCCATGCTCCCGGTTGAGCTGCTGCAGCAGGCCGAGGATCTCCTCGGCGGACTGGCGGTCGAGGTCGCCGGTCGGTTCGTCGCAGATCAGGAAGGTCGGGTCGGAGACGATCGCCCGGGCGATTGCCACGCGCTGCTGCTGGCCGCCGGACAGTTCATTCGGGCGGTGGCTGCGGCGGTCGGCCAGGCCGACCAGGGTCAGCGCGATCTCGGCGTTGCGGCGGCGCTGCGCCGCATTGAGGTGGGTCAGCAGCAGCGGCAGTTCCACGTTCTTCTGCGCGGTCAGCATCGGCATCAGGTTGTAGAACTGGAACACGAAGCCGACGTGGTGGCTGCGCCAGGTCGACAGCTGGCCGCCGCTCATCTGGTCGATGCGCTCGCCCTCGATGCTGATCTCGCCGCCGCTGGGGTTGTCCAGGCCGCCGATCAGGTTGAGCAGGGTGGTCTTGCCCGAGCCGGACGGGCCCATCAGCGCGACGAAGTCGCCGCTGGCGATGTCCAGGTCGATGCCGTGCAGCACCTGCACTTTCTCGGGGCCACGCTGGTAGGTCTTGGTGATGTTGCGCAGTGAAACCAGGGTCGACATGGGTGGTTCTCCACGGAAGGCGGGAAACGGGGAAGCGCCACGGCAGGGGCCGCAGGCGTGCGTCGAGCGGTGCTGCCGGCGGCGCCCGTGGGCGCCAGGCCGCTACTGCGCTTGTTTCTGTTGCACCTTGGCGCCATCGCGCAGGGTGTCCGGCGGGTTCAGCACCACCGATTCACCTGCGCTCACGCCCTTGAGGATCTGGCGGTCCTTGCCCATCGCCTGGCCGGCCTCGACCGTGCGCTGCTGCACGCGGCTTTCGTCACCCAGCACGAAGGCAACCGAGGCGCCCTCGCGCTGGACCACGGCGCCCGCCGGCACGCGCACGCCCTGCGGTTTGGCGGCCGCCTGCGGCTGCGCCTGCTCCAGGAAGCTGACGCGCACGCCCATCTCCGGCACGATGCGCGGGTCCTTCACCTTCAGCGCCACGCGCACCTTCACCGTGGCCTTGCCGCGGTCGGCGGTGGGGATGATGGCGATCACCTCGCCCGGAATCTTCCACTCCGGATAGGCGTTGAGCGTGGCTTCGACCGGCATCTTCGGCTGCACGCGGCCGATGAAGGCCTCGCCGACCTCGACTTCGATCTCCAGCGAGTCCATGTCGACGATGGTGCCGATGCCGGTACGGGTGAACCCACCGCCCGCCGACAGCGGCGAGACGATTTCGCCGGGCTGCGCGGCCTTGGCAGTGACCACGCCGGAGAACGGCGCGCGCACGATGTTGTTGTCCACGCCCAGATCGGCGATGGCCAGCTGGTCGTTGGCCACCTTGACGTTGCGCTGTGCGGTGTCCAGCTGTGCACGCAGGCTGTCACGCTGGGCCACCGCCTGGTCGTACTGCGAGCGCGACACCAGCTGCTGGCCGACCAGTGCCTGCAGGCGGCTGGCTTCAGCGGCCGCCTGCCTCTGCTGCGCTTCCAGCCCGGCCACCTGGCTGCGTGCGGCCTGCAGCTGCGAGGCATACAGGCTGCGCTGCGCGTCGGCATCGATCGGGTCCAGGGTGGCCATGATCTGGCCCTGTTCCACGCGCATGCCTTCCTCGATCATCACCTCGCGCACCTTGCCGGTGATCTTGGCCGATACCGTGGCCATGCGCCGGGCGACCACGTAGCCACTGGCATCGAGCACCGAACTGCTGGCGCTGCCCTGCTGGATGGCCACGGCGGGGGCGGTTTCCACGTCCACTGCCGGCGTACGCCCGAACAGGGCGAAGCCGACAGCGGCCAGCAACAACACGACCAAGATGATCGCGATCCACAGCCAGCGGCGGCCACCGCCACTGCCGCCGGAGGCGGGCGGCGGCGATTTGCGGTCGATACGGAGTTCCTTCAACAGCTCGGCAGAAGCGTTCATTCGTTCCATCACAGGCGTTTGGGCGGGTGTGGCCGGAAGGGCGGACGGCGGCGGTTCCGGCGGTTCCGGCGGTGGAGCGTGCGGCACAGCATGCAGGCAGGCACAGCGATGACGGCAGTGACAGCTGTCACCCGATGACACTGACGGCGGCAACTGCGAAACGTGACCACGGCGGCACAGGATGGCAACGTCCCCGCTACCGGTACTGCCCATGGATCCGATCACCCCGTCGCTGGCCCGCCACAGCCGCGCCGCCAAGCGTACCGTGATCCGCGCTCGGTTGCGCCGGTGCCGCCCGGCCGGTGGTGGCGCCTGCGCGCAGGCGGCTGAACTGGCATGATCGGCGGCGATCGTCCCCGCCTGGAACCGCCCGTGCCGTCGACATGGCTTGCCTCGCTGCTGCGCCCCGCGCCGGACTCGGCGGTGGCCGATACGCTGCGCCGGGGAAAATCGCCCTGGAGCGAGGCAGTCCACCTGCTGTGGTCGGTGTGGATCTTCCTGACGCCCTTGCTTGGCCACGGCTTCACCCTGCGCTGGCTGCTGCTGACGCTGGCCAGCTATCCGGTGTTCCTGCTGCTGTACGCCAAGGTGATGGTGGCGCCGCGCCATCACGCTCCGCGCTATGCGCTGGGCCTGATCGCGATGTCGCTGGTGCTGCTGCCCTGGTATCCGTCCGGGCTGACCTACTTCGTGTTCGGCTGCGTGCTGCTGCGGGTGAGCGGACGCGGTGGCTGGTGGCAGTATCTGCTGCAGCTCACTGGCCTGAACCTTCTGTTCTGCAGCCTCGCGCTGCTGTTCCAGTACCCGTGGCAGAGCCTGGTCTGGATCCCGGCCGTGTCCTACATCGTGGGGCTGGTCGTGAACGTGGAAGCGCTCAACCAGCAGAAGGATGCGGCACTGCAGCTGTCGCAGGACGAGGTGCGGCGGCTGGCGGCCACTGCCGAGCGCGAACGCATCGGCCGCGACCTGCATGACCTGCTCGGCCACACCCTGTCGCTGATCACATTGAAGCTGGAGCTGGCGCGCAAGCTGCACGACCGCGGCGACGCGCGCGCGCGGCTGGAGATCGGCGAGGCCGAGGCCATCGCCCGCGAAGCGCTGGCACAGGTGCGCAGCGCGGTTACCGGCATCCGCGCCAGCGACCTGGCCGGTGAGCTGGCATCGGCGCGGCTGCTGCTGGAATGCCAGCAGGTCCACCTTCAATACGCACCACCACCGGCGATGCCGGTGGATGTCGAACGCGGGCTGGCGCTGGTGCTGCGCGAGGCCGCAACCAATATCGTGCGCCATGCACAGGCGACACAGGCACGGGTGGAGTTCATGCTGGAGGGACGCATGCTGGCGATGCAGATCCGCGACGATGGCCGTGGCGGCGTGCAGGCCGAGGGCAACGGGCTGAGCGGCATGCGCGAACGCGTGGCCGCCCTGGGGGGCAGCCTGCAGGTACAGTCCGCAAAGGGCGAGGGCACGCGACTGACCGTGCGCGTGCCACTGGCTGCCGCGACCACACCGTTGCCGCCGGGAGCGCCGCCGTCGCTGGCACAGGACGGTGCCGCATGATCCGCATCCTGCTGGCCGAGGATCAGGCGATGGTGCGCGGTGCACTGTCGGCGTTGCTGGGCCTGGAGCCGGATATCGAGGTGCTGGGCAGCGCCGCCGATGGCGAAACCGCGTGGCGGATGCTGCAGCAGCTGCAACCGGACATCCTGGTCACCGACATCGAGATGCCCGGCCTGTCCGGGCTCGAGCTTGCCCAGCGCATCGCGCGCCACGAGCTGCCGATCAAGGTGGTGATCGTGACCACCTTCGCCCGCGCCGGTTTCCTGCGCCGCGCGCTGGAAGCCGGCGTGCTGGGCTACCTGCTGAAGGATGCACCGGCCGAGAACCTGGCCGATGCCCTGCGCAAGGTGAAACAGGGCATCCGCGCGATCGACCCGCAGCTGGCACTGGATGCGTGGTCGCAGGCCGATCCGCTGACCGACCGCGAGCGCCGCGTACTGCGGCTGGCGGGCGAGGGCCGCACCGCCAGCGAGATCGCCGAGCAGCTGGGGTTGTCGCACGGTACGGTGCGCAATTACCTGTCCGAGTGCATCGGCAAGCTGGGCGTGGCCAACCGGATCGAGGCGTACCGGCTGGCGCGGCAGAAGGGGTGGTTGTAGGGGCGTCCTGCTGTTCCCGGTGATTTCGTTTCCGCGACCACGGAGGGATGTCACTTTCTTTGCGCGCAAAGAAAGTAACCAAAGAAACGCTCCGCCGGCCGCGAGCCGGCGTGCTTCGCACGCCGGTGCCCTGCGCTCCTCGGTCCGTCGAGGGACGGCGCGGGAACTCGCTGCGCTCAGACACCCGCACCTCTTCGCCCTCGCCGGACCTGCGGTGCTCGGCTCGCTCAAGGCGGACTGGAAGGTCAAGATCAACGGCAACAGCATCCACGCATGGCGTGGATCTACTGGGTGCAGCTGTCGCTCTTGATGTTGGGTCCGCCTTGAGCGAGCCGAGCATCGCAGGGGAATCAGGGGCGAAGAGGCGCCGGTGTTTGAGCGTAGCGAGTTCGGCGCCGTCCCCTGATTCACCGAGAAGCACAGGGCACCGGTGCGCAGCACCGGCTCGCGCTCTGGCGGCGCGTTTCTTTTGGTTACTTTTCTTTTCGCGCGAAAAGAAAAGTGACACCCCCCCGCGGTCGCGGAAACAATCCGCCGGGAACGCCCGGCGAATCCTTTCAATTCTTCCCGCGCGCCATCGCCTGGAACACCCCGTCACGCCGCACCCACAGGTGGAACAGCGCCGCACCCACATGCATCAGCACCGTGGCAAACAACACATAGGCCAGCAGGCTGTGCGCATTGCGCAACGCGGCATACAGCGCCGGGGTATGCGGCACGATCGGCGGCAGGTGCAGGCCACCCCACAGCACGATCGGGTAACCGCCGGCCGACAGCATCGCCCAGCCGATCAGCGGCATCGCCAGCATCAGTGCGTACAGCATCCAGTGCGAGGCCTTGGCCGCCATCACCTGCCACACAGGAAGATCCGCCGGCAGCGGCGGTGGGCGATGACGCAGCCGGTTGTACAGGCGCAGCAACACCAGTACGCCGATAGTGATGCCCAATGGGCGGTGCAGGTCGATCAGCATCGGCCGCAAGTGCAGCGAGGCGACCATGGTCACGCCAATGAACAGCATGGCGATGATCATCAGCGCCATGGACCAGTGCAGCACCCGCGCCAGCAGGTTGAAGTGGCCGTTGCCGGTGCTCATCGTGCGGCCTCCTTCCGTTGCTCGACGTTGCCGGTGGCGCGCTCGCGTTCGCGGCGGTTGAAGGACTGCGAATACACGGCCGAGCGGGCCGCCAGGATCGGATCGTCACTGCCACGCACGCCGCTGGGCAGGATCAGCGGATCGAAATTGATCTGCCCGCAGGCGCCCTGTTCCTGCGACTGCATGCGGTCCAGACTGAGTACGCCGGCCACTACCTGGTCACGCGATTCGGGCCACGGTACCGACGGATCATCGATGGCATCGCCCGGCTCGGCGGTGGTCACGACCAGGTTCCAGCGCACCGGGCCGCTGGCCAGGCGCTGCTGCAGTTCCTGGCTGAGGAAATCGACGCTGGCCTGCTTGCGGGTTTCCGCATCCATCTCCACCACCGGCGCCTGCGGCTGCCAGCGCCAGCGCACCGCGCGCTTCTGGCCCTGCGCATTGGTGAACCAGAAGCTGTTGACGCTGTTGAAGGTGGTGTCGGCCCAGCTGCTGGTCCACGGCGCGGTCTTGGCCCACTGCTGGAAAGCCTGCGCACTGGGGTATTTGGCCAGCACCGCGGCCATCTTCTGCGGATCGGGCTTGCCGGTGGCCGGGTCGGGAATGGAGGCGCGGGTCTGCTCGTAGAACGCCTCTGCGCTGGGCACGGCGAAGAATGGGAAGCTGTTCATCGCCATGCGCCATTCCTGGCCATCATCGCTGACCATCTGCACCGCGAGGCTGCGCACGCGTGCGGTGTTGTCGGCGCCGTAGGGGTCGCCGCCGCCGATCGACAGGCGGCCCATCACCGGCACGCGGCGTTGCGAGAACACCCGTGCGCTGGACAGGGTGGGGGCCTGCGCGCTGGGTTCGAACCAGCCGCTCACGCAGATGCCCTTGCTGTGCGCGCGGCGGAAGCCCGGGTGGGCCGGGCCGGTGGCCTCGATGGTGTCGGTGAAGCGCTGCGCGGTCAGGCGGTTTCCAATCCAGCCGGCCAGCCAGGCGAAGGCCAGCGCGACCGCACCCAGAATGAGTGCGATCAGTGCGATCCAGAGCAGGGGTGAATGCTTGCGTGGCGCGCCCGGCGTCTGGCCAGCGCGGGTGTAGCGGAAGAGCGACATGGTCGGAGTCCTGCCTTCACGGAGCGTGTGGGTGGTCGACCCACACATCCTCGCAGAACCCGGCCGGGGCCGAAATTCAATTTTTCGTCAGATTTTCCGGGGACGGGGTGCCGACCAACGGTCGGCACCCACCCGATCAGCTGTAGCGCTGCTTCAGCATCGCCCACGCCGAGCGCAGCGCCAGCGCTTCGCCACCGGCCGGACGGCCCGGGCGCTCGCCGTCGTTCCAGGCATACACATCCAGGTGCGCCCAGCGCTGGCCGTCTTCCAGGAAGCGCTCCAGGTACAGCGCGGCGGTCACCGAGCCGGCCATGCGCGAACCGGCGTTGGCCAGGTCGGCGATGCCGCTGCTCAGGTAGCGCAGGTAGGGGCGCCACAGCGGCATGCGCCAGACCGGGTCGCGGGTCGCGTCACCGGCCTGCAGCCACTGCTGGGCCACCGTGTCGTCGTTGCTGAACAGTGCCGGCAGGTCCGGGCCCAGTGCGATGCGCGCGGCACCGGTGAGGGTGGCGAAGTCCAGCACCAGGTCCGGCTTCTGCTCACCGGCGAAGGTCAGCGCATCGCACAGGATCACGCGGCCTTCGGCATCGGTGTTGTCGATCTCCACGCTCAGGCCCTTGCGGGTGGCGATCACTTCGCCCGGGCGGAAGGCATCGGGACCGATCGCGTTTTCCACCGCCGGCACCAGCAGGGTCAGCCGCACCGGCAGCCCACGTGCCATCACCAGGCCGGCAAGGGCCAGTGCATGCGCGGCGCCACCCATGTCCTTCTTCATGTTGCGCATGCCGTCGGCCGGCTTGATGTCCAGCCCGCCGGTATCGAAGCACACGCCCTTGCCCACCAGCACCAGCGCCGGGTCGGTTTCCCTGCCCCAGCGCAGCACGACCAGACGCGGCGCACGATGCGAAGCGCGGCCCACGGCGTGGATGGCCGGGAAATTCTGCTTCAGCAGTTCGTCGCCGGTAATCGCCTCGACCTGCGCACCATGTGCATCGGCCAGCGTGCGTGCGGCGTCTTCCAGCTGCTGCGGGCCCATGTCTTCGGTCGGGGTGTTGACCCAGTCGCGCACGCGCAGGCTGGCGGCGATCAGGTCGGCCACTTCGCCGGTCGGCGAGGCCACCAGCTGCGCCGGTGCGCGGTTGCGCTTGCGATAGCGGTCAAAGCGGTAGCTGCCCAGGCCCCAGCCCAGCTGCAGCAGCGCCAGTTCGGCGGCCGGCAGTTCATTGGCCAGCTGCCAGACGCTGCCTTCCGGCAGCGCGTGCGGCGCATGCGCATAGCTGTAGGCATCGGCACGATCACCCACGCCCATCACGGCACCGGCCAGGCCATCGGCGCCCGGCAGCAGTGCCACGCTGTGGGCGCCGGCGTTGAAGCCCTGCGATGCCAGCCACGCCTGCGTGGCAGCCGGCTGGCTGTCCTTCCAGGCGGCGAACTGCTCGCGGTCCAGCACGTACAACGGCAGCGCCGCAGCGGTGTCGGCGGTGAAACCAGTGATCTCGCTCATGCGTCAGGTACTCCGGGGTGCGGCGGCGTCGAGGTTGGCATCCAACCAGTCGGCCAGGCCGGTAAGGGTGTCGAACTGCAGGTCCGGCTGCAGCTGCGGATGGGTCCAGGTGGCTGCGTCGCGGTTGATCCAGCAGCCGCGCAGGCCGGCGGCAATCGCCCCGGCCACGTCCATGTCGGCATGGTCGCCGACGTGCAGCACCTGTGCCGGTGCCACACCCAGGCGGGTGCACGCGGCATGGAAGATGCTGGCTTCGGGCTTGGCCGCGCCGTGTTCGCGCGAACCCAGCTGGAAGGCGAAATGATGGGCCAGGCCGATCCGCTCCAGGTCGGCATTGCCGTTGCTCAGCGCCGCCACCGGTACCCGTGCGGCAATGCGCGCCAGCGCGTCGATCGCATCGGGATAGCACTCCACCTGGTTGCGCGCGGCGTAGAACACTTCATACGCAGGCTCCAGCAGATCGAGGCTGGCACCGCTGGTGTGCAGTGCTTCGTGCAGGGTCAGCCGGCGCAGCGCACTCAGGTCGTGGTGGAGGTACGGATGGGCGTGGTACAGCCGCTCGCGCAGTTCGCGCATCGCCTCCACCGGATACATCGCGGCGGTAGCGGGGCTGTGTTCGCACATCCAGGCGTGCAGGACCTGTTCGATGCGGGCGCCGATCGGAGCGAACGGCCACAGCGTGTCGTCAAGGTCGAGGGTGATGGCTTGGACGGGGAAATTCACCTCGCCATTCTACCCCTGCCCGCGCGGGCTTTCATGCGGCGCGGCGGGCGGGTGGGCACTGTGGCTGGGCCGGGTCAGCGCAGGTTGTACGAGCAGGCGATGGTGGTCTGGCCGTCGAACTGCTGCACGTCCAGGTTGTGCCGCCCAACTTCCTTCGTGTAGGTGCCTGCCACCGGGTCGGACATCTTCGCCAGTGCCGCGACCTGTTCCACACTGGCCGAGCTGAAGTACGCGGTGAAACTGTCGATGCCATCCTCGCCGCTGTCGCCGTCATAGGACTGCAGCCGGTTCACGGGCTGGCCCAGCACCATCAAGGGCGTGGTCAGCCGGAACTCGCCGCTGGATTCGCCGTCCTGCGCCCTTGCCGGGGCCGGTGCCAGCATCCGGGCCATGGCGTCGAACTGCATGGGCGTGAGGTGCCGCTTGCAGGTAACCGCCTCAGCAAGCTGGGTGCGCGCCTGATCGGCAGTCGGCGGCGTCGCGGCGAACGCGGGAGCGGCAATGCAGGCCAAGGCAAGGCAACGCGTGGCGAGAGAGTTCATACGAGCGGATCCATCCGGGTAGGGCGCCATAGTCTGCCACTTCGTCCCTGTTTCTGGTTCCGCCACCTGCGTCCATCCGTTGTTGATGCCGTCACTCCAGCAGGCGTGCCCAGCCCTGCATGCCATCCAGGCGTGCCAGCACCAGCTTGATGCACACCAGCAGCGGCACTGCCAGCAGCAGCCCGATCATGCCCCAGGCCCAGCCGAACACCATCAGCGCCAGGATCAGCACCAGCGGCGACAGCTTCATCCGACGGCCCAGCACGATCGGGGTCACCATCTGCCCTTCCAGGGTGTGCAGGCCCAGGTAGGCGGCGGCCGGCAGCAGGGCCTGCAGCGGGTCGCGGAACTCGACGAAGCCCATCAACAGCATCAGCGCCACGCCGATCAGCGGACCCACATACGGGGCGAAGTTCAGTAGTGCAGCCACCGTGCCCCACAGCAGTGCTTCCTGCAGGCCGATGCCGAGCAGCATCAGCACGCCGGCGAACACCAGCCCGACCAGGGTGTTGATGACGCTGATGGTCAGCACGTAACGCGAGACCTCCCGTTCGATCGAACGCAGGATGTCGGTGGTGAACCGCTGCTGCTGGCGGTTCGGGAACAGGGCGATCGCTGCGCGCTGCAGGCTCTGCCCGTAGATCATGAAGAACAGGGTCAGCAGCACCACCGCCAGCACCGACGCGGCCAGGCGCGGTGCACGGGTCAGCATGCGGTATGGATCGTCCAGCTGGGTGCGGATCACCTGCACCTTGTGGTTGCTGTCACCGCCGGCCACGCGGGCGAAGTTTTCCGCCGCCTGGTTGGCCTGCTGCACCGGCTTGGTCAGGTCCTGCACCTGCCGGGCCACCTTGCGCAGCTGCTGCGGTGCTTCCTGCGCCCATTCCATCGCCGGACCGATCAACTGCACCGCCAGCGAACCGGTCACGCCCAGCCCGGCGCCGAGGATCAGCAGTGCGCCCAGCGCGCGCGGAATCCACAGCTTCTGCAGCAGGCGCAGGATCGGGTTGCCGACCAGCGCGAAGAACACCGCCAGCAGCACCGGCAGGATGATGTCCTGCGCGGCCCACAGCGTGTAGCCCACCGCCAGGGTGGCCAGGACCACCAGCGACATCGGCCCGCGTGGACGCGACGGGGGCGGCAGCGGTGCCTCCGCACCCTGCGGATCGGCTGGTGACGGGGACAGGAGGGACTCGCTCATCGACGCACCAACCGGGAAGGGGAGCGCATTATCCGCCGGCCGCGATCGGCGCGGCGGAGTGCGTGGATCAACGTTCGGACAGCTCGGTGGCGGCTTCGGCCGGGCGCGGTTCGCGCGGTTCCGGTTCGGGTTCCGGGCGGGGGGCAGGTGCCGGCCGTGCGTTGGCGGCGGAGGCCGCCGCCTGTGCCTGCTCGCTGGCATCGTCGGCTTCTTCGGCCGCGTCGTCGGCGGTCGCTGCAGCCTGTGCCGCCATCGCCGTGGCGAACGCCGCCTGGGCACTGGCGAACAGGTTCGAGACCGAACCGACCATCTGCAGCCAGCGCGCACCGTTGACCTTGCCGGGCACTTCCAGCTTGCCGGCGATGAAGCCACCGGCCAGGCCGACCACCACGATGCGCAACGGCGACCAGCCCTTTCGCCAGACGTCGCTGAGCTTGGACCAGTGGTCCTGGGTCTCGCCCAGGCGCACGGTCACCACCTGTTCGCAGCGTTTCACCCGCCGCTGCAGCGCGCCGAACTTCATGGCTTGCCCTCGGGCAGCTGCACGCCGGCATCGGGGTCGTCTTCGCTGGGCTCGTCGAACAGGCCCAGGCGTGACAGCTGGCGCCGGGTGGCATGCATGCCGGTGTGGTGGAAGAAGTAGGACACCCGCCAGATCGCGTAGCCGGTGACGGCCAGGCTCAGCAGCGAGGTGATCAGCAGCGCCTGCAGCCAGCTAAGGCCCCAGCTCTGCAGCAGGGCGATGAGGGTGGCCGCCATCAGCAGCCAGGCCGAGGCACCAAATACGATCGCCACGCCGGCCCAGGCCAGCGCACGGCCGAAGGCGCTGCGGGCCAGGGCGAAGTCGGCCGAGGCCAGCCGGCGCAGCGAGCGCACGGTGTGCTTGGCCGAATCGGCGGCGGCACGACCGGCCGCGCCGACCTGGCGGATGCTCTCATCCAGCGGCGGGGTGGCCGCCGGATCAGGGGCTTGCGCGTTGTCTTCGCTCACGCCGCGGCTTACTTGTCGCTGCTGCCGCGGGCCAGCTTGGCGATGATCCAGCCGGCAGCGAAGGCGACGCCGAACGAAGCCAGCGGACGCTCACGGATCAACTCGGCGGCGCTGTCGATCAGGTCCTTGCCCTTGTCCATCAACGCGTCAACCTGTTCCTTGGCAGCGGCACCACCGAATTCGGCGGCGGCCAGGCCAGACAGTGCGCTGTCGGACAGTTCGGCCTTGACGTTGGCCTTGCCGATGCGCAGCTCGTCGGTCGCGGCACCGGTTGCGCCCTTGATCGCACCGCCGGCGGCCGTGGCGGCCTGCTTCAGGTGGGAACCGGCTTCACCCAGGTGTTCCTTCAGGTTCTCGGTGTTGGTGGGGCTCATCGAATCACTCCTGTTGCGATGGGGGAACGGGTGTCGGCGGTGCCGACCTGGACTGACAGCAATAGCATTGCCGGGGTATAGGGGGTGTTACGGCAGGGCGATCAGCGCATCACGAGCTGGCCCTGCTGCTGGCCATTGTTGCGCAGCACGCGCACCACCAGGGTCGGCGGGCGCTGCTGGAAGTTGGCGCGCCAGCTGGCCAGGTCGGCGAATTCACCCACGGTGGCGTCGGTGATGATGTCGCCCTGCTGCAGGCCGTTGCTGGCCGCGCGGCTGCCACGCTTGACCTCGCTGACCAGCACGCCGCCGACACCCGACTGCCGCAGCGACTCGGGCAGGTCGACGAAGGTGGCACCGGTCAACCGCGGGTCCAGGCTCTCGCCGGTGACCGCACGCGCCTGTTCCTTCAGCGTGGCCTTGATCTGCACGGGCTTGCCTTCGCGGCGTACGTCCAGCGTCATCGGGCTGCCGACCGCAGCCAAGCCTTCCACGTTGTGCAGGGCTTCGGCGCTGTCCACGCGTTGGCCGTTGGCCGAGACCACCACGTCGCCCGGCTTCAACCCGGCCGCGGCGGCCGCCGAACCGGCCAGCACGCGGGTGATCAGCGCACCGCGCGTTTCGCCCAGGCCCAGCCCCTGCGCGATCTGCGCGGTCAGGTTCTGGCTCTCCACGCCCAGCGTGCCGCGTACCACCACGCCGTGCTTGACCAGCTGGTCGACCACGCTGCGCGCCAGGTTGGACGGAATCGCCAGGCCCAGGCCGATGTTGCCGGCCATGCTGCCCTGCGGGTTGAAGCTGGCGGTATTGATGCCGACCAGCTGGCCCTGCAGGTCGACCAGGGCGCCACCGGAATTGCCCGGGTTGATCGACGCATCGGTCTGGATGAAGTTCTGGTAGCCCAGGCCACGGATGCCGCTGCGGCCCACCGCCGAGACGATGCCCGAGGTGACCGTCTGGCTGAAGCCGAACGGATTGCCGATGGCCACCACGAAGTCACCGACCCGCAGCTGGTCGCTGTTGCCGAGCTTGATGTCGGTCAGGTTCTGCGCCGGGATGCGGATCAGCGCGATGTCGGTATCGCGGTCCGAACCGAGGAACTCGGCCTTCACCGTGCGCCCGTCGGCCAGTGTCACCTGCACGTCATCGGCGTTGTCGATGACATGGTGGTTGGTCAGCACCAGGCCTTCCTTGGCGTCGATGATCACGCCCGAGCCCAGCGATTCGTTGATGCGCTCCTGCGGGATATCCGGGAACAGGCGGCGGAAGAACGGGTCGTTGAAGAACGGGTTGCGCACGCGCACCACCTGCTTGGTGTTGACGCTGACCACGGCCGGCATCGCCTTTTCCAGCATCGGCGCCAGCGAAGGCACCGCCTGTCCGGCCACCGCGGCCGGCAACGCGGCGGTGGTCGGCAGCACCGCTGGCAGCGGTGCTGCATCGGCACGGTTGTCCAGGTGGGCATTGATGCCGGTGGCAACGAAGCCACCGAAGGCGGCGGCGATTGCGAGCGTGAGCAGGGTGGGAAGCGGTCGCATGGTTGTCGGTTCGCTGGCGTGGGTGGGGGCGGTTCGGCCCTACGGTAAAACAAGCTGAATGAGTGTGTCGCGATCTGGATAAATGCGCCATGAAAACCGCAGGCCGCGAAAGGCGAGTGAGGAGGCTGACAGCATGGCTGTGGCGACACCGCACAGGCGACGCCTGCACCACCGAAGACGATCGCCGGGGGCGCCGACACAGACCGATACCTGCGCAGTTCCGCGCAACCGGGTGCCGCAATGCGCCACAGCACGCATCGGATGCCGCGTCCGTGCAACGGCACGCAACGGCCATCTTCGACCACGCGCTTGCTGTGGCGTAGTCCTTAAAAAAAGGCGTTTCCTGTGAACCCGCCGCTTCCGCGGCAGTGGTGGGCTACACCATGGCCGTCGCATCAGATGCGATTGCGGGCGCGTGCCCCGTTCCACGATCGTCAATGTCGGTATAGCATCGCCCCGTTTTGATACTTAAGGCCCCCAGGAGGGCAACATGAGCAACGGTAATGGTGTGTCGGTCGTGACCGACGCCGTCGAGAACGTCAAAGAAGCCGCCACCAACGTTGGCGAGACCATCGCCCACGCCGCCGAAGACGCCGTGAAGTCGGTCAAGAAGACCGTCAAGCGCGCCACCAAGGCGGCCGGTACCCGCGTTGCCAAGGCCAAGAAGGCCGTGGCCAAGGTCGAGAAGACCGTTGCCAAGAAGGCCGACAAGGCCGCCAAGTCGGTCGGCAAGACCGTTGCCAATGCCAAGAAGAAGCTGGAAGCGGCCAAGAAGAACGCCAAGGCCGAAGCCGCTGCCCTGAAGAAGGAAGTGGCCAAGAAGAAGGCCGCTGCAGGCAAGGCTGTGACCAAGAAGGCCGCTGCCGCCAAGAAGACCACCAAGGCTGCCGGCAAGAAGGTCGCCACCGTGAAGAAGGCCGCCACCAAGAAGGCCGCCGTCGCGAAGAAGACCGTTGCCAAGAAGACCGCGGCCGCCAAGAAGGTGGTCGGCAAGAAGGTCGCCACCACCAAGAAGGCTGTGGCCAAGAAGACCGTCGCCGCCAAGAAGGTCGCCGGCAAGAAGGCCGTGGCTGCGAAGAAGGTTGTCGGCAAGAAGGTTGCCGCCACCAAGAAGGTCGCCACCAAGAAGACCGCGGCCGCCAAGAAGGTTGTCGGCAAGAAGGCTGCCGTCGCCAAGAAGGCTGTTGGCAAGAAGGCCGCCGTCGCCAAGAAGGCTGTCGGCAAGAAGACCGCCGTCGCCAAGAAGGCGGTGGGCAAGAAGGTTGCCGCCACCCGCAAGACGGTCGCCAAGAAGGCTGCGCCGCTGAAGAAGGTCGCCGCCAAGAAGGCTCCGGGCAAGAAGGCCGTGCGCAAGGTCGCCAAGCGCAAGTAATCGCGCCGTGACCGAAGGCCCTGCCACCCACCGGGTGGTAGGGCCTTTCGCGTTTCTGGGGCGCTACCTGGGGCAAGATGCAGGTTCTTCCCGCCGGAGCCCGACCATGCGCGGTATCGACTTCAGTTCCTGGCAGGGCGTGCTGTCCACGTTGGCCGGCCTGGTCCTGATCACCCTGCTCGGCGTCGGCATCCGCCTGCTGGTGATGCAGACCCTGCAGCAGCGCCGCGAGCGCGAGAACCGGCAGATCAACGAACGGCTGCGCACGCTGATGGCCGCCTACAAGACCCTGGGCGGTTCGTTCACCGGCGAGCTGGGCGTGGATCCCAGCCATCGTCGCGACCTGCGCCAGCGCGAAGATGCCGACGGCATCGCCGAGCCGCGCTCGGACCGTGCGCGGCGCATCCGCGATGCGGTCGAGGCCGCGCTGTCGGACATCCTGCTGCTGGGCACCGACGAACAGGTGCGGCTGGCCACGCGTGCCGCCAACGAACTGGCACAGGGGCGGCCGGTGCATACCCACGAACTGGTGGTCTCGCTGCGCGACTTCGTGCGCGAAGCGCTGGATCTGGCCCCGATTCCGGCCGATCTGCAGATTCCACCGCAGGGGCCGACCCGGCCCGTTGCCAGTGGTGGCGGCAAGGGCCGTAACGACGGCGATGCCAAGGGCGGCCGTGCAGGCGGTGGCGGTGGTGGTGGAATGGGCGCCGGCATGGGCGGCATGGGCCTCGGTGCCGGCGCCGCACTGGGCGCCGGCCATGCTGCTGCCAGCGATGAAACGGACGCGCGCTGAGCACCTCCGCCGGGTTCAGCGCGTCAGCTCGTAGAGCGGCACGAAGCCGCCGTAGATCATCCGCGCGCCGTCGAACGGCATCGGATTCTTCGTTGGATCAAACCGCGGGTCCTCCATCATCTTCTTCATGCCGGCGTCGCGGGTCGGCTTGTCCGGCCATTCGATCCAGGAAAACACCACCGTCTCATCCGGCGTGGCTTTCACCGCGCCGAAGAAGTCGGTGGTCTTGCCGTGCGGCACGTCATCGCCCCAGCACTCGACCACGCGCAGCGCGCCGTACTCGATGAAAACGGGATCCCCTGTACGTGCATGGGCGAGGAACTTCTCCTTGTTGGCGGTGGGCACCGCCAGGACGAAACCGTCGATGTAGCTCATTGCCTGCCTCCGGATGGACCGTGCCACATGCACGGCCTTCAGGTACACGACGAACCAGGGGATCGGGGATCGACAACGGTGGACAGTGAAGAAACCTGAAAAATGCACGCGCGCCGCGCGCGTATGCCAGACGCAGCCTGAATCAAGCCAAAAAATTCAGCAATGCGAAGACCGCTGTTTTCAGGGAGCGTTGTGGCGAATAACGGAGAATTTACATTCCCGATGCGATGGCGCCTTGGCGCTGCTGCACACCATAAGAAAGTAAAGGTGTACCCCCATGAAGAATTCGCTGATTGCTCTGGCCCTGGCCGCTGCCCTGCCGTTCACCGCTTCGGCTGCTGAGAACCTGTCCTACAACTACGCCGAAGCCGACTACGCCAAGACCGACGTTGAAGGCATCAAGGCCGACGGCTGGGGCGTGAAGGGTTCCTACGGCTTCCTGCCGAACTTCCACGCCTTCGGCGAATACAGCCGCCAGGAAATCGACCACACCAACCTGAAGGTTGACCAGTGGAAGGTCGGTGCCGGCTACAACGTTGAAATCGCTCCGAGCACCGACTTCGTTGCCCGCGTTGCCTACCAGAAGTTCGACCGCAAGCACGGTCTGGACTTCAATGGCTACAGCGCTGAAGCCGGTATCCGCACTGCCTTCGGCGCCCACGCCGAGGTCTACGGCATGGTCGGTTACGAAGACTACGCCAAGAAGCACGGCGTCAATCCGGATGGCCAGTGGTACGGCCGCCTGGGTGGTCAGGTCAAGCTGAACCAGAACTGGGGCCTGAACGGCGAGCTGAAGATGAACCGCCACGGCGACAAGGAATACACCGTCGGCCCGCGCTTCAGCTGGTAATTGCTGCCTCGGCGCGATTGCGCGCTGGAGACGCCCCAACAGGCCCGGCATTTGCCGGGCCTGTTGCGTTTGCGCCGTGGCAAACCGGAATGCTGTCTGACTGGCGGAATGCGCGGGCCAGCCATTGCAAGGAATTGGATTCCGCCGCTGCGGGCACCGACCTACGTTGGATGTCCCATGTTGCCTGGACATGCCGCAATGCCGCTGACCCTCCCGCCTCTGCTGCCTGATCGGCCACGACGCCTAGCGCTGCTGGACCCGCACCCGGTACTGCGGTTGGGCGTGGAAGTGCTGCTGCGCCAGCACGCGGGTGTGCAGGTACGGGTGAGCCTGTCCAGCGAGGCGCACCTGCTGCACCTGCTGGAGCGCAGCCCGACGTGTGTCGACCTGCTGCTGATCGATGCGTTGCCCATGGGCGACCTGGGCGATGGGTTGGCCCTGTTGCACGTGCTGTCGCAGCGCTGGCCGGCACTGCCGGTGCTGGTGCTCTCGGCACACTGCAATGCCAGCACGGTGGCCACCGCGATGCGTGCCGGTGCGCGCGGCTTCCTGTCCAAGTCGACGCCACCGGACGTGTTGCTGCGTGCCATTGATGTGGTCGCCCGGGGAGGGCGCTTCGTGCCACCGGAGCTGCGCGCGGAACTGAACCTGCCGGGCACGCGTGCACGCAGAATGCCGGCCCCGGCACTGGTGCCGTTGAGCCAGCGCGAACGGGAAGTGCTCGGGCTGGTGCTGAAAGGGGTCAGCACCAGCGAAATGGCCCTGCGATCGGGGCGTTCAGCCAGCACGATCAGCTCGCAGAAAACCTCGGCCTACCGCAAGCTCGGCATCCGCGGGGACGGTGACCTGTTCCGCTTCCGCCACCTGCTGGAATGCGGATGAGCGGCGTTACTCGCCCTGGTACTGCTTCTCTTCCACCAGTGCAGAACCGGCCACGCGGTTGATCTCGTTCTTCACCTGCACGCGCTCGCCATTGGTGCCATAGACACCGCGTGCCAGCTGGATGAATGCATCATCGAACACCTGGGCCGCTTCCTTGTCGCGCAGCTGGTCCTGGATGTCCCACATACGCTCGTTGATCGCCTTCAACTGCTGCTGCAGCGCGGCCAGGGCCGGCTGTGCCTGCAGCTGCTGCTGCAACAGGGGCAGCAGGCCGTCCAGCTCGGTGCGCACGTTGGCCAGCTTGGCGGCATCGTCGATGCGCTCGGCCTTGATCTGGAGAATGGTGATCTTGTCGATCAGCTCGCCGATCGATACCGGGGTCAGGATGGCGTCCACGCGGTTGGTTCCTGGAAACAGGGCGCCATGATACCGCGCCGCTGGCGCATGGCCCCGATCCACGGGATTTACGCCGAATTTGCGCCGCGGGCCGGGCCGCACCCTCGATCCGTTACGGCCACGCGCTGGACACTGCCGTCCCGGCGGCGTGACCGCCTTCGACGAGGAACACAGTGCAGTGAACAGCAAGGGGACGATGGCGGCGGTGGTGGCCGCCCTGGCAGGGCTGCTTGGCATGGGCAGCGCGCAGGCACAGGTGCAGGTCAGTGGCAGTGCGGCCTTGACCAGTGACTACGTGTGGCGCGGCAGCTCGCAGAGCGATGGTGACCCGGCGGTGCAAGCCGGCGCGAAGATCTCGATCCCATCGGGCTGGTACGCCAGCGTGTGGGGGTCCAACGTCTCGTTCAAGCCGGACAATGGCGCGCGCAGCGAGTTCGACCTGGTGGCGGGCTGGTCCGGCGCGCTGGCACCGGACTGGACGCTGGATGCGAACCTGACCCGCTATGTGTATCCGGGTACCGGTCGTGCGCTGGACTGGACCGAACTCAACACCACCGTGACCTGGAAGCAGCGCGCCTGGCTGCAGGTCGCGCATTCCAACGATGCGTTGGCCGGTGGCCATCGCGGAACCTATGCCCAGCTGGGCGTGCGTGTGCCGTTGCACGAACGCGTCCGCCTGGAAGCAGCGGTGGGCCAGTACTGGCTGGCCACCGCGCAGGGCCCGGATTACCTGCATGGCCAGCTCAGTGCCATTGCCACGCTGACTCCGGCATGGGAGCTGCGCGCCACCGTGCATGACACCGACAGCGCGGCCAAGCGACTGTTCCCGGGCAATGCCGGTGGACGCTGGGAGCTGGCGCTGCAGGGCAGCTTCTAGTTCGACGATGCCGCCTGGCGCGCGCGCAGCGCGCCGGGCAGCCACAGCAGCAGGGCCAGCACGGCCACGGCGGCACCGGCCACGCAGACGCCGGTCCAACCGTAGCGCTGGTAGACCTGCGCCGACAGCAGCGAACCCAGCGAGCCGCCGATGAAGTAGCCGGTCATGTAGCCGGCATTGAGGCGGTTGCGCGCCGCGGGCTGCAGCGCATAGATCAGGTTCTGGTTGCTGACGTGCAGCAGCTGTGCGGCCAGGTCCAGCACCACCACGCCGATCAGCAGCGCCAGCAGCGAGTGGGCCGACAGCCCCAGTGGCAGCCACGACAGCAGCAACAGCACCAGCGCGATGGCAGTGGCGCGTCCGGTCTGGCCGCGGTCGGACATGCGCCCGGCCAGGCCGGCCGCCAGCGTACCGGCTGCACCGACCAGCCCGAACAGGCCGATGGTGGCATCGCTGTAGGCGTACGGTGGCTGCGCCAGCAGGAACGCGAGCGGGGTCCAGAAAATCGCGAACATGGCAAAGCTGCAGGCACCCAGCAGGGTGCGCTGGCGCAGCACCGGCTCCTGCACGAACAGCACGCCGATCGAGCGCAGCAAGGCGAAATAGCCCAGGCCGGCGCTGTGGTGGAATCGCGGCAGGCCGCGCTGCAATGCCAGTGCGGTCAGCACCAGGGTGCCGGCAGCGATGGCATACACCAGGCGCCAGTCACCCAGGCTGGAAAGCAGGCCGGCCACGGTACGCGCCAGCAGGATGCCCAGCAGCAGGCCACTCATCAGCGTGCCGACCACGCGGCCACGATGTTCCGGCGCGGCCAGCGTGGCCGCGAACGGCACCAGCACCTGTGCCACCACCGAAAACAGTCCGGTGATCGCGGTCCCGACCAGCAGCCAGGCCAGCGACGGCGCGCAGGCACTGATCACCAGGCCACCGGCCGACAGCAGGCTCATCACCACGATCAAGCGGCGGCGCTCGAACAGGTCACCCAGTGGCACCAGCAGGATCAGTCCGGCGGCATAGCTCAGCTGTGCTGCGGTAACCACCATGCCGACCTGGCCGAACGGCACGCCGAAGGCATCTGCGATGGTGTGCAGCAGCGGTTGCGCATAGTAGTTGCTGGCCACGGCCACGCCGGTGGCGACCGACATCAGCAGCACCTGCCAGCGGTGCAGAGGGGGAAGGGACGGGCTCACGCGGTGTTCCAGGAAGCGGGGTGCACAGTGTCCGCCTGCTGCGGTCATGATGGAAATGAATCATCATCATCCTTGTCATCTGAAAACAAGATAGCTGGATGAACCTCAAGCAGCTCGAGTTTGCCGTCGCCCTGGCCGAGGAGGGCAATTTCACCCGTGCCGCCGAGCGCTGCCACGTGGTGCAGTCCGCGCTCAGCCACCAGATCGCCCACCTGGAACAGGAACTGGGTGCCACGCTGTTCGAGCGCCTGCCACGCCAGGTGCGGGCTACCGCCGCCGGCGAGGCGTTGCTGGTGCACGCACGCCAGGTGCTGGCCAGCCTGCGCCACCTGCGCGCCGACGTGGCTGCCGTCAGTGGCGAAGTGCGTGGCCTGCTGGCCATCGGGCAGATTTCTTCGCTGACCGACATCGACGTCGTGGCGATGCTGGCGGCCTTCCAGCGGGTGCACCCACAGGTGGAGTTCCAGCTGCGCGTGGACAAGAGCGAAGACCTGATCGCACAGGTGCAGTCGCGCGCGCTGGATGTGGCACTGGTCGGCCTGGCGCCGTCGGCAGCGCTGGATGGCGTCTGCCACCAGGTGCTGCAGGAGGAGGATCTGGTAGCGGTACTGGCGCCGTCGCACCGGCTCGCCGGGCGCACGCGGTTGCCATTGACCGCACTGCAGGATGAAGCGCTGGTCGACTTCCCGCGCGGTACCGGTGCGCGCCGGCAGACCGACGATGCCTTCGCCGCCGCTGGCCTGCCGCACACGGTGCGTTTCGAGGTCAACCTGATGGAACTGGTCGAGCGCTTCGTCCGCCACGGATTGGCGGTCGGCATCGTGCCGGCGTTGATCGCCGAAGGTTTCCAGGGCGTGGTTCAGATTCCACTGCAGCCGACCCCGACCCGGCGCGTACACCTGGTCTGGCAGCGGCTGCCGACGCCGGCCGCGCGCGCCTTCGTCGAGGCCGTGCTCAGCCGCGCAGGCGCAGGCTCAGGCCCTTGAGGAAGTTGCGCAGCATCTGGTCCAGGCAGCGCCGGTAGTTGGTGTGCCCGGGCTGGCGGAACAACGCACCGACTTCCGACTTGGACACGTTGAAGCCGGCGCTGGCGAAGATCTCCATCAGGTCCACGTCGCGCAGCTGGAAGGCCACGCGCAGCTTCTTCAGCACCAGGTTGTTGTCGATGCGGGTTTCCACCGCACGCTGCGGCTGGCTCTCGTCGCGACCGCGCAGGTGCACGATCAGGCCATCGAGGAAGTGCGCCAGTGCGCTGTCGTTCATCGCCTCGAAACCGGCTTCGTCCTCGCGGCGCAGCCAGGCCTTCACCTGCTCGGTATCCACGGCGAAGGCCGGGTCGGCCATCTGGCACAGGGTGACCACGTGCTGGTCACCCAGGTCCAGGGAGTAGCGCACGCTGCGCAGGACATCATTGTTGATCATGGCGCAATTGTACCGGTCACCCCGACACGTGGGGTCGCCGCCCCGGATCTGGCCGATCCGGCAACACGGGTGCTGCCGGACGGTGCCAGAATGGGGATCTGGTTTTCCCCCTGGAGTTGCCTGATGACCCGCACTGTCCTGATTACCGGCGCCACGTCCGGCTTCGGCGCCGCCGCCGTCCACCGCTTCGCCCAGGCCGGCTGGAAAGTGATCGCCACCGGCCGCCGCGGCGAACGCCTGCAACCGCTGGTCGAGCGCTATGGCAAGGACGTGGTGCACGCCGCCGCCTTCGACATCCGCGATCCGGTGGCGATGGAGGCGGCCCTGCTGGCGCTGCCGCCGGCCTTCGGCGAGATCGACCTGCTGGTCAATAACGCCGGTCTGGCGCAGGGCACCGCACCGGCACAGAGCGCCAGGCTGTCGGACTGGACCACGATGATCGACACCAACATCACCGCGCTGGTGACCCTGACCCACCGCCTGTTGCCGCAGCTGGTGGAGCGCAAGGGTGCGATCATCAACATCTCGTCGGTGGCGGGCGTCTACCCGTACCCGGGTGGCAACGCCTACGGTGGCACCAAGGCCTTCGTCAGCCAGTTCTCGCTGGGCCTGCGTTCGGACCTGCACGGCACCGGCGTGCGCGTGACCACGATCGAGCCGGGCATGGCCGAGACCGAGTTCACCGTGGTCCGCACCCATGGCGACCAGAATGCATCGGACAAGCTGTACAGCGGTGCCAATCCGATGACCGCCGAAGACATCGCCGAACAGATCTTCTGGGTGGCCACGCTGCCACCGCACCTGAACATCAATCGCCTGGAGCTGATGCCGGTCAGCCAGTCCTTCGCCGGGTTCCAGGTCGCCCGCGAGGGCTGACGCCGTGTGTGGAGTCGAGCCATGCTCGACTCGGCAGAAACAAAAAAAGCCGGGCAATGCCCGGCTTTCTTCATGCAGTCCCGCAGAACGTCACTGCGCCTTGATGGCCATCGCCTGCAGGCCGGTGCCATCCAGCTTCTGCTTCGCTTCAGACAGTTCGCCGGCGCTGCCGTACGGCCCCATGCGCACGCGATACACGGTCTTGCCGTTGATCTGCGCCGACTCCACGCGTGCCGCCAGGCCCATCATGGCCAGCTTGGCCTTGGTGGCTTCGGCGTCGCCGGACGCACCGAAGGCACCTGCCTGCAGGATGTAGCGGGCGTTGTCGGCGGGCGCCGGTGCGGCAGTGGTCGCCGGCGCGGTGGGCGCGGCTTCCGCGCGCGGCGCGGGGGTGGCGGCCGTGCTGGTCGACGCCGGTGCGGTGCTGGCCGGCGGGGTTGCCGCGGCCGGGCGCTCGCTCAGCGGTGCCGGCAGCGGACGGTTGCTCGCGGTCACCGGTGCGGTGCTGGCGACGCTGGCCGTTGCGGTCGGTGCCGGCGTGGCCGTGCTCGCCGGCGGCACCGGCTTGCCCTCCAGCGCGGCCTGCGCGCGCGACGCTTCGGCCTTGGCCCGGCGCTGGTCCTCGGCACGCGCGCTGGCGGCCAGTTCGGCGTCGGACATTTCCACTTCCTTGCCCGGCAGCAGGGTGTAGAAGTCGTACTGCGTCGCCGCGGGCTTCTCCGGTTCGGCCGGCTTCGGCGTGGCCGGCTGCGCGGCTGGCTGGCTGCCGACATCGCTGTCTGCATCAGCAACCGGGGCCGGCTGCGCGTTCGGGTTCGGCTGCGGACCGGCGCGCAGGAAGCCGTCGCCTTCGCCCTTGAACAGGTTCGGCGCCGCCAGGAACACCACGGCGGCGATCGCCACACCGGCCACCAGCCACACCCATCCGGGTGTGCCCTGGCTGCTGCTGTTGCGTCGTGCCTGGGTTTTGCCGCGTCGTGCTGCCATGTGTACTGCGTCTCCTGATGCTTACATTTTTTCCGGGGCGCTCACGCCCAGGAGTTCAAGGCCGTTGGCCAGCACCTGGCGCGCCGCGCAGGCCAGGGTCAGCTTGGCGTTGCGATCGGCGGCGTCTTCCACCAGCACCGGCGTCCCGTGATACCACGTGTGGAAGGCATGCGCCAATTCACGCAGGTACTGCGCCACCAGGTGCGGCTCCAGCGCCACGCCGGCCGCTTCCACCACTTCCGGATAGCGCGAGATCTCGTTCATCAACAGCAGCGAGGCATCGTCGGCCAGGTGGCCAAGGTTGGCCAGGCCATTGCCCTGCTCGTACACCAGGCCCTTTTCCTGCGCCTGGCGCAGCAGGCTGCAGACACGGGCGTGCGCGTACTGCACGTAGAACACCGGATTGTCGTTGCTCTGCTGGCGCGCCAGGTCGATGTCGAAGGTCAGCTGCGAATCGGGCTTGCGCGCGATCAGGAACCAGCGGGTCGCATCGCGGCCGGCTTCTTCGATCAGGTCGCGCAGGGTGAAGTAGCTGCCGGCACGCTTGGACAGCTTCACTTCCTCGCCGCCGCGCATGACCGTGACCATCTGGTGCAGCACGTATTCCGGCCAGCCCTGCGGGATGCCCACTTCCATCGCCTGCAGGCCGGCGCGCACGCGCGCCAGCGAGCCGTGATGGTCGGCGCCCAGTTCGGTGATCGCGCGCTCGTAGCCGCGCTGCCACTTGGACAGGTGGTAGGCCACGTCCGGCACGAAGTAGGTGAAGGTGCCGTCGGACTTGCGCATCACGCGGTCCTTGTCGTCACCGAAGTCGGTGCTGCGCAGCCACAGCGCGCCGCCTTCCTCATAGGTGTGGCCGGACGCCTGCAGCTTGGCCACCGCTTCGGCAACCTTGCCGTCGGCGTACAGCGAGCTTTCCAGGAAGTAGATGTCGAAGTCGACACCGAACGCGGCCAGGTCCAGGTTCTGCTCGTTGCGCAGGTAGGCCACGGCGAAGCGGCGGATTGCCTGCATGTCGTCCGGGTCCTTGGCGCCGACCACGGTGCTGCCTTCCAGGTCGACGCTGGCACCGGCCATGTAGGCGCGGGCGACATCGGCGATGTACTCACCGCGGTAGCCGCCTTCCGGCCAGCCGTCCTGATCGGGTGCGATGCCCTTGATCCGCGCCTGGGTGGACAGCGCCAAGTTCTCGATCTGCACGCCAGCGTCGTTGTAGTAGAACTCGCGCTTGGCGTTCCAGCCGTTGGCATCGAGCACGCGGGCCACGCAGTCGCCGATCGCCGCTGCGCGGCCATGGCCGACATGCAGCGGGCCGGTCGGGTTGGCCGACACATACTCCACGCCCACCGTGCGGCCATTGCCGGACAGGTTGCGGCCGTAGTCGTGGGCTTCCTTGATGACCGAGGCGGTTTCGCGCTGGTACGCGGCCGGGGCCAGATGGAAGTTGATGAAGCCGGGGCCGGCGATCTCGACCTTGCTGACGTCCTCGCTGCGCGGCAGCGCCTCGACCAGCGCCTGTGCCAGTGCGCGCGGATTGCTGCGCGCGGCCTTGGCCAGCAGCATCGCGGCGTTGGTGGCGAAGTCGCCGTGGTCACGGGTCTTCGGGCGCTCGACCACGAAGTCCGGCGGCAGGGAGTCGGCGGGCAGGGTGCCATTGGCGCGCAAGGCTTCGATGCCTTGGCTGATCAGGGCGCGGAGGAGATTTTTCACGAGGCCTGCTGTGAGAATGAGCGGCGGAATCGCCCATTTTAGCGCAGATGCCCGCGCCCACGCTGACCAGGACATGCCTGCGGGGCGCCCGCCCGGCCCTGACCAGGGCCGTTCAGCCGAACAGGCGCGGCTGGGGCGGGGACAGCAGGCCCCGTTCAGCAAATGAAACGGGGCGGCCCTCGCCGACGACGAAGTGGTCGAGCAGGCGCACGTCCACCAGTGCCAGCGCCTGCTGCAGTTCATCGGTGATGCGGGTGTCGGCGCCGGAGGGCTCGGGGTCGCCGGAAGGATGATTGTGGCTGAGGATCACCGCTGCCGCATTGTGCAGCAGGGCTCGACGCACCACCTCGCGGGGATAGACCGGGGCGGCATTGATGGTGCCCTGGAACAGTTCTTCGCAGGCGATCAGGCGGTGGCGGTTGTCCAGGAACAGCGCCATGAAGATCTCGCGGGCCTGGCCGCGCAGGCGGTGCTGCAGATAGCGGCCGACCGCAGCCGGGTTGTTACCGACGGCCTCGCCCTGCTGAAGTTCAGCCGCCAGATAGCGGTGGGCCAGTTCCAGCCCGGCGGCCAGTGCACAGCTTCGAGCAGGGCCCAGCCCCGGCAACCGGGCCAGCTCGCGGGCCGGGCGGTCCAGCAGCACACGCAGGGGACCGTGCGCCTGCAGCAGGTCGCGCGCGGTCTGCACCGCATCGCGTCCACCGAAGCCGGAGCCGAGGAACAGTGCCAGCAGTTCTGCGTCGGACAGCGTGGCGGGGCCGCGTGCGATCAGCTTCTCGCGGGGACGTTCCTGTTCGGGCCAGTCGTGGATGGGCATGCCTGCATCATCGCCAGTGGGGGCGATGCGGCCCATCAGGGCAGGACGCATGCCCGGGTCGGCCGTTGCCTCAGTCGCGTCGCGACTGCAGGTAGGCGAACAGCTCCTGGTTGTTCTGCAGCCCCAGCTTGCGCTTGGCCTCGGCCTTCTGCCGGCTGATCGTCTTGGGGCTGCGGCCGCAGTGGACGGCGATGGCGTTCACTTTCAGCCCGGCGGCCAACAGGTCCAGCACTTCCTGTTCGCGGGCGGACAGCGCCGCCGGTTCGCGCGCGAACATCAGGTCGCGCGCCTGCAGGTGGTGGCGCAGCTGCTGCGAGACGAACACCTGCCCTGCCATGGCCGCGTTCAGGGCCTGCGGCAACTCGCCGAAATCGGCGCACTTGTCGACCAGGCCGCTGACACCCTCACGCAGCAGGCCATCGAGCAGGCCGGGGTGGCGGGCGCCGGTAAGCACCACCACGGGCATGCGCGGGTGGCGTGCGCGCAGTTCAGCGATCAGTTCCGGGCCATCCGGGCCGGTGCCCGGCATGGAGAGGTCGGTCAGCACCGCGTCGCAGCCGTGGTGCTCGACCAGCTGCAGCAGCTCGGCGCCGTCACGCGCGCTGCCGACGACCTCCATCAGGTGGGTCTGCAGCACGATGCGGATGCCATGCAGGACGACGGGATGGTCGTCGGCGATGATGATGCGCGGGTGCACGCGGAATCCTCGAAAAGCGAAGCGGCACACCTGCGGCGGCCACTGACGATTCTGCAAACGTGGCCGGCCTACAGGTATAGGAAAGTTCCGAATCGCAGTGTCTTGAACCCCGGAAGCGCTGTGGTGCAAGTCCCATCTGCTGATAGCTGCCCGCTATGTGCGCTGTGCACCGGGACATTACCGACCATCGGGTAAGCTAATGCCCTCGTTTGCACAGGAATTCCAGGTGGCTGACTCCCCCAACGCTTCCCCCGCGCCCGGCCGCGCGCTGGAAGGCCAGAAACTGCTGTTGTGCGTCGGAGGCGGGATCGCGGCCTACAAGGCCCTGGAACTGGTGCGACGCCTGCGTGATGCGGGCGCCCAGGTGCAGGTGGCGATGACCGCCGGCGCCCAGCAGTTCGTCACCCCCCTCAGTTTCCAGGCCCTGTCCGGGCAGCCGACCCGCACCACGCTGTGGGACAGCGCCGCCGAACAGGCCATGGGCCACATCGAGCTGGCCCGCTGGGCGGACCGCATCGTGGTCGCGCCGGGAACCGCCGATCTGCTGGCCCGGCTGGCCCAGGGCCATGCCGATGACCTGGTCAGCACCCTGTGCCTGGCCAGCACCGCACCGCTGACGATCTGCCCGGCGATGAACCATCGCATGTGGCTGCATCCGGCCACCCAGGCCAACATCGCCCTGCTGCGCCAGCGTGGTGCGCAGGTGATCGGCCCGGTCGATGGCCCGCTGGCCGAAGGTGAATCCGGCCCCGGCCGGCTGGCCGAACCCGGCGACATCGTGGCCGCGCTGGCCGCCAATGGCGGCGCCGCTGCGACGGTTGCCGCGCCGGAAACCCGTGCCCTGCAGGGGCTGCGCCTGCTGATCAGTGCCGGACCGACCTACGAAGACATCGATCCGGTGCGTTACGTCGGCAACCGCAGCAGCGGCAAGATGGGCTTTGCCCTGGCCGCCGCTGCTGCCGCGCTGGGCGCGCAGGTGGTGCTGGTCAGCGGTCCGGTACAGCTGCCGACGCCGCCGGGCGTGCAGCGTATCGACGTGCGCTCGGCCGCGCAGATGCGCGATGCCGTACTGAAGTCGCTGCCCGCCGACATCTATATCGGTGCCGCCGCGGTGTCCGACTACACGCCGCGCCAGGTCGCCGCGCAGAAGCTGAAGAAGACCGCCGACAGCCAGTCGCTGGTGATCGAACTGGTGCGCACGCCGGACATCCTCGCCGAAGTCGCTGCACAGACGCAGTCGCTGAAGCTGGTGGTCGGCTTCGCCGCCGAGACCCACGACGTGGAGAAATACGCGCGCGGCAAACTGGTCGACAAGCGCCTGGACCTGGTGATCGCCAACCAGGTCGGCATCAGTGGCGGCGGTTTCGAGAGCGACAACAATGCCGCCACGGCCTTCTGGCAGGACGGCGAACAGGTATTCCCGGCCACTTCCAAGCGCGAGCTGGCCGAACAACTGCTGGCGCTGATCGCGCGGAGACTCCAGGCATGACCCAGGCATCCACTTCCCACCCGCTGCAGGTCAAGCTGCTCGATCCGCGCTTCGGCGACAGCTGGCCGCTGCCGGCCTATGCCACCGAGGCCAGTGCCGGCATGGACCTGCGCGCGGCGCTGGATACCGCGCTGACCCTGCAGCCGGGCGACACCGCGCTGGTGCCCAGCGGCCTGGCCATCCATATTGCCGACCCGAACCTGTGCGCGGTGATCCTGCCGCGTTCCGGGCTGGGCCATCGGCATGGCATCGTGCTGGGCAACGGCACCGGCCTGATCGATGCCGACTACCAGGGGCCGCTGCTGATCAGCGTCTGGAACCGTGGCCGCGAGGCCTTCACCATCGAGCCGGGCGATCGCATCGCGCAGCTGGTGGTGGTTCCGATCGCCCGCGTCAGCCTGCAGGTAGTGGATACTTTCACCGACAGCGTGCGGGGCGCGGGTGGATTCGGCCATACCGGGGTGCGTTGACAGGGGACATCGATGAGCGGCATCGGGGAAGGACAGCGGGGACGGTCGTTGGGTCGCAGTGCACCTCTACTGGGGGTGCTGTTGATCCTGTTGGCCGGCTGGTTCGGATGGAGCGCGGTGCAGCAATGGCGGCAGGAGGCCAACGGGCAGGCGCTGGAAGAGGCGCGTGACCAGGCCGTGCAGGGCCTGCAGCAGGCTGCTGCGGGCCAGTTGCAGCAGCTGCAGCAGCAGTTGAAGAACGATCGCGTGCAGCAGGCGCTGCAGGCCGGCGACGCCGCTGCGGCGGCGCTGGCCGTTCGCGAGAGCTGGACCGGAGTCGAGAAGGTCGAGGTGCTGGCGGCCGATCTGGCCAACGCCTATGCCGATCCGGCCACCTTCGGGTATTCCCGCCTGGCGCTGCTGGAAGCGGCGCTGGCCGAGGCCAGGCCAAGCCTGCGCGTGGTCCGCGACGGCGGCGGCAACCGCCTGGGCCTGGCCGCGCCGGTGCAGCTGGGCAGCCTGGGGCCGGCCGTCATCTATGTCCGCCAACCGCTGCTGCGGCTGACGTCGCCGCTCGACCAGGTCAGCGCGCCGTCCGCCGGCTTCCTCGGCCTGCGCCAGGGAGCATTCGATCTGGTCACCCAGGGCGACCCGAGCCTGGCCGAAAGCGCGGAAGCGCTGGCGCGCCCGGTTGCAGGCACGCCGTTGCGGCTGGTCGCGTCGGTGCCAAATGTCGAGGCCGGTCCGCTCGGCCTGGGCGCGCTGGCCAGCGCCATTGTGGCGTTGCTGCTGGCGTTCATTGCCGTGTTGCTGGTGGTGGGGCGCGACCGGCTGCCGAAGTCGCTGCCGTTGCCGCGCCGCGCCGCCGCGTCCGAGGCCGACCATGGCCCGACCCTGAGCGAGAGCCTGCAGCAGGCGCCGCCACCGGTGGCCGCCGTGACCGGCAGTGGCGATGCCACGCCACCGCCGCCACCGCCGGTGCCTGCCGAAGAGCTGGCCGCCGGCATCTTCCGCGCCTATGACATCCGCGGCATGGTGGGCAGCGAACTGACACCGAAGACCGCGGCGCTGATCGGCCAGGCCATCGGCACCGTGGCACTGGAGCAGGGCCTGCGCGAGGTGGTGATCGGGCGCGATGGCCGCCTGTCCGGACCCGAGCTGACGGCCGGGCTGGCCGAGGGCCTGCGCCGTGCCGGCTGCGCGGTGATCGACATCGGCCTGGCGCCGACCCCGCTCGTGTACTACGCCGCCTTCCATCTGCGTACCGGCACCTGCGTGGCGGTCACCGGCAGCCACAACCCGCCCGAGTACAACGGCTTCAAGGTGGTGATCGGCGGCGAGACGCTGTCCGGCGACGCGATCACCGATCTCTACCAGCGCATCGTCGAGGGCCGCCTGGTGCAGTCCGCCGAGCCGGGTGACTACCAGCAGCGCGATGTCAGTGCCGACTACATCCAGCGCATCGCCGATGACGTGCAGCTGGACCGTCCGCTGAAGGTCGTGGCCGATGCAGGCAATGGCGTGGCCGGCGCACTGGCCCCGCAGCTGCTGGAAGCAATCGGCGCCGACGTCATTCCGCTGTACTGCGATGTCGACGGCACCTTCCCCAACCATCATCCCGACCCGAGCGAGCCGGCCAACCTGGAAGACCTGGTGCAGACGGTCAAGCGCTTCGGCGCCGACCTCGGCGTAGCCTTCGATGGCGACGGCGACCGGTTGGGCGTGGTCACCGGCGAAGGCAGGATCATCTATGCCGACCGCCTGCTGATGCTGTTCGCTGCCGACGTGCTGATGCGCAATCCGGGCGCGATGGTGATCTACGACGTCAAGTGCACCGGCAAGCTGTCCGACCATGTGCTGCGCAACGGTGGCAGCCCGCTGATGTGGAAGACCGGGCATTCGCTGATGAAGGCGAAGATGCGCGAGACCGATGCCGAGCTGGCCGGTGAGATGAGCGGCCACTTCTTCTTCAAGGAACGCTGGTTCGGTTTCGACGACGGCCTGTACGCCGCTGCGCGCCTGCTGGAGATCCTGGCCCAGCGCGAGGAGACCCCGGACGAAGTGCTGGGCGAACTGCCGGAAATGGTCGCCACGCCGGAGCTGAAGGTAGCGGTGGCCGACGGGACGCCGCATGCGCTGGTGGCGATGCTGGTGGCGGCGGCGCAGTCGCCGGACAACCCGTATGTGGGGGGCCGCCTGTCGACCATCGATGGCCTGCGCGTGGACTTCGCCGATGGCTGGGGCCTGGTGCGCGCCTCCAACACCACGCCGGTGCTGGTGCTGCGGTTCGAAGGCAACGACGATGCCGCACTGGAGCGCATCAAGGCCTTGTTCCGCAGCCAGCTGCAGCCGGTGCTGGGCGACACCCCGCTGGGGTTCTGAGGTGGGGCCGGGCGGCGCCCGGCACCCGCCGAATCAACGTCAACGTCAAAGGCCGGCTATCCGTGGGATGCGGGGTGGGTCCGGTTGCGCGGGACGCTGCAAGTCCCGCTCCGGGGCCCGGCCCAGCCGCTGGCGGCTGGGCGTTCGGGCGCTTGCGAAGCAGTGCTTCGCAAGCAAAGCGCCCTCACCCATGTAAGCTCGGTCGCCGCTTGCTCGTGTGCGCAGTCCTGCGCACACGGCAAGACCGGGGTTGGGCGTCCTGCCCAACCCGCCCGAGGCATACCTCGGGCCCATGCGGCTCACGCCCCCGCAACCGGACCCACCCCGCCTTCGACAGATTTCCGCGATCTGTCCGAACCGCATGAACTGCTCCTGGTAGGTGTCGACCTTGGTCGACACAGCAGAGATCCACGCCATGCGTGGATGCTCTTCCGAATTTGCTTTGGTGGGTGCCGACCGTTGTTCGGCACACCCTCACCCCTTGAATCGCAAGCCCACGCCCGGTTCGGTGAACAGGTAGCGTGAATCCAGCGCCGAATCGCCCAGCTTGTGCCGCAGCTTGCCGACCAGGATGCGCAGGTAATGGGTATCGTGCTGGTGGGTCGGCCCCCAGATCTCCTGCAGGATCTGCGGCTGTGTCACCACCCGCCCGGCATTGCGCAGCAGCAGCGACAGCAACGCGTACTCCTTGCGGGTCAACGCCACCGGTTCACCCTGCAGGGCGACTTCGCGGCGCACCAGGTCCACGCGCAGGTGGCCGTCGTCGAACACCGGCGGCGTGCCATCACTGGGTACGCTGCGCGTGCGCAGCAGCGCCCGCACCCGCGCCATCAGTTCCTGCGTGCCGAACGGCTTGGTCACGTAGTCGTTGGCGCCGGTATCCAGTGCGCGCACCTTCTCGGCTTCGCCGGCGCGCACGGTCAGCATGATCACCGGCACCTGGCTCCACTGCCGCAGCTGTTCAAGTACCTCGTGGCCTTCCATGTCCGGCAGGCCGATATCCAGGATCACCAGGTCCATGTCCTCGCTGGCGGCCAGCTGCAGGCCTTCCTGGCCGGTGGCGGCCTGTCGCACCTGGTAGCCCTGCGCGCGCAGGCTGATGTCCAGGAACCGGCGGATCTGGGTTTCATCATCGATCACCAGCACGCGCGCGGCCGGCACGCTGGCATCAATCGGGGTCGGGCTCATCGTGGGAGGCTGGCTTGAGCAGGGGCAGGGTGATGCGGATCAGGGTACCGCGACCGTCGCGTCCGGGCAGCGCCTGCACGCTGCCGCCATGTGCGCCGATCATGCCCTGGCAGATGGTCAGGCCCAGGCCGGTGCCGTGGCGGCCGCGGTCGCCGCGCTCGACGCTGTAGAACATGTCGAAGATGCGCGCGCGCTCGTCGTCGGGAATGCCGGGGCCGGCATCGATCACGTCGATGCGCAGCTGGCCGTCCAGTTCGCGCGCCTGCACCTGCACGGCGGCGTCGGGCGGCGAGAACTTGGCCGCGTTCTCCATCACGTTGAACACGGCCTGTTCGACCAGCGCCGGGTGTACCCAGATCGGCGCCAGCGTGGACGGAATGTCCAGCTCCAGCCGCACCTTGGGCTGGTAGCGCTGCAGGCGCCGTGCGGCCGAGCCGATCAGTTCGTCCACGCCGATCCAGTCACGGTTGATCTTCAGACCTTCGTGGCCAAGGCGGGTCATGTCCAGCAGGTTCTGGATGTAGCGGTCCAGCCGCTCGCCTTCGACCAGGATGGTGTCCAGCAGGGCACGGCGATCGGCCGTGTCCATCGCCGCGCCGTAACTGGCCAGGCTGTCGGCCGAACCGATCATCGCCGCCAGTGGAGAGCGCAGGTCGTGCGACACCGAAGAGAGCAGGGCCGAGCGCAACCGCTCGGTCTCGTTGCTGACATGCGCCTGTTCCAGTTCGGCCACCAGCCGGGTACGCAGTGCGGCCTGCGCGATGTCATCGACCATCGCTTCGGCAAGCTGCCGCTGTTCGGGCAGCAGGCGTGCCTGTGCGCCGGGCAGGTACAGGCCGGCCACGCCGATCGCGCGATCTTCGCCATCCAGCAATGGCAGGAACCACCACTGCGCACCGGCCAGGGTGTCGGTGAAGCGGCCGCTGGGCTGGCCGTGGCGCAGCGCCCAGTCGGCGGCAGCCAGGTCGGTATCGCCGGGTTGGCTGCGGCCACCGGCGGCAGTGTCCGCGCCGATCCGCAGCCACGCCGGCACATCCATCGCCTGCTCCAAGGCATGCCGACCTGCCTGTGCCACCTCGCCGTTGCCAGCGGCGCTGGCCAGCTGACGGCCCAGCTGCTGGCGTGCACGTGCATGGCGGTTGGCCGCACGCAGCGCAATGACCTGCATGCGCAGGCGCGAGGCCAGCCGTCCGGCCACCAAGGCGGCGGCCAGGAACAGGAACACGGTGATCACGCCCTGGCGCGCACCGATGGCGAAGGTGAAGCGGGGCGCGATGAACAGGAAGTTGTAGGCCAGGAAGCACAGGATCGCCGCCATCACCGCCACGCTGGCACGCGTGCGCGCCGCCACCAGCACCACTGCCACGATGAACACCATCGACAGGTCAGCCATGCCGACCCAGCGTTCGGCCAGCCAAGCCACCGCACAGGCCAGCGCGGTGGCGATCAGTGCCTGTACCGGCTCGTAGCTGATGCCGCGCATCGGTGGCAGCAGACCCTCGCGGCGCGAGCGCGCCCGGGCCTGCGGCGTGCTGATGATGGTGATCTCGTAGTGCGCGCCGCGCTGGATCAGCTGCTGGGTCAGGGTTCGGTTGAACATCCGCGCCAGCGGGCGCTCACGGGTGCGCCCCAGCACCAGGGTCGATACGCCGTTGTGCGCTGCATGGTCGAGCAGGGCATCGGCGATGCTCGATCCGTGCAGCAGTTCGGCGTCGCCGCCCAGGCGCCGTGCCAGGGCGAAGGCCGCATCGATCTCGCGCCGCGTGGCCTCGTCCTGGCGCCGGCCCTGCACGGTCACCACCGTCCACGGTGCGTCGCGGCGCTCGGCGATGCGGCGCGCCACCCGCACCAGGTACTCGCTCTGGCCGCCGCCATCGATGGCCACCAGCACGCCGCGCCGCAGCGGCAGGTTGCCTTCGCCCCGTGCGGCGCGGGTTTCACGCAGGCTGCTGTCGACGCGGTCGGCGGCTTCCTGCATCGCCAGCTCACGCAGGGCGGTCAGGTTGGCCGGCGAGAAGAACGCCTGCAGCGCCTGCGCGGCCTGTTCGGGCACATAGACCTTGCCCTGCTGCAGGCGCGCGATCAGTTCGCGCGGCGGCAGATCGACCAGCACGATGTCGTGCAGGCGATCGAGCACGCCATCGGGCACGGTCTCGCTGACCCGCACGCCGGTGATGCGCATCACCACGTCGTTGAGGCTTTCCAGATGCTGGATGTTGACCGTGGTCCAGACGTCGATGCCGGCGTCGAGCAGCTCCATCACATCCTGCCAGCGCCGCTCATGGCGGCTGCCGGGCGCATTGCGATGGGCCAGTTCGTCCACCAGCACCAGCGCTGGATGCCGTGCCAGCACGGCATCCAGGTCCATCTCCTGCAGGGCGTGGCCGTGATAGGCCACGTCCTTCAACGGCAGCTGCGGCAGGCCTTCCAGCAGGGCCTGGGTTTCGGCGCGGCCATGGGTTTCCACCAGCCCGACCACCAGGTCCACGCCGCGGCGCAGCTGCTCCTGGGCACGGGTCAGCATGGTGTAGGTCTTGCCCACACCCGGCGCAGCGCCGAGGAACACGGTCAGCTTGCCACCGGCTTCGCGTTGCAGGCCTTCCACCAGGGCATCGGCCTGGCGGGTACGCGCATCAGTCATGGGGGCCGCTGTCATGGCCGCCATTGTGCGCGCAGCCGATGCAGGCCGGCATCACGGCGCCTTGGCCGCATGGTCCAGCGCGAAGTTCAGCGTCACCACGTTCACCCGCGGCTGGCCGAACACGCCCCACTGGCGCCCTTCAGTATGTGCCTGCACCAAGGCCTGCACGCGCTCGACCGGCAGGCCGCGGGCACGTGCCACGCGTGCCACCTGCAGCTGCGCCGCCGCCGGCGACAGCTGCGGATCCAGCCCGCCGCCGGACTGGGTGACCAGGTCGGCCGGCACCTGCGCCGGGGCGACACCTTCGCGCGCGGCCACCGCCGCCGTGCTGGCGGCAACACGCTCGGCCAGCGCCGGGTTGCTGCGCGCCAGGTTGGAACCGGCCGCGGCCATCGGGTCGTAGTTGGCCGCCGACGGCCGTGCCTGGAAGTAGCCATCGCCGGTGAACGGCTGCGACAACCATGCCGAGCCGCGCACCTGGCCGCTGCCATCGCGCAGCAGGCTGCCCTCGGCCTGGGTGGGGTAGGCCAGGCCGGCGAAACCGGTGGCGATGCCGGCGTAGACCGCGCCGGCCAGCAGCAGGGTGGCCAGGCCCAGGCCGATCGCCGGGCGCCAGCCGGCGCCGTCCTGCAGGCTGGCCACGCGGGCTTCGGCCTTCGGTTCGCGGGGAAGGGTGGTGGAGGTCGAAGCAGAACGGTTCATGCGCCGAATACCAGGACAAGGAAGAGGTCGATCAGCTTGATCGCCGCGAACGGCAACAGCACGCCGCCGAGGCCGTACACCAGCATGTTCCGCCGCAGCAGCGCGGTGGCCGTGGCCGGGCGGAAGCGCACGCCACGCAGGGCGAGCGGGATCAGCGCGGGAATCACCAGCGCGTTGAAGATCAGCGCCGCCAGCACCGCGTTGCGTGGGCTCGACAGCTGCATCACGTTCAGTGCGGCCATGGCCGGAACCGCAGCGGCAAACAGCGCCGGCAGGATCGCGAAGTACTTGGACACGTCGTTGGCCAGCGAGAAGGTGGTCAGCGCACCGCGGGTGATCAGCTGCTGCTTGCCCACTTCCACGACCGCCAGCAGCTTGGCCGGGTCTGAATCGAGGTCGACCATGTTGCCGGCCTCCTTCGCCGCCTGCGTGCCGGAGTTCATCGCCAGGCCGATGTCGGCCTGGGCCAGCGCGGGAGCATCGTTGGTGCCATCGCCCACCATCGCCACCAGGCGGCCACCGGCCTGTTCCTGGCGGATGCGTGCCAGCTTGTCTTCCGGACGGGCCTCGGCGATGTAGTCATCGACACCGGCTTCGGCGGCGATGGCGGCAGCGGTCAGCGGGTTGTCGCCGGTGATCATCACCGTGCGGATGCCCATCGCCCGCAGCTGTGCGAACTTCTCGCGCATGCCGTGCTTGACCACGTCCGACAGCTCGATCACGCCCAGCACGTGGCGGCCCTCGGCCACCACCAGCGGGGTGGCGCCATTGCGCGCGACCTGCTCGACGCGGCCGGCCAGTTCAGCCGGCACGTTGCCGCCCAGCGCCTGCACGTGGGCGCGGATCGCATCGGCAGCGCCCTTGCGGATCTGCCGCCCGTGTTCCAGATCGACGCCGGACATCCGGGTCTGGGCACTGAACGCCAGGTAGTCGGCACGGTCCGGCTCGGCGGTGGCGCAGCCCTGTTCGCGCGCCAGGCGCACGATCGACTTGCCTTCCGGGGTCGGGTCGGCCAGCGAGGACAGCAGTGCGGCCTCGCGCAGCTGGCTGGCGTCGATGCCGGCCAGCGGATGGAAGTGGCTGGCCTGGCGGTCGCCGTAGGTGATGGTGCCGGTCTTGTCCAGCAGCAGCACGTCGACGTCGCCGGCCACTTCCACCGCCTTGCCCGACTTGGCCAGCACGTTGGCAGCCAGCGCACGGTTCATGCCGGCGATGCCGATGGCCGGCAGCAGGCCGCCGATGGTGGTCGGGATCAGGCACACCAGCAGTGCGATCAGCAGCAGTGGATCGACCTGCACGCCCACGGCCGCGCCGATCGCCGGCAACGTGGCCACCACCACCAGGAAGGTCAGCGTCATCGCCGCCAGCAGCAGGGTCAGCGCGATCTCGTTGGGGGTCTTCTGGCGATTGGCACCTTCCACCAGCGCGATCATGCGGTCCAGGAAGCTGTGGCCCGGCTCGGCGGTCACCCGCACGATGATCTGGTCGGACAGCACCTTGGTGCCACCGATCACACCGGAACGGTCGGTACCGGCCTCGCGCAGCACCGGTGCCGATTCGCCGGTCACTGCCGCTTCGTTGATGGTGGCCAGGCCCTGCACGATCTCGCCATCGGCCGGCACCAGCTCACCGGCACTGACGATCACATGGTCGCCCGGGCGCAGCTCGGCGGCAGGCACCTGGGCTTCGGCTGCGCCCGGCTGCGGCGCCGCCAGCCGGCGCGCCACCAGGTCCTGGCGGGCACGGCGCAGCGAGGCGGCCTGGCCACGGCCACGCGCTTCGGCCACTGCCTCGGCGAAATTGCCGAACAGCACGGTCACCAGCAGGATGGCGGTCACCGCCAGGCCGAAGCCCAGCGGTGCATTGCCGGTCAGGGTGACGATCGCGGCGACGATCGTGCCGGCCATCACCACCGCCATCACCGGGCTGCGCACCAGATGCATCGGCGCCAGCTTGCGCACCGCTTCGACCAGCGCACGGCGCAGGCCGGCGCCATCAAGCAGGGCAGGGCGCGGTGCATGGGTACTACGGGTTGAACTTGCTTGGGTACTCATCAGGGTGTCCTCAGCGCAGTCCCAGGCTCAGGTGATCGGCGATCGGGCCGAGTACCAGCGCCGGCATGAACTGCAGCACGGTCAGGATGACGATCACCGAGACCAGGGTCAGGGCGAAGGTCGGGGTTTCGATCTGCAGGCTGCCGGCAGACTCCGGCGCCTGGCGCTTGGCGGCCAGCTGTGCGGCCACCACCAGCGGAATGATCAGCAGCGGGAAGCGGCCCAGCAGCAGTACCAGCGAGCAGCTCAGGTTCCACCACAGCGTGGCGTCACCCAGTCCTTCGAAGCCCGAACCGTTGTTGGCGTAGGCCGAGACATACTCGTAGAACACCTGGCTGATGCCATGGAAGCCGGGGTTGGAGGTGCCGGCCAGGCCGGGCACGGCCAGGGTGATCGCAGTGAACACCAGCAGGGTGATCGGCTGCAGCAGCACCAGCAGGGCCAGCAGGCGCACCTGGGGCGTCTCCAGCTTGCGGCCGAACAGTTCCGGCGTGCGCCCGGTCATCAACCCGGCCAGGAACACACCCAGCAGCAGATAGACGATGAACTGCTGCAGGCCACAGCCGATGCCGCCCCAGATCGCGCTGACCAGCATGTTGACCATCGCGATGCCACCGCTCAGCGGCGCCAGCGAATCGTGCATGCCGTTCACCGAGCCATTGGAGACCTGGGTAGTCACCGCCGCCCACAGCGCCGTGCCGTCGGCGCCGAAGCGCACCTCCTTGCCTTCCATCAGCAGCGGTGTGGCGGCGCTGGCGCTATGCCCTTCGCTCCACATCATCGCGCCGGTGGAAAGCAGCGACATGCCCAGCATGCAGCTGAACACCAGGGCGCCGAAGCGACGCCGGCCGGTGAACGCGCCGATCATGAAGATCACCGCCATCGGCACCAGCAGGATGCCGACGATTTCCAGCGCGTTCGACAGCGGGGTCGGGTTCTCCAGCGGGAAGCTGCTGTTCGGGCCGTACCAGCCGCCACCGTTGGCGCCAAGCTGCTTGGCCGCGACCATCGCCGCCACCGGGCCCAGCGGCAGCTTCTGTCCGGTCATGCCGGCGCTGGCATCGATCGGCGTGGCCTGCGGGCCACCGGCCATCGTCGACGGCACACCCTGGCTGGTCAGCAGCAGGGTCCACACCAGGCACAGCGGCAACAGGAAACGCACGCACAGGCGCACCACGTCCACGTAGTAGTTGCCTACCGCCACCTGGCGGTCATCGCCGGCACCGGTGGCCGCCGCAGCCTGCGGCGCACGCGAGAACAACGCGCGCAGCGTCGCCACCGCCAGCGCCAGGCCCATCATCGGCGTCACCACCTGCAGGCCGGTGATGCCGGTCATCTGCGAGAGGTAGGACAGCTGCGCCTGGCCCGAATAGTGCTGCTGGTTGGTGTTGGTCAGGAACGAGATCATCGTGTGCAGCGCGGTGTCCCAGCGCATGTTCGGGATCTGGTCCGGGTTCAGTGGCAACCAGGCCTGGGTCATGAACACCGCCTGGGTCAACACAGCGACCACCACGTTGCTCAGCACGAAGGCCAGCACGTAGCCGCGCCAGGACATCGCGCGCGAGGGATCGACGCCGAACACCTTGTACAACGGCTTTTCGATCCAGTTGAACAGCACGTCGACCTTCATCGGCGTGCCGCGCATCACGCGGGCCAGGTACAGGCCCAGCGGCCACGCCAGGAGCAGGCTGGCGGCAAGAATGACAAGCATCTCAGTCATGGCCGGCTCCGTTAGAACGATTCGGGCCGCAGCACGACATAGAGAAGATAGGCGGCGGCGACCAGCACCAGCACGCCACACAACAAAGACAGCCAGGGGGACATTTCAATAGCGACCTGGTGGAACCCCTCCACCTCAGGCCGTCATCGTCGTCCTGCCGCCCATAAACGCACTACGCGCCGGACCGGGCCGACGCGTAAAGAGTGCATAAATTCCGTGGGCCAACCCGTAACCAGGCGCCGCCTGCTGTAGAGCCGAGCCCATGCTCGGCTGCCCTTTCCCAAGGTCACGCGGCGCCGAGCGTGGCCCGGCGCTACAGGCGAATCACGGCGCCTGGCTCGCCTGCGCCACGCCCTTCAGCTCGCGATAGCGCTGCAGCGTGCTGTCGATCTCGGCCTTCAGCGCCTGCTGCTGCTGCAGGAATCCGGCCTGCAGGCGTTGCTGCGACTGCAGTTGCACGTGCCGCTGGCGGATCGCCTCGGCCTGCTTGTCGGCCACCTTGCCACCGGCCAGTTCGCGGTCACCGGCGGCCGACAGCAGCGCCACCAGCGATTCGCGCAGGCTGGTGACGTTGTACTCGGCGGTCTTCAGGTTGTTGTCCAGCACTTCCTGGCGTTCGGCGAACACCCGGCGCAGGTCGTCCTCGCTGCCATAGGTGGACAGCATCGCCTGCTCGGTGCGCTGGCGGGTCTGCTCGGCCATCAGGTCCAGCTGCTGCTGCTGTGCCACGGTGCTGGCTGCGGCGCGCTCCTCGTCGGTCAACGCGCGCTGGACCTGCGCATTGCGCAGGCCGCTCTTCGCGTTGAACTCCTCGCGGGCGTGATTGACCGCATCGGCCGGCAGCGAATCACTGCAGATCCGCTCCTTGCCCTCGTTCCAGCAGTACAGCTTCTTTTCCACCTTGCCGCCGTCGCGCGACTGCGCCGGCACGGTGAACGGCACGGCCAGCAGCAGGCCGGCAAAGAGAACAGCAGGAACTCGGGACATGACCTTTCCCCTGGTCGGTCAGCGGATCGAACGGACGCCGTACTGGGCCCGGTAGGCTTCCAGCGGCTGCCGGTAACCGACAAGTTCCGGGTTGCCGGAGGCGAAATCAAGCAGATCGGCCAGCGATGCCACGGCGATCACCGGAATGCCGGCTTCTTCGGCCACCGACTGTGCCGCCGAGCGACGGTCGGCTTCCGAGGCGATCTCCTGGCGGTCCAGTGCCACCACGATGCCGGCCGGGGTGCCGCCGGCAGCGCGGATGATGCCCAGCGCTTCGCGGATCGCGGTACCGGCGGTGATCACGTCATCGACGATCAGCACGCGCTTGCCATTCAGGTCCGCGCCGATCAGCTGGCCGCCTTCACCATGGTCCTTGGCTTCCTTGCGGTTGAACGACAGCGGCAGGTCGCGGCCACGCTGAGCCAGCTCGCAGGCCATCGCGGTGGCCAGCGGAATGCCCTTGTAGGCCGGGCCGAACACCACGTCGTACTTGATCCCGGTGGCATCGATGGCATCGGCGTAGCAGGCGCCGAGCTGCGACAGCAGCGAACCGGAGTCGAAACGACCGGCGTTGAAGAAATAGGGGCTCAGCCGGCCGGACTTGAGGGTGAACTGGCCGAAGCGCAGGGCGTCGGCAGTCAGGGCCAGCTGCAGGAAACGGTGGCGGTGGTCGCTCATCAAAACTCGATTCATCTTCATTTGGAGCACAAATCCTAATCCAGCTGGGCGTTTTGCGCTCGTCCAGCGCCATGTGAAAGCCGTCCAGGCCCGGCCTGGCGGACTGCGCAGCCCTGCGGGCAACCGGTATGCTTGCCCGGTTTCCCGCCGCAGGTCCCCCGCATGCGCATCATCAGTTTCAACGCCAATGGCATCCGTTCCGCCGCGACCAAGGGCTTCCTCGACTGGTTCCGTGCCCAGGACGCCGACGTCCTGTGCATCCAGGAAACCAAGGCCCAGGAAGACCAGCTGACCGACCCGATGTTCCGTCCGGACGGCCACCACTGCTTCTATCGCGATGCCATCACCAAGAAGGGCTACAGCGGCGTGGCGATCTACAGCAAGCGCGAGCCGGACCAGGTCATCACCTCGCTGGGTTGGGCGCCGTTCGACGACGAAGGCCGCTACATCGAGGCGCGCTACGGCAATCTCAGCGTGGTTTCCTTCTATATCCCATCGGGCAGCTCGGGCGACCTGCGCCAGGGCTTCAAGTTCGAAGTGATGGAATGGCTGCGGCCGATCCTCGAAGCGTGGGCGCGCAGCGGCCGCGACTACGTGCTGTGCGGTGACTGGAACATCGTGCGTTCGGCGCTGGACATCAAGAACTGGAAGTCCAACCAGAAGAACTCCGGCTGCCTGCCGGAGGAGCGCGACTGGCTCAACGCGCTGTGCGCCGACCACGGCCAGGCCACCGATGTCGCCGGCGGCCGTGGGTGGGCCGATGCCTACCGCCTGCTCAACCCCACCGGAGAGGACTACACCTGGTGGAGCAACCGCGGCGCCGCCCGTGCCAACAATGTCGGTTGGCGCATCGACTACCAGTTCATCACCCCGGGCCTGCGTGACCGACTGCGCAGCTGCTCGATCTACCGCGACGAGCGCTTCTCCGACCACGCCCCGTTCACCGTGGACTACAACCTGTGACCGAGGCCGCCACGCCGGTCAGCTACAAGGGCTGGGCCGGCATCAAGCGCGCCTTTGGTACCCCGTCGGCGCTGACCATGGCCATGCTCGGCTTCGGCAGTGGCCTGCCGTTCCTGCTGATCGCCTCGCAGACCCTGTCCACGCGCCTGCGCGACGTCGGGCTGGACCTGGGCAGCATCGGCCTGATCAGCCTGGCCAGCTTCTTCTACCTGCTCAAGTTCCTGTGGGCACCGCTGCTGGACCGCTACGCCTTCCCGCTGCTGGGGCGGCTCGGCCGCCGCCGCTCCTGGCTGCTGGTGTCGCAGGTGCTGGTGCTGGTCGGGCTGGTCGCGCTGGCCTTCGTGCGGCCCGAACAGGGCGTGTGGCCGTTGGTGATGTGGGTGCTGGTGGCGTCGTTCGCCGGCGCCACCCAGGATTCGGCCGTCGATGCCTACCGCATCGAGATCGCGCCGCAGACCGCCCAGGCGGCGCTGGCCGCCACCTATACGCTGGGCTACCGGATCGGCCTGATCCTGGCCGGTGCCGGCGCGCTGTACCTGGCCCAGTTCGAAGGCTGGATCGTCGCCTACCTGGCGATGGCCGCGCTGATGCTGCTGCCGATCGTCACCACCCTGCTGTGCGCCGAACCGCAGCGCCCGGCCACCGCCGTGCAGCGCCGCATCGATATTGCCGAAGCGTTCGTCCAGCCCATCTCCAGCTTCTTCAGCCGCAATGGCGTGGCACTGGCGCTGGTGCTGCTGGCCTTCGTCGGCCTGTTCAAGTTCCCCGACCAGGTGATCGGAGTGATGGCCGGGCCGTTCTATCTCGACTCGGGGTTCGACAAGGCCGACATCGCCACCGTCTCCAAGCTGTTCGGTGTGTGGATGGGCATCGGCGGCGCGTTCCTTGGCGGCATCGCGGTGGCTGCGTTCGGCTTCCGCCGCATGCTGCTGGTGGCCGCGCTGGGCGTGGCGCTGTCCAACCTGGCCTTCCTGCTGATGGCGCACAATCCGGGCAAGCTGTGGGCGTTCTACGCCGCGCTCAGTGCCGACAACCTGTTCCAGGGCTTTGCCGGCACCGTGCTGGTGGCCTTCATGTCGTCGCTGACCGACCGCAACTTCACCGCCACCCAGTACGCATTGCTGGTCTCGCTGGCCAACCTGCCGGGCAAGTTCGTCGGTGGCGTCTCCGGCTACATCGTCGAAGCCACGTCCTACAGCACGTTCTTCATCCTCAGCTCGATCACCGTGGTGCCAACCCTGCTGCTGCTGGCGTGGCTGTGGCCGCGGATCGCCGATCGCGGGCCGCCGCCGGTCGCCTGATTGCCTGCCCGCCCGGACTGCGGGATCATCGCCCCCGACGCGCCGAGGGGGCGGTGCCTTGCGAACGGGGAAGTGAGCATGGCCGACGTTGTGCTGCGGGACCTGGACCCGCTGCTGCTGGAACGCATCCGACGGGTCGCGGTCGCCCGCGGCTGGACCCACGAACAGACCTGCGCCGCCTTGCTGGAGCAGGGGCTGTTCAGCAGTGAACTGGAGGTCCGCTCCGGCTTCGGCGATCCCGAAGTGGACGCCCTCTCCGCCGCGATTGCCGCCCTGCAGGCCCTGCCGGCAGGGCAGGGTTTCGATTAGCGCCCTTGTAGAGCCGAGCCATGCTCGGCTGCTCTTGGCCCGGCCCGCGCTAAGCCGAGCAGGGCTCGGCTCTACAACGGCGCCTCACCTGCGCGGACGGCCCACCTCACGCCAGGTGGATCGCCCCCAGGATCCGCGGGCCCATTGCCCCGGTCACGCTCGGCAGGTTGCCCGCCAGCCCGTCCATCGTCCGCTGCGCCAGCCAGGCGAAACCCATCGCCTCCACGTACTCCGGGTCCAGCCCATGCACCGCGCTGGACTCCACCTGCACCTCCGGCAGCCGCGCCGCCAGCCGCTTCATCAGCTGCCGGTTGCGCACACCGCCGCCACAGACCAGCAGGCGCCGGGTCTGCGGCTGCTGCGCCAGCAACGCATCGGCCACGGTCGCCACGGTCAGCTCCAGCAGGGTGGCCTGCACATCGGCAGCGGCGTACTCGCCTTCCCCCATGTGGGCTTCGGCCCAGGACAGGTGAAACTGTTCGCGCCCGGTGCTCTTCGGCGGCGGCAGCGCGAACCACGGGTCCGAGCGCCAGCCGGCCAGCAGGCCCTCGTCCAACGTGCCACTGGCAGCGTAAGCGCCATCGGCATCGAAGGTGCGGCCGGTATGGCGCTGGCACCAGGCGTCCATCAGCGCATTGGCCGGGCCGGTATCGAAGCCACGCACCGCGCCTTCGCGCGGGATCAGGGTCAGGTTGGCGATGCCGCCCAGGTTGAGCACCGCGCGGTCTTCGTCGGCGGTGCCCAGCATGCCCAGGTGGAAGGCCGGCATCAGCGGCGCACCGTGGCCCCCGGCCGCCACGTCGCGGCGGCGGAAGTCGGATACCGTCGTGATCCCGGTCAGTTCGGCAATGCGGTTGCCGTCGCCCAGCTGCACGGTGAACGCCGGGTCGGCCAGCGGGCGGTGGCGCACGGTCTGGCCGTGCGAGCCGATCGCGCGCACCTGGCTGCGGTCCACGCCGGCCTCGGCCAGCAGTTGATTGGCGGCCCCGGCGAAGTTGATCGCGATCCGCGCGTCCAGTTCGCCCAGTTCCTCCAGCGACTCCAGCGGGCCACCTTCGCCCAGCGCCACCAGCCGCGCGCGCAGCACCGGCTCCCAGCGGGCGGTCAGGCCGTGCACGAAGCGGCAGCCACCGCCGGCGGGGAACTGCACCAGCGCGGCATCGATGCCATCGGCGCTGGTGCCCGACATCAGGCCAAGGTACAGGGGGGCGTCAGCGTCGGCAGTCGTGTTCATGGCAGGCATAAAAAAAGGACGCGGCAAGCTTGGGCTGCCGCGTCCTTCTTCGTCAACGCAAGACGCTCAGCCGCGCTTGCGGCCGGTCGCCTGCTTGTCCTTGGCGCTGGCCACCTCGGGCGCAGCCTCGTCGCGGCTGGTCGGTGCCGGGCTGGCGTCGGCGTAGATCAGCTTCTCCATGCCCTGGATGCGCGCCATCGCCGGCGCGGTCTGCGCGCGGAAGGCGACCAGCTCGGCGCCCTTCAGCGGTTCCGGCGGCGGCATGGTCACGGTCAGCGGGTTGCGGTGCTCGCCGTTGACGCGGAATTCGTAGTGCAGGTGCGGCCCGGTCGCCAGGCCGGTCGAACCGACGTAGCCGATCACCGTGCCCTGGGCCACGCGCTGGCCGGTCCTGATGTTCGCAAAGCGCGACATGTGGCCGTACAGGGTGGTGTGGCCGCGGCCATGGTCGAGGATCACCACGTTGCCGTAGCCGCGCTGCACGCCGGCGAACTGCACGCGGGCATCGCCGGCGGCCATGATCGGAGTGCCGGTGCGCGCGGCGTAGTCCACGCCCTTGTGCATGCGCATCTTGCCCAGCACCGGGTGCTTGCGTGCGCCGAAGGTCGAACTCAGCCGCGCGAACGGGATCGGCATGCGGATGAAGCTCTTCTTCAGCGAACGGCCGTTGATGTCGTAGTACTCGGACTTGCCGTTGCGGTCGAAGCGGAAGCCGGAATAGGTCTTGCCACCGGTGGTGAAGGTCGCCGCCAGGATCTTGCTGGTGTCCACCTTCTCGCCTTCGCGCCAGGTTTCATCCATCACCACGCTGAAGCGGTCGCCCGGCTGCAGGTCCTTGGAGAAGTCGATGTCGTACTTGAAGATGTCGTCGGTCATCGTCGCGATCGCCGACGGCGACAGCCCGGCCCGTCGGGCCGCGGCATACAGCGAACTGGTGATCTCGCCGCTGGTGACCACGGTGCGCGTGGAGGACTCGCGCTTGGTCACTTTCTCCTTGATGTCATCGCCGGCCAGGCTCAGTTCCACGCGGTTGTCGGCATCGCGGTCGAAACGGATGCTGCGCAGGTCGCCGGACAGCGGCATGTCGAAGGCGATCTCGGCACCCGGGCGCAGCTTGGTCAACGCCTCACGCGCGCCGGGGTGGTCCAGCACCCGGTGCAGGGTGGTGGCCGGAATGCCAGCCTTGTCGAAGAGGTCGCTCAGGGTCTGGCCACGCTGCACGCGCAGCACCTGCCAGCTGTCACCCGGCACCTGCTGCTGGCGGGCCATGGTCAGCGGCGGCAACGGCAGCGCCAGGCTGGTGTGGCTGTCGGCGTAAGGCGCATCGATGGTGTGCGAGAAACCGGGGACGATCGTCGCCACCAGGGCGCCGATGGTCGCAAACAGGCTGGCATGCATCCAATGGCGGCGGGTCCAGCGCTCATTGAAGGCGGCGGGAAGATGTTGCCTGAGCTTCCGATGCAGGGTGTTGTCGTGCAGGACGTGGAGGCGTTCCTGGAAGCGCTGCTTGCGTGCGCGCCCTTGTTCGGAATTGTGCATCGGCGGTTTTTTCCTGGCGGCCTGGGAGTGCGGGCCTGATCGCCGGTTACCATAGACACCTCAGAAAACCGCGTCAAACCCTTGTGCCCATTGGCTTTTGTGAAGCCAATCGGGTTAACTTCGCTTTAACACCCCACACAAGAATCGGCGTTGCCGGGAGTAGTCACGTGTCCTCGATTGAAGAAGCCCTTGCCCTGATCGGCCGTGGTGCCGACGAGATCCTCAAGCTCGAGGATCTGCGTGCGCGCCTGCAGGAAGGCCGTCCGCTGCGGATCAAGGCCGGCTTCGACCCCACCGCGCCCGACCTGCACCTGGGCCATACGGTGCTGCTGAACAAGATGCGCCAGTTCCAGGACCTGGGCCACCAGGTCATTTTCCTGATCGGCGACTTCACCGGCATGATCGGCGACCCGTCCGGCAAGAGCCTGACCCGCAAGCCGCTCAGCCGCGATGACGTGCTGGCCAACGCCCGTACCTACGAGGAACAGGTGTTCAAGGTGCTCGACCGCAGCCGTACCGAAGTCCGCTTCAACTCGGAGTGGTTCGGCAAGATGGGCGCGGCCGACATGATCCGCCTGGCCGGCCAGCACACCGTGGCGCGCATGCTCGAGCGCGACGACTTCGCCAAGCGCTATGCCGCCCAGCAGTCCATCGCCATCCACGAATTCCTGTACCCGCTGGTGCAGGGCTACGATTCGGTGGCCCTGGAGGCCGACGTCGAACTGGGCGGTACCGACCAGAAGTTCAACCTGCTGATGGGCCGTGGCCTGCAGGAACACCACGGCCAGAAGCCGCAGGTGGTGCTGACCATGCCGCTGCTGGAAGGCCTGGACGGCGTCAACAAGATGTCCAAGTCGCTGGGCAACTACATTGGCATCAGCGAGCCGGCCATCGACATCGTCACCAAGACCATGAAGGTGGACGACACCCTGATGTGGCGCTGGATCGAACTGCTGTCCTTCGACATCAGCCAGGCCGAAGCCGTGCAGCTGCGCGAGCAGGTGGCCAAAGGCGGCTTGAACCCGCGTGTGGTCAAGCTGCGCCTGGCGCGTGAACTGGCGACCCGTTTCCACGACGCCGCGGCGGCCGAGCAGGCCATTGCAGGCTGGGAAGCAGCGGTGACCGGGCAGGGTGACATTACCCAGCTGCCGCTGCAGGACGTGGCGATTCCGGCCGAAGGACTGCGTATCGCTGCGCTGCTGACGGCGGCCGGCCTGACCCCGAGCAACTCTGAAGCCAATCGCAAGCTCAAGGAGCGCGCGGTCAAGGTCGACGGTGAAGTGGTCGAAGATGGCCAGCAGGTGCTGCAGCCGGGCTTCGAAGGCCTGCTGCAGGTCGGCAAGCGTACTTTCGCCCGCGTGCGCCTGGTCACTGCCTGACAGCAGGGAAGGGCCGGCGCCAGCCGGCCCTTCCTTATGCTCTTGTAGAGCCAAGCCTACGCTTGGCTGCGCTTCGCGGGTTCCTACCGCAGCGCGACGGATGAACAGATGCAACATCCGGTGAAAAAAATCGCCACACCCCCTTCACAAACGATGTGGATGGGGCCATACTTCTCCTCCCCCGTCGCAGGGGGCGCCACCAAGGGGCTTCAGCGACAACAGGGTGCCCACCACCGCCGAACGAGATGATCGAACGAAGGTGTTGACGGACTGAAAAAGTCTGGCATAATGGGCGGCTCGCTACGAAGGAAACTTCGCGGCACACGGGAACGGCGCTGAGGCCACTTCCCCGGATCTTTGAAAGTATGCGCAGGTATCTTGTGAAGGCGCCTGCAGGAAGGATGATTGTCCATCTTGCAGACGTTTGATCAAGCAACTATTAATTGTTTTAAAGCAAGCGATACGTTGCCAGAATCAATCATCTGCAGCTTTA
>NZ_CP199879.1:3385000-3387500 GCF_052751275.1 Stenotrophomonas muris | reverse complement strand
GAACATGGGGGGACCATCCTCCAAGGCTAAATACTACTGACCGACCGATAGTGAACCAGTACCGTGAGGGAAAGGCGAAAAGAACCCCGGAGAGGGGAGTGAAATAGAACCTGAAACCGTGTGCGTACAAGCAGTAGGAGCTCCGCAAGGAGTGACTGCGTACCTTTTGTATAATGGGTCAGCGACTTACTGTTCGTGGCAAGCTTAACCGTATAGGGGAGGCGAAGGGAAACCGAGTCTGATAAGGGCGCATAGTCGCGGGCAGTAGACCCGAAACCGGGTGATCTAGTCATGCCCAGGGTGAAGGTGCGGTAACACGCACTGGAGGCCCGAACCCACTCCCGTTGCAAAGGTAGGGGATGAGGTGTGATTAGGAGTGAAAAGCTAATCGAACCCGGAGATAGCTGGTTCTCCTCGAAAGCTATTTAGGTAGCGCCTCATATGTATCCTCTCGGGGGTAGAGCACTGTTATGGCTAGGGGGTCATCGCGACTTACCAAACCATTGCAAACTCCGAATACCGAGACGGACTGTATGGGAGACACACGGCGGGTGCTAACGTCCGTCGTGAAAAGGGAAACAACCCAGACCCACAGCTAAGGTCCCAAATTTTGTGCTAAGTGGAAAACCATGTGGAAAGGCACAGACAGCCAGGAGGTTGGCTTAGAAGCAGCCACCCTTTAAAGAAAGCGTAATAGCTCACTGGTCGAGTCGGTCTGCGGGGAAGATTTAACGGGGCTAAGCACAGAACCGAAGCTTGGGGTGCATAACTTTGTTATGCGCGGTAGAGGAGCGTTCCGTAAGCCGTTGAAGGTGGATTGAGAAGTCTGCTGGAGGTATCGGAAGTGCGAATGCTGACATGAGTAACGATAATGCGGGTGAAAAACCCGCACGCCGAAAGCCCAAGGTTTCCTTGCGCAACGTTAATCGGCGCAGGGTGAGTCGGCCCCTAAGGCGAGGACGAAAGTCGTAGTCGATGGGAAGCAGGTTAATATTCCTGCACCTCGCGTAAGTGCGATGGAGGGACGGAGAAGGTTAGGTGTACCAGGCGTTGGTTGTCCTGGGGAAAGGCGGTAGGTTTGGATCTTTGGCAAATCCGGGATCCTCTAAGACCGAGCACCGAGACGAGCCTTTATGGCGAAGTCACTGATACCACGCTTCCAGGAAAAGCTCCTAAGCTTCAGCTTACGCAGACCGTACCGTAAACCGACACAGGTGGGTAGGATGAGAATTCTCAGGCGCTTGAGAGAACTCGGGTGAAGGAACTAGGCAACATGGCACCGTAACTTCGGGAGAAGGTGCACCCTTTTTGGTGGCTCGTGCGAGCTATAGCTGAAGAGGGTCGCAGTAACCAGGCCGCTGCGACTGTTTATCAAAAACACAGCACTCTGCAAACACGAAAGTGGACGTATAGGGTGTGACGCCTGCCCGGTGCTGGAAGGTTAATTGATGGGGTCAGCCGCAAGGCGAAGCTCTTGATCGAAGCCCCAGTAAACGGCGGCCGTAACTATAACGGTCCTAAGGTAGCGAAATTCCTTGTCGGGTAAGTTCCGACCTGCACGAATGGCGTAACGACAGCGGCGCTGTCTCCACCCGAGACTCAGTGAAATTGAAATCGCTGTGAAGATGCAGCGTTCCCGTGGCAAGACGGAAAGACCCCGTGAACCTTTACTATAGCTTTACACTGAACGTTGAGTTCGTCTGTGTAGGATAGGTGGGAGGCTATGAAACCATGGCGCTAGCTGTGGCGGAGCCATCCTTGAAATACCACCCTGTCGTGCTTGACGTTCTAACCTGGGCCCATTATCTGGGTCGGGGACCGTGTATGGTGGGTAGTTTGACTGGGGCGGTCTCCTCCTAAAGAGTAACGGAGGAGCTCGAAGGTACGCTCAGCGCGGTCGGACATCGCGCACTGTGTGCAAAGGCATAAGCGTGCTTGACTGCAAGATCGACGGATCAAGCAGGTAGGAAACTAGGACTTAGTGATCCGGTGGTTCTGTATGGAAGGGCCATCGCTCAACGGATAAAAGGTACTCCGGGGATAACAGGCTGATACCGCCCAAGAGTTCATATCGACGGCGGTGTTTGGCACCTCGATGTCGGCTCATCACATCCTGGGGCTGTAGTCGGTCCCAAGGGTATGGCTGTTCGCCATTTAAAGTGGTACGCGAGCTGGGTTCAGAACGTCGTGAGACAGTTCGGTCCCTATCTGCCATGGGCGTTGGAGATTTGAGAGGGGCTGCTCCTAGTACGAGAGGACCGGAGTGGACGAACCTCTGGTGTTCCGGTTGTCACGCCAGTGGCATTGCCGGGTAGCTATGTTCGGAAGCGATAACCGCTGAAAGCATCTAAGCGGGAAGCGCGCCTCAAGATGAGATCTCCCGGGGCACAAGCCCCCTGAAGGAACCATGTAGACTACGTGGTTGATAGGTCAGGTGTGTAAGTACAGCAATGTATTGAGCTAACTGATACTAATGATCCGTGCGGCTTGACCATATAAC